>JBBCJR010000037.1:0-35800 GCA_037190805.1 Sphingomonas sanxanigenens | reverse complement strand
CGGGGCGGCGGAATGCGCCGCCCCGGCATCTCTGGAACTCTTACGCGCGGCTGGCCCTTACCAGCTCGCCAGGTCCATCAAGTCTCGTTGAAACGCATTCCGTCATCCAAACATTTACCCAACGATTTACCCATCGACTCCGCCATCACCTGGTTTGTCATGCGGTAAATCCAGTTCCCGGAAAGCCACGCTCCAGGGAGTGCGAACGGGGATCGTTCGCTCAGAATTCGGGGGCACCAACTCAATCGACCTGAGTATTGATTCCCGATCGCTTTGCTCGGTCATCACGATTTCGACCGGGAATTTATTTGCCTTTACAACAACGATCGCGGTCATAATCTCGGTACTCCGTGAGAACGATCGATTTTTTAGCCTGCACCGCAGCGGTCCTATTTGTCCATCATATTCTATGGCATGCCAAGAACACCCTTTGTCTCATATATTTAGTGTCACGACGCCGCGCATCGGAACCATCCGGAACCGATAGAATGAATTTTTCGACACGCTGTCACTGATCAGGATCATGCCCGATACGATTGGACTTGACGGTAACATTCATTATCTTGGCCCGCGTGAGCGAGATCGGACCGACCCCGCCCTTCGTGATTTCCGGAACTATCGCCGGATCACCATTATTGCTGAGCTGCCCTCATGCGGGCCGCCATTACCCTGCCGTGCTCAAGACTTTGAGCCGCCTTCCGGTCGATGCCCTCAGGCAACTGGAGGATCCGCATGTGGATACATTGCTGGGCTCCGCCGTCACACGCGGTTTTCCGCTGATCGCGGCAACCTATGCCCGCGCCTGGATCGACCTCAACCGTCACCCGGACGAAATGGACCCCGGTCTGTTGAACCCGGCTCCACCGCCCTCTCCTCATCAAACCTCGCCGCGTGCCGCCAGCGGCCTGGGTGTCGTTCCGTCACGGCTGGGAGGCGGCCAGCCGATCTATGCGGGCCGTCTGGCGCTCGAGGGGATCAAGGCCCGCCTCGCGCTTGCCCACCATCCATTCCATGATCGCCTGACCATGATGCTGAACCAGATCCACGCGGAATTTGGCAGGGCATTGCTTGTCGATTGCCACTCGATGCCGTCCCTGCCCCGCGACCGCGCGGGCCGCCCCGGCGCCGACATCGTGCTGGGCGATCGATATGGCACCAGCGCGTCGCCAATCCTGATGGGACTCATGGAGAGCGCCCTCAGGCAGGAAGGATTCAAGGTCGTCCGCAATTGCCCTTATGCAGGCGGCTATGTCACGGAACGACATGGTGCGCCGTCATTCGGAATCCACGCCATCCAGATGGAAATCGATCGGCGCCTGTATTTCGATTCGGCCCTGCACCTGCCGCGACCGGATGCCGGCGCCATCGCCCACCGTCTGGCCACTGCGCTGGTCGCCGTCAGTGAAGAAATGACCTCAAAAGGCGACGCATTGGCGGCGGAATAGCGCGTCAAGAAGCCGGCCCAATCCGCAGCCCCTGAAAAGAAAGGGCCACCCTGCATGAATGCAGGGCGGCCAAGGTTCAGGGAGGAAACGCACCAGAGGTGCGTTACGTCGGAGCGAAAGGGGGTACGCAGCCGACGCATTAGCAAGATAGGCCTGCCGCAAATCGCGTTCAAGCCCCTTATTGCGAAATATTCTTAACAGCTGAACGAATTTGCATCCGGAGTGGCGGATGCCTTCGCGCGCAGGTTGATGCAGCACGCAGCGCAGCCGTTCCACCGGCCCCGCCTGGAGCCGGTGGAACGGGCATATCCGGTCAGGCGCCGGCGGCGGGAGCGGCAGCTTCGCTCGACACGATCTTTCCGGCAGCCATCTGGCGCGCGAACAAGTCCCGAATGAGGGAAAGCGAGAACAGATGCGCATAGATCAGCGGCAACAGGCCAGACTGGTTCATTTTGCGCAGCACATCACCGCGCAGCTCGCGCAGCTTTTCTTCCGAAACCATCTGGAAACCGCGATAGACGAAAGGCTGCGGCATGCCTTCGGGCTGGACGCTGACCTCGCCATCGATCAGCAGGCCATGCTCGCGCAATTCGCGGATGAAGGCGCCGGTGCGAGCGCCCGCCTGCTCGAACTGCTCGCAGAAACCGAGAACTGCTTTGGTCGTTTCCGACGGCTGACCGTCGGTGAACAGGGCCTCACCCTCTCCCTCCTCGCTCACCGAGCCGGAGGTCGGGTCGAAGCACAGCGACAGCTCCTCGGCATCGGGGCGGAGGCGCGCGAGGATGAACGGCCAGCGGCGGATATAGGCCGGAACATACACATTCTCTTCGAACAGGCCGCTGTCCTCGATGAACAGGTTGACCCCTTCATTGAGGCCCATCAGCGCCAGCGGAACGGGATTCTCGCCGACGGAGAACACAATCGGATAGTTGCGCTGCGCCATTACGAACTCATCGACGGTCAGCGGCACCGCGTGAATGTTCCGCCTGTCTTCCGGCAATTGCTGCGGAATGAGCTTCGCCTTGGCGTGGTCATTGGACGAAAGAGGCGTGAGCTCGGAATAGAGAATGGGCAACGAGGTCTGCTGCGGGGCGGCGGATGCCATTGACGTATCGCTCCTGAACCGGATGCCGGGACGATGCCGGCGACTGTGATTATGCGTTGCCGTGTATGGCGGCCACCCCGTTCAAGCGCAAGCCGGGGGCAACAGCTTGCCGGGGTTGAACAGCCCGTCGGGATCCAGAGCGCGCTTGATCGCCATCATCGCCGTCAGCCGCACGGGGTCCGTCAGCGCCAGGAAGTCGTCTCGCTTGGCCTGGCCGATGCCGTGCTCGGCGGACAGCGTCCCTCCGGCATCGGTGACGGTGCCGTGAACGAAGCGGTTGATCGCCGCCATGTTGGCCGCCAGCCAGTCTGGCATCGCACCCTCCGGCACCCGCACGTTGAAATGGACATTGCCGTCCCCGAGATGACCGAAGGCCAGAACCCGGGCGCCGGGAAAGCGCGCCTCGACCAGAGGCACGGTGCGGCGGATGAAATCGGGCATGTCGGCAACCGGCACCGCGATGTCGTGCTTGGCGGCCGCCCCGTCGACGCGCTCCGCTTCTGACAGGCTCTCGCGCAGACGCCAGAGGTCCTGCCGCTGGGCCTCGGTCCTGGCGAGAACCGCGTCCGCAAGCCCGCCATCCTCCATCGCGGCCGCCAGCGCCGCCTCGATGGCGCTTTCCAATTCCGGATCGTCGCGGCTGCTCTCGACCTCCACTAGGACATGCCACGGATAGGCATCGGCAAGGGGCGCGCGCGTGCCTGGAATATGACGCAGCACCAGCCGCAGCCCGTCCTCCGGCACCAGCTCGAAGCTGCTCACCTGTCCGCCGGTCGCCGCCTCCAGCGCGCGCAACAGTGGCAGGGCGGCATCGATGGTGGCAAGGCCGAGCCACGCCGTGACCACCGTGACCGGCGCGGGCACCAAGGTCAGGGTCGCAGCGGTGACGATGCCCAACGTCCCCTCCGCCCCGATCAACAGCTGCTTCAGGTCATAGCCGCGATTGTCCTTGCGCAGCGGCGCCAGCGACCGGAACAGGCTGCCATCGGGTAGCACCGCTTCCAATCCCAACACCAGAGCCCGCATCGGGCCATAGCGCAGAACCTGCGTACCGCCTGCATTGGTGGATACGAGGCCCCCAACCGTCGCCGACCCCTTTGCCGCCAGCGACAGCGGGAACTGACGATCGATGGCGGCGGCGGCATCATGCAGATCGGACAGGACCAGCCCTGCCTCGACTTCCGCAACATTATCCATCGCCGAAATCGTCCGGATACGGTTCATGCGCCTCAATGACAGCAGAACCGCATCGCCCTCTGGCGATGGCGTCGCCCCACCGACCATCGAGGTGTTTCCTCCCTGAGGCACGATAGCGACATGGGCAGCGCGCGCGGCAGCGACCACCGCCTGAACTTCCGCTACCGTCGCCGGACTGGCAAGCGCCAGTGCGTTGCCGCGATATCGCCCTCGCCAGTCTGTCAGCCAGGGCGCCAGGTCATCAGGCGCGCTATGCAGACCGCCAGGCCCGAGTCGGTCCGCGAGCGTCACAATCAAATCTTGTTGCTTCCCGAATGTCATGAAATAGCTGTAACCGCTTGTCGTCATCCCGTCATCCGGGACAATTCAGGGATTGTTCAACCCCGATGGGCAAAGCCGGCAGAATGCGGAACGTGCGACTTGGCATTTTTTGATGAATAGCATTGTGCTGGTGCTGACCGGATTGATGCTGGCGCCCGAGCCGTTCAGCACGGTCATGGCCTATCAGGAGCGCGTGATTCTGCGCGTCCCGCTGCGCAGCCGTTCACCCAAGCCCCCTCACGACTGGGAGGAAAAGGGTTCCAAACGTTGCTTGGACGCAACGAATCTTGCCGGCGCGATCATTCGCAGCAACAACACCATCGATCTGGTCCTGCAGGGCGGCGATCGCTGGCGGATGACGCTACGCGATTCTTGCCCTGGTCTCGGCTTTTATCGGGGCTTTTATCTCAGGCAGACAACGGACGGCGAAATCTGCGCGCGCCGTGATTCCATTCACGCACGATCCGGCGGTGAATGCGGCATCAACAGCTTCAAAAGGCTGGTTCCAGCGAAAGAAAAACGCGAGCGTCCTTGACATTCGGCCAAGCGGGACCCAAGCGCGCGCCATGAGCTTCGAAGAACTCGGCCTGGCCCCGGAAACACTGCGCGCAGTGAATGAGTCCGGCTATACCGAGCCGACACCCATCCAGCGGGGCGCAATTCCCCCGGTGCTAATGGGGAAAGACCTGATCGGCATCGCCCAGACCGGGACCGGCAAGACAGCGTCCTTCGTGCTGCCGATGATCGACATTCTCGCCCATGGCCGCAGCCGGGCGATGATGCCGCGTTCGCTGATCCTCGAGCCGACACGCGAACTTGCGGCCCAGGTTGCCGAGAATTTCGAGAAATACGGCAAGTATCACCGGCTTTCGATGGCTCTCCTCATCGGCGGCGTCAGCATGGGCGACCAGCTTTCGGCGCTCGAAAAGGGCGTCGACGTGCTGATCGCAACGCCCGGACGGCTCATGGACCTGTTCCAGCGCGGCAAGATCCTGCTGTCGGGCTGTTCGATTCTGGTGATCGACGAAGCCGACCGCATGCTGGACATGGGCTTTATCCCCGACATCGAGACGATTTGCTCGAAGTTGCCGGCGACCCGCCAGACCCTGCTGTTTTCCGCGACCATGCCGCCGCCGATCAAGAAGCTGGCCGACCGTTTTCTGGTCGAACCGCGCCAGATCGAGGTGTCGCGCCCTGCTTCGGCAAACGCTCAGATCACGCAAAGGCTGATGCCGACCACCAGTCGCGGCAAGCGCGAGGCCCTGCGCCGCCTGCTGGGCGAGCCTGAAATGCGGACCGCCATCATCTTTGCCAACCGCAAGACGACGGTGCGCGAACTGGCCCAGAGCCTGCACCGTTCCGGTTTCCGCGCGGGCCAGATTCACGGCGACATGGACCAGTCCGATCGATTGAAGGAGCTGGACCGTTTCAAGCGCGAGGATATCAACATCCTCGTCGCATCCGACGTCGCGGCGCGCGGCCTCGACATCAAGGGCGTCAGCCACGTCTTCAACTATGACGTGCCCTGGCATCCCGACGACTATGTCCATCGCATCGGCCGCACCGGCCGCGGCGGCGCCACCGGGATCGCGATCACGCTGGCGACCGACGACGATGCCGAGGCCGTGCAGGCGATCGAAGTCCTGACCGGACATCAGATCGAGCGTCTGGGTGATGGTTCCGGCCCGTCGGCTCCGCGCGAGGCTGAAGCCAAGGCGAAGCCCGCCCCTCGCAGGCAGGGCGGCAAGACTGCGGATCGGACGGCCACGAAGGCCAAGCCGCAGGCTGCGACCGACCGTCCGGAAGCTCCCGCGGCCCCCGTCTCCAAGCCGGTGCCTAGGACGAGCCGGCCCAGCGGACGGGCGGAAGGGCGTCCCGTGGCGGCCACGGCCGCCGAGGCGGATCAGGACTGGAACGGCCCGCTGCCGTCCTTCCTTCGCGTTTCCGCGCGCTCGGCCTGACCCGGCGGCATCCTGCGAGCCGGTTATGGCTTAGCCGCAAATCCCGGCCCACAACGGATTTTTCCTTTCTTTAACCGTTCGCGACTAGAGCAGATCAACGAGGCTGACCCGTTGCGCGTCGCCCGACAGATTGGGATTTGCATCCGTGACCAAGGCCGCCGATCTTCTGTCCCGTATCGCCGCCTTGCTCGACGAAGGCGGCCTTGCCCCGACGCCGCCCAATTTTGAATTCTGGTATCGTTATGTCACGGGCGCTGACCCGGACCTGGTGCAAGCGGTCGACGCCGTCCGCAAGGCCAAGGGGCAGGTGACGCTCCGATCCATGGCCCATATCCGGCGCGAGCTTTACGGGCGCTGCGAGGATGATCTCGATGCCTTGGATTCGCTGCTCGGCGGTGCCGAAGCTCAGCTTTACAAGATGGCGGATTATGTCGGCCGTTCGGCCAGCAACGCCGGGGATTACCATCAGGAGCTGACGCAAAATCACAAGGCGCTGGGATCGTTCGAGGCCACCGACATCGACACCCCTCGACAGATGATCGAGAAGATGATCAGCACCACCTCGATCATGATCGAAAAGACCGCGCGTCTGGAAGCGGAGCTTGCAATATCCGGACAGGAAATCAATTCGTTGAAGCGCGACCTTGAGTCCGCGCGTACGGAAAGTCGAACCGACCCCCTGACCGGAATCGCCAACCGTAAGGCGTTTATGTCCTATATCGAGGCACAGGTCGCGCGGGCGCTTGCCGATCGCAAGCCGCTGTCGCTCGCCTTCTGCGATATCGATCATTTCAAGGCCTTCAACGACAATTGGGGACACAGGCTGGGCGACGAGGTGCTCCGGCTCGTCGGCATGAGCCTGGAAAGCCTGTGCCACGGCATCGGCTTTCCGGCCCGCTATGGCGGCGAGGAGTTCGTCGTCGTCCTGCCCGGCAAGGCATTGGATGCGGCCTGCGACATCGCCGACCAGTTCCGCGATTTCGTGGCCACCCGAACGGTGCGCGCCAAGCAGTCGAACCGCGAAGTGGGCCGTATCACCCTGTCGCTCGGCGTGTCGGAACTGCGCTCCGACGACACCATCGAAGCCTTGATCGAACGCGCCGACCAAGCTCTGTATCAGGCCAAGTCCAGCGGTCGTAACCGCGTCTGCAGCGAACGGGACATCGTGTCGACCCGCAAGGTCGCCTGACCGAGCTGGCTCAGGCGCCCCGCCGCCGATATCGATCGAGAAACGCCGCTGCGAAGGTCGCCAACCGGCCGTCCGCGATCGCGTCCCGAAGCGACTGCATAAGCTGCTGATAGAAGCGCAGATTATGCTCCGTCATCAACATGGCGCCCAGAATCTCGTCGCTCCGGACCAGATGATGGAGATAGGCACGCGTCCATGACGTTCCCTCTGGGGGGGGGCAGTCGGGGTCGAGCGGCCGTTCGTCCTCCGCGAAGCGGGCGTTACGGATGTTGATCGGCCCATCATGGGTGAAGGCCTGCCCCGTCCGTCCCGACCGTGTCGGCAGCACGCAATCGAACATGTCGATACCGCGCAGCACCGCCTCGACGATATCGTCGGGCTTTCCCACCCCCATCAGATAGCGTGGCCGGTCGGCGGGTAGCATGGGGACGGCGAAATCGAGGACGCGCAGCATCTCCGCCTGCCCTTCCCCCACTGCAAGCCCACCAACAGCATAGCCATCGAATCCGATGTCGAGCAGCGCGTCGGCCGAAACGCGACGCAGATCCTCCTCCATCGCCCCCTGCTGGATCCCGAAGAGCGCCGACCGGGCGGCGTGGTCGGCACCGCTGTCGAAACTATCACGCGACCGGCGCGCCCAGCGCATCGACCGTTCCATGGATGCCGCAGCGGTATCGCGGGTGGCGGGATAGGCGGTGCATTCATCGAACGCCATCACGATGTCCGAGCCGAGCAGCCGCTGAACCTCCATCGAGCGCTCAGGCGTCAACATGTGGCGACTGCCGTCATGGTGACTCTTGAACGCCACCCCCTCCTCGCTCTTCCTGGTCAGGTCGCCCAGGCTCATGACCTGATAGCCGCCTGAATCGGTGAGGATCGGTCGGTCCCAGCCCATGAAGTGATGCAAGCCGCCCAGCCGGTCCATCCGCTCGGCCCCCGGCCGCAGCATCAGATGATAGGTGTTGCCCAGGATGATGTCGGCGCCCGTCGCCCGCACTTCGGCGGGACGCATCGCCTTGACCGTGGCGGCGGTGCCGACCGGCATGAAGGCGGGCGTCCGGATATCGCCGCGCCGCATGCGGATGACACCGGTCCGGGCGCGACCGTCGGTCGCCGACACGGTGAAGGCGAAACGCGGCGTGGTCATCGACGCTGACGGCGCCCCTGCTCAGGCGAGGCGCAGGCCTTGCCGGGGTCGATGGACAACAGTTCCGCCCGCGTCACGCTGCCGTCGCGGTCGGTGTCGAACAGGTTGAAATGCCGAGTCAGTTCGGTCTGAAACTCCTCGGCCGAAATCCGGTCATCAGCATTGCGATCGAAATCGAACCGGCCCGGCTTCACATTTTCGCTGCCGAGCCACGTCCGGCTCCATGATGCCAGTTCGATCAGACCCAGCTGACCGTCGCCATCGCTATCCGCACGCTTGAACTGGTCGGCGATGCCAGCGGCAAGCTCGGCCCGGCTGAGATGGGCATCCCCGTCGCTGTCGAACCCGACCATCAGCAACGCGACCGGAGTCGCCGAGCGGCCGATGGCCCCGGCGGCGGCAAGGCATGGGTCCAATTGACCATTGGCTGAGGCAGGCGGTCGCTGCTGCCCCTGAACAACCGCCGCAGGCAGCAGGAGCACAGCGCCAAGCGCGGCAAGAAAAGCGGGTTTATGCATCCGATGACCCCTCGGGCAGCAGCAGGCTGGCATCGCCGTAGGAATAGAAGCGATAGCCTGCCTCTATGGCATGAGCATAGGCGCGCTGCATCACCTCACGGCCCATCAGGGCCGAAACCAGCATGAACAATGTCGAGCGCGGCAGATGGAAATTGGTGATCAGGCCGTCAATGGCGCGGAACCGGTAGCCGGGGGTGATGAAAATCGACGTATCCCCCTCGAACGGCCGGATGGCGCCGTCCTCGTCCGCCGCGCTTTCGACCAGCCTGAGGCTGGTGGTGCCGACGGCGATCAGCCGGCCGCCGGCCGCCCGTGCAGCGTTCAGACGCCCAGCGGTGACGTCGTCGATCCGCCCCCATTCGGCGTGCATGGGATGATCGTCGGTATCGTCGGCCTTGACCGGCAGGAATGTGCCCGCACCGACATGGAGGGTCAGCGTTTCCCGACCGATACCCGCCGCATCGAGCGCCGCGATCAACGCCGGGGTGAAATGCAGCGCCGCGGTCGGCGCCGCCACGGCCCCGGCTTCGGCCGCGAACATGGTCTGATAATCGTCGCGGTCGGCAGCATCGATCCCGCGCTTGGCAGCGATATAGGGCGGCAGCGGCATCGTGCCGGCTCGTTCAAGCAGCGCCTCCACCGGCTCCTCACCCGCGAAATCGAGGAGGATGGTGCCATCCCCGCCGCGCTCGACGGCCGTCGCCGTCACCCCTTCGCCAAAATCGATGACATCACCGTCGCGGACGCGCTTGGCATTGCGGACGAATGCCCACCAGCGGCGGAGCCCTTCGCGCTTGTGCAGGGTCGCGCCGATCCGCGCCTCGCCTCTTCGACCTTCCAGTTGGGCGGGGATGACGCGGGTGTCGTTGAACAGCAGCACATCGCCGCGCCTCAGCATCGCGGGCAGATCGCGGACCCCATGATCCGACAACCCGCCGCCACGCGCGACGAGCATCCGCGCCGCATCACGCGGCCGGGCCGGACGCAGGGCAATGCGGTCGGCCGGCAGGTCGAAATCGAACAGATCGACACGCATGACGTTTCAGCCCGTTTGTCCGGGATCGCCATTCATCAGTTGGCAGACCTGCTCCCGGTCGCGGATTCGGCCTCGGACGCCGCGCGGACTGCGTCGGACGCGGCGGCGGCCGCATCATTGGCAGCGCCCACGGCCGCTTCGGCAGCCGCCTTTGCAGCACGGACAGCACCTTCGGCCGCCTCGCCATCGCCACGACTGGCCGCACGGCTGGCTTCGTCGGCGGCCAGGCTGGCATCCGCCGCGCCCGCGCTGGCAACCCCGGCGGCGGCGGAAGCAGCCGCCGGCGCCCCGGCGACACTAGGCGCCGGCGGCGGAATATTCTGGTCCGCCATCGACGCCTTGACGACGCGGGACGGATTCGTCGGTGGTTCGCCGCGTTCGATGGCGTCGACATAGGCCATGCCCTCGATCACCCGCCCGAACACCGTATATTCTCGGTCGAGCCTGAGGACCGGCGAAAAGACGATGAAGAACTGGCTGTTGCCGCTGTTCGGATCGGCGGCATGGGCCATCGACACCGCGCCGCGCACATGCGGCAGGGCATTGAACTCTGCCTGGAGGTCGGGAAGCTCTGACCCGCCGGTCCCGTCGCCCTTGGGATCACCACCCTGCGCCATGAAACCATCGATCACCCGGTGAAAGGCCAGGCCGTCATAAAATCCGCGACGAACCAGCGTCTTGAACCGCTCGACATGGTTCGGCGCCATGTCCGGACGCAGCAGGATGCGGACCCGCCCGCCCGTCGACAGGTCGAGATTGACGATGTTCGCAGGGTCCGCAGCCGGTGCCGTCACGGCGGACGGCGCGGGGCTTTGCGCCATTACCGCGGTCGCCGACATCAACGCGGCAAGAAACCCCATCATTCGCAGCATATTCACCCCTCTCGAAGCGACCGCCAAGCTAATGGCGGACAGCTGTCCTGTCCCTGAATAGGCCATTGCGGACGAATGCCGCAGGACGGCGACGTTCATGCCCGCGAAGCGCCCCGCCGTGAAGAGGAATCGTTGTCGACCACCGCACCTTCACAGACAATGGGCGTCACCATCGCCCCTTGCCGGCCCGTCAAGGCCGCGCCAGGCCGTGTTCGTCTATGCGGGCCCTCACCTCCGCCTCGACACGCGAAGGCACGAAACGATTGATGGCGCCGCCGTAGATGGCGATCTCCTTGACGAGGCGCGAGGCGATCGGTTGCAGCGCCACATCCGCCATCAGGAAGACCGTCTCGATACGGTCGTTCAGCTGCTGGTTCATGCCCGCCATCTGATACTCGTATTCGAAGTCGGCGACGGCTCTCAGCCCGCGAATGATGATCGCCGCGCCCTGCGCTTCGGCGAAATCCATCAGCAGGCTGTCGAACGCCACTACCTCGATCCGGTCACCGATATCGGCGACTTCACGCTGCACGATCGCCATCCGTTCCTCGATGGTGAACATGGGCGATTTGGAGGGATTGGTCGTCACCCCGATCACCAGCCGGTCGACCAGCTTCGCGCCCCGCCGGATGATGTCCATATGGCCCAGTGTCAGCGGATCGAACGTGCCGGGATAGACACCGATGCGCGGTTTCACCGGTCACGCTCGACAGTGAAGCGCGCCACCGCGCGCAGCAGGTCCGCTTCGGGACCAAAGCCCTGCAGGTGGGCGATCGCCTGATCGATCAGCATCGCCGCCTGCTGCCGGGCACGATCGACGCCCAGCAACGATGCGAACGTCGCCTTGCCGGCGGCTACGTCCTTGCCCACCGCCTTGCCCGCCGTCGCCGCGCACCCTTCGATGTCCAGCAGGTCGTCGGTGATCTGAAAAGCAAGGCCAAGGTCGCGGGCATAGCCGCGCAGCGCGCTCCGTCCCTGCGGAGGCACCCGCCCCATGATCGCGCCCGCCTCGAGGCAGAAGCCGATCAGGGCGCCGGTCTTCATCTGCTGAAGGCGCGTAATCGCCTGAATGTCGAATGGCTCGACCTCGGCTATCAGGTCCATCATCTGGCCACCGGCCATGCCGGAGGGTCCGCTCGCCCGCGCCAGTTCCGCCACCAGCTCGATCCGCACGAAAGGGTCTTCGTGGGTCGCCTCGTCCGCCAGCACCTCGAAGGCGAGCGCATGAAGCGCGTCACCAGCCAGCACCGCCGTGGCCTCGTCAAAGGCGATGTGAACGGTGGGTTTGCCGCGCCGCAACGCATCATCGTCCATCGCCGGCAAATCGTCGTGAACCAGGCTGTAGCAATGGATGCACTCGATCGCCGTCGCCACCCTTAAGGCCCGTTCGCGGTCGACATGGAACAGGTCGCAGGCCGACACCACCAGCAGGGGCCTTAGCCGCTTGCCGCCACCGATCGCGGCATGGCGCATGGCTTCATAAAGGCGCCGGCGAGGATCGTCGGGAACCGGCAGCAGCTTGTCGAACCGGCTGTCGATCGCCCGACCCATCGCATCGAGCGCGGGCTTCAAGGATAGCGAAGGCTGGACCACGGCGGGTTCAGTCGGCATCCATCGGCCGCGTGCCCTGCGGCTGGCCGCCCGCACCAAGCTGGATCTGCTCGATCCGCGCCTGCGCGGCAGACAGCTTCGCCTCGCAATGCGCGCGCAATGCATCGCCGGTGGCGTAAAGAGTCAGCGACTCCTCCAACCCCGCCGCGCCGGTCTCCAGCTTGTGGACGATATCCTCCAGCCGTTTGAGGGCAGCTTCGAACGTCAGGCTCGTGATGTCGTCATTGTCGTCCATGATCCGGTTGTGGCCATCCCCCCCGCAGCGGTCAAGCGCCGAGGCCCGCCTTTTCCCGTTCCTCCGCCTGCAATTCCTTGCGGCTGAGCTTGCCGACCAGGGTTTTGGGCAGGCTGTCGCGAATATCGACCCCTACCACCCGCTCATGCTTGCCCAGTTGCGGGTTCAGCCACGCCGTCAGCGCCTCCCCGCTGATCTCGAAGCCTTCGTTGATGGTCACGAACGCCTTTGGACTCTCACCGCGATACGGATCGGGGATGCCGATCACCAACGCTTCCCGCACGGCGGGATGCTGATAGAGAACCGCCTCGACCTGGCTCGGGAACACCTTGAAGCCGCCGACCGCGATCATGTCCTTCAGCCGGTCGACGATACGGATGTAGCCATCGGGGTCGATCGTGCCGACATCGCCGGTCCGAAGATACCGGCCGACGAACACCTCGGCGTCCGCGTCGGAGCGCTGCCAATAGCCCTTCATCACCTGCGGCCCCGCAAAGGCGATCTCG
The DNA here is from genome assembly GCA_037190805.1 of Sphingomonas sanxanigenens. Lineage (GTDB taxonomy): Bacteria > Pseudomonadota > Alphaproteobacteria > Sphingomonadales > Sphingomonadaceae > JBBCJR01. The sequence continues at coordinate 22,657 of JBBCJR010000037.1, read as the reverse complement.
CCCGGTTCGCCGTCCGGCGCGGGGCGGCTGGGGTCCTCGCGGTCGAGCAGGATGACGTCGGTTCCCGGCAGCGGCAGGCCGATGCTGCCCTGGCGATTGTCCGCCTCATAGGGATTGGTGGAAACGACACCCGAGGATTCGGTCAGACCATAGCCCTCGACCACCTTGGCTCCGGTCGCCGCCTCGAACCGCTGCTTGACCTCCGCCGGCAACGGCGCCCCGCCCGACACGCACACCCTGAGCGAGCTGAGATCGCTGGTCGCGAGCGCCGGGCTGTCGAGCAGGGCCTGATACATGGTCGGCACGCCCGGCATCGACGTCGCCCGGGTCCGGCGAACCGCCGCCAGGACCTGTTTGGCATCGAAGCGCGGCAGCATCACGATTTCCCCGCCCATCAGGATGGTGCGGTTGAGCACGCAGCTGTTGGCGAAGACATGAAACAGCGGCAAGGCGCCGATGATCCGATCAACGCCTTCGTCCCGATGGGGGTCGATGGCGCGAATCTGGCGGGCATTGGCCGTGAGGTTCTGATGAGTCAGCATCGCCCCCTTGGGCGTGCCGGTGGTGCCGCCAGTATATTGGATCAGCGCCACATCCTGTTCGGGATCGATGACGGCGGCGGGGCAGTCGCCCTCATTGTCCATCAGGGCGCGGAAGGTCGTAACCCTGGGATCGTCGGGACGTTCCGCGATATCACGGCGACGGAAGATGCTGTAAAGCATGCCCTTGGCAGTCGGCAGAGTCGCCGCGAGCGAGCCGACGACCACCCGTTCCAGCCGCGACTGGTCGAGCACCTTGAGCGCGGTCGGCAGCAGCTGGGTCGCATCGATGGTGACGAGCAGGCGGGTGCCGCTGTCCTCCACCTGATGGCTCAACTCCTCCACGGTGTAGAGCGGCGAATAGTTGACCACGATCGCGCCCAGCTTCAGCGCGCCATAGTAAGCGGCGAGATAATGAGGGACGTTGGGCAGGAACAGCCCGATCCGGTCACCCCTCGCGATGCCCAGCCGCTGCAGCCCGCACGCGACCCGGTCGACCGCCCGTGTCACCTTCGCATAGCTGTAGCGGCGACCATAGAACTCGATCGCCGAGGCGTCCGGAACCCGCGCTGCGGTGGCCGCGAACATGTCCGGCAGGCTGAGCGGCGGGTAGCTTTGATCCCACTCGGTCGGATGCGCGTAATGATGCCGCCACACCGGGTCCCGCAGTCGCTCGCTCTCCACCCGATCTCCTCCTTCCGGCCGCGACGGCCTTACTTGGAGAGACAGGCTAACAGCGCCCGGACGGCACGCCAAGCGCGGCACGCCATCCGATCGCGGCCGCCCGGCGCCGTAGCGTTCCTGGCCGTGAAAGCACGCGAATCGCCTGCTGCCACAGCTGTGCGCTGCGTCAGTCGGCTTTCGGGGTTCCGAACAGAGCCTCTGCTTCGCTGTGCACGTCATCGACGCCACGGGTCTGAGCGTCTCGCTCGGCGCGAAGCTCCTCGATCAACGCCTCGCGGTCGCCGGCCAGACGGCCGTCTTCCTGCGGCGTGATACCGGCCTTCTTGGCGGCGGTGGCAACCACTGCATCCAGTTCGCGCTGGGCACACAGGCCCAGCGTCACCGGGTCCTTCGGCACGATGTCGGCGATGTTCCAGTGCGTCCGGTCGCGGATCGAGGCGATCGTCGTCTTGGTGGTGCCGATCAGCTTCGAGATCTGGCCATCCGTCACCTCCGGGTGGTTACGGATGATCCACGCAATGCCGTCGGGCTTGTCCTGACGCTTGCTGACCGGGGTGTAGCGCGGCCCCTTGGTGCGCCGCTGCTGCTCCGGCCCCTTGGACATCTTCATGCGATAGGCGGGGTCGGCCTGGGCAGCGTCGATTTCCTCGCTCGCCAGTTCCCCGGCCCGAACCGGATCGCGCCCGGCAAGCTTGGTGGCAGCGGTATCGTCAGCGATCGCCTGCACCTCGAGCACATGCAGGCCGCAGAAATCGGCGATCTGCTGAAAGGTCAGCGCGGTATTGTCGACCAGCCAGGAGGCGGTCGCATGCGGCATCAAAGGATGATCCTGGGGCATCGGGCCTCTCCGGACAAGAAAAGGGCCGCCCCTCGCGGAGCGGCCGTTGCTGAACCAGCATCTAGTCGCGCAGTTCGCCAGGATCAAGGCGGTTAACCGCGCCCCTCCGCTTAGGCGGCTCTGGAGACGGCGTGACGGATGGCGAGCGCGTCGAAAAACTGGTCGGCGCTGACATCCCAGCCGAACCTCAAGCCATAGGCGGCACAAGTCTGACGCGGACGCATCAGCGCGGCCGCGATGGCGTGGTCCAGATCGTCATCCATCGCCGCCACCGTCTGATCGAGGACATCCAGCGGCCCCGCGACGGGAAATGCCGCCACCGGCGTGCCGCATGACAACGCCTCGATCATCACCAGCCCGAACGTGTCGGTCAGGCTGGGGAAAACGAACGCATCGGCGCCGGCATAGGCGCCCGCCAGCGCTTCCCCTTCCAACGGACCGAGGAAATGTGCCTCGGGATAGCGGGCCGCGAGCGCGGCGCGCGCCGGCCCGTCGCCCACCACGATCCGGCTGCCGGGATGACGCCCACCGAGAAAGGCATCCAGATTCTTCTCCACCGCCACCCGGCCGACATAAAGCAGGATCGGCCGGGGCAGATGGGCGAACAGCGCCGGCGCTGACGCATCCGGCCGAAACAGTCGGTGATCGACACCCCGCCCCCAGGGAACGCTATGCGCGATGCCCCGCTCGGCCAGCGTCCGGCGCAGCGCGGGTGTCGCCGCGAGCACGGCGCTCGCCGGCTGGTGGAACCAGCGCAGATAGCGCCATGACCAATCGACCGGCAGGCCGGTGCGCGCCGCGACATAATCCGGAAACTGGGTATGGAAGGCGGTGGTGAACGGCCACGCCCGCTGCACGCACCAGCGCCGTCCGGCAAGGCCCAGCGGGCCTTCGGTCGCAATATGGACCGCATCGGGACTGAACGCCTCCAGCCGCCGGCCGACCCCGCGCGAACCGGTCAGCGACAGCCGGATTTCCGCATAGGACGGACACGGCACGGAACGGAACTGATCGGGGGAGATGATCTCGATCTGATGGCCGCGCCGGCGCAACTCGCCCGTCACGGACTCCAGGGTGCGAACCACGCCGTTGACCTGCGGCGACCAGGCATCGGTGACGATCGCGATCCTCATGCCGTCACCTTGGGGCGGGCCAGGGCCACCACCGCTGCCGCACTGTCACGCTTCGCCACCTCGTCGGCCCAGCGCAGGATTTCCATCCGTCCGCAGGGATGCTCGACCAGGGCGGTGCAGCTTTCGACCCAGTCGCCATCGTTATAATAGTCGACATTACCGATGCGGCGCATGTCCGCGGTGTGGATATGGCCGCACACCACGCCGTCGAAGCCGCGGCTTTCCACGGCATGGGCGACCGTTTCCTCGAAGCGGGAAATGAATTCGACCGCGTTCTTGACCTTCTTCTTGGCGTGCATGGACAGCGACCAATAGGGCAAGCCCATGCGCCGCCTGACCATATTCACCCAGCGATTGGCATGGAGCAGCAGTTCGTAGGCCGCGTCGCCGAGGAAGGCGAGCCAGCGCGCATACATCACCACCGCGTCGAACTCGTCGCCATGAATGACCAGCAGCTTGCGTCCGTCGGCCGTGATGTGGGTCGCTTTCCGGCGCACCTCGACCCCACCGAAGTTCATGCCTGAAAACTGGCGAAAACTTTCGTCATGGTTGCCGGGCACGAACACGACCCGCGTGCCGCGCCTTACCCGCTTCAGGATACGGCGGACGATATCGTTGTGCGGCGCCGGCCAGTACCAGCTGCGGCGCAGGCGCCAGCCATCGATGATGTCGCCGACCAGATACAGCGTGTCGCTGTCGACGCTGTCGAGGAAATCGATCAGCATCGCCGCGTTGCAGCCGCGCGTGCCCAGATGGATATCGGAAATCCAGACCGTCCGGTACTGTCGGCGTTCGCGGACCGGCTCGTCGCAGGCAGCGGATACCGCCGGCTTCCGGGTCGCAACCTGCCCCGTTGTCCGGCCACGCCGATCCCGTGAGGCCGGTGTCAGCCGCGCCGTAATTCCCATGCCTGCCCTCCCGCGAAGGCCCGGATCGGGCCCGGCCAGCCCTTAGCGGGCGGGAATGACCCCCCGGAGACAGCCAGATTACGGGGTCAAGACAGTGTGGGAGGCGTCAATCGCCGATCTGCAGCACCACCTTGCCGATATGGTCGCCGGATTCCAGGCGGACATGCGCAGCGGGCGCGTCCTCCAGCGCAAAGACGCTGTCGACGACCGGACGAATGACGCCCTGTTCGATCAGCGGCCAGACATTGGCTTCCAGCTCGTCCGCGACCATCGCCTTGAACGCCGCCGAGCGCGCCCGCAGCGTCGAGCCGGTAATCGTCAGCCGGCGCACCAGCAGCCGCGCCAGATCAACCCTGGCATGGGTACCGCCCTGGACCGCGATCAGGGCGACCCGGCCATCTTCCGCCAGACAGTCGAGATCGCGCTGGATATAGTCGCCCCCCACCATGTCCAGCACCAGATCGACGCCGCGACCGCCGGTTTCGGCACGGGCGCGCTCGACAAAGTCCTCGGTCCGGTAATTGATCGCCACGTCGGCGCCGAGGCGGCGGGCGGCCGCGCATTTTTCGTCGCTGCCGCAGGTGACAAGCACCTTAAGGCCGAACGCCTTGGCCAACTGGATCGCCGTGACGCCGATCCCGCTGGTGCCGCCATGGACCAGCAGCACTTCGCCGTCGCGCGCGTAGCCGCGCTCGAACACGTTGATCCAGACGGTGAAGATGGTTTCGGGCAGCGACGCCGCCTCGACCATCGACAACCCTTCGGGCACCCGCAGCACCTGCCCGGCCGGGACCGCCACATAGCCTGCATAGCCACCACCCGTCAGAAGCGCGCACACCGGATCACCGACCCGGTGCGCGCTCACCCCCTCACCCAGCGCCGCGACGGTGCCGGCCACTTCCAGGCCGGGGATGGAGGGCGCTCCCGGCGGCGGCGGATATTTGCCCTTGCGCTGCAGAATGTCGGGCCGATTGACGCCGGCCGCCGCCACCTTGATCAGCACCTCGCCCGCTGCCGGGCGCGGCACCGGCCGCCGCACGGCAGCCAGCACGTCGGGGCCACCCGGCATGGCCGGGTCGATGGCGATCATCTCATCTGGAAAGCTGGGCATCGGAACTCATCGAACAGAGTATGGCGAGCGCCCTTATTGACAGGGTGTGGAATCGGGTCAACGCTCCATCCCATGGACCTCGATGATTTGCCTCCCCGCCGCAGCGACGATCCGCTGGCGCAGCTTGCCCGACAGGATCTCGATCCGTTGTCGGTGGCCGAGCTTGATGCCCGCATCGTCGCACTGGAAGGCGAGATAGAGCGCGTCCGCGCCAAGCGCGCGACCGCCGTTAATCACCGCTCAAGCGCTGACGCGCTATTCCGTCGATGAGGGATGCGCTTTTCTTCCACACGGCCCGGCGCCTTGATGGAAGGGTAGTGCGTCACGATATCGTCGAAAACGGGCTCGCTCGTCCCTCGGGCCTGGTGGAGTAGACATACGATGCCGTCATTTGCCCGCGACCTGGAACAGACCCTGCACAACGCGCTGGCCGAAGCGTCGAAGCGCCATCACGAATATGCGACGCTCGAACATCTGCTGCTCGCCCTGATCAGCGACACCCATGCCAGCGCGGTGATGAAGGCATGCGGCGTCGACAGCGACGAGCTGTCGGGCGCTGTCACCCATTATCTCGACCATGAGCTGGATTCGATCCGCGTAGAGGGCGAAGCCGACCCCACCCCCACGGCCTCGTTCCAGCGCGTCGTCCAGCGCGCCATCCTGCACGTCCAGTCGTCGGGCCGCGAGGAGGTGACGGGCGCCAGTGTCCTCGTCGCGATGTTCTCGGAGCGCGAAAGCTACGCCGTCTATTTCCTGCAGCAGCAGGATATGACCCGGCTGGATGCCGTCTCATACATCAGCCATGGCGTCTCCAAGACCGGCGCGCCCGCCGAGCCCCGAGAAGTGAAGGGCGCGGTGGAGGAAGAAAAGCCCAAGCCCGAGGTCAAGAAGGGCGAAAGCGCCCTCAAACAGTTCACCGTCGACCTCAATGAAAAGGCCCGGAACGGCAAGGTCGACCCCCTGATCGGCCGCGCGGCCGAAGTCGACCGCACCGTGCAGATCCTCTGCCGCCGGTCGAAGAACAATCCGCTCTATGTCGGCGATCCAGGCGTCGGCAAGACCGCCATCGCCGAAGGGCTGGCGCGCAAGATCAACGAGGGCGAGGTGCCCGATGTCCTCAAGGGCGCGGTCATCTATTCGCTCGACATGGGCGCTCTGCTGGCTGGCACCCGCTATCGCGGCGATTTCGAGGAACGGCTGAAGGCAGTGGTCTCCGAGCTTGAGAAGCTGCCCCACGCCATTCTGTTCATCGACGAGATTCACACCGTGATCGGCGCCGGCGCGACGTCGGGCGGTGCGATGGATGCCTCAAACCTCCTGAAGCCGGCGCTGTCGTCGGGGTCGATCCGCTGCATCGGGTCTACCACCTACAAGGAATTCCGCACTCATTTCGAGAAGGACCGGGCGCTCCTCCGCCGGTTCCAGAAGATCGATGTCAACGAACCGACGGTCGAGGACACGGTCAAGATCATGACCGGCCTCAAGCCCTATTTCGAGGAACATCACAACGTCCGCTATACTGCCGACGCGATCAAGGCGGCGGTCGAGCTGTCGGCCCGCTACATCAATGACCGCAAGCTGCCGGACAAGGCGATCGACGTCATCGACGAGGTCGGCGCCTCGCAGATGCTGCTGCCGCCCGCCAAGCGGAAGAAGACCCTGACCCAGAAAGAGGTCGAGGCGGTGGTCGCAACCATGGCGCGCATTCCGCCGAAATCGGTGTCGACCGACGACAAGAAGCAGCTTGAGACGCTGGAAACCGACCTGAAGCGGGTCGTGTTCGGCCAGGACGCGGCGATCGAGAAGCTGGCGTCGGCCATCAAGCTCAGTCGCGCGGGGCTGCGCGAACCGGACAAGCCGATCGGCAACTATCTGTTCTCAGGCCCCACCGGCGTCGGCAAGACCGAGGTCGCGCGTCAGCTGGCGTCGATCCTCGGCATCCCGCTGCAACGCTTCGACATGTCGGAGTATATGGAACGCCACTCGGTCAGCCGGCTGATCGGCGCACCACCGGGCTATGTCGGCTATGATCAGGGCGGCCTCCTGACCGATGCCGTCGATCAGCATCCGCATTCGGTGCTGCTGCTCGACGAGATCGAGAAGGCCCATCCCGACCTGTTCAACATCCTCCTCCAGGTGATGGACAACGGCAAGCTGACGGATCATCACGGCAAGACGGTCGATTTCCGCAACATCATCCTCATCATGACCACCAATGCCGGCGCGTCCGACATGGCGCGCGAGGGCGTCGGCTTCGGCAACGTCACCCGCGAGGGCGAGGACGAGGAAGCGATCAAGCGGATGTTCACGCCCGAATTCCGCAACCGTCTGGATGCGGTGGTGCCGTTCGCCTATCTGCCGACCGAGGTGGTGGCGCGCGTCGTCGACAAGTTCATTCTTCAGCTCGAGCTGCAGCTGGCCGACCGCGACGTCCATATCCAGCTGACGGACGAGGCCAAGGCCTGGCTCATCGAGCGCGGCTATGACCGGCTCTACGGTGCCCGTCCCCTGGGTCGACTGATCCAGGAAAAGGTCAAGCAGCCGCTGGCCGAAGAGCTGCTGTTCGGCAAGCTGGTGCATGGCGGCGAGGTGCGGGTCCACTTGAAGGATGGCGCGCTGGGCTTTGAAATCGTCGGCGCCGCGCCCAAGCCGCGCAAGGGCGGCAAACGCCGGGCAAAGGCCACAGTCTGACGGACTTTGGTGACGTTGCGACAGTGATTATCGGGGCGGTCCGGCAGGTCCGCCCCGATCCCGAACCGAGTCGGGACGGACGATGCCCACAAGGTCGATCTGGCGATAGTCTGGCTTCTTGCCCAGTCGCGCATTGAAGCGGATGTTGAAGCTCATCGGATCATCCGACGGCACCGTCAGAGGGTCGCCATAGCGGCGGCGTGTCGCCTCTTCCTCGTAACCCATCAGCAGCAACAGGGTAGGGAAGACGCGAAAGTGGCTGGAGCGATCATGCCCCGTCGCGACGCCGGTCGTCCAATCCAGGGTACGCAAACCCGCCCCCTGGATCACGACCAGCGGGACGACGCCCTCCTCCATCACTGGATCCGTGCCGCAATGGGTGTTGATGCCGGTTCCACCGCGCTCACGCAGATTCTGCCCATGATCGGCGGTATAGATCACCGTCGCCCGATTTAGGTCCGCTTCCCGAAATAAGCGGTCGAAGAAACCACCGACATTCCACAGCAGCGTGTTACGATAGGTGTTGCGATAGCGGCGCCAGTCCTCGACCGTGCCCTCGAACCCATCGCGATCGCCGGTATCGGTGACGGTGCTGGCAGACGCGCCACGCGGCAATGTGGGACGATAGACCGCCATTGGCTCGGGATATTTGTCATGAATGGGAAAATGGGCCCCGACCTTGTTGACCAGGATCAGTTCGGCAACGTCATTGTTGATGAGGTCGGCCAGCCGCCGAGCGGCCGCATGGTCGCGCTGCACGACCGGGACATCGTCGAACTGAATGAAGTGGTCGATCTCCGCCAGTTCGGACGGAGTCATCAGATTGTGCAGACGGCCGCCGGTACGCTGGGTATCGATATAGACAGTGCGCAGTCCCGCTACCTTCGCATAGGCCCAGATCGACGGCTCCACCGCGACCGTCGTCTGATAATTGTCGCGACGCCCGCCGAAGCGCAGCAGTTGGTTGCTGCCGATACTGCAGTTGCTGGCGGCAGCCGCCAAGCCATAGTTGAAGATCGCGACACCTGGATGTGGGGGTAAAAGCCCGCTGCGCACCCCTCCCCCATCGTTGATGTCGAGATAGGTGCCGATGACGCTTTCATCGATGACGAGCACCACGTCCCGGTTGATCGACCCCGGCCCACGCGCCAGCGTCACCGGCTGCCGGGGACCAGCCTGGTTCTTCCACATGTCGATCTGCAGCAGCAGCGCATAGCTGGTCGGTACGACAGGCGACGGCAGGCCGCGTCCACCATCGCCGCCGCGGACGTAGAAGACGGTAGAGACCAGCAGCAGGATCGACGCCGGCGCGGCACCATAGACCCAGGACGGAAGCGGGCGGCGCGCAGGCGGCGGCCAAAGGAAGGCGGCAAGCAGCACCACCGCCGCCGGCAACGCCCACAGCATCGCCGAACCGTAGGCCACCAGCGCCTCGTCAGCAAAACCCCGGCTGTTCAGCATATTGACGAACGCGTCGTAGATCAGCGGATCGCCAGCCACCCGCTCGAAGATGTCGAGAAACAGGCCGGCGCCCGCCAACCCGACCCCCAGCAGAGCCCGGATCACCCAGGATCTGATCCCCGCCGCGAGGATCAGGCCGGTCCAGCACAGGGCCAGCATTCCACCATAGAAAACCAGCGCCAGCGACCACCCCAGTGCCAGCGCCCGCTCCGCCACGGCGGGCAGTCCGAGCAATGCATAGAGCGCGAACAGCGCCCCCTTGACGCCCGGCATCCAACCCCTGGTCATGCGCCGCAGAACCTGATCGGATTCAGGCCGACCGTGAAGCGTGCCGGCAAAGCGGAGACGATGTCCCCATCGGCTTGAACCGGTACATTATCGCCGGCCGCTTCCAACCAGGTGCAACTGAAGCGCACGACATCGGGCAAGCGGTCGATGTCTCCCGCCGCCAGAGCGGCCAAGAAACGCAGATAGTCGCGCCTCCGGGCGCGCGGCAAGGCAACGACATGAAGCAGGGGGTCGGTGGCACGCGCAGCCGGGGCGACGCTCCACGGCCCTGCATAGAAACGCCCCTTGGCGACCACGAAGGCCTCGCATGACAGTTCGCCATCCGCCCAGGTCAGCCGGATCGTCGGCCGTCGCCAGGCAACCAGAACGCGGGCGAACGCGATCACATAAGCAAGACGGCCCAGCCAGCATTTCAGCCGGCTCGACAGCAGCGACACGGCCCGACCGTCCGGGCCGGCGCTGGCGGAAGTCAGGAACAGGATGTCGTTGACATCTGCCGGATAGTGAAGACGGAGCGATGCGCCGTCGAGAAATGCGCGCGCCTTCTCGCCCATGGCCAGTCGAACACCCTCGGCCTGCAATTCACGGACCAGCAGATTGACCGTTCCTGCGGGGTACAGGTCGATTGCCAGCGGGCGCCCCACGGCAGCGACGGCGGCTGCGACATGCCGCAAGGTGCCATCACCCCCTACCGCGCAGATATGGGTCGCATCCGGGTCGATCGTGACCGGCAGGCCAGGCGTGGAGGGTGTCAGAACCACCTCGGCGCCAGCGGCGTGAAAGGCACTGCACAACGCATCCAGCCGACGGGTTCGAAAGCCGCCGGCGGATCGATTGACGAAAATCTGGACCAGCGGCGATGCTACGGCTTCCCTCCCCCTCTTTTATCTTGGGCGCTTCACGACGCCCGATCCGGTCGCCGGACGGCCACCGAGATCGACCGCCACCCTAGGGCGACGCAGCTTGCCAAATTGCTACCCCCGCCCCACAGGTTATGACATAGTATCCGAATGACCGATCCCGCCATCCGCGCCGCCGCGATCCGGCTCTATGATCGCTTCACCCATGTCCACGGCGACCGTCGCGCTTTCATGAGCGATCTGGCCAAGCTGGCGGGCGGCACCGTCGCCGCCGAAGCGTTGCTGACCGCCATCGCGGCCAGCCCCGCGGCCGCCGCGATCATCGAGCCCACGGACGAGCGGCTGTCATCCAGCCGTGTCCAGTGGCAGGTGGCCCGCGACAAGGCGATGAAGGGCTATCTGGTCATGCCGCGCCGGATGACCGATCCCCTGCCGGCGATCATGGTCGTGCATGAGAATCGGGGCCTCAACGCGCATACGGAGGATGTTACCCGCCGCGCCGCGCTGGCCGGCTTTGTGGCGTTGGCTCCGGATTTCCTCAGCCTCGACGGCGGCACCCCCGCCGACGAGGATGCCGCACGCCAGATGATCGGCCGGCTGGATCCCGTCCAGACCATTTCCAGCGCGGTGGCGACGGTGAACTGGCTGCGCCGCAACCCACGGGTGAACGGCAGGGTCGGCGCGGTCGGATTCTGCTGGGGCGGCGGCCTGATCAACCGGCTGGCGATCGCCGCCGGCCCGGCGCTGGCCGCCGGCGTCGCTTATTATGGCCCTGCCGGCGACCCCGCTCAGGCCGCGCGGGTCAAGGCCAAGCTGATGCTCCATTATGCAGGCAATGACGAACGGGTGAATGCGGGTGCCGACGCCTGGGTCGATGCACTGAAGGCAGCGGGCGTCCAGGTCACGCGGCATGACTATCCCGGCACCGAACACGCCTTCCACAACGACACGTCGACCGAACGCTATGACGAGGCCGCCGCGAAATTGTCATGGGACCGGACGATATCCTTTTTCGCGGCGGCGCTTGGCGGCCCGCGCAGTCCTGCGGGCAACGCCCGCTGATCCTGCCGCCCTGAAAGGAAACGCCGATGGCGGACGAGATCGTCCTTTATCATAATCCCCAGTCGCGCGCGGTCATGGCGCACTGGATGCTGGAGGAAGTCGACGCCCCTTATCGCCTCGTCCCGATCGATTTCGAAAAGGGTGAAAACCGGACGCCGGAATTTCTGGCGATCAATCCGATGGGCAAGCTGCCGACGCTGGTTCACAACGGCGTGGTCGTCACGGAAACAGCGGCGATCATCGCCTATCTGGCCGACGCTTTTCCCGATGCCGGTCTCGCTCCTGCGATTGGCGATCCTGCACGCGGCACCTATCTGCGCTGGCTGATCTTCGGCGCCAGCTGCATCGAGCCGGCACTGGTCGACAAGATGTTCGACCGCCCCGACATCAAACATGGCGCAGTCGGCTATGGCAGCTATGCCGACACGTTCAACGCGCTGGAACAGGCACTGACGCCGGGTCCGTGGATTCTTGGCGACCGCTTTTCGGCGGCGGATCTCTACCTGTCGGCTGAATTGTTCTGGGCGATGATGTTCGGCGCACCCGACATCAAGACCAACAGACATTTCACCACCTATGTCGCGCGCGCCGGGCAGCGCCCTGCCTATAAGCGCGTGTTCGGAGATGAAGCGAAAGCCTGAGCGTCGCACCGCTCCAGACGCATTCTCAGTGACCGCCCGTGCGGGAAAGCGTGTTTATCACGATCACGCCAACGGTGATCAGCGCCATCCCGACAATCGCTGCCGCATCAAGCCGCTGTCCCTGAAACAGCCACGCGACAAGGGAGATGAGGACGATGCCGACGCCCGACCAGATCGCATACGCGACGCCGGTCGGCATTGTCCGCAATGTCAGCGACAGGAGGTAGAAGGCGATCGCATAGCCAATGACCGCGATGATCGACGGTACGGGTCTGCTGAACCCGTCGGCCAGCTTCAGGCAGGATGTTGCGATCACCTCGGCGACGATGGCGATGGCGAGATAGATGTGGCTCATGGCCGTAGGCTATCGGGACCGGGACGGCCTGTCACGAGGACGCCAAGCGTGCGGACAAGCAAGAGCCCGGCGGATCGCTCCGCCGGGCTCTTTTGTTCACGATCGTTCGAGGACGGCCTTAGCGGCGATCGCCCATGAAGCGCAGCAGGAACAGGAACAGGTTGATGAAGTCGAGATAGAGGGTCAGCGCGCCCATCACCACCGACTTGCCCATGAAGTCCGAGCCCTGCACGGCGAAGTACATGCTCTTGATCTTCTGGGTGTCATAGGCGGTGAGGCCGGCGAACAGCAGGACGCCGATGGCGCTGATCGCGAGGTCGAGGGCCGACGACTTCAGGAACAGGTTGATCAGGCTGGCGACGATCAGACCGACCAGGCCCATGATCAGGAAGGTGCCGAAGCCGGACAGGTCCTTCTTGGTCGTATAGCCGTAAAGGCTGAGACCACCGAACGCCGCCGCCGCCGCGAAGAAGGTCGTTGCGATCGAGGTGCCGGTATAGACGAGAAAGATCGTCGACAGCGACAGGCCCATCAGGACCGCATAGCCCCAGTAGATCGCCTTAGCCGAGCTTTCCGACAGCCGGTTGATGCCGAAGCTCAGCCACATGACGAGGCCGAGCGGCGCCAGCACCACCACCCATTTCAGGATGCCGCCCTGGGTGAACAGGGTTTCCGCCATGCCCGACCTGGCGAACAGCAGCGCGACGATGCCGGTCAGCAACACGCCCGAAGCCATGTAATTATAGACGGACAGCATATAGGATCGAAGGCCGGCATGGAATGCCGCCTCACCCTGGCCAAGGCCGGCCGGTGCGGTCGTGGTCGTGGTTCGAGGATCGGACCAATTCGCCATGTCGTTCAAACTCCTGTAACGGTCGCGCGTGCTTGCGGCCGTTTCGGCCAATATTGCCCGAACAACAGCAAAATTCAAGGATCAGCAGTAGGGCGCGCTGACAAACGGCCAGCGATCGCTTATGCCTGATTCCATTATGCACCGCCTGTTCGTCGCCTATCGTCCCCCGGCGGAAATCATCCAGCACCTGCTGATGATCATGGGCGGTGTCGCGGGCGCCCGCTGGCAGACCGAAGATCAGCTGCATCTGACCTTACGCTTCATCGGCGAAGTCGACCGCCATACCGCCGCCGATGTCGCCGCGGCGCTTGCCACCGTCCACCATCCGCGGTTCGAGATCGCGCTGGACGGCATCGGCCAATTCGACCGCCGCGGGCGGGTCGATGCGCTGTGGGCGGGCGTGACGCCGCATCAACCGCTGAAGACGCTGCACAACAAGATCGACCAGGCACTCGGCCGGGTCGGCGTGGCCCCCGACACGCGCACCTATCTGCCGCACATCACCATCGCCCGTTTTGGACGCGAAAGCGGGCCGCTCGCCGGTTTCATGACCCAGTCCGGCGGTCTCGGCTCCGTCCCGTTCGAGGTCGACGGCTTCAACCTCTACGAAAGCCGGCTGACGCAGGCCGGGTCGGTCTATACGGTGGTCGAGGATTATACACTCGCCTGAAGGATAGTTGGTAAGGCGCGCATGAGCATTGCCAAGACGGCGAGCCAAATGAACGCCAATCTCCCGCCCCCTTTGCCGGACGACGATCGTCGACTAGAGCCGCGCCCCTGAGGGGGAACCACATGTACCGCATCTATGTCCTTGGTCTCCTGATGTTGGTCTACGCGGTCAATTTCCTCGACCGTCAGGTCGTGTCGATCCTCGCCCCGTATCTGAAGACCGCGATGGCGCTGACCGATGCCCAGCTCGGGCTGTTATTCGGCACGGCGTTCGCGCTGTTCTTCGGCTTGTTCGGCATCCCGCTCGCCCGTCTGGCGGATGGCTGGAACCGGGCGCGGACCATTGCCCTCGGCCTGGGCTTCTGGTCGACGATGACTGCGCTGTCTGGCCTTGCGAGCGGTTTCGTGCCGCTTGCCCTGGCGCGGATCGGCGTCGGTATCGGCGAAGCCAGCGCGTCCCCCGCCGCCTTCTCGCTCCTCTCCGACTATTTCCCGCGCGCGCGCCGGGCCACGGCGCTCGCCATCTACCAAAGCGGCATCTATGTCGGCATGGGCGCCTCGCTTGTCGCAGGCGGCGCCATCGTCGGCGCATGGGACCGGGCATTCACACCCGCCACCGCGCCATTGGGGCTGGCCGCATGGCAGGCGACGTTCCTGGCGTTCGGGATTCCAGGTCTTGCGCTCGCCCTCCTCGTTTTCTTCACGCTTCGCGAGCCGGTTCGCGGCGCCATCGACGGACAGCGCCATAGCGGCGACCCACGTCCCTTCGCCGCCGTTGGACGCGAGCTGGCGGCGATGATCCCGCCCTGGAGTCTGCTCACCCTCGCCCGTCGCGACTCCAGCAGAGCGGCGCTGCGCCGCAACCTGCTGCTGCTCGCCCTCGTCACGGCGGGAGCGATCCTGCTCGTCCGGCTGACCGACGGCTTGCTCGACCCGGCACGACGTGGCGTCATCGGACAGCTGGCGGCGTTTCCCATCACCACCAACGTCGTGCAGTGGGCAGCAATGGCGATCGGTCTCTACGCCAGCATCAGCTGGTTGCAGACTCTGCGCCTCGGCGATCCGGCAGCCTTTCGATTGATCGCGGGAACACCCAGTTTCGCGCTCGTGGCGTTGGGCGGCGGCATCCTGTCGATGGGCAGCTATGGCCTTTCAGCCTTCGTCTTCGTCTATGGGACGCGCTATCTCGGCCTCGGTCCGGACGCGGGCCTGACGCTGGGCACGATCACCCTCGTTGCCGGCGGGCTCGGAACAGTCACGGGCGGCCTCGTTGCCGACCGCCTCCGCCGGCGGTTCGCGGCGGGACGCATCCTCGTCGCCATGCTCGCGACGGTCGCGGTCAGCGCCAGCATCGCCGTTCAGTATCTCACAGCCAGCGTTCCACTGTTCTACGCTGCGCTGGGCGTCGGAACCTTCTTCCTCACCATGTGGCTGGGACCGATTTCCGCCACCTGCCAGGACCTCGTCCTGACCCGGATGCGCGGCGTCGCGACCGCCGTGCAGTTCCTGTCGCTGAACCTGATCGGCCTTGGCCTTGGCCCCTATATGGTCGGGCTGATCAGTGACGTGACCGGCAGCCTGCGCGCCGCCATGCTGTCGACGCTGCTTCTCAGCCCCGTGGTCTTGCTGTGTTTCGGCCTGGCCGCCTGCCGCTTCGCCGATGACGAAGCGACGGTGGCGACCCGCGCCGGCGAAACCTAACCGGCCTGGGCGATACCGCAGGCAATGCGTGCGCCGCTGTTGCCGGATGGATCGGTGCGATAATCGTCGGCCTGGGCATGGATGAGCAGCGCGCCGCCGTCCGCATCGAGCAGCCCCTGCGCTCCGGTCAGCGAGCCGCCGGCAATCGTAAAATCAAGCCTGCCGCGGCCATCGGCGCCGATCACCAGATTGGGCAGATCGCCGTGATGCGGTCCCTGCGGCGCATTCATGCCGTGCATGGCGCCCGTCGGATTCCAATGTCCACCAGCGCTGGTGAAGTCTGGTGCATCGCAGCGCCCCACCATATGAAGATGGATGCCGTAGGTGCCTGGCGCCATGCCCATCGCCTGCACGGCGACCTTCAGGCCCTGGCTGTCCTGGGTCAGATTGGCGCGCGCCTTTTCCGTGCCCCCCGCATCACGCACCACGATGACAGCTGTCGGCGCCGCCGAGGCGGCCGCAGGCGGGACCCCCGCAGCGGCGGCGGGCGGCGTGCCATCCCCGTCGTTACAGGCGGCAAGAAGAGCGAGAAGCGGCAGTCCGGCAAAAACGAGGCGCATGGCACTACTCCCGATGGGCAGGGATGACAGCGCGTGAACGGTTCGGGCTGTCATCAGTTTCAATCACCGTGGAATGCGTCATGCCACCGACCGCCCGTTCAGGCCATGCACCAAAAGCCTTCAAGCCGGCGAGTGGTTCTGCTGGCCACTTGCGGGGCACTCACGCCCAGCCGGCCGGCGAGAGCCGATCGTGGATCAAAAAACTTAATATTTTCATTGATTTGCTGGTGGGCGGTGACGGGCTCGAACCGCCGACCCTCTCGGTGTAAACGAGATGCTCTACCAACTGAGCTAACCGCCCCTGAGCGCGGCCTTCCTGCCAAGTCCGCTGGACAAAGCCAAGAAAAACCGCACGGTCAGAGGCCGGGCGTCGCTTTTTCCTGCGCGAAATAGGCGCGCATCGCCGTTACGGCATTGTCGGCAAGATCGATGAAGATACGCCGGCCGTCGGCGACGTCAGCCTGACGGATCAGCAGGCCGGCGCTGGTCATCTGCTTGATCCACCGCAGCGCCGTGGTCGGCGGCACCGCGGCGGCGATGCACAGGCTGGACACCGACACCCGACGTCGCTCGCAGCGCGCCGCCATCAGATCCAGAAGAATGTCCCAGCCCGGATCGGCGAACAAATCGCCCGGAAAGAACTGCCCCCGCGCCCGCCGGGATCGGATCAACGCCCGCAATGTGGCGCCGAGGGTCACGTCATCATCTAGGAACACCGATGGAACCGGGGCGGGCGTGGACGACGGGGCGACCGGGGTCGATTGGGCGAGGGTGGCCAGCGCGCGAGCAATCCGGCCCACTTCTTCACTCAGTTGCGCCAGTCGGGTCACGCCGACTTCGTTGACGACATCGTGTAGCTGCTCACCCTGTCGACGCACGGCAAGCGCCAGCGCCACCAGCCGGTCGACATCGTCGCCCGCGCAAACCAGGGCGATATCGGGATGCGGCGCGAGAGCCTCCGCCGTGTCTATATCGTCCGGCGCGATCTCCACGATCGCGCGCAAGCCACCCTCGCCCGCGGCCCCGTTCAGCCAGGTCAGCAGGTGATCAGCGCGGCCGGGGTCGCTGTCCTCGCGGCGATTATAATAAATCGCGTCATAACTGCCGCCCGAGGCGATGAGGGCCGCGACTTCAGCCGGAGCGCACAGACGGGCCGGACGCGCGCCGATCTGCTCGACCAGTCCGGCAAGAACCGCCGCCGAAGCCGGTTCACCCACGACCAGCACCGAAGGTCGGTCATCATAGACAATTGAAGCGGCGGCTGCGGATATCATGGCTTCGTCCCCCAATCGTCATTCCGGACCCATTCATGGATAACGGGTCCAAAGCGGATGGAAAGCGGCCATCGTTTCCATAATGGAGGAAGATGCAGCTCAGGCGGCGGAATAATCATCCATTGTGGATGGAGTTCGCGTCAAGCCGCAGCCTGGCGGCCTGCTGGGCGGCACTGGCCACCCGGCCCTTCAACTCATAAGATCGTAGGATCGGCCGGCAGGCAAGCCAGCATCAGGTTGGCCTGAACCAACTGCTCCTGAACAGCAAGCAACCAGGCTTCGATGTCCGCTGCGCGATCCGCCATCGCTCTTGCCGTCCCGACGCCGCTGGCTCCAGTGGCGGCACGCACTGGCACGCCTAGTCACGCACCATATCCGAACGGTTAAACTTCGCGCCATTACGAAGGCATCGCGCGCCGTGACTCTGCTTTTGCGGAATCAGAGCCATGTACGAACGCGGGAGACAGGACACGCCTTGTCCGGACAGAGTGTCGGGGACCGCGCGGCCCCCGACGAAACAGATCACTTCTTCTTGAGCGTCAAACCGCCGAAGCGCTTGTTGAACTGGGCGACACGGCCGCCAGCGTCCAGCAGCTTCTGGTTGCCGCCGGTCCAGGCCGGGTGCGAGGTGGGATCGATGTCGAGGGCAAGCGTGTCGCCTTCGGCGCCATAGGTCGAGCGGGTCTCGAACACGGTGCCGTCGGTCATCTGCACCTTGATGCTGTGGTAATCGGGGTGAATGCCCTGCTTCATCGTCATGGCTCCGGCTGGCGGGCTGGTTCCGACCAGCCCTTCTGGATGCGGGTGAAGGCGCGGGCCATAGCCGAGCGGACCCGACTTGACAAGCTGGCTCCACCCCACCTAACCGCCGCCGCGACGCAGGTGCCGGTGACCCATCATGGGATGCCGGTGAAAAGGGAAGCCGGTCGAACACCGGCGCTGTGCCCGCAACTGTAGGCGGAAAGCTTCCGTTCCATGAAGTCACTGGTCCATGTCCGGGCCGGGAAGACGGAGCGGCGGCAACGACCCGCAAGCCAGGAGACCTGCCTGCGTCAGTCGTCCATGCCCGGCCGGGACCAGCCGATGCATGGGGCGGACCGCAATGGTGCGGCACCCTCCCCCCGTGACGACATGGCCGATGAAGGATTGCCATGTCCGCGCTTATTCTCGCGCTCGCCGCTCTGCCGGCGGAGATCACCGTTACCGCCACCCGCATTCCCGAGCCCGTCGCGGTCGGCGCGCCGCTCGCCCTTCTCGACAGCAGGCGGATCGACGCGCTCGGCTTGCCGCAGGTCGAGGACCTCATCCGCCTGGCTCCTGGCGCTGCGGTCGCCAGCAGCGGTCCGCGCGGCACCCAGACCCAGGTGAGGATTCGCGGCGCCGAGGCCAACCACACGCTGCTGTTCGTGGATGGTATCAAGTTGACCGATCCCGCAGCCGCCAACGAGGCGCGGTTCGAGGCGCTGTCGGCCTATGACATCGCCCAGGTCGAGCTGCTGCGCGGCCCGCAATCGGCGCTGTGGGGCGCCGACGCGCTGGGCGGCGTCGTCGCCATCCGCACCGCCGCACCCGCACCCGGCGCGCGCATCGGCATGCTGGCCGAATATGGCAGCCTCGACAGCCATATCGTCGGCGGGTCGATGAATATCGGCGGCGAGACCGGTGGCATCGTCGTCAGCGCCGGCCATCAGGGCAGCGACGGCATCGACGTTCTGGGCGGCGGCAGCGGCGACAAGGATGGCTATGCCCTCACCACCGTCCATGCCAAGGGCGTGCTGACGCCCGGTGAACTGGGCGAGATGGGCATCGTCGCCCGCTATCAGGAACTGCGCAGCGATTTCGACGGCAGCGACCCCGTCACCTACCAGCGTGCCGACACCCGCGACAGCAGCCGCGCGCGCACCACCGCTGTTCGCGCCTGGGCCACGATCGGCCGCGATGCGCAAGCGCCGTTCAGCGCGACTGTCGCCGGAACCTACGTCGACAGCGACAATCGCAACCGCCGCGACGATGTCGCGCTCAACCGCACTGCCGGCCGCCGCTTCATCCTGTCCGCGCAGGGGAGCGCCCGGTTCGCGACCGGCATCGCCAATCACCGTCTGACCCTGGCGGCCGAGCAGGAGCATGAGCGCTTCATCGCCCGCGATCAGGAATATTTCGGCGCCACCGACCAGACCCGCGACCGCCGCACCAACGCCCTGATCGCGGAATGGCGCTCGACGGTGCCCGACCGGGTCGAGATCGGGGCCGCCCTGCGTCATGACGACAGCAATCGCTTTGCCGACGCCACGACTCTCAGGGCCAACGCTGCAATCGCCATTGGCGCCGGCCTGTGGCTGCACGGCGCCTATGGCGAGGGTTTCTCGCAGCCGGGCTTCACCGAGCTCTATGGCTTTTTCCCCGGCAACTTTCAGGGCAATCCCGACCTGAAGCCGGAACGCGGCCAGACGCTGGAGGGCGGTATCGGCTGGCGGTCCGAGCGGCTGAATATCGACGTCACCGCCTTCCGCGCCCGCCTGAAGGACGAGATCGTCGGCACCTATGACGGCAATACCGGCCTCAGCGGCGTCGCCAATGCCGTGGGACGCAGCCGCCGCGACGGCATCGAGGTGACGGCGACGGCGCAGCCGACCGACAGCCTGCGCCTCGCGGCCGGCTATGTCTGGCTGAACAGCCGTGAACCGGGCGCAGCGCCCGGCACGCTGGTCCGCGAAGTCCGCCGTCCCCGCCATTCGGCCAATGCGTCGGCGGACTGGACCGCCGGGCCGGCCACGGTCGGCGTCGGGCTTGCCTATGTCGGCCGCCGCATCGACACCGATTTCGACCTCTTCCCCGCCGCGCGGGTTCGGCTGGACGATTATCTGCTCGCCAGCCTCAGGGTTGGCTGGCAGCTTGTGCCGGGCGTCGAGGCGTTCGGGCGAGTCGAGAATCTGGGCGGCGCGCACTATCAGGACGTCGTCGGCTATGCCACCCGGGGGCGGACTTTCCATGCGGGTCTCAAGGTTCGTTTTGGCGATTAGCGCCGTCGTCGCCGCGTCCGCCCCGGCGGACGCGGTGCCACGGCGCGTCGCCTCGCTGAACCTGTGCACCGACGAGCTGGCGCTGGCCTTGACGGGGCCAGGCCAGCTCGTCTCCGTCACCCATCTCGCGCACGACATCCGCGAAACCCCGCTGGCCGAGCAGGCCCGGGGAATCGCCGTCAATGACGGCACGCTGCTGTCGGTCGCGCCACTGGGGCCCGATCTCGTCCTCACCATGGGCACCGGCGGGCGGGACACGGAACGCCTCGCTGCCCGGATCGGCGCGCGGCTGGTCGACCTGCCGATGCCGTCAGGCCTTCCCGCCCTTGCCGACAATATCCGCAATGCCGCAACGGCCCTTGGCCGACCGGAGGCGGCCTCCGCCCTGCTGATCCGCCTGTCGAGACTTATCCCCCCGGCCGGGCCTGCGATCGACGCAGTGTTCCTGACCGGCGCGGGCAGCAGTCCCGGGCCGATGGCCAGTGCCCTGCTTGCCGCCGCCGGCATCCGCCTGCGACAGACTCCGGCGGGGCTGGAGCAGCTGCTCGCCGATCCTCCTGCCGTCATCATCCGCAGCGCCTATCGCGCGGGGCAGACATCGGCGATCGCCCGCTGGCTTCGTCATCCCGCTTTCCGGCGCCTCGACGCCACCACCCGGACGATCGTCACCGACGGCCGCGTCTGGACCTGCGCCGGTCCGGCCGCCATTTCCGAAGCAGCCCGCATCGGCCGGCTGGCACGCCAATGATCGGCAGGGCGACCCGCTGGCTGGCGCTCGGCCTCGTCCTTGCCGGACTGCTGTCGCTGTTCTGGCCATGGCAGACGCTGACCCCACTGCCCGCCGACCTCGCCCGGACCATCCTCGTCGAGCTGCGGCTGCCGCGCACGGTGCTCGCCCTGCTGATCGGGGCGACTTTGGGCGCGACCGGGGCGGCGTTGCAGGGACTGTTCGCCAATCCGCTCGCCTCGCCCGACATCGTCGGCGCGTCGGGCGGCGCGGCCCTGGGCGCCATCCTGGTCGGCTATGGCCTTGGGCTGATGGCGCCGCTCGTGTTCATGACCGGCGGCATGGCGGGGGCTGGCGGGGCCTTGTGCCTTCTTCTGCTGCTGGGCGGACGCGGTTCCACACCCACTCTGCTGCTTGCCGGGGTCGCCATCACCGCGTTGACCGGCGCGCTGTCGACCTTGGCTCTCGCCCTCGCGCCCTCCCCGTTCGCCTTCTATGACATTTATGGCTGGCTGATGGGATCGCTGGTCGATCGCAGCCTCGACCAATTGATGTGGAGCGCGCCGCCGATGGTCGCCGCTATCCTGATCGCGGTCCACGCCGCACGCGCCCTCGACGCTCTCTCTTTGGGCGAGGATGTCGCAGCGGCGATGGGCCACCGTCCCCGCGACCTCAGGCGGCGGCTGATCGTTGCCTGTGGCCTCGGCATCGGCGCGGCCGTGTCGGTCAGCGGCGCCATCGGCTTCATCGGGCTGATCGCGCCGGTGCTGGCGCGGGGGCTGATGGGGGGACTTCCCGGCCGCGCGGTGGTGCCGGCGGCCATGATCGGCGCGATCCTGCTGTCCCTCGCCGACCTCGCGGTCCGCTTTGCGCCCGCCGGCCGGGTCCTGCCGGTCGGCGTCGTCACCGCCCTCGTCGGCGTGCCGTTCTTTCTGTGGCTGGTTGCCCACCGCCATGCGGGCGACCGGGCATGACCCGCCTCGCCGCCACCGGCCTTGCCATTCCCGGCCGCCTCGCTCCTACCGATCTGAGCGTCGAAGCCGGCCGGATGGTCGGCGTGGTCGGCCCCAATGGCGCCGGCAAGACCAGCCTGCTCCGCGCCCTCGCGGGGATCGAGGGCACCGGCGATGTCCGCATCGACGGTATTCCCCTCACTGGCCTCCCGCCGGCGCGGCGCGCCCGGCTGCTTGGCTATCTGTCGGCCAGCCGCGACAGCATCTGGGACGTGAGCGCGCGCGACCATGTCATGCTGGGCCTCGGCTCGGGGGGGGCCCCCCGGGGG
>JBBCJR010000036.1:0-7078 GCA_037190805.1 Sphingomonas sanxanigenens | reverse complement strand
CCACCCAACGGAAGCTATTCTATGGGTGGCCGGGTGGAGGCGCGGGCCGGTGCCGCCCTTTAGCAAAAGCGAGCCGTCAAGCGCCGGCTGGACCTCCCCTCAAACCTTCTTCTCCCACGCCAGCGCGTCGCCGACGATGGTGTCCAGATCGTCCAGTACTGGCTGCCAGTCGACCGCTGCGAGGATGGCGCTGTTGTTGGCGATCAGCGAATCCGGATCGCCCGGCCGGCGGGGCTCAAGCCGGCGGTCGAGGGTGACGCCCGCCACCCGGTCGACGGCATCCAGAACCTCCAGCACCGAGAAGCCGCGCCCATAGCCGCAGTTTAGGGTGAGGTCGGCATCGGGCTGCTCGACCAGCCGCGCCAGCGCCGCGACATGGGCGCGAGCGAGGTCCCAGACATGGATATAGTCACGCACACCGGTGCCGTCCGGCGTGGCATAATCGGTGCCGAACACGCTGACATGGCCGCGCTTGCCCAGCGCCGCTTCGACCGCGACCTTGATGAGATGGGTGGCGCCGGCGGTCGATTGGCCGGCGCGGCCCTTGGGGTCGGCGCCGGCGACGTTGAAGTAACGCAGCGCGCCGTAGTTGAAGTCCGCCTTCGCCGCCGACACGTCGCGCAGCATCGCCTCGGTCATCAGCTTCGACATGCCATAGGGGTTGATCGGCACGGTCGGAGTCGCCTCGGTCACCGGGCTCTGTTCCGGGATGCCGTAGGTGGCGGCGGTCGACGAGAACAGCATGCGCGGCACGCCCGCCGTCACCAGCGTCTCGATCAGGCTGCGGCTGGCGGCGGTGTTGTTGCGATAATATTTGAGCGGATCGGCGACCGATTCGGGCACTACAACCGATCCGGCGAAATGCATCACCGCCCCGATGCCCTGTTCGCGGATGATGCGCGCCACCAGATCGCCATCGGCGACGTCGCCGTCGTAGAAGGGGACGTCATCCGGCACGGCGCTGCGAAAGCCGGTGACCAGATTGTCGATCACCGCGACCGGGTGGCCGGCCTCGGTCAGCGCCAGCACCGCATGGCTGCCGATATAGCCGGCGCCGCCGGTGACCAGAACGGGAATATCGGCTGGATTCATGGGTTCGGATGCTCCTTTAAGGTGCCTGACTGCTGAACCGGCACCGGTCCACGCCCCCACCCGGCCACCCACGGCAGTATCCAGAAAGGGTGGCCGGGTGGGGGCGTGGGCCGGTGCCGAATCCGATTCAGCGTGGCTGAATCCAACTCTAATGCAGCAAAGCCGTTGATGAAGCGTTCCAATTGGATGACAGAAGGACATCCTTCGGAAGGACTCAATGTGATGACCCCTCGTGCCTTTTCCGCCGCCGCAGCGCTTCTCGTCCTGACGGGCCTGTCGGCCTGCGCCACCACGCCCGGCGTCGAGGTGACGCGCTTCCACCTCAACCAGCCGATAGCGCGGGGTGAGATCACCGTCGAGCCGCAGCCCGGTGCGGATGCCGCCAGCCTGGAATTCCGTACCTACGCCGCCGCGGTCGAGGCCGAACTGGCGAAGCAGGGCTTCACCATTCGGCCCGGCCTTCAGGGCAGCGAACAGGTGGCGGTGGTCGATATCCAGCGCGGCGTGCGTCCCGGCTTGCCTGGCCGGTCGCCCGTGACGATCGGCATCGGGGGCGGTTCGTTCGGGGGCAATGTCGGCGTTGGTCTTGGCACCAGCTTCGGTCTTGGCAAGCCCCGTTCGACGGACGTGGAGATGACGACGCTGGCGGTGCAGATCAAGCGCAGGTCCGATTCGTCGATGATGTGGGAAGGGCGCGCCATGCTGGAGGACAAGGGCAATCGGACGTCACCCGATCAGGACATCGCGCGCCTGGCGGCCGCCCTGTTCAGCGGCTTTCCGGGCACCTCGGGCCAGACCGTCACCGTAAAATGAGCTTGAGAATCTCGTCGACCTTCGACGCCGGCAATATCCTGGTCGATGCCATCGACGGCGACAGCGCCCGGCTGTCCATTCGTGCCGATCATCAATCGGATTTCTACCAGTGGTTCCATTTCCGGGTCAGCGGCGCCGAGGGGCGGCCGGTGACGCTGGCGATCACCAATTGCGAAGGGGCCGCCTATCCGGGCGGCTGGCCCGGCTATAGGGCGCGCGTGTCCGAGGATCGGGAAACATGGGTCCTGGCCGAGAGCCATTATGCCGATGGTGTCCTGACCATCCATCACCAGGCGCGCAGCGACAGCTTCTGGGTCGCCTATTTCGAACCCTATGATTTTGAGCGGCATCAACGGCTTGTTGCGCGGATCGCGGCCCGTCCGGGGATTCGGTGGGAATCCTTGGGATTCACGCTCGACGGGCGCGACATCGACCTGCTCACCCTTGGGGAGGGGCCGGTGCGCGTGTGGCTCTATGCCCGCCAGCATCCGGGCGAGACGATGGCCGAATGGTGGATGGAAGGCGCGCTCGACCGGCTGGTCGACCCAGCCGATCCGGTGGCGCGCTTGCTGCTCCGCAAGGCGACGTTCCATGTCGTCCCCAATATGAATCCCGACGGATCGGTGCGTGGGCATCTGAGAACCAATGCCGTTGGTGTGAACCTCAACCGCGAATGGGTGGCGCCCAGCCTGGAGCGCAGCCCCGAGGTGTTTCACACCTTGGCCAAGATGGACGAAACCGGGGTCGATTTCGCCATCGACGTTCATGGTGACGAGGCGATCCCGCATGTCTTTCTCGCGGGATTCGATGGGATTCCGTCGTGGACCGATCGGCAGGGCGGCCTGTTCGCGCGCTATCGCGACACGCTCGACCGTCTGACGCCCGATTTCCAGACCCGGCACGGCTATCCGCCCTCGGCGCCCGGCAAGGCCAATCTTTCGATGTCGACGAACCAGCTCGCCGAGCGCTTCGGCGCGGTTGCGATGACGCTGGAGATGCCGTTCAAGGACCATGACGACCTGCCTGATCCAGTTCACGGCTGGAGCGCGGCGCGGTCGAAGGCGCTGGGTCGCGATTGCCTGGCGGCACTGGCCGAGATGATCGACGAATTGCGATCCTGAGCCGGGGCGCTATCAGGGCGCCAGCAAAGCCAACCTCCATTCTGTGCGGAGTCGCCGACCCATGCCCAAGCTTGTCCTCATCCGCCACGGCCAGAGCGCCTGGAACCTCGAGAACCGCTTCACCGGCTGGTGGGACGTCAGCCTGACCCCGCAGGGCGAAGCCGAGGCCAAGGCGGCGGGCGAACTGATGGCGGCCCAGGGGCTCGATTTCGACCTGTGTTTCACCAGCTTCCAGACCCGGGCGATCAAGACCCTCAACATTGCGCTCGAGGCGATGGGCCGGCTGTGGCTGCCGGTCGAGAAGGACTGGCGGCTGAACGAGCGCCATTATGGTGGCCTCACCGGCCTCAACAAGGCCGAGATGATCGCCAAGTCCGGCGAGGAGCAGGTCAAGATCTGGCGGCGGTCGTTCGACGTGCCGCCGCCCGCGCAGGAGCCGGGCGGCGACTGGGATCTGACCAACGATCGTCGCTATGCCGGCATCACCATCCCGCACGCCGAAAGCCTGAAGGACACGATCGCGCGCGTCCTGCCTTATTGGGAGGGACGGATCGCGCCGGCGCTGAAGGAGGATAAGCGGATCATCATCTCCGCCCATGGCAATTCGCTGCGGGCGCTGGTCAAGCATCTGTCGGCCATCGCCGATGCCGAGATCACCAGCCTCGAAATCCCCACCGGCCAGCCCATCGTCTATGAGCTGGACAGCCAGTTGCGTCCCACCGACCGCTATTATCTGTCCGAGCGCGCCTGAGGGGCCTTGCGCGCATACATCGCGCTGTCCGCCCTGGACAGCGCGGTGAGGGCGTCGAGATTGCTGTCGAGCGCGCAACACCCGACCGACGCGGTAAGGTCGATGGCGATGCCATCATGGGCAAATGGCGTCGTCGCAATCAGGCGGACGAGCGCATCCGCCTTCTCTTGTGCCTGAGCCGCGTCGACATGGGCGAGGATGAGGCCGAACTCGTCACCACCCAGCCGCGCCACGATATCGGTGGCGCGAACCTCCGACACCAGCAGCCGGGCGATGTGGACCAGGGCAGCGTCGCCACTGGAATGGCCATAGGTGTCGTTGATGGCCTTCAGCCGGTCGACGTCGATGAACAACAGTGCGGCTTTGATGCCATAGCGGCGGACCTCGCCGATCAGCCGGTCAAGTTCGCGAAGGAAACGGCGGCGGTTGGGCAGCGGGGTCAACGGGTCGCTGTCGGCCAGCGCCTCCAGCCCGCGGATGCGGATGCGGGCTTCGGCGAGCAACCGGCGCAGGCGGATATTCTCCGCTGCCAGCGCCGCATAGGGGTCACTGAAGATGGAGTCCGACTCATTGCGCGTGGACGCGGGGGCGACAGGCGGGGTTGGACTCGGCTCGGTCACGTCAGGTTGGAGAGTAGATCATTAACCTCGTGCTGGCGATGGCCCAAAAATCCACCTTTCCCGATAGCGGAGCGGCTTGCCGCAACTCCGCTGTGGCCCTAGTGTCCGCCGCTTTCCAGACAGGCGGTTGAGGAGGCCGATGACGGAATCGCCACGGTCGGGGTCGGGTATCGACGTCGGCATCATCATGGGCTCGACCTCGGACTGGGAGACGATGCGTCATGCCGCCGACATCCTGTCGGCGCTCGATGTCGCGCACGAGGTCAGGGTGGTCTCGGCCCACCGCACGCCCCAGCGTCTCTACAACTATGCGACCGGCGCGGCCGCGCGCGGTCTCAAGGTGATTATCGCCGGTGCCGGCGGCGCGGCCCATCTGCCGGGCATGGCGGCGTCGATGACCCGCCTGCCGGTGCTTGGCGTGCCGGTCGAATCCAAGGCGCTGTCGGGCATGGACAGCCTGCTGTCGATCGTCCAGATGCCCGCCGGGGTGCCCGTTGGCACGCTTGCGATCGGGCGGGCGGGAGCGGTCAATGCCGGCCTGCTGGCGGCAGCGATGCTCGCTGTCGTGGATTCCGGCCTTGCCGCCCGGCTCGATGACTGGCGCGCGCGCCAGACCGACGGAGTGGCCGACTCTCCATTATGACCGGACTTGCGATTGTCGAACCCGGCGCCACCATCGGCATCGTCGGCGGCGGCCAGCTCGGCCGTATGTTGGCGGTCGCGGCTGCGCAGCTCGGTTATCGCTGCCACATCTTCGCGCCCGAGGTAGAGCAGCCGGCGGCTGAAGTGGCGATCGCCGCCACCTGCGCGGGCTATGACGACTTCGCCGCGCTCGACGCCTTCGCCGCTGCGGTCGACGTCGTCACCTACGAATTCGAGAATGTGCCCGTCGCCGCCATCGCCCGGCTGGCCGGACGGGTGCCCGTGCGTCCCGGCGCGCGGGCGCTGGAGGTGGCGCAGGATCGGCTGATCGAAAAGCAGTTCATCGTCGGCCTTGGCGGCCGGCCGGCGCCGTTCCGGGCTGTCGATAGCCTGGCCGATCTCAAGGCGGCGGTGGCGGCGCTCGGCGATGGCCCCGCCATCCTTAAGACGCGCCGACTTGGCTATGACGGCAAGGGGCAGGCGCGGCTTCGCGGCGGCGCCGATGCCGAAACCGCATGGGCCGCGATCGGCGGTGCCGCGGCCGTGCTGGAGGGCTTTGTCGATTTCACTGCCGAATTCTCGCTGATCGTCGCCCGCGCGGCCGATGGCGCGATCCGGTTCTGGGATGCCCCCGTGAATGTCCACGAGAACGGCATCCTCGCCCGGTCGAGCGCCCCGGCGGATGCCGCGCTGGCCCCGGCCATCGCCGAGGCGACCGATCTTGCCCGCTCCGCTGCCGAGGCGCTGGATTATGTGGGCGTGATGGCGATGGAATTCTTCGCCACCCCGGACGGACCAGTGTTCAACGAAATGGCGCCGCGCGTCCACAACAGCGGGCACTGGACGATCGAGGGTGCGCGCACCAGCCAGTTCGAGAACCATATCCGCGCCGTCTGCGGTTTGCCGCTTGGAGCCACCCAGCTTGCCGCGCCGGGTGTCGAGATGAGGAATCTGATCGGCGACGAGGTTCGCGACTGGTGCAGCATCCTGGCCGATCCCACCGCCCACCTGCACCTTTACGGCAAGTCCGAAGCGCGGCCGGGGCGCAAGATGGGGCATGTCACTCGCCTGCTCGACTGACGGACGGGCCGAGCTTGGAACGCGACGAACCGCTTCCGGTCATATCTATTGACCCGTCAAAACGTCTATTGAACTATGCGGCTGCTGATCGGGCCCGTCGCTGTGAAAGAGCGAAACTGTCGAAAAGGGGATTGGGTAATGGTTGACCACAAGCGTTCCTGGCGGACGTTCATTCTTGCATCCGCGCTGATTCCGCTGGCCGCTTGTGGCGGTGGGGCGACCAAGGAAGCCGACGTCCTGTTCACCAACGGCAAGGTGCTGACGGCGGACAAGGATTTCTCCGTGCACTCGGTGGTGGCGGTGAAGGACGGCAAGATCCTGGCGGTCGGCGGCGCCGAACTGGCGAAGGAATATTCGGCCCCGCAGGTCATCGACCTCAATGGCCGCGTCCTCATGCCCGGCTTCACCGATACCCACGTCCACATCATTCCGCTGGCCCGGCGCCAGATCCGCCTCGACGATGTGAAATCGATCGCCGATATCCAGGAGCGGCTGAAAGCCAAGTCGCAGGAACTGGGTCCTGACGAATGGATCACCGGCTATGGCTGGGACGAGGCGCTGCTCAGCGACAAGCGCAATCCGACCCGCGCCGACCTGGATGTGGTGTCCAATCCTGTCGCCCTGACCCGCGCCGGCAGCCACTCGGTGGTCGGTAACTCGCTGGCGCTGAAGCTGGCCAAGGTCGACCGCAACACGCCCGATCCGCATGCGGCGGTGATCGAGAAGGATGCCAAGGGCGATCCCAATGGCATCATCCGCGAGGCCAATCCCTTCATGGCGCTGATCAAGCCCGACACGTTCGAGGATCTGCGTCCGGCCTATATCGAGAAGATGAAGGAGCTGCTGACCTTTGGTGTCACGAGTTTCCACTCTGCCAGCACCAGCATCAATGACGAGCCGGTGGGTCAGGGCGGCATCGAGAATCCGGGATCGGGTCTCACCTT
Organism: Sphingomonas sanxanigenens; assembly: GCA_037190805.1. Classification (GTDB taxonomy): domain Bacteria; phylum Pseudomonadota; class Alphaproteobacteria; order Sphingomonadales; family Sphingomonadaceae; genus JBBCJR01. The sequence goes on along the minus strand of JBBCJR010000036.1, from coordinate 15 downwards.
CAAGCGGATGAAGGA
>JBBCJR010000035.1:0-6678 GCA_037190805.1 Sphingomonas sanxanigenens | reverse complement strand
CGGTGCGCTGGGCGATATCGGTGTGTTCCGGATCATTTCGGAAAGCGCGGTTGCAAGTGGCGTGCGGCGTATCGAGGCATTGACGGGGGAGGGCGCCCGCCTTTGGCTGACCGGCCGCGACGAGCGGCTGCGCGAAGTCGCGGCCGCCCTGAAGACGACGCCCGACGAGGTGCCCGCGCGTGTTGCCGGGCTGGTCGAGGAGCGGCGGCGACTGGAGCGGGAACTTGCCGAAGCGAGGAAGATGCTGGCACTGGCCGGTGGCGGCGTGAAAGCGGATACCGCCGGTCCGGAGCAGGTGGGCGGCCACGGTTTCGTTGGTCAGGTGATCGAGGGGCTGGACCCCAAGGGACTGCGCGGCCTGGTAGATGAGGCCAAGGCGCGTCTCGGATCGGGCGTGGCCGTGCTGGTGGCGGTCAACGATGGTCGCGCCAGCGTTGCCGTGGGGATCACCGACGACCTGACTGCTACGCTGAACGCCGTCGATCTGGTGCGTGCCGCGGTCGCGGTGCTTGGCGGCCAGGGGGGCGGCGGGCGGCCCGATATGGCGCAGGGCGGTGGTCCAGACGGCGCCAAGGCGTCCGATGCGGTCGCGGCTGTGAAGGCTGCACTGGGCGGATAGAAAGGGGGGCGTTGCCGTGCTTGCCCTATCGCCGATCTATTTTTCCATGTGCGTTCTTGCCCGTAACGTCGGCCAACCTGCGCTGCGTTTTGCGCACGCGTGAGCACGGTTGGCCACATGCTGAAAATTTTTAGCATCGGCGGGCGATTTTCCCAGTCGTCAATCGGCTCCTGACTGGTATCGTTACGTCCCGATCCGTCCAGCGAAGGACCCCCCGACCGCATGACGCATGCCACGCCGTTGATCGCCACTGTCGTTGCGGGGCTCGTTCTTGCGTTCATCCTTGGTGCCATAGCGTTTCGTCTCAAGGCTTCCCCGCTGGTCGGCTATCTGCTTGCCGGGGTCATCGTCGGCCCGTTCACGCCCGGCTATGTGGCCGATCAGGGACTGGCCAACGAACTGGCGGAACTGGGCGTCATCCTCCTGATGTTCGGCGTCGGTCTGCACTTTTCGACCCGGGATCTGATGTCGGTCAAAAGCGTGGCGATTCCCGGCGCCATGGCACAGATCGCCGTGGCGACGGTGCTGGGTGTCGGTCTCGGGCATCTGATGGGCTGGTCGATGGCGGGCAGCATCGTGTTCGGTCTGTCGCTGTCGGTAGCGAGTACCGTGGTGCTGCTGCGCGCGCTCCAGGATCGGCGGCTGGTGGATACGCAGCGCGGCCGGATCGCCATCGGCTGGCTGATCGTCGAAGATCTGGTGATGGTGTTCACGCTGGTGATGCTGCCGGCGCTGGGTGGCGCCCAGACCAGCGAGGCCTTGCTCAGCGCCCTGCTGCTCACCACGGCCAAGGTCGGGGCATTCGTCGCGTTCATGCTGATCGTGGGCCGGCGCGTCATTCCATGGGCGCTGCACGCCATCGCGCACACCGGCTCGCGGGAGTTGTTCCGTCTGGCGGTGCTGGCCATCGCGCTGGGCGTCGCCTTCGGGGCGGCGCACCTGTTCAGCGTGTCCTTCGCGCTAGGCGCCTTCTTCGCGGGCATGATCCTCGCCGGCTCGCAACTCAGCCAGCGTGCGGCCGACGAGACTCTGCCGCTGCGCGACGCCTTTGCGGTGCTGTTCTTCGTGTCGGTGGGTATGTTGTTCAATCCCGCCATTATTTTGACCCAGGCGTTGCCCCTGCTCGGCACGCTGATGATCATTCTGGTCGGCAAATCGATCGCGGCATTCATGATCATCCGGGCGTTCGGACGGGATCGGCGGACGGCGCTGACGATCGCCGCCAGCCTAGCCCAGATCGGCGAATTTTCGTTCATCCTCGCGTCGCTGGGAACCGGTCTGCAGCTGATGCCTGCAGCGGGTCGGGACCTGATCCTCGCAGGGGCGATGATCTCGATCCTGTTCAACCCGCTGCTGTTCGTGCTGATCGACCGGTTTTGTGGAGCGGGTGGAGAGATGCAGGAGCAGCCTCGTCCTCCTGCTGAAACGGTTGCGGAGGTCGAGGCCCGCCACGTCGTCATCATTGGCTACGGGCGGGTCGGCGCCATGGTTGGGGCGGGGCTGAAAGTCGCAGGGCAGCCGTTCGTGGTCATCGAGACCCAGGCCGATATCGACGCGTTACCGAGGGGCGAGGCACTGGATGTCATTATCGGCAATGCCGCCAACCCCAAGACGTTGGAGCGCGCCGACCTTGTTCATGCGCGGCAGCTGATCGTCGCCATTCCGCAGGTGTTCGAGGCAGGCCAGATCGTCCAGCAGGCGCGCGCCACCAATCCCGGCCTGACCATCGTCGCGCGCGCACATAGTGACGAGGAGGTAGCACACCTCGAACGCTGCGGCGCCGATGTCACGATCATGGGCGAACGCGAGATCGCCAAGCGGATGATCGATCAGGCTGTGGGTGTGCTCAGCCCCGCCTGACGGCGTTCATCGCGCCCGGATGGAGCCATCGCAAATGAATCGGCCCCGGGCGATGTCGGGATCGCCCGGGGCCGATTATACGGTCAGTAGACAGGCGTCAGCGCGCCGCCATTGCCTTTTCCAGATTGACGCGGATCGCCTCGAAGAACTGTTCGGTCGTCATCCACGCCTGGTCGGGACCGATCAGGATGGCGAGGTCCTTGGTCATCTGTCCCGCCTCGACGGTTTCGATGCACACCCGCTCCAGGGTTTCGGCGAATTCCGTCACCTCCGGCGTCCCGTCGAAGCGGCCGCGATATTTGAGGCCACCCGTCCAGGCGAAGATCGACGCGATGGGATTGGTGGACGTTGCCTTACCCTGTTCGTGCATGCGGAAATGGCGGGTGACGGTGCCGTGGGCGGCTTCCGCCTCGATGGTCTTGCCATCCGGTGTCATCAGCACCGACGTCATCAGGCCCAGCGAACCAAAGCCCTGGGCGACCTGATCGGACTGCACGTCGCCGTCATAGTTCTTGCACGCCCACACGAACTTGCCGCTCCACTTGAGGGCGGACGCGACCATGTCGTCGATGAGGCGGTGCTGATACTCGATGCCGGCGGCCTGGAACTTGTCCTTGAACTCGGCCTCGAACACCTCCTCGAACAGATCCTTGAAGCGGCCGTCATAGGCCTTGAGGATGGTGTTCTTGGTCGAGAGGTAAACCGGCCAGCTGCGGGCAAGGCCGTAATTCATCGATGCGCGGGCGAAGTCCCGGATCGAATCGTCCAGATTGTACATGGCCATCGCGACGCCGGCAGACGGGAACTGGAACACCTCCTCGTCGATCACGGTGCCGTCCTCACCCTCGAACACCAGGCGCAGCTTGCCGGGGCCGGGCACCTTGTAGTCGGTGGCACGATACTGGTCGCCAAAGGCATGGCGGCCGACGACGATCGGGTCGGTCCAGCCGGGGATCAGGCGCGGGACGTTCTTGATCACGATCGGCTCGCGGAACACCACGCCGCCCAGGATGTTGCGGATGGTGCCGTTGGGCGACTTCCACATCTTCTTGAGATTGAACTCCTTCACCCGCGCTTCGTCGGGGGTGATGGTGGCGCACTTCACGCCGACGCCGTATTTCTTGATCGCGCGGGCGGATTCGACGGTGATCCGGTCGTCCGTTTCGTCGCGCTTCTGCACGTGCAGATCGAAGTAAACCAGGTCAATGTCCAGATAGGGCAGGATCAGCCGTTCGCGAATCCACTGCCAGATGATGCGGGTCATCTCGTCGCCGTCGATCTCGACGACCGGGGTCTTGACCTTGATCTTCGCCATTTGGGTTCCTTGGTTTCCTGGGGGAGGGCTCGCCCTGCGTCCTAGGCTAAAGGACGGCTGAGGATCAACAAGGGATCAACCGGCGTTGTCAGCGGCGAAGCGAGCCGATAGGGTCGACGAATGGCATCCATAGACAATTCGGGGCTGGCTACGGCCACCGTCAAATACCGCATGCCTTCGGTCCATTCCGAAGGGATCAAATATGTGGTGATCGCCGCCGCCATCACGGTGGTGCTGTTCTTCATCTCCTCGATCCTGGGCTGGCTGTCGGTCATGCTGACGATCTGGGTCGCAGCCTTTTTCCGCGATCCGGTGCGGGTTACGCCGGTTGGCGAGGGGCTGATCGTCGCGCCCGCAGACGGGCTGGTCACGATGATCCAGGAAGTGGCCCCGCCGCGCGAGCTGACCGGCGGCGATGGCGGTATTCCCGCGACGCCGGCGACGCGGGTGTCGATTTTCATGAGCGTGTTCGACGTTCACATCAACCGCTCGCCGATCCCGGGTCGGGTGACGCGTGTGGTCTATATCCCCGGCAAATTCGTCAATGCCGAGCTGGACAAGGCCAGCGAGGACAATGAGCGGCAACATTTCGTGGTCGAGGGGCAGAGCGGCGTACGCATCGCCTTTACCCAGATCGCCGGCCTCGTCGCCCGCCGTATCGTCCGCTTCGCCAAGGAAGGCGACACCGTCGCCGCGGGCCAGCGCATCGGTCTGATCCGCTTCGGCAGCCGGGTCGACGTCTATCTGCCGGCCGGCACCGCGGCGCAGGTGGCGCTCGGCCAGCGCACGCTTGCCGGCGAGACCATCCTTGGCCGTCTGGGCGATCCCGTGGCGGCACGCGGCATCAGCCAATGACCGAGATCGGCCAGCCGGGAGCTCGCGGTCGCCGTGTGCTGCCGCTCCGGGTGCTGATTCCGAATGCGGTCACTGCGCTGGCCTTGTGCACCGGCCTGTCCGGGGTGTGCTTCGCGATCGCCGGTGATTGGGAACGCGCGGTGGCGGCGATCATCATCGCCGGTGTGCTCGACGGCATCGATGGCCGCATCGCGCGACTGTTGAAGGGGCAGAGCCGGTTCGGCGCCGAACTCGATTCGCTGAGCGACGTGATCGCTTTCGGCGTGTCGCCGGCGGTCATCATCTATCTGTGGTCGCTGCAATATCTGAAGGGCTTCGGCTGGGTGTTCGCGCTCGCCCATGTCGTCTGCTGCGCGCTCAGGCTGGCCCGGTTCAACGCCAGTCTCGATGTCGACAACCAGCCGCACAAATCGGCGGGCTTCCTGACCGGCATTCCGGCCCCGGTGGGCGCGGGGCTGGCCCTGGCGCCCATCTATCTGTGGATGGCCTCAGCGACGCTGGGATTTGGCGACGACTTCGAATGGCTGCGCAATCCCGCCGTCACGGCCGTCACGACCGCCCTGACCGCCTCCTTGATGATATCCAGCCTGCCGACCTTTTCCTGGGGGTCGCTGCGCATTCCCGGCAGCTGGCGTCTGCCGGCGCTGGTCGCGGTGGCGCTGCTGGGCGGTGCGCTGCTGTCGGCGCCGTGGATAACCTTGTCCGTTGTGGTGCTGCTTTATGCTTTGCTGCTGCCGTTCAGCATCCGCAGCTATGGCCGGGTCAAGCGGCGGCGCGCAGCGACTGTGGCCGCGGCGGCCGGGTCGCCCGGACGGGGCGGGGCTGCCATTCCCTGAACGCTGTTCGGCTTTCAATGGCCGGCGGCTGTTCACCGGTCAGCGCATTCAAGGCTGATTCACCATATTCGGCGAAGGTTCGCGCGATCATGGCGAAGATGACGGCGGCGATCACGCTGCTGGTAAAGGCGCTGACGACAATGGCGAACATGGCGTGCGAAACCCTTTCTGTGCCTCGACCCGCCGCTCAACGAGCGTTCCAACGCCGGACTGGGCCGATTCGATCCTTGGCCACGATGTTCACTATTTGTTCTGATCTTGTCAACCCTTGTCTTGGCGCGACCAATCGGCTAGAGGGCCGGCATTCCACACGCGGGAACATCACCGGTGCCGTCGCGATTTGCGATGGTTCCTCCCGCGCAAGGTGCAACCGGGTAGGAGAATATGACCATGGCGACCCCTGTCGTCACGATGCAGCAGCTGCTTGAGGCCGGAGCGCATTTCGGCCACCAGACCCATCGCTGGAATCCGCGGATGAAGCCGTACATCTTCGGCGACCGCAATGGCGTTCACATCATCGATCTCAGCCAGACCGTGCCGCTGTTCGATCGCGCGCTCGACTTCGTGCGCCAGACGACCGCCCAGGGCGGCAAGGTGCTGTTCGTCGGCACCAAGCGCCAGGCGCAGGATCCGATTGCCGAAGCGGCGCAGCGTTGCGGCCAGCATTTCGTCAACCACCGCTGGCTGGGCGGCATGCTGACCAACTGGAAGACCATTTCGGGTTCGATCAAGCGCTTCAAGTCGCTTGAGGAGCAGCTGTCGGGCGACACACACGGCCTGACCAAGAAGGAAGTCCTGCAGAAGACCCGCGAGCGCGACAAGTTCGAGGCGTCGCTGGGCGGCATCCGCGACATGGGCGGCCTGCCCGACGTGATGTTCGTGATCGACGTCAACAAGGAAGAGCTGGCGATCAAGGAAGCCAATGTCCTCGGCATTCCGGTCGTCGCCATCCTCGACACCAATGTCAGCCCGCAGGGCATCGCCTTCCCGGTCCCGGCGAACGACGACGCCAGCCGCGCCATCCGCCTCTATTGTGATGCCGTGGCCGATGCGGTCCTTGCCGGTCGCTCGGGCGGCCGCGCGGCGCGTGGCGAGGATCTGGGTGCCCAGGCCGAGCCGGCGGTCGACCCCGCGCTCGTCGAAGCCTGATCCCAACCGGAATAACGGGGGGTGTCGCCGAATTGTCGGCGACA
>JBBCJR010000034.1:0-40764 GCA_037190805.1 Sphingomonas sanxanigenens | reverse complement strand
CCCCCCCCCCCCCCCACTTCTCTAACTGGGGTGGCTCCATGGTCTTTGTGTCCGCAGCCGCAGCTTTACTGATGGCGGCGCAATCTTCCGCTACACCGCTCGTCCCGCCCCTGATCGAACAGGGCGCGCAAATCCCGTCGGCAGGCAAGGTTGGCGTTGAAGAGACATCGCCAGCGCTGCCAAGGGGCGAGTTGGTGTCCGTCTCTGACGAGGGCAGTGAGACGCCAATCAAAGGCGTGGATTTCGTTGGCGTCGACGCCCCCGCCGAGGTCGCAAAAGCCGCCCGTGCCTTTCTAGGCCGCACCGCCTCTCGCGCTACGCTGGAGGAACTCGCAAAGGCAATCTCAGACGCCTACGCGCAAAGCGGCATCGCCCTCTATACCGTCGCCATACCGCAGCAGGACCTTTCGGCCGGTCGGATCAGGGTGATGTTGGCAGAAGGCTTTGTCGAGGATGTCGTCTACCCTGAAGGCAGCAGCCCTCTGATCCGTGCCTATGCCGATCACCTGCGGGCTGAACGGCCTCTCACCCGACGGGCGCTGGAGCGCTATCTATCCCTGATGCGGGACATTCCAGGCGCGAAGCTGGACGTTGCCCTCAAGCGGGGCAAACAGGCCGGTGGGGTTGAGTTGTCCATCACCCCGCGTCGTGAACGTAGCAACTTCAGCTTTGGTATCGATAATCGCACGCAGCGCGGCCTTGGAACCGGGCAACTGCGCGCCACCGCCCAAGGGTTTAGTCTGCTGCGTGACGGCGACCGGACCGACCTCACTTTGATCAGCGCGGCGGACTTGAAGCGTTACCGCTATGCCGGGCTCAGCCACCAGACGCCAATCGGCCGGGACGGCATGAGCCTGGGCCTGTCGGCCTCTTGGCTGACCACGCGGCTGAAGGGGTTTCCCATAACCGGCGAGGCTCAGACAGCCGGCATCAGCGTGACTTATCCCTTAATGAGGGGCTACAAGCGCAACCTGACGATCAGTGCCGGGCTGGATGGCCTGAACAGCGACGCCGCCCTTCTGGGATCTGTTCTATCATCCGATCATATCCGCACTCTGCGCGCGGCCGCCGGCTATTCGCTGGTCGATCAGAAGAATGTGCTGGTTGCGAACCTGACTGCCAGCCGGGGCCTCGACATATTTGGCGCCCGGGGGACGCCGGGTTTCGTGGATGCAATCTTCACCAAACTGAGCGGCCGCCTCAGTGTGGATCGGGCGATTGGCAAGCGGTTTATCGGCCGCATGCGCGCAATTGGCCAATATAGCCGGGACCGCTTGTCGGGCAATGAACGGCTTGTAATCGGTGGGCCAGAGTTCGGGCGAGCTTTCGAGACCGCGGCCGTCGCCGGCGACCGCGGAATGGCAGGTTCACTCGAGCTGGCCTTACGTCTCGGCATTTCAGAAAAACTCAAGGGGTCAGAGCTTTACACCTTTCTGGATGGCGCACGCCTCACGGTGGTGCAGCGTGCCAGCCTGCCTGCCGCCACCTATGATCTCGCGTCCGCGGGTGCAGGGGTGCGTATGGTCTACGGCCCCCATGCGTCGCTAACGCTAGAAGGAGCAAAAGTGATCGACACGGCGTATATCGGGGCGCCGGATGGGGGATGGCGCTTCAACATAAGCTGGCATCTCAAAATGCGATGATAAGCGATCGGGATCGACCGTTGGGCCGGGCATTGCATCGCCTTGGCGGAATTATTGGAAACGAAAAGCCCTTGTATCAGGGGCAGGGAACCGATGGTCGTTCCATTCACTTTCTCCTCGCAGGAGAAGGAAGATGGCGGCACGCGCATATTGGCAAGGGCAAATCCGGCTGGCCCTGGTTTCCATTCCGGTCGAGGTCTATCCTGCCACCAAATCCGGCGCGGCGATCAGTTTTCATCAGGTCCATGAGCCGAGCGGCAAGCGCATCCGCTATGAAAAGGTTGCGCCCGGTGTGGGGCCTGTGGATCGCGATGAGATCGTCAAAGGCTATGAAGTCCAGAAAGGCGAATATGTCCTGCTGGACCAGGATGAAATAGAAGCGGTCAAGATCGAGAGCCGAAAGACGTTGGATCTGGTGCAGTTCGTGGACGCCAGCGAGATCGACGTCCTTTATTACGAGAAGCCCTATTTCGTGGTCCCCGCCGACGACCTGGCGGAAGAGGCCTATATCGTGCTGCGGGACGCGCTGCGCAAAGCGAAGAAAGTGGGCCTGGGTCAGCTTTCGGTTCGGGGACGCGAGCAGCTTGTTTCGCTCAAGCCATGCGGTCGTGGCCTCATCATGGAGGTGCTGCGCTATGCGGACGAGGTTAACAAGGCGCAGAGCTATTTTAGGGATATCGGCGATGGAGAACCCGAGCCTGAACTGCTCGACCTCGCCACGACGCTCATCGACAAGAAGACGGCGCCGTTCAAGCCTGCCGAGTTCCAGGATCGCTATGTCGAGGCCTTGCATCGGTTGATCGAGAAGAAGCGCAAGGCCAAGGGCAACCGTCGCATCCTGGAGGATCCAGACGAGGCGCCCCGAGCGCGTGGGGACAACGTAATCGACCTGATGGCCGCGCTGCGCAAGTCGGTGGGCAGCAGCTCCGCTTCCAAAGCCACCGCGAAGAAGCCGGCAGCGAAGAAAGATGCTCCACCGTCGGCGCCGAAAAGATCGCCGGCGCGCGCGGCCGGGCGTCGGGACGGTCAGGGGCGATAGGGCTGAGATGGCCAAGGTGGATCCGCTTTTCCTCTACAATCAGAAGCGGGACTTCGCCCGCACCTCGGAGCCTGCGGGCAAAGTGGACCGCAGTGCCGCCGGCAATCTCTTCATTGTCCAGAAGCATGCGGCCACCCGGCTGCACTGGGATTTCCGGTTGGAAGTGGATGGTGTGCTCAAGAGCTGGGCCGTCACCAAAGGGCCCAGCCTCGACCCGGACGACAAGCGCCTTGCGGTGCGCACCGAGGACCACCCGCTTTCCTATGCACGTTTCGAGGGAACGATCCCGAAGGGCGAATATGGCGGGGGCACCGTCATGCTCTGGGATCAAGGGACGTGGGCGCCTGTCGAAGGCAAGAGTGCGGAGGATATCGACAAGGGGCATCTGCATTTTTGCCTGCATGGCGAGCGCATGAGCGGTGAATGGCTGCTGGTTCGAATGCGTCCGCGTCCTGGAGAAAAGCGCGAGAACTGGCTGCTGCGCAAGATCGCCGACGCTCATGCGCGCACTAGCGAAGATCTGGTCGACCATGGCCTCACCAGCGTGCTTACCGGTCGAACAATGGCCGAGATCGCGGCCGACAAGGCGGGCACCCAATCGCTCCATAACAAAACGGGCACGACGTTCGATGCCGCGATGGCGGAAGCGGACCGCCACAATGCCGGCCTCATCACGAAGCGAATGCGACGGGCACGCAAACGGGCGGCAACCCCGCCTGGTTTTCAGCCGGTGCAGCTGGCCACGCTGGTCGACAGCGTCCCGACGGGCAATGACTGGATGTACGAGATCAAGTTCGATGGCTATCGCGCCTTGATCGCCGCAGAGGGTGAGGCGGTGCGGATCTATACGCGCTCGGGGCTCGACTGGACGGAGAAGTTCGGACCGCTGGCGGGGCAGATCGCGGCACTCGACCTGCCGCCAAGCCTCATCGACGGCGAGATCGTAGCTTACAATATGCGCGGCAATCCCGATTTTTCCGCCCTTCAGACTGTGCTCAAGCGCGGCCATGGCCAGCAAAGCGTGAACGACCGGCTCGCCTTTCATGCCTTCGACTTGCTGTTTCTGGACGGTCAGGATCTGAAGGCTTTTCCCGCGATCGAGCGGAAAGAGCGGCTCGAAGCCTTGCTCGCCGCTAGTCCGGCGCCCATCCATGTTGCCGATCATGTCATCGGGGTGGGCGAAAAGCTGTTCTCTGCCATGTGCGCTGCGGGACAGGAGGGCATCATCGCCAAGCGGGTGGATGCTCCCTATCGCGGTGATCGCACCCGCAATTGGGTGAAGGTCAAGTGCATCCGGCGGGAAGAGTTCATCATCATCGGATGGACGAAAAGCGCCGCGAAGGGACGACCGTTCAAGTCGCTCCTCCTGGCCCAGCGCGATGATGAGGGCCTGGTTTACAAGGGCAAGGTCGGCACCGGCTTCGATGGATCGACGCTCGATGACCTTGCCACGCGTCTCGCGGCGCTGAGCCGGAAGACGGCCCCCGCCGACGTACCGCGGACGGAAGCGCGGGGTGCGCAGTGGGTCACGCCCAAGCTGGTCGCGGAAATCGCCTTTGCCGAGCTGACTGCCGAGGGCCGGGTGCGCCACGGCAGCTTCATTGGCCTGCGCGCCGACAAGGCTGCAAATGAGGTCACGCCGGAACGCGCTCAACGTTCGCCCCGCAAGGAAGCGGTCATCCGGATCACCAATGCCGATCGGGTGATTTTTCCCGAGACCGGCGAAACTAAAGGTGATCTGGCGGCCTATTACGAGACGATCGCCTCGCTCATGCTGCCCTTCGCTACCCACCGCCCGATCAGCCTCGTGCGGTGCCCGCAAGGCCGTGCGCGCAAATGCTTTTTCCAGAAACATGACAGCGGATCATTCGGCCCTCATGTCCATCATGTGCCCATCACGGAAAAGGATGGCGGGGTGGAGGACTATCTCTACCTTGCCGACGTCGAGGGATTGCTCGCCTCGGTCCAGATGGGCGCGATCGAGTTCCACGGCTGGTGTGCCAGCACGGAGACGGTCGAACACCCTGATCGCATGATCTTCGATCTCGATCCCGATGAGAGGGTGACGTTTAGCGACGTGAAGCGGGCGGCAGCCGATATCCGCCGGCATCTGGCCGATCTGGGCCTGGTTAGCTTTGCGATGCTGTCCGGGGGCAAGGGCGTGCATGTCGTGGTTCCGTTGACGCCGGGCCATGATTGGGCTGCGCACAAGGATTTTGCGAGGCGCTTCGCTGAAGCGGTGAGCCTTGCGGAGCCGGATCGTTTCACCGCCACGATGAGCAAGGCAAAGCGCAAAGGCCGCATTTTCATCGACTGGCTCCGCAACCAGCGTGGAGGCACTGCGATCCTTCCTTATTCGGCTCGGGCGCGGTCGGGAGCGCCGGTCGCTGCTCCCGTTGGCTGGGAGCAACTGGAAGGTGTTGCGAACGCCCATATTTTCAGCATTGGAAATGTTGACGACTTGATCCAACGCTCTCGAAGCAGGCCTTTGCGCGGTTGGGGGTTTGCGGCGCAACGCCTGCCGGCATCAATTTAATCGCGCCATGCTCTATGCCCTGGCTTCAGTATCAACGCGGTTCTACTCTCGGGGGCACGGCCCCCTCATATCGGCGCCTCCTCCGCCAGCGAGCCGGTGACGGGCCGGATCGTCTGCGGCTCGCCGCGCGCGGCGATGAAATCGGGGCGTGGCTTTTCGACACCAAAGGGCGCGTCGAGCGCATTGCTGACAGCGTTATAGACCAGGAAGGCGTTGGCGCGCGGGAACGGCGTGATGTTGCCGTTCGACCCGTGCATGATGTTGCAATCGAAGATGACCACGGTGCCGGGCTTACCGGTGGGCGCGACGATCCCATGCTCGTGGGCCAGCTCGGCAAGGCCGTTCTCATCAGGCACGCCATATTCCTGACGCTTCAACGACATGCGGTAATGATCCTCGGGCGTCTCGCCCACGCAGGTCAGGAATGTGCGGTGCGATCCGGGGATCAGCATCAGCGGCCCGTTGTGCGGTGTGTTTTCCGCCAGCAGGATCGACATGGACAGGGCGCGCATCCGCGGCATCCCATCCTCGACATGCCAGGTCTCGAAGTCGCTGTGCCAATAGAATTCCTTGCCCTGGAATCCCGGTTTGTAGTTGAGCCGCGACTGGTGGATGTAGACGTCGTCTCCCAGCAGAAAGCGTGCGACTCCGGCGAGGCGTTCATCTGCGGCAAGACGCGCGAGAACGCGGCTTTGAGCATGGATTTTGAAGATGGAGCGAATCTCCCGCCCGCCCGGCTCGGTGATCACCGTTTCCTCTTCGAGAGCTGTGGGATCGGCCAGCAGGGTGCCTGCCTCGCTCTGCAGGAAGGTGATTTCCTCGTCCGAGAAAATATCCTCGAGGACCAGATAGCCATCCCGGTCGAACCGGGCCGCCTGGTCGTGGCTCAGGGGCGCATCCTCGCACCAGTCGCTGTGGACCACGGGATCGAGGCGCGGCAAGAATTCCGCCGCCTCGGCGTGACGGGACGGGTAGACGTCTTTCACGGGAGTCCCCCTTTTTATTTCAGTCGGCAAGGGCGGCCTCGGTGGGATAGGCGCCATTCTCGTCATGCACTTCGTTTCCCGCGACCGGCGGATTAAATACACAGGCGCACAGGATGTCCGTTTCGGGGCGTACGATATGCTTGTCATGGGCATCGAGCGCATACATCACGCCCGCCGCGAGCTGGTGTGTCACGCCCGTGCCCAAATCTTCTATCGTGCCTTTCCCTTTCAGGATCAGAACCGCTTCCAGATGGTTCTGGTAATGCATGTGCAGTTCCTCACCCGCGTACATGGTGGTGACATGGAAGGAGAAGCCCATGGCATCGTCCTTCAGAAGCAGACGGGCGCTTTCCCAGCCTTTCGACTTCACATTGCGGTCGAATCTGCGGACGTCCTGAAGTTTGCGGACGATCATGGTCTTTCCCTTCCTTATTCTGCGGCCACGTCGTAGGGGGCCGCCTGCACGGCGCGGACGCTGTCCTCCAGAATGTCGAGGCCAGCCGAAAGCGTGACATCGTCGATCACGAGAGGCGCCAGCACCTTGACGATCTCGTCATGGGCGCCACTGGTTTCGATGATGAGGCCCCGCTCGAAACAGGCGGCGATGATGGCGGCGGCGACCTCGCCCGAGTCCGTGTTGATCCCCCGCATCATGCCTCGGCCGCAGATGGAGAAGTCATACTCGTCCGCCATGACCGCTAATCGTCTTTCAAGCAGCGCGCCGCGCCGGGCGATATCCTGCTGGAACGCATCGCCAATCCAGAAATGGCGCAGCGCGGCGGTGGCGGTGACGAAGGCGTGGTTGTTGCCCCGGAAAGTGCCGTTGTGCTCGCCCGGCGCCCATTGGTCGAGTTCAGGACGCAACAGCGTCAGCGCGAAAGGCAGGCCCATGCCGGACAGCGACTTCGCCAGCGTGACGATATCCGGTGTGAAGTCCATGTCCTCGAAGCTGAAGAAGCTGCCGGTGCGGCCGCAGCCGGCCTGAATGTCGTCCACGATCAGCAGGGCACCGTGACGCTTGGCGATCTTCGCGATCTTGCCGAGCCATTCGGGCGACGCCGCGTTGAGGCCGCCCTCGCCCTGGACCGTCTCCACCAACATGGCGGCGGGCGCGTCGAGTCCGCTGGACGGGTCCGCCAGCCGCCGCTCCAACAGCTCGGCCGTATCGACGTCCGGACCATGATAACCGTCATAAGGCTCGTGCGCGACATGGTTGAGCGGAACACCCGCGCCCGCGCGTTTGGACGCATTGCCCGTGCAGGCCAGCGCGCCCAGCGTCATGCCGTGAAAGCCGTTGGTAAAGGCAATCACGAGTTCCCGCCCCGTTACCTTGCGCGCAAGCTTGATCGCGGCTTCCACGGCATTGGTCCCGGTCGGGCCCGTGAACATCACGCGATAATCCAGCCCGCGGGGCTTCAGGATGATATCCTCGAACCGTTCGAGAAAATCCGCCTTGGCGTCGGTATGCAGGTCAAGGCCATGCGCGATGCCGTCGGCCGTAATATAGTCAAGCAGAGCCTGCTTCAGCACGGGATGGTTGTGCCCGTAGTTGAGCGTCGAACAGCCCGACAGGAAATCCAGATAGCGACCGCCCTGGCTGTCGTGCATCCATACGCCCTCTGCCTTGGTGAACTGGCGCGGCATCGACCGGGCATAGCTGCGCACCGCAGATTCCCGCCGCTCGTAGATTCGCGTATCGGGAACAGTCGGCGTCGGTTTGGGAAGCGTGGTGGTCATGTCATCCATTCTCCTCGGGGGCGCTGCCGACAGGCAGCGGGCCGATGCGTGCCTGCCATTCGGTGGCGTGCGCGCCGGCGAAGTGCGCGTCCCGCTCGAAGCGGTCGCTCTTGTGCAGCGGAACCCGCCACTTGCGCGCCAGCCCTTCGAACAGGGCCCATGACGCGCGATTATCATCGGTGACGGTGGTGATGAGATGTGTGACCCCTGCGTTGACGGGGCGCGCCAGCAACGCCTTGATCATTTGGCGGGCCAGCCCTTGACCGCGCGCTGCCGCAGCGACCGCCACCTGCCAGATGAAGAAATCCTCGGGCGCCAAGGGCGGCCGATAGCCCGAAACCCAGCCTATCGGCTGGCCGCCGCGCTCCGCGACGATACAGAAATCGGCGAAGTCGGTGCATTGCAGCAAGTTGCAATAGGCGGAATTGATATCGAGTGGCGGACAGGCCGCGATCAATCCGGTGATGGCCGGCCCGTCCGTCGTGATTGGCTTGCGCAGTTTTAAGTCCTGCCCCTTGCTCCGGTCAGAGCGTGCAGAAGCTCTTGGCGGCACGACAGCCGCCATGGCCTGGGAATCGATGATCTTTCATCTCCCGAATGATTTTCAGATGCGGAGAAGCGTGCCCACCCCAGTTTTGACAGGAAATATACCCATTTATGATCATTTTTCAACCCTCATCCCAAAAAATGGTTCAGTATATAAAGGATATGGGCGCTAACGAGATTATTGTTGGTATTTTCAATGTTCTGGTAAATGCGGGCGATCATGTCTGCCGAGGTCGCCTCTCTAACCCTTCGCGCGCTTCGCCGTGTATTGCGCGCCACCGAAATAGGCAGTCGCCAGTTGGCGACTGCGACGGGCCTTACGCCCTCGCAGCTGCTTGTTTTGCGGGAGATCGATATGTGCGGCTCGGCGACTCCCAGTGCAGTCGCTCACACACTCCAATTCAGTCAGGCGACGATCACCGCCATCGTCGATCGACTGGCCGCACTGGGCTTTGTCCGGCGCCAGCGCAGCGAACGGGACAAACGCCAGTTTCATCTCAGCACACTTCCCCAGGGCAAGACGGCGCTGGCTGACGCGCCCGATCCGCTCCAGATGACCTTCATCAATCGTTTCGAGGCGCTGCCGACCTGGGAGCAGGCGATGATCCTGGCGTCGGTCGAACGCCTCGCGGGATTGATAGACGCGCAGGATATCGACGCGGCTCCATTACTCGATAGCGGGTTGATTGATCGATCTGGACCAGGCTGACGCAGGACCCAGTAAGCAATAGCTGGGAGACGGCGCTCCTGTGTAAGCTGGATGGGCTTGAGCCGTTTGACCGATCCTGCAATCGGCATGATGCAAGAAGGGGCAGTCAATCCACATGATCGAATCCGCAGGATTGAACGGCGATATATCCAAGCTACGCCGCTGGTGGGGTATTTGGGTTGTAGGGGGCGTCGATCACGACGCCATACTCCGGGAAATCTCGGCGGAATCGGGCTGGACCGGCCGATATGTCTTTCTGATTCTGATATCTGCGGCCATTTCCATGCTTGGCTTGCTGATGCCGTCCGTCGCGGTCCTGATCGGGGCCATGCTGCTCTCGCCGCTGATGATGCCGATCATCGGACTGGGATTCGGTATTGCCACGCTGGATTTCCAGGAGATCCGGCGTGCCGCCACGGCCCTTGCGCTGGGATCGGCAATCGCCATCCTGCTCAGCTTCGTCATGGTGGCGCTGTCTCCCGTGCAGACGATTACCAGTGAGATCGCGGGGCGCACGCGGCCAACATTGTTCGACCTGCTGGTGGCCCTTCTCTCGGCAATCGCGGGAGCTTATGCGCTGATCCGAGGAAGAGGCGGCACGGTCGTAGGCGTCGCGATCGCCATCGCCCTGATGCCGCCATTGGCTGTGGTGGGTTTCGGGCTCGCCACATGGAACTGGACCGTCTTTTCCGGGTCGCTTCTGCTGTTCCTCACAAACGCGGTCACAATCGCGCTGACTGCGGCGCTTGTAGCCCGTATATATGGCTTTGGCAGTCATCTGTCGCCGCATCATACAGGCTGGCAAATTGCCCTTTTCGTTGTCGCGCTGGCAATATTGTCCATCCCGCTTGGCGCAGGTTTGAAGCAGATTGCCTTCGAGGCTGTTGCACAGCGCCAGATTCGCGACACTTTACGCACCTATTTCCCGGATGGCGCCCGGTTAAGCCAGCTTGATATCGACTATGTGCCGGATCCGATTCGTGCGCGCGCGGTCATGCTCACATCGCACCTCGATCCACAGGCCGATCGCAAACTGTTGCCAATCCTGGAGCAGCGTCTTGGCAAACGAGTGGATTTTCATGTGGATCAAATTCACATCGGGTCCGAGGCCAGCGCGGTCGAAGCCGCCCAAATCGCCCGTGCGAATGAGACGGCTATGAGCGCGGCGGGGAACCGGGACCGAGCCATAGCCGAACTTGCGTTGATTGCTGGCCAGGACCCTTCCGATATCCAAGTGGATGCGACAGCGCGGAGGATCGAGGCAACGGCCGCCCCCCTCCCAAGCCTTGGTCTGATAGGGTATCGCGCACTGGAGGCTCGTGCCGCCCGCGCTCTCTCGGGGTGGACCGTCACGCTTCTTCCGCCCCCCGACGTGGATCTGCCCTCGATTTCCATAGAGGATGGCGTGATCGATTCCGAGGCGCTGGATGTTGCCGCCTGGGCCGCTGCGCGATTGTCCCGATCGATCACTGTCGCAGGTGGGACAGCGGCACAGCGCGAAGCCATAGCACGAGGCATCACTGCGCGAGGAGGCACGGGCGAAGTAGGATCACCACGCGGAACCCTCAGTCTGCAATGGGCACAGGCGACAAATCAAACTGTCGAAGAGGACAGCAACGCCGGACCTATGAGGCAATGACCATGGCTATCAGCGGGATACGATGGCTATGAGGGATGGCTGGCGAGCTACGTTGTCCATGACAAACGCTGGTCGCTGGTCGCTGGTCGCTGGTCGCCATGGGCGGCGGGGAAGTCGCGTTCGTCGCGGAATAGCGGACAGCATAGGTAAGCTCCAGGCATGGTCGACCGATTTGACGCTGTTTTCGAACGTGCCCAGGCGATCCTGGAAGGGCGTCAGAATGGGTTCGGCATGCCCATTCTCGGACATCTCGCGCTCCGGAGGTATGGCCCGGCAATGCTGAGCTTGGCCGGCCGTGCGACAGATACCGGAAGCCGGTCACAGCTCGGTCGCATCCGTCATCCGTTTAGCCCCGCTGGACTAATGTATCGCGCACACAGGATGGGCGAGATCTACGCGGCTCAGAACATGGCGATGAGCCTGTTCAACACGGGCGACATGCAGGGGTACCGGCACTGGATGCATCGCGCAGCACGAGCAGGCGACACTAGCGCAGCCGACGAGTTGAAGCGCTTTGAAACCAGGCAGCCTCACGATCTTGCCGGCAGACTTGGTCGCTTGAGGCCCCATCGGAGGGATGGCAGCTAGCGCCAACAAATCGGACGTTCCTTAGCATCGCTCGCGTTTTCATAAGCTGCGGTACATTCAGGAGGCCCATACGCGATGTTTGACCTCTAAGGCCCATCCCAAACCATTGTCCGTCAGGATTTCGTTAGTCAAAAGCTGCCACCATCGCAGCAAGGAGAGAGCTGTTGCAGTGTCCTGACAAATCACCCGACGAGCCTGGACGGCTTCGCGCGCTGGGCGAGTACGGTCTGGACCCCGAGAATAGGTTGGCCAGTCTCGATCCGATCGTCGACATGGCGGTGCGGCTGTTTGACTGTCCGGCCGCGGCGGTCAACATGATCGGCGACGAGCATGTCTTTCTCGCTTCCAGCTTCGGCATCGGCGAATGCGACCTGCGCCGCGATGTGAGCTTTTGCGCCCATGCCATTAACCAGGACGAGGTGAT
Organism: Sphingomonas sanxanigenens; assembly: GCA_037190805.1. Lineage (GTDB taxonomy): Bacteria > Pseudomonadota > Alphaproteobacteria > Sphingomonadales > Sphingomonadaceae > JBBCJR01. The sequence goes on along the minus strand of JBBCJR010000034.1, from coordinate 28,917 downwards.
GGTAGTTGAAGATGCGACGCTTGATCCGCGCTTTCACGACAACCCCATCGTCACTGCCGGCCTGGTCCGCTTCTACGCCGGGATCGCGCTTCGAGCGCCTTCGGGGCACGCTCTTGGCGCCTTGTGCGTGCTCGACGACAAGCCGCGCTCCGTCTTCTCGCACCAGGATCGGACACAACTGACCACGCTGGCACACTTGGTTTTGGACAAGCTCGAGTTACGGCGTTTGGAAACCGCCGCCGCGATGCATCCCAATCGTTTCGAGGCCAGCGCCGCGACATCGCCCAACGCGATCGTCTGCTTCGACCAGTCGGCCCGGATCAGTACGTGCAATGCCGCCGCCTGCCTAATGTTCGATCGTGCCGAGGAAGACATGGTCGGTCAATCAATCGACATGCTGATCGCCGAAGGGGACCGTCCGGTGGCGCACGCCGGTATCGAACGCGTGCTCTGCGGGGGCACGCCCATCACTGTGGGTACGGCGATGAACGGGCTGCGGCGCGGCGGAGAGCACTTCCCCGCCGAGCTCCACTGGTCACGCTGGCACGAAGGCGATCAGATGCATTTCAGCGCCATCGTGCAGGATATGACCGAGAAGCGCCGTGAGCATGACGCACTCTATCACCTCGCCAACTACGATACCCTGACCGACCTGCCCAACCGCAACCTGCTGTACCGCCAGATCGACGAGACGCTAGCTGCGGGTGAGCCAGTGGCGGTCATCTTCACCGATCTCGACGGCTTTGCCGACATCAACAATACGCTCGGCCATGCCGCCGGCGATTACGTGCTCACGGTGGTTAGCCAGCGGATCTGCGCAGCTGTGCCCGATTCGGTCTTCGTCGCCCGAGCCGGCGACGTCGAATTCGCCACCTTGCTCGGTGTTCGTGACCCGCTGGTGATCGACGCGCTGGCCCGAGCCATCAACGCCGCGGTGGCCGAGCCAATCATCGTCGACGGCCAGGAGGTCCGCATTGCGGGCCATTGCGGGATGGCGATCGCCCCCGACCATGGCGATACGGCCGGGGAATTGACGGGCAGCGCCGAGCTTGCCCTTGTCCACGCGCGCAACAGCGGACGCGGGGGCGTGTTCCTGTTCATTCCCAACCTACGCGCCGAGGCCGTGGCGCGCCGGATGTACTATGCCGAACTCCATCGCGCCTTCGAACGCGACGAATTCGTGCTGTTCTATCAGCCGCAGGTTAGCTTGCGGGACGGCGCGCTGATCGGGGCCGAGGCGCTGATCCGTTGGAAGCACCCGGTCCGTGGCTTGCTGGCCCCGGCCGCCTTTCTGCCGGCGCTCGAAGCCGGCGTGCTGGCAGAGCTCGTCGGACAGTGGGTGCTGGAGACTGCCTGCACCCAGGCGGTCTCCTGGCGTCGGGCGCATCCCGACTTCTCGATGAGCGTCAATCTATCGGCGGCCCAGTTCCGCACCGGCGATCTTCCCCGCTTTGTTGCCGAAACGCTCGACCGCCATAACCTGCCGCCCGAGGCCCTCGAGCTCGAGATCACCGAGAACATCATCCTCGACGAGCAGGAACTGGTGCTCGCTCAGCTCGAACAGCTCCGCCGCATCGGCGTCATGCTGTCGTTCGACGATTTCGGCACTGGCTTCGCTTCGCTCAACATGCTGCGCAATTTCCCCGTCACGCAGATCAAGATCGACAAGGGCTTCACCCAAGCCATCCAGACCTCGCCGCAGGACAGGGTGATCGTTACTGGTTTGATCGACATGGCCCAGCAGCTCGGCCTCAAGGTTGTGGCCGAAGGCGTCGAGCATCAGGCCAACGTCGATTTCCTCCGAACCCATGGATGCGAGAAGGGTCAAGGTTTCTTCTTTGGCAGACCCGTTCCGGCAGCGGTATTCGCCGAACAGTTTGGGGTGGCTGGTGACCTTCGAAGAGCTTGAGGTAGTTCGGCTTCCGCCGCCCAAACGGTCGTTCGCAGGCTTCAGGCTCCGTCGGAGGCTGCCTTACATTCGTGCCCAGTCAACTGCCGCTGCGCGAGTGGGCATCAACGGGGTATCAGACGACGAAATTCGTATGGAGATGCGCGCAGCGGCCTGACGGCTCGTGACGACCAAAGATTCGTGTTTTCAACCTGCTTGCGGCGTCTATGATGCATTATGCCAATCTATGTCTAAGTCATTGATATTACTGAAAATCACGGTGTCGGCGGTTCGATTCCGTCCCTGGGCACCACTTTTCCCCGCATTTGACAATGGCTTCGACTTGCTCCTGCGGAACTGGTCGGAATCACGGTTGGACTGGGCGGTTTTCAGTAGAGAGTTGCCAGCTGACCTCTCGGATTTTGCGTTCTAATGCGAGGGGCTTTGAAGAACGTTTGAGCAATCGCGTTGTCTAGGCATTTTCTCTGTCACTGATCGAAATCAGGATATCACACTTTTCGGAGCAGAATTTGACAGATGGTCGGACGTCACCCGAGAATATCGCAATCTCCGGCTGACCCACTGCTGTTCAGCGCGTGCCACTGCTCTAGGCCGAAACGCCAGGGGGCTGCCTGCTTTGGTTTCCATAAAGCGCTTCCCAGCTTCCCGGTTGGCGCTTTTCTGTTTTCCCGCGGCAGGTCCGCGGCCAGCTCGACCGTCAAGATTGCGGCCTATCGGGGGGCTGAGAGGCGCCCTTCAGGATCGACCGGTTGACGGTCATGGGCGATGTGCAGCCTGTGTGCGCCATCGCCAGCTCCAGCTCGGTCCTGAGGATGTGGAGCATATGCGCCACGCCCTGGACGCCCGCGACGGCCAACGCATGCAGTTGAGGGCGGCCGACGAGCGTCGCGCGCGCGCCCAGGGCCAGCGCCTTCAGCACATCCGTCCCGTGACGCACGCCGCTGTCGAGGAGGAGGGGGATGTCGTCGTCCACCGCCTCGACCATGGCCGGCAGCATGTCGAGGGGCGAGGCGAGGCCGTCGAGTACCCGGCCGCCATGATTGGAAACGATGATCCCGTCGGCGCCATGATCACGCGCCAGCCGCGCATCATCGGGCGACAGCAGGCCCTTGACCACGATCGGCAGCCGGGTCTGCGCGCGCAGCCACGCCAAGCTATCCCATGTCGGACACGCTTCCAGCAAGGGGGTTCCAAACACGATCCCTCCGTCGATGAGGCCGGAGGTCTGCGACAGTCTCGGCATGCCCTTGAGGTTCGCCGCCTCGACGCCGGGCGGCAGGGTGAAGTCGGAGCGCTTCACCGATGCGTCCACGGTGAAGACGATGACCTGATAGCCGGCGGCTTCGGCGCGCTGGACGAGCTCGGCGCTATGGCGTCGATCGGGCTGGACATAGAGCTGGAACCACAAGGGCGGCGGCGACGCTTTGCCGAGTTCGGCTGCAGCGGCGCGGGCGGTTCCGGCGATGTCCTCCAGCGGAACGCTGGACAGCGTGCTGACCACCATCGTCGTGTCAAGGGCCGTGGCGGCGCTGATCGTCGTCAGTTCGCCCTGCGGATGCGCGATGCGGTGATAGGCAAGCGGAGCGAGCAGGATTGGTGCTGCATGACGCAGGCCGAACAGCTCCAGCTCGGTGGTCGCCCCCTTCATATCCACGAGCATGCGGGGGGTGATCCGCAGATTGTCGAACTGTTCGCGGTTGGCCGCGAGAGACGTCTCTCCTCCGGCACCGGCCTGAATATGACGCCATGCGCCGGGCGACAGATGCGCCTTGGCCCGGCGCTCATAGTCGAGCAGCGACTGGAGGTCGGGCGGAATGGTCGTCAGCGGCGGCAGGGGCTCAGGAGCAGAAGTCTGGACTCCGCTCATGTGACGGACCATTGCCGCAACAGATTGTGATAGACACCGGTCAGCTGGGCGATCGACCCATGATCGGGGTGATCGGCGGTCAGTTGCTGGATCGCGGTGTCCAGCTCGAACAACGTTCTGCGCTGAATTTCGGAGGGAACGAGGCTTTGCGTCCAGAAGAAGGACGCGATGCGCGCGCCCTGCGTGACCGGGGTTACACGATGATGGCTCGTCCCGGGATAGATGACCATGTCTCCCGCAGGCAGTTTGACCCGATGGTCGCCATAGCTGTCCTCGATCACCAGCTCGCCCCCTTCATAATCCTCGGGGTCATTGAGGAACAGCGTGCAGGAGATGTCGCTGCGAACATAGTTGCCCGCACCGGGTACGCGGAACAGGGCATTATCGATATGGTTGCCGTAGGCACCGCCACCTTCGTAGCGGTTGAAGCGCGGCGGAAGCACGCGCAACGGCAGCGCGGCGGCGATGAACAGCGGGCATTGACCGAGCCGCTCCAGAATGAGCTCGCCGAGTTGCCGCGCCACGGGGCTGTCGAGCGGCAGCTGGAGGTTGCTCTTGACGTGAACGGCCTGATGGCCGGCCGTCACGCGACCGTCCTGCCAGGACACCTGGTCAATGGTCTGACGACAGGTGAGCAGATCAGCGTCGGACAGCAGCTTCGGAATCACGAGCATCATGGCCGCGGCCGTCCGGTCATGCGGAGGCACCGCCCACAAGATCCTGCAGCGTTCCGATATCCCGCGCCTATGTGACGATCGCTTGCCATCGGATTCGCAATTATATCATCTGTCCCGCAAGACGAACGGAATCTCGACCAGGCCCCTGACCATGACCGGCGTGCCGTTACGGTGTGTCGGGGACCAGCGCCAACGCCGAACCGCAGTCAGGGCAGCGTGATCCAGGCGTTCGAAGCCGCTGCTTTGAGAGACCGACACATCGGCAACGCGGCCATCGATCCCCAGCAAGACCGCCAGAACGACCGTGCCCTGCTCTCGCCGGCGCCGCGATTCATGCGGGTAGCGGGGCGGGGTCGCCGAGATCATGGTGGACGACAGGTCGCCCGCGCTTTCCACGGCCGGCGAGGGTACGGCTGGCGCGGGTGAGGGCGGTCCCGGCACGCTCAGCACGGGCGGCGGCGTCGGGGACGTCGCGATCTGCACCGGCGGCGTAAGCGCGACGACGACCGGGATCGGTGCCACGACCGGCGAGGGGGCCTCCGCCTGCTCCGCCGGTTTTGGCTGCTGCTGTGGCGGCGGCGGCGGGGGAGGCTCGGGCTGCGCCAGCAGCGCGATAACCTTGAGGGCCGATTTGTCCTTATGGGCGCTGATCGCATTCATCGTCAGCAGGGACGACAGGAACAGGGCCGCCACGCCCAGCGCGCCTGCCATCGCGAACAGATTGGGCCGGCGGCCTTCCCCGTAGCGGGAGGGCTCGCGTACCGCCGAAAAGGAGATGATCTCCGCAGAACGCTGGGGCGCGGCCGGCGATGCGACGGCTGTGGATGCGCGGAGAATGTTGGTTCGACTAGTCACTTCACTCGCCCCTCATCAAGGCCCCGGCGCCTCCTTATTGCGAGTCATTTGCATAGTCAAAATATCTCGTTCCGTCGAGGTCGAATTGCCGCGGAATTTGAACCCCAGGACCGCGTCCCGACATGGCGAGGCCCGCCCCTCCTGGGGACGGGCCTGCCCTTCATCCGCTCTGCCTCAATATTTGAAGCTGAGCGTCGCGAACGCGGAGCGGCCGGGGGCGAGCGCGACATAGTGCGTCGTGTAGGTCCGGTCGTAATAGCGCTTGTTGGTCAGGTTCTGGACGTTGACCCGGAGGGCGATGTTGTCGGTGACATCGACCGCCGCCGTGGCGTCGAAACGCCAGTAGCCAGGGATGGAGCGTTCGACGGTTCCGACGTTGGCGACAGTGCCGAAGCTGCCATATTGCTTCGAGTTGTAGATGGCGCCGCCGCCGATCTGGAAGCGTTCGGCGATGTCGAACGTCGTCCATGCCGTGAAGCTGTGCTTGGGCGTGTTGGGGAACGGCTTGCCCAGGTTGACCGCCGCACTGGCGGCGTTGCCCGGATTGCGGATTTTCGAGTCCATATAGGTGTAGCCGCCGAAGATGTTCCAGAACGGCAGGGGCTTGCCGTTGAAGCCGACCTCGACGCCGTCGATGCGGCGTTCGCCGACATATTCCAGCAGGCCCGTCGCGCCGGTCGTGCGGGCGTTGGTGGTCTCGGTGCGGAACAGAGCGAGATTCAGCCCCAGGGCATCGTCGAAGAACGCCCATTTCGTGCCGATTTCATAGGACTTGGTTTCTTCGGCCTTGAGGTCGTTCAGTGTTGCCAGCGCGATCCCGTTGCCCTCCGAACCTTCGCCGACCATGCTGCCCGCAGGCGTCGTCGACTTGGCATAGGAGATATAGAAGCTGCTGTTCGCGGCCGGCTTGAACACCAGGCCCGCCTGATAGTTCAGGAAATTGTCCTTGAGCGTCAGGATGGGGTTGGCAGTGGTGGTAGGGACCGGCCGGTTGGACGTCTTGTACCAGTCGTAGCGCAGGCCGAGGTTCAGCAGCAGCGCGTCGGTGATGGTGACGGTATCGGCGGCATAGAGCGCATAGGTGGTCGCCTGGGTAATGGCCGTGATCGCGGATTTGGCGATCGGCGCCGGCGTCACGCCGTCGGCGGCATAGTTCACCCACGGATCATAGGGATCGGGATTGAACAGGTCGGTGCAGTTATAGTTCGATGCTGCGCCCACCTCGCTGTTCCCGGTCGCGCCCGCGCCGCTGTTCGCGCAGCGCGGCGAGGTGTTGACGCTGTAATTGCCGCGCTTCGACTGCTCCCAGCTTCCTTCGAAGCCCACGGAGAAGCTGTGGCCGATCGTACCCGTCTCGAAGCTGCCCGACAGGTCGAGCTGATCGACCATCGAATCCACGCTGCTATGGCGCGTGTTCACCCGCCGCCAGAGCTTGCCGTTCTGCACGTTTCCCTGGCTGTCATCAGGCTGGGAGACGATATAGGACTGCTTCACATTGGCGTATTTGGCCGTGTTGCGGATACGGAGCGTATCGCTCAACTCATGTTCGAAACGAAATAGCGCTTCGTCGATATTGGTCTTGCGGAAATCGCGTTCGGCAAGGCCATAGAAGGTCGACCGCTTGATCTTGCGGCCATTGATGACCTCGGCCGGGCCGATCTTGAGCTGGTCGGCCGTCTTCACCTGATTGGCGTTGCCCTGCCGTTCGAACGGCATGCCCGGATCGGGGATGTCGTCGCTCTGCATGTGGTAATAGTTGAGATAGGCGCGGGTCGGGGTGTCGAGGCCGAGCGCGAAGGACGGCGAGAGGCCCCAGCGATTATAGGTGACGACATCGCGGCCGGCGACGTCCGCGTCATGCCACATGGCGTTGAGGCGCACGGCGGCCATGTCGCCGAGTTGATAGTTGGCGTCGACGGTCGCGCGCTTGTAGTCATCGGTGCCGTAGCTGAGGTCGGCGCGGGCGTCGGTCCCCAGATGCGGCATCTTGCTGACGAGGTTGAGGCTGCCGCCGGCGCTGCCGCGTCCGCCCATGGTGGAATCACCGCCCTTCACCACCTCGATCTGCTCGATGGCGAAGATTTCGCGCGACTGGCCGCCGACGCTGCGGATGCCGTCGAGATAGGTGCTGCCCTGGGCGTCGAAGCCCCGGATGAAGGGGCGGTCGCCCTGCGGGTTGCCGCCCTCGCCGGCGCCGAAGGTGATGCCGGGCACGGTGCGCAATGCCTCGACGAAGGTGGTCGAGCCACTTTCTTGGATGACCTGCGACGGCACGACGATGACGGTCTTGGGGGTGTTGAGCAGCGGCGCCGTATATTTGGGCGAGTCGGCCTTTTCGACCCGGTAATCCTCGTCGAGTGTGGTGTCCGTGACCGTCACCCCGCCGAGCCGCGCGGTGCCCTGTTGGGAGGCGGCGCCGTTTTGCGCCATGGCTGGCGAAGCGAGCAGGCCGACGCAGCTCAGGGCAAGATAGGTGGATTTCGCGGCAGAATGTGGACGTGACCGATGCATGGGCCCCTCTTATTGAGAATCCGTTTCAACTGAGGGGCTAATGCAAACGATTCTCGTTTGTGGCAAGATTCATTTCTAATTCATTGCTACTTTCTATCGAAGCATGTCCGTGCTGTGGTTTTTGGGCAACAAAAAAGGGCCCGCGAGATCAACCCGCGGGCCCGGAAAGGCAGTGGAGAAAGAGTTAGAAGCGGATGTTTGCGGTCAGCAGAGCCGAGCGGCCCGGTGCGGTGACAGCGAACACACCGACATGCGATGCATCAAAATAGGTCTTGTTGGCGATGTTGAGGACGTTCAGTCGCAGCGCGACATTCTCGCTGACATCGAAGCCTGCCGAGGCGTCGAAGCGCCAGTAGCTGGGCATATAGTTGGTCTTGTCCGAGTCGACATAACGCCGGTCGACGTAGTTGACCCCCAACCCGATATCCAGCTGCGAGGTCACCTGATAGGTCGTCCACAGGTTGCCGGTATGCGGCGCCTGGAAGCGGAAGGGATTGCCGTCGCTGTTGCCGGCACCATCGTCGATGATCTTGGTCTGAAGATAGGTGTAACCGGCGAAGATTCCCCACTCAGGCGTGATGTTGCCCGACGCGCCCAGCTGCAGGCCGCGCACGCGGTTGCTGCCGATGTTCAGGATGCCGCCGCTGTCGGGGTCCGTGGCGCGGGCATTGTCCTTCCTGGTCTGGAACAGGGCGGCCGTCAGCGACAGGGAGCCGCCGAACAGGTCCCACTTGGTCCCCAACTCCCAGCTCTTGGCGCGCTCGGGATCGCCATCGATATTGCCGTCGGTCAGGGTGCAGGCGCCGACGCCTTCCGCGCCGCCGGCCAGGGCATCGCATTCACCCGGCGGGTTCGACGAGGTGGCGAAGTTCAGATAGATGCTGCCGTTCTGAACCGGCTTGTAGATGACGCCCGCTGCGTAGTTGAAAAACTCGTATTTGGCGCTGCGGTTGGCATTGCCAGGGCGGAACTCGTCATAGCGCACGCCAAGATCGACGATCAGCTGCGGCGCGATGGTGATGCTGTTCGAAATGAACGCCGCTTTGGTCTTCATCGTTGTCTTGGCAAGCGGGCCGGTGGGCACCTGCCTTACCAGCAAACGATGGGGGGCGTTGGGGTTGGGGTCGCCGAACAGCACTGGCGTGGTGGTCGGCGGCAACGGGGTCACGCCGGTGGCGGACTGCTGAAGGACCGGACGGGTCTGGATTTCTTCCTTGCTGTACTCGACGCCAGCGATGAAGTTGTGGGTGATCGATCCGGTCTCGACTTGGCCACGCAGGTCGAGCTGGTTGATGAAGCCCGTCATCAGGCGGTTATGCGAGCGGAAGTCGACATTGACGCAGCGCCGGGGATCGTCTGCCGCGACACTGCCGGCGGGTGCGCCGGGGACGCAGCCGATGGCCAGCTGTCCGGCATTCGGGGTCGTGTTGGTGGCGAAGCTCGGGCGGCTGAACACGGCCTCGTTGGTCGCCCGGCTGTAGCGGGTCGAGTTCCTGAGCGTGATGCGGTCGTTCAGGTCATATTCGATCAGGCCCGATACGAACTGGCTGGTCGTCGTCGCGAAATCGCGAGACGGGATACCGTAATAGAGACTGCGGTCGGAAACGACCGGCGAGCGCGTGCCCGATCCCGAGAAGGGCAGGCCCTGATCCCCGATGCCGTCCGTCTTCAGATAGCTGTAGGCAGCCGTAACACGCAGCGGCTGATCGAGGCCGAACGTGATGGATGGCATGAAGCCGTAACGGCGCGACCACACTTCATCGCGGCCGGCGACATCGGCGTCGTGGAACATGCCGCTGACGCGGATGGCGACGTCGTTGCCGATCTGCTGATTGGCGTCGACGACCATGCGCTTGGTTTCGTCGGTGCCGCCGGTCAGGCCCATGGAGAAGAACGTGTCGGCGCGCGGTTGCTTCAGCACGAGGTTGATCGAGCCGCCGGTCGAGCCGCGGCCGGTGATCGCGCCCGCCGGGCCATAGACCACCTCGGCCGATTCCAGGTTGAACACCTCATAGGTGACGCGGCCGACGTTGCGGATGCCATTGACCTGCATGTCGGTCGAGGCTTCGTAGCCGCGGATGAAGGGCCGGTCGCCAAGGGGCGTGCCGCCTTCGCCCGCGCCAAGCGTGACGCCGGGCGTCGACCGCAGAACTTCCGTCAGGGTCGTGAAGCCGCGATCCTCGATCACTTCGCGCGGGATCACGGTCACGCTGCGCGGGGTATCGAGCAGAGGCTGGGTGAACTTGACCGAGGCGGATTCCGTCCGGTTATAGCTGTCGTCGATCGTCGTGTCCGTGACGGTCACGCCGCCGAGGCGGGTGGAGCCGGACTCGCCAGAAGCTATGTCTTGCGCCAGGGCGGGTGAAGCCATCAGCCCCACGCAGCTCAGCGCCAGAAAGGTGCCGGAGCGAATCTTGTTGCCGCCCATTCCGGTTTCAGACTGTGAAACCCGGTTGATTTCATGCATTATCAAAAGCCCCTTCACGTAATAATGATAACCAGTTTCAATAGCGCATGGCGACGAGAGGCGCAGACTGTCAATCGCCAAGTTATTGAAAATGATCGAGAAACCATTTGAAATGAATGAACAACAAACAAGCAATAAAAATGGGGCTTTGGATGCGGGGTCCATGATCCTGATCGTCGACGACGATCCGGGGATACGGGTCCTGCTATCGAACCTTCTGCGGCGCAGTGGTTTTCTGGTGGCCACTGCCGCCGATTACGGAGAGATGGTGGACGAGCTGGAAAGCAGGGCAGTCAACCTGATCCTGCTGGACGTGATGCTGCCTGGGGTGAGCGGCTTCGAGATTTGCCGGGAGATTCGCGACGGTGGATGGGGCGATATCCCCATCATCATGATCAGTGCGCGCGGTGAGGAAGCAGATCAGGTGGCCGGTCTGGAACTGGGCGCGGACGATTATATAGCCAAGCCTTTCGGTCCCAGTGAGCTGCTGGCCCGTGTCCGGGCGGTGCTGAGGCGGCCGCCCCTGTCGGGCGGCGGCCGCAAGGAGAAGGCAAAGCTCGCCCGCTTTGCCGGATGGACGATGGACTTGCGCCGCCGCGAGCTGTTTGCGCCGTCCGGGGCCGCAGTGACACTTTCAGCCGCCGAATATGAGCTGCTCGCCAATCTCATTGATCATCCTCAGCAGATCGTCGCCCGCGATCGGCTGCTGGAACTGTCGCGCTTCCGCCTGGCCGGCTCGTCTGATCGCAGCATTGACGTTCTGATCAGCCGCTTGCGCGGAAAGTTGGATGGGGGGCGGACTCCGAATCTGATCAAGACGGTGCGCGGCTTCGGCTACATGTTCGCGGCAGAGGTCGTGCGGTCTTGAGGCGCTTTCGGTTCTGGCCCGACCGGCTGGGCGGACAGATCGCGCTTTTGCTGTTCAGTGCGCTGTTGCTGGAGTTCGTGGGCAGCGAACTCCTGTTCCGGCGTATCGAGAGCGGCCTGATCGCGCGGGAGCGGGCGAGCCAGCTGGCTCAGCAGATCATCATCGCGGATCGGCTGCTGATTGAAACGCCCGTCACCGCACGGGCCGGCATCGCCCGACGCTTGTGGCAGCAGCCCCTGGCCATGGACTGGCAGGCCGACGCTCCCGTGCTCGCCGGCTCCTGGAATGCCGGGCTGGCAAAAATCGGCGACCGGCTTCGTGGGGCTCAGCCGGATCTTGTCGGGAGAGAGGTCCGGCTGAGCGCCAATCGGCAGTCGCTCACCGGCGCTTGGCAGCTTTCGGACGGGTCTTGGGTCGTCTTTCGCGCGGCCGGCTATCTTGATCTGTTGAAACCGCTGCACGGCCATATCGGCATGTTGATGATGCTCGTGATCTGCGTGGGGCTCTTGGCGCTGATCCTTGCCAGGTTGATGGGGCGGCCGCTGCGCGCCTTGGCGGACGCAGCCGATGGGGCAAGTTGGGAAGAGGCGACACCGGTGGCTGTCGAAGGGCCCCGCGAGGTGCGCCATGTGGCCGCTGCGTTCAACGCGATGCAGGCGCGGCTGGCCGATCAGGTCAACGAACGCATTCAGGCGCTTGCCGCGGTGTCGCATGATCTGCGCACGCCGATCGCGCGCCTGCGCTTGCGCGCGGCAGTGCTCCGCGATCCGAAAAACCGCGCCGCCATCGGACATGACCTAGACGAGATGGAGTCGTTCATACGGTCGCTGCTCGATTTCCTGCGCGGCGGAGATCCCGAAGAGGAGCGTCTGGTCGATCTTGCGTCACTCGTGATCACCATCGTTCACGATGCGCAGGATGTCGGCGGGAAGGCCCACTATGACGGACCAGCCAGCCTCGAACTGGTGACCAGACCCCTCAAGCTCCAGCGCGCGATCGCCAATCTTGTTCAGAACGCGCTGTCTCACGCCGGGGAGGCGCATGTTCGCTTGTGCCGCGAGGGTGACAATGTCCGCCTCGTCGTCGAGGATCGCGGGCCGGGCATCCCATCGGATCAGTTGAACGCGGTGTTCGAGCCCTTTCGACGCGTTGAGGGGTCGCGCAACCGCGATACCGGCGGCGCCGGTCTGGGCCTCGCGATCGTCCGCCGGTCGATCTCCAGACTCGGCGGCTCGATTCAGCTGGAAAATCGCCGTGGCGGCGGCTTGCGGGCCACCATCATCCTGTAATCACGATATCGCCTGGCGGGAGCGGGTCCGATCTTCGGGGTCGGCCTGATAGGGCAACAGGCGGCGCGGCGGAATCTACCGGCGGCGATCCTTGGGTCGACATGGCTCGTTTCATGGGGACCGGCACACGCTCGTTGTCAGACGCTCAAATATTAGTTAGATGTCTGATGATATTTGGCGCATCCACTCTTCGGCCAGGACATTGTCTCGATGAATCAACAGATACCCGTCGTCGTTGTAGGGGCGGGCCCCGTTGGGCTGTGTCTGGCGCTGGATCTCGCTGAGCGGGGGATCGACGTGTTGGTGGCAGAGCAGCTGGGCCCCGGCGAGAACGCGACCGTGCGCTGCAACCATGTATCGTCACGGACGATGGAGAGTTTTCGCCGGCTTGGCCTTGCGGACGAGGTTCGCGCGGTCGGGCTGCCCGACGACTATCCGAACGATGTCGTCGTCCGAACACGCGCCACGGGATATGAACTGACCCGCATCCCCATTCCCTGCCGGCGGGACCGGTTCAGCGATATCGACGGCCCGGATGGCTGGTGGCCGACCGCGGAGCCGCCTCATCGAGTGAACCAGATTTATTTCGAGCCGATCCTGCTTGCGCGTGCCCAGGCTCACCCGCGGATCACGCTGCGCCATGGGCTGCGCGTGGATCATGTCAGTCAGGATGCGGGGGGCGTCAGGGTGACGGCAACCGACCTTACCGCGCAGCGTCCCGTTACTCTGATGGCGCGATATCTGGTCGGCTGCGACGGTGGAGGTTCGATGGTGCGAAAGCAGATCGGTGCGCGGCTGGAGGGCGATGCGGTCATCCAGCGCGTCCAGTCCACCTATTTCCGGGCGCCGGACCTGCTGCAGCGGATTCAGACTGGGCCGGCCTGGATGAGCTATCTCTACCTCGGCCACCGAGCGGGCAATCTGGTCGCGATCGACGGGCGGGAGTTGTGGCTGTTGCACAATTACCTGCTGCCTGATGAGGATGGGTTCGAGGCGGTCGATCGTGACTTCTGGCTGCGCCGCCTGCTCGGGGTCGGCGATGATTTCACTTATGATGTGATCCGCCAGGAAGATTGGATTGGCCGCCGCCTGGTCGCGAATCGGTTTCGCGACCGGCGGCTGTTCATCTGCGGCGACGCCGCGCATCTCTGGGTGCCCTATGCCGGTTATGGCATGAACGCGGGTATCGCTGATGCTCTGAACCTGTCCTGGTTATTGGCGGCGCATCTCGCCGACTGGGCCCCAGCCACCATTCTGGATGCCTATGAAGCCGAACGCCTGCCGATCACGGAGCAGGTGTCGCGTTTCGCCATGAACCATGCGCAAAAGGCGATAGCAGAACGGCTGAGCATTCCCGAGCGGATCGACGAGGACAGTGCGTCGGGCGCGGCGCTCCGCGACATCGTGGGGGCGGAAGCCTACAAGCTGCATGTCCAGCAGTTTGCCTGCGCGGGATTGAATTATGGCTATTTCTATCCGGCTTCGCCCTTGATCGCCTATGACGGCGAGGAAGCGCCGGCCTACACGATGTATGATTATACCCCGTCGACGGTGCCGGGGTGCAGAACGCCCCATTTCTGGCTGGATGGAGGCAAGTCGCTCTACGATGCGCTGGGTCCCGACTATACTCTGCTGCGCTTCGACGCCGGGGCGGATGTGGCGCCTTTGATGGCGGCGGCGGCGAAGCTGGGCGTGCCGCTGGCCCTCCTCGACATCGACGTGCCGCGACCCGAACCCTACCGGAACACGTTGTTGATCAGCCGTCCCGATCGTCATGTCGCTTGGCGGGGGGATCTGGTGCCAACCGATGCCGCAGCACTGATCGACCGTATCAGCGGCCGGCTGGGCGGTTGAACTTCACACTGCTCTTGCGCACTCCATATTCATTGACTAGTCAATGAATATGGAGTGCTGGAAGTCGAGACGCTAAAGGTAGATTCAGGCCGCAGTTTGCCGTGTGCTCAGAAGCGAGCGAAAAATTGCGGTAGCGGCTGAAAGCCCTGCGGGAAAGGCGATCCTCCACTTCGGCAAATGACCGCGCGGCGGGCCAGGGAGGCAGGATGCGACTGTTCGACGTTCAGGCGTTCATCGACGGCCAGCGCTTGCGCGGGATCCATTACACGGTGCTGCTGCTGTGTGCGCTGGTGATGTTCGTCGACGGGTTCGACATTTTCATGGTCGGCAAGATCGCGCCGGCGATCGCGCACGATTTCGGGGTAACCCCCGCCGCCATGACGCTGGTGTTCCTGCTTCAGCAGATCGGACTCGCCGTTGGGGCTTTCTTCGTCAGTCCAATGGCCGACTTCTTCGGCCGGAAGCGGATGCTGGTGGCATCGTCGCTGATCTTTGGTGGATTGACGCTGCTGACGGTGTTTGCGACCTCGATCACGATGCTGGCGATCCTTCGCGGTCTCGCGGGGCTGTTTCTGGCGGGGGTGCTGCCGACGGCGGTTGCGCTGTTATCGGAGTTTACCCCCAAACAGCGGCGGTCGACCTTCATTGCGGTCGGCATGGCGGGGTATAGTCTGGGTAATGCGGCGGGCGCCGTGGTGGCTTTGCTGGTCCCTGATTTCGGATGGCAAAGCGGCTTCTGGATCGGCGGATTGATGCCTTTGCTGCTGGTGCCGGTGCTGTTGCTCAGCCTGCCGGAATCGTTGGCCTACCAGGTCAACCGCGATCCCCGGAGCCCGGGCGTTGGCAATACCATCCGCCGGATCGATCCCGCCGTCACCCTCGTCGGGGACGAGACATTCGTTATCCGCGAGACTGGCGGCAAGGCGAAGATTGACCCGTTCGACGTTTTCAGGGGCGGACGGATGCGGTCCAGCATTCTCATCTTCATGGCCTGCACCTTGTCGATGGGCACGATCGCCTCGCTGGCCGCTTGGTTGCCCAGCTTCTTCCAGCAGATGGCCGGCATATCGATCCAGCGGTTCGCGATGGCGGCTGTGGTCGGCCTGCTGGGTGGCATGGCGGGCATGTTGACCATCGGCTATCTGCTCGATCGCGTCCGTCCAACGCGGATGATCCCCCTCTATTTTGTGGGCTATGGCATGATGCTGATCCTGCTGGGGCGGGTGCCATTCGATAGTGCCCTGTTCGTGCCCACCTTGTTCATGATGAGCTTCTTCCAGGGTGGCGGCCAGGCGGGTCTCAACATGCTGATGGCGCAGATCTATCCCACCGCCATCCGTAGCACTGGCATCGGCTGGGCGGGTGGGGCCGGGCGCATCGGGGGTGTCATCCTGCCGCTGTTTGGCGGACTGGCGCTCGCCTCGTCTTTCACCCTGCAGCTTACCCTGGCCCTTGTCGCCATTCCTCCGTTCATCGTTGCGGGGCTGGTCATGCTGCTAAAGCCGGTCGAGCAGGATGCGGCGCCTGCAGCGGAGTCCAGGCGCGCCTGATCGAAACAGCAGGTTTCCTCACGCCCACCATTGACCATTGATGATTCAATGAATATTCATTGATTGATCATGGAAATGACTTCCGCCGACAATCCCGGCGGTACGATACGCCAAAGGATGGGGAGGAAGACTAAATGATTTCGTGCAATCGCGCCGTGCTGGCGCTGTCTGTCTCGGCGATCGCGATGCTGGCGTCACCCGCCGCAGCCCAGGTTCAGGGCGCTGATGACGTCGGCAGCGCCTCGGGCGATATCATCGTCACCGCGACCCGGCAGGATCAGCTGCTCAGCAAGGTGCCAGTCAGTGTCGCCGCCTTCACTAAGGAAAGCATGGACCGGCAGGGTGTACGCGACATCAATGACATTGCGCGGATCACGCCCGGCCTCACTTTCTCCGTCGACGCGTTCGGTCCCACCAGCACAAACATCTCCATCCGCGGCGTATCGTCGTCGTCGGGGGCAGCGACGACCGGTGTCTATATCGATGATGTTGCGATCCAGATCCGGTCCAACGCCCAGGGCGCGTTCGGCAGCGCCTTTCCCCGCATCTTTGATCTTGACCGGATCGAGGTGCTGCGCGGTCCGCAGGGCACGTTGTTCGGGGCTGGCGCTCAGGGCGGCGTGGTTCGCTTCATCACGCCAACCCCGGACCTCAACCGGACGTCGGTCTACTCGCGGGCTGAAGTTTCAAGCACGCGTAGCGGCGATCCCAGTTATGAGGCGGGTGTTGCGGTTGGCACGCCCCTCGTCGCCGACAAGGTCGGCCTGCGACTGAGCGCTTACTATCGCCATGACGGCGGCTTTGTAGATCGCAAGCCGTTCAACCTGGCGACCCCGAATAGCGTCGAGGCCTATGAGAACGTCAACAGCGCCAACATCTATGCGCTGCGCGGGGCGCTTGCGTTCGAGCTCTCCGAGGTGCTCCGGATCACCCCCTCGGTCTATTACCAGCGGACGACCACCAATGACTCTGGGACAGTCTGGAGCAACGTGTCCGACTTCGACAAGGGTGAGTTTGTCAGCGGCTATGCGATCCGTCAGCCTACCCGCGACCGTTTCGTCCTGCCCAGCCTGAATGTGACCGCCGACCTTGGGTCGGTGGAGATGTCGTCGGTCACCGCCTATTTCGATCGCCGGGGCCGGGCCGTTCAGGATTACACTAACCTTCAGGCCGCCTTCATCTTCGACTCGCCCTATCCGTTCATTGCCGGCTGGCAGGCGCCCGGCCTCGCGCTGGGGCGCCAAAAGGTATTCTCGCAGGAAGTGCGCCTCAGCTCCACCGATCGTGACGCACGGGTGCGCTGGACCGCCGGCGTTTACTACAGCCGGTCGCGCCAGCAGGAGAGTACCCGCGTCATCGACGACACGACGGCGGCCCTGATTCCGCCGTTCGGCAATGCGCTGGCCGATGGCCTCTATGTTTTCGCGGCGGCCAACAACACGATCGACAAGCAGCTTGCCGCCTTCGCTCAGATCGATGCCGACGTGACCGACAAGCTGACGGCCACCGTCGGGCTGCGCTACAGTCAGGCCGACTTCGACTTCCTCCGCGATATCGACGGTCCGATCAACGGCGGCTTCTCCCGCACCACCGGCAAGCAGCGGTCGAAGCCGTTCACCCCGAAATTTGGCCTGTCATACCAGATCGACGACGACAACATGCTCTATGCCACGGCAGCCAAGGGCTTCCGCGGCGGTGGCGTCAATCCGCCCCTGTTCGACAGCTGCGTCATCCAGGACGCGCCGGCGTCGTTCGGCCCGGACACCACCTGGAGCTACGAGGCGGGCAGCAAGAACAAGCTGTTCGGCGGCGCGCTGCGCATCGAGGCCAGCGCCTTCTACATCAAGTGGCAGGACATCCAGCAGTTCGTGCTCGCCGGCTGCGCGGGCAACGGGTTCCGCGATAATATCGGCGCAGCGCGCAGCCGGGGTTTCGACCTGCAGTTCTCGCTGAAGGCGAGCGACCAGCTGCAACTCAGCGGTTCGGTCGGCTATATCGACGCGAAATATGAAAAGACGGTCATCGTCAACGATGCGATCTTCGCTCGCGGTGGGGATGCGCTGCCCGGATCACCTTGGCAGCTCATCGGCAATATCGACTATACGCTGCCGGCGCTTTCCGACGGCGACCTCTATTTCCATGCCGACGCCCGCTACAACAGCCACAATAACGGGCGTCTCGCCGCCCAGGACGATCCCCGGGCATCCGGCTATGATCCCGCCTTGCGGTTCGATCCGGCAATCACCGAAGTCAACCTGCGCGTGGGATTGAGGACCAGCGGCATCGATGCATCGCTGTTCGTCAACAACCTGTTCGACACCGCGCCGCTGCTGGCCAAATATCGCGACACGCCGGATATGCCGCTGTTCTACTATCGCACGACCCGGCCTCGGACGGCTGGATTGACCGTCAGCTACCGCTACTAAATCGCGACTGCCGGGAGGGCTCAGCCTCCCGGCCACCGGAACGGGGAACAGGGATGAGGATCGAACGGCGACAGCTGCTGGCGTCCATGGCCGCTCCGCTGATCCTGGGGCGAGCGGCGCTCGCCGCTCCGGCTGACGGCGCCAGTCCGGCGTCGACGCGGCATGGGCCGGTGATCGGGCGGTTCGAAGGCGGCGTCCACCAGTTCAAAGGGGTGCGCTACGGCGCGCCGACCGGTGGCGCGGCGCGCTTCATGCCGCCGCAGCCGCCGGTTCCATGGTCGCGGCCGCTGCCGGCCTTCGACTATGGTCCGGCCTGCTCCCAGTCCGAACCGGGCGGAGCGCGCGCGCGGCGCAATCCCGGTATGCGGGAGAGCGAAGACTGTCTGACCCTCAACGTCTGGACGCCCGCGCTGCGCGATGGCGGCAAGCGGCCGGTCATGGTGTGGCTGCACGGCGGTGGATTGTGGCGCAGTTCAGCCGCCGGCGCCTATCAGGCGGGCGCGCGGCTGGCCGCCAACAACAACGTCGTCATGGTCAGCCCCAACCATCGTCTTGGGGTGCTGGGCCACGCATATTTCGAGGACTTCGATCCGGTTTTCAAAGGATCGGCCAGCGCCGGCATCCTCGACCTCGTCCAGGCACTGGCCTGGGTGCGGGACAATATCGAGGAGTTCGGAGGCGATCCCGCCAACGTCACCATCTTCGGCCAGTCCGGTGGCGGGCAGAAAGTGTCACTGCTGATGGCGATGCCGGCGGCCCAGGGCCTGTTCCACAAGGCCATCATCCAGAGCGGCCCGGCCCCAGCAATGCTGGAAAAGCCCTATGGCCGGGAACTGGCCGGATGGCTGCTGAAGTCGCTTGGCATTCCCGAAAATCGCGCGCGCGACATCCAGACCGTCTCCACAGCCGCCATCATGGCTGCCTATTACAAGATATTCCGGGCCATTGGCGGGTTCGGCACGATGGGCGTGATCCAGGATTTCGCGCCTGTCGTCGATGGTCACACCCTGCCGCAGCATCCGTTCTGGAACGGGGCATCGCCACTGTCGCGCGACATCCCGCTGATGATCGGTTCCACCCGGACCGAGATGACCGAATATCTGCTGGGTGACCAGCCAAACGCGTGGCAGCGCGATGCGGCAACCTCCATCCGGGCGCTGGAAGGCGTGTTCGGGGCCGACGCCGCGGCGATCTTCGCGCATTATCAGGCCGCGCATCCCGCAGCGGGAACCTGGGAAGTGGACGCACTGATCCGCTCCGACTGGCCGACGCGGCTGTTCACCCAGCGGATCGCCGATGCCCAGGCGACCTTGGGTGTCGCGCCCGTCTGGATGTATCGCATGGATTGGGAAACAAAAGCGCGCAATGGCCTGCTGATGGCGCCCCATGCCATCGACATTCCCTTCGTCCTCGACACCGTCGGCACCGAACTGACCCAGCCGGGCCAGATGGAGGAACAGCAGCGGATGATGCGGCAGATGAGTGGCGCCTGGGCGTCGTTCGCCCGCGACGGCGTGCCGCGGAGCGACAGCTTTCCGGCCTGGGCGCCCTATGACGTCGACCGTCGGCAGACGCTGATCTTCAATATCGACAGCGGCATGGTGGATGATCCCGATGGCGGCGATCTTGCCAAGCTAAAGCAGGGTTTAGGCCATTATCGCGTGGTGGCGGGCGGCGTGACGCCGCGGCTCGCAGGAAAGGATGAATAATGAAGCTGTTGCATGCTCCCATGATCGTCGGCGCGATGCTGCTGGCTTCTCCTGCCGCGGCGCAGTCGCCCGCCGCGCCGGCCGGTCCGTCCAAATCGCTGATGGACTATCGCCGCCATATGTTCGATCCGCCGGTCCGCGTGCTGGCTAACCGCAGCATGGCGGCGATGTTCAACACTGCCCCGGTGGCGGCGAGCGGCAAGGCATCGTCCCTGCCGGTGCGGCAGGCGGCGCTGAATTTCACCTATAGCCATGACGGCCAGACTCGCCCGGCCAGCGACATCGTCGAGAGAACGTTCACCGACGCGCTGATCATCGTCAAGGATGGGGTGATCGTCCACGACGGTTATTACAACCGAGCCAGCGCCTCGACCCACCTCAATTCCTATTCGATGGCGAAGTCGTTGAACGCGGTGATGGTCGGCCTGGCGCTGAAGGAAGGCTTGATCGGGTCGGTGACCGATCCCGTCACCCGCTATCTGCCCGAACTTAAGGGCACCGGCTATGACGGCACGACCATTCGCGATCTGATGGAAATGCGTTCCGGCGTTGCCTGGGTCGAAAACTTCTTCTCGCCCGGCAATCTGTCCTACGACGCCCATGTCTCGTCCTGGGTTCAGGAGCGGGCGCGCTATACCGACACCGCGCTGAAGACCAAGCCGGAACACAAACCAGGGACTTTCTTCCGCTACAACAGCATGGACGCGGCTGTGGTTGGCTGGGTGGTCGAGCGCGCCGCCAAGATGCCGGTCAGTCGCTACCTCAGCGAGCGCCTGTGGCAACCGGCGGGGATGGAGGCTGACGGCTTCTATGTGATCGACGGCGAGCCCGGCGTCGGCCGCGAATTCACCGCCGGCGGTTTCAACGCCGTGGCCCGCGACTATGCGCGGTTGGCCCTGCTGATGCTGAATAACGGCCGGGCAAATGGCAGAAGCTTCTTTCCCGACGATTTCGTCAGGAATCTCAGCCGGGACATCACCGGCCCGGAAGAACAGCCGAAAGGCTATGGCTGGGCCTGGTGGACCGTAAAGGGAACCAATGCCGTGACCGGCGTCGGCGGCGAAGGCCAGTATATGTTTTTCGATCCCGACACCAAGACCGTGATCGTAAAGCTGAGCCATGGTCCGGTAGGGCCGGAAGCCGACGCGGTGGACGCGGAAACGCTCGCCTTTTTTAAGGCGACAGCGAAGTGGGGCGGCCGTTGAACGGATGAAGGTGGGGCTGAGCTATTGGCCGACGTCGCGGATCAATGCGATGCGACCGTCCTTTAGGCCGTAAACAACGACGCCGTTCAATTCCATCTTATCGCCGACGGACAGCATCCGACCGGGCAGGCGGACCGCGCCCCGGGCAGTCAGCCGGTTCGTCACCTCGGCCGCCATCAGGTCCAGATCGCTGTCGATCACCAGCGTGTGCACAGTCAGTTGTTCGTCGAGGACGGCGCGCAGCGGACGATAGAGATCAAGGATCGCCTTGCGGCCTTCGCGCGGTGCGGTTGCCGGCTTGGCGATGAAACGGACGTCGGGCGTGTAATAATCCACGAACCGCTCGTCGAACCGGCTGAACAAGTCTGCATAATCTCGAAACTTGGCTGGCGTCATCCACGGCTGATGGACGGTCGGCGGCAGGGGCCCGGTGTTCGCCGGAGGCCGGGCGGGTAAGGGGTGGCCATCAGCCGGAGTAAGCCGCGTGCCATCCCGCGCGGGGCGGATTTCTGCGATCCACCCGTCGCTGAGATGATAGAAGACGACATCGTTCTGCGGGACCGTTCCGTCGATATGCCATTCGACCGCCAGTGTCTTCCCGCCGTCGTCCACCAGTATCGTACGCACGCTTGCTCGCCCGCTGCCCGGCGATCCGGGGGTGGCGACGCCTGCCGCATGATAGCGGCGATGCGCGGGATCGCCGGACGCCGCAAGCGTCAGATAATGATCGAAGCGCCGCCGAAGCTCGGCTCGGTCGGCGACCGCCAGCGGTCCCGGCGCGGGTGAGGCGGCGGTGCAGAGTAGGCCCGTCGCCGCCAGGCCCGCCAGCACCCGGCGTCGGTCGAGCCCCTTCATGGGATCAGGCTCTCGCCGGCCGGGATCACCCGGCGATCATCCGCCGCGCCGCGGATGGTCGCGATCAGACCTTGACGCAGGGTATAGACGATGGTCCCGTCCACGATCAGCTTGTCGCCCTTGCCGTAGGCCCTGTCCCGCCATTGGACGCCGTCATGCGTCGCTTCCAACTGGGTGCGCAGCTCGACCAACATGATGTCGTTGGCGGGGTCGATGGCGATGGCGAGTGGCGTCAGGGTCTCGCGAAAATCCTGCCAGATGCGGACATACCATTGGCCGATGGCGTCGCGTCCGACCAACTGGCCGTCGGGCGGCCCTTTCGTGAACACGACATCGGGCGTGTAAAAGGTAAGGAACCCCATGTCGGCCGCGTTGAACAGGCCAATGTAGCGGGCGAAGCTTTCCCGCGTCATCTGGCCGCTCGCCGCGCGCGCCGGCGCGGCGACGCCCGCCGCGACGGCGCCCGCCAGCCAGGTCAGCGCGCGCCGTCGCGCGAGGGGGGTGACAGCCACCGTCAACGGCCGCTGCCAACCGCCTCGGCGGGTCGCCAGGCGGACGCTGCGCGGAAGAAGGCGTCGCTCTCACGCGAGGCCGCCTCGTCGCCCAGCGGGAAATAGCTGAGCTTGACGATCACCGTATCGGTGTCGGGATCAACGAAGATGAACTGCCCCTGGAGGCCGATCGCCATGTAGGCGTTGGAGTTCGTCAGCGTCCACCACTGGTAACCATAACCATAATCCTCTCCGGTGGCGGCGGGCTCCGGGCCGTGAGGGGACGTCGATGCCCGGACCCACTCGGCTGGAATGATCTGCCGGCCATTGGCCCGGCCGTCATTCAGCATCATCAGGCCGATACGGGCATAGTCCCGCAGCACCGCGTTATAGCCCATGCCGTTGGTCGCCCGGCCGATTCCGGGCGGGCCGTCGGCGATGAAGAAGCCCTCCGCTTCCGCGCCCAGCGGCTGCCACAGCCGCTGCGTCATATAGTCGGGCAGGGGTTTCCCGGCCGCCTTCTCGATCACCCAGCCGAGGACGGTGGTGTCGAGCGTGGAATAGAGAAATGTCTTGCCGGGTGGATGGCGACGTTTCACCACCAGCGCCTCGTCGGTCGAACGGCGATCGTTCCGGACCATGGCGCCTTCGCGAACCTTGGCCATCTCGCTGTCGGGGCTGGCGTCGTAAACGTCGGGCCGGTCGACGCCCGAGCGCATCATCAGGGCATTCCTGATCGTCACCCCGTCATAAGCGCTGCCCATCAGTTCTGGGACATAGGCTGTGATCTGGTCATCGATCGAGCGGATCAGCCCGTCCTGAATCGCCGCGCCGACCAGGATCGAGGTGATCGACTTCGCCGTCGACATGGAGAGAAAATGGGTCGTCGGATCGGTGAAGTTACGATAGCGCTCGAAGACGATCCGGCCCCCTTTCACGATGATGAGGGCGTTGGTGTGGGTGCGCTCCAGGAACGCCTCGGCGTTCAGGTTTTTGCCGTCGAAGCCATAAGTGAAATCGAGCGGGTGGTAGTCGGTGTCGAGTTGCCACACCCGGTCGCCATGTCCGACGGTGAGAGTGTGGAACATGTCCGCCATGTTCCGGAACGTCAGGGCGTTGATCCGTCGGTCGGCAAAGAAGATGCGCCGCAGCTCCAATATGGCGGCACTGGGCGCGTGATCTATGACAGGCGTCTGCGCCAAGGCGGCGGAAGACATCAACGCAGCAGCTATCAGCCAGCGAGCGGCCATGGCAAACCCCCTCTGTTCGGCATCGTCGAACGACAAGCAATTCCGCGATTGTCTGCCTGCGGCGCGATGAAGTTGCAATGGAAAAATCGTTGAACTATCAATAAATGATGAGCCGGTCATGAAAGGCCCTTCGGACCATTTGGCTCTCCCGAGATTGTTCGACAAAGGACGTTTGCATGACCGAACTCGCCGGCGCCGGCATCGCCTATCCCACGCTGAAGCTGCACATTGACGGGGAATGGATCGAGACGGGAGGGCGCCGCACACATGCGGTTCTGGATCCCGCGACGGGGCACTTGCTGGGCGAAGTGCCGCTGGCCGCTGCCGCCGATCTGGACCGGGCATTGGCCGCAGCGGACGCCGGTTTCCGCCTGTGGAGCCGATCAAGCGGGACCGAGCGCGCGGCCGTGCTGGCCGGTGCCGCGCGACTGCTGCGCGAGCGGGAAGAGGCCATCGCCGTCAATGCCACGCGCGAGCAGGGCAAGACCCTCGCCGAGACGCGGGGAGAGGTCCACATGGTGGCCAACCTCTTTGATTTCTATGCCGGCGAGGCGCAGCGCCTCTATGGCCGTGTCCTGCAGCGGCCGACCGGCGAACGCTCGCTGGTAATGAAGGTGCCGGTGGGACCGGTCGCTGCTTTTGCGCCCTGGAATTTTCCAATCGGTAATCCCGGGCGCAAGCTGGGCGCACCGGTTGCCGCCGGTTGTTCGGTGATCCTGAAGCCGGCGGAGGAAACGCCAGCATCAGGCATGGCGGTGGTCCAGGCCCTGCTGGATGCAGGGCTGCCGACGGGGGTCGTTCAGCTGGTGTTCGGCGTGCCGGACGAGGTGTCGCGCCATTTGTTAGCAAGCCCCATCATCCGCAAGCTCAGCTTCACAGGCTCGACCACGGTCGGCAAGCATCTGATGAAGCTGGCCGTCGACACCATGAAGCGGACCACGATGGAGCTGGGCGGCCATGCGCCGGTCATCATCTTCGACGACGCCGACCTCGACCGTGCCGTGCCGCTGCTCGCGGCGTCCAAGCTGCGCAATGCCGGCCAAGTGTGTGTGTCGCCGACCCGCTTCTATGTCCAGGACGGCATCCACGACCGCTTCGTCGCGGCGCTGACTGAGCGGATGGGCGCCGCTTCTCTGGGTCATGGCCTGCAGGCCGGGACGATGATGGGACCCATGGCGAATCCCCGCCGGCCGGCTGCGGTCGAGGCATTGGTGGCAGATGCGATCGGGCATGGCGCGGCGCTTCTGACCGGCGGTGAACGTCAGGGGGACCAGGGCTTTTTCTTTCAACCCACGGTGTTGGCGGATGTGCCGACGGCAGCCCGGCTGATGAACGAGGAACCGTTCGGTCCCGTCATCGCCACCAGCCGTTTCTCGACGTTCGACGAGGTGGTCGAACAGGCAAACCGGCTGCCCTATGGTCTTGCTGCCTATGCGTTCACCGAAAATGGCCGACAGGCAAACCGGATCGCCGACGCGCTCGAGGCGGGGATGGTCGGGGTCAACGGGACGATGATCGCCGGCGCAGACGCTCCTTTCCAGGGCGTGAAGGAAAGCGGCCATGGGTCCGAGGACGGACCGGAGGGCGTCGAGGCGTGTCTGGTCACCAAGACGATCCACCAGAAATAACGCGCCGGCGGCCTCGCACCTTGCGGGTGCGGAATGCAAAATGTTATTGATTAATCCACGATATTGCTCGCCCGCAGTTGATGGCGTGGCTAGGGAGAGGATCATGAAATTCCCGGAAACGCCAAATTTCACCGGCTTTTTTGCGCCATCCGGAGTGGAGGGCGAAGTTCGCAATCTGCCCGTCATTGACGGGACGGTCCCCGCCGATCTGGATGGCAGTTTCTACCGTGTCGCGCCCGACCCGCAATTCCCGCCTCTGGCTGGCGACGACATCTGGTTCAATGGCGACGGCATGGTCACCCGCTTCCGGTTCAGGAGCGGCGAGGTGTCGCTGCATCAGCGTTGGGTGCGCACGGACAAGTTCCGGCTGGAACGGAAGGCGGGGCACGCGCTGTTCGGCGCCTACCGAAATCCGCTGACCGATGACGACAGGGTGAAGGGCGAGGTAAGGGGCACCGCCAACACCAATGTCGTCGTCCACGCGGGCAAGCTGCTTGCCCTGAAGGAAGACAGCCCGCCGGTCGCGATGGACCCGGAGACGCTGGAGACGATCGATCCGAATTACAGCTTCGGCGGCAAATTGACGTCGGAAACCTTTACTGCACATCCGAAGATCGATCCGAGGACCGGCGAGATGCTGGCCTTCGGCTATGCAGCCAAGGGCCTGTGCACGCGCGATATGGCCTTCTACGTAATCAGTCCTGCCGGCGAGATCACGAAGGAGGTCTGGTTCGAGATTCCCTATTACTGCATGATGCACGACTTCGGTATCACTGAGGATTATGTCGTATTCCATGTGGTGCCGATCGTCGGTTCCTGGGATCGGCTGAAGGCTGGCCTGCCGCATTTCGGCTTCGACCGGGGGCGGCCTGTGCATCTGGGCATCCTGCCGCGCAACGGCGGCGCCGACGATATCCGCTGGTTCTCGGCGCCGACCTGCTTTGCCAGCCATGTCATGAACGCCCATAATGTCGGCACGACGATCCATTTCGACGTGCCGATGGCGAAGGGCAACATGTTCCCCTTCTTCCCGGACACGGAGGGCCTGCCGTTCGAGCCGCACAACGCCGCCGCGCGAATGACACGCTGGACCGTCGACATGATGAGCAACAGCGACGAGATCGAGATGACGCCGCTGGCCGATCTGGTCGGCGAGTTTCCACGCATCGACGATCGCTTCGCCGGACAGCGGAACCGTCATGGGTGGCAGCTCGTGCAGGATCTGGCGAAGCCGGTCGAGCTGCCGGGCAATCGCAGCGCGTCGGGCATGATGATGAACACGATCGGCCATATCGATCTGGAGACGGGCCAAACCAGCACGTACTGGGTCGGCCCGACCTCGTCGTTGCAGGAGCCGGCGTTCATCCCCCGTCCGGGGGGCGTGGACGAAGGCGACGGTTATCTCGTGGTCATCGAGAACCGGCTGGCGGAGATGACCTCGCGGCTGCTGCTATTCGAGGCGTTGGACCTGCCCAAAGGGCCGATCGCCACGATCGGGCTGCCCTTCCGCATGCGCATGGGGTTGCATGGCAACTGGGTTCCGGCGGCGCCCCGACATTTTCATGGAGAATAGGATGACTGATGCGCCACACCCATTCCAGCCCCGGCTGGAATTCGCCTTCACGATCGGGATCGAACTGACCCGCGCCTACTATATCAGGCCCAGTACGACCGGGCAGGCGCGTGCGGCGGTTTATGTGAAGGGCGGTACCGTCGAAGGCCGGATCAACGGCAAGGTCGTGCCGATGAGCGGCGGTGATTTTCCTCTCATCCGCGCTGACGGGGTCATCGATTTCGACGCCAAATATTTGCTTGAGCTGGACGATGGAACAATCGTCATGCTGCACAACCGTGGTTATCGCTGGGGTCCGCCGGAAGTGATGGAGAGATTGCGGCGACAGGAACCAGTCGAACACGACGAATATTATATGCGCGTCACTCCCAAGTTCGACGTGCCGGAAGGGCCGCACGAATGGCTGGACAAGCATGTGTTCGTCGGTGTGGCGGAAAAGACGCCGGGGTCCAACCGGATCCATTATTTCCAAGTCCTGTGAGGCGCGGGGGGCAGCGGTGATGGAGGAAGACGAGGCCCTAGCGGGCGGCTGTCTCTGCGGTGCCATCCGCTACCGGATAGTCGGTGCGCCGCTATTCGTCAGCCAATGCTGTTGCAGGGACTGCCAGAAGGCGACTGGCACGGGCCACACCACGATTGTCGGCATCCACCGCGACCAATTGACGCTCGAAGGTCGGCCTGCGGCTTACACCACTGCTGGCGATACCGGGGGTGACGTCACCCGCCACTTTTGCGGCCGGTGCGCCGGCCGGCTTTACACATCCGGAACGCTACCCGGTGAAGTCATCATGGTTCAGGCCGGATCGCTGGACGACCCCAACCGGATCCAGCCCGAAAGCGTCATTTATGCCAAGGACCGGCTGGTGTGGGACTGCTTTAACCCGGCGCTGCCGCAATTCCCGATGCTGCCACCGCGCGATCTTTGATGCACCCGGCCTTTGACAAACTTCGGCAGTGTCTGGCAGCCCGAGCAAGGCCCGGGCATAATGTCGAAATTGGGGGCAGAAGGTTGACAGCATGAGCGGAAAAACAGCGGGCACGAGACAAAAGGGCAAACCGGTGCCAACTCCCCGACGTGGGGAAGGGCAGGTGGCCCGCACGACCAGCCTGCCGGCCTTGGATGGGTGGGTGCTGCCCCAGCTGGACTATCCGACCTTCCGACTGGCGCTAGTGGCGAAGGTCATGGACCGCCTGACCATTCGACGCCTGTCGGAAGCGGGCGGAATCAGCTATTCCGAATGGCGCGTGCTCAGTCGGTTGATGACCTTGAAGGAAGGGGCCACGGTTCGCCAGATCGCCGATCTGGCCTGGGTCGATCGGGCCGAGGTCAGCCGGGCGGTCGCGGCGCTGGAGAAGCAGGGGCTGATCAGCCGTCGCGCGAACAGCCGCGATCTCAGAACGCCTATCCTGACGCTGACGGAAACCGGGCGCCGCAAATATGAATCGCTGATTGCAGTACGGGGCGCCTTTCATGAAGGGCTGATGGCCGACCTTAGCCAGCCCGAAAGGGCGAAGCTGGACAAGCTGCTGGGGAAGATCATGCACCGGCTGCTGGACAGCCTAGAGGATGAAAAAGCCCTATGAATTGTGTCGGCAGCTTATCACAACTATTATCATTGAATTATCAATGAAATTGATTATTGGTGACTGGGCGATGTGAATGAACCGCCGCTCGTTGGTGGGTTTCCGCTGCGGAACGTGAATTTTCGTCGGGCTTTTCCCGGCGATTTCGGTTTGGCGCCCCTGACTGGTTATTGCGTCGAAGAGAGGGGTGTTTTGATGATCGCACTGCCTTGGCGATCATTGGTCCGTTGTTGCTGGGCTCGCTGGCCTGCCTTGGGCTGGCGAGGATGATGCGTGGCCGGCTGGGCGGATGGCAACGGCTCGGCGAAGTTCGGCATGGGACCGAGTGAATGCCGATCACTGTTTCGAT
>JBBCJR010000033.1:0-61255 GCA_037190805.1 Sphingomonas sanxanigenens | reverse complement strand
GGTCAGCGACTTCTTGACCTCGATCGATTCGATCAGTTCCGATGGGATGACGTCGAGCGCGACCGAGCGGACGTCGGATTCGGGCGCAGGTATCCGGGTGCCGTTGATGGAGGCGGCGTTCAGTTCGGGGTCGAGGCCGCGAACCGAGACAAAGCGCCCTTCGCCCTGATCGTTGAGGATGTTGAGACCGGGCAGGCGGCGCAGCGCCTCGGCGACATTCTGGTCGGGGAACTGGCCGACGGCATCGCGGGTCAGCACATTTTCCACGCCGTCCGCGGCCCGCTGGCGCGACAGGCTGCTGGACAGGCTGGCGGTCTGGCCCATGACGATGATGTCGTTGGCGGCGCCGAGGGCGACATCCGCACGGGCAATGCCGGTCTGGGCGACGTCCACCGTCATCCGTACCGCATCGGTGCCGACATAGCGCGCTTCCACGGTGTAAGTGCCGGCCGGCACGTCAGGGAAGCGGAAGCTGCCGTCGCGGCCGGCTTCAGCGACGCGATTGAGTTCAACGATCCGCAACTGGGCGCCCTGCAGCGTCCGGGTCTGGGTGGCATCTGAGACGACCCCGACGATGTCGCCGGCATGGGCAGCCGTTGGCGCCAGGAATGCCGCGACCAGCGCAGCGCGACTGGCCCACCACAGGGATCTCTTCGAAAAATACATTGTCCACCCTTCCGAGAATAGCCGGCCGAACCGCCGGCGTTACTTTTCACGGGGGTCGCCTAGGCGCGGTCGATGACTGCCAAGTGACGGAGTGGGGAAGGTTATGTTGCAATGCGGCATGGAAGTTGTGACGCTGTGGGTTGTATTCCGTGGATGCCGCGATTTCATGGTGGCGGAGCGATATCCGGGCTACGAGAGGCTGTTCCGGCGGGAGCTTATCTCGAATTTTTATGCTCGACCGGACTCCCCACGTCGGAACCGGGCCATTTCCAAAGAGGTACGGCGCACATTCAACGATTCATGCATCGAACCTTCGGATGCAATCATGATTACCAGTCTCACCCGCAACGCCACGACGGTGTCGTCGGCAGTTGATGTCCGGGCGAGGGGGCAGCGTAGCCAGCCCATGGTTCGAAGCCTTGGAAATGCGTCCGATGCGGAGGATGGTCCTCCGTCTTGCGAATCCGGTTTGTTCTGCGGCCGTTTATTTTTCTGGCCAGTCTGCCCGTTTTTAGGAAAGATCGATGACGGATGATGCCCCGAACATAATGTGGATCGCGCATGAGCATTAGGTCGAATTCTGAACCTGCGCCGGAGAATGGCGCCTCGCTGCGCCGGATATTGGGCGTTGGTGGACTGGTTGCGTTCGGGCTTGCCTATCTGGTGCCGCTGACGGTGTTCACGACGTTCGGGGCGGTGACGCGGATCACGGCGGGGCACCTGCCGATGGCCTATCTGGTGACGACGGCGGCAATGGTGTTCACGGCCATCAGCTATGCTCTGAGCGTCCGGGCGTCACCCTCGGCCGGCTCCGCCTATGCCTATACCCGTGCCGCATTCGGGCAACGGCTGGGCTTCGTCACCGGGTGGACGCTGTTGCTCGACTATCTGCTGCTGCCGTCGCTCAACTATCTGATCGTCGGCATCTACCTTCACGCCCAGTTCCCCATGGTGCCGGCGGCGGCGTTCGTGCTGGCGGGAATCGCGTTGGTGACCATCCTCAACATCATCGGCATCGATATGGTGCGGACGATCAGCCTGGTCCTGGTCGCCGGTCAGCTGCTGTTCGCGGCGGTGTTCGTGTCGCTGGCCTTCGTCCGCGCCGATGCCGGCGCATCGCTGATCGCGCCCTTCTATTCGCCCGAACTGGCGTGGCCGGCGATTTTTGCGGGTGCGGCGGTGCTGTGCCTATCGTTCCTGGGGTTCGATGCCGTCTCGACCCTGTCCGAGGAAGCGCGCGACCCGCGCCGTACCGTGCCGCGCGCCATCCTGCTGACGACGCTGGGGGGCGGGTTCATCTTCGTCATGCTGTCCTGGGCGTCGGCGATGGTGCTGCCCGACTGGCGGTCGATCGAGGTGTCGGATTCGGCTGGCATCGAGGTCATGGCTCCGCTGGGCGGTTCAGTGTTGGTGGCGGTGTTCCTGGCCGCCTACATCTCGGGCTGCCTGGCTTCGGCGGTCGCGGCGCAGGCGAGTGTGTCGCGCATTCTCTATGCCATGGGACGTGACGGGGTGCTGCCGGTTCAGCTCGGCGTTCTCAACGCCCGTTACCGGACGCCGGTCAGGGCGATCCTGATCGTTGCGCTGGTGTCGTTGGTATCGCTGGTGGTCAGCCTCGACGCGCTGGCTTCGATAATCAGTTTCGGGGCTTTGTTTGCCTTCTCGCTGGTCAACCTGTCTGTGGTGAAGCGGTTCGCCATCGACGACGGACGCCGAATGGGTCGAGACTTTTTCCTGTTCGCGGCTCTGCCTGTCGTCGGCTTTGTGCTCACCGCATGGCTCTGGGCCAGCTTGTCGATACAGGCGCTCCTCATCGGCCTCGGCTGGATGGCGACCGGTGTCGTCTATCAATGGTGGCGGCTGAGGCGGGGCGCCATGTCCGCCAACGCGCTGGATGTCTAGTCGAAGTCGGCAGACCCATCGGCGAGATCATCTGGCGGAGCGGGAGGGATTCGAACCCTCGATACGGTTTTGCCGTATACACACTTTCCAGGCGTGCGCCTTCGACCACTCGGCCACCGCTCCGTGGGGAGGGGCCTTAGACGCGCTTGCGGCGGTCGGCAAGGGATAGGCCGGGTGGAAATGAGGATACGGAAATGACAAGGGGTCGCGACGACTGGCGTCGCGACCCCTTGTTGGCTTGATTGGGAAAGCGCGCCTGGGCGTCCCGGTGATCGTCGAGGTCAGGCGACCTTGGCGTGCACCTCGTCCTCGTCGCGCAGCACATAGCCGCGGCCCCACACGGTCTCGATGTAATTCTCGCCGCCGCAGGCCAGGCTCAGCTTCTTCCTGAGCTTGCAGATGAACACGTCGATGATCTTCAACTCCGGCTCGTCCATGCCGCCATAGAGATGGTTGAGGAACATCTCCTTGGTCAGCGTCGTGCCCTTGCGGAGCGAGAGCAGCTCCAGCATCGCATATTCCTTGCCCGTCAGGTGAACGCGGGCGCCGTCGACCTCGACCGTCTTGGTGTCGAGATTGACCGCCAGCTTGCCGGTGCGGATCACCGACTGGCTGTGGCCCTTGGACCGGCGGACAATGGCGTGGATGCGGGCGACAAGCTCTTCACGATGGAAGGGCTTGGTCACATAGTCGTCGGCGCCGAAACCGAGGGCGCGGATTTTGGAATCCAGCTCTGCCTGACCGGACAGGATCAGCACCGGGGTGCCGACCTTCGCCAGACGCAGCTTCTTCAGCACGTCATAGCCGTGCATGTCCGGCAGGTTGAGGTCGAGGAGAATGATATCGTAATCGTAGAGCTTGCCGAGATCCAAGCCCTCCTCGCCCAGATCGGTCTGGTAGACGTTGAAGCCCTCGGCGCTCAGCATCAGTTCGATGCTCTTCGCCGTGGTCGGCTCATCTTCGATCAGAAGCACACGCATCAGGGAACACCCTTTTCGTATCCACCGCGTCGGCCAACCTGCCACCACGATCGGGTTAATTGGTTAACGTGGCCAGCTATCGCCCCGAAAAGTTAAGAGGGAGTTAAGATCGTTAACGAAGTTTGCCCATAGCTGAACGTTCTTCACATGCAATGGCGAAAAATAGCGGTTTACGCCGGATTAACCCTATTGGCCGACAAGGCCTTGATTGGCCGTTCCGCAAGTGACGGCTCGGAGATTTGATATGACACAGCAAGCCCCGGCTGGTGCGGCCCCCGCCCGCCTGACCGCGACACTGATGAAGCGCACGCGGCCGGCGCCGCAGGTCGACGCGAGCTTGATGGCGGCCTTCCGGATGCGGCAGGCCGTGCTCGAGGAAGTGACCGCCCGGCTTGGTTGAGCGTTGCGGTCGGCGGTTCCAGTCCGGCGACCTTAGCGTTCGCGCCGGATCAGCGCCCACAGGCTGAGGCCGAAGGCGACCGAGCCGGCGGTGATCCACCAGAAAGCGTGCGGCCATACCGGCACGGGCACGTTCATGCCAAACAGCCCGGTGACGAAGGTCAACGGCAGGAAGATCAGCGCGATCATGGCAACCGTCAGTGACCGCTGATCGATTTGTTCGGTCCGCATGTCGGTGAGCTGCTCGTGCAGCAGGGCCGATCGCTCGCGGATCGCTTCCAGTTCCTCCGCCATGCGGGCGGCGCGGTCGGCGGCTTCACGCAGGTGGAGCTGGTCTTCGTCGGTCAGCCATCCGCACCGCGTCTGCGCGAGATGGTCGAGCGCCAGGCGCTGTGGGGCGACGAACCGGCGATAGTCGATCGCCGTCGATCGTGCCTCGGCGATGCGCCGTCGCGCGCCGGTGATCGGGTGCGTTTCCAACATCGCTTCATAGTCGTCGACCAGATCGCCGAGCCGGGCGACCTCGGGGTCGAGGCCATCGGTTATGATGCCGGCGAGCGCCACGATGAGGTCGCCGGGATCGAGAATCCGTCCCGCCTCCACCGCCCGGCACAGCAGGTCGATGTCGGCCAGAGTCCGCATGCTGACGGAAATGATGCGTCCGGCATCCGCCCACAGGCGGATCGACACCAGCGCGTCCGGGTCGTCGTCGGGCGTCGCGCCCAGGCCGCGCAGGTTGACGATGGCGCCATCGCCCAGCCGGTCGCCGCGCGGCCTGGTTTCATGGGCGAGCAGCGCCATTTCCACTGCTTCCGGCAAATGCAGATGGTCGCGCAGCCAGCCCACCGTCCCCGCGTCGCGACCATCGAGATGGATCCAGACGAGGCTGGCGGTGCCGACGGCGGCCAGTGCCGCGTCAGCCGGGCTTTCGATCACGCGGTCGGGCCCCTCGACGATATAGGCCCAGCGGATCATGCCGGTGGTCCGTCGATGTCGACCGTGCGGCCGGGCGGTGGCGGCGTGTTTCCAAGCCGCAGTCGGGTCGCATCCGCACGTCCGCGGATGAGGATGGAGGGCGGGACGCCGGGAGCGTGGCGAATGGTATCGGCCTCGGCCAGCAGACGAGCCTCGCGCAGGGTCAGTTCATCGGGATCGGGGGATCGGAGCCGGATATGGTCATGCCGGTCGGTTGCCGTGGACGCGGCGGCCGCCAGCCACGCCATGACATTGCCTGGACGGACGGGATCGAGCGGACCGCCGGGCGCCAACGCCGTGTCCAGCGCGAGGCGGCGGGCGGTCACGTCGGGAAAGCGCGCGGCGATCGCGCCACGCGCATTGCGCAGGTCGAGCGCGAAGCCGCCGAGGCCGGCGGGCAGCAGGGCCTCGATCCGCTGACGCAGGGCCTTGGCAAGACTGGCCGAAGCGCCAGCGGTACTGACCGCCACGGTCACTGGCGCGCGGTCGACGATCGCCGGCATGGTGAAATCGCACAGGCCCGGCCGGTCGACGACATTGACCAGCAGGCCCCGCGTCCTCAGTCGGGCGGCAATGGCACCGTCCGGATCATCCTCGGCGACGATGGCCAGCCGTGCGTCGTGCGACTCCTCGCCGACGACCCTGGCTCCGGCGCGCTCGAGCAGGCGTCGCTTGGCTTCCGCTGCAGGGCCGTTTCCGATCAGGATCACCGGCCGGTCGCGGATGACGAGGAAGAGGGGCAGGCTTTCCACCTCCGCCTTGTCGCCCGGATCGCGACGGCTGTGAAGGGGCGGCGTGGGCCTGATCAGCCGTCGGGCTGATCCTTGCGAGTGGCGTCCGTGACATTCTGGTCGTGGCCGCTCTTGTCGCTGAAGAACGCAGCGGCAAACAGGCCGCAGCCAAGCAGCATCGACAGGAATACGCCGATCACCGTCCCGAAAATCGTGCTGGGCCGCAGCGGGCCGTCCAGCGACAGATACCACAGCGCACCGCCCGCCAGCAGGATACCCGCAAGGGATATCCATTTCAGCATGGTCCAGAATTCCTTCAACGCCTTGTCGCGGTCGGTGCCCATCGCCCGAATCCTCCTTCTGACAAGGCTCCGTATACGCCTTCATAAACATGCAGTACAGATGCATGTTTATGAAGGCGCGGGTCGCGCGGCGCGCCGAACGATCCGGCCCGTTCTTGACAAGCGACGGGCCGAACGCTACCCGCCTGCCTTTCCGAACAAACCGATCTGGAGTTGCCTGATGGCGCGCGTCACCGTCGAGGATTGCGTCGACAAGGTCCCCAACCGTTTCGATCTGGTGCTGGTCGCCGGACAGCGCGCGCGCCAGATCTCGGGCGGTGCCGAACTGACCCTCGAACGTGATCGCGACAAAAATCCCGTCGTGGCGCTGCGTGAGATCGCGGAGGATAAGATCCGTCCCGACGCGATGCTGCACGCGATCGTCGGATCGATGCAGCGCGTCGTCGTCGATGAGGACGAAGGCTTCGACGAGATGGCCTCGCTGGGTGAGACGGCGGAGGCGCTGCGCCTGACCGCCGCTGCGCCGCCGCGCAACACCAATCTCGGCGCCGATTACGAGTGATCGGCGCCTCGGGCGCAGAAATCCGCCGCTCTGCCCACCTTTAGCTGTTGCATGGCGGGCGTCCCAGCGCCCATATATTTACCGTGCTGCGGCAATATGAACTGATCGAGAAGGTCAAGGCCTACGACCCCGACGCCGACGAGGCGTTGCTGAACCGTGCCTATGTCTTCTCCATGAAGGCGCATGGATCACAGCTGCGCGCCTCGGGCGACCCATATTTCAGCCACCCGATCGAGGTGGCGGGCATCCTCACCGACCTCAACCTCGACGACGAGACGATTGCCACCGGCATCCTCCATGACACGATCGAGGACACGGTCGCCACCCAGGAAGAAATCGAGCGCCTGTTCGGGGCCAATGTCGGCCGGCTGGTCGACGGCGTCACCAAGCTGTCGAAGATCGAGGCTCAGACCGAGAATGAGCGGGCAGCCGAGAATCTGCGAAAATTCCTGCTCGCCATGTCGGGCGACATCCGCGTGCTGCTGGTCAAGCTGGCCGACCGCCTGCACAATATGCGGACGCTGTATCATATCTCGTCGGTCGAAAAGCGACGGCGTATCGCCCGCGAGACGATGGACATCTATGCCCCGCTCGCCGAGCGGATCGGCCTCTACGAGTTCATGGCCGAGCTTCAGGACCTCGCCTTCCAGCAGCTGGAGCCGGAA
Source organism: Sphingomonas sanxanigenens (assembly GCA_037190805.1). GTDB lineage: Bacteria > Pseudomonadota > Alphaproteobacteria > Sphingomonadales > Sphingomonadaceae > JBBCJR01. Next base: position 54,073 of record JBBCJR010000033.1, on the reverse strand, counting down.
GCCTATGACGGCATCGTCAAGCGGCTGGAGCATCTGCGCGAAGGCGGCGGCGACATCATCAGCCGCATCTCGTCCGGCATCCGCCTGATCCTCGGCCAGAACGGCATGGAGGCGGAGGTGTTCGGCCGCGAGAAACAGCCGGTGTCGATCTGGCGCAAGATGCAGGAACGGCACATCCCGTTCGAGCAGCTGGCCGACGTCATCGGTTTTCGCGTCATCGTCGACACCGTAGAGGATTGCTATCGCGCGCTGGGCATCATCCATCGACGCTGGCCCATGGTGCCCGGCCGGTTCAAGGATTTCATCTCGACCCCGAAGCGCAACGGCTATCGTTCGCTGCACACCTCGGTGATCCATTCGCACCGGACGCGGATCGAGATCCAGATCCGCACCCGTGACATGCATGAGCAGGCGGAACACGGCCTAGCCGCCCACTGGGCCTACAAGCAGGATGGCGACGCGCGCGACGGTCATTATCCGTGGCTGAAGGACCTACTGGAAATCCTCGAACATGCGGACAGCCCCGAGGAGCTGCTGGAGCATACCCGGCTGGCGATGTTCCAGGGCCAGGTCTTCGCCTTTACCCCCAAGGGCGAGCTACGCCAGCTGCCGCGCGGGGCGACCCCGGTCGACTTCGCCTATGACATCCACACCGACCTCGGCGACCAGACGGTGGGGGCCAAGATCAACGGCCGCGTGGTGCCGCTGAGGACTCAGATCCAGAATGGCGATCAGGTTCAGATTCTGAGATCCAAGGCACAGGAGCCGGACCCGGCATGGGAGGCCTTCGTCGTCACCGGCAAGGCGCGGGCGGCGATCCGTCGCTTCGTCCGTCACCGCGAGCGGGATGACCATATCGCGCTGGGCCGCAAGCTCTATCAGGAGCTGGTGGCGCGACTGCCGGTGCCGCTGGCCGAAGACGCGCTCGCCGAGGCGCTGAAGCGGCTGAAACTGTCCGACGAGGCGGCGCTGATGATCGCGCTGGCCACGAACAGCCTGCCCGAGGATGCGGTTCTGGAAGCGTTGATCCCGGGCGCGACCAGCGCCTCTCAGCCGGTAACGCCGAGCGGTCAGCAAAGCGCCATCTCGATCAAGGGGCTGACGCCGGGGGTGGCGGTCAAGCTCGCCGAATGCTGCCATCCGCTGCCCGGCGACCGAATCGTCGGCCTGCGCCAGCCAGGTGAGGGGATCGAGGTCCACACTATTCAATGCTCGACCCTGGCGGCGCGCGAGGATGGCGACTGGATCGACCTGGCCTGGGGCGACAAGGCCGACAGCGCCACCGCCCAGCTGACTCTGGTGGTCAAGAACGAGCCGGGGGCGCTGGCCGTCGTCACGGCGATCTTCGCCCGCGATGGGGTCAACATCCTGCGCCTCAACCTGCGCCACCGCGACCGCGCCTTCCATACCTATTCCGTCTCGGTCGAGGTCAAGGACGTCCAGCAACTGATGCGCCTGATGGCGGCCTTGCGCGCCACCGACCCGGTGTCGTCGGTCGAGCGGGTGGGGGGATGAGCCTTCCGGTCCCGTGCGCGATCGACTAGGGACGAACCAGAACATTATGGAAGCCCGGTAACTGTCCCATGGCCTTACGTCTTGGCGTCAACATCGATCATGTCGCGACGATCCGCAACGCGCGCGGCGGGCCGCATCCCGATCCCGTGCGCGCCGCCCATGCGGCGGCGGCGGCCGGCGCCGACGGCATCACCGCCCATCTGCGGGAGGATAGGCGCCACATCACCGATACCGATATCGACCGGCTGATGGCGGAGATCGACCTGCCGCTGAACCTGGAAATGGCGGCGACCGACGAGATGCTGGCGATCGCGCTGAAGCATCGCCCCCATGCCGCCTGCATCGTCCCCGAGCGGCGCGAGGAGCGGACCACCGAAGGCGGCCTCGACGCCGCCGGGCAGCTCGGCCATCTGGGCCCGCTCGTGGCCCGGCTCACCGACGCCGGCATCCGCGTCAGCCTGTTCATCGAACCGGCGCCGGCCCAGATCGAGGCAGCGATGGCGCTGGGCGCGCCGGTGGTCGAGTTTCACACCGGCCGCTACGCCCATCTGGACGGCGCGGCGCGCGCCGAGGAATTGCGGCGCCTGTCCGATGCGGCGGCGCTGGCGGCGCGCAACGGCATCGAGCCGCATGCCGGCCACGGCCTGACCTTCGACAATGTCCAGCCGGTGGCGGCGATCCCGCAGGTCGCGGAACTCAATATCGGCCATTTCCTGATCGGCGAGGCGATCTTCACCGGGCTTGAAGCCAGCGTCGCGGCGATGCGCCGATTGATGGACGTGGCGCGGGGATGATCATCGGTCTGGGTTCCGACCTCTGTTCGATCGAACGCATCCAGGCCAGCCTGGATCGTTTCGGCGACCGTTTCATCGATCGCGTGTTCACCGACATCGAGCGGCGGCGATCGGAACGGCGGGTGCTGACCCGCGCTGCGTCCTACGCCAAGCGGTTCGCGGCCAAGGAAGCCTTTTCGAAGGCGGTTGGCACCGGCTTTCGTGACGGCGTGTTCCTGCGCGATATCGGCGTCGTCAACCTGCCCTCGGGGCGACCCACCCTGGCGCTGACCGGCGGCGCGGCGATGAAGCTGACGGGCCTGGTGCCCGACGGCCATGCGCCCCTCGTTCACCTGACGCTCACCGACGACCATCCATGGGCGCAGGCCTTCGTGGTGATCGAGGCGGTGCGTCAATGACCGAAACCGCCGTGGCCAAGCGCGCCAAGCGTGTCGACTGGATTGGTGAGATCAGGAGTGGCCTGCTCTTGATCCTGGCCGTGCTGGCGCTGCACAGCCTGGTCGCCAAGCCGTTCTTCATCCCCTCCGGCTCGATGCTGCCGACCCTGTGGGTCGGCGACCGGCTGGTGGTGTCGAAATGGCCCTATGGCTGGTCCTACGCGTCGATCAGCTTCAACATCCTGCCACCGATGCCGGGGCGGCTGTTTGGCCGCACGCCGGAACGGGGCGATATCGTTATCCTCAAGCCGCCAGGGCACAAGACCGATTATATCAAGCGCGTCATCGGTCTGCCGGGTGACGAGATCGCGGTCGAAGGCGGCAAGGTGTGGCTGAACGGCAAACCGCTCGAGCGGCGCCGGCTGTCGCCCGCGCTGCTGCCGCGCGATGCCAACCCGCAGGGCGGCATGGACTATGCGCGGTTCGAGCAGCGCCTGCCGGACGGTCGCATCGTCTATGCGCTGCCGCGCTATCGTGAGACCCTGCCCGGCGGGCGCAGCTATGACACGCTCGACCTCGGCCATTCGGCGACCGACGACTATCTGCCGATCGTCGTGCCCGATGGACATCTGTTCGTGATGGGCGACAATCGCGACGACAGCGCCGACAGTCGGGTCGAGCCGTCGGCGGGCGGTGTCGGGCTGGTTCCGATCGAAAATATCGGTGGCCGGGCGGAGTTCGTCACCTTCTCGCTGGACGACAGTTTCCGCTGGTATAATCCTGTGACGTGGTGGCATGCGCTGCGCGGACATCGGGCCGGGGAGTCGCTTCGTCGTCCGCCCGCCTGACGGCGGCAACAGGAAGGGATGCCGGAATGAGCGACGATAGCGCCGGCCATGTGCCCGTGAAGCCGGGACCGTCCGAATTCAGCGATCCCGTTGTCCGCGATGCCATCAAACGTGCGACGGTGTGGTTCACCATCGGCGCTATCCTGTTCCTGGCGTGGCAGCTGTCGCAGCCTCTGCTGCTGATTTTCGGCGGCATCGTCTTCGCCTCCGCGCTCGACGGCGGCGTGCGCCTTCTGGGCCGGCTGCTGCCCATCGGCCATGGCTGGCGATTGCTGATCGTCTCGGTCGCCGTGACGACGTTCCTGGTCAGCACCATCTACCTGATGGGTGTCGAGATCGCGACCCAGTTCGAACAGCTGCGCGCCACCCTGGCGGTCCAGGGCGCGCGCCTGCTGGAATGGCTGAGCCAATATGGCCTGGCGCCCAACACCACCGATTTCGGCGACATCAGCCGCCAGCTGCTGGGCTCGCTGGGGCAGGTGACGGCGGTGCTGGGCATGGCGCTGGGCGGGGTCACAAACCTGTTCCTGATCATCGTCATCGGCCTGTTCGTCGCCATCGAGCCGCGCCTTTACGAACGCGGTGTCGAATGGATGATGCCGGCCCGCCAAAGGCCCAGCTTTCGCGTCACCGCCGCGCGCATGGGCTACACGATGCGCCGGCTGCTGATGGGGCGGCTGGTCGGCATGGTGTTCGAAGGCGTCGTCACCTGGATCGTGCTGTCGATCGGCGGCGTGCCGATGGCGCTGCTGCTCGGCATCATCACCGGTGTGCTGGCCTTCCTGCCCAATATCGGCGCGTTCATCTCGGGCGTGCTGACGGTGGCGGTCGGTTTCTCGGCCGGGGTCGACACCGGCCTGTGGGCGATCGGCACCTATTTCGTCGTCCAGACGTTGGACGGCTATATCGTCGTGCCGATGGTCGCCAAGCGCACCGTCGACCTCGCCCCAGCGTTGGTGATGGCGGCGCAGCTGCTGTTCGGGGCGCTGTTCGGCATCCTCGGCCTGGCGCTGGCCGATCCGCTGCTGGCGATGATCAAGGTCGCGCTGGAGCGTCGCTCGGAGGAAGCGGGCGCCCCGGCGGAGTGAGGTGATTTGATCCGGCTAACGCCGGATGAGGCGGCACCGGCCCGCACCCGGCCACCCAACGAAAGTTTACGCTATGGGCGGCCGGGTGGGGGTGCGGGCCGGTGCCGCCTTATGCGCCGTGAGGCGCATATAATATCAATCAGATCACCCAGTCGCCTCCGGCCGCGCCGAGGCGGCCGTGCCCGAGGATGCGTTCGACGATCTCATCGGCTGCTTCTTCGGCGTTCAGCTTGGTGGTGTCGATGACGATCTCGGGCTGTTCAGGCGCTTCATAGGGGCTGTCGATGCCGGTGAAATCGCTGATCTCGCCCGCCCGGGCCTTGGCATAGAGGCCCTTGGCATCGCGGCGTTCCGCCTCGGCCAGCGGGGTATCGACAAAGATTTCCACGAACTCGCCGTCGGGCAGCATGTCCCGCACCATCTGCCGTTCCGCCCGGAAGGGGGAGATGAAGGCGGTGAGGACGATGAGGCCGGCATCGGCCATCAGCTTCGCAACCTCGCCCACCCGGCGGATATTCTCGACCCTGTCGGCGGCACTGAAACCGAGGTCGCGGTTGAGGCCGTGGCGGACATTGTCGCCGTCGAGGAGGAAGGTGTGCCGGCCGGCGGCGTGAAGCTTCTTCTCGACCAGATTGGCGATGGTCGACTTGCCGGCGCCCGACAGGCCGGTGAACCACAGCACGCGGGGCGTCTGGCTCTTAAGCGCGGCATGCGCTTCGCGGCTGACGTCCAGCGCCTGCCAGTGGACGTTGCTCGACCGTCTCAGCGCGAAATGAATGAGACCCGCGCCGACGGTGGCGTTGGTCAGCCGGTCGATCAGGATGAACCCGCCCAGGTCGCGATTGTCGGCATAGGGGGTGAACGGCACCGCCCGATCCAGCGCGACGTCGAGAACGCCGATCGCGTTCAGCTCCAGCGTCTTGGCCGCCAGATGCTCCATGCTGTTGACGTTGACCTGATATTTGGGCGCGGCCAGCGTGGCGGACACGGTCGTGGCGCCGATCTTCAGCCAATAGGGGCGGCCCGGAAGCAGCGGCTCGTCCGCCATCCAGATCACTGTCGCCTCGAACTGGTCGGCGACCTCGACCGGCTGGTCGGCGGCGACGATGACGTCGCCGCGGCTGGTGTCGATCTCGTCGGCGAAGGTCAGGGTGACGGACTGACCTGCCACCGCTTGGCGCAGGTCTCCGTCCATGGTGACGATGCGGGTGACGGTGGACGTCCGTCCTGACGGCAGGACGCGCACGACATCGCCGGGCGCGACCGTGCCCGCCGCGATCAGGCCGGAAAAGCCCCGGAAGTCGAGATTGGGCCGGTTGACCCATTGCACCGGCATCCGCAGGGGCTGGCCGGCGGCGGCGTCCTCATCCAGCGGCACCGATTCCAGATGCTCGATCAGGGTCGGGCCGTGATACCAGGACATGGTGTCCGACGGGGCGGTGACGTTGTCGCCCCGAAGGCCAGACAACGGGATCGCCTGGAAGCGAGTGATGCCGATCTCGTTGGCGAAGGCGCGATAGGCGAGCGTGATGCGGTCGAAGACGGTCTGGTCGTAATCGACCAGGTCCATCTTGTTCACCGCCAGCACGATGTGGCGGATGCCGAGCAGATGGGCGAGATAGCTGTGCCGCCGGGTCTGGGTCAGCACGCCCTTGCGCGCGTCGATGAGGATGACGGCGAGGTCGGCGGTCGACGCGCCCGTCGCCATGTTGCGGGTATATTGTTCGTGCCCCGGCGTATCGGCGACGATGAACTTGCGCCGGTCGGTCGCGAAGAAGCGGTAGGCGACGTCGATGGTGATGCCCTGCTCGCGCTCGGCGGCGAGGCCGTCGACGAGGAGGGCGAAGTCGATCTCCTGCCCCTGCGTCCCGACGCGCTTCGAATCGGCTTCGAGGGCCGCCAGCTGGTCCTCGAAGATCATCTTGGAATCATAGAGCAGGCGGCCGATCAGCGTCGACTTGCCGTCGTCCACCGAGCCGCAGGTGATGAACCGCAGCAGCGACTTGTGCTGGTGCTGGACGAGATAGGCGTCGATATCCTCGGCAACCAGATCGGACGCGCGATAAGCGTGGGTGGCGGTGGCGCTGGCCATCAGAAATAGCCTTCCTGCTTCTTCTTCTCCATCGACGCCGACTGGTCGTGGTCAATGGCGCGGCCCTGCCGTTCCGACGTGGTTGTCAGCAGCATCTCCTGAATGACCTCGGGCAGCGTCGCGGCATGGCTCTCGACCGCGCCCGTCAGCGGATAGCAGCCGAGCGTACGGAACCGGATCGAGCGGTCGACCGGCACCTCGCCGGGGTTCAGGCGGAAACGCTCGTCATCGACCATGAGGATGAGGCCGTCGCGTTCCACCGTCGGCCGCGGGGCGGCGAAATAGAGCGGCACGATGGGAATGCCTTCGAGGTGGATATATTGCCAGATGTCCAGCTCGGTCCAGTTGGAGATCGGGAAGACGCGGATGCTCTCGCCCTTCGCCTTGCGGGCGTTGTAGAGGTGCCACAGCTCGGGCCGCTGGTTCTTGGGATCCCAGCGGTGATTGGCGGAGCGGAAGCTGAACACCCGTTCCTTGGCGCGGCTCTTCTCCTCGTCGCGGCGGGCGCCGCCGAAGGCCGCGTCGAAGCCGTATTTGTCCAGCGCCTGCTTCAGCCCCTCGGTCTTCCACAGGTCGGTGTGGAGGCCGCCATGGTCGAATGGGTTGATGCCCCGCGCCTCCGCCTCGGGGTTTTTGTAGACGATCAGCTCCATGCCCGATTCCGCCGCCATGCGGTCGCGCAGCGCGTACATGTCGCGGAACTTCCACGTCGTGTCGACATGGAGGAGCGGGAAGGGCGGCGGCGCGGGAAAGAAGGCCTTGCGCGCCAGATGCAGCATCACCGCCGAATCCTTGCCCACAGAATAGAGCATGACGGGACGTTCGGCCTCCGCCACCACTTCACGCAGGATGTGGATCGACTCGGCTTCCAGTCGTTGCAGGTGGGTCAGGTGGGGCACGCTCATGCCGCCCGCCTAGCGCAACCAAGCCCTGAACGGGCGGCAGTTTTTGTTGACCCCGGACAACCCAGCATGCTCCCCTCCTTATAGGGGATGGAGGACTTATGGCGGATGATGGCACGGCGCCGGCCGGCATGGCGGAGGCGGAGTGGGCGGCGCGGCAGGAGCTGGCGGCCGCCTACCGCGTGTTTGACCATCTGGGATGGAGCGAGCTGATCTACAATCATATCACCCTGCGCGTGCCGGGTGAGGAGGGGGCATTCCTCATCAATCGCTTCGGCCTTCACTTCAGCGAGGTGACGGCGTCCAACCTGGTCAAGATCGCCATCGACGGCGCCAGGCTCGACGGATCGGACGCGCCGGTCAACCTTGCCGGTTTCGTCCAGCATGCCGCCTTTCACCAGGGGGTGCCCGACGCCCACTGCGTCATGCACACCCACACCACCGCCGGCATGGCCGTCGCCAGCGCCGAGAGCGGGCTGACCCTCACCAACTTCTATGCCGGGCAACTGGCCGGGCAGGTCGCCTATCATGCATTCGAGGGGATCACGGTGCGCGGGGACGAGGGCGAGCGGCTGATCGCCAATCTCGGGCCCCGCCGGCTGATGATCCTCAGGAACCATGGCCTGCTCGCCATGGGCCGGACGGTGCCGGAGGCGTTCCTGCGGCTGTGGGCGCTGCAGCGCGCCTGCGAGATCCAGGTCGCCGCCGCCCCGCTCGGTCCGCTGATCGAGATTCCGGCGGAGGTGATCGCCACCCATCAGCGTGACCTCGCCAAGGTCGCGCTGCCAGAGAATTTCGGTGCTCCGGATTTCGCGGCGATGGTGCGACTGGTCGACCGGCGCGATCGTGGCTGGCGAAACTGAGATGGCGGTCGGCGCCGTGATCGAGGTTGACGCCCGTGGCCTCCGCTGCCCGTGGCCGGTGCTGCGGCTGGCACGGGCAGCGCGGAGCGGACCGGGGCGCTATCGGCTGCTGGCCGACGATCCGGCGGTGCCGGCCGACCTTGCCGCAATGGCGGCGGAACGGGGCTGGTCGGTGGAGGCTGTGGCGGAAGATGGCGCTGCCGTTTCGACGTGGATCGTCACCGTGGCAACCGAACCTTTACCCGGCACGGGCTAAACATCCGGCGATGTGGGTCCTGGATACGGATCCAGCGCCTTTTTTTGGAGACGGGAATGGAGATGAACGGCGCGGCGGTGATCGATGCGACCTTCTTCGAGCGGAGCAGGGCTCAGCTCGGAAGCGCATTCATCCGTCTGCTGGGCTATTTCCGCGAGGATGGCGTGAAGGCTGTGGCCCAGATCGAGGAGGCGATGCGCGCCGGCGATGCCGCCGCCATGGTCACTCCGGCCCATCGGCTGAAGGGCGAGGCCTATCAGTTCGGCGCTGCCCGCCTGGGCGATCTGGCCGAAAGGATCGAGCTGGGCGCCCGCAAATGCGTGGAAACCCGCGAGGCGCCCGACGAGCTTCTGGTCCATGTCGTCGCGCTGGCGCCGCTGTTCGGGCGCACAGTGGAGTGGTTCGATGCCGCGACCAATCCGCTGGTCCAGCGCGATGCTGGACGGGAGTAGGATTGCGGCGTCGGCAGCAACCAGCGCCGGGTAAGCCGCCCGCCACGCCGCGCGGTTCAGGTCATGCCGGGGAGGGGATGACGGCCCGGATGCGCCTCCCCAAGCGGTAAAGTGCCTTGAAGGGTGACGGGGAGGAGGCGTCTCGGGGACGCCCCCGACCCGATCAATCCTCTGCCGCCTCGGACTGCAGCTGGATATAGTTCTGGATGCCCATCAGGCGGATCATGTCGAACTGCTTCTCCAGCACGTCGACATGCTCCTCCTCATTCTCGAGGATCGAGGCGAACAGGTCGCGGCTGACATAGTCGCGCACCGTCTCGCAATGGGCGATCGCTTCCTTCAGCTGGGGCACCGCTTCGTTCTCGAGATCGAGGTCGGCCTTCAGCACCTCTTCCACCGTCTCGCCGATGCGCAGGCGGCCCAGCAGCTGGAAGTTGGGCAGTCCATCGAGAAACAGGATGCGCTCCGCCAGCTTGTCGGCGTGCTTCATCTCGTCGATCGATTCCTCATATTCGAACTTGGCGAGCTTCTTGACGCCCCAATGGTCGAGCATGCGGTAGTGGAGGAAATACTGGTTGATCGCGGTCAGCTCGTTCTTGAGCGCCTCGTTCAGATAATCGATGACGCGCGGGTCGCCCTTCATGTCGGCCCCTCCTTTAAAAGGTCGGAATGGCCGATGGACTGGACCAGCTTTCAGGCGTCGTCAATGGCGGATTTCCGCCAGAAATTGCAAGTCAATGTCAGGGGTTGGCGCGCTCTGCGGCAATGATTTCGCGTGCGAATGGGAAGCACTGACCGCACTTCGCGCGGCGGCCCAACGAGCGGTAGGCGGCGCATGGATCAGCCGCGCCACTGCGCGCAACTCCGCGCAAATCCCGCTCCCGGATGCCATTGCAGACGCAGACGACCATCGACGCTCTCCAGGCCGCCGAGTCTTGCAGGCGGCTTTTGCGAGTAAATCGCAATAGCTCGCTGGCTTGTCAAGTGCCTTCCTGTTGCGCCTGCGACGGATTCTCGTGTCAGGCGGCGCCTGGCGCGCCCATGAGATCGGGGAAGAATCCTTCGTGATCGCGACGAATCACCTCGAGTCGCGCCGCGCCGGCGCCCTCAACCGCGATCGCATCCCCGCCCGTCCGGCCGAGCACCGTGGCGGGCACGCCCGCCGCGCGAGCGGCCTCCGTGATTGCGGCGCCATCTCCGGCCACCACATAACGGGCCTGATCTTCTCCGAAGGCCTGAGCGGCGTCGGTGGCGACGAGGTTGAGCGTAGCCCCGATGCCGGAGGCAAGTGCCATTTCGGTTACCGCGACCAGTAGTCCGCCGTCAGCGCAGTCATGGACCGTGGCGACCGTGCCCGCGGCGATCAGGCTGCGCACGAAATCACCGTTGCGGCGTTCGGCGGCAAGGTCGACAGGCGGCGGCGGCCCGGCTTCGCGGCCGGCGACATAGCGCAGCCACAGCGACTGGCCGAGATGACCGGCGGTGTCACCGACGAGCACGATATCCTGACCGTCGGCTGTGAAGGCGATCGTCGCGCGGCGATCGGCGTCGGCCAGCAGGCCGACGCCGCCGATGGCGGGAGTCGGCAGAATGGCGCTGCCGGTGCCGTCGTCATTCTTGGTTTCGTTGTAGAGGCTGACATTGCCCGACACGATCGGGAAGTCGAGGGCGCGGCACGCCTCGGCCATCCCTTCGATGCAGCCGACGAACTGACCCATGATCTCCGGTCGCTGGGGATTGCCGAAGTTCATGCAGTCGGTGGCGGCGAGCGGCGTCGCCCCGACGGCAGTCAGGTTGCGCCACGTCTCGGCGATCGCCTGCCGTCCACCCGCGACCGGATCGGCGAAACAGTAGCGCGGCGTGCAGTCGGCCGTCGCCGCCAGCGCCTTCCGGGTTCCATGGACGCGGACGACGGCGGCGTCGCCGCCCGGCCGGCCGATGGTGTCGGCGCCGACCATGTGGTCATATTGCTCCCAGATCCAGCGGCGGCTGGCGAGATCGGGAGAGCCCATCAGCGTGACCAGGTCGGCGAGGATATCCTTCGACGCCGGCACGTCGGCCAGCGGCGCCGGCGCGGGCGTCGGTACCCACGGCCGGTCATAGGCGGGCGCATTGTCAGCCAGAGGGCCGAGGGGGATGTCGGCCACGGTCTCGCCCTGCCAGGTCAGGACCATATGGCCGGTGTCGGTGACGGAGCCGATGACGGCGAAATCCAGTTCCCACTTGGTGAAGATCGCTTCCGCCTCGGCCTCGCGGCCGGGCTTCAGCACCATCAGCATTCGCTCCTGCGATTCCGACAGCATCATCTCATAAGGGGTCATGCCGGTTTCGCGGCACGGCACCTTGTCCATGTCGAGAAGGATGCCGACGCCGCCCTTCGACGCCATCTCGACCGAGGACGAGGTGAGGCCGGCCGCGCCCATGTCCTGAATGGCGACGATGGCGTCCGACGCCATCAGTTCCAGGCACGCCTCGATCAGCAGCTTTTCGGTGAACGGGTCTCCGACCTGCACGGTCGGGCGCTTCTCCTCCGAATCCTCGGAGAAGTCGGCCGACGCCATGGTCGCGCCGTGAATGCCGTCGCGGCCGGTCTTGGACCCGACATAGACGATCGGATTACCGACGCCCGAGGCGGCGGAGTAGAAGATCTTGGCGGTATCGGCGACGCCCACGGTCATCGCGTTGACCAGGATGTTGCCGTCATAGGCGGGGTGGAAATTGACCTCGCCGCCCACCGTTGGCACGCCCACGCAATTGCCGTAGCCGCCGATGCCCGACACGACACCGGCGATCAGGTGGCGCATCTTGGGGTGATCCGGGCGGCCGAAGCGCAGCGCGTTGAGGTTCGCCACCGGCCGCGCGCCCATGGTGAACACGTCGCGCAATATGCCGCCGACCCCGGTCGCCGCGCCCTGATAGGGCTCGATATAGCTCGGGTGGTTGTGGCTCTCCATCTTGAAGATGGCCGCCTGACCATCCCCGATATCGACGACGCCGGCATTCTCGCCCGGTCCGCAGATCACCACCGGGCCGGTCGTCGGCAGCTTCTTCAGGTGGATGCGCGACGATTTGTACGAGCAATGCTCCGACCACATCACCGAGAAGATGCCAAGCTCGGTCAGGTTCGGCTCGCGGCCGAGGGCACCGAGCAGGCGCTGGTATTCGTCGGGGGTGAAGCCATGCTCGGCGACGATCTGGTCGGTGATGGCGGCGGGAATCGAGGCGCTGTCCTGCATAGCCGAGGCCCTTAGCCCGACGCGGCGGCGATGTCGAAGGGATAAGCCGGGTGCCGGCGCTTGCCGTCGATCAGGCATTAAAAAAACGGCCGGGAACCTGTCCCGGCCGTTTTTGAACGGAGGTCAGAAACCGGACCTGCTTCAGCTCTTGCAGAGCTGCTCCGGCTTTTCCGGGCTGGCGAGCAGGACGTTGTCGCCGTCGCGCTTCAGCGACCAGCCGTCGGCATGGGTGAAGGTGGCGTCGGGACCCGGCGTCTCGGTGGTCAGCACGGTGGGAAGATCGGCGCCGTTCACCTTCACGGCCACCTGCGCGTCGGTGTTGAAGAAATCGACCGATGCCGTGCTGCCATCGGCGCAGCGATATGGCGTCGACTTGACGATCATCGGCAGAGGAACTTCTTCCTCGACCTGGTTGACAGCGGCCGTCGCGTTGGCGTCGGTGGCTTCCTGCTTGTTGCAAGCCGAAAGAAGGGCGAAGGCCGCGATCGCGGCCACTGAAAGGGTGCGGGTCGACATAGTGGCGGCCTTTTGTCGCACGATGGCGCTGGATTCAAGCTTAAAACAGGCTCCGGTGTCTCAAATACAACGGTGATCATGATGCGCCGGTGCGAATCAGGTCTGACGATTGACAAGGCGCGGGAGGTCGTCGGAAACGCATCGGGGAAGGAAATGAGCGAATGTCGTCGCCCAAGCCTATCGAAGCGAACCAGCTGACCGGCGGCCGTTTCCGCACGTTCGATTTCGCCATGGCGGCGTTCGTCACCATCCTCCTGCTGTCGAACGTCCTGGGCGCGGGCAAGGTCGCGACCATTGACCTGCCCCTGATCGGCGACTGGCCGTTCGGCGCCGGCATCCTGTTTTTCCCCCTGTCCTATGTTCTGGGGGACGTGCTGACCGAGGTCTATGGCTACAGCCGGGCCCGGCGCTGCGTGTGGGCGGGATTCGCGGCGTTGAGTTTCATGGCGTTCATGTCGTGGGTTGTGGTGGCCCTTCCGCCCGCCGCCACCTGGCAGGGGCAGGAGGCTTATGAGCAGATTTTCGGCCAGGTGCCGCGGATCGTCTTCGCCTCGATCCTCGCCTTCTGGGCCGGCGAGTTCGCCAATGCCTATGTCATGGCGCGAATGAAGCTGTGGACGAAGGGGCGGCATCTATGGATGCGGACGATCGGCTCCACCGTCGTCGGGCAGGGCGTCGACAGCCTGATCTTCTATCCGGTCGCCTTTGCGGGGTTGTGGGAGCCGTCGCTGCTCCTGACCGTGCTCGTCACCCAATATGCGTTGAAAGTGGGGTGGGAGGTGCTGCTCACCCCGATGACCTACCAGCTCGTCGGCTGGCTGAAGCGCCACGAAGGCGTCGATGTCTATGACGCCGACACCAATTTCTCACCGTTCAGGATGCGTGTGTGACCTTTGACTATCAGGCAGCAAAATTGTGGGTGATGGCGGCGACGGAGCTGGATAAGGACGCGCTTCATATACACATCGCTCTTATCCTGTTCTTCACTGCGGCGATCTTGGGCCGATGGCCGCTGAAGTCGTGGCGGCCGTGGCTGGTGGTGCTGATCGCGTGTACCTTGGGCGAATTGCTCGACATGCACGCCAACCTAGTCGACGCGGGGCGCTGGCATTGGCGGGCCAGCCGCCACGATCTGTTCAACACCATGGCCTGGCCGACCATCCTGACCCTGCTGGCGCGGTTCGGGCGGCTGCCGTCGCGTTGAGGATGCGTCTTGCGCTGCTTGGCCGGCGCCGGCGCTCGTCATCAGACGCGCCACGAAAGCTCTCCTAGCGTCGCCCCAAGCGAAGGTCGCTTGAGCATCGCGCCGAAAATCGCCATCTCCCGCCCATGGCCAGTCTTCTCGATCCGTACGCGCGTGGTCGCGTCATCCTGGTTGGCGCCGGCCCCGGCGATCCCGATCTCCTGACCGTGCGCGCGGTGCGGGCGCTGGAAGCGGCCGACGTCGTTGTCCATGACGGGCTGGTCGACCGCCGCGTGCTGGACCTCGCACCGGCCACGGCGCAGCGCATTTCCGTCGCCAAGAGCCGGGCACGCCACACCCTGTCGCAGGCGGCGATCAACGCCCTCATCGTCGCCCATGTGAAGGCGGGATCGGTGGTGGTGCGCGTGAAGGGCGGTGACCCGTTCATCTTTGGCCGCGGCGGTGAGGAAGTGGAGGCGGTGCGCGCCGCCGGCCTGCTCGTCGAGGTGGTGCCCGGCGTGTCCGCGGCCCTGGGCTGCGCGGCCGAGGCGATGCTGCCGCTCACCCATCGCGATTTTTCCAGCGCGGTCAGCTTCGTCGCCGGTCAGTGCAAGGGGTTGTCAGATCAGAACTGGGCGGGGCTTGCCGGGCGCGGGCGGACGCTGGTGATCTATATGGGCGTGTCTTCGGCACGCGGCATCGTCGACAAGCTGATCGCCGACGGTGTCTCGCCCGACATGCCCGCGGCGGTGCTGGAGCGCGGCACCCTGCCCGGCAGCCGGGCGATGCGGACGCTGCTTGCCGACTTGGGCGATCTGGTCGAGCGCGAGCGGGTGCAGAGCCCGGCGATTCTGGTGGTTGGCGAAGTGGTGCTGCTGTCCGACGCCGAGGACCGGCTGCGGGCGCTGGCGGTACGGGCGGAGAGTGTGGCGTGAAGATCCTGACCGGCAACGATCTCGTCAGCGGCGACGTGATCTGGTGGGCGGGCGGCGAATGGTCCCGCCATGTCGCCGAGGCCGTCGACGTCGGCGAGCATGGCGAGGCGATCGCGGCCCGCGAGGAAGGCGTGCGGCGGGTCAACGGGCCTTATATCGTTGCCGCCGAACCCGGTGCCGACGGCCCCCGTCCCCTGCATATCAAGGAGCGCATTCGTGCGCTTGGCCCCACTGTGCGTCCCGATCTCGGCATTCGCCGCGAGGCGCCCGCCCCTGACTGGGTGATCTGATGTACAAGTTCGACCACTATGACCAGGCGATCGTCGATGCGCGGGTCGACGAGTTCCGCGACCAGGTGACGCGACGCCTCGCCGGCGATCTCAGCGAGGACCAGTTCAAGCCCCTGCGGCTGAAGAACGGCCTCTATCTTCAGCTGCATGCCTATATGCTGCGTGTCGCCATCCCCTATGGCACCGCCAATGCGCGGCAGGTCAGGATGCTGGCTCACATCGCGCGCAAATATGATCGCGACTACGGCCATTTCACCACGCGTCAGAACATCCAGTACAACTGGATTCGGCTGGAGGACGCACCCGACATTCTCGCCGAGCTGGCGACGGTGGAGATGCATGCCATCCAGACCAGCGGCGAGAGCATCCGCAACCTGTCGTCCGACCAATATGCGGGTGCCGCCGCGGATGAAGTCTGTGATCCCCGGCCATGGGCGGAACTGGTCCGTCAGGCGACGACGTTCCATCCAGAGTTCAGCTATCTGCCGCGCAAGTTCAAGATCGCGGTGACGGCGGCGGAGGAGGACCGGGTCGCGATCCGCCTGCACGATGTCGGCCTGCGCCTCGTTCGCAATGGGGCCGGCCAGCTCGGCTTCGAAGTCTATATCGGCGGCGGCATGGGCCGGACGCCGTTCGTCGCGCCCCTGATCCGTCCCTTCCTGCCGGCCGAGCATCTGATCAGCTATCTGGAAGCGGCGCTCAGGGTCTGGAACCGCTGGGGCCGCCGCGACAACATCCACAAGCAGCGGATCAAGATTCTGGTCCACGACCTAGGGCACGAGGAGTTCACCCGCCAGGTCGAGGAGGAATGGCAGCAGATCCTGCCCAATGGCAGCGACGTGCCGCAGGTCGAGTTCGACCGTATCGCCGCCTTTTTCGCGCCGCCGCCGTTCGAGACCGGGATAGCGGACGAGATCGACCGCGACGATCCCGCCTTCGCGCTGTGGGTCGACCAGAATGTCGCCGCGCACAAAGCGCCCGGCTATGCGATCGTCAATATCAGCCTGAAGCCCCGGGGCGGGATTCCGGGCGACGCCTCGGCCGACCAGATCGACCTGATGGCCGACCTTGCCGAGCGCTACAGCTTTGACGAACTGCGCGTCACCCATGCCCAGAACATCGTTCTGCCGCATGTCCGCAAGGCCGACCTCAAGGTGGTGTGGCAGGCGTTGGATGCGGCCGGTCTGGCCGAGCCCAATCTCGATCTGATCAGCGACATCATCGCCTGCCCCGGCCTTGATTATTGCAGCCTCGCCAATGCCCGCTCGATCCCGCTGGCGCAGAAGATCGCCGAACGGTTCGGGTCGATCGAGGAGCAGCGCGACCTGGGCGAACTGAAGCTGAAGATTTCCGGCTGCATCAATGCCTGCGGGCACCACCATGTCGGCCACATCGGCATCCTCGGCGTCGACCGGAAGGGGACGGAGAATTACCAGCTTCTCCTCGGCGGATCGGGGGCGGAGGATGCCAGCCTCGGCCGCATCACTGGTCCCGGCTTTGACGAGGATGGGGTGGTCGACGCGATCGGCCGCACGCTCGACCGGTTCCGTGCCGTGCGCGAGCCGGGCGAACGCTTCCTCGACACCTATCGCCGGGTCGGGTTCGAGACGTTCAAGGAAGCGATCTATGGCTGATCCCCTGCGCCTGCGCGACGATGCCCCGCACGAGGAGCCGGCGGTGACGCTGGACGCCTTCCTCGGCCAGGACAGCGCCACCGCCGTGCGGCTGGAGGCCGGCGACGACGCCCGCGCGCTCATCCCGCATCTGGGCCGGCTGGCGCTGATCGAGGTCGATTTCCCGCGCTTTCGCGACGGACGCGGCTTTTCCGCCGCCCGTATCCTGCGGGAGGCGGGCTATACCGGCGAGCTGCGGGCCGCCGGCGACGTGCTGGTCGACCTGGTGCCGCTGATGCGCCGCTGCGGCTTCGATGCGTTTGCGCCCAACGCGGAGATCGACACCGAAGTACTGGCCCGCGCGCTCGATCGCTATGACTTCGTCTATCAGAAGGCGACGGACGGGCAGAATCCGGTCTGGGCGCTGCGCCATGGCTGACGCGGCGCGCCGGGTCGACGTCATCGACACCCGTCCGACCTGGACGGCGGATGATGTCGCGCGGCTGGAGGCCGAGACGGCGGACATGGACGCGGACGCCCTGCTCGCCCATCTGCTGCGGGGCGAGCTGAAGGGCCGGGTGGCGGCGGTGTCGTCCTTCGGCACCGAAAGCGCGGTGCTGCTCGACCTTGTCGCCCGCGCCGATCCGACGACTCCGGTGCTGTTCGTCGACACGTTGAAGATGTTTCCGGAGACGCTGGCCTATCGCGACCTGCTGGCGGCCCGACTCGATCTTGCCGATGTCCGCAGCCTGACGCCCGACGCGGATGTTCTGGCGGCACGCGATGCGGCGGGCGAGCGCTGGTCCTACGATCCCGACGGCTGCTGCGCGATCCGCAAGGTGGCGCCGCTGGCGGCGGGGCTGGAGGGCTTCGATGCGTGGATTTCGGGGCGCAAGGGCTTTCAGGCGGCCACCCGGGCCAACCTGCCCCGGTTCGAGATCGAGGATGGTCGGCTGAAGATCAATCCACTGTCCGGATGGACCAAGGACGATCTTGATGCAGGTTTCGTGGTCCGCGACCTGCCCCGGCATCCGCTGGAGGCGGCGGGCTATCTGTCCATCGGCTGCGCGCCATGCACGACCCCGGTTCAGCCGGGCGAAGACCCGCGCGCCGGGCGCTGGCGCGGCGTCGGCAAGGTCGAATGCGGCATCCACGGCGTGGCCGGTGGGGACGTGACGCCTCTGCCGATCCGGCATGGTTGACGGATTTCGACCCGGACCAAGCGTCACCCTTTGACCGGATGAGCGTCGCCCGGCTCAACTCAGCCGGTCGAGCGCCTCGTCGGACAGGCTGCCGGGAATCACCATTACGGGACAGGGCAGGACGCCTGCAGCCTCGCCGGCAAAATAGCTGACCAACGTCCCCGGTCCGCCCTTAGCCGCCGCGCCCAGAACGAGCGCGTCGACATTGTCCTCCGCCAGCTGCGCGCGCACCGCCTCAACGGGATCGCCCTGACGGACAGTGATGACCGGACGGATGCCAGCCTCGTCGAGCAGTTCGCCAGCGACTTGCGACACCTGGCCCTGGGCGCGATCCTCCGCTTCGGCCTCCATCGCGGCCTGGACGCCCCCCCATTGCGAGAATTCCGCGCGCGGCACGATGGCCAGCAATGACACGGTGCCGCCGGTACGCGCGGCGCGGCGGGCGGCAAAGCGCAGGGCGACCTGCGCCTCGGGGCTGTTGTCGAGCACCACCAAATAGGTGCGTGCGCGGGGCTGCCCGGTCATGCGGTGAACGCCATGTCAGCTCACTCCCCCTCACCGCCTTGCTGGCAGCCAATGGAAGTGATCCTATGCCGGGGTTCGCCCACCCGCCAAGGGGATTTGACATCTGGATGTGGTCCCGTCGGGCACGGCCTTCGCCATCCCCGACGGTCGTGAGCGGATCAGTTGCCGCCGCGCGTGGAGGGCGGCGGAATCTTGACCTGCACCGTTTCACCGGACCTGCCGGGGAAGTTGGTGAACATCGCCTGGACGAGGTTCGGTACAAGCCTGGTCAGGTTACGGTCGCGGGTCTGGGCGACAGCGCGGCCTTCGAACAGGCGGATGCCGTCAGCGGCGCGGCTGATCTTCATGTCCAGATAGGAATTGAAGACTGTGTAGCTGTAGACCTCCGGTCCACCGCCCCAGCCGCCACCCCAGAACGGGTCATACCAGCCGCGACCGGCCCAACCCATGCCGCCCCAGCCCCAGCCGCCCCAGCCCCAGCGGGGGTAGCCGAAGCCGCCAAAGCCCATGCCAAGTCCGGGCCGGCTGTCGATCTTCTCGCGGCCGTCATTGACGCCATAGGACAGGTCGACGACCAGCGTCGCGCCCTGGGCGCTGGCAGCGGGCTGATAGCCCTGGGTCTGCAACCGCTCGCGCACCAGATTGGCGTATTGGTTGAACTCCAGGCTGTCCGACAGCTTGGAGTCGGCGGCCTGGATGAAGAATGACTGGCCCTGCGGCGCCGGCAGCTGGTTGAAGCGTGCCACTTCGCTGCGAAACGGTGTCGCGCAGGCGCTGAGGGCAAGAAGCGCGGCGGGGATGATCGGGTTCAAACGCATGATCGACCCTTCTTCGTTCAATGGTCCGCGAAATCGCGGCAAGCGGGGCGATAATGCCCGCCTATCAGTGAATGACGGTTGAACGCGCAGACTGGTCGGTCGGTCGCATCAACGCAAGAGGCCGATTGTCCGATAGACTTCGTCGACCAGCGGTCGGGCGGTCGCTTCTGCCTTCGTCGCGCCCTTCGCGAGAATGCGGTCGATTTCCGCCGGATCAGCGAGCAGATCGGTAAAGCGGCCGGTAATCGGTGACAGCACCGACACGGCAAGGTCGGCCAGCGCCGGCTTGAACGCACCGAAGCCCTGGCCCGCGAACCGCGCCAGCACGGCATCGACCGGCTCGTCCGAAAGTGCCGACCAGATGGCAACGAGGTTGCGGGCTTCGGGGCGGGCCTCCAGCGCCGCCGCGTTGTCGGGCAGGGGCTCGGGGTCGGTCTTGGCCTTGCGAATCTTCTGCGCGATCTGGTCGGCGGTGTCGGTCAGGTTGATGCGGCTCATGTCCGACGGGTCCGACTTCGACATCTTGGCGCCGCCGTCGCGCAGCGACATGACGCGGGTCGCGGGGCCGGCGATCACCGGCTCGGGCGGCACGAACAGCTCGACGCCATAATCGGCATTGAACTTGTCGGCGATGTCGCGGGCCAGTTCCAGATGCTGCTTCTGATCGTCGCCCACCGGCACATGGGTGGCGCGGTAGGCGAGCACGTCGGCCGCCTGGAGGACGGGATAGACATAGAGGGCGGCACTCGCCCCCTCGCGGTTCTTGCCCGACTTTTCCTTGAACTGGGTCATGCGGTTCAGCCAGCCGATGCGGGCGGTGCCGTTCAGCAGCCAGCACAGCTCGGCATGGGCGGGGACACGGGCCTGGTTGAACAGCACCGCGCGATCGGGATCGACGCCGCTGGCAATCAGCGCGGCGGCCATGGCGCGTGTGTTCGCGGTTAGGGTCGCCGGATCGTTCCAGATCGAGATGGCGTGCAGGTCGGCAAGGAAGAAGAAGCAGTCCGCCTCGTCCTGCATACGCACCCAGTTGCGGATCGCGCCCAGATAATTGCCGAGGTGGAGATTCCCGGTGGGCTGGATGCCCGAGACGACACGCATGGATCAATCAGCCTTTCTTGCGGCGGCGACGGAGAAAGTCGACATGGGCGCGGTCGATGCCGCCGATCGCCCAGGCAAGCGCGAAATAGACGATGCCGCCGGTTCCGACCAGCGCCAGAACAGCTAGGAGTCGTTCGCCGACCGACCCGGCGAACCAGCTCGCCAGTACCAGCTTCAGTCCGAGCAAGGCGCCGGCCATGGCGGTCGCGGCGGCGATCTGGCGGATGATCCGTCCCCAGGTGGGACGGGCAATGCTGAAATGCCCGCGCGTGCCGAGGATGACATAGAGCATCACCGCGTTCAGCCATGAACAGGCGGAAATCACGGCGGCAAGGCCATAGATGCCGAAGCGGGGGATCAGCAGGATGTTGAACACAACATTGGCGATGAGGACGATGGCGGCGGTCTTCACCGGCGTTTTGGTATCGCCGCGCGCGTAGAAGCCGGGGGTGATCACCTTGACCAGCACATAGGCGGGCAGGCCGCTGGCGATGATCGCCAGCGTGCGGCCCGTCACCGCGGCGTCCGCTGCGGTAAACCGCCCGCCCTGGAACAGCGCTGCGATCAGCGGCTCGGCCGTCACGGCCAGGGCCAGGGCGGCCGGCAGGCACAACAGCATTGCCAGTTCGACCGCCTTGTTCTGGATGGCGGCCGCCTCGTGCGGTTCATCCCTGGCGATGAAGCGGCTGATCTGGGGCAGGATCGCGGTGCCCAGCGCGGTGCCGATCACCGACAGCGGCAACTGGTTCAGACGGTCGGCATAGTTCAGGTAGCTCATCGATCCTTCCGGCAGCCGGGTGGCGAAGAAGGTGTCGATCAGCTGGCTGATCTGATAGACGCCGGCGCCGAGCGTCGCTGGAATGACAACGACGAAGAAGCGCTTCACGTCAGGCGTGATCCTTGGCCGCCTGAGGCGCAGCGACACCCCCGCGCGGCGCGACGCCTGCCACAGCAGCGCGAGTTGGAGGACGCCGCCGACGGTGACGCCCACCGCCAGCGCATAGGCCGTGCGAACGCCGCCGTCCGGCACCAGCAGCAGCGCCGCCAGCATGGCGATGTTGAGAAGGGCGGGCGCAAAGGCGGCGGCGGCGAACCGGGTCAGCGAATTGAGCACGCCCGAGAACAGCGACACCAGGCTGATGAGCAGCAGATAGGGAAAGGTGATCCGCGTCAGGACGACGGTGAGGTCGAACTTCGCCCCCGTATAGCCTGACGCGATCGCCGCCACGAACAGCGGCATCGCCAATTCGAAGACCAGGGTGAACAGGAACAGGGTGGGCAGGAAGACGGCCAGCACCTCTTCCGAGAAGCGGCGCGCGTCCGCCATGCCGCCGGGGCCGTGGAAGCGCTGGCTGAACAGCGGCACGAAACCGGCGGAAAAGGCGCCCTCGCCGAACAGCCGGCGAAAGGTGTTGGGCAGGCGGAAGGCGACCAGGAAGGCATCGGCGGCGCTCGACGCGCCCATGATGCGCGACATCAGCATCTCGCGCGCGAAGCCGAAGACGCGGCTGACCATGGTCAGTCCGCCGATCGTGCCGATGGCCCGGACGAGGTTCATGCCAGTCCGTCAGCCCGCCGCGAGGGCCGGCGGCCTCAGGCCTCGCCGGCGGCGGGCTGGGCCGCCATCTGCTCGGCCTGCTGACGCTGGGCGACATAGAGCGAGGAAAAGTCGATCGGTTCCAGCAGCAGCGGCGGGAAACCGCCGTCGCGGGTCGCGTCGGCGATGACGCGGCGGGCGAAGGGGAACAGGATGCGCGGCGCCTCGACCAGCAGGAACGGCTCCAGCGCGTCTTCGGGGATGTTCCTGAGGCCGAACAGGCCAGCATAGACAACGTCGATGGCGAAGCTGATCTGATTGTCGACGGTGGCGCGCGCCTCGACCTTCAGGCCGACCTCGAACACTTCCTCGCCGACGCGGTTGACCGAAACATTGACCTGGACGTCGATCTGCGGCTGGCCCTGCGCCTGCAGCGAGGCCGGCGCGTTCGGATTTTCGAACGACAGGTCCTTCACATATTGGCCGACGATCGCGACCTGGGGGCCGCCCGTATCCGCGTTACCATTGGCAAGGGGAGTGGTTTCGTCTTCGCCGGCCATCGTCTGTTCCCGAAAATAGTCCGGATCGCCACCGGACGGAAAAGGTCGCTGAGCGCGCTAGCAGGCGAGGCGGGATGGAGCAATGTCGGATTTTCCGGACGCGCCGCCGCAGCGCGGCTTGAACTGTCGTGCCGCTGTCACAATCTACCCCGCAGAGGCCGTCCGCGTGCGAGCATTGCTGGACCGCGCGCCAAAGGAGGACTAGGGTTCACCGTATGACCGGTAATGCTCTTGTCGAAATCGTGATCCTCGCGCTTGTCGCGGGTTTCGTTGCGTTGCGCTTCGTCAGTGTGCTGGGCAAGCGCACCGGCCATGAGCAGACGATCGGACAGCCGGCCGATGGCGCCGCCCGCGCGCCCGGCCTGCCGCGTTCCCCGGATGCCGCGCCGGCCGCTGGCGCCATCGGCCTTGCCGGGGCCGATATCGAACCCGCTGCCGCCGATGGCCTGCGTGCCATCGTCGCCGCCGATCCGGACTTCGATGTCGCCCGGTTCCTGGACGGCGCCCAGGCCGCCTACCGGATGGTTCTGGAAGCCTTCTGGGAAGGCGACCGCGACACGCTGAAGTCGCTGGTCGATACGGAAGTGTTCGACGATTTCGTTGCCGCCATCGACGCGCGCACCGAGGCCGGACACGTGCTGGAAAACAAGCTGGTGCGGATCGAGCGGGCGCGGGTCGTGTCGGCCTCGCTCAACTCGCTGACCGCCCAGGTCTCGATCCAGTTCGATGCCGACATCGCGGCGCTGACCCGCGATAGTGAGGGCCGGATTGTCGCCGGGTCGTCGGACGACGCGGTCGAAACGCACGATATCTGGACCTTCGCCCGCCATGTCCGGGCCGAGGATCCGAACTGGCTGCTGATCGCGACTGACGACGCGTGATCCGCCGTTCGCGCGGAGCGCTGCTGCTGGCGCTCGCTTCCATCGTATCCGCATGCGCCTCGGGGGTGTCTGGTGTCGCACCGACGCCAACTCCGCCGCCACCCGTGCAACCGGCACCGGCAACCCCCGCGCCGCCGACATCGCCGTCAGCCACGGCCCTGTCCACCGGCGTCATTGCCGCAACCTTGCCGTCCCTTGACGAGCGCCAGGCCCAGCTGGCGCTGTCTGCCTTCCGGATCAGCTGCTCCTCGCTGGTGCGCCGCACCGACCGCTCGGGGCTGACGCAGGGGGCGGATTGGCAGGCGGCCTGTACCGCCGCGACGACAGTGCCCCAGGGTGGTGCCGCCGCGTTCTTCCGCGCCCAGTTCACGCCCGTGCGGATCGGCGATGGCAGTGCCTTCGCGACCGGCTATTTCGAGCCTGAGATCGCGGGTTCACGAACGGCGGGGCCGGGCTATGCGGTGCCGGTCTATCGTCGCCCGCCCGATCTGGTCGACGTGGCGCTGGGCGACTTTTCGGCCGATCTTGCGGGCAAGACGATCCGCGGCCGGGTCGATCAGGGCAAGCTGGTTCTGTATCACGACCGCGCCGCCATCGATGACGGTGCGCTGGCCGGGCGCGGGCTGGAGATCGCCTGGGCGGCGGATCCGATCGAGCTGTTTTTCCTCCAGATCCAGGGCTCGGGGCGGCTGCGGCTGCCCGACGGATCGGTGATGCGGATCGGCTATGACAGCCAGAACGGTCGCGACTATGTGGGCATCGGTCGCCGCCTGCGCGACATGAACGCGCTTGCCCCCGGTGAAGCGACGATGGATGGCATCATCCGTTGGCTGCGCGCCAATCCGGAGCCCGGCCGGGCGCTGATGCGCGAAAACAAGAGTTATATCTTCTTCCGCGAACTGACCGGACCGGGGCCGGTGGGCGCGATGGGCGTCGCCGTCACCCCGCGCGCCACGGTCGCCGCCGATCCGCTGTTCGTGCCGCTGGGCGCGCCGGTGGTGCTGACCATGGCGCACACCGTCGCCAGTGGCGTCTGGGTGGCGCAGGACACGGGCGGCGCGATCAAGGGCGCCAATCGTTTCGACACCTTCTGGGGCGCAGGCGCCGAAGCCCGTCAGATCGCCGGCGGCATGTCGAGCCGGGGTCAGGCGGTGCTGATGCTGCCTAATGCAGCGGCGGGGCGGTTGCTGGCCGGTGGCACGGCGCCTCGACCCTGAGGAGGCGGCGCTGTGGCGACGGGTGGTCGCCAGCGTCAGGCCGTTGCCCGGAAAGCGCCGGATAACGGTTTCCCCGCCAGCCTCCCTGCCCATTCGCTCGCAATCTTCACCCGATGCGGCGGCAAAGTCGCTGCCGTCCCGGCCGGCGCCTGCCGTGCAGGCTGTTGGCCGTCCCGCCCGGCTTGCGGCGCCGCTGGAGCAGGCGACGCTGGACGGCGGCTGGGACCGGCGGCTGGCTGGCGGGCGGCTGGTTCCCGACCGGGTGGTGGATCTTCACGGCCTGACGCTGGATGGTGCCCATGAGCGGGTCCGCCAGGAAGTCCGGGCGGCACGGAATGAGGGCCTGCGGGTCGTCCTGCTGGTTACCGGGCGACCGCCGCGCACCGGACCCGATGGCGGTCGGCGCGGCCTGATTCGGGGGCAGGTGATGCACTGGCTGGCGGCCGGCGATCTGGCCGATGCGATCGCTGCCGTGCGCCCCGCCCATCCCCGGCATGGCGGAGCGGGTGCGCTCTATCTCGTGCTGCGGCGCAACCGGGCGGAGAAGATTCCTTAACCCCAAGGTGCAATAGGCGGACGCTGCTGTCTGATTCAGACGTCGCGGGGATTGCCGGATCGCCATGTCCAACCTGCCGCTTCGCGCTAGAGCATCGGCCTTTGCCGTCGCGGCCGGCAGCATCGTGTTCATCCTTGCGATGATCCTGGGCGCGATCAATGCCGACGGATCACAGGAAGCGCTGATCAACGGCATCGTCCTCGCCCTGATCTGCGGCATCACCAGCTGGGCCGCGACGATGCGCTCGATCACCGAGACCGCCGGCGCGATTGATCAGGTCGTCGACAGGATTCTCGAGGCCAGTCGCGGTGAACTGGGCGGCAATCTGGACGTCCAGGAGTTCGAAGATCTGCCTGCGCTGGTCAATGCGATCAACCGGCTGCTCGACCGGGTGCGGGCCAGCATCACCAATTTCCAGGATCTGGCCCTGCGCGACGCCGTGACGGGCCTGCCGAACCGGGTTCAGCTCCGGCGCGAGGCGGAGCGGTTGCTGCGGGATCGGCTGAACGACGATCCCATAGCGGCGCTGCTGTTCATCGATCTCGACCGGTTCAAGGCCGTCAACGATACCTTGGGCCATGCCCATGGTGACCATCTTCTGGCCATGGTCGCGGTCCGCATCGGCGACGCGATCGAAGCGGAGGCACTGCCGCGCGGCATGACGCCGCCCATCGCGGCGCGGCTGGCGGGCGACGAGTTCACCATATTGGCGCCGGCCGTTCCCGATATGGAATGGGTCGATCGGTTCAGCCAGCGCATATTGGGCGCCATGGCCGAGCCGTTCGAGCTGAGCGGCCAGGCGGTCGAGATCGGCGCCTCGATCGGCATCGCCTGCTGCCCGGCCGACGGTCGGGACCTGTCCCAGCTGATGAAGAATGCCGACGTCGCGATGTACCACGCCAAGGCCAGCGGGCGCGGTCAGGTGCAATTCTTCTCGGCCGAGCTCAAGGCACGCAGCGAAGGGCGGCGCGCCTTGGAACGGCAGCTGAAGCAGGCGCTTGCGAGCCGCGAGTTCGAGCTGTTCGTCCAGCCGCAGGTCAATGCCGGCGACGGTGCCGTGGTGGCCGGCGAAGCACTGATTCGCTGGCGCCATCCGGAACTGGGCATGCGTCTGCCGGCCAATTTCATCGCGCTCGCCGAGGAAAGCGGCCTGATCATCGAGATCGGAGACTGGGTGACCGACGCGGTGGCTGCCCTGCTCGGCGACTGGCGCCGACGGGGCCTGGCCCAGCGTCTGACGTTCAACGTCAGTCCGCGTCAACTGGAGCGCCAGGACTTCTTCGTCCATCTCGAAGACGCCATGGCCCGCAGTGGCGGCAACTGGTCACAGCTCGAATTGGAAGTAACCGAAACCCTGGTCATGCGATCCGAACCGCAGACCATCGCGCGGCTCGCTGATTTGAGGGCGAAGGGCGTCAGCATCGCCATCGACGACTTCGGTACCGGCTATTCCAATCTCGCCCGTTTGCGTCAGTTGCCGGTCAACCGGATCAAGATCGACCGCTCGATCATCGCCGACATCGGCCTGTCGGCGCAGGCGCGCACCATCACCCAGGCGATCGTCGGCCTTGCCCACGGCCTTGGCTGCGATGTCGTGGCCGAAGGCGTCGAAACCGGCATCCAGGCCGGAATCCTGCGCGTCATGGGGTGTGACATCCTCCAGGGACACGCCATTGCCGAAGCGATGGAAACGAACAGCTTTCCAGACTGGGTCGAGCAGGCTCGCAACCGCACGCGGCTGCCTAGTTGATGATTGCTGGATGGCGACATTAGCCGCATCAGCTCTAAATTCCGAAGAATCTCCGCAGGACGCCGGCATAGATCCGCGTCAGCGTCTCGACATCCGCCACCGCCGCCGCTTCGTCGGCGCGGTGCATGGTGGCGTTGGGCAGGCCGAACTCCACCACCGGGCACAGCGCGCGGATGAAGCGGGCGTCGGACGTGCCGCCGCTGGTCGACAGCTCCGCCGTGAGGCCGGTTTCGGCGTGTATGGCATCGGCGATAAGGGCGCTCAGCGGCCCCGGCTCGGTCAGGAACGCCTCGCCCGAGATGCGGGCGGTGACGATGGCACCGGGGGCTTCCTCTGCCGCGATTCCTTCGACCCAGCGGACCAGCGATGCGCCGTCATGCTCGGTGTTGAAGCGGATATTGATCCGCGCCGTCGCGGTCCGGGGAATGACGTTGGTCGCCGGGTTGCCGACCTCGAGATCGGTAATCTCCAGATTGGACGGCTGGAACCAGTCATTGCCGCTGTCCAGCACTCGCGCCTTCAGCCGCGTCAGGATCGTGACCAAGGGGGTGATCGGATTGTCGGCCAGGTGGGGATAGGCGACATGCCCCTGCCGCCCCTCGACCGTCAGCCACATGTTGACTGATCCGCGACGCCCGACCTTCACCATGTCGCCCAGCCGCGCGGTCGAGGTCGGCTCGCCGACCAGGCAGGCGTCGGGCAGGTGGCCGGCACCGCGCATCCAGTCCAGCATCGCCTGGGTGCCGTAGGTGGCGGGGCCTTCCTCGTCGCCGGTGATGATCAGGCTGAGGCTGCCGGGATGGTCGCGTACCTCCGCTGCCGCGGCGACGAAGGCGGCGAGCGCGCCCTTCATGTCGACCGCGCCGCGTCCGTGGATCAGGCCGCCCCTGATCTCGCCGCCGAAGGGATCGACCTGCCAGCCGTCGCCGGCGGGGACCACGTCGCTATGTCCGGCAAAGGCGAAATGAGGCGCTCCCTCGCCCCGGCGGGCGAAGAGATTGTCGACCGGCCCGTCGGGCGCCTCGCCGAACCGCAGGCGGGTGCAGGTGAAGCCGATCCCCTCCAGCGCCCGTTGGAGGATGTCGAGCGCGCCGTCGTCAGCCGGCGTGACGCTGCGGCAGCGGATCAGCGACTGGAGCAGGGCGACGGGATCGGGGCGGGTCATGGCCCCGGGGCGTAGCGCGTCGCCGTGCCGATTGCTAGAATCGACGCCATGCCCAAGGTCGATCTTGCCGCCCATCCACTGGTCAGTCGCACCGGCTATCCTGCCCCCTATGCCGCCGCCGTCGCCGGACGCCATGTCGCCCGGCTGGGACCGGCGGCGGGGTTGACCGATTTCGGCGTCAGCCACGTCCGCCTCGACCCCGACGCCTGGTCCAGCCAGCGCCATTGGCATGAAGCCGAGGACGAGGTCGTGGTGATGCTGGAAGGCGAGGCGGTCCTGGTGGAGGAGGGCAGGCGGACCGTGCTGCGGCCAGGCGATATTGCCACCTTCGCCAAAGGGGTGGCCAATGGCCATCATCTCGTCAACGAAAGTGGCCGCCCGGTCCGTTTTCTGGCGTTCGGCCGGGTAGCGGAAGGGGCTTGCCATTACCCCGATATCGATCTCGCCCTTTCCCTGGCGGGCGGCTTCACGCGGCGGGACGGGTCGAGCTTCCCAGACTGATACCAACAGGGGCACGTCTTTTACCGAAGTCTCTTGTTCCTGCTTCGTTCGCTTGTATAACGACGCCATGGCCAAGCCACAGAAACGCTATGTCTGCCAGGCCTGCGGGTCGGTGGCGTCGAAATGGCAGGGGCAGTGTGTCGACTGCGGCGAATGGAACACGCTGATCGAGGACGCCGCCGCGGTGGTGACGCCGTTCACCGCGCGGCACCATCTGTCGACTGGCGGGCGGCCGATCGCGCTGACCGGGCTCGACCATGACGGGCCGTTGCCACCGCGCCTGGCGAGCGGCATCGCCGAACTCGACCGGGCATTGGGGGGCGGCTTCGTCGCCGGCTCCGCGACCTTGATCGGCGGCGATCCGGGCATCGGCAAGTCGACGCTGCTGCTCCAGGCGGCGGCGCGGGTGGCGTCGGCCGGCGGCGGCGTGGTCTATGTGTCGGGGGAGGAGGCGGCCGATCAGGTGCGGCTGCGCGCCCGCCGTCTGGGCCTCGGCAATGCGCCGGTGCGGCTGGGCGCCGCCACCTCGGTGCGCGACATCCTGACGACGCTGGGCGACGGGCCGGCGCCTGCCCTGCTCGTCATCGATTCGATCCAGACCATGCACAGCGACACGCTGGAAGGGGCGCCGGGCACGGTCAGCCAGGTGCGCGCCGCGGCGCAGGAGCTGATCCGCTTCGCCAAGGAGGCCGGCACCGCCCTCGTCCTCGTCGGCCATGTCACCAAGGACGGGCAGATCGCCGGCCCGCGCGTTCTCGAGCACATGGTCGACACGGTGCTCTATTTCGAGGGCGAGCGCAGCCATCAGTACCGCATCCTGCGCGCGGTCAAGAACCGCTTCGGCGGGACCGAGGAGATCGGCGTGTTCGCGATGGGCGCCGAGGGGCTGGCCGAGGTGCCCAATCCGTCCAGCCTGTTCCTCACCCATCGCGACGAAGCGGTGGCGGGCGCGGTGGTGTTCCCGATGCTGGAAGGGACGCGTCCGGTGCTGGTCGAGATCCAGGCGCTGGTCGTCCGCCTCGCCTCCGGCGCGACGCCGCGCCGGGCGGTGGTCGGATGGGACAGCGGACGGCTGGCGATGGTGCTGGCGGTTCTGGAGGCGCGCTGCGGGCTCAGCTTCTCGACCGCCGAGGTGTATCTGAACGTCGCCGGCGGCCTGCGCGTCGCCGATCCCGCCGCCGATCTTGCGGTTGCCGCGGCGCTGGTCTCGGCGCTGGCCGAACGGCCGCTGCCCGCCGACGCGGTCGCTTTCGGCGAGCTGGCGCTTTCCGGGGAGCTGCGGCCTGCCGGCCATACGGCGCTACGCCTGCGCGAGGCAGCGAAACTGGGCTTCGGGCGTGCCCTTCTGCCTCGCGCCGGCGACCCGGCGGGGGAGGGGTTGCAGCTGTCCGCCTTCGCCACCTTGGGCGGCCTCGTTGATTCTGTGCTGGGCAAGGGCTAGCGGAACGGGGTCATGGCGCCGCTCACCGCACTCGACATTGTCGTTATCCTCCTCGTCGGCCTGTGCGCCGTGCTCGGCCTCGTGCGCGGGTTCGTGTCCGAAGTGCTGGCGTTGCTTGCCTGGGTGGCGGCGGTGATGGCGCTCAGGCTGTTCTATACGCCGGTCAGCGACTGGACGGCGACCGTGGTCGACTCACCGTCAGGAGCGGCGATCCTGGCCTTTGTCGGGATCTTTCTCGTCACCTTCGTGCTGTTCCGAATCGTCGGCTCGAGACTCGGCGCGCGCACCCGGCAATCGATCGTCGGGCCCTTCGACCGGGCCCTTGGCCTCGGTTTCGGAGCGGTGAAGGGTTTGATCATCGCCAGCCTGCTGTTCCTGGCCCTGAATCTCGGCTTCGAGACGCTGGAAGGCGAAAACACGGCGAAGCCGGAATGGATGGCGGCGAGCAAGACCTATCCGCTGCTGCGCCTGTCCTCGCGGCTCATCGTGGATTTCGTCGAGCAGCAGCGCCAGGGGGACGAGGACAACCCGGACGCTCCGGCGGGATATGACCGCGAGCAGCGGCAGGACCTGAACGACCTGCTCGACGCGGCCAACGCCTTCTCGACATGACCCTCGTCCTTCACGACACCGCCACGCGCGAGAAGCGCGCCTTCGCGCCCGCCCGGCCGGATCGCATCACCATGTATGTGTGCGGGCCGACAGTCTATAACCGCGCCCATATCGGCAATGCCCGGCCGGCGGTGGTGTTCGACGTGCTGGCGCGGCTGCTGGGGCATTTGTGGCCGAACCACCGGCTGGACTATGCCCGCAACATCACCGACGTCGACGACAAGATCAACGCCGCCGCCGCTGTCGAGGGGGTGGAGATCGGCGTCATCACCCGACGGTTCGAGGATCATTATCTGGACGACATGGGTGCGTTAGGCGTCCGCCCGCCGGCGATCGCGCCGCGCGCCACCGGCCATATCGCCGAGATGGTGGCGATGATCGAACGACTGATCGCCAGCGGCCACGCCTATGCGGTCGAGGGGCATGTGCTGTTCCACGTTCCCAGCGACCCGGACTATGGCGCCCTGTCCCGCCGCACCCAGGACGCGATGCAGGCAGGCGCCAGGGTCGAGGTGGCCCCCTACAAGCGTGATCCTGCCGACTTCGTGCTGTGGAAACCGTCGGCCGACGATCTTCCCGGCTGGGATAGTCCATGGGGCCGCGGCCGGCCGGGTTGGCACATCGAATGCTCGGCGATGATCGCGGCGCATCTGGGCGAGACGATCGACATCCATGGCGGCGGCCAGGACCTGATCTTTCCCCATCACGAAAATGAGATCGCCCAGTCCCGCTGTGCCCATGGCGGGGCGCCGCTGGCGCGCTTCTGGCTGCACAACGGCTTTCTGGCCATGAACGCCGAGAAGATGTCGAAGTCGCTGGGCAATGTCGTGACCGTCGCTCAATTGCTGGCGGACGGCCATCGCGGCGAAGCGATTCGCCTGGCCCTGCTGTCGGCCCAGTATCGCCAGCCGCTCGACTGGTCGGACGCGCTGATGGTGCAGTCGAAGGCACGGCTCGATCGCTGGTATCGCGCCCGCGCCCGGCTGGAGGCGCTGGGCCTCGCCGATATCGATCGCCGCCCCGACGATGGCGTGGTCGCGGCGCTGGCGGACGATCTCAATACGCCCGAGGCGCTGGCGCGCATCGGTCATCTGCTAGATCGCGCCTTCGACCTGCCGGAAGCGGGTATCGACGCCGCCAAGGACCCGGCGAGCGAGGCGTTCCGCACGGTGGAAGCGGTGCTTGCCGGACTCAACGCCGCGCGGCTGATGGGCCTGCTCGATGGCCCGGCGGAGGCGTGGTTCGGCGTGGCTGGTGACGAGGATGCCGCGCGTATCGACGCCGCCATCCTCGAACGTACCGAAGCCCGCGCGCGCAAGGACTTTGCCGTCAGCGACCGCATCCGTGACGCACTCGCGGCGGAGGGCATCCTGCTTGAGGATGGACCTCACGGGACGACCTGGAGGCGCGCCTGAGGGGTCACGACACCGCCACGCAGATCGGGTAGGATGGCGGCATGAATGGGGGAGACGTGCAATGCACCGGACCGCAATCCTGATCGCAGCCCTGATCGTCGCCACGCCGGCCATTGCGCAGCAGGCCGACCGTTCGATCGGCGTCTGGCGCAATCCGCAGAACAGCGTCCATGTTCGTTCCGACCATTGCGGCAGGTCGATGTGCGGCACGGTGATATGGGCCAATGACAAGGCCAAGGCCGACGCCGCGCGGGGTGGTACCGCCGAGCTGATCGGCAGCCAGCTGTTCCGCGATTTCAGCAAGGACAAGAACGGCAACTGGCGTGGCCGCGTGTTCGTGCCCGACATCAACAAGACGTTTTCCGGCCGGATCGAGGTGATCGACGTCAATACGCTGAAAGGTCGCGGCTGTCTGGTCGGCGGAGTCGGCTGCAAGTCGCAGACATGGACTCGGATCGAATAAGGAAAAGCCGAATCGAAACGGGAGCCGAACCGTCGGCGATCCACCCTCGTCACCGCGCCGCGAGACGCCTATATCGGCCATCGTGTCGGACGCCCTCTACAACACCCGCATCCTCAGGCTGGCTGCATCGGTTCCCCATGCCGCGCGCCTGGAGAGGCCGGAGGCGTCGTCCGAGAAGCGCTCGCCGATCTGTGGCAGCCGTATTGCCGTCGACGTCGCGCTCGACGACGGCGGCCGGGTGGTGGCCCTGGGGCAGGAGGTCAGGGCTTGCGCCCTCGGCCAGGCCTCGGCCTCGCTGATGGGTGCCCATGCCATCGGCCGCGATCCGGGCGAGCTTGAGGCCGCTCGCGATGCGCTGGGCGACTGGCTGGCCGGGACGCGCGAAGATGCGCCCGACTGGCCGGGTATCGAGGTGCTGGCCCCGGCCCGCGCGCACCGGGCTCGCCACGCATCGATCCGGCTCGCTTTCGAGGCGGTGGCTGAGGCGGCCCGTGCCGCGCTGGACCGGCGCTGATGAACGAGGGCGCCATCAACGCCCATTTCCTGACCGATGCCGTCATCTATCTGGGCTTTGGCTTGGTCTTCGTCCTCATCTTCCGCCGGCTGGGGCTGGGCGCGGTGTTGGGTTTCCTTGTCAGCGGCGCGGTCATCGGTCCCCCCGGCCTCGGGTTGGTGGGCGACGTCGACCGGACGATGGCGGTGGCCGAAATCGGCGTGGTCCTGCTGCTGTTCGTCGTCGGACTGGAACTGAATCCGGCGCGGCTGTGGCGGATGCGGCGCGATATCTTCGGCCTTGGCCTGGCGCAGGTCATCCTCTGCGGCGCGGCGCTGGCCCTTTTCCTCGACAACCTCACCGCCCTGACGCTGGCCGCCGCCATCGCTGTCGGCCTGCCTCTCGCCCTGTCGTCGACCGCGCAGGTCCTGCCGATGCTGCAGGAGCGCGGTCGCCTGAACACTCCGTTCGGCGAACGCAGCTTCGCCGTCCTCCTGTTCCAGGACCTGGCGATCGTGCCAATGATCACCATCATCGCCGCGCTGTCGCGCGCGCCGGCCGATCCCTCGGCGCCACCGGGGTGGATGCTCGCCCTCTACACCGTGGGCGCCGTCATCGGGCTGGTTCTGGCCGGGCGGTTCCTGCTCAATCCGCTGCTGCGGCTGATCGGCCGGGCGGGTCAGCGCGAGCTGTTCATCGTTGCCGGGCTGTTCACGGTGCTGGCCGCCGCGGCGTTGATGGAGGCGCTGCATCTGTCGACGGCGCTCGGTGCGTTCGTCGCCGGTGTGATGCTTGCCGATTCGCCTTATCGCCATGAGCTCGAAGCGGACATCGAGCCGTTTCGCGCCATCCTCCTCGGCCTGTTCTTCATTGCCGTCGGCATGCAGCTGGACCTTGCCACGATCGCGGCGCGGCCGCTGCTGGTGGTCGGGCTGGCGGCGGGCCTGATCCTGATCAAGACACTTGTCATCGGCGGGCTCGCCCGGCTGTTCGGGATGGAGACACGCTCCGCCTTCGCGCTCGGCCTGCTGCTCAGCCAGGGCGGCGAGCTTGGCTTCGTCCTGTTCGCCCAAGCGCGCGACGCGCTGCTGATCGATCCTGACGCCGCCAGCCTGTTCGGTGCCGTCGTCACCCTGTCGATGGCGGCGACGCCGCTGTTGATGGCGGCGATCCGCCGGTTCAGCCCCGATATGCGGGGTAGCGACGCCGCCGAGCTGGACACTCCGGAAGGTGCGCCCGACACGCGGGCGATCGTCATCGGCTATGGCCGGTTCGGCCAGACCGTCTCGCAGATGCTGATGGCCGAAGGGGTGTCGGTGACGCTGATCGACAGCAACCCTCGCCAGATCGAGCTCAGCGCCGGCTATGACATGAAGGTCTGGTATGGTGATGGCCGCCGCCTCGACCTGCTGCGTCAGGCAGGAGCGGGACAGGCCAATCTGATCGCCTTCTGCGCCAGCGGAGCATGGCTGAGCAGCGCGCTGTTGCGCCAGATCCGCGCCGCTTTTCCGCAGGCGTCGGTGGTCGCCCGCGCCTATGATAGGACCCAGTTTGTCGGTCTTGCCAAGGCCGAGGTGGATGACGTCGTGCGGGAACTGTTCGAA
Source organism: Sphingomonas sanxanigenens (assembly GCA_037190805.1). GTDB lineage: Bacteria > Pseudomonadota > Alphaproteobacteria > Sphingomonadales > Sphingomonadaceae > JBBCJR01. The sequence continues at coordinate 19,272 of JBBCJR010000033.1, read as the reverse complement.
TCGGCCGTCCTGCTGGGGCGTCGGGCCTTGGAACGGCTCGGCGTGTCGAACGACCGCATCGACCGGATCGAGGCGGAATACCGGCGTCGCGACGACGCCCGGCTGGAGCGGCAGATCGACAGCGGCGACATGAAAAGCGGCCTTGGTCTGATGTTCCGTCCGGAGGCGCCCTGGACAGGAGAAAAAAGCCCATGATCCCGATCGCCATCACTGCCGCGCTGTCCGCCGCGCTCGCCATCGCTGCCGGCGCGTTCGGCGCCCACGGCGCCAGCGGCGACGCGAAGGCCTGGCTGCAGACCGGGGGGCAGTATCAGCTCGTCCACGCCGTTGCCGCGCTCGCGCTGATGGCCCTCCAGCCGGCCAGTCGGCTGGCGCCCTGGCTGCTGCTGGCGGGCGCGGCGCTGTTCGCGGTCAGCCTTTACCTGATGGCGCTGGGGCTGCCGCGCTGGCTGGGCGCGGTGACGCCGATCGGCGGCGTGGTGATGATCGCTGGCTGGCTGGCCGCCGCTTGGACGTTCGTCCGGCGTTAGATTCCGATCCGGAGATGCCGGGCCGGTGCCGCCTATGCCAGAGCCTGCTCCGCCAGCACCCGGTCCAGGAACGCTTCGATCCGGCCGAGGTCGACGTCGCGTGCCAGATAGGCCTCGCCGATGTCGCGGGCGAGGACGAAGGGCAAGCGGCCGGCCTCCATCTTCTTGTCCTGGGCCATATGCTCGACCAGGCGCGCGGCGGGGCCGGTGATGCCTGCTGCGCGCGGGTGATCCGGCAGGCCGACCGCCGCATAGTGGGCAATGATGCGATCGACGGCGGCGGAGGGACACAAGCCCTCCTCCGCCGAGAAGCGGAAGGCGAGGAGGGCGCCGATCGCCACCGCCTCGCCGTGCAGCAGCCGGTCGGAAAAGCCGGTTTCAGCCTCCAGCGCATGGCCGAAGGTGTGGCCGAGATTGAGCAGCGCGCGCATGTCCCTGGTCTCGCGCTCGTCGGCGGCGACGATGCGGGCCTTGGCGGCGACGCTCTGCCCGATGGCGTGGACGCGGGCGGCGGGGTCTCCGGCCAGGAGCGCGGCACCGTTCGCCTCGCACCACGCGAAGAAGGCGGGATCGTCGATCATCCCGTATTTCACCACCTCGGCATAGCCGGCGCGCTGCTGGCGGGGCGGCAGGGTATCGAGGACGTCGGGGTCGATCAGCACCAGTGACGGCTGGTGGAAGGCGCCGACCAGATTCTTGCCGGCTGGCGTGTTGATCGCGGTCTTACCCCCCACCGACGAGTCGACCTGGGCAAGGAGGGTGGTCGGCACCTGCACGAAGCCACAGCCGCGCTTCAGGATCGCGGCGGCGAAGCCCACCAGATCGCCGATCACGCCGCCGCCCAGTGCGACGACATGATCGCCCCGTTCGACTCCCAAGGCGAGCAGACGGTCGGTGAGGCGGGCGAGCTGGTCCCAGCTCTTGGTGCCTTCGCCCGCCGGCAGGACGATGGTTTCGGCGGTGATGCCGGAGGCAGCGAGGGCGGCGGCGAAACGAGCGCCCTGGGTCTTCTCGACCACCTCTTCGGTAACGACGATCAGTCGACCGTCGCGCGCATAGGGTGCCAGCGTCGCCCCGACGCGGCCGATGAGGCCGGCCTCGATCAGGATCGGATAGGATCGCTTGCCGAGGGCAACATCGATGCGGGTCATTTGGGAAGCGCCTCCAATATGGCGTCGACGGTGACCTCGTGCGGCGCCTGGCGGCTGGTCACCTTGATCGGGGCCTGGGCATAGATCGGATTGCGGATCGCGGCGAGTTCGGTCAGCACCGCGCGCGGGTCGCGGTCGCGCAGCAGCGGTCGGTTGTCGCGTCGGCGGACCCGCTCGACCAGCGTGTCGATATCGGCGTCGATCCAGATCGCCAGCGCCTTCTCCAAGATCAGTGCGCGGGTCTCGTCGTTCATGAACGCACCGCCCCCGGTGGCGATGACCTTCGGCGGCCCTTCGACCAGCCGGGCGATCACCCGGCGCTCGCCATCGCGGAAATGCGCCTCACCGAAGCGATCGAAGATTTCCGGGATGCTGAGACCGGCTGCATCCTCGATAGCATGGTCGGCATCGACGAAGGGCATGCCGAGCCGAACCGCCAGTCGCTTGCCGACGGTCGACTTGCCGACCCCCATCAGTCCGATGAGGACGATGGGTCGCTGGCCCGGCGCGACGGGCGGTATGGCTTTTGAAGACGTCATGGCCGGCAAGGGCTATACACAGGCCGGGCGTCCCGGCAAAAGCCGATGGATCGAACAGGAAGGTTTCAAGGTTATGTCGCGTCTCTCCCTGTGGCTGATCATCCTCGTCGTGATCGTCATCGCCGTGCTTGCTGGCCTGTCGTTCATGAATACGGAAGTGCCGCTCCAGCCGGTGGAGAAGCCGGTCACCAATGAAGTGCTGGCGAACTAGGGGCCTGGGCATGTCGGGTCCGCGCCGTCGCTACGTCCTTTACGGAGCGCTTGGCGTGGCGCTGGCGGGGGCGTGGCCGGCGCTGAGCCAGGACGCACCCGAATCGCTGCTGCCGCCCGGCTTCGGCAATCCGCCGCCGGCACCTCCCCCAGCCGCCGCGAGCCCGCCTTCGGCACCCGCGCCCGCAACGCCCGCAGCCTCGGCGCCGGCGGCTCCTGCCGGGCCGGCGCCGGTTGCGATTGCGCCGCCTGAGCTGACGCCCGAAGCGATCGCCGCCGAAGCGCTGGCCGACGCGGCGAACGACGGCGTCTATCGCCTGCCGCCGGCGGTCAGCCGGTCGATCGACGTCGCCGGGTTCATGGGCCCTGATAATGGCGGCTATGGCGCCGACGCGTTCGGCCGCGTCGACGGGCGCTATCTGGCCGGGCTGATGCGGCGGCTCGACGCGCCAGGGCCCTCGCGCTGGATGTCGATCATCCTCAGGCGCGCGCTGGCAACGCGTGTCGCGACGCCAGCCGGCGTCCGCGCCGCCGATTGGGTGGCCGAGCGGGCGTGGCTGATGCTGCGCATGGGTGATGTCGCGGGTGCGCAGTTGCTGATCGGGGGTATCGGCGCCGACCGCTATACCAACCGCCTCTACGATGTCGCCGGTCAGGTGGCGTTGGCGTCGGGCGACATCGGCCTCGTCTGTCCGATGGCGGAAGCGGGCGCCAACGCGCGCAAGGACCCGTTCTGGCAGGTCGCGCGCGCCATGTGCGCTGGTCTTGGCGGTGAAACCAGCCTCGCCGCCGCGCTTATCGATCGTGCGCGTGACCGTCGGCTGCTGGGTAATGTCGACCTGCTGCTCGCCGAACGGATCGCGTCCGCCGGCGCGGGCGGACGCCGGTCGGTCAACATGGACTGGAACGAGGCGGATCGCCTGACCATCTATCGCTATGGCTTGGCCACGGCGGCGGGCATCGACATTCCCGACCGGCTGCTGGACAAGGCCGCGCCGCGCGTTCTCGCCTGGCGGGCGTCGGCGCCGCTGCTCGATCTCGAGCCCCGCCTCGCCGGCGCGCGGCGCGCGGCGGTGATGGGCGTCGCCTCGTCGGCGGACCTCGTCGACCTTCATGCCGCGCTGGCCGATCAGACCGACAGCTTCGCCATCGCCGACACGCCGGCCGGCCGTCTGCGCGCCGCTTATGTGGCCGACGACGTCGACGATCGCCTCGACGCGATGAAGGCGTTGTGGAAGGGCGACAGCCCGGATCAGGTCTACGCCGGCCATATCGCCACGGCGCGCGCTGCCGGCCGCATCCAGCCGGCGGCTAGCCTTGCCGACGACGCGGCGGTGCTGATCGCGTCGATGCTGTCGGTCGGGCTGGACCGGCAGGCGGCACGCTGGTGGCCGGTGGTATCGAGCATGGATGCCGAGGCGGCGGACCAGGCATGGATCCTGCTGGCGCTTGGTGCGCCGGGAGATGGCGTGCCGGTGTCGGCGGCGCGGCTGTCGGGCTGGGCGGCGCGCCAGCCGGGCGGCGCGGCGAGCCCGCGCGCGCGTCTGGCGCTGGCCGGGCTGGCCGGGCTGGGGCGGATGTCACCGGCCGATGCGGCCCGGCTGGGCGGAGAGTTCGGCGCCGGCCTCGATCACCAGAACCGCTATCTGGCACGCCTCGATCGTGCGGCCGAGGCCGGACGGCGCGGCGAGGTCGCGGTGCTTGCCGCGCTTGGCATGCAGACGGGGAACTGGCGCGGTGTGCCGCCGATGCATCTTTATCGGATCGTGGCGGCGTTGAAGCAGGTCGGTCTGGAAGCTGAGGCACGGATGCTGGCGGCCGAGGCGGTCGCCCGGACATGAGCCGACCCGCCGGCCCGGCGGCGTCCGACGACCGGCAGCTGATCGGCCGCTTTCTGGAGGCCCTGGCAGCCGAGGCAGGCGCCGCCGCCAACACCATCGCCGCCTATCGTCGCGATCTTGAATCGGCATCCGAAACCCTGGGTGGCCGGCTGGCGGCAGCGAACGAGATCGATGTCGCCCGCCTGGCCGACAGCTGGACCGGCTTCGCGCCTACGACTGCCGCCCGCCGCGCTTCGTCCGCGCGTGGCTTCTTCGCGTTTCTGGTCGAGGAAGGGTTTCGCGCCGATGATCCGGCGCTGGCCCTGCCCAGTCCGCGGCGGGGCCGCCCGCTGCCGCGGTCCCTCACCACCGACGATGTCGAGGCGTTGTTCGCGGCGCTCGACGCGCGCGAGGCGGCCCGGCCCGGCCCGGCGACGCTGAGGCTGAGGGCGCTGATCGAGCTGCTCTACGGTTCGGGCCTCAGGGCCAGCGAGCTGGTGTCGCTGCCCGTGCAGGCGATTCGGCCCGGCCAGCCCTTCGCCATCGTCAACGGCAAGGGCGGCAAGGAACGGCTGGTGCCGATTTCGGCCCGGGCCCTCGACGCCGTCGCCGCGCATGCCGCCGGCCTTGCTAGCGGTGGGCGCTATCTGTTTCCCTCGGGCAAGGCGCATCTGACCCGCGTCCGCCTGTTCCAGCTGGTCCGCGAACTGGGGGCGGAGGCCGGGATTCCCCCAGACCGCCTGTCGCCCCATGTCCTGCGCCATGCCTTCGCCACGCACCTACTGGAGGGTGGGGCGGACCTGCGCGCGCTGCAGACGATGCTCGGCCATGCCAGCATCGCGACGACGGAAATCTACACCCATCTGACCACGGATTCGCTGGTCGAGATGGTGGCCGCCAAGCATCCTCTCGTTGACGACGGCCCCAAGCGGCCGTAACCGCGAGGCCGCATGGTCGCCTATCTAGACTTCGAAAAGCCGGTCGCAGCACTGGTCAGCCGCATCGACGAGCTTCGCCAGTCTGCGGAGGACAATGGTGGCGTCGATATCGCCGCCGAGATCGAGAAGCTGCAGGCCAAGGCCGACCGCCAGCTGCGGGACACCTATGCGAAGCTGACGCCGTTCCAGAAAACGCAGGTCGCCCGGCATCCCGAACGGCCGCATTTCAAGGATTATGTCTCCGGTCTCGTCGATGGCTTCATGCCGCTGGCAGGCGACCGGGCCTTTGCCGACGATCCGGCGATCATCGGTGGCCTTGGTCATTTCCGAGGCCGCCCGGTGATGGTGATCGGACACGAGAAGGGGGCGGATACCGTCAGCCGCCTGCGCCATAATTTCGGCATGGCCAAGCCCGAGGGCTACCGCAAGGCGATCCGCCTGATGGAGCTGGCCGACCGCTTCAGCCTGGCGGTCGTCACCCTGGTCGACACCGCCGGCGCCTTTCCCGGCGTCGAGGCGGAGGAGCGCGGCCAGGCCGAGGCGATCGCCCGCAGCACCGAGATGTGCCTGAAGCTGGGCGTGCCGCTGATCGCGGCCATCGTTGGCGAAGGCGGCTCGGGCGGCGCGGTGGCGCTGGCGGCCGCCAACCGGGTGCTGATGTTCGAGCACGCGATCTATTCGGTGATCTCCCCGGAAGGTTGCGCCTCGATCCTGTGGCGGACCACCGACAAGGTCGGCGACGCGGCCGAGGCGATGCGGATCACCGCCGCCGACCTCGAACGGCTGGGCGTCATCGATCGCATCGTGCCGGAGCCGACGGGTGGCGCGCATCGTGATCCGGCGGCTGCGATCCGCGCGCTGGGCGATGCCATCGAGGATGAGCTGGCGACCCTCGCGCCGCAGCCCGCCGACCAGTTGCGTCGTCAGCGGCGCACCAAGTTCCTTGACATCGGGCGGGCGATCTGACGGCGTAGCGATTGGAACCGGGTATCACCGCCCACCGTTTGTTACGGAGCCAACGCCAGTCATGAGGAACGCCGGCCCAATGTTGAAGACCTTGGCGCGTCGCCCCAGCCTTCCCGCCGCTGCCGTGATTGCCGCAGCGTTCGGCGCTGCGACGATCTTCACTCACGCGCCCGTCGATGCCCAGCAGGCGCGATCGATCTCGGCCAGCGACAAGCGGCTGGGAGCGGAGGCGCATCCGCAGCTGCTCGCAGAGTTCGGCGGCGCCTATACCGGCTCGCAGACGGGCTATGTCACGCAGGTCGGACGCAAGATCGCGGTCCAGTCGGGATTGTCCAACTCGCAATCAGACTTCACCATCACCCTGCTCAACTCGCCGGTGAACAACGCCTTCGCCATTCCCGGCGGCTATGTCTATGTCACCCGGCAGTTGCTGGCGCTGATGAACGACGAGGCGGAACTGGCATCGGTGCTGGGGCATGAGGTCGGCCATGTCGCGGCGCGCCATTCCAACAAGCGCAATACCCGGTCCACGATCGGCTCGATCGGTTCGATGATCGTCGGCGTGCTGACCGGATCGTCCGAACTGGCGCAGGTCGCCGGGCAGGCGGCGCAGCTTTACACGCTCTCCTATTCGCGCAGTCAGGAATATGAGGCGGATGACCTGGGCATCCGGTATCTGGCGCGGGCGGGCTATGATCCAGGCGCGGCCGCGGACATGCTGGCGTCGCTTGACGCACAGTCGCAACTCGATGCCCGCGCCGCCGGGCGGGACGATGCGCGCAGCATGCCGACATGGGCCAGTTCGCATCCCAACACCCCTGACCGGGTCAAGCGCGCCCGGCGCGCGGCGTCGCAAACCGGCGTCACCGCCCAGCGCGGAGTCCGCAATCGCGACGCCTTCCTGACAGCACTGAACGGGGTCATCTATGATGATGATCCCAGTCAGGGCGTCATCGATGGCAGCACCTTCCGCCATCCGGACCTGAAACTCGCCTTCGTCGCACCGCAGGGCTATGCGATGCAGAACAGCCCGACGGCCGTGACCGTTCAGGGATCGGGCGGGCAGGCGCAGTTCGGCGGCGGCACGCTCGGCGGCGGCGGGCTCGACAATTATGTCACGAAGGTGTTCACCGGCCTGACCAGTTCCAGTGGCCAGTCGCCCAGCCTCGACATTCGATCGGGGCGGATCAACGGCCTTGAGACCGCCAGCGCCACGACGCGGGCCTCGACCAAATCGGGCCAGGTTGACGTCACCGTCACCGCCTATCGCTGGGGTGGCGACAGTGCCTATCATTTCCTCACCATCGCGCCGGCTGGATCGGGCTTGGGGCCATTCCGGTCGTTGGTCGAATCGGTCCGTCGGCTCAGCGACAGCGAAGCGGGGCAAGTGCGCGGCAAGCGGGTGCAGGTGGTGGCCGTCCGTCAGGGTGACAGCATTCAGTCCCTGGCCCGCCGCATGGGCTATGCGGACAATCAGGTGGAGCGCTTCTTGGTGCTGAATGCATTGGCCGCGAACGCGGCGCCAAAGCCTGGTGAGCGGGTCAAGCTGATCGTCGCGGGCAACTGAGACGATCGAGGGGCGGCCATCCCGCCTTTCGATTCGCTATCGAAACAAAAAGGAAAAGGCGGCGGAGCCATCGCTCCGCCGCCTCGTCCGTCACAACAGTCCGTCTGGCAATTAGTTGTTCTGCATGCCAGTCGAAACGTTGTTGAAAGTGGTCTTCAGCTGGTTGCCCAGCGCGCCCATGGCGCTGATCGCGGCCACGGCGATGAGCGCGGCGATCAGACCGTACTCGATCGCGGTCGCACCCTTGGAATTCTTAACAAGCTTACGAATGAACGCCATGATGGTCTCCTGTAATTTCTGTCGACGCAACCCGGTTCGCCGCCGGCAACCGGGCCGGGTCAGCCCCTTTCCTTTAGGAGGCGAGGAGTTGAGAAATCCTTAAATGGATCAGCTTTCAGGCGTTGCTGACGACTTCGTTCGAAACGCGATTCAGCATGTTGATCGCCTCTCCGGCGAACATTTTCAGCGCGCCCACCATCATCAGGACGACGAGGGAGATGATCAGGGCATATTCGATCAGCGTCGCCCCGCGCTCATTCTGCCGCAGGCGTTTCAGCAGGCCCGGCATGTGTGTCTCCACTCGCTGGCGTTAGGCGATGGCGGACCCTAGGAGAGACGGGATTACGAAAGGTTTAAATTGTGTCCGGATCGAATGCGTCATTGCTGACCGTCAGTGCCGCCGCGCTCGTCGACGCCGATGGCCGGGTGCTCGTCCAGCAGCGTCCGCCCGGCCTGCCGATGGCCGGCCTGTGGGAATTTCCCGGCGGCAAGGTCGAAACGGGCGAGACCCCGGAGGCGGCGCTTATCCGCGAACTGGAAGAGGAACTGGGCATCGCCACTTGGGAGTCGTGCCTGGCGCCCGCGGCCTTTGCCAGCGCGCCGCTGGCCGACCGGCACCTGCTGCTGCTGCTCTATGTCTGCCGCAAGTGGCGGGGCACGCCGGCGCCGCGCCACGCGACGGCGCTGAAATGGATGCGGCCGGTGGATCTGCACGCCCTGCCGATGCCGCCGGCGGACGCGCCGCTGATTGGGCTGCTCGACGCCTTGCTATGACGCAGGCTTGAGGATGCTGGCGAGCGACACCTTTCCAGACCCCGGCGCCAATGGCTGGGGCTGACCGGGGCCGGGCGACCAGGCCGTGAGATAGAGGATATCCACCGTCTCGCTGACCCGCCCGTCGGCATCGGCCATGTCCGCGAACGCGCCTGCCACCGCCTCCAGCACGTCACGGCGCAGCGGCGAACGGTCGCGCGTCGCCAGAATGTTGGTTTCGCCCATCGCCCTAACATCGGCGGCAAGGGCGATGAGGCTGTCATAACGCACGGTCACCCGCTCGCTGTCGGCGACGGGCAGCGCGAATCCGGCGCGGCGCAGCAGGTCGCCCGCGCCCCGCACGTCGACCATCGGAGCGACATGGGCGCTCACCGCCCCACGCACCGCCACTTCCCCGGTCAGCAGCGCAGCGCGCGTCCGAGCCAGGGTCTCACCCCCGACGAAGGCGGCCATGAACAGCCCGTCCGGACGCAGCGCACGGCGAATCAGGGTCAAGGCACCCGGCAGGTCGTTGACTGCGTGAAGCGCGCCCGCCGACACGATCAGATCGAAACTGCCATCGGCGAAGGGCAGGCGATCCTCGTCGCACTGGATGCCGCCCGCAGCCCGGGCGAATTTGAACCCGGCGTCCGCGGATATAACGCGCACCCCCGGCAGTCCCCGGCCGAGGCTGCCATCGGCGCAACCGAGATCGAGCACGTCCGTGAAGCGGCGCGAGACGGCGGCGAGGCGGAAGCGCAACTCCTCGACCATATGGGTGCGCAGGAACGCGGCATCGGCAAAGCCGTCCGCCGCGCGGTCGCGGCGCTGCCGGCGCAGGGTTCGGTCAAAGGGTTCGGCCTGATCCATCGCCCGGCCTATGGAGCCTGGTCCCGATGGCGTAAAGCTGGGAGCGATTTCCCGCCCGCGCCGAATCGCCTAGCATTGCGCTCATGCTGCGTCGTCTGATCCGCCCGGTCGTGGATTTCGCGCTGCCACCCCGTTGTCCGGGTTGTGGCGCGGTGGTCGGCGGTGATGGGCTGTTCTGCGGGACCTGCTGGAGAGACCTCAGATTTCTGGGTCCGCCCTGGTGCGCGGGATGCGGGACGCCATTCGACTATGACCGGGGCGCCGATGCCCTATGCGGGGCCTGTCTGGCGCGGCCGCCGCTGTTCGACGGCGCGCGGGCCGCCATCGCCTATGATGCGGTGCCGCGTCAGGTGCTGATGCGCTTCAAGCATGGCGGTCGACCCCATCATGCCGCGATGATGGCGCGGCAGATGGCGCGCGTGGCCGCCGACTGGCTGCGGGAACCGGACGTGCTGCTGGTGCCGGTTCCGCTGGCGCGCTGGCGGATATGGCGGCGCGGCTATAATCAGGCGGCGTTGATCGCCGCGCGTCTGGCGCGCGAGGCCGCTGTGCCCACTATGCCGGACGCGCTGGTTCGTGTGCGGGAAACGCAGGCCAGCGGTCATGCGGGTGCCGCCGCACGCCGCCGCAATGTCGCCGGCGCGTTTCGTGTTCCAGACGGAGCGCGCGCTGCCCTGACGGGGCGCCCGGTGCTGCTGATCGACGATGTGCTGACCACCGGCGCCACGGCCGATGCCTGTGCCGATGCCCTGAAGCGCGCTGGGGCGGATTCGGTGCGTCTGCTGTGCTGGGCACGGGCGCTGCGGGATTGACAATCGTGCCCGAGCTTCGCACCTCAGACCGACGTGGTTGGAGATCTGACAAAAATGGCCCGGGTCGAAATCTATACCAAATTCCTGTGCCCCTATTGCACGCGCGCCAAACGCCTGCTCGCCGACAAGGGTGTCGCGTTCGAGGAATATGACATCACCATGGGCGGCCCGAAGCGGCAGGAAATGCTGGAACGCGCCCCTGGTCGCACCACCGTACCGCAGATTTTCATCGACGACGCACTGGTGGGTGGATCGGATGATCTTATGGCGCTGGAACGCGCCGGGCGCCTCGATGCCATGCTGGGGATCGGCTGACTCCAAACACGATGCGCGCCGCCATTCTCCAGACCACTACCGGCATCGATCCGGCTGCAAGCGCCCGGCATCTGGTTGCCGGGTTGGAGGAGGCCCGCCAGCGTGGCGCGGATATGGCCTTCACGCCGGAAATGAGCGGCTTCCTCGACCGCGATCGTGCCCGGTTGCTCGCCACGGCACGGGTGGAGGCGGACGATCCGGTGTTGCAGGCCGCACGCGCGGCCGCCGCCCGGCTCGGGCTGTGGCTGCATCTGGGATCCCTGGCCCTGAAAGCCGATGACGGCAGTGAGCGGCTGGTCAATCGCGGCTTCGTGATCGACCCTGCGGGAGCAATCCGCGCCCATTACGACAAGATTCATCTGTTCGACGCGGATCTGCCGTCGGGCGAAACCTATCGCGAATCGGCGGCCTATCGTGCCGGCGACGGTACGGTGGTGGCGACGACGCCATGGGGCGGTCTGGGCCTCAGCATCTGCTACGATCTGCGCTTCCCTGCGCTCTACACCGCGCTGTCGGGCGCCGGCGCGACGATCCTTTCGGTCCCTGCCGCCTTCACCGTGCCGACAGGGTCGGCGCATTGGCACGTCCTGCTGAGAGCGCGGGCGATCGAGGCCGGGGCCTTTGTGATCGCCGCTGCACAGACGGGCCGCCATGAGGATGGCCGCAGCACCTATGGCCATTCGCTGGCTATCGACCCCTGGGGTCAGGTGCTGCTCGATATGGGTGAGGCGCCGGGGCTAGGGATTGTCGATCTCGATCCGGCTCTGGTCGATACGGCACGGGCGCGGGTACCGGCCATCGCCCACCGCCGTCCCATCGCACCCCCCAGGGTGGTCGAATGATCGTCTTCGACCTCAAATGCCCCGATGGGCATGTGTTCGAAGCGTGGTTCGGCTCCTCCGAGGATTATGAGGGCCAGCTGGCGCGCGGCCTGGTCGAATGCGCGCTGTGTGGTAATCGCGCGATACAGAAGGCGGTCATGGCGCCTGCGGTGTCGCCAAAGGGAAATCGGAGTCCGGCGGGCGCCCAGACGGTGACGGGCGGCGATGGCCAGCCTGTGAAAGCCTTGATGCGCGCCCTTGCCGCCGCGCAGGCGGAAATCGAACGCACCGCCGATTTCGTTGGCGAGGCGTTCGCCGAGGAGGCGCGGGCAATGCACTTCGGGGAGACGCCCGAACGGGGAATCTACGGTCAGGCGACGCAGGACGAGGTAAAGTCACTTCTCGACGATGGCGTGCCGGTCGCGCCCATGCCGTTCCCCACCAAGCGCCGCCTCGACGGCTGATCCTCGCGTCAGATCAGGACCGCGCCGCGCCTGCGCCGCTGCCGCAGGACATATCCGACCAGGCCGAAACCCGCGATCATCAGCAGCCAGGCGGCGGGTTCGGGCACGGGAGACAGGCTGGTCCGCGTCAGGCCGGCCTCGGCATAATCATAGGTCACCGTGATATCGCCGCCCGACATGCCGCGATTGCCTGCTTCGAAAAAGCCGTCGCCATCGACATTGCCGCGCAGGCTCGCCGGGCCGCCGCCGGTGGCCCAGACCGTCCCCGAGCCCAGCCAGTCCGCGGCCTGCGCCCCGGTCAGCGTCCAGGATCGGCTGATCTGGGCCATGGCCGTCCCGAATGTCTGGCCCGGATTGGTGGGGATAACAGTCTCGTCGATGCGGAAGCTCGTCGAAAGCCCGGGAATCTCGAACTGATAGTCGCCGCTGACGGCGACGGAACGCAACGTGGCACCATCGAAGCCGAAGAACATGTAATCGCCGCCCAAGAGTGCGACGAGATCAATCTGCACCGAACGCAGCGTGCCCAGAGTCGAATCGAAACGCGCGATCGAGGCGCCGGTGCTGCTGTCGAAACTTGCCCGTTCCACCACCGTTGCAGCCATCGCGGGCGTGCCCGCCATCGCCGCCAGCCCCGCAATCGTCACCACCAACCGCATCATTCGCTCCTGCCTGTTCAGGGCTGGCGATAGCGCCGATATGTCAATAATTCCTGCACGGCCGCGAGCGCCTTTGGCGTTGACCGCCCGAAGCGGCAAATCTACGAACCCTTGGCTTGCCCCGGTAGCTCAGCAGGACAGAGCAACGGTTTCCTAAACCGCAGGTCGGGAGTTCGAGTCTCTCCCGGGGCACCACTCTGCCGACGTCCCCACGACGGGTCGGGTGGTTTTGGGGGCGGGCCAGATTTCTCCCGTATTCTCCGTTGGTTACATAGGTCGGTGCATCGCTGAGCAGGCCAGAGACGTTTCTGTCCGGCGGATTTAAGGCTTTTTTCGGCAGTTTTCTCAGCAGGCCGATTTCGTGTCCTGCGTAGCGATGCTGATGCGATGCTCAGAACCCGAGCGTGTGACGCTGGTCGGCCCAGCCGATCGGTAACTTGCCGACCCGGGCGAGAGTGCGGGCAGTGAGCGATGCCGGCTGCCGTCCGGCCAGGATCGCGCCAACGATGTCCGACGCCGGATACGTCAGCCGCGTCAGCCGGCTGAGCTGGTCCTTCTCGACCTTGGTCCGATCAGCTTCAATCGCCAGAGTCGCTTGAGCTGGATGGGCGCGGACTAGCAGCCCGATCAGCGCTGGATCGCGACGCGCATTGTTGACCGTCTCGTTGGCCAGGATCATGCGCATTTCGATGCCAACCCGCGTCAAGGTGATGGGTACGAGCAGATGCGCTGGAGCATCCGCAAGGGATAGGGCAATGGCCATCTCCGCATCACCGATCTCGATCCGGCAACCCAACTCCAGCAAGAGTTCCTGTTGGGCAGATGCCGATCCGCCCTCAAGGACCTCAACATAAGCCGACGTCGATCGAACCAGCTGGTCAAGGTACATGTCGGGATCATCAATGATACCAGCTAGCCGCGGTCGATCCCGGAACCATCCGATCAGCCCCTGGATCACGGCCGCCTCGATCTCGCGCGCTGCCAACCTGAGTACTGGCGTCGCGTCATCGGATGCGGTTCGGCTGATATAATAGCGACAGTGTCGACCGCTCTTTTGCGCATGAGTCGGCGTCATCGAGCAGCCATCGACGATTAAAGTCGACCTGACCTGATTAAAAATAACCTGTTACACACTGCCTGACGCAGGTTATTGAAGCATCAATGACGCCGCCGCGTTTATGACCTCCCATGTCACTCGACTGAGGATGAAGTTACTCGAGAGATGAGCGTCTAGGGGGCGAAGGCGGCGAAAACAGGGGGAGTGGGTATGAAGCAGGCAAGAGCGTGGCTGGGGGTCGCCGTAACGGCGCTGGTTCTTTCGAGTGCGGCAAGCGGCGCGCTGGCTGAGTCAGTTAAAAGCGATTGGTCCTATTTCGGTGGCAGCAAGCGGTTCGATCGCTATTCGGCGCTGGGCGAGATCAACAAGGCTAATGTGGGTCAGCTGAAGCCGATCTGGACGCGGCCTGGGCTGGACAAATCGATCAAAGCGGCTTTCCCGGATCTGACGCCCTCCAACTATCTGCGCGGCACGCCGATCCTCATCAACGGCACGCTCTATGCGCCGAATGCGGTGGGTCTGGTGGAGGCGTTCGATCCGGCGACAGGCGCCACCAAATGGGTGCAGAAACCGTTCGCCAACACGCTCAAGGAGGCTGCCGGGCAAAGCACCCGTACCGTCGACTATTGGCAGAGCGGCAATGATCGGCGGATCATCGCCGTGCGCGGCGAGCATATCTATGCCCTCAACGCCGATGACGGTTCGATCATCACCAGTTTCGGCGACAAGGGGCGGGTGTCGCTCAATCGCGAGACGCCGGATCAAGCCGTCTGGTTCGGCTTCAATGGCCCGATCATCGTCGGCGACGTCATCGTTATGAGCGGTCAGGGCGGTGGCAAGGCCGGCGGGGGCTATGCCGATGGTGGCAACACCAAGGAAGCCCGTCCCGAGGATATTCGCGGCTACGACGTGCGCACCGGCAAGCTCGTATGGACCTTCCACATCCTGCCCCGGCCTGGCGAACCGGGCTATGATACATGGCCTGCCGACGCGGCGAGCTATTCGGGCAATATGGGCGCCTGGGCGCCGCTGGCGGCGGACGAGAAGTTGGGAATCGTCTATATCCCGCTGTCGACAACGACCAATTCATTCTATGGCGGCCACCGTCCGGGCGACAACCTCTATAGCAACAGCCTGATTGCCCTCGACGCCAAGAGCGGCAAGCTGGTCTGGCATTTCCAGATGGTCCATCACGATGTGTGGGATTCGGACAATGCCTCGCCGCCGACGCTGGCCGACCTCAAGGTTGACGGCAAGGTCATCCCCGCCGTGATCCAGCCGAACAAGACCGGCTTCCTCTATGTGTTCGACAGGCGCAACGGCAAGCCGGTGTGGCCGATCGAGGAGCGGCCGGTGCCGCAATCGACCATTCCCGGCGAAAAGCTGTCGCCGACCCAGCCTTTCCCGACCAAGCCGCCGGCGTTCGACCGGCAGGGCATCAGTGATGACGACCTGATTGACTACACGCCTGAGTTGAAGGCGAAGGCCAAGGCGTTTCTCGCCGACTATAATTATGGTCGGCTGTTCACACCGCCTTCGCTCGATGAGAGCGCGACCGGTGGCAAGAAGGGCACGCTCGCCATGCCTGGGGCCTGGGGAACCGGGAACTGGAATACCGGGGCGTTCGATCCGGAGACAGGCCGCTATTATGCGGTGTCGATGACCTTGCCGGGTGTCTTCGGCCTTAAGAAGCTGACCGATCCGCAAGCGACGATCGCCTATGGTTTTGACATGGGCGGAGGGCGCGCGGCGCCGCGCCGGATGGAACCCTATGGTCCCGGTCCCGATGGTCTGCCGCTGTTGAAGGGTCCTTATGGCCGCATCACCGCCTTCGACATGAACAAGGGGGACAAGCTGTGGACCGTGGCGAACGGTCCCGGCCCGCGCGACCTGCCCGGACTGAAAGAATTGAACCTGCCGGAACTCGGCAATATCGGCCGGCCGGTGGCGCTGGTCACGAAGACCTTGCTGTTCCTCGGCGACGCGTCTGACGCGCTGTTTGGTCAGGCGGGGATCAATTCCGGCCACAAGCTGCGCGCGTTCGACAAGGTGAGCGGGCAGAAATTGTGGGAAACGCCGATCCCGGCCGGAACGACGGGCGGCCCGATCTCCTATATGGCGGGGGGCAAGCAAATCCTGCTCGTACCGATCGGCGGCAACGATTATGGTTCGGGCTGGATGGCGTTCGCGGCAAACTAAACGACCTGACTCTGACCGGGACTTCACCATGCGTCTTATGCTTGCAATTCTGCTCTGCTCGGTGTCCTGTTTGGCAGGCACCGCCTCGGCCCAGACGCTGTTGGTCAGCAACAAGGGCGAGGATACGTTGAGCATCATTGCTTTGACGTCCGGCAAGGAGCTGGCCCGTCTGGGCACCGGGCCGCAGCCCCATGAGATCGCCTTGTCGTCGGATGGCAAGCAGGCTGCGGTGGTCGCTTATGGGGGCACCACGATCGACATCTTCGATGTCGCGAACCGAACCAAGTCGCGGACGATCGAGCTTAGCCCCAACAAGGAGCCGCATGGCCTAGTTTGGCTGGCGGACGGTCGCCTGGTGGCGGCCGCCGAAGGTAGTCGGTCGGTCGTCGTCATCAGCCCAGATGACAAGATCAAGTCGATCCCGACCGACGAGGAAGGCTCGCACATGGTCGTGGTCGCGCCGGATGGACGGACAGCCTATACATCCAATATCCAGGCCGGAACGATCAGCGTTCTCGATCTGGAACAAGGGAAGAAAATTCGTGACCTGCCGGTCGGGGGGCGTCCCGAGGGGCTGTCCCTGACAAAGAACGGGCGCGAGCTGTGGGTGGGCGATCTGTCGGCGCCGCGCGTCCAGATTTACGATACACACAGTGGCGAGAAGTTGGCGGAGAGATTGGTTGATCCGGTGGCGATACGCGTCCTCACCAGTCCCGATGGGAAAATGGTTGCGACCAGCAACATCTATAACGGCACGATCGACCTCTTCGATGCGCAAACCCGAAAGCCCTTGCGAAAGATAAAAGTGTCGGGCGAACGGGCGGCAGGGCAGGTGACGCTGCTGTTCAGTGCGGATTCAAAACATCTCTACGCGGCTGAGACCGGACGCGATCAGGTCGCCGAGATCGATCTGGCGACCGGCAGGGTACTGCGCCGTATAGCGGCCGGCCGCAATGGCGATGGATTGGCGATCGTTCCTTAGGGGCAAAGAAAGCGGCTTCAAGCTGGCACGGCGAGACCGGTTCTGGTGGCGCCGATGAAGGCCGACGGTTGTGGCGATAATCGATCAACCAGTATGGCTCCCCCTCGACGGCTTCAGATAGCGGTAAGCACTTCCTCAACGGCCCGATGGGCCTGATCGATGGCGCAATAGGTTTCCGCGATGCCACCTGCGTCGGCGTTGGCGATCGAGATCGCTCCGAACCGCCGGCGTCCGATGGCATAGGGCTCTTGGTCTTCAGGCCAGTCTGGATCGCCCAGCGCTCTGGCACCGTCGGCATAGCCGTGTGGCCAGCGGTTGATCGTAATCGCGGCAATGTCGCGATCGGACTGGAAGCCGCCGGCACCTAGCATGCGATCGAGCTGCGCCCGCACTTCGCGCTCGAACACCTCGAATGGCGTCGTGAATAGTTCCATTCGCCCGGCGCGGTGCTGGTCGCGGGGCGGCAGGCCAGGAGCGCAGGGCGTACGGACCAGATGCAGCAGGACTGGAAGGTCCGGACTTTCGCTGAACTTGTAGCTGCCCATGCTGACTGGAAAGTCGATATAGACTTCCGAGAAATACATGGTCGGGCAATAGATCGTCCCGACCCTCAGCTTGTGGAACGCTCGCCAGTTGCGAATGGCAATCGTGCCATAGACCAGTGGCGCCTTGGCTCCGAAGGACAGTGCTTCGCGCTGCGCCTGAGGCAGCTCGGGACACATATAGGGGATGATCATGTTCCAGCAGGCAAGGATCGCCTGCTTGCCGCGCACGCGATACGGCTTGCCGTCGCGCATGTAGGTGATGTCGACACCGTCCGGCTTGGCCGCGGAACCGATGTTCCGCGCCCGGACAACCGTGCTGTTCAGGCGGATGCGGACCGGCGAGGCGGCCTTGTCGAGCGTCGTATAGTCGACCTTGGCGGTGACGATGTCTTCCATCGTCGAGCCGGGCGCGCTGCCCGGGACCAGCTTGCGGACCAGCATGCGGGCGATTGACGCATTCCCATCGGGGAAATGGTAGATATAGGGGTCAGCCATGAACGATCGACCGTCGGTCAGTCCCAGCGCCTTGCCCAGGCCGGGGATGAGGAAGAACAGACTTTGCGCGGAGACGCCGTCGATGGCGAGCGCGGTACCGCCCATCATCTTGCCCCGGAAATAGGCGATGACGTCAGGGTGGACCTTCAGATAGGAAAGGAGAAAGTCCTTGAGGCTCACCTGCCGCATCAATGCGCGCTTCTGATCCACCGACATGCCGGGCAACGGATCCTCGGTGCCGAAGTGCAACCGCATCACGTCCTTGCGGGCCTGCGGGTCCAGTGGCGACTTGTCGAGGAAGCTCTGCAGATTGTCCGGCGTCAGTTCGGTAATCGACAGGAACAGATGATCCGGCTGATCGGGCACCAGCTTGTCGACGCCGAAGGTTTCCTTGTCGAAGAAGCAGGCGTCGGTGATGCCCCACTTCTTGCGAAAATCTTGGTCGAAATAGACGCGGAACTTCTCGGGATCGAGATTGATGTCGGCCAGCAGGCCTCGGGCTTCGTCGCTCCAGCCGGACAGTCCCTCGATCGCCTGGGTGCCACCATAGCCGATCAGATGATGGCCCTCGACTTCGAACTCGTTGCGCTTGGCGTGGCCGCCGAAGTCGTCATGATTGTCGAGGATTAGGATGCGCGCGTCGGGTTTTTGCTTCCGATAGAAATGAGCTGCCGCCAGGCCGCTGATGCCACCGCCGACGATGACGAGATCATAAGCCTCTCCAGTGTCGGTCGAAGCGGCGGGATCGTCCCACCGAGTCCCGTCGCGCAGCATATGTCCCGCCTCGAACGAGCCCGGATGGCTGCCACGCATCCCTGTCAGGGCGGGCGGATAATAGCGCGGATCCTGTTCGGTGATGCCGTGTTCCAGGAAATGCGCTCTTGCAGAGGCATCTGGCCCCTTGTCCTGCGCGTGCGCCGGCGCCCCTCGCGCCAACAGCGAAGCGCCGGCAGCGAAGGTCATGCCGTTCAGGAAGTCCTTGCGGGAAATACCGTCATTCGAGCTCATTTTTAATTGTCCAATCCAAGTCCGCGAATTTCAGATTTCTTATCTATTTCCGTTCGTAGACGAGCTTGCCACCGACGAAGGTCATATCGACATTGGTGTTGAGGATGTCTTCCTCCGGAATGGTGAGGATGTCCTTGTCGAGGACGATGACGTCGGCGAGCTTGCCGGCCTCGATCGTGCCCTTGATGTCCTCTTCCCACGACAGATAGGGGCCGTTGGCGGTGTACATGCGGATCGCGTCCTCGCGCGACACGCCTTCTTCCGCCAGGCCCATCGCCTGGCCGCTGGGGCC
>JBBCJR010000032.1:0-11897 GCA_037190805.1 Sphingomonas sanxanigenens | reverse complement strand
CCCCCCCCCCCCGCCCGGCCCCCGGTTTTGCCTGATCTACTGCTTGCGGTCGTAGAGCTGGCGATAATGCTGGATACGGGTGACGCGCAGGCCGGGCATCCCCGACCGTTCCACCGCGCGCTGCCAGCTGGTGAATTCCTCGAGACTGAGGTCGTAGCGTTCCAGAACCTCGTCCACCGTGATGAGGCCGCCATTGACGGCGGCAACGACCTCGGCCTTGCGGCGCACGACCCAGCGGCGCGTGTGAGCGGCGGGCAGCGAGGCGAGCGTCAACGGCTCGCCAAGGGGACCGATCACCTGTGATGGACGGATCTTCTGGTTCTCAAGCATGCTCTGTCCTCGACGCCGATACGACTGCGTTTCGCGATATGATTCGCTTGTACGGGCGGGAGTTGAAGGAAGGTCTAACCCGCAGGGTAAAGATGGGGTTCAGGCAGGTTAACGCGCGGGGCACCATGGTCATGATTGCTCCCAATGGGTTGCGGCCAGCGTGCGGATGGGCGCCAGGCCATGGGTCGGGCGCGTGGCCGCGGGCGCTGGCGGCCGGCTTGGCATCCGGCGCGCGGCGGTGCCGTTGAACGATCCGGATGGCACCCGCTCCCCCGCTACCGGCGCCAGCACGGCGACCAGCGTGTCGACCACGCCGGCGGCTGGGACGGGTGTCTCGACAGGGGCGACGGCGGTCTCGACCTGGGCGGCTTCGGTCGCGGCCTGGGTGCGGGCGACGTCCGCGACCAGCGTGGCGAAGTCGGGCGCTGCCTGCATGTCCCCGCCCGCTGAGCGCCCGTCCGAGGCGGCGACGCGGCGCGCCACCTTATCCTCGAACCGATGCAGAAAGGCGGAGTTGCGGGACATTGTTGTTCCTGCTCTCGCGACCCTCGGAGGGTCGCTTGCGACGACAGATTGAAGAACGGCAGGCGCTTCGGAGAGTTTATAGGCAGGCAGGGGATTAGAATTGGTTACCGCCCCGCCCCGCTTGAGCGCCGGCGACACCGGCACTATGTCGCGGCGATGGTCCTCGATCTTCAGCTTGACCGGCCGCTGGCGGGTGCGCGCATCGTCGTCGCCATGTCCGGCGGTGTCGACAGCTCGGTCGCGGCAGCCATGGTCGCCGCGACGGGGGCGGAGACGATCGGCGTCACGCTTCAGCTCTATGATCACGGAGCAGCGGTCGGCCGGGCGAAAAGCTGCTGCGCCGGACGTGACATCCATGACGCACGCGCTGTGGCGGCGAAGCTGGGGATCGCCCATTATGTTCTGGATTACGAAACCCGCTTTCGCCAGCAGGTGATCGACGAGTTCGCCGACAGCTATCTTGCCGGCCGTACCCCCATCCCCTGCGTGCGCTGCAACCAGACGGTGAAATTCGCCGACCTGCTGCGGGTCGCCCGCGATCTTGGCGCCGACTGCCTCGTCACCGGCCATTATGTCCGTCGGGTGGCAGGCGCGGACGGACCCGAGCTGTGGACCGGCGCCGATCCGGCCCGCGACCAGAGCTATTTCCTGTTCGCGACCACGGCCGCTCAGCTGGACTATCTGCGCTTTCCCCTCGGTGGTCTGCCGAAGGCGGAGGTCCGCCGGCTGGCCGAGGCGCATGGGCTGTCGGTGGCGTTGAAGCCCGATAGTCAGGACATCTGCTTCGTGCCTAACGGCGACTATGCGGGGCTGGTCCGCAAGCTGCGACCCGAGGCCGAGGCACCGGGCGATATCGTCGACCTCGACGGCCGGGTGCTGGGCCGGCATCGCGGCCTCGTCGGCTACACCGTCGGCCAGCGCCGCGGGCTGGAGATCGGCGGCAATCCTGAGCCGCTCTATGTCGTGCGCCTCGATCCCCTGTCGCGCCAGGTCGTCGTTGGCCCCCGCCGGGCGCTGGCGGTGGCGTCGGCGCGGCTGTCCGAGGTCAACTGGCTGGGCGGTGCGGCGACCCCCGACCTGCCGCTGACGGTCAAGGTGCGGTCGATGGCCAGGCCGGCCCCGGCGCGCTTCGATGGCGAGCAGGTTACGTTCGACACGCCTGAATATGGCGTCTCCCCCGGCCAGGCGGCGGTATTCTATGCCGGCGAGCGGGTGATGGGCGGCGGCTGGATCGACGCGACCGAGCCGGCGGCGCTCAGGGCAGCCTGAAGCGCCCCTCGATCACGGTCACGCAGTTCCCCGACAGGATGACCCGGTCGCCGCTTACGGCACAGCGCATATGGCCGCCACGTTGGCTCGCCTGAAATGCGGTGAAGTGGTCGCGGCCCAGCCGCTCTGCCCAGTAAGGCGCGATCACCGCATGCGCCGAGCCGGTAACCGGGTCCTCGTCGATGCCCGCCCCCGGCGCGAAGACCCGGCTGACGATGTCGGCCGTATCGCCCGGCGCGGTGGCGATGGCGAGGATGTTGCCCAGTCGCGCCAGCGCCGCGAAATCGGGTGACAGCGCGCGGACCGCGCCTTCATCGGGATAGACGAGGACGGCGTAACCCGCTTCGTGCCACAGCATGTCCCCCGGCGTTTCGCCCAGGGACGCCGCAATCTCTGGCAGCGCCCGGGCGTGGGGGCGCCAGGCGGGCAGGTCGAGCGCATAGCCCCCTTCTTCGCGTCTCACCGTCAACAGCCCGGCCTTGCGCGTGTGGAAGGATGTCGAGGTCAGGGCGGGGTTGTCGCTCAGCAGGACATGGCCGCTCGCCAGTGTCGCGTGGCCGCACATCGCCACCTCGACGACCGGCGTGAACCAGCGCAGCTCGTGATCGTCGCCCGCTGGGACTAGAAAGGCGGTTTCGGCGAGATTGTTCTCGGTCGCGATCGCCTGGAGAAGGCGGTCGTCGGGCCAGCCGTCCAGCAGCATCACCGCCGCGGGATTGCCGGCGAACGGCCGGTCGGTGAAGGCATCGACCTGGACGAAGCGCGTCACGGCTCCCCCCTCGGCGGGTCGATATGGCCGTCGGGGTCCGGATGGATGATGATATCCACACCGGGGAACTCCACCCGCAGCTCGGCTTCCACCTCGTCCATCACGCGGTGGGCCTCGGCCAGCGTCATCCCGGGGTCGACCCAGACATGGAACTGCACGAAACGATGCCCGCCGCTGGTTCGGGTGCGCATGTCATGAATGCCGCGCAGCCGGGGATGACGGGCGGCGACCGTCAGGAACTGCTGGCGCTGCGCGTCCGGCCATTCCTTGTCCATCAGCTCGTCGACGGCGTTGCGCGCGGCCCTGAGGGCGCCCACCGCCAGCCATAGCGCAATGGCGATGCCGAATCCCGCGTCGGCGCCGGCGAATCCGATCCAGGCATCGAGCACCAGGGCCGTGATGACCGCTGCATTGAGCAGCAGGTCAGAGGAATAGTGGATCGAATCGGTCTGGATGGCGAGCGATCCCGTTCTGGCGACGATCCGCCGCTGATAGGTGATCAGCACCAGGGTGAGGACCATCGCGACCACGGATACGGCGATCCCGTGCTCAGGCGCAGCGGTCGGGCCGGGGTTGCCCAGTCGTTCGATGCCCCGCCAGCCGATCGCGATCGCCGAGGCGAGGATCAGCCCCGTCTGGAACAGGGCGGCCAGCGCTTCCGCCTTGCCGTGGCCGAAACGATGGTCGTCGTCCGCCGGCACGGCCGAAAGGCGGACCGCATAGAGGGTGACGAGGGACGCGATCAGGTCGAGCCCCGTATCCGCGAGCGAGGCCAGCACCGCGACGGATCCCGTGGTCCAGGCTGCCCACGCCTTCAACGCCAGCAGGATCAGCGCAGTGCCCACCGACGCCATCGCCGCGCGACGGGTGAGGGCGCCCCGGGTCACGGGTAGAGCAAACCCTCGGTCCAGCCGTCGCCGGCACGGGTGAACAGCCGGCGTTCGTGCAGCCGATGGGCCCGGTCGAGCCAGAATTCGATCCGGTCGGGTACGACGCGGAATCCCGACCAGTGCGGCGGGCGGGGGATGGGGCCGTCAGCGAAACGTTGCTGCATGTCGCGGAATCGGCTCTCGAACACAGCGCGATCGGCCAGCGGCCGCGACTGGTCTGATGCCCAGGCGCCCAACCGCGAATCGGGATGGCGCGAGGCGAAATAGGCGTCGGCTTCGTCGGCCCCGACCGGCTCGACCTGGCCTTCGATCCGCACCTGACGACGCAGCGATTTCCAGTGAAACAGCAGCGCCGCGACCGGATTTGCGGCGAGCGCGGCGCCCTTGCGGCTTTCAAGATTGGTGTAGAAGACGAAACCCGCCGGCGAATGACCCTTCAACAGCACCATGCGGACGGACGGGCGGCCGTCGGCATCGACGGTGGCCAGCGCCATGGCGTTGGGATCATTGGGCTCGGCGGCTTCGGCCTCGGCGAACCAGGCGGCGAAAAGGGCGTGTGGATCGGTCACGTCGGTGGTCTTAAGGGATGACCGTGCGATTGGGGAGGGGGCATCGACACCCTTGCATCCGGCGATGCGTCGGCCAATCTGTTGCGGCGGAGGTATCAAAGGCACGGCATGGCGGACCCCTATACGATACTCGGCGTCGCACGCGGCGCCAGCGAGGCGGACGTGAAGAAGGCCTATCGCAAGCTGGCGAAGGAGCTTCACCCCGACCGCAACAAGGATAACCCCAAGGCAGCCGAACGCTTTGCCGAAGTGACGGGCGCATATGACCTGCTGTCCGACAGCGAGAAACGCGCCCGTTTCGACCGGGGGGAGATCGACGCGGACGGCAATCCGCGCGCGCCCTTTGGCATGCACGGCGCTGGTGGCGGTTTTCGCGGTGGGCCGGGTGGATCGGCGACGCACGAGTTCCAAGGCGATCCGGCCGATCTGTTCGCGGAGATTTTCGGCGGCGCGCGCAGCGGCTTCGGTGGGTTCGGTGGCAGGCGGGCGGCGCCCAAGGGTGCCGACGTCGCCTATCGGCTGGCGGTTGATTTCATCGATGCCGCGGCGCTGACGCCGCAGCGCGTTCAGCTGGGCAACGGCAAGACCATTGAGCTGAAGCTGCCCCCCGGCGTCGAAAGCGGCACCCAGCGGCGATTGGCCGGGCAGGGCGAGGCGGGGCCGGGCGGCGCGGGCGACGCGATCGTGACCATCGACGTGAAGCCTCACCCCTATTTCGAGCGCGATGGCGACAATGTCCGCCTCGACCTCCCGGTGCGGCTGGACGAGGCGGTGCTGGGGGCCAAGGTGCGGGTGCCGACGGTCGAGGGGCCGGTGATGCTGTCGGTGCCGGCGGGCTCGTCCTCCGGCCGGGTGATGCGGTTGAAGGAACGCGGATTCCACAAGGCCGGGGGCGGTCGCGGTGATCAGCTGGTGCGGCTGATGATCGACGTTCCGGGGGACGATCCCGACCTCAAGGCCTTCTCCCAAAACTGGAAGGGCGGCCAGGCAGGAAACCCGAGGGCGCGCTTCGGCGTCTAGTCACCCATGCAGGATGTATCACCGCTCGCCCCCGAACAGCGCGCCAAGCGAATCGACCGCGCCAAAGCCGGACTTGACCGCCACCTGGCCAAGGTCAGACCCGGCACCTATCCATTCGAAGTGGCGAAGCGGGTGGTGGTCGGCGTTTATAATGACGGCTTCATCCATGCCGGGAATCTTGCCTATCTCGCACTGATGACGCTGTTTCCCTTCTTCATAGTCATGGCGGCACTGGCGCAAATTCTCGGGCGGGACGGGGACAGCCTGCAGGCGGTCGCGAATTTTCTGCAAACCCTGCCGCCCAGCGTTGCCGAGGTGCTGGCCAAGCCGATCGCCGATGTGCTTGCCGCGCGGTCGGGCCTGCTGCTGTGGCTGGGCGGGTTCGTTGGCCTGTGGACCGTCGGCAGCTTCATCGAAACGATCCGCGACATCCTGCGTCGCGCTTATGGAACGCGATTTTCAAAGGCATTCTGGCATTATCGCCTGGCTTCGGTCGCCATCATCGTCGCCTCGGTGGTGATGCTGATGCTGGCCTTCTCAGCCCAGATCATCCTGACCGGCGCGGAGGAGTTCGTGGTCCGCCTGCTGCCCTTTGCCGGGGATGTCGCCGGCTGGATCGGTCTGTCGCGCCTGGCACCCGCGCTGGCGCTGTTCGGGGCGCTCTACTTCCTGTTCTATTCGCTTACGCCGTCCAAATACCGCTTCAGCCCCGCCCCGAAATGGCCCGGTGCGCTGTTCACCGCGATGTGGTGGATGGGCACGACCATGGCGCTGCCCAAGGTGCTGGGTCTGCTGGGCGGTTATGACCTTACCTATGGCGGCCTTGCCGGGGTGATCATCACCCTGCTGTTCTTCTATGTGGTGGGTCTTGGGCTGGTTTTCGGCGCTCACCTCAACGCCGCACTGGCGGAAACCCCCGAGACCGGCCTAAAGGAGGCTGACAGGGAATAGGCGTATAAAGAGGCGGAACATGGCCGGAATAATGGAAGGCAAGCGCGGACTGATCATGGGTCTGGCCAATGATCGGTCGCTGGCCTGGGGCATCGCCAAGGCACTGGCGGGGCACGGCGCCGAGCTTGCCTTCAGCTATCAGGGCGAGGCGCTGGAAAAGCGTGTGCGTCCGCTGGCGGCGGAACTGGGATCGGATTTCCTGATCGATTGCGACGTGTCGGACGAAGCGGGTCTGGATGCCGCGTTCGCAACGCTGGCGGCGCGGTGGCCGACGATCGACTTTCTGGTCCACGCCATCGGCTATTCGGACAAGAACGAACTGCGCGGCCTCTTCGTCGATACCAGCCTCGACAATTTCCTGATGACGATGAACATCTCCGCCTACAGCTTCGTCGCCTGCGCGCGGCGGGCACGGGCGATGATGCCCGACGGCGGCAGCCTGCTGACGCTGACCTATTATGGCGCGGAAAAGGTCGTGCCGCATTACAATGTCATGGGTGTCGCCAAGGCGGCGCTGGAAGCCTCGGTCAAATATCTGGCGATGGACCTCGGGCCGGAAAATATCCGGGTCAACGCCGTCTCAGCCGGGCCGATCAAGACCCTGGCGGCGTCGGGCATCGGTGATTTCCGCTATATCCTGAAATGGAACGAGCTGAACTCGCCGCTGCGCCGTAACGTCACCATCGAGGATGTCGGCGGCGCTGGCCTCTATCTCCTGTCCGATCTCGCTTCCGGTGTCACCGGCGAGATTCATCATGTCGATGCCGGCTACAATGTCATCGGCATGAAGGCAGAGGACGCCCCGGATATCGCCCTGGCATGATCCGGGCGGTGGCGCTCTTTTCCATGGGATCGGCATTTGGCGGCACGGTCGCGGCCCTGGCTGCTCCCCCTGTTGCGGGTGCGTCGGACAGGATGTGCGGTATCGTCGCTGCGGATGCACGCGGGTTTGAAAAAGCGGTCCGGGCCGACAAGCGGTTCGCGCCAGCCAAGGCGCCCAAATCCTACGTCAACTTCGTCTCGGCGGAGGATCAGGCGATCTGGACCTTCGCGACGGCGGAGAATCCGGCCTATCCGGCCGCTGTCTGCCGGCAGGTGGAAGACGAAGGCGGCGTCATGACCATCCGCATGAAGATCAGCTGTCAGGCGGCCGCAAGCGCGTGTGACAAGCTGACCCGAACCTTCGAGGCGCTGAACGACAGCGGTGGTGACGCGGGCGATCTGGAAGGAGATGCGCCATGAGTTGGAACAGCTTTGGCCGCGTGTTCCGTTTCTCCACCTGGGGCGAGAGCCATGGGCCGGCGCTGGGCGCGGTGATCGACGGCTGCCCGCCGGGCCTTGCGCTGTCCGAGGATGATATCCAACCGTGGCTGAACCGGCGGCGTCCCGGCACCTCGCGCTTTACTACCCAGCGGCAGGAGCCGGACGCGGTGCGGATCCTGTCAGGTGTGTTCGAAGGGCGGACGACCGGCACCCCGATCAGCCTGATGATCGAAAATGTCGACCAGCGGTCGAAGGATTATTCCGAAGTCGCGAAGGCCTATCGGCCCGGCCATGCCGACTATGCCTATGACGCCAAATACGGGTTTCGCGACTATCGTGGCGGAGGTCGATCCTCGGCCCGCGAAACGGCGGCGCGGGTCGCGGCGGGCGCGGTGGCGCGCGCTGTTTTGGGCGACGGCATCCGCATCCGCGCCTATCTGGTCGAAATCGGCGGTGACGTCATCGACCGGGCCGCGTTCGATGAGGCCGAGATCGACAACAATCCTTTCTTCTGCCCCGATCCGGGCGCCGTCGCCCGTTGGACGGAGCTGCTCGACCGGACACGGAAGGCGGGGTCGAGCGTCGGCGCGGTCGTTGAATGCGTGGCGACCGGCGTGCCGGCCGGCTGGGGCGCGCCCCTCTATGCCAAGCTCGATAGCGAGTTGGCGGCGGGAATGATGAGCATCAACGCCGTCAAGGGCGTGGAGATCGGTGACGGCTTTGCCGCCGCGCGCCTGCGGGGCGAGGAGAATGCCGATCCGATGCGTCCCGGCGACGATGGTCGTCCCCGCTTCCTTGCCAACCATGCCGGAGGGATCGCTGGCGGTATCGCCACGGGGCAGCCGGTGGTGGTGCGCGTCGCGCTGAAGCCGACCTCGTCCATCCTGACGCCGGTTGAAACCGTCGACCGGAGCGGCGATGCGACCGATATTGTCACCAAGGGCCGTCATGATCCCTGCGTCGGCATCCGCGCGGCGCCGGTCGTGGAGGCGATGATGGCGCTGGTCCTTGCCGATCAGAAGCTGCTGCACCGGGCCCAGATCGAATGACCCCTGCCATTGCCCGCCACATCATCGTGCGGGGCAGGGTGCAGGGCGTGTTCTTCCGGGCCTGGACGGTCGAAACCGCCCGCGCCCTCGACTTGACCGGCTGGGTGCGCAACCGCCGTGATGGCAGTGTCGAGATCGTGGCCAGGGGCCCGGAGCCGGCCATTATCGAGCTGATCCGCTGCTGTCATGAGGGACCGATGCGGGCACGCGTCGACGAGGTTTCGGTCGATGAGGTCGGCGTGGTGGATGCCGAGGGGTTCGAGCAGCGCGACACCGTTTAGCGCGCTTTGGGGCAGCTTCATCGCTGCCGCCGGGGCCGAGTGCCAAGGCCGTGCGTCTCTATCTGGTAGGCTGGATAGGAGACGCATCATGAATATCGGCCCATTTCTCGCTGCGGGGCTGATCGTCCTGCCCGCTGCCGCGCTGGCGCAACTGCCGCCCCCGCAGATGCCGCCGCAGGCGGGCCAGCAGCTTCCCGCGCCGGACACTGCGCCCGCCTCGTTATCCAATCCCGACGGCACAGTGGGGGGCGACACGCTGGAGCCTGTTCAAACCGCGCCCGCAGATACGCTGCCGCGCCCGATGGTGCCGGGCGATCCGGGCCGCCTGCAATCTCCGTCAGGCCAGCCTGGCGCCGACAATCTGTCGAATCCCGTTCGCGACCAGAAGATCGGAGACGAGATACGGCGGCAGGAGCAGCAGCGGGAATAGTCGTCCCGCAGGCCGTTCAATCAGCGAAGGGATCGCGCACGAGAATGGTGTCCTCGCGCTCCGGGCTGGTGGAGACGAGCGCAACCGGGCACTCGATCAGCTCTTCCACCCGTCGGATATATTTGATCGCCTGCGCTGGCAGTTCCGCCCAGCTTCGGGCGCCGGCGGTCGATTCGCTCCACCCTTCGATCGTCTCGTAGATCGGCTCTACCTTGGCCTGATCCTGCGGGTGGGGGGGCAAATAGTCATAGGTCCTGTCGCCAAGCCGGTACCCGACGCAGATCTTCAGCTCGTCGAACCCGTCGAGGACGTCGAGCTTGGTCAGCGCGATGCCGGTGATGCCCGACACGGCCGCCGACTGGCGGACCAGAACGGCGTCGAACCAGCCGCAGCGGCGCTTGCGGCCGGTGACGGTGCCGAACTCGTGGCCGCGCTCGCCGAGGCGCTGGCCGACTTCATCCTCAAGCTCGGTCGGGAAGGGGCCAGAGCCGACGCGCGTGGTATAGGCCTTGACGATACCCAGGACGAAGCCGACCGAGGAGGGACCCAGGCCCGACCCGCCGGCGGCGGTGCCGGCGATGGTGTTGGACGAGGTCACGAACGGATAGGTGCCGTGATCGACGTCCAGCAGGGTGCCCTGCGCGCCTTCGAACAGGATGCGGTCGCCACGCTTGCGCGCCTGGTTGAGCGTCACCCACACCGGCTTGGCATAGGGCAGCATGAAATCGGCGATCTCGGCAAGGTCGGCGGTGAGGCGCGCGCGGTCGATCGGCGCCTCGCCGAACCCGGCGCGCAGCGCGTCGTGATGGGCGCAGATGCGGTCGAGCTGAAGCTCCAGATCGTCGAGATGGGCGAGGTCGCACAGGCGGATGGCGCGGCGGCCGACCTTGTCCTCATAGGCCGGGCCGATACCGCGCCGGGTGGTGCCGATCTTGCCGGCGCCGGAGGCGTCCTCGCGCAGTCCGTCGAGATCGCGATGAAACGGCAGGATCAGCGGACAAGTCTCGGCGATGTGCAGCGTCTCGGGCGTGATCGACACACCCTGATCGGTCAATTTCTCCACCTCGGCGCGGAAATGCCAGGGGTCGAGAACGACGCCGTTGCCGATCACCGACAGCGTGCCGCGCACGATGCCCGACGGCAGCAGCGACAGCTTGTAGACCTGGTTGCCGACGACCAGCGTATGGCCGGCATTGTGGCCGCCCTGAAAGCGGACGACGACGTCGGCCTTGCTGGCCAGCCAGTCGACGATCTTGCCCTTGCCCTCATCGCCCCACTGGGCGCCGATGACGGTGACGTTGGCCATGGTCGCGAAAACTCCGTGTCGAAGGTCAGAGGGGAACGGCGGTGCCGTCCCGCAGCAAATGGGTGCAGCCGGCGGCATGCGGATCGGCGTCGGCGTCGAGCGCCGCAATGGTCGTCCAGCCGTCGGCGCGAAACCGGGCGGCAACGCTGGGATCGCTATCCAGGGGCACGAACAGCCGGCGCGGTGCCGGCGTGGACGTGACCGCCCCGATGAGCGGGTCGAGATAGAGAGAGAATCCGACCGCCGGCTCCTCGCGGCCATCGGCGTGGACGACGCTATAGCTGCCGCCGCGCCCGACCTCGCCGCGCACGCCCTCGGCGAACAGCGAAAAACCGATCCAGCTCTGATATTCGAAGCCATGACGTTCCGTGGGGTCGAGCGTCACGCCGACTCGTCCGGTGATGGCGGCGCCCACCCGGCGCACGCGCTCCAGCCGATCGTCGAGCGCAGCGTTGCCGGCCAGCGCTCCCAGCCGCGCCAGCGCCTGATCGAGCGGTCCCGCCGCCTCGATCAATGGCAGATAGGCCTCGGCACCGAGCGCGGGCAGCGCCCCGGCGTCCTTGCCGTCCAGTTCCGCCTGCACGGCGGCGATCGTGTCGGGCGCGATCGGCAATGCCCCGGCGGCCAATGTGGGCACGAGGTCGGGCAGGGTTAGGTCCACTGACAGGCGGGTTGCGCCGGCTTGTTCGAGGGCGTCGATAGCGACCGTCAGCGCCTCGATCACGGCGGCGACCCCGTCGCTGCCGATCAACTCCGCACCGGCCTGACACATTTCGCGCTCGGGGCGCAGCATCGTGCCGCGCACCTTCAGCACCTGCCCGGCATAGGCCAGGCGCAGCGGGCGCGCGGCCGTGGCGAGCCGGGTAGCCGCGATGCGGCTGATCTGGGTGGTGATGTCGGGGCGCAGCGCCAGCGTGCGCTGCGACACCGGGTCGACGACGCGCAGCAGGTCGACGGCGCGGGCGGCTTTCATGCGACCGACGAGGTTGACCTCGAACTCGGCCAGCGGCGGCTCGACGCGCGCATATCCATGCGCAGCGGTGGCATCGAGGACGGCCCGGCGCACGCGCGACAGCGCCTCCGCCTCCGGCGGCAGACGATCGCTGAGGCCTTCGGGCAGAAGGGCGGGGGAGATGTCGGTCATGACGCGGTTTCCCCTAGCGGCTTTCGACGGCCGCGTCATGGGATTGATGATGCGCCTCGCGGCACATGGCGGCACCGGCCCGCACCCCACCCGGCCACCCA
>JBBCJR010000031.1:0-6868 GCA_037190805.1 Sphingomonas sanxanigenens | reverse complement strand
TCCTTCATCCGCTTGAAGGTGAGACCCGATCCCGGATTCTCGATGCCGCCCTGACCCACCGGCTCGTCATTGATGCTGGTGCTGGCAGAGTGGAAACTCGTGACACCAAAGGTCAGCAGCTCCTTCATCTTCTCGATATAGCTGGCCCGCAAATCTGCAAACGTGTCGGGCGGCACGAGGTTGCGATAGAGGTCGCTGCGCTCGCGGATGATGCCGTTGGGTTCGCCCTTGGCATCCTTCTCGATGACGCCGTCCTTGGGATCGGGGGTGTTGCGATCGATCTTCGCCAGCTTCAGTGCCAGCGAGTTGCCCACGCTGCTATGACCGCCGGCACGGGTGAGCACGACCGGGTTGTTCGGCGCCACGGCGTCGATATCTTCCTTCACCGGATTGCGCTTTTCGGCCAGCAGCGCCTCGTCCCAGGCCCGGCCGGTCACCCATTCGCCCGGCCCCAGTTCCTCGGCCTTGGCGCGGACGAGATCCTGAATCTCCTTGATCGACCTGGCCTGGCTCAAGTCGACACCCCGGCGCGGCAGGGCATGCATATGGACGTGGGTATCGGTGAAGCCGGGCATGAGGACGCGGCCATTGAGGTCGATGACCTGCGGGGCCGAATATTCCTTCGCCAGCTCGGCACCGCCGACCGCCAGGATCTTGCCGTCCTTCACCGCCACCACCGAGTGCACGGAGAAATCCTTGTCCGCCGTCAGCACCTTGCCGTTGGTGAACAGGACGTCGGCTTCCTTGGTCGCCCCACCGCCACAGGCGGCCAGCGGAATCAGCGCGGATGCAAGCAGCAGTCCGCGAACAGAAAAGCGCCTATTTATCATGAGACATCGTTCTCCCCAGAAATTCTTTGCCGCCAGTTTACAGCATTTGATTGGAACACCAAGGCGGCAATTGATCTGACGTGTTCTTAGAAACCCATGTCTGTTTAACAGCAGGCCATGTCAGAGCCTGTCAGATGTCGGCGGTGTTTCTCGGTGGCCCTCGTCGGATCAGATCTGCGCCAAGTATGGCAAGCCCCGCCCAGATCAGCGTGAACGTGATCATCATCGCCGGATCGAGCGGTTCGCCAAAGGCGATCACCGCCAGCAGGAACTGGATGGTGGGGGCGAGATACTGCAGCAGCCCCAGGGTTGAGAAGCGCAGGCGCCGCGCCGCAGCGGCGAATAGCAGCAGCGGCACGGCCGTCACCACGCCGCTGACGGCCAGCAGAACCGACATGCGCATCGGCAGGTCGAGCATATCATAGCCCGTCCACGCGACATAACCGGCGGCAAAGGGCGCCAGCAGCACGGTTTCGATCAACAGACCCTCGAACGCCTCCACCGGTACGAGCTTGCGAACGAAGGCATAGGCGCTGAACGAGCATGCCAGAACCAGCGACGTCCACGGTAACGTCCCCCGCGCCGCGACAAGAATTGCAACGCCGATGGTCGCCAGCAGAACCGCCAGCACTTCAGGTCGCCGCATGCTTTCCTTCATGATCACGACACCGACGACGACGTTAATCAGGGGATTGATGAAATAGCCGAGGCTGGTTTCCAGCACGCGGTGCGTATGGACCGCGTTGATGTAGGTCAGCCAGTTGATCGCAATGAGGGTCGACGAGACAACCAGCATGACCATTGCGCGCGGCTGACGCAGCGCGGCGAGCAGGGGCAGCCAGCGTCGCGATAGGCCCAGCATCAGCAGCATGAAGATAGCCGACCAGATGATCCGGTAGGACAGGAATATCGCGGGTGGCACGGAATTGAGCTGCGCGATGTAAAGCGGCAGCAGCCCCCACATCGCATAAGCGCCAAGGCCCAGAGCCACGCCAGCGCGTCGCCGTTCCTCGGGGGTATTCATGACTGGATGCGCCTTGACGGAAGAAGAGTGAACCGAAGCCGCCATAGTCGCGCAGCCAGGCGCATGCCATCCGAAAATGGACGGCCCGGATCAGCCGGGCCGTCGCACCAGATCAGCCTATTTGCAGTAGTCCGGGCGGGCTACGGGGGCGCTGCCGGAGCGTGTGCGCCAGCTGCCGTCAGCGAGGCGGTAGGCGCCGCCCGACGGCACACGGGATTGCAGCAACTCGCAGGCGGTGGCTGCCGCCACTTCCTGCACCGTCACGCCGCGCTTGGCGGCCAGGTCGGTATAAATGGCGCGACGCTTGATATTGATGGCATCGACGCGACCCTTGAGATCGCCGCCGCTGGCATTGGCGATGCCGAGATAGCCGTCGGCCTGCTCGCCGACCGTGCCGGCGGCGCGCGCCTGCTCGACCACCGGGTCGCTATCCTGTGCTTGCGCAACGCCGGCAAAGGCGGTGACAAGGCCGAGGCCGAGAACAACGGGGAGGAAACGGGTCATCTTCAGAAGACTCCGGGGTTGCTGGTGATCAGATCCTGGACGTCCTTCTCGAGGCGGACGATGACTTCCTGACGGATCGTCACATTGAGATTGATCTCGATGGGCTTGTCGGGCGCCTTGACCTGGACGCAGCCTGCGGTCCCCAGCGCGATGGCGGTCAGGGTCAGCGCGGGAATCAGCTTGTTCATGGCTTCTCGAGTGGCTCCGATTCGCGGCGGCGTCAACATGCTGTGGATCATTGCCCAGTCTCGCTGTCGGCAGGGTGAATGGGGGCTGCCCCCGGAATGGTTGCCGGGTCTGGCGGAACCGCCCCCCGGATCGTGGCGCTGACGTCCGAGAAGGAGCGGGCCGTGCTCATCAGGCCACGAAATGGCGCCCGGACGCTGACGTTGAACCGGAACGGCATGCCGGTCAGCTTCGGCGCCAGGGGACTGCCGGTCAGATCGACGGGAGCCTGGTTGGTGCCGTCGAACGACACGCGGCTGACGATCTCGCCATCCAGCGCGCCGTCGAGATCAATCGCGAGCGTCTGGTAACGCATGGATTTCAGGGCATCGAACGCGAGCTTTCCGGCCGAACCGATATCCGCCTGGCTGAGTTCGCCGACATAGGCGAGGGTGCCGCCGGGTTGGCGGGCGACGATGCGTCCGCCTTCGATGCGTCCACCCTCGACGTTGAAGATCATCGGCAGCACGCCATCGAACAGCCCGGTGGCGGCCATGTTCTCGAACTCGAGCTCCTGCACGAAACGGGCCGCATCGAGGCCGATGACGCGGAAGGTCAGGGGTCGATCGACCGGCTGACTGAAATCGAGGACCGTCGCATCCAGAGAAAGCGAGCCGCCGGCGAACGGCCACTGCCCCCCTTCGATGCCGACCTTGAGACCTGGCAGCAGCTGATAGCGGACGGTGCCGTCCTTGACCGCCACGCCCGGGTTGACCTCGGCCAGCGATGCGATCTGGCCCGGCGGCGTTTCCATGCCGAGAAGATCGTTGAAATGGATGGTCCCGGACAGGCCGTTGACCGGGCCGAACGCGGCGGCGAGCGCCAGCGCCTCGGTGGAGAAGGTGCCGTCGCTGGCGACCTCGTCCGCCGACCAGCGGATCTGCCCGGCGCCGGTGACGGTGCCGACCACGTTGGCGACGACACCGCGGCTGAGCGGAGTGAGATCGTCGGGCTGGAGCGCAGTGCCGAAGGTCAGGTGGCTGGCTGCAAGGTCGACCTGCCCGCTGCCCCGGCCGAAATCATGTGACAGGGCGAGGGTGCCCACGGCGACGTCACGGGCGATGTTGGCGAGCTGGGCGGTGCCCGACAGGCGGGCCTCGGCAAACCGCAGGCGGATTTCCTCCGCCCGCACGGGGTTGAAACGCGGATCGGCGGCCGCGTCGCGGATGCGCGCCACGCCGGTCGCGACGATCGTGCTGCCATTCAGCGTCAGGTCCGCATTGCCCTGATCGACGAGCAGCGGGACATTGGCGAGCCGCCCGGCCAGCCCTTCGACCCGGCCGCTGCCCCGGCTGCCGGTGAAGGCGAGGGTCAGGCGCGGCGCCGTGGCCTCGCTCATGGCGTCGGAGGTGCCCATCCTCAGGCCCAGGTCGGCCAGGGTCATGGCAATCTGGGGCGAGCTGCTACTACCCTTAAAGTCAAGATTGGCGCTGGCGGCGCGCAGGGCGACCGGACTGTCGCCCATGACGCCGGTGAGAGCGGGGGCATCGATCCGCAACCCACCCGACAGACGGCCGTTCCCCGACAGGGCGAGCAGCGCATCGCCGGATCGGCAGAGCGGCAAGCGGCCCGCATCCAGGCGAAGATCGGCGATCGCCAGCTGTTCGAAGGCGACCTCGATGCACCTGCGGTCGGGCGCGATCAGGATGGCGCCGTCGTGGCGGCGTTCGATCGCCAGCGGGAAAGCCAGGCCTGCGACCCGGCCGCCAGCCAACGGACCATCCATGGAGACATCGCCCTGGACGACAATGCCATGGCTGGTGCGGCCGACGAACAGCGGGCCAGCGTTCAACCTGTCGCCGCTGACGGCATAAGGGGTCATGCGGACATTGGCAGACCAGCCCTCGTTGCCGGGGCCGCTCAGCAAGGAGGCCCGCAGCGTGGGCAGGCCCCCGCCGGCCAAGGTGACGCTGCCATCCGCAGACCAGCGGCCACTGGGAAAATCGAGCGTCAGGCCCTTGCCCTGGCGCAACGCGCCCCGCACGCCGCTGGTGGAAGTCATTTCGATGCCACCCAGCGTCACCCGGCCGCTGTTGCCGGTCAGCCGCGCGCTCACCGGGGCGGTGAGATCGACGGCTTCGGCGGCGCGCGCTGCCGAACGGCTGGCAACGACGAGGAGTGGACCGACCGGCAGGCTGTCGAAGCCTTTCCCAGCATTGGCGATCCGCTCCCTGAGGGCCCGCGAGGCGGCGAAGCCATCGGCTTTCAGAGTTCCGGTGGCGGAATAGGCGGGTCCGGCGAACTGCCCGCCGATACGCCCGTCGAAGGACAGACGTTGTGCCGAGGTGTCGAAGCCTCGTGCATCGGTGGCGATCAGGCGCAGCGTTCCATCGACATTGCCAAGCTGTTGGGGGAGTGTGACATCGGCCTCCGCCATAAGCGTTGCCGCGGTGGCGTTTCCGCAATCGAGCGCGGCCATGCGCAAGGGGCCGGTCCAACCGATCGCGGCGTTGCCGGTTTTCAGCACCCCCTTGGCGGCAAACTCTGCCGCCGAGCAGCCGGTCATTCTGGGTCGAGTCGACGACAGCGCGATCTGGCCGGTGAATCCGCGTGCCAGATTGCCGGTGCCGTCGCCGACGAGCTGAATGGCGCCGATTGGCGTTGCGATGTCGGCCCGGGCGGCGGTGAGCTTCAGGTCGAGGTCGGGCAGAGCGAACGGCTCCCCCGACGGTGCCGGCCGCAGCCGGTCGAGCGCACCCAGGTGAAGCGCGCCATGTTCGTCGAGCCGGCCGCGCAGGTCGATGCTGTCCGCCTCGATGCCGGTGACGACCGGCCCGGACATTCCCCAGCGCAGCGTTACCGCCAGCCGGCGCGCCACGAGGTCGGGCCGGGCCGCATCGCCGATGCGGACATCGGATAGCTCCGCCCGGCCCGGAGACAGGGCCGTGACGCGGTAGGTGGCGGGCACCTGCTGTCGCGCCAGCTCGTTGGCAATGACCCGATGGGCGATCGGCGCCCGCTGAAACCACAGCAGGGCGATGATCACCAGCAGGATCGCCAGCACGACAAGCGCGATGCGTGTCACCCTGGCCGACGGACGCCGGACGGTTTCGACCTCGGCGTCCGTCATCGGCAACTAGGGCCTGAGCGTTTCGACGCGTTTCTTGACGGCTTCCGCCTCGGCCTTGCCGGCGTCGCGTATGGCATCGGCGCGCTTTTCCATTCGGTCGGCGATCTTGTCGGCATTATCGGCGACTATATCGGCCCGTTCCTCGGCCACGTCGAGGGCATTGTTGAAATCCTCGCGTTCCGCCGCGATGGCATTGTCGATCGCTGCGCCAGCGCGTGCTCCCGGCCCCTGATTGCCGGACACGGCCGTGCCCCCAACCTTGTCCGCCTGGCGGCCGCTCTGTTCATAGGGGCCTTCGCTGCTGCCGCATGCGGTCAGTGCGAGCAGGGCCGAAATCGTGCCGCAGGCCAGGAATTTCGTCGTCGAAGATGTCATCTGGAACTCTCCCCTGTCGTTACGGTCCCGCATCATCAAACGAGCGATGACGCAAAAGGATCAATCGGGCTGGATTGGCGATGCTCGCCTCGGCTAGCGTGAGGCCGATGGGGGAAGTTCAGGATCCGTCGCCCGGCCATAGCGGGCACCGCGCGCGCCTGCGGGCCCGTCTCCTGGAAGGCGGCGGCGAGGCGCTGCTCGACCATGAGCTGATCGAATATCTGCTGATGCTGGCGCTGCCGCGCCGGGACACGAAGCCGATGGCCAAGGCGCTGATCCGTCATTTCGGCTCCTACGCGGCCGTGGTCCAGGCGCGGCCGGCCGATCTGGTGCGCTTCGGGTTGACCGAGGGAGCGGCGGGCGCGCTCAAGATCGCCGACGCGTCCGCGATCCGGATGCTGAAGAGCGGGTTCGTGGGCCGCCCCGTGCTGTCGAGCTGGGCGGCGCTGATCGATTATCTGAGCGCCGACATGGGCCATCTGTCGATCGAGCGTGTGCGGCTGTTGCTGCTCAACGCCAAGAACATCCTGATCCGTGACGAGCTGTTGTCGGAAGGGTCGGTCGACCAGGCGCCGGTCTATGCCCGCGAGGTCATCCGCCGCGCCATCGAGCATCACGCCGCAGGCATGATCCTGGTCCACAACCACCCCAGCGGCGACACCAAGCCCAGCCGCGAGGACATCGCCATGACCCGCACCGTGGCGGAATCGGGCAAGCTGCTGGGCATTGCGCTCCATGACCATGTCATCGTCGGCAGCACCGGACACAGCAGCTTCAAGGCACTGGGCCTGCTTTAAGAGGGTATTCGCGCGGCGGGACCGGGCCGCCCCCCCACCCAGC
>JBBCJR010000030.1:0-26065 GCA_037190805.1 Sphingomonas sanxanigenens | reverse complement strand
GGTCGATGCGCATGAAAAGGCGCTGGCGCTGATGCGGTCTTATGGATCGGGCGGCGAGATCGCATCCCTTAAGGCGGCGGCCAATGAGATTGCTCCGGTGGTGGAGGGGCACCTCAGTATGGCGCGTGAGCTGGAAGCCCGGACCGACAGCTGAAGGGTGCGAACTGCCCGGAAGGAAGCAATGCAAAATCCTTAGGGTCAGAACCCATTGATGTGGGAGGCGTGATGTGATTCAGGCTTCGCAAGGAGACTGAATGTGAGCGACCTGTATTGGCTGACGGACGAGCAGATGGCACGGTTGGAGCCGTATTTTCCCAAGAGCCATGGCAGGCCACGTGTCGATGATCGGTGGGTGTTGAGCGGGATCATCTTCGTGAATCGTAACGGGCTGCGCTGGCGTGATGCACCGAAGGATTATGGGCCGCACAAGACGCTCTACAACCGTTGGAAGCGCTGGGGCGACAAGGGCGTCTTCCTTCGGATGATGGAAGGGCTGTCCTGTGCAGGCGCGGAGCGCAAGACGGTGATGATCGACGCGACCTATCTCAAAGCCCACCGCACGGCATCGAGCCTGGTGGTAAAAAAGGGGATTTCGGCCGCCTGATCGGTCGGACAAAGGGCGGCATGAACACCAAGCTCCATGCCGTTACCGATGCCAACGGCCGCCCCTTGAGCTTCTTCATGACCGCCGGCCAGGTCAGTGATTATATCGGTGCCGCCGCGCTGCTCGACGAGCTTCCCAAGGCGCAATGGCTGCTCGCCGACCGTGGCTACGACGCCGACTGGTTCCGCGACGCCTTGCAGGCCAATGGTATCAAACCCTGCATCCCCAGCCGAAAATCGCGGAATAAGGCCGTCAAATACGACAAGCGTCGCTACAAACGCCGTAACCGCATCGAGATCATGTTCGGTCGCCTGAAAGACTGGCGACGCGTTGCCACCCGCTATGACCGATGCCCCACCGCCTTCTTCTCCGCCATCGCTCTCGCCGCCACCATCATCTTCTGGCTTTGATCAACGAGTCCTGACCCTAGGCGCGGCTAGAAATGAGCACCAATCCAACGCGGGATATGTCGGCTTTTCCCGCCGAATCCTGCTTGGAATAATTTCAATACGCAGTAAGCTGCATGATCCAAATCGGCGCTAATCTATGGCCGTCCTTGAAGTGAAAAATCAAACTGTATGGCTTGCTATGAAATCTCTTTCGAGGCAGTTTGGGTCGAAGACTTCTGTTTTGCTAATTAGACCGGCACGTAGGTCTTTTTCCACGAGCTCGCGTTTGCGTTTGCGAGGGTCGCCATAGCCGCCCGCGCCTGCTGTCTCAATGACGAGGCGATCGCCGCAGCGAAGCGCGACATTCGCTTTTGACTCGAGGTGAATGATGCCGCCGTCGCGTTCAATGAAGAATTGCGAAGGGCTGCCCGGCCTGCCGCCGAACAGACCCCAGGGCGCGATGCGGAAGCGGTCAGAATAGCAGTTGAATGACACGTCGTCGTCGAGGATGCGATAGACGCGCCGGGCGCCCATGCCGCCGCGCGTCTCGCCGGCGCCGCCCGAATCGATCCGCAGCGAATATTCCTCCACCCGCATGAAGGGGTAGTCCTGTTCGAGTGATTCCACCGGAACGTTCGAGCAGTTGCCGAGATAGCCGTCGACGACATCCGCGCCGTCGCCTTGCGCGCATGCCCCCCAGCCGCCGCCGACCACCTCCATATAGACGCGATATCGGTCGCTTCCCATGTGGCCCATGCCGATGGCGTTTGTGGTGTCATGCCCGGATGTGAGGACCCGGTCGGGTGCCGCCTCGGCCATGGCCATCATGATGGCGTTGTAAATGCGATGACAGGCGCTGTTGCGTGCTCGCACCGCAACCGGCTGGTCAGGATTGAGGAACGATCCGTGCGGTACCCGGACGTTCTGGATCGGGCGGTAAAGGCCGTCATTCACCGGGATGCGGCCACCGCCCAGCAGCGTGGCGAGGGCACCATAGACAGCTGAAATCGTCGATGCGAGCGGGCAGTTGACGATTCCCTTGGTCTGCGCACTGCTTCCCGTCAGGTCGACGGACAGTGTGTCGCCCGTCACCGTGACGCGGACCGAAACGCGCAGCGGATCGGGCGTGAACCCGTTGTCATCCACGAAATCCTCGGCGGTATATTCGCCGTCCGGAATCGTTTCGATCGCCTGGCGGGTCAGCTGCTCCGAATAGGATTGCAGATGTTCGACTGCGTTCAGAACGGTATCTTCGCCGAAGCGGTCGAGCATTTCCAGAAAGCGGATCTCGCCCGTGTGATTGGCAGATAGCTGGGCATGAAGATCACCGGCGACCTGATCCGGCGCGCGGACGTTGATGCGGATGAACTGTTCCAGCATCCCCTTGCCCATGTCGCGTGCGCGATCGAACTTTAGCGGGGGGATGCGCAGGCCCTCTGAATAGACGTCCAGCGCCTGGGCGTTGGGACCCGCCGCGCCGCCGCCGACGTCAATATGATGGCCGAGCGAGGCCGCGAACGCGACGATCGCGCCGCGATAGAAAATTGGGGAGAAGATAATGATGTCGTTCAGATGCTGGGCGCCGCTGTATGGGTCGTTGGTGATCAGCGACTCGCTCGGCTTGATCGCCGCGACGTCGTAACGCTCCGCGAACGCCTCGAACACCTTGCCGAAGGAGTTCATATGGATCGGGCAGAACTGCGATTGTGCGACGATCCGGCCATGACGGTCGAGCAACGCGGTCGAGCAGTCGCGCGCTTCCCGGATGATCGTTGAATAGGCGGACCGCACCAGCTTTTCGCCCATTTCCTGGGCGATAGCGTGCAGGCCGTGGCTGATGATGTTGAAGGTGGCGCTGTCCAGAGCTTTGCTCATAGTCATGAATCCTGCCTTTCCAGCACGAGAGCGCCGCTGGAATGAACGGTGGCCGTCCAACCCGGAGGGACGAAGGTCGTCGATGTTGGCTCTTCGATGACGGCGGCGCCGGTCAGGCGATAGCCAACCCCCAGATCCTCGCGCCAGGCAAAGCGGCACGGGATTTGTTGGCCGTCATAGGCGATGGTGCCGTCCTCGATCTCCGGCGCATGTTCGATCGGAAGCGAGGTGATGAGACGATCGAGCACATCAGGCGCTGTGGGTATCTCGGCCGAAATCCGAAATGTGACGATGTCGGCTTCACGACTGGGGCCCGCAGAGCCGTACCGGGCTTTGTGGACCGCCTCGAATGCGTCGATCAGATATGATTTACCGCCCGTCTTCAAACGCTCAGGGTCGAGCGAAACCAGTAGTTCAAAGCCCTGGCCGGGGTGACGCATCTCAAGGAAGAATCCCCATCGAATATCGCTCGTGCGATAGCCATAGCCTTCGAACTCGCTGGCGGCGCTGGCCATCAGGCCGGAGAACACGACGTCCACTTGTTGGGCCGCGTCGTCGGTGACTGGGACGATCCGGGTCTCACGATAGACGCGCTTCAGGTCGGCGACCAGCAACCCCAAGGCCGAAAACAGCCCCGGATGGGGCGGCACGACGACGCGGGAAATCTTCAGCTCACGGGCGGTAAGCGCCGCAAGCGCCGGTCCCATGCCGCCATAGGCGTAGAGCGCATAGCTGCCGGGATCATGTCCGCGCTGAACCGATACCAGTCGTACGCCGCGACTGACATGAGCCACGCTGACATCGATCATGGCGCGGGCAAGTGCTGTGGCATCCTGACCAAGTCGGTCGCCGATCGCCGAAAGAGCGGCGGCAGCGCGGTCTTCATGCAGCGTCATGCGTCCGCCAAGGAAGCGCTTGGCGCGCAGCCAGCCGAGATGCAGCAAGGCATCGGTAACGGTCGGTTCGGTCCCGCCGTGGCCGTAACAGGCCGGACCAGGGCGAGCGCCCGCCGATTGCGGACCGACCTGCAACATGCCGCCGTCGTCGATCCACGCGATACTGCCGCCGCCGGCGCCGACATTGGCGATGTCGATGCTGGGCCGACCCACTGGCAAGCCGTCGATATCCGTTTCGGCGGTCACATCGGGCACGCGGTTCTTGATTAGGCATACATCCGCGCTGGTGCCGCCGATATCGACGGTGATCAGGTCATCGTCACCGACCCGCTCCGAGATCCGCAAAGCCGCGATTACGCCTGCGGCGGGGCCAGAATTCAGCATGTCGATGCTGCGGTTGCGGGCGCCGCCGCTGGGCAGCACGCCGCCCGACGATTGCATGATGAACAGGAACGCGTCGCTGGCCTGGCTTTCGAGATAGGCTTCCAGGCTGACGAGATAGCGCCCGACAAGCGGGGCCAGATAGGCCGCCATCGCAGTTGTCGAAGCGCGCTCATACTCGCGGAAGGTCGGCAATATCTCCGATGACAGGATGACCGGAATCTGGGGGTGACGGGCCTGGATCATCTCTCCGACGACACGCTCGTGCACAGGATTGAGATAGGAATGGAGCAGACAGACGGCCAGCGCCTCCGGTTGCTGCTCTTCGATGAAGGCATCGACAGTCGCCATCAATGCGGCCGGGTCCAGCGGGTCGACTTCCTCGCCGTTGGCGCCGAGGCGCCCGCTGATCTCGCAGGTACGCTCCAGCGAGATCAGTGGCTCGGGTTTTTGACACAGAATCGCATAGACATTCGGTCGAAGCTGCCGCTGCAATGTCAGCAGGCAGCGAAATCCCCGCGTTGTGATCAGCGCGGCGCGGCACCCCTTGCGTTCGATGACCGCGTTCGTGGCCACCGTCGACCCGTGGATCAGATGGGACAGGCTGGCGAGATCGCCCTGCAACGCCTCTTCCAGGCCGAGCGTCACGCCTTCCGACGGGTCACCTGGCGTTGATGGCCGCTTGAACGTGCGGACATGGCCGTGGTTATCGATCCAGATCAAATCGGTGAATGTGCCGCCGACCTCTACGCCAACCCTCATTCATCAGCCTCTTGTTTTGAGGTGGTTTGCTGTGAGCGATTGATGCAGGATGATTCCCGCTTCGGCAATTGGAGAGTCTGATGCCTGTTGCAGACGGCCAGACGGATCGCGATCCACCGAAACATAGTGCCTGCCACTGGCGCGTCTTGTGACGACAATCGAGCAGCCGCCGGGATGGGGGCGGCGCCACACGGTTCTTGCCATGTGCTTCCTGGCGGTCGTGATCGGCTACACCGATCGGGTCAACATGTCGGTTGCCGTCATCACGATGCAGGAGATTTTCGGATGGTCGCAGTCAGAAAAGGGCGTGGTCCTCTCCGCCTTCTTCATCGGCTATATTCTGGCGCTCATTCCGGCCGGGTGGATCGCCACGCGGTTCGGCGGCAAGCGGACGCTTGCGGTGGCTGTGACCGGATGGTCGCTGTTCACGCTCGCGACGCCCTTCGCCGCGCAACTCTCGTTCGAAGCCCTTTTGGCCGCGCGAATTGGACTAGGGTTATGTGAAGGCGCGTTATTTCCTGCTTGCTACGAACTTCTCGGCCGATGGGTGCCGGCGCATGAAAGAAGCCGTGGTGCCATAAGGCTGACCAGTGGCATCCCTATCGGACAGGTTGGAGGACTGATGGCCTCTGGCTGGATTGTGGCGCGTTATGGCTGGGAATGGGCATTCCACATATTCGGCGTCGCCGGGCTGCTGTGGGTGTTGATATGGCTGGCCAGAGTAAAGTCTGACCCGCGAAGCGATCCTGAGGTGCTCCCCGGGGAGCTTGCGCTTCTCGACGAACAATCCGCTGCTTCTTCGACAGCTTATGCGCCGGTT
The DNA here is from genome assembly GCA_037190805.1 of Sphingomonas sanxanigenens. Taxonomy (GTDB): domain Bacteria; phylum Pseudomonadota; class Alphaproteobacteria; order Sphingomonadales; family Sphingomonadaceae; genus JBBCJR01. Next base: position 20,338 of record JBBCJR010000030.1, on the reverse strand, counting down.
CCGTGGTGCCGCTTGATCCGCGCGCCTGCGGTGTGGGCTGCGATCATCGCGCTGTTCTGCGGCAATTGGGGACTCTATTTTCTGCTCTCCTGGCTGCCCAGCTATTTTCGCGAGACGCAGGGCGTCAGCATTGCGGCGGCGGGAATGTTCGCCGCTGCGCCATGGATCGGCTACTTTGTGTTCGGAAACGTCGTGGCCTCTATTGGAGACGCAGCATTGAAACGAGGCGCGAATGTAACTCGAGTTCGCAAATCGGTTCTCTTTCTATCTTTTCTGGCGGCAGCGATATTTTTCTACTGGGCGAAGGACGCACGCTCGGCAACGGCGGCGCTGATTCTGTTATTCTGTTCAGCCGGTGCGCTGGCAGGTGCGTCAGCGGCTTATTCCGCCAATTTTTTCGAGCTGCTGCCAGGCAGGGGGGCTTTGTTTATCGCGGTGGGCAACACCATCGCGACAATACCAGGGATTGTAGGGGTCGCGACAACGGGCTGGATCGTCGACGAAACCGGCTCCTATACCGCCGCGTTCCTGCTGGCAGCATTGATCACACTGGGAGGCGGCCTATTCTACCTTCGTTTCGGCAGTGGCGATGCTGTGATGGGTCAGGGCGCGAGCCATTGATTTCCCATTTCATAGCCGGTAGGCGTCGCCCAACGTAACTGACTTTGCGAAGCAATCGATAAGACGCCCGGCGAAGGCGCAAAAATTCGATGCGCCGAATGCAGAAAGCTTGGGCCGACATGGTGAGAACGGATGTCACATCAACCCTAGTTATTTGTCTATCAGTTTTGTGAATTCTAACAATGTGACAAAGAAGTGTCTCCCTGTTACAGTGAAAATTCACGCCTGATCCATTGAAAATTACCGCCTGTTAAGGCGAAGAATATTCCCTGATAAATTATTGGCTTTCTGAGCAAAGCATAGTCAAAAACTCTCGGGTTTTTCGGGGGTTGTTGTGACAGGGGTCGGAACAGCTAACAGCGAAAATCGACTTATCAGGCAATTTTGTCAGAATACGGGTCCTCCAGACATTGCCTGCCGCACCGTTCTGCATCGTTGCTTCTCGGATTGGGGAAGTTGTGCGGCTTTTTGAACGAGGTTGGCGCTATGGGTTTTCGTCTCAAAAGCGTGTTCTGGATAACCATGGGGAGAGGGGTTCGCGGCAGACTGTGCCCACAGCCAGCATTTAGCTGATTTGTGCACGAGGCATCCGCAGTCCGATCCGGCAACTGTCGCAGAAGCGGGCTGGATCAGGGTTGTCCCGATGCCTCTGCCTCGCGGGAGAGCAGGGTACGCTTGCGCTCCACCCCCCAGCGATAGCCGGACAGCGCGCCGTCGGTGCGGATGACCCGATGGCAGGGAATGGCGATAGCGATCGCGTTCGCCGCGCAGGCGCCCGCGACGGCGCGGGTGGCAGAGGGCGAGCCGATCTGCCGGGCGATCTCGCTATAGGTTGCCGTCGTGGCGGGCGGGATCTGGCGCAAGGCCTGCCAGACCCGCTGCTGGAAGACCGTGCCGCGCACGTCCAAGGGCAGATCAAGGCCGAGATCGGGCCTTTCAACGAACCCGACCACGCGCGAGACCAAAGCCTCGTAATCCTCATCCCCGCCCACCAGCTCGGCGGCAGGGAAGCGGTCCTGGAGGTCACGAACCAGCGCATCGGGATCGTCGCCCAGCAGGATCGAAGCCACGCCCTTGCCGCTTGATGCGACCAGGATGGCGCCCAGCGAACACTGGCCGACCGCAAAGCGCAGCGTTTCGTCCGCCCCGCCACTGCGAAAGCGCGTCGGCGTCATCCCCAGCGTTGCTGAGCACTGGGCATAGAAGCGCCCGCTGGAATTGTAGCCGGCCGCGTAAATGGCTTTTGTGACGCTTTCTCTCTCGCCCAAGGCGGTTCGGACCCGTTTGGCGCGGTGGGCGGCGGCGTAGGCTTTGGGAGTAAGGCCAGTATGCGCCTTGAACAGGCGATGGAAATAGCCGGGACTAAGTTCAACCGCCTCGGCCAGCTCCGCCAGGAGGATGGTGCCGTCCCGATCCTCAATCATCCGACAAGCCTGTTCGACCATGGCTGCATTTTGCGCATCTGGTGATGAGCCTTCGGGATTGCAGCGCTTGCATGGCCGGCAGCCCGTTGCCCGGGCGCTGTCCAGCGTATCGTGCAAGGTGACATGGCGGGGATTGGGCCTGCGCGACGGGCACGACGGGCGGCAATAGACGCCCGTCGTCGCCACGGAATACCAGAACTCGCCATCCGCGGACTTGTCGCGGGCGATCAGTCGTGCCCAGCGGCTATCGCTTGAAATGTCATGAAGCGAGGGATGAGATGTGGTCATGGGGGTCTTTTCCAAAGGTCTGCCGCTCATGAACTGATATGGGACGCTTGCACGCCCGCGCACTCCGGTCCTTGCTCTCAAATTCCCGCCGGTCGGATTACCGCAGATAGCGACTGGGAGGCACACCGACGACCCGCTTGAACATGGTCGTGAAGTTACCCGGACCATCATAGCCGAGATCGAACGCGATCGCCGTAACCGGTTCGCCTGCAGCGAGCTTGGGCAGTGCTACCGACAGGCAAGCTTGTTGCCGCCACTCGGCAAAGCTCATCCCAGTTTCGCGTCGGAACAGGCGCGTGAAGCTGCGGCGATTCATCGCCAAGGCGCCAGCCCACTGGTCGATCGTCGCCGTGGCCCGAGGCCGCCCGAGGAAGGCATGGCATAGTCGCGCCAGGGCGGCGTGGGCGGGGAAGGGCACGGCCAACGGAATCAGCGGCGCCCGGTTGATCTCCGCGATCAGCAGATTCATGACCAGGCCGTCACGGTCGCTTTCATCATAGTTGATGGGCAGGTCGGCTGCCGCGACCAGCAACTGGCGCAGCAGAGGCGATACGCCCACCACCTGACAGATGGGACCGCGGGCTTGGCAGGCATGGGGTTCTATCAGCACGCTGCGCGTCTGCACCGCTCCCACCATGCGCACCGAATGAGGCGTGCCGGCGGGAATCCACACCGCCCGCTCCGGCGGGGCGACCCATGCGCCGTCGGGCGTGCTGACCGCCATCACACCGTTGGTGGCGTACAGAAACTGACTACGGCGGTGGCGATGTTCGGCCAGCTCGAACGACGGCGGAAATGAATGGCCGATTGCGATGATCGGCCGAGGCGCATCTTCATCGGTGTCGACACGAACCGGATGCTGCGCCATGTCTGTCCCATTATCAGAAATGAATGTCTCATACAACGAAGCGGGATAGTTGAAATCTGCTAGGGACGCGGTTTCCAGGGAAAGATCGCTTTTCCGGGGGACAGAGAATTCCTGTGACAGACCAGATTGCCGTACCGCCGGACTCGTTTGCGCCGCCGCCTAACAGGCCCCCAACCGAGCAGCAGACCTTTGTCATCCAGATCGTGGGGGCGGTCGCGGTCGCGCATCTGTTGAACGACCTTATCCAGGCGGTGCTGCCGGCGATTTTCCCGATGTTGAAGGCGAAATATGCCCTCAGCTTCACCCAGATCGGCTGGGTTGCGATGGTTTATCAGTTCACGGCATCGCTGCTCCAGCCGTGGATCGGCTTTTACACCGACAAGCACCCAAAGCCCTGGCTGCTGCCGATGGGCATGGTTGTCACCTTGGCGGGTGTCGGCATTCTGGCCCTGTCCGGCAGCTATGCAATGCTGATCGTGTCGGCTGGAATTATCGGCATCGGGTCGGCCACATTCCATCCCGAAGCATCACGGATCGCGCGCATGGCGTCCGGCGGCCGCTTCGGAACCGCGCAGTCGACGTTTCAGGTCGGTGGCAATACCGGTTCGGCGATCGCGCCGCTGATCGCCTCCGCGCTTATCTTGCCCTTTGGCCAGACCGCGTTGGGCTGGCTGGCTGTTCCTGCCGTGGCGGCGATCTGGGTGCTGTTCTTTGTCACGCGCTGGCGGTTGCACCATCCTCAGGCAAGGGCGGCCACGGCCGGCGGATCGCAGGCGACGACCTATGGTCGAGCGACGCTCATCCGGGCGCTGACTGTCGTGGCGTTATTGCTGTTCGCCAAGTTCATCTACATCAGCGCGATCACCAACTATTTCACGTTCTACCTGATCGAGCGTTTCGGGGTGACGGTTCGGGAGTCTCAGCTCTATCTGTTCTGCTTTCTGGCGGCGGTGGCGGCGGGAACCTTCTTCGGCGGACCAGTGGGGGATCGCATCGGGCGCAAGGCGGTCATCTGGGTATCGTTCCTGGGCGTAGCGCCGTTCGCACTCATGCTGCCCCATGCGAACCTGTTCTGGACGGCGATGCTGGCGATCACCATCGGCCTTATAATGTCGTCGGCCTTTGCCGCGCTCGTTGTCTATGCGCAGGAAATCGTTCCCGGCCGGGTCGGCCTAGTTTCCGGCATCATGTTCGGCCTGATGTTCGGCGTCAGCGGCATCGGAGCGGCGGGGCTGGGCCATCTGGCTGATGCTCGCGGCATCGTGTGGGTCTATAAATTCTGCGCCTATCTGCCGCTGCTGGGTTTGGTGACGGCCTTCCTGCCTTCGTCGAACGAGCATCAGCGGCGTTAACCAAGCGTGGCGCTTTTTGCGGAAACTGTGATCCCATTTTGTCAGTAATTCTTGTTTCATCGAAGAATAGTTCACATCATTTCGTGATCGAAACAGGTTTTCTGATCTAATTCTTCCAAAGATGCAAATAAGCAACAGGACGATGGGAAAGCGCCCCACCATCCTTGGAAGCTTGATTTATCAATTTGGGAAACCCGAGGGGACGGTTAGGCCTTTCCCATCGGCCCGTTCGGTGCGACCATTTCTGTTCCTATACGGATGAAACGTGATGGCTGTTCACGATTCGCGGTCGATTAAAGAAACTGCGACTTAGAGGGGATTGATATGCCGTTCATCAGCGACCGCCGCCGCGTCTTGTTCTCGACGGCGTTGACTGCCACGCTCTCCGTGCTGGCCCTGCCCACCATGGCGCAGACCACCGCGCCCGATACTAGCGACGGTATTCAGGACATTGTCGTCACCGCGACCCGCCAGGCGCAGGTTCTGTCCAAGGTTCCGATCAGCGCCACCGCCTATGACCAGCAGCGTCTGGACCGGCAGGGCGTGCGCCAGATCGACGACATCTATCGCTTGACCCCCGGCGTCAATTTCGAGCGGACTAACCTTCGCTCCAACATCTCGATCCGCGGCATTTCGTCGACTGCGGGCGCGGCCACCACTGGCATCTACATCGACGACACGCCGATCCAGGTTCGCACCATCGGCTATTCGGCGAACAATGCTTATCCTGCGGTGTTCGACCTCGAGCGTATCGAAGTGCTGCGTGGTCCCCAGGGCACGTTGTTCGGCGCCGGATCGCAGGGCGGCACCATCCGTTTCATCCAGACCTCGCCCAACATGAACGACACCACCGCCTATGCGCGCGGTGAACTGGCCAACACCCAGGGCGGCGATATCAGCTACGAAGGCGGTGTCGCCTTCGGTGCACCCATCGTGGAGGACAAGATCGGCTTCCGCGCCAGCGCTTATTTCCGCCGGGATGGTGGTTATATCGACCGCGTGACGGGCACTCCGCGGGTGGTCAGCTCGAACGGTTCAGCCGGTCCCGACGACTCGGTGGCGTTCGACAACATCCGTATGGCGAGGAAGGACAGCAACTCGACCGAGACAACCTCGCTACGTCTGGCGGTGGCGTTCCAGCCCACGGAATCGCTCAAGATAACACCGTCCATCACCTATCAGCGCATCAAGTCGCCGGACAGCATCAGCTTGTACTGGCCGTCCTTGTCGGATGAGAAGAACAGCGATTTCCGCACTCCGATGTGGGTCCCGACGGTCGACGCTAACCATGTGGCAATTCCGGACGCTCCACTGACCGAGCCGCTGCGCGACCGTTTCCTGCTACCGGCGCTGGCGATCAACTTCGACATGGGGCCTGTCGAGCTGGTGTCGAGCACGGCCTATTTCGATCGCAAGTCGCGGTTCGAACCGAATTACACGCAGCTGTACCAAGCCCTCTACGCGCGTCGCCAGGTGCCGAATTTCGGTGATTACGCGACATCGCCACAGGACAATGTGCAGAAGAATTTCACGCAGGAAATCCGCTTGCAATCGACAGATACCAATGCCCGCTTCACCTGGGTTGCCGGCGGTTTCTATACCCATAACAAGCAACGCTCGGTACAAAACAGCAAGGTCAACTTCGTGCAGACCGTGCCGAGCATCTCGAGCGGGACCGTGCCGGGTTTCCCCCCGCCGTTGCCAGCAGTCAATGATGGTGCGCCTTTCGGCCCCGGCTACAGTGCTTATGTGAACTATTACGGCATGAACCCGGTGAATGGCGTTACCACCTATTACGCCGATCTGCGGAGCGTCGACGAGCAATATGCCGCATTTGGCGAAGCCAATTTCAACGTCACCGAACGGTTGAAGCTGACCGCCGGCGTTCGCGTTTCACGCAATAAGGTCAGGATGGATGCCATCTATGATGGCCCGAATTCGAACCTCAACTCGCCGCGCGGCTATGCGTGCGAGCCAGGAACGGGCCTGCCGGGTGCTGCTCCCTGTATTCCGGTCGCAATCGGTCAGTATGAGCCGGGGGAAGGGCCGTTCGCGATCGCCTTCGCCAACGGTGGTGCTGGTCAGGCCGAAACTGCAGTAACGCCGAAATTCGGCATCTCCTATCAGGCCACGCCGCGAAATCTGATCTATGCAACCGTAGCCAAGGGGTTCCGGCCCGGCGGCGCCCAGCCGCGTCAGCCGTCCGCCTGCAACGACCAGTTGGCCAATTACGGATATCTTGACTCCAGCGGCCGGCCGGTTTCGCCGGAAACTTATGAATCGGATACGGTCTGGAGCTACGAAATCGGTACCAAGAACCGGATCGGTCGGGTGCAGTTCGATGCCAGCGTCTATTACATCAAGTGGAAGAACATCCAGTCGCTGATCAGCCTGAACACCTGTGCTCAGTCGATCATCGACAATCTTGGCGGCGCAACCAGCAAGGGCTTCGACTTGCAGGCGCAGTGGGAAGCGCTGGATGGCCTCGTGTTGTCGACGGCGGTAGGCCACAACAACTCGTCCTATGATCAGGATACAGTCCTTGGTGGCCGTATGCTTTTCACGGACGGATCGGCGGTGCCGGGTTCGGGCGCCCCGTGGACGGTGACGCTGTCGGGTCAATATGACTTCACGGCGGGTGAGCAGGACGTCTATCTGCGGGCGGACTATACCTATGCGGCGGCTTTCCGGCGCACGGGTTCCTCCGATCCGGATACCGCCACCTACGACCGCATGGTGCCGCCGCGGCCTGAGACCAACATGGTCAACGCCCGTATAGGCATGCGGCAGGGCGGCCTCGACATCTCGGTATTCATGAACAACCTGCTGAACGCCCATCCACGTCTGGGTCTGGGGAGGACCAACAACCAGCCGGTTTACACCGACTACACCTTCCGTCCCCGGACCTTCGGTCTGACAGCGGCCTATCGTTACTGACGTATGTTGCGGGCGGGGTTTTGGCCCCGCCCGTTCTTTTTCATCCTGATCGTTCGGGCACGTCGCTGTCTGCTTCCACCTCGGCAGATCCTCCCTTAGAGGGGCGCGATGGACCTCTCTCTCGACATCTTTGCCCTGCTGGTGGCCGTCGCGATGGCGGCCGGTTTTGTTGATGCGATCGCCGGCGGGGGTGGACTGTTGACCGTGCCGGCGATGCTGGCGGCGGGCATTCCGCCAGTGGCGGCGCTGGGGACCAACAAGGTCCAGTCATGCTTCGGCACCAGCATGGCCTGCTTCACCTATTTGCGGGCCGGGCATATCCGGCCGGCGGAGATGGCGTTGCCCGTGGCATTGGCCTTCTCGGGTGCGGCGGCGGGAGCGGTCGCCGTCCAGTGGATTGATCCGACCATCCTTGCCGCGCTGGTTCCCGCGCTGCTGGTCGCGGTTGCCGCCTATGTCCTGCTGTCGCCGCGCATGGCCGATGTCGACCGTCACCAGCGCGTTGGCGCGGTCGGCTATGGCGTGGCGGCCGGCGTCGTAGGATTTTACGATGGTTTCTTCGGACCGGGTGCCGGCGCCTTCTATACGGTCAGCCTGATCGCGTTGATGGGGTTCGGGTTGATGCGGGCGACCGCCAATGCCAAGCTGCTCAATGTCGCCAGCAACCTTGCCAGTGTCGTCGTGCTGGGGCTGGGGGGGAAGGTGCTGTGGCCGCTCGGCCTGGCCATGGCGGTTGCGGCGATGGTTGGCGGTCGCCTTGGTTCGATTGCCGCGCTGCGCTTTGGGGGCAACCTTATCCGCCCGTTTCTGGTGGTGGTTTCGTTGGCCTTGACCGTAAAGCTGCTGGTTGATCCGGCCAACCCCATCGCCCAGGCGCTGTGGGCGGCACCCTGAACCGGGATCAGCGGGGCTTTTCAGCCGGCTGGGCGGGTGGCGGCTCGATCATCGGTTCCTGCTCCGGCCGCTCCAGTATTTCAGCGAGCGGGTCGTCGTTCAGCCCTTCCAGTCTTGTGCCCGAGATGTAGCTGGCGCGGGCCAGCAGTTGCGCGCCGATCGGCAGCGTCACCAGCAGAAAGAGGATGGTGAGGATCTCGGTCGAGATCTGGTCAACCCGACCCGACAGGATCACGCCCAACAGCACCAGCGTGGTGCCCAGTGTTCCCGCCTTGGTCGCGCTATGCATGCGTTGCAGGGGATCGGGAAGGCGGATGACGCCGATCGCGGCGATCAGCAGGAAAAGAACGCCGACGGTCATCAGCAGGATCGCGGCGATGCTCAATCATCCCTCCGTTTGCGTTCGAGAAAGGATGCGAAGGCGGCGGTGGCGACAAAGTTGATCAGCGAGATGCCGAGAGCGATGTCGAGGAACACCGCTCGACCAGTGGCAAATGCGGCCAGCGCGGCGAAACCGACCGCGACGGCGGTCAGCATGTCGAGCGCGACGAAGCGGTCGGCGAAACTCGGCCCCCGCACCATCCGCCAGCCGGTGAGAACTAGCGCGATGCCCAGGATCGTGGCCAGCACGCCGGCGATGATCGTGGGATCGTTCATGCCTCCAGCTCCGCGATCCAATGTTCGTATAGCCGCTTGAAGCGCGCCACTGTGGCAGCTGGGTCGGCGGTATCGAGAATGTGGACATAGAGTGTCCGCCCATCCTCCGCGACATGCAGGCAGGTCGAACCCGGTGTCAGCGACGTGAAATAGGCGAACAGCGCCACTGCCCAAGGCCGCTTCAGCGCCACGGGCACCTCGATGATGGCCGGCGTCGTCCGAATGCTGGGTGACAGGACGATCTTCGCGACACCGAGCGATGCCGTGACCAGATCCCAGACGAACACCAGCGCCAGTACCAGGGCGGCCCGCGCGCGACGCAGCATTCTCATGACATGCTCCCGCCGCTGATCGTGCCCAGCGCCCTTGCCGACAGCCGGGCCAGCGTCCACAGCCATTGCGGCGCAAGGCCGATGGCCAGGGTGGCGGCGGACAGCAGCGCCATGGCGGCCACGGCGATGGCGGGGATCGGGCGGACGGGGCGGCCGCGTGGGTCCTTCCAGCAGGCGTCCGACCAGAACAGCGCCATCGACACGATGGTCATGAAGCCGGCGACGACGGCGACGCCGCCCAGCCAGGCCATGCCGGCGTCCAGACTTTCGCGGATGATGATCAGCTTGGCCCAGAAACCCGAGAAGGGCGGGATGCCGGCCAGTGACAGGACTGGCACGGCAAAGACCAACGCGAACAACGGATGGCCACGCGCCATGCCGCCGGCACGGGTCACATCCCAGCTGCCGCTCGCCCGGCGGATCAGGCCGGCGCCCAGGAACAGGTTGGCCTGCACGATGATCGAATGGATCATGTAGAACACCGCGGCCGCCACGCCGTCCTGCGTTGCCAGCGCCAGGCCGGCCATCATGTATCCGACCTGGGCGATGACATGATAGGCGAGCAGGCGGCGCATGTCGGTCTGGGCCAGCGCGCCGGCCACGCACACCAGCATCGTCGCGGCTGCGAACCAGCCCAGCAGCGGCACCAGCTGGGCCGCGCCGATCCCGCCAGCGCCGACGCCGAATACGCCCGCGAACAGCAGCAGCAGCGCATAGAAACCCATCTTCGTGAGCAGGCCCGCGAACACTGCGGCAACGGTCAAGGGCGCGGTATGGTAGGATGCCGGCAGCCAGAGGTGGAACGGAAACAGCCCCGCCTTCAGCGCGAACCCGCCCAGCAGCAGCGCGGCCGCCGTTGCCTCGGCAGCGCCCGGTGGGCGGGCCGCCAGCACCTTGGCCACCGTGTCGATGTCGAGCGAGCCGGTGATGCCATAGATCATGCCGACCCCGATCAGGATCGCGGTCGCCGCCAGCATCGCGAAGCTGGCATAGCGGATCGCCCCGTCGATCTGCGCCGGCCGACGGTCGATGGTGATGAGGCCGAGCGCGGCGACCAGCGCCAGCTCGAACCAGACGTAGAGATTGAACAGATCGTTGGTGAGGAAGGCGCCGTTGACCGCGCCCAGCATGGCCAGCATCAGGGCGTCATATCCCGCGCGGCGTCGGCGCGGGCCGATGTCGCAAAGGCCGTAAAGCGCCGCCGCCAATGCCACCAGCGCCGTTACCCCGACCAGGGCCACGCCGGGCAAGGTCGCCGAGAAGCCGATGCCCAAGCCGTTCGGCCAGCCGCCGAACACCGTGGCTGGAATGCGCATGCCGCCATCCGTGCGGCCGAGAAGCGCAAGGGCAAGCGGCATCAGGCATACTGGCCCGGCAAGCCCGATCACCTGCGTCGCGATCAGGTGACGGCGCAGCAACAGGGCGATGGCCGCCAGCATGAACGGCACGACGACCGGCGCGACCAGCAGCTGGGCGTCAGTCATCGGCCATATCCCGCGGCCGTGGCGGGCCGAGTGCTTGGGCCGCTTCGACGTTGCGCGAATCGACCGAGTGCGTCCCTCGCCATGCACGTAGAACGAGGACGGCCATCATGACGGTGAGCGCAAAGCCGATGACGATGGCGGTCAGGATCAGAGCCTGGGTGATGGGGTCCGCCGCGTCGCCCAGCGCACGGGCACCGTCCGCAATGATCGGCGGCTGTGTGGTGTGGACGCGCCCCGTGAGGAACAGCAGCAGATTGGTACCGGTCGCCAGCATCGACAGGCCTAGCAGCATGCGCACCAGATTGCGCGAAAGGATCATGAACAGCGCGCAGGCGATGATGCCTCCACCCGTCAGGGCATAGATCAATGTCATCGTTCGGCCTCCCGCGACAGACCGAACAGAAAGGCGAGCACCGCGCCCAGCACCACCAGGTAGACGCCGAGGTCGAAGATCATGGTGGTGCCCAGCGCCGGCAGCATGCCGCCCGGCTCCCACCACAGATGGGTCAGGTAAGGCTTGCCGCCAGCCATGCCGGGCAGACCGCTGACCAGCGCTGCCGTCAGGCCAATGGCGGTCAGGGTCAAGGGTCTGACCTTGAGCGCCCGTTCCGCACGGCCGACGCCATAGGCCAGCGCGATGAGGGCGAAGGACAGCGCCGCGACCAGCCCGCCTACAAAGCCGCCGCCGGGCTGATTGTGTCCGCGCCACAGGATGACCAGCGAGGCGGTGAACAGCAACCATGCGAGGGGTCGCGCGGCGATGCGGAAGGTGAAATGGACCTTGGGCGTCGCGGCTGCCTTGTGGGGATCACGATCGGCCAGCAGCGACCCCGCCAATGCCGCCGCGATGGCGATCACCGTGGTTTCACCAAGTGTATCGAAGGCGCGAAAATCGACCAGGATGACGTTGACGACATTGTGGCCATGGGCGGCGAGATAACTCATCCGGCCGTAGAAATCGGCCGCAGCGGACTGATGCGGCCCGGCCGCCATGTCCAGGATACCGAGCGACAGCAGGCCACCCAGGATGATGGCGATCACCGCATCCGCCCGACGCATGGCGCCCGTGCGCGTGATCGGACTGGCCAGCGGCACCGCGAGCAGCAAGGCGGTCAGCAGGACGACGAGCAGCGCCTCCACCGTGAACTGGGTGAGGGCCAGGTCCGGCGCACCGTTCATCATGAAGGTAATGGCGACGGCAAAGCCCGCCAGACCGGTCGCGACCATGGCGGCAAGCAGAGTCTTAGACCGGGTGGCGGCGATGGCGCCGCCAAGGCCCACCAGCGCGACCATCGTCTCCGCCGGACGGATCGGGCCGGTGGCCGGCAGGACGGGTACGGCGCCGGCCATGATCATTGACCAGGCGATCAACGTCCCGAAGCCGACCACCACCATCACCAGATAGCGTCTGAGGTCACCATGCTGGAACTGCTCCGTCACCCAGCTGGACAGACGGATCAGGTCGCGCAGCCCCTGTTCCCAGCCCTTTTCCACGGCGTGAAGGTCGACCCGCTCCAACGAGCGTAGCCGCATGTGGATCTGGCGCCAGAAGCGGACGATCAGCGCGCCGATCGTCACCACCACGACGCTGAGCAGCAGCATCGGGGTGACGCCGTGCCAGACGGAGATGTCGACCTCCACCGCCTTGCCGTAAACGGCCGCGACGGCGGGGCGCAGGGCGACGCGGGTGATCCAGTCGGGCTCGAGGCTGATGACGAGACCGGCCAGCGCCAGCAGCAGCGGCGGCACCACCAGCGACAGGCTTTCACCATGGTTGACCGCGCTGATCTTGCCGCGTCCCATGAAGAAGGGGCGCAGGGTCACGACGCCGGCGACGCCGACCATAGCCGCGTTGACGATGACGGCGATCGCCAGCGGCACCAGTTCCCAGCTGCTTGCGAGCTGCGCTTCGAACAGGAATTCCTTTGAGATGAATCCCATGAAGGGGGGAATGCCAGCCATCGACAGGCTGGCGCCGGCACAGGCGAGGGCAGTCAGCGGCAGAAAACGAACCAGTCCGCCCAGCGCGCGCAGGCTTTGCAGACCCGTGGCGTGAAGCACGGACCCGGCGCAGAAGAACAGCGCCGCCTTGTAGAGGGCATGGGCGAGCAGAAAGCCGACCATCGCCACCGTTGCCGCCGGCCCGTCGAGACCGACGAGCAGGGTGAGGATGCCAAGGGAGGCGATGGTCGAATAGGCCAGGGCCGACTTGAAGTTTTCCGCTCGTAGCGCCTGGAGAGCGGCCAGCAGCATGGTGATGCAGGCGATCGTCACCACCGTCGCCCGACCCCAGACAGTGGCTGCGAACACTGGCTCGAACCGGGCGAGGAGATAGATGCCCAGCTTCACCATCGTTGCCGAATGCAGATAGGCCGATGCCGGCGTCGGGGCCTGCATGGCGTTGGGCAGCCAGAAATGGAACGGGAACTGCGCCGACTTTGTGAATGCGGCGATGAGAATGCACAAGACGATCGGATCGCCCCAGCCACTGTCCATCAGGACGTCGGCTTGCCGCACCGCTTCGGCCATCGAATAGGTGCCGAGGACATGGCCGATCATCAGCACCGCCGACAGCAGCGCAAGACCACCGAACGCCGTTACCTGAAGCGACATCAGCGCCGCGCGGCGCGCGCGCGGGCTGCGTCCGTCGAACCCGATCAGCAGGAAGGACAGGATGCTGGTCGCTTCCCAGAACAGCAGCATGACCAGCATGTTTTCGGCCAGCACCGCGCCCAGCATGGCCGTCAGAAACAGCAGGATCAGCGTGAAGAAGCGGCTACGGTCGGCGCGGCTGTTTTCGGTCAGATAGCCACCCGCGTAAATCGTCACCATCGCGCCGATGCCGGTGATCAGGAGGCAGAAGAGGAACGAGAAGCCGTCCAGCCTGACCGTGAAATCCAGCCCCAGCCACGGCGCCCACTGGATGCCTTCGCCGCGGACCCAGCCACGTTCCACCACCGGCGCCATGGCGATGAACGCGGCCAGCAGCCCCAACGGCAATGTCGCGATCAGCAATCCCGCACCCCGCCCGACCAGGCGAGCGATCAGCGGCATCAGACAGGCGCCGACCAGGGAAACGAGAAGGATGGTTAGCATCTGATCCTCTATTGCCCAGCGAGCCGCGAGATGCAGCCTTTTTGCGCACCATGGGCGATAAAAGTTTCGGGCGGGCGTGGATCGGGTCGGAAAGGGCGTTTCCAGACCAACATGGAGGCTGACGACAGCTGGCTCGCGCTCACTTCCCCGCCGGTCATAAATCTGAAATATTGCCGATGCCGGTGATAGCTAGCGAACAAGAACAGGGATGGGGAAATGGGGATGAGGACGGGATTGTTTCGGCTTGCGGTCGTGGTGCTGGCACCGTTGACGCTGATTGGCGCCGACGGCGCGCCGACGGGCTACCTTCAGAAGGGCGCCGTGGATCCACTCGCCATCTATCCGCCGGCGCCGACCAAGGGCGATGCACGCTATGCCGCCGATCGCGCCATCTTCAAGGCCACCCGCCGTCTCGCCGATACCCCCCGCTGGGATCTTGCGACGAAGGATGTCGCGGCCGGGATGCCCGAGATGCTGCGGAATTTCAGCTGCGCGGCAGGTGTCACCCTGACGCCGGAAACGGCGCCGCGCCTCGCCGCGTTGATGAAACGGGTGGAGCGGGATGCGAACGACCTCTCCAACATCGCCAAGGCGCATTATCAGCGCCAGCGGCCGTTCCTGATCGATCGCGGCCGGGTTTGCCAGCCGCTCGATGAGCTGAAGAGTTTCGACTATCCGTCAGGCGCCGCGACCGTCGGCTGGGCCTGGGGCACCGTCCTGGCGCAGCTGCTGCCCGATCGGGCGACCGCGCTGTTGGCGCGGGGGCGGGCCTATGGCGACAGCCGTATGGTGTGCGGGGCGCATAACGCCAGCGCCGTCGAAGCCGGCCGCCTGTCGGGCGCCACGACCGTCGCGGCGATCCAGTCCCTGCCGGCCTTTCAGGCCGATCTGGAAGCGGCGCGGACGGAGCTTGTCGCTCTGCGTCGCGCGGCCGCGCCGCCACCCGCCGAAAGCTGCGCCGCCGAGGCGGGGCTGGTCGCCCAGCGGATACTGGGATCACGCTAGGACGGATCGACATTCAGTTCTGGCGGGCTGCCAATGGCCTTTGCCGGCCCTGATGCCGCAAGGGTCGAAGCTAAGCGGTCAGCCGCCGCTCGATCTCGGTCCATAGTCCAGCGATCGCCGAGGCTGCGGGAGACCGGGGCGCATAGGCTCCCAACGGGGCCCGGCGTTCGGCCATCGTCTCGACGACGCTGGCCATCGGTATGGCCGGCCAGTCGGGATCGTTCGCCAGCGCCTGGCGATGGGCGATCCGTCGCCGGTCGACCATGTTGAACAGCGGCAGCAGCCGTGGTCCGCCTTTGTGGGCCTGATCGAGATGCTGCCTCACCTCGGCATAGGCGCGTTGCGACAAGGCCGAGGGGATCATCGGCATCAGGATCAGGTCCGCGCTGCGGATCGTCTGTTCGGCAGTCGTGCCCAGGCCGGGCGGGCAGTCGAGCAGAACATGATCGTAACGGGCGTTCAATGCTTGTCCCAGCCGGCGGACGCGCTTCTTGCGGTCGATATCGGCGAACAGCGCGTCAAGACCGCGCAGCGATGCGTCGGCCGGCAGCAGGTCGAGCCGCTCGATACCGGTCGCAACGATGGTCTTGGTCGGGCCGATGTCGCCTTTCAGCACCGCCCGTGCCTCGTCGCCCGCGGGCCGGTCGGGCGCGAGAATGAAACTGGCGGCGGCCTGCGCGTCCAGATCCCAGAGCAATGTGCGGCGACTGGACAGAGTGGCGGCCGCCCAGGCCAGATTGACCGCCAGGGTGGTTTTCCCCACCCCCCCTTTCATGCTGTATATAGCTATCGTCGCCATGAGGCCTCCACGTGTCGCCCCTTGCCGATCATCCTAACGCCCAATCCGTCCTGGCGCGAGCGGGAGTGGAATCGGGCGATGACCCGGTTTGAACCGATGACTGCCAGAGCCTAAGAGAGCGGGTTCGGACCCCGATACGTCTGATCGGCGTCGTAACAATGACAGCAACGGGAGAGCGCAATGGCCGTTACCATCCATGGCATCAGGAATTGCGACACGATGAAGAAGGCGCGCGCCTGGCTGGACGCGAAGGGCGTCGCCTATCGCTTCCATGATTATAAGACCGACGGGATCGACGCCGCACATCTCGACCGTTGGAGCGACGTGCTGGGGTGGGAAAAGCTGCTGAACCGCGCCGGCACCACCTTCCGCAAGCTGCCGGAGGCGGATCGGGCTGACATCGACCGCGCCAGGGCGATCGCGCTGATGCTGGCCCAGCCGTCGGTGATCAAGCGCCCGGTGCTGGATATCGACGGCAAGCTTGTGGTCGGATTCAAGCCTGAGACCTATGCCGCCGCCTTCGCCTGAGGGTGGTGTCGATCCACATCAGGGGCGGCCTGCGCGCTCTGGCGTGTCGAGTCCTATCGTTGTGGCGGTCATGACCGCTGACTGCTTCGGCGCCTTGGCGCGCATACTGATGGGAAGGGAACGGGAATGAAACCTCGCATTTCCGTTCTAACGCTCGGCGTTGCTGATCTGGAGCGGTCACTCGCCTTCTATCGCGACGGTTTTGGCCTTCCGACCGAGGGCATCGTCGGCCGCGAGTTCGAGCATGGCGCGGTTGCATTCTTCGCGCTCTCGGGCGGGCTGAAGCTCGCGATCTGGGCGCAGGACGATATTGCCCATGACACGGGCCTGCCGAAGCATCCTGCCTCGTCCACGGCTTTCACCATCGGCCACAATGTCCTGCGCCGCGAGGAGGTTGATGAGACGATGGCAGCTGCTCGGCGTGCCGGTGCCGAGATCGTCAAAGCTGCCCAGGACACCTTCTATGGCGGCTACGCTGGATATTTCCGCGATCCCGACGGCCATCTTTGGGAAATCGTGTGGAATCCCCACATGCTTCCCGCGGATGACTGACGTCAGCGTGGATGAAACTAGCGCCGGTCGGTGGCGAGGCGTTTGTCCAGATAGGCGTCGACAGCGCCCATCATCTGGTCCTGCTCATTTTCGAAGAAATGATTGGCGCCGTCGATCTCGACATGGTCGATGGTGATGTGGCGCTGGGTCTTCAGCTTGTCGACCAGCTTCTGGACGCCGGCGGGCGTCACCACGTCGTCGGCGCGGCCCTGAACGATGATGCCCGACGACGGGCAGGGCGCCAGGAAGGTGAAGTCATAGAGATTGGCGGGCGGAGAGATCGAGATGAAGCCCTTGATCTCGGGTCGCCGCATCAGCAGCTGCATGCCGATCCACGCGCCGAAGCTGTAGCCGGCAACCCAGGTGGTCTCCGACTCCGGATGAATCTGCTGCACCCAGTCGAGCGCCGAAGCCGCATCCGACAGCTCGCCGATGCCGTTGTCGAACGTGCCCTGGCTGCGCCCGACGCCCCGGAAATTGAAACGCAGGGTGGCAAAGCCGCGCCTGACGAAGGTCTGATACATCGACTGGACGATGCGGTTGTTCATCGTCCCGCCGCTGGTCGGGTGCGGGTGGAGAATCAGGGCGACAGGCGCGCGCGGCCGGGGCGGGGGCGAGAAACGACCCTGGAGACGACCTTCGGGACCGGGGAAAATGACTTCGGGCATCGGGTGTGGACGACCTGTCTCGAAAAGAGGAAAGCTTGGCGCCTATATAGGGGTCCTGCCAAGCGCCGCAATCTTTGTGGCAATCCGAGGATTCGATGACCACCCGAATTTATCTCGATCATGCCGCGACGACGCCGGTGGCGCCGGCGGCCGCCGATGCGATGGCGGCGGGACTGGCCGGATGGGCCAACCCGTCCTCGCCGCATGCCGAGGGTCGCGCCGCGCGCGTGGCGCTCGAGGATGCGCGGCGGCGGATCGCGTCCGCCCTCGGGGTCGAAGGGCGGACCCTGGTCTTCACGTCCGGGGCCAGCGAGGCGCTGGCGATCGCTCTTCTACAAGCGCGTCGGCCCGGGCGGCTGGTATCGGCGATCGAGCATGATGCGGTGCTGCGCGCTGCGCCCGATGCGGCGCGGCTAGCGGTGGCGGCGGACGGCGTCGTCGATCTCTCCTTGCTTGCCAGCAGCCCACCGGCGCTGGTTGCCGTGCAGCAGGTGAATAACGAAACCGGCCTGATCCCGGCTGTCGATGCGGCGGCGATCGCGGCGTCAGGTGGATTGTGGCTGGCCGATGCCTCTCAGGGCGCCGGCCGCCTGCCGCTTCCCGACGCGGATTTCGTCGCCTTGTCGGGCCACAAGCTGGGCGCGCCACCGGGCATCGGCCTGCTGGTCATCCGTGACCCGGCATTGATCGAGGCCAGTGGTGGGCAGGAAATGGGCTATCGTGGCGGGACCGAGAATGGGCCGGCCGCGCTGGCGCTCGCTGCCGCGCTGGCAGCGCTGCCGCCGGTCGACACCTTTCTCAACCACACCCGGATGCTGCGCGACCGATTGGAATCCGCGCTGGTTGCCGAGGGGGCGGAGATCGTTGCCGCCGATGCGCCGCGCCTGCCGACGATCAGTGCCATCCGCATGCCGGGCGTCGACGCCGCCGTCCAGTTGATGCAGCTCGACCTGGCGGGCATCGCAGTGTCCGCAGGATCCGCCTGTTCGTCGGGCAGTATGAAACCGAGTCATGTTCTCTCCGTGCTGGGCATGGTGGAACCGGCCTCGCGCGAGGTGATTCGTATCAGCTTCGCCGCCTCCAGCACGGTGGCAGAGGTCGATGCGCTGATTGCCGCCTGGGTGGCGCTCTACCGGCGCGCGGGGCACAAGGCGGCATGACCCGGCCGATCTATCTCGACCATCAGGCGACGACACCCCTGGCGCCCGAGGCGCGGGCGGCAATGCTGCCTTATCTCGGTGATCGCTTCGGCAATCCCCACAGCCCGCATCTCTACGGACGCGAGGCGGACGCCGCGGTGGCGGTAGCGCGTGATCAGGTTGCGGCGTTGATCGGTGCCGATCCGGCGCGGCTGTTCTTCACCGCCGGTGCGACGGAGTCCGCGAATTGGGCTCTGAAGGGGGTAATGGCGGCGGCGCCCCGCGATCGATGCCGGCTGGTGACGGTGGCGACCGAGCATGCCTGCGTCCTGGAAACGGCGCAGTATCTGGCCGGGCAGGGGGTGGACGTGGTGGTGCTGCCGGTCGGCAGCGATGGCCTGGTCGACCTCGACGAGGCGCGGGCCGTGATCGATGAGCGCACGGCGCTGCTCTCGGTAATGACGGTCAACAACGAGATCGGCGTCCTCCAGCCCGTCGCGGCGTTGGCGGATCTTGCTCGCGGGGTGGGGGCGTTGGTTCATCTCGACGCGGCGCAGAGCGCGGGCAAGCTGCCAATCGATCTCGCGCACGCCGATCTGGTGTCGATGAGCGCCCACAAGCTTTATGGTCCCAAAGGTATCGGCGCGCTGTGGGTCCGGGAGGACGTGGCGATCGCGCCGCTGCTGCATGGCGGCGGGCAGGAGGGGCGCGGGATGCGCTCGGGAACGCTCGCCCCGGCGCTTTGCGCGGGCTTTGGCGCTGCGACGGCAGTAGCGGCGACGCGGATGGAGGATGATATTGCCCATCTCGCCCGCCTGCGCGATCGGCTGCTTACCGGATTGCATGGGCCATTCCGGCTGAATGGCAGCAGCGAGACGCGCTTTTGCGGCAATGCCAATGTCGTGTTGCCCGGTGTCGACGCGGGAAGGCTGATCTCCGACGTGCGCGGCGTGGCATTTTCAGCCGCATCCGCTTGTGCCAGTGGTTCAGGCCGACCCAGCCATGTGCTGACGGCCCTCGGCCTCGATGCCCAGGAGACACGGTCCAGCATCCGTCTGGGGTGGGGACGCTATACGGGAGAGGACGAGATGGATCGGGCGGTCGTCTTGCTTAACGAGGGCATCGCCCGCCAGCGGAGCGGCGGCGCATGACGCTGGTACGCTTCATCTCGGCCGATGGCGGCACGGTGCGCGAGGTTGACGCCCCGGTTGGCACGCGTCTCCTCGACCTCGCCCAGGCCGAGGATCAGCCGCTTGAGGGAACGTGCGAAGGTGCCATGGCCTGCTCGACCTGTCACGTCATCGTCGCGGCTGAGGATTTTCCCAAGTTGCGGCCCGCGACGGAGGAGGAGGAAGACATGCTCGATCTCGCCGCCGCCGCCACCCGCACCAGCCGCCTTGCCTGCCAGATCTGGCTGGGGGAGGGGCTGGATAGTCTGACGGTCAGGATACCGGGTGAAGTGCGGAACATGCAGGGACGCTGAGAAACCCCCGCAGCGCCGCCATGGTGGGGCGATCTTGCCACCCGCCTTCGCTTCCCCCATATGAGCGCCGGGAGTCGGGCGGGCGGAGTCCTCGCCAACCCGGTCAGATCCGGAAGGAAGCAGCCGCAACGAGTTTGCTTCGGGTCGTTCCGGCTCCCACCACCTTCTCAGCGTTAGATTGGCGCCACCCCGCACTTTTTTGTGGTGGAGC
>JBBCJR010000029.1:0-45410 GCA_037190805.1 Sphingomonas sanxanigenens | reverse complement strand
GCGGCCCTCCAGATTGTAGAGGAAGTTCGGCTGGGCGGCGGCGATGATGCCGTCCTTGACCATCTTATCCATCGTCTCGGCCGGTGGCATGATGGTGAAATGGTCGAGGAACCAGCGCCGGTCCTTGCCCTGACGGCCGGGACCCTGGATGGTTTCCAGCGACTTGGAATAGGCGTTGACGGCCTGGACGATGGCGGCATCGCCGATGGCGTGGATCGCCATCTGCCAGCCGTTGCGGGCGGCATCGTCTGCAAAAGCTTGCAGTTCCGCATCCGTGAACCGGCCCTTGCCGCGGAAGCCGGGCATGCCCTTATACTCGGTGCTCAGCCATGCTGCCGGCCCGGTGAAGCCGCCGTCGACGGCATTTTCGCCAAAGCCGCCCAGCCGGACGTGTGTGTCGCCGTCGCCGGAGCGCTGCGGGAACGCCTTCAGCCGCTCGGGACCAGGATAGCTGATATAGAGCGTTGCACGCGGCAGGTCGTTGCCCTGCTCGGCGTAGATCGCCTTCATCCGCTTGAAGGTCAGCCCCGGCCCCGGATTCTCGATACCGCCCTTACCGACAGGCTCGTCGTCAAGCGTCGACCACGCCTGATGATAGCTCGTGATCCCGAAGGTCAGCAGCTCCTTCATCTTCTCGATATAGGCTGGTCGCAGATCCTCGAACCTGTCAGGCGGCACCAGCGCCCGGTAGGGACTGGCTTCGCGGATGATGCCGTTCGGTTCACCCTTGGCGTCCTTCTCGATTACGCCACCCTTAGGATCGGGCGTGTTGCGATCGACCTTGGCCAATTTCAGCGCCAGCGAATTGCCGACGGTCGAATGCTGGCCCGCGCGGGTGAGGGCGACGGGGTTGGGCACCACGTCGAGGTCGGCGCGGATCGGGTTGCGCTTGTCGCTGAGCAGCGCTTCGTCCCAGCCATAGCCGGTGATCCACTCGTCGGGACCCAGCTCCTGCGACTTGGTCTTCAGCCGTTCTTGGATGTCGGCGATCGATTTCACATCGTCGAGACGGATCTGGCGCCTAGCCAACGGAATGATATGGACGTGGGTATCGGTAAAGCCCGGCATCAGGACGCGGCCGCCAAGGTCGATGACCTGCGGGGCCGAATATCCCTTGGCCAGCTCCGCCCCGCCGACGGCCAGAATCTTGCCGTCCTTCACCGCCACCACCGACTGAATGCCGAAATCCTTGTCGACCGTCAGAACCTTGCCGTTGGTAAACAGGATATCGGCGCTTTCCTTCGACACCGTGTCGCAAGCCGCGACCGTCAGCATCGACGTCGAGAGAACCAGAATTCGAACGGCGTGCCTGAAAATCATCATGGAACCTTTCTCGCAACTATCGGACGGAGGACCCAAGGATCCTCCGCCCGTAACATCCTAATAATGATAAGCGGCCGTGAGACCGATTGTCCTCGGGCGAAAGGTCGAGTGCGTCCAGATATAAGGCGCTGCCCCATACCGCCGTTCCGTCCGATGATCGGCTGCGAGTCAAACAGGTTGTTGACGAACAATGACACGTCCGCGCCGCCGCCGATGGCGCCGATACGAGCATTGACGAAATTAAGCTTGCCACGGGCTTGTTGCACCAATTACATAACGAGTTATGTATCATGATCTCTGCCGCCTTCTCTGTCAAGAAAGGCACGGATGTCGACTGATCGAATCCGGGCGGTTGCACTGACAGTTGCCGGGTGAACGTTCGGTGCGAGCCACTATCCTTGGGCAAGGACTTCGGCTCCGATGAGCATGGGCCTGCTTGACGGCTCCCGGAAACTACGGAAAAGCCTTAAACTCGGTTGCATTGGAAATATCGTGCCGACGCCTGAAGCTCTCCCGCCGTTACCCGTTCTTCTCCTCCGCGCTCGCCGTGTGGTGGCCAGCAAGTTCAACGAAGCTTTACGGCAGCATAATCTGACCGAAGCGCAGTGGCGGGTCATCAGCAGCCTGGCTCGAAGCGACGGGGTGGATTTGGCAACGATCGCGAATCGCATTGACTTGCTTGGACCTAGTGTATCGCGAATCCTTCGCGATCTCGAGGGACGCGGCCTTGTGCGTCGCACACCGGGAAATGTGGATGCGCGGCACACTTTGACCTATATCACCGACAGTGGAAGGGGCTTGGTTGCTGCTGCGCTGAAAGATATGAATCCGGTCAGTGATGAAATGGGTTTGGCCATCGGCCAAGCAGAAATGCGTGATCTTCAAAATAAACTTTTACACATAATTAAAATTCTTAGCGAATAAAGACTCATCTGATGATCAAATTTTAATTATATTATGATCATTTGATTGATGCTTGGCGCAGTTCCTCAATCGCGACGACAATATTTCCGGCAATAAGACGACAGCTGGTCTGTTGCTTTGGCACCCGCCTTCAACTGCTGATAAACGTCGTAGACAGCCACGTTCACGGGGCGATGCTTCTGTTCGTAGACGGAACTCCAATTGGGTCCCTCATACCAATAAAGTTGTTGACGGCGGTGAACCGCAGGCGAGACATCGATTTCCTGTTCGGGGTCGCCAAAAGCAGCTTGCTGGTATCGGGCGCCGAGAACCGGGCGAAGCGCTGACAACGCCGCCTGTGTGTTGCCCGCCCCGACCGCGATGCGCGCTTTGGCCAAGCCGGCAACGTCCGCGCTGTAGGCCCCGGTCCGAAGACCGGCGCTACTGTGGGTTAACCATGGAATCAAACCCTTGCGAGTTCGCATCAGCCATTTGTTCAGCGACACGGCGGTTACAGGGTCCAGGTTTTTCACGTGCCTCTTCGATCCTTTCCGCTTCATGGCGAAACTGCGCGATCGCGTCGCGCGCGTTCCGAAACGGTGCGTTGGAGACCAAGGATTCATGTTTTACGAGTTCCTGCTCGATCCAATCCGCCATCTCGACGAAGTTGATCGGTAGCTGGATCACTTGGGCCATCCGTATCATGCTCAGCGCGCCGACTTCCAAATGGCGACCGAGGTTCTTGAAGTCCTCAGGCCGGAACGTGTCGAACTCGGTATGATAATATTCCATGAAGGTCGGATTCATCCAGTTAAGGGAACCGATCGCTCTGCCGCCGACGAGCGAAAATGCTGTCGCGTCGGTCCCACCGAGGACACCAGGATTGATCCTGATTCTATCAGCGAGCCCGAGGTCCTCCATCAGCTTTCTCTGGAACTGAACCGAGTCAGGACTGGCCGCTAGAAAGCTGCGATCAGCGGTCTCGCCGGCAGATCCACGTTGAACAGATAGGTCAGGTTACGCATGATCTCGGGATGGGCATTGACGAACGCCGCAGCACCCGTGCTCCAATAGCCCTCCACTTCGGCGACGCCCATTTCCTCGGCACCGGCCGCCATGAACATGATGCTGCACCGCGGTTTGTAGTCTTTTGACAGCGCTCGCGCGATCTCCAGCATCAGGGCTACGCCCGCGCCATTGTCATGTGCCGCGCGGAATCAGCGATCGTAGTGCGCGCTAATGACAACCCACTCGTCGGGAAGCTCGGCGCCGCGGATGGTGGCGATGACATTTTGGGACCGGCCATCACCGCTATCGATACGGTTCTCCAGAACGATTTCGACCGGCGCGACGCGCATTTGCTCGCGCAGCGCGAGGGCATCCCGCTTGCGGATCGCGACGGTGGAAAGCTGCTCGTGATATTGCATGACGTCTTGCCGTAACGTGTCTGCGCGACCGTCAGGATTGTCGTAGAGAATGATCGCCGCAGCGCCACGATGGATGGCTTCAAGTATCTGATACAGTGGCCAGGTCGGACTACGGACCATCACCGCTTTGCCCTGAACGTCTCCGATCCTTTCATAATCCGATGCCCGGCCGTCCCCGGCATCCACCAGCGTTGCGCGCACCCGCTTGCCGTTTGTGTCGTTGCCGTGACGATAAGCTACGCCGTCGCGTGTTCCCCATGTTCCACCTGCTTGGGCGAGGCTGATCGCGTCGAGTTTCACGCCATTGACGGTCAGCGCAACCTTGCCGAAATCATATGTGCGAACCGGAAAATGCTCCTGGCGCACGTCCAATCCATAGCTGCGCAATTCGCGCTCGATAAAATTTGCAAGCTTCCGCTCGTCAGCACTGCCTGCCGCTATGGAATCCGCGCCTGCGCCGGACTCGTTGCTCACGATGGTCTCGGAGATGCGCTGGATCATCGCCTCGGTACGTGGCACCTCCAGCCGATCGAGGACGGCCCGCTACTCCGCCGTAATTTCGGCCAGCGTGGTGCCGCTATGACCTGGGGCCGCTCCGAGCCGGATCATATTGTCGCAGTTGATGGATGAGCAGGACGATGGCGATCACTGACAGGCATCCGATGATGCCACCCGCCGTGCTGATCGCATAACCGAGCGCGAACCTGCCATTATCGCTGAACATGGTGTCCGCCAGGGCCGCCACGACCAGGGGCCCCAGGGCCTGCCCGATGATGTTCTGAAGCAGCATATAGGCTGCCGTCACCTTGCCCATGATCGGTTCGGGCGTCAGCTCCGCGAGCGTGGTGGCGCCGACTGCGTAAAACACGCCCGTAAAGGCCGCCTGCGCCGCAAATATAACCCATGCTGAAGTGCTCGTCGGCATCAGGGGCAACATGACCAGACCAATGGTACTCAGGATTGCAGCCAAGACGCCGTATAGGCGGATGTCCTTTCCAGCCTTGGCGAGACGGTCGATCGCCACGCCGCCGAGCAGCGCGCCCGCCGGTGCGATCGTTAGATTGATGACCCCGAGGGTCGGGCCAACTTCTGCCGGAGAGATCCCGTAGTTGCGAGTGAACATCGCAGGTATCCAGGCACCCTTGCCGAAAGTCAGCATGGCGCTGAACGTCGCATAGGCAATCAATAGGCTGTAGACGTCGCGATGCTCACGCAGATGCCCGTAGGCCATGACAAAAGTCGTCTCGTGCAGTGGGCGGCGTGCCCCCTCTCGCCGCTCGGGTAGCAACAGTGCCAGAAACGCGAGGGGAAATCCGGCCAACCCGACGATTATCAGAACGATCTGCCATCCGGCGAGACCGCCAAGAACCGGAGCCCCAGCAAATGCGCCGCGCGCGGCGGCCGCCAGGATCGCGCCCCCGACAATGAGCGCCAGCGCGCTGCCGACGAAATTGCCGGCTCCTAGGATGCTGAAGGCACGACCCCGTTTTTCAGGTGGGATCTGGTCCTTGATGACTGAAAAGGCGGTTGGCGATACGGTCGACTCTGCCAAGCCTACACCAGCTCTTCCTAGGAAGAGCTGAACGAAGTTCTGTGCCAGACCGCTTAGCGCGGTGATGCTAGACCAGGCTAGGCAGGAGCCGGCAAGAATGATCCGTCGGTTGAACCTATCGACCAGATATCCCGCCGGGACGTTGGCGATTGAATAGAAGAGGACAAAGGCGGTGCCGAGCAATAGCCCGATCTGGGTATCGCTCAGCTGCAGATCCGCTTTGATGGGTTCGACGAGCAGGGCCAAAATGGCCCGATCGATGAACGCGTAAATGTTGATGATCGTGACGAGCACGACGGTGCCCCATGGTCGCCATGCCGCGCCTTGCCGACCCTTCGGTTCGCCAATTCCAGTCTGTGACATGTCGCGCACTCCCGCCAATAGGGCTAGGGACCGCCGGTTTTCTCCGGCCGATGGCTAGAGGGTCTCAGTGGGCAAGCCAGTTTCCGGCTTCGAGACTGATGGGCGGCGCGGCATCGTCGAAGAAAACACCGACCGGGTCCTCGCCCTTCTCGACCGCGCTCAACTGCTGCTCGAACATTCGCCGAAGCATGATGATGCCGCGATCGGAACTCGCCAAATGTTCTTCTGAGTGAAAGGTGATCGGACCCTGACCGACCTGCGCCTCCCAGTCGTTGGGTTTCGCCCGTCGCTCTTCCTCGGTCATCAAGGCCCAGTCGCGGCGGTTCAGGCCGCCGCCACCCGTCTTGGGCAGGAAGACGCCTTTCTCACGCACGCGTCCAGCAGTGTAGATTCGGTAATGTGTGTCATCGATGGGCAATACCCAGCCCAGCGATTCAACGGGAATATCCAGCGCGGTGTGAACGGGATTGGGAACCGCGCGCACCGTCGGCAGTACGGCTTCCGTGATCCGGTTCATCACCCGGCCATCGGGTAGGTCGCGTACCGATCGGATTTTAACGCCGAGGGAGGTGACCGAAAACTCCAGCTCTTTGGGAAACTTGTTCATGACTTCGGTGAACTGGGTCCCGCTGAAGCTGCCATGCAAAATGGGGACGTGATATGGATCGGCGACATTTTCATAATGCTGCATCCAGTTGCACGGCGCGATCGCGCCACCGCCCGAGCCGATCGAGGTGTCGTCGGCATCGATGAACTCACCTTCGGCAAGCTCTTCGAGACATTGCCAGCGTGGCAGCACAGATAACCTCTCGGGCGGTCCCATATAGGCGAAAATCAGCCCATAACGTTCCTGAACGGGATACCAGGGTTGGCGGACGCGGCCGCGAAAGCGAGCGCCCAGCTCGGGCTCGGCCGGCTGCTCCAGACAATGACCCTGAACGTCGAACAGCCAGCCATGATAGCAGCAGCGGATGCCCCGCTCTTCTACCTTGCCGTAATAGAGCGTCGTGCCGCGATGGCAGCAGCGATCATGAACGAGCCCGGCCCGCCCCTTTCCGTCCCGAAACAGGATAAGATCTTCACCCAGCGCGCGGACTTTGCGTGGCGTGCTGTCGGCATAGGTCGAAAGACCGACTGGATGCCAATAGCGCCGCAACAGCTCGCCCATCGGGGTGCCGCGACCGACTTCGGTCAGACGGGCGTTATAGGTCGAGGGTTTGCGCGTGTAGGCGCTGCCTTCCGCCGTGGCGATGCTCATACGTCCATCCTCTATTTTTATAACATGTTATGTAATTGTAAGAACGCTTGGCCGTCAATGCGGGTTTTTGCCGCAGGCGTTTTAGAGATCGAGTACCAGGCGAGGCGATTTGGCGCGCGAACAGCAGGGCGTAATCAGGCTGTTGGTGGCGTGCTCCTGTGGCGTAAAATAGAGATCCCGGTGGTCTACTTCCCCCTCAAGGACACGCGTAATGCAGGTGCCGCAGACGCCCTGCATGCAGGATATCGGAAGGTCGATGCCTACACGCTCCAGCGCGTCGGCGATCGTGTCCGATTCGGTCACCCAGATGGTCTGCCCCGTGCTCTGTATGACCACTTCGAATTCGGCGTCCGATGCCGTCCCGATCGTGGCGTTGGCAAAATATTCGAAGTGAATCCGCTCCTCCATCCATCCGGCCGCCAAGGCCGTTGCCTTGACCGACCCGATGAAAGTTTCAGCACCGCATATATAGAGGTGTGCGGACACATCGCTCGCCTGTAAAAGTTTGGCGAGGTTGAGCGCGGGGCCGCCATTCTCATGATAAAAGAAAACCCGCGACGCGAATCCTGACCCCGCAAGCCTCTCAACGTAGGCGGCGCGTTGACGGTCGCGGGTCACATAATGAAGCTCGAACTCAGCCCCGATGTGGTGAAGGCGCTCCCCCATTGCCAGGAGTGGGGTAATGCCGATCCCTCGCGCAATGAGGATCGAACGCTTTTCCGTTTCTTGCAGA
The DNA here is from genome assembly GCA_037190805.1 of Sphingomonas sanxanigenens. Classification (GTDB taxonomy): domain Bacteria; phylum Pseudomonadota; class Alphaproteobacteria; order Sphingomonadales; family Sphingomonadaceae; genus JBBCJR01. The sequence goes on along the minus strand of JBBCJR010000029.1, from coordinate 37,851 downwards.
GGAAAATGATTCCTGGGCAAGCTGATGGGCAACATGTCGCCGACCCGGACTTCGTCGTGCAGCAGGATCGATCCGCCCCGACTATTGGGATCGCGCAAGACGCCGATCTCGTATGTCTGCGCTGGCCGTCCCGGATCGCCCGGATCGTTGCAAAGCGAATATTGCCGGACCAGGCCACTAGGCAGATGAAGGTCGATATGCGAGCCCGCTGAAAATGCAGGAAGGGACGGGTTGTCCGCGGACACCAGCTCCAAGCCCACGATCCCTTCGGACTCGACCCACTTTTTTTTGATGCATATGCGCAGGTCAGGCTGCAATGACATAATCAGATCACTATTCTCACGTTCGGGTGAGGGCTTCGCGAAGGCCAATTGCGGGGCCATAGGCGACATAATATAACGCGTTATATATATGTCGCCTATGGATTCAATGGTGCCTGTTTCAGAAGCCGTGCTCGTTTTTGGTTGAACTCGGATCGGAGCGACAGCAACAGCGAGCTTCCCTCGCGAAAGCGGATCGGCTTTGCGACCATAATAGGCCCGATCATTGACCTCCGATGAGGCCATCCCGCCAATGGCGTTCAGCGGCAACATCGAACGGATCGCCGACCATCATCTCGTCGACCAGCGCCATGACCTGCGGATTGACGCTCGACGCCATGCGATAACCCCCCTCGATCCGGCGGGCCGTGGCGAACAGGCCCTGGATCTGCCAGGTCTCCCCGATCCGGCAGGCAACGCCGTCTGCTGTTTCACCGGCAAAGCTTCGACACACTGCACCGTCATTGCGCTCGAACGTAACTCCGATCCGCACGGGTGCCGGCATCGATGGAGCGCTCGCCAGCTGGGTATCCAGGGCTTGCCTCAGGTCGTTCCCGGCGATCAGCTGGCCATTGCGTTCGATCACCGGTCCAGACGGCCCTTTCGCCAGCATTACGCCGCTGAACAGCCCCACGCACAGCGTTGCTGCAAGCGCGCCCCACTGGCCCAACATGGCGGACCTTCCGGGCGCGGTGGTGCGCGCCGCCCGAACGGCGCTCAGATCCACCACCGACGCGGCCGGCTGGCTGGCGACGGTGAGGCCGGCCGGCAGGGGTGCGTCGAGCAGCGTGCCGAACCCCGCCTGCAGCCGGGCCTGAAGATCGCGATGTTCGGCAGCCTTGACCTGCAAGGCTGGGTCGGCGGCAACGGCCGCCCCGATCTCAGCCATCTGGTCGGGGTCAAGCTCGCCATCCAGCCAGGCGAAGAACAGCTCGTCGTCGATCGTCATCGCCTCACTCCCCGCCTACGAGCGCCAATAAGGCTGTCCGCCCGCGTACCAGCCGGCTGGAGACGGTACCAATCGGCAGGTCCAGAATCTCGGCCGCTTCCCGATAGCCGAACCCTTCGATCAGGATCAGCGCCAACACCTCGCGCTGCTCGTCGGGAAGAGTAGCCATCGCCCTCATCAGTCGATCGAGATCCAGTGTTGCGTCCATCTGCCCACGCGGATCGGTGCCGACGCGCTCGCCAGCCTCTTCCGGCAGCATCACCTTGTTCGTCCGGCTTCGCGCGCGAACGGTGTCGATCCAGCAATTGCGCATGATCCGATAGAGCCAGGCATCGAGCCGCGTTCCCGCCACATAGTGGGATCGCGCTTTCAGCGCCCGTTCGACGGTGGTCTGGGTCAGGTCGTCGGCATCGGCGTGGTCGCCGCTCAGCCCATGGGCAAAGCGGCGCAGGCGCGGCAGCATCCCCGTCAGTCCATCCTCGAAGTCGCTCAATCGAATTCCTTGTCCACATGGGGATGAAACGATGGCGGGAACACGTTTAATCCCGTGACGACAGGATAAAAGGAAAATGCGATGGCGATACGACCTCTGATCCTGATGCTCGCGCTGGGTACGGGCGTACTGATCCCCACGGGATCGGACGCGCAATTGCTGCCGCAGGTCGGTGGCCTGCCGGGCCAGGTGGTCGGCAATTTGCTCGGTCCCGCAAGTGGCGGCTCCATGATCGGTGGGGTGGTCGACAGTCTGGGCGCGGTCCGCCTGACTGAAGGGTTGTCCCCGGCCTCGCTGCTTGATCAGCGGCGGGCCCGCCTGCGGACGCTAGTGCGCGACAATCGCGGCGTGCTTGAGGTCGATGATGCAGGCAATCCGGTGCGGCGGGGGGAAGTGATCGCCATCGACCCGTCACCCGCGGTGCTGAACCGGGCGGTCGCCGCCGGCTTCACGCTGGCGCGGCAGGACCGGATCGAAGGTCTGGACGTCGCCATTCTGATCCTGACACCGCCCAAGGGGCAGGATGTGCGCGAGGGTTTGAAGCGTCTCCGCAAGATCGCCCCCGACGGGCAATTCGAGCTGAATCATATTCTGGAGCCGGCAGGAGGCATGCTGATGGCAGCCGCGGGACCGGTCGCCGCGAGCGTCCTGCCGGGCGGGGCTGCGATCGGGATGATCGACGGTGGGGTGGCGGCGCATCCGTCCCTTACCGGGGCACGGATCGAGCAGCGCGGATTCGCCCCCGGGGGGCCGAAAGGCAGTGGCCACGGCACCGCTGTCGCGTCCCTGCTTGTGGGCGATGACGGCAAGTTCGTGGGCGCGGCGCGAGGTGCCGGGCTGCTGGTCGCCGATGTCTATGGCGGTGATCCGGCGGCCGGGTCGGCGGAGATGGTGGCAAGGGCGCTCGGCTGGCTGGGGGCTCAGCGCGTCGGGGTGATCAACATCAGCCTGGTGGGGCCCGCCAATCAACTCGTGGAACGGAGCATCGCCGCCCTGCGTACACGTGGCGTTCTGGTGGTGGCGGCGGTCGGCAATGACGGGCCTGCCGCGCCCGTTCAATATCCCGCCGCCTATCCGGGGGTGATTGCGGTCACTGGCGTCGATGCGCGTAACCGCGCCCTGACCGAAGCTGGCAGGGCTGCTCATCTGGACTTCGCGGCGCCCGGCGCGGACATGGCCGCTGCCTTGCCGGGCAAAGGCTATGCAAGGGTGCGCGGCACGTCATTTGCCGCCCCCCTCGTGACGGCTCGACTGGCCCATGGTGGCGCTGACGCCGTTGCCCGTGTCGCCGCGGAGGTTCAGCCGGGCAAGGGTAAGGTCGGGCGCGGCGTGGTATGCGGACCCTGCCGGATCGCGCCGACGATGGTGGACGCTAGATAATTTTGTACGGCCGGGATGAAGTGCGTCCGCGCCATCGTTCTTCTCATGACGGGATCGTGATGATCCCGGATCAAGAGGAGAAAACGCCATGAGGACCTCGAAGCTATTCATCGGCGGCCTGCTGTGCGCCGCTATCTCGATCACCGCTCCGGCTCAGGCCCAGCTGCTGGGCAGTGGTGGCGCCCTTGGCGGCACCGTCAATGGGGCGCTCAGCGGCACGGGTACGCTCGGTGGGGCGCTGGGTTCGACCGGATCGGTCGGCCAGGACGTGACTGGATCAGTGACCGGCTCGGGCAGCGCGAATGCCAGCCGGTCGGTCGATACCCGCTCTGGCTCCGCTGGCGCCAATGCGGGCCTGGCGGGTACGGTGACCGGGACGGTGTCCAGCGCCACCTCCGCCGCCGGCCTCGGCAACAGCGTGGGCGGCACGGGTTCGGCCTCGACCAGCCAGTCGATCGACAAGAGCGCTGGTGTCGGCGTCCAGGCGATCGGGACCGATGGCGCGGCCGCGCTCGCCGGCCAGACGGTCGGCACGGCTCGGGGCACCGTTGACGGCACGGCCGCCACCGCAGGGCAGGCTGCAGCCGAAGCACGCGGTACGGCGCAGGGCGCCAGCCAATCGGTCGGGACAGCGGCGGCCGGCGTCACGCCGTCCGCCAGCGGCAGTCTGGCCGGGTCTGCGTCGGGCGATGGCCAGGCTGGAGCGATAGCCAACTAAAGGTCTGGAGGGCGCCACCTGCTCGGGCGGCGCCCTCCAGCATATGAGATCAGAACTCCCGAACGCCACACCTCCCGTTAGTCAGTCTTTGGGGATGAAGAGCTCAGTCAGCGGTTATCGGCGATGATCTCGATCCTCAGCGGAGGATCGCCCGCGACGATTGCCAGCAGGCGATCGACATTCGGATGTGCGCCTGGGTGGCTGCGTGCATCCGCCATATGCTCGGCAAAGACGAGCAGGCCATGCTCGGCCGCTTTCGCATCCAGGGTGCCAAAGACCTGCTTCAGATACTGATAAACGGCGACCGAGCCTTGCTTGCCGGGCTGATTGTCAATGCGGGCGACCACGGTTCCGGCAGCGTCTGCGAGATCGATGCGCTGTACGCCATCGATGGGCGGCAGCTTCTGAAGATTATCCTTGAACGCCGCGCCCGGTTCAATCGCTGTCAGCATATCTCAAATTCCTGAGTTCATCGCGCGCGGCCCTTTAGCACTGTTCTTGGAAGACAGCTACGAGGGGACAGGCGGTCAAGCCGCTAACGATAGATATGGTCGCGCGAGCCGCGGACCGCCCGGTCGTCCGGCAGCGATAGGGAACCGCGTCACGTCGGGCCGCAATTCTGCGGCAATCCTGATGTGGGACATACGGCAAACCTTCCGATGATCCGGTAATCTCCCCGACGAGGGCGCCGAGGCGATGGCCGTCTGCGACGACGATCTGCTCAATACACCGGACTCCGAAGCCTCACATTATAGAGAAACGCCTTCACGGTGGGCTTTCCCTCTCAGTTCGATATGATCGGGACCGACCTTAACGGCTTCCAAATTCTTATGATAAGCTAATATGGCGCTGACGAACGAGATGCTGTCCCCCGTCCGGAAAACGCCATTGATCGTTTCGCGGCGTAGGTTGGCGTCCCGCAGGCTGATTTTGACGTTTGAATAATGATTGACCCGGACAATCGCGTCTTCAAGTGAGATTTCGTCAAAGACCAGCTGCCCCTTCTCCCAGGCTGTGATTGCCTTGGGATCGAAGGGCAGTACGGCTGTCCTGCCCCCATTGCCCGCGACTAGTCGCTCGCCTGGCGATAGGATGACGGCATGTTCGGTATCCGCCCGGTAATTGGTTTTGCCCAGCCAGTTGCTTCGCCTTTCGAGGCTTGCGACCCGCACGCTGCCCTGAACCAGGCTGACCGAGAGTGTGCCCACAGTGTCCACATTGAATGCGGTGCCCAGCGCCCGGATTTCCTGCTTCTGGGCCCACACCGTGAAAGGGCGTCGCGGATCATGGGCTACCTTGAAGAAGGCTTGGCCATCCATCAACCGGATATGACGGCTTTCGCCATCGAAGCTGACCTCGATCCGGCTGCCTGCATCGAGCATGACAACGCTGTTATCGGCAAGCCGCACCGTCGCACGCTGGCCGGCAGTGGTCTGATAAAGCTTGTCCGGCATTCGGGGATCGCTGGTTGTCCAGATGCCCAGCGCAGCCACGGTCGCGATCGCGGCTGCGATTGCCGGTAGCCACCGACGTGAGCGCACGGCCGTCGGCACCGGGGCCTTCCCGACTAGCGCCTGCTGTCGCCATTTCGCGACCTGAGCGCTCGATCCGGCCCGATCAATCATCGACCATGTCTCGGCGACCTTGGCCAGTTCTTCCCGGCGGGATGGGTGATGGCTCATCCAGGTTCTGAGTGCGTCTGCCGCTCCGGGGTCGTCGCTCTCGCGTAGGCGCAGCATAAGCATGACGCCCTCTTCTAGAGGATCGATATGGTTGTCATTGACCGTCATGGGCGCCACCGCCGTGCAAGATACTGTGAGGCGCGAGCCAGATGCTTCTCCACGGCGCTGGCCGAGATCCCGAAATGGTCCGCGATCTCGCGCTGCTTCATGTTTTCGAGCCGGTGGAGCAATAGGATTGCCCGCGTGCGTTCGGGCATTTCCGCCAGGATCGCTTCCAGCCGATCAAGCTGATCGCGACCCAGCAAGATACGCTCAGGGTCAAAGGCGACGCCGGCTTCCTGGAGCACGTCATGGATTTCTGCATCCATTGACGGTGCCTGAGTGGCTTTCCTGTGGTGATCGCGCAGGAGGTTTGCCGCCACTGCGAAGATATAGTTCCCCGGTTTGATGATATTTCCCTGATCCGCTCGGCTCAGGCGACAAAAAACCTCTTGGACCAGATCGTCGGCATCCGAACTGGATCGGGTCCGCCGGAAGAAAAAGCCCCACAGCTGCTGTCGAAATCGTTTGTCGAATTCGATCAGCCAGCCTGAGTTGCGCGTAGAAATTTGAGCCGTCATCCGTGCTCCGCTCCCCCGCATCAAATCCTAGAAAGTTGGGTGGATTGCGCAAGTTGGGCACGCCTAAAAAACTGATGAGGAAAAATCCACCGCCTCCAGTCTCTTCTCGAACCAGGGTTGGGCAGAATTCAAAAGGGGAGAAACATCGTGAGAAGCTTCCAAAGCATCTTGGCTGCTACAGTGGCCGTAATCGCGTTGCCTCAGGCTGCGTTGGCCAGTGACTCCCAGCTGTTTCGTATTCCCGCCGGTAGCCTTGGTGACGCACTACGGGCTTATGGTCTGCAATCGGGCGACCAGATTGCCTTTCCTCGCACGTTGGTTGAAGGACGCCGGTCTTCTGGCGTCAGCGGCGTACAGACTCCTGCGGCGGCGTTAAGGGCGATCCTAGATGGATCGGGCATTGGAGCCAACAGGACCGAAGCGGGGGTGGTGGTTCTCGAGCCGCTGTCCATGGCGACGTCTTCCCCTATCATCCGAACTGCGTATCAGGCGCCAGCCGCAGTCCCCTCCTTGCCACCGGCTCCGGCTCCGATGCCGGCCGAATGGGGAGTGGAGGACATCGTGGTGACTGCTCAGCAGCGGTCGCAATCGCTGCAGGACGTCCCGCTTGCCGTGACGGCGCTAACTGGCGGCTTGATCGAACAAGCCCACATTGCGACCTTCTCGGACCTGGCGAAAATTGCGCCCGGCTTTGTCTCAGGCGCCAACTATGGTTTCATCCGCTTTTCGTCGATGCGCGGCATCTCCAACAACCAGTTTGGGTTTGCGGATGACCCGTCGATCGCGATGTTTGTCGACGGCGTCTATCAGGGACGTGGCGGGTCGGGCATGCAGACCAACGCCTTCTACGATGTCGAGCGAGTGGAGGTGATCAAGGGGCCGCAGGCAACGTTGTTTGGGCGCAGCTCCATCGGCGGCGCGATTAGTGTCATCACCAAGCAGCCGACGGTTGACAGAGTGTCGGGTGAGGGCATGGCAGGCTTGGGTGAGCGCGGCCGGATGATCGCGCGGGGCGCGATCAATGTGCCATTATCGCCGAATCTGGCCGTTCGCTTTGCAGCGAATTCCGAAAGCCGCAACAATATCTACCGCAACCTGAATGGTGGTGGTTTGGGTGCCACCGACATCAAGGCGGCTCGCGCGACCTTGCGCTATGTCGGCGATAACGGCGCGGACATCAGCTTGAAAGCGAATGTCGAACATCGCGAGGGGCCGGGCATGATCACCCAGCGGGTCGGCCTCCCCGATTTCACGGTCGACTCTACATTACGTGGCCGCCAAGATTTCAGCGACTTCAAAATCTATGATGCGGTGCTCAAGATCGTTTATCCATTCTCCGATGCACTATCGGTGACGTCGCTAACCAGCGGACGTCAGGTGAAAAATCGCTTCATCACTGATTATGACGGCATGTCGGCCGTTGTGGCTGGTCCCTATTTCCAGCGCAGTAACGACCGCTTGTTTCAGCAGGACCTGATCTTCAACTTCGATAGTCCAGGCTTCTCAGCTATATTTGGTGGCTCATATTTCAATGAGAAGGTGGATGCATTCGTATCCAACTATGTCAATTCCACCTTTGCGTTTACTGGTAGCCCCACACCGGGATTGGTAGCGGGCGACTATGCTCTGGCCTTCTATGAACCGGGTGACTTGCGGGGTAAATTCAATGGCTATTCCCTGTTTGCGGATGCCACCGTGGAGCTGGCGCCCGACCTCAAGCTGACAGGCGGTGTTCGCTACAACAGCGATTCCAAGCGCTTGACGCAGGATATTCCCAATCCGGCGATCGTGCCCGAAAATGCGGGCAAGCCGTTTGCGGGCGCTTATTACAACTGGGGTTATTGGACCAGTACGCCGCTCACCAGTTCCAAAACCTGGCGCGACCTGGCATTTCGGGCGGCGTTGAGCTACGAGATTTCGCCGCGCCTCACAGTCTATGCGTCTTACAATGAAGGTTGGAAGGCAGGTGGTATCGACAGCTTCAAGATCGTTACCCCAGCTCCGTTCCAATATTTCTTCGGTCGTGACGCCGCTGCGGCCGGCGGGCGGCCCAACGTCTACGACCCCGAAGGCAGCCAGAGCTACGAACTTGGTCTCAAGGGACGTTTCCTCGACAACCGGCTGAGCGCCAACATCGCACTCTATCAATATGATTACGAGGACTTGCAGTTCAGCGTCACGCAGGGTGGCAGCTCGGTAATCTCCAACGTCGGCAAGGCGCGGGGACGCGGGGTCGAAAGCGAGCTACGACTGGTGCCGAACGACAATATCGATCTGTTCGGTAACGTTGCCTACAACCACACGCGCATTCGGAAATTCGACGAAATACCCACGCTGGTCGGTTTGCCCCTGGCGCAGGCGCCGCGTTGGACAGGTGCAGCCGGGGTCACCTTGAAGAGCAGGGATATCGTGCCCGGCGAGGTCAGCGTGGGTGGAGACATGAGCTTTCGCTCGCGTTACCGGGTAGGGACGTTCACCACCTCACTGGTCGACAGTTACACGCTGTTCAATGCTCGTCTGACCTACACCGTGCCATCGGAAAGATTCAGCATCACGGTCTTTGCGGACAACATCTTCGACAAGTTCACCTACTCATCCGCAAGCACGCCGCGTCCCTTCGCGTCGATTGTACCCATACGCTCCGTTCTTGGTGATCCGCGTGTGATCGGCGTCGATCTGCGCGCCAATTTCTGAGCGAGGACCAGTCAATGTTGATAGCGCTGCAACACCGCCGGCCTGTCGGAACTGCTTTTTCGTTGATCCTAGCCGTCATGGCAGGAGCGATGTCGATGCCGTTGGCAGCGCGAAGTCCGTCAGCGTCGACGTTGCCGGGTGCGACCAACTTCACCTTCTGGTCTCCGACGCAGCAGGAAATCGGCTACCGCTCGATGGAAAAGATCTTTCCCACCAATCGGATCGCGCGTGGTGCCAAGATTTCACCTCTGCAAAAGGCGGGGCAGGAGGTTGCGGTAGATTTTACATTCAATGATCGCCCCTACACTGTCGATGATTTCATGAAGATCAATCGTGTGTCAGGTGTGATGATTGTTCGAAACGGGAAAATACTGTTGGAGCGCTATGGTCTTGGGCGGGAACCGGACGATCGCTGGACATCGTTCTCGATCGCCAAATCGGTGACCTCGACGTTGATCGGCGCGGCGATTAAGGATGGCAAGATCAAAAGCATCGATGACCCGCTCACCGCCTATCTGCCGGATTTGAAAGGTGGTGCCTATGATGGGGTCAGCATCCGTCAAGCCCTGACCATGACGTCGGGTGTCAAGTGGGACGAGAATTACGACGACCCCAACTCCGATTTCAGTCGCCATGCCACCGAGATGGGGCCTGACTTTATCCGCCTCATGGCTAAATTGCCGCGCGATGGAACGCCAGGGACAAAGTATAAATATTCGACTGGAGAATCGAATATTCTGGGTGCGGTTGTTCTCGCGGCAACCGGAAAAACTATGTCTGCCTATCTCTCAGAAAAGATTTGGGTGCCCTACGGTATGGAGCAGGATGCAGTATGGATGACGTCGCCCACCGGCGAGGAAACGGGCGGTATTTGTTTCAGCGCGACGCTGCGTGATTATGCGCGCTTTGGCATGTTCTTCATGGAGGGCGGCGTCGTCAACGGCGAGGTGATCCTTCCCGAGGGTTGGATCGCAGACGCTACCCGCCGGCACAGCGGTACCGACGAGCTGGAATATGGCTACCAGTGGTGGGTTCATACCAAGGACCGCGCCTATGAAGGCATCGGCATCATGGGTCAGTCCCTTTACATCCATCCCGACAGTAAGACGATTGTGGTTATTCAGAGCGCGTGGCCACAGGCTGGATCAAAGGCGCTGTACGATCTCCAGATCGCGTTCAAGGCAGCTGCGCTGAAAGCAGCCCAGAACTATAATCTGGCTGGCTCGTAAAATAGAATGATAACGGTATCGATCGACACGAGTAATTTTTGAGAATGGTGATTCAAAATCAACATATGCAGTGAATATGGCAACTTTCAAGCGAAGCCATGGGCATATGAACATACCTTATATGTAAAAATATAATGAGGTATGGCCATGCTTAGGATTTTAACGGCCGGAGTTTGTGTTTTTAGTGCCAGCGCATCATTGGCTCAACAGGCGATTATTGGAATCGATGAAGGATCAATGGATTCTGGACTTTCGGATATCGTCGTCACCGCAACCAAGGTGGCGACGCCGCTCAGCCGCGTGCCGGTCAGCGTCAGCGCCTACAGCCAGGATTCGATGGACGTGCGCGCGATCCGCGAGATCCGCGACCTCGCCGCGCAGACGCCCGGTCTCGATTTCACCCAGTCGACCGCCAGCGTCGGCGGCTATCGCCTGGCGATCCGGGGCATCGATTCGACGGCAGGTGCCGCCACGACCGCGACCTATATCGACGATACCCCCATTCAGGCGCGCAATGCGGCGCTGAACTATTCCGGCACTACCTTTCCGCAGATTTTCGATCTGGAACGCGTCGAAGTACTGCGCGGCCCGCAGGGCACGTTGTTCGGCGCGAGTGCCCAGGGCGGCGCAGTGCGCTTCATCACCCCGACACCGAATCTCAGCCGATTTGAGGGCTATGGACGGGCGATGCTGTCGTTCACCGATGGTGGCGGCCCCAGCTACGAGGCGGGTATCGCCATCGGCGGGCCTATCGTCGCCGATAAGCTGGGTTTCAGGATCAGCGTCAACCGCCGACACATGGGCGGGTGGATCGATCGTCAGAGCTGGCAGGTGCCGTCGAAGGGCGACACCGACGTCAACAAGGACAAATCCAACATCCTGCGCGCCAGCCTACTGTGGCAGGTGTCGGATGCGCTGTCGATCACGCCGTCCATCTATTATCAGTTGCGCCAGGTCGATGACTCCTCGTTCATTTGGTCGACCCTGTCCGACCTGGATGAAGGTGAACTCAACAGCGGCTATTCGATCCGTCAGCCCTATCGCGACCGCTTCGTGCTGCCGTCGGTGAAGGCGGTGGCCGAGCTGGGTGGGGTCACGGCGACGTCGATCACTGCCTATTATGATCGGGACGTTCGCGAGGTGCGCGACCAGAGCAACCAGAATTATCGCACCGTGCTCGGCGCCAATTATCTCTACCCCCGGATGCCGGATCGCAGCGAGATCCTGACGGTCATGAACCCGCATACCAGCCAGCGGGATCTCACGCAGGAACTGCGCTTCAACAACAGCGATCCTGACGCGCGGTTGCGGTGGCAGTTCGGTCTCTATTATTCGCAGGGCACGCTGAATAGCGATCCGCGCCTGTTCGCGCCCGATTTCGCCGACGTCTATCTGTTCGCCACCGGCCGGTCGATGTTGACCCGCTACGGCTCGCTGCCGGTGGACGGCATCTATACCTATATGGGGGACGAGACGACGAAGGAGCGTTCGATCGCCGCTTTCGCTAACCTGGACTACAAAATCCTCGACAATCTGACCCTCACCGTGGGCGGTCGCATCTCGTCCGACCGGCTGCGGTTCGACGTGATTGAACGTGGCGTCGACTATGGCGCGACCGGGCGCGCGCAAGCCGGCGGCAAGCTGACCAACAAGCCGTTCATCCCCAAGGTGGCGCTGTCCTTCCAGGCGGACCCGCGCAACCTCTTCTACGCCTCCTATTCGGAGGGCTATCGGACCGGCGGGGTCAACAAGGCGGTGCCCGGCACCTGCGATGCCGATGTTGCAGCCCTCGGAATCGGATCGCCCCGCACCTACCAGCCGGACCGCACCAACAGCTTCGAGATCGGGGCGAAGAACCGGCTGTTCGGCGGCCGTGTGCAGCTGGAAGCAAGCGCTTATCATACCAAGTGGAAGAACATCCAGCAGCAGATCCGCATGGTCTGCCAGTTCAGCCTAGTTGCCAACACCGGACAGGCGGTCAGCAAGGGCTTCGACGTCAACCTGAACGTCGAGGCAGCCCGCGGTCTGATTCTCAGCGCTGCCGTCGGCTACAACAAGTCCTACTACACCAACACCATTCTAGTCGGGACGACGCCGTTGTCGTTCGAGGGCCAGACGCTGGGCGCGACGCCGTGGAGCGCGACGATCGCGGGCGAATATCATTTTCCGGTGGCGTCGACCGAGGCTTATGTCCGCGCTCAATATGTCTATCGCGAGGGCAACAAGGGCACTTTCCCCTACCAGAACTCGCGAACGTCGGTCTACGATCCCACCCGGCGCCCGAACGAGGACATCAACCAGCTGGACCTGCGGGCGGGGATCACGCTCGACGCGTTCGACCTGTCGGCCTTCGTCGAGAATGCGCTGGGCGCCGCGCCGGCGCTCGATTTCACGCCGGCTTATGTCCGCGCGCCCTTGCAGTTCGGTCGGACCATCCGGCCGCGAACATTCGGGCTGATGGTAACGTCGCGGTTCTGAGGGGAAAGCCATGATGAAGATGAAACTGCCCGCACTGCTGCTGGCCGCCACTCTGTCGTCCGCCGTACTGGCGGCCGAGCCGGCCGATCTGATGATCGTCAACGGCCGGATGCCGACCGTGAAGGCGGACGGGACGACGGCGATCGCGGTCAAGGGCAACCGCATCATGGCGGTCGGCAGCGACCAGTCAATCGCCGCCCACAAGGGGCCCAACACCCGGGTGATCGACGCCGGTGGACACAGCGTCATCCCGGGCTTCAACGACAACCATGTTCATCTGGCCTGGGGGGCGGCGTCGCTAGAGGTGCCGGACGTGCGCTTCGCAAAGGGCGGCCTGACGGGTGTCCAGCAGATGGTGCGCGAGCAGGCGGCGAAAGTGCCCGGATCGGGTTGGGTGGAATTGGGCGGCTGGGGGCCGGAGCAGGTACCTGACGGTCGGCCTACCCGCCAGATGCTGGATGAGGTGGTTGCCGACCGGCCGGTGGTGCTGTGGTCTCTGGGTCGGCACGACGCCTGGCTGAACTCGAAGGCACTGGAGACGGCGAAGATCGATCGCAACACGCCCGATCCGCCCCAGGGCGTGATCGAGCGCGACCCGGTAACGGGTGAGCCGACCGGCTGGCTGAAGGAGTTCACGGCCATCGACCTCGTCACCCGGGCGATGCCGCAGCTCAGCCGCGAGCGGAAGAAGGCGCGGATGGCGGCGGCTATGGTCGAGGCGCACCGCTATGGCGTGACCGCCGTCGTCAATGCCGGCGGCAGCCCGGAGGAATTGGAACTGCTCGACGAAATGCGGCGCGAAGGCAGGCTCAGCCTACGCGTCAACTATGCGCTGCTCGTCCGCCCGGGCTTCACCGATGCTGATTTCGCCCGCTACCAGGCGGTGTGGAAGGCGCACCCCGATACGCCGCTGCTGAAGACTGGCACCGTCAAGCTGTTCATGGACGGCGTGCCACAATCGGACACCGCCTTCCTGCTCAGTCCCTATGGGCCGCAGAAAATAGAAGGCCATCCCGTCTATCCTCAGGCCGAGATCAAGCGGCTGGCACGTCAGTTCGACGCTGCCGGCTGGCAGCTGATGATGCATGCGATGGGCGATGCCGCCGTGCGGCTGGCGCTGGACAGCATCGAGGGCGCGGAGAAGGCCAATCCCGCCCCGGCCCGTGGGCGGCGCCCACGGATCGAGCATGTCTTCCTGCTCGATCCCGCAGATGTTCCGCGCTTCCGGCAGCTGAACGTCACCGCCGCCTATCAGCCGGTCGACCTCTTCCTGCCGCCGGACACGCAGGTGGCACCGGCCGATCCCAACCGCGCCCCGCGCGAGGGGGCGCGCTGGAACGCGGTGCGTGATGCCGGTGGCCGGGCGGCGTTCGGTAGCGACTGGCCGGTGTTCACGATGAACGCGCTAGCGCGCATCTACGCCATCGCCAACAGCCGCCGCGCCGACCAGCGGCGGGATGTGCCGGCGCTGATCGACGCCTACACCCGCGACAGCGCCTATGTGATGTTCGGCGACGATCGCGGAACGCTGGAAGCGGGCAAGCTTGCCGACATTGTCATCCTGAGCCGCGATATCATCGGCACGCCGCCGCGGACCGCTGATGACCTCGCCGTCGACACCACCATTTTCGACGGCAAGGTCGTCTATCAACGCAGGGTGACATCGCTCGCGCATTGAGCGGCAGCGGTGTGGCCGGCAGGGCGGGCCGGTCACACCTCGCTTGGTGAGAGGGAGCGCCCGGCAGGCGCAATGCCCCGCCATGCCCGGTCGTCCGTTCTGGCCGGCCTCAGCGGTTATGGGGCAGCGTCAGGCCGATGGTGCGTGGGCGCGGCGTTCCAGACATGTAATATTGCGTGTTGCGCCACAGGCTGCGGGACTGCTCGCCCTTGTTGTCAACGAACAGAGACAAGTCCCATGTGTCGCGCTGATATCCCAGCCGCGCGGACAGCTGGGATACCGGATCGGCGCGCCCGATCGTCGCGTCGCCGCCGACCATGCCGGGTCCCGGCTGGCGGTCGCGACGGCTGTTGTCGTTATAATCGACCCTGAGATAGCCCTTGCCGCCATTCCCCCGCTCCTGCCGGTAGTCGGCATAGAGGTGGGCGGTGAGAACTTCGGTGTTCGCAAGCCGCTGCCCTTGCTGTCCAGAAAGACCCTGTTGAGGACAGTCCTCGGAATATCGTGCATCGGTATGGCCAGGTTCCGCGCCCAGCAACAGCGCGTTCGCCACCCCGCCGTTGAGCGACAGGTGCCGCCGCGCACCGGCGCAATGCCGAGGTTCGATGTGAAACCGAACAGGCATTGCAGGGTGATGTTGCCCTGAATTTTCGACCAACTGATCTGATCTTGGTCCGATCGGCTTCTATCATCGGAGTTGCTTGAGACGGAACGACAGCCGTCTCTTCAAATCAACGGGCTCTGAACCTTGGCGCCGATCGATGGAGCCTGATTGTTCGCCGGTTGCGCGATTGACAGGGTAATCAGATCGCCTGCCCTCAGAGAATCGTAAAAGATTTAAAAGATAGACTAATGAATATTATGAGCTAAGATTTAGGAAGGTGACGCCAAAAGGGGCACTGAATAATGAAATTGCATTGGTCACCGCGCTCTCCCTTCGTGCGCAAGGTGACGATCGCGGCGCACGAACTCGGCCTTTTCGAGCGTTTGACGCTGGTCCGTAGCGTGGTCGCAATGACGGCGCCCAACCGCGCGTTGATGCGAGACAACCCGCTGAGTAAGCTGCCCACGCTGATTGCCGATGACGGCCAGGCGATCTGCGATTCATTGGTGATCTGCACCTATTTCGATTCGCTTCACGACGGTCAGCCGCTGGTGCCGCGGGATGAACCCGCCCGGTGGCAAGCTTTGCAGCGGCACGCCATGGCGAACGGTTTTCTTGACCTGCTTACTCTGTTCCGCAACGAACGGGACCGGCCGGACGGTGCCCGATCGCAGCCGCATCTCGATGGTTTCGCGGTCAAGCTCGAAGCGATGCTGGAATATGTGAATACGAACCTGCCCGCGGTTACAGAGGGTAGGATGGACCTGGTGCAGATCAGCTTCGGCTGTGTCGCGGGCTATCTCGATTTCCGGTTTCCCGACATCGGCTGGCGCTCTCTGGCACCGCAATTCGCCGAATGGGCGGCTTGGTTCGATACCCGGCGGTCAGCCGTTCTGACGGTGCCGCAATGATGTCTGAAACCTGGATGCCCGCGCGTATGCCGACCCGTCCTGAGCGCCTGCCGCCGCGCGGGGCCTGGGATACCCATACGCATGTGTTCGCGCCCGAGGATCGGTTTTCCTTGGCGTTTCGCCCCGACTTCGCGCTGCCGTTCGCCCCTGTCGCGTGGCACCGGCGGATGTGGGCTCAAATAGGGCTCGACGGAGGAATATTCGTTCAGCCGGCGCATTATGGCTTCGATCATGGAGCGCTGCTCGATGCGCTTGGCCAGACCCCCGGAGGACGAGGCGTCGCGCTTGCCGGTGCCGGCGTCACAGAGGAGCAACTCGACACCCTGCATGCTGCCGGTGTGCGGGCGCTAAGATTTACTGAGTTTCGCAATCCGGATGGAAGCGTGCGGCCAGGCAGTGTCGGGGTGGATCAATTGTATCCGCTCGCGTCGCGCCTTGCTGAAAGAAACTGGCACGTTCAAATCTGGGCGTCCGCGACCCAACTGGATGCGATGTTGCCCGATCTCGATCGTCTGGGGTTGCCCGTGGTCATCGACCATATGGGCATGATGGATCCTGCCACGGGGGTCGAGTCATCTACTTTCAAGAGGATGGTGGACCGCCTGCGTGAAGGGCGCTTGTGGGTCAAGCTGTCGGTCTGTCGATTGTCGACCATGCCAAATTATGAAGATGTCCGTCCTTTCCATGACGCGCTGGTCGCGGCCAATCCAGATCGGTTGCTGTGGGCGTCAGACTGGCCGTTTATCCGTATGGGAGCAAAGGCGCCGGACATTGGCCAGCTTCTTGATCTCTTCACCCTCTGGATCGGTGACCCTGCGGTGGAACGCGCCATCCTCTGTGACAATCCGGCCAAGCTGTTCGGTTTCGATTGACATTCAATAGGATATAAGTCTAGCCTATAAAAATATAATATGAACGCGTGATTTGGGAAGAGGCATGAGGGGAGACGTTACGCCGGCTTTTTCGCCGCAGGAGGTCGAGCACACCTATCGCCTGGTGACCCGCCGCCTCATCCCGTTCCTGATCATTTGCTACATCTGCGCTTATGTCGACCGATCGAACGTCGGTGTCGCTCGGCTGGGGTTCATGGGCGATCTCGGCTTCACCGAGGCTGTCTACGGCTTGGGCGGCGGGCTCTTCTATCTGGGTTACAGTCTGTTCGAAGTGCCGAGCAATCTGGTGATGAACCGGATTGGCGCGAAGTTGACCATAGCGCGGATCATGTTCCTGTGGAGCCTGTTCTCGGCGGCGACCGCCTTCATGACACAGCCCGAGCATTTCTATATTCTTAGATTTCTCCTCGGGGCGGCCGAGGCCGGCTTTTTCCCCGGGGTGATCTTCTATCTCAGCCAATGGGCGCCGGCGAAGCGCCGGGCACGCCTGACGGCGATGTTCATGTCGGCGATGGCGCTGGCGGGCCTGTTCGCCAATCCGCTGTCGGGCCTGATTATGTCGGCGCTTGATGGCGCCTACGGTCTTGCCGGCTGGCAATGGTTGTTTCTGGTTGAAGGCCTGCCGGGCTGTCTGTTGGCTGTCGTGGCCTACTTCTACCTGACCGACCGCCCAGCGGACGCGAACTGGCTGACCGACCGGCAAAAGACGATCTTGATTAACGATCTTGAAGCCGATGAAGCCGCCAGCCGGCACGCCAGCCAAACCAGTTTGCTGGGCGCGCTCAAGGATCGGCGCTTCTATGCACTGGGCGTCATGGCGATGGCGATGATCTCCGGCTTGGCTGGGCTTAGCTTGTGGGTGCCTACGATTATCCGGCAGGCGGGCGTGGACGCCATCTGGCAGGTCGGGTTGATTTCGGCCCTTCCCTATGCATGCGGGGTCATCGCTCAGCAGCTTGTCGCCCGTAGTTCCGACCGGCATGGCGAGCGCCGATGGCACGCGGCGAGCTGTGCCCTGTTCGGCGCCGCGGCGTGGCTGGCCCTGCCGCTGGTTCAGGGTCACACGCTGCTGTCGATCGTCGCGATCACCTGCGTGGGGGTCGGCATGTTCGGCGCCACCGGCCCGTTCTGGAGCATGCCTGCCGGCTATCTGCGCGGCACGGCGGCGGCCGGCGGGATTGCAATGATCACCACATGCGGCGGTGTCGCGGGCTTCGTCAGCCCCATCATCGTTGGATGGGCGGCAGAGCGGACCGGAACGCTCGCATTCGGTCAAATCTATTTCGGCGGCCTGTTGGCACTTGGCGCGATCATGATTCTGATGGCTGCCCGGCCCGCGGACCGGCAAACATAATCCATCGACAACATGCTGGGACTTCCCTTGACCCAATCCGAAAACAGGCTGGTGCGTTACGAACGCCATGATCCCGGTGTCGGGGTGATCACCATCGATCGCCCGGAGCGGCTGAACGCGCTCAACATGGCCGTCAAGCGGCAGCTCGAAGCACATCTGCGCACGGCGGAGGCCGACGCGCTGGTCATGGTCATCATCATCACCGGCGCCGGCAAGTCATTCGTTGCGGGCAGCGACATCGCCGAGATGAGGGACATGGGTTCGGCGCAACACCAAGCGCTGGGGACCAACGATGTCTTCGTGATGCTACGGTCCTGCACAAAGCCCGTAATCGCGGCCGTCGAGGGCTACGCCTTGGGCGGCGGCTGCGAGCTTGCGCTGGGCTGCGACATGATCGTAGCCGGGGAGGGCGCGCGCTTCGGTCAGCCGGAAATCAGGGTCGGTATCATGCCCGGCGCGGGCGGCACCCAATTGCTGATGCGGGCCGTGGGCCGCTATCGAGCCATGAAGCTTTGCCTGACCGGCGACCAGATCAGTGCAACCGAAGCTGCGGCGATGGGCCTCGTCTCCGACCTGGCGCCCGATGGCGAAGCCTTGGCGGAGGCGATGACGCTTGCTTCGCGAATCTGTGCGATGCCGTCTCTTGCCGTGCGGAGCATCAAGAGTGCGTTTCGGCAGGGGCAGGAACAATCACTGGAAAGCGCGCTTGCAGCCGAGCGGCGTCTGTTCGAGGGTTTGTTCGACACCTTCGATCAGGCAGAGGGCATGGCGGCCTTTCTGGAAAAACGTGCGCCACGCTATACCGGTAGTTGAACAGGCCGGGCTATTTCAGCTTGATCTCGACCTTGACCACCTCGCCCCGATAAATCCCATTGGACACAAGCACTAGGCGGCCGCGTTGATCGACGGCCGACCGGGTGACATGACAGATGGGCGCATTCAGCAGCACATCGATCAGTCGCGAGGTTTCGATGTCGGCGGCACCGATCGTCAGGGTCTGGCGGGCCTCCGTGATCTTGACGCCGGGAATGCCGGCGACCAGGCGGAGCGCGGTTTTTGACGTCAGGTCCGCCGGGTCGAGCTTGTTGGCCAGCCGCTCCTCGATATACACATCGGCGATCAGAAAGGGCTTACCGTTGAGAGAATGCCGGCGCTTAAGATGCCGGTAGTTCTGTGCCATGGCGCCGAGCGCATGATGGACCAGCGGTGGGCCTCCCATCGTATCCGACAGGATCTCGATGTCAGCGCCTTCCCTCGGGCTGAGCAGACCCTGCCAATCGGTTTCGACCTCGCACCAAAGCTGATCCTGCGGCCGGCGCTTGACGAATGTTCCCTTGGCCCGGAATCTCTCAATGAGGCCTTCGGCTTCCACCAGACCCAATGCCTGACGGATCGTTGCCCGCGCCACACCGCATTCCGCAGCAAGTTCGTCGATCGTGGGGGTCTGCTCGCCGACTGGCCATTGGCCCGACTCGATGCGCCGGCGAAACAGTGTCGCAAGCTGGATGTAGCGTGATACCGCGCTGCGGCTGAGGTCCGCGCGCTCCTCGGTAAATTCATTCATGCAGACCATATAGCCTTCGACCACGCCGGCCTCAACGAGATCGACGTGCTCGATCTTGCGGAAAGGAGGTTCGCGGTTGACCCTCATAAATCCTCGGACTAAAAGGATAGAAATATGTCCTATAGAGCTTTTGAACTATCTTAAAGCAAATCGAGGGGGTGCGCGTGTCGAGTTCAGACGTGGCCAGGAAGCCAATTCGCGAGGGCCTGTTCACGCCCGGGCTGGGCGATCTGGGGCAGATTGCGTTGATCGGCGCCAAGTGCTGCGCGTGTGGGGAAACGTCGTTCGGCGCAAGTGAGTGCTGCCCAAATTGCGGCAGCGACGACGTATCGACGCGCCCACTTACGCGCACCGGAATCTTGTGGACCTATACCGTGGTGCGGCATCGGCCGCCGGGGAATTACCGAGGTCCCGAACCTTTTCAGCCGTTCGGGATGGGGCTGGTCGAACTGACCGATGGTTTGCGCGTGCTCTCGCGGGTGGATGTGGAACTGGATCGGCTGGAAATCGGCATGCCGCTTGAGCTGCACCCCTTCGTCCTCGGCACCGACGAGGCGGGAGCTGAGATCATTGCCTTCACCTTCCGGCCCCTTTGAGGTTTTCCAGAATGTCGCAGGTTTACATCATTGGCGCGGGCATCCATCCGTTTGGACGCTTTGACAAAAGCTATGAGAGCATCGGTGCCGAAGCCGCAGGGGCTGCCTTGCGGGATGCCGGCATTGCTTGGCGTGACGTTCAGGCTGCCTATCTTTCCCGCATGTATCTACCCGCCACGTCAGGCGCTCGCATCCTTCGTCGGCTGGGCAGCACCGACATTCCTATCGTCGACATCGAGGCCGCCTGCGCCAGTGGCGGGGCTGCTCTTCGTCAGGCGGTGCTGGCGATCCGGTCCGGGGAGGTCGACATCGCGCTGGTTTGCGGTGTCGAAAAGATGCCGCGCGGTTTCATGGATCCGTCGATGATCTACAGCCCCTGGCAGATCGCGCTGGGCATGTCGCTGAACCCCGCCTATTGGTCGATGCGGGCGAGGCGCCACATGCATGATTTCGGGACGACCGACGAGCAGATTGCCAAGGTCGCCTACAAGAATCATCGCAATAGCGTGCACAATCCCAATGCGATGTACCGCAAGGAGTTCAGCCTAGAGGAAATTCTTGGTTCGCCGCTGGTGTGCGATCCGATCCGTCGGCTGGAAATTTGCGCGCCCAACGATGGCGCGGCTGCGGTCGTCGTCGTGTCGGAACGGAAGTTGCGCGAACTCGGCGCTCCCGGGATCCGTATCGCCGGGGTTGCGCACAGCATTGCCCGCTATTCCGCTGATTTCCGCTGTCCGGCGGACAGCATGAGTGTGACGGCCCAGAATGACGGGCCGACTGAGGTCACGGCGCGGCTTGCCTATGAGCAGGCGGGCCTGGGGCCTGAGGACATCGATTGTTTCGAGGTTCAGGATACTGACGCCTTCTGCGAGATCGAGATTTACGAAGAGCTTGGCCTGTGTCCGCTTGGCGAGGGCGGCCGGCTGATCGACGAAGGGGTCACCGAAATCGGTGGTGCCCACCCGGTCAACATGAGCGGTGGCCTGATCAGCAAGGGCGAACCGGTCGGCGCCTCGCATCTCGGGCAGGTGGTCGAAATCGTCTCGCAATTGCGTGGCCAGTCGGGTCAGCGGCAAGTCGCCGGCGCCAAGGTTGGTCTGGCCCATGTTCTAGGCGCCGGCGGCAACTGCGCCGTCACCATCCTCCAGGCCTGACGCAGATGGCGGGACCACTGTCGCATGTCAGAGTGCTCGACCTCAGCCGGATCATGGCGGGGCCGTGGGCGACTCAGATTCTGGCCGATCTCGGCGCGGACGTTATCAAGGTCGAACGGCCGGGAGCGGGGGACGACACTCGTGGCTGGGGGCCGCCCTTCCTGCACGACGAGGCTGATGAACCTGTCGATGCCGGCTATTTTCTGTCGGTCAATCGTGGCAAGCGTTCGATCACCCTCGACATCAGCAAGCCCGAGGGGTGCGACGTGGTTCGAGCCTTGGCGGCGACGGCCGACATCGTAGTGGAAAATTACAAGGTCGGCGCGCTGGCGCGCTACGGCTTGGCGTATGAGGACCTCAAGGCGGTCAATCCGCGGCTGATCTATGCCTCGATCACCGGCTTCGGGCAGACCGGGCCGCGCCGGGAGCAGGCTGCCTATGATTTCATGATCCAGGCGATGGGCGGACTGATGAGCGTCACCGGCGAGCGTGATGAGCGTCCCGGTGGCGGCCCTCAGAAGGTGGGCGTGCCGATCGTCGATATCATGACCGGCATGTATGCGACGGTCGCGGTGCTGGCCGCGCTTGCGCGGCGCGAGCAGACCGGGGAAGGCGACGTTATCGATATCGCCATGCTCGACGTGCAGACTGCCTTCCTCGCCAACCAGGCGATGAACTATCTGGTTTCGGGGCGCGAGCCGAAGCGGACGGGCAACAGTCATCCCAATATCCAGCCGCAGGACGTGTATCGCTGTCGGGACGGGTATGTCGTCCTTGCGGTCGGCAATGACAGGCAATTCGCGAAGTTCAGCCATATCATCGGGCACCCGGAACTGGCCGGAGATCCGAAGTTCGCACTCAACGCCGATCGGGTGCGCAACCTGCCCGAACTGTCGACGATCATCCGCGACGCGCTTTCGGCAGAGGGCAAGAACCATTGGGTGGCACAGCTGGAAGCGGCTGGAGTGCCGTGCGGCGCGATGAACACGATTCCCCAGCTGTTCGAAGATCCGCAGGTCGTAGAGCGTGGCCTTCTCAGGCAGTTGCCGCATCCCAGAGCGGGCAGCGTGCCGCAGGTGGTCAGCCCGATGCGATTCCAGGCGGCCGCGCTGCATTTCGACCGCGCGCCGCCGCTGCTCGGCCAGCATACTGACGAAATCCTGCGGGAGCTGGGATTTTCGGACCCAGCGATAAAGCTTATTCGGGAGCGCGACGTCGCATGACTATCGACACATCTGGACCCGATGAATTGGCTCCGCGAATCCCGCTATTCGATTCCGAAGGGCTGACACCGGCACAGCGGAGCGTTTACGACGCCGTCGTATCAGGACCGCGGGGCGCGTTGGTAGGGCCACTGCGTGCTGCGCTGCATTCGCCGGAGCTGGCGGAACGGTGGCAACGGCTGGGCGAGCAGCTGCGGTATCGGACGTCGCTCTCGCCCCAGCAGAGCGAGCTGGCCATCATTGTAGTCGCCCGTCACTGGAACAGCCGCACCGAGTGGTTCATCCATTCCGAGATTGCTCGCACGGCCGGGGTCAGCCTCGCGATCATCAATGCTATTGGTCATGCCCAGCCCCCCGTGTTCGACGACCGGGAGTCGATGCTGATCTATGAGTACGCCCGGCAGCTGCTCGATCTGGGGGAAGTAGCGGATATCATCTACGATGAACTCTATGCCCATTTCGGCGAAGTCTGGATGGTCGAGCTGACGGCACTGATCGGCTATTATTCGATGGTGGCCTTGACGTTGAATGCGCACCGGATTCCGACACCGCCCGGCCAGGGGCTGGAAATGCCTTCTCTGTCTCATTCTTCGGGCGGCCACCGTTTGCCCGAGGCAATCCTGGTTGCTGCTCCGCAAGGCCGGGCGGCTGACCGTTAGTTCCGGCCTTTGGATGGATCATGATGGCTACCTCTGCTCTTGCTTTGGACCGTAACGTTGAAATCGGTGTGGTCGGCGCAGGATCCATGGGTGCGGAGATCGCCCTTGTCGCTGCCCTGGGCGGGCATGTTGTCCATCTTTACGATGCGAATTCCCAAGCGCCGCATGCTGCGCTGGAGCGCCTGGCCATCGTCCTGAAGCGGCGCGTCGATCGCGGCCAGCTGGACGGCGATAGAGCGCGGGAGACAATCAATCGGATCCGCCCGGCGGGCCATTTGTCGGACATAGCCAATGCGGGGCTGGTGGTAGAGGCGATCGTCGAGAATCCAGAGATAAAGGCCGGTCTTTTCGCAAATCTCGAGGCGCTACTCGATCCTCAAGCGATCATCGCCACTAACACCTCATCGCTGAGCATCGCCGCCCTGGCTGCGAGGCTCAGCCGGCCACAGCGGTTCGTCGGCATGCATTTCTTCAATCCTGCCTCGGTGATGCGGCTGGTAGAGGTGGTGTCTGGCGCTGAGACCGATCCGGACGTGACCGATTGCATCGAAGCGACGGCGCGGACATGGGGTAAGGACCCGGTTCGTTGCACGTCGTCACCCGGCTTCATTGTCAACCGGGTGGCGCGCCCATTCTATGCCGAAGCATTGCGGGTCGCGACGGAAAGGGCGGCGACGCCGGCGACACTTGATGCCATCATGCGGGATTGCGGCGGCTTTCCGATGGGGCCGTTCGAATTGATGGATCTGATCGGGCACGACGTCAATTTTGCCGTCACCACCTCCGTCTATGAGGCGTTCTTTCAGGATCCGCGTTACCGCCCTTCCCTGCTTCAGAAGCAGTTGATCGAAGCGGGCCGGCTTGGCCGTAAGTCGGGCGCTGGCTTCTATGTCTATGGTGTCCATGTCCCACGTCCCGATCCGGACTATGCTCCGGAGGGGCCGCGCCCCGACGCTGTCGTCATCACCGGTGATCTCGGTCCTGCCAATGCCCTAGTCGCCCTGTTTGACAGCGCGGGCATTGCCGTGACGCGGGAGGCTGGTCCCGGTGCAATTCATATCGGCGATGTCGCGGCTGTTTTGACCGATGGCCGTACCGCGGTGGAGCATTCGGCGCGATCGGGCCGTCCAACCGCGACCTTTGATCTGGCGCTGGATTTTGCGCTCGCGCCTCGGCTTGCGCTCGCGCCTTCCGCGAACATGGCGTCAGCGGATGTCGCGGTGCTGTGCGGGGCCTTTCAGGCGATCGGCAAGACAGTTTCGCTGGTCGCGGATGTGCCCGGCCTGCTGGTGGCAAGGACGGTGGCGATGCTGGCCAATGAAGCCGCGGACGGTTTGGGCCAAGGGCTGGCGTCGGCTGCGGATATCGATCGGGCGATGATGAAGGGCGCCAACTATCCGGTCGGTCCCCTGGCCTGGGCGGATCAAGTGGGCTCAGCTTGGATCGCGAAGATCATGGCGGCGCTCAACACCGCCAGTCCCGATGGACGCTACCGCGCAGCACCGCTCATTCGGCGTCATGCGGTGACCGGCGAAACCTTTTTCCCCGTGTAAAGTAGGGCGTAGCCGCAATCAGCGGCTGACCAAAAGTCAATGAACCCGAAATTTCAAGCAGCGTGCGGCGGCTCGCTGGGAGACGCATCTGGCGTTTGCTTCTGAACAAGTGCCTCGAGATCGGAGGGCGTGCGCGTCGTAAGTCTCTCAATAGCGAGCGCTTATGCTGATAATCTAAAATCGAAAATGTCAGCTTATTGACATATTAAAAATGTCAAAGCACTATCCGCCTCATCTTGAAACGATCGTAAGTTTTGAAGGGGGAAGCGGACCATGTTAGATCCCAAGGCAGCAGCATTGCTGCTTTCCACCACCGCCCTAGCCGCTGTGGCCGTGGAGGCTCACGCTCAGCAAGCCGAAGCGCCCTTGGTTAGTCCGTCTGACGGGCTTGCCGCTGGGAACGAAGCAACCGACACGCTCGTGGTCACGGGTTCGCGCATCCAGACCGGCTTTCAGGCTCCGACGCCCGTCAGCGTTCTCGGTGCCGAGCAGATCCAGCAACGAGCGCCTGGCGCCATCTATGAAGTCTTGAACGAGATGCCTGCTTTCCGGGCAAGCAGCGGGCCTGAACAGGTTCAGCGTTTGCTGACCAGCGCCGGGGCGGGGCAGGCGACTTCCGATCTTCGTGGTTTGGGGGCATCGCGTACGCTGGCGCTGGTCAACGGACGTCGTTTCGTCAGCACCAATGCGGGCGGCACGATGAATACGCAGGTGATCCCGGCTGGTCTGATCGAACGGGTCGAGGTGGTCACGGGCGGCGCATCCGCCGCCTATGGCTCGGACGCCGTGGCGGGTGTGGTCAACTTCATTCTGAAGGACCGAATGGAGGGGATCAGCGGCACCGTTCAGGGCGGTATATCGCAATATGGCGACAACAAAGAAATGGGTGCCACTCTGTCCGCGGGCCGCTCGTTCGCCTCGGATCGCGGACATATCGTCATTGGCGTCGACTATAACGACAACAAGGGTGTGGGCACCATTTATGAGCGTCCCTGGCTGAGGTCTGAGCCCGGCAATACAGCGACGCCCATCCCCTTCACCGGCGCAAATCGTCCGGCCGGAACGCCGTCACGCGGCTTTCTGGATATGATCGAATTTTCCGCCATGACCAAAGGCAGCGTGATCACCGGTGCGCGGCGGGCTAACGGCACGACCTCGACTGCACTGAACTGGACCGCTTTTGATGCAGCGGGCAACCCGTTCGCGTTCGAGCGCGGCACTGTCTATGGCAACCTGATGCAGGGGGTGACCTCCAATTATGGCGCCAATCCGCTGTCGAACTGGGGCCTGAAGACGCCGAACCAGCGCGCGACAGCCATGGGACTGGTCAATTATGAATTGACCCCGGCGATACAAGCATTCTTCGAGGCTACCTACGCACATACGAAGATTGACGGTTTCTCGAGCTTCCACACCCAGCCCACCGTTACCATTCTCAGGAATAACCCCTATCTGCCGTCGACGATTGCCGACGAGATGGACCGGCTGGGGCTGGCCCAGATCGACATCGGCCGCGTCGATACCGAATGGGGTGGCACTGCGACGCGCAATGCGTTCAATACTTACCGCTTCGCAGGCGGGTTCAAGGGCGATCTTTCCGACAGCTGGGCGTGGGATACCTATCTGCAATATGGCCAGACCCGTGGCACCCACAGCATGTATCATACACGTGAATCGAACCTGAAGGCGGCGCAATATGCGGTCATGGGCCCCGACGGGGTGCCGGTCTGCGGCCCGCTCGCGACCAACCCGAACTTTGCCCCCGGACGGCTGTCAGCGATCGTCAACCCCGACTATGTGCTGCCGGGCTGCGCGCCCTTCAATCCGTTCGGCATCGGCAATGCTTCGCCTGAATCGATCGCCTATGTCTCGGGCGAGCAGATCACCAAGCTGAACATCAAGCAGACGGTGGCCGCCGCCAATGTGTCGGGTGAGCTTCTGGCGTTGCCGGCGGGGTCCGTGGCCTTGGCCACGGGTATTGAATATCGTGAGGAGTCGCTCGACCAGAGGGTCGACCGTCTGCAGGAAATGGGCATCTACACCAACGGCAACAACAAACCCTGGAAAGGGGCCAATGAGGTTGTCGAAGGCTATGTCGAGCTCGGCGTGCCGCTGCTGCGAGATCAGACGCTGGCCAAGTCACTGGATTTGAACGCTGCGGCCCGTCGCACCCATTACAAGACCAGCGGCTGGGTCACGACCTGGAAGGTCGGTGCCACCTACGAACCGGTTGACGCCATCCGCCTGCGCGCGACGCGGTCGCGCGACATCCGGGCGCCGGGTCTCTCGGACCTGTTCTCGTTCGGCGGCACCCTGGTCGGGGCCAATATGGAACTCAATCCATTCAACAATGAGCTCGGTCGTATCCCCCAGACTAGTCGAGGCAATCCAAACCTGAAGCCGGAAATCGCCGACACCTTCACGGCCGGCATCGTGCTTCAGCCGGGTGGGTTTTTGTCCGGGTTCAGGGCATCGGTCGACTATTATGACATTAAGATCAACGGTGTGATCGCCACGGTTGGCGCGTCGCAAGTGCTCCAGCGCTGCTTCGATGGCCGGCAGGATTATTGTGAAGCGATCCAGTTCGACGATTCAGATTTCGGAATTCTGAACATCAACACTTCTCCATTCAACCAGGACCAGCAGCACACCAGCGGTATCGATTTCGAGATCACCTATCGTGTGCCGCTGGAGAGCATGGGCCTGCCCGGTCGGTTGAACCTTCGGGGCATGGGCAACTGGACGCGCAAGATGGAGCGTGTCGACGTGCCTGGACCCAATGCGGTGGTGCGTGACTTCGCAGGGTATGTGCAGGGGGGCGGCACGCCGAAATGGACAGGGACCATCAACGCCACCTACGGGCTCGGTGGCTTCACTACAGGTCTTAATGTGCGGCTGTTCTCCGCCGTCCGTTTCTCACCTGACTTCATTGGGCCGGACGAAAAGGGTTATGATCCCGCCCTGCCGAACAGCATAAACGTGAATCGCTTCAAGTCGGTCCCGTATTTCTCCTTAAACGCGGCCTATGACTTTGAGGTTGGGGGCGCCAAGCTTCAGATCTTCGGGGTCGTGAACAATCTGTTCAATGCAGAAGCGCCAGTGTTGACGATTGCCGCGTTGAACAGCGGTGGCAATCCCTACGACTATATCGGCCGGACATTCAGGGGCGGACTCCGCTTTCAGTTCTAGTTTCGGCTCTTTGAAGGGAATTGCAAATGCCTGCACAAATTATACCTCGTCTGATTTCTTGGGCGACTATCGCGGCTTGCGGTGTCGGCGTCGTCGTAACAGCGACGGCATCCGCGCAGACGCTGGATCCGGCTCTTGTGGAGGCGCGGCGGCAGAGGTCCAACCTTTCCGTCAACCTGCTTACCTATCGGCATCTCGATGAGTTGTTCGATACCGCCAAGGTGCCGGCAGGGTCCCAGGTTTGGGACTTGCCGAAGTCGTCGCTCACCCTTGGTGACGATGCGCCCGTGAAGATCGGCGACAAGCAGACCACGCTTGTCGACGCCATGCAGGATCTGCGCGTCAATGCTGTTCTGGTTCTGAAGGACGGCAAGATCGTCAAGGAATTGCATCGCAATGGCGGGCACGAAGCCAGCCGCTATGCCGGCTTCTCGATGGCGAAGTCATGGACTTCGGTGCTGTTCGGGATCGCTCAGGCTGAGGGGCATATCGGCAGCGTCGATACCCCGGTGACCCAGTATCTGCCGGAACTGCGGGGCACCGTCTATGACGGCGTGACGCTGCGTAACCTGTTGACCATGCGGGCGGGAAACTCGTGGAGGGAAGGCGGCGAAAGCTATGATAACACCCGTGATACCTCCACCAATGCAGAGACGGCCTATTACGAAGATAGCGTCAAGAGCTTGACAAAGGTCGCCGAGCCCGGATCCACATTCAATTATTCTACGCTTGACACCGAACTGGTGGGCAAGGTGATCGCCAAGGCCACTGGCAAGCCGATCGCGCAGTTCATGGCGGAAACGCTCTGGGGCCCGGTGGGGATGGAAGCGCCTGGGTACTGGATTATGCAGGGTCCGCGCGGTCGGCAGCATGAATGGTACGGGGCGGGGTTCATCGCAACATTGCGCGACTATGGCCGCCTGGGCCAGATGATGCTGGACGGTGGCAAGGCCAACGGCCGGCAGGTCGTGCCTCAGGCCTGGGTTGAGGAATCAACTCGTCCGACCATAGGTGACAACAATTATTACTATTTCTGGTGGGGGGTGCCTCAGGGCCTGGACGGCTTCGCTGCCAGGGGCATGGGCGGCCAGCAGGTGATGGTCGATCGAGCGACGCGCACGGTCGTGGTGTTCACCAGCTACACCGCTAAGCGGGGATTGGATGACCTGTTCAAGTCCATCGTCGAACAGCTGCGCTAATCCGTCGATATCGAACAGGATCGGAGTAAGGGAGGAGTTGCCTCGTGAAGGGCCAGACACGTCGGACCACTTTGGCGACGATGGCGGCATCGACCCTGGTCGGTCTTATGGCGTCGTCCACCAAGGTGATGGCGGTCGAGGATAGGCGGGAACGGCGACTTGACGGGCAATCGTCATGGACGCCTCCGCCGGCCCTAGCCCCGGCGCGTGAAGGGATGCTGGATGTCGGCGGTGCCCGACTATGGTATTGGGACACCGGCGGCAGCGGTATGCCGATTGTTCTGCTCCACGCCGCCACTGGCAGCGGCGCTGTCTGGGGCTATCAGCAAAGCGCCTTTGCCGCCGCAGGGCTGCGCGTGATCGGATATTCGCGGCGTGGGCATTTCCGCAGCGAGTTCCAGCCCAATGCACCTGTTGCCACTTCTACCAGCGATCTTCATCGGCTGGTGGAACATCTGGGCGTTGAACGCTTCGTCCTCCTCGGCAGCGCGCTGGGAGGCTACACGGTCACCGACTATGCGATTTCTCATCCGGAGCGATTGCATGGCATCATCCTCGCCTCGACGATGGCAGGGATTCGGGAGCCGGATTATCTTCGGCAGACGGCGCTCCTGACGCCAGCCCCATGGAGCCAGATGCCGGAATCGTTTCGGGAGCTTGGCCCGTCCTACCGCGCCGCTTATCCGGAGGGTGTCGTCCTGTGGGAGGCTCTGGAGCGCGAATCCAGAACGCGGCCATCCATTCGTCAGGGGCTTGAGAACCGGATTTCTTGGAAGATGCTGGAAGAGATACGGGTCCGGACCCTCTTCATTACTGGCGATGCCGATCTATATATGCCTCCCAGCAGGGCGCGGCAGGTTGTCCGCCACATGAAGAATGCCCAGTTGCTGATTGTTCCCGATGCCGGGCATTCGGCCTATTGGGAGCAGCCTCTGGCGTTCAATCGAGCTGTGCTGGAATTCATTGAATAGACTCGATGAATGGTACCGTTGACGCTGCCACTGACATTCCCCTAACTTCACCCGAGAGCGTGACATGGCCTGACTATGCATGGTTTCTCTGGCGTTTGCCGAGACCTTGCTAGCAGGGCTCTGGTCCGCGTCGATACCCAGCCTGAACGGTGCGACTGTTGGCATTGCGATCCAATGCCTTGGCTGCGATCGAGCCGCTGCGCGCCTATCGTTGGAGCACAGAGGAAATCAGAATAGGGAATTGGGGCATCTGCATTGTCTTAAAGGGGCATAGGGGTTGTAACCTGCGATGATAAAATGATGCGCGATGATCGATGATGACGCCATAGAGGATTGGTTCTGCAGGGAGGTCCTGCCTCTGGAGGGCTCGCTTGTCCGTTTCATTCAGCGCAACTGGCGTGTGGCTGACGATGTCGCCGATCTGCGCAATGATGTCTACGCGCTGGCCATTGCCGGCGCGCGGAACGGCCTGCCCACGCACAGCCGCGCCTTTCTATTCACCATCGCGCGCAATCACCTGGTCAATCGCGCGAAGCGCGAGCGGATTGTTTCATTCGATCTGGTCGCGGATCTGGAAACAGTGAGCTACGATATCGACCTTCTCGCTACGGAGCGACTGTTGAGCGCGCGCGAGAAGCTGATGCGCTTTCATCACGGGCTGGAGCGCCTTTCGCCGCGTGTGCGGGAGATCGTTCATCTTCGTAAAGTGGAAGGCCTGACAACGCGTGAAGCGGCGGAAAAGCTGGGAATCGCGCCCAAATCCATCGAGGGACAGCTGGCGCTGGGGATGCGAGCGCTGGCTGATTTCATGCTTGGAGGTTCAGGGCGTATCGAGCGACGTGCGACGCTCCGTCGCCAAACCGGCAAGAGTCAGCCATGAGCCGGCGCGAGCAGATCGAAGATCGCGCTGCGCGTTGGATCCTTCGGCGCGAAGAGGGCGACTGGTCGGAGGTCGAGCAGCGTGCGTTCGGCGTCTGGTTGGCCGAGTCGGACGAGCATAAAGTCGCCTATTGGCGCTTGAAGCATGGTTGGCGCGAGATGGATCGCATGGCGAGCCTCGGGCCATTGCCAGCGGCAGAATCAACATTGCCTAGAGCGCGATGGAAACCGCTGGCGGTGGCTGCATCGCTTTTGCTCACAATAGGGTTTGGGCCGGCGCTCTTTCAGCCCTATGTTGCCGAGCCACCCGTGCGGCGCGCCAGTTTTGAAACGGAAGTGGGCGCGCGCAAGCTGGTATCCTTGAGTGATGGCAGCCGGATCGAACTCAACACCCGGAGTCGGATTCGCGCCGTGGTTTCTCCCCGCCAACGGGAGGTCTGGCTTGATCAGGGTGAGGCCTATTTCGAGATCGCTCATCAAAGCGACCGACCGTTTTTGGTGCATGCGGGGAATCGGACGATCACCGTTCTAGGTACGAAGTTCTCGGTTCGGCGTGACAACGACAAGGTGACGGTGTCAGTTGTGGAAGGGAAGGTGCGCGTCAGTGGATCCGATCCGGACGCGCAGGGGCCCACGGCGATTATCACCGGCGGCGACATCGCGGTGGCGAGTGGGGATTCAACCTTGCTTGCGCGTAAGCTCGAAAAGCGGGTGGATAACGACCTTTCATGGCGTGATGACCTGCTGCGCTTTGACGAGACGCGGCTCATCGACATCGTCAGAGAATTTAATCGTTATAATAGGCAGCAAATAATTCTTACCGATTCCGCATTGGATAATATGCGGATCGGAGGGGGGTTCCCGACCAGGAAACCTGAGGAATTTGTGAACCTTATGCGAAATTTCTACGGTATTGAATCCCTACGTCTCGAAGGCGAAAAGGTGACGGCTGCGACGGAGCAGCAGTAGGGGTTTTCCGGACCTCGCTTGTCCTTCTGATGCAAAGGGGGCTTCGCGCTCCCCAAAAGTTGGAAGGGGAGGATATATGTTTCGGAAATCCGTGTTGATGCTGCTCGCCTCGACGACATGCATTGTCGCTTCGGCGGCTCAGGCTCAGACTGTCTCGTTCGATATTCCGAATGGATCGCTGAAAAGCGCTCTGGATGCTTTTTCGCGTCAGTCGGGCGCGCCGATCATCTTCCGTTCCGATGATGTCGACGGACTTCAGTCGTCCGGCGCTCGAGGTTCACTGAGTGCGGTGCAGGCTCTTGAGGCAATCCTTGCGGGCACCGGGTTCGAGGCTAGGAGCGATGCTGGCGGCAGCTTTGTCGTTGTGCGGTCGGGCACAGTAGCACCGGCGTCATCGCAAACTCAGCCAGTTTCGCCCATAGGCGCAGCAGTCACGGGTAGCGATGTTACCGCCGACATCGTTGTTACCGGCACCCGTCTCCAGGCAAGCGGCTTTTCCGCACCGACCCCCACCACGGTTTTGGGGGTGGCTGCCATTTCCCAGCGCGCGCCGGCGTCGATCTCCGAAGTCATCAATCGTTTGCCCGCCGTGCGTAACTCGGTCAGCACATCGGCAAATCAACGCATGTTCGGGGGCGGTACATCGCCTGTCGATCTGCGTGGTCTTGGCGCAGTCAGAACATTGACGTTGGTTGATGGCAACCGCTTCATTCCAACGCTGGAAAACGGCACCGTCGACACCAGCCTGATCCCCGTAAACCTGATCGAACGTATCGATATTGTAACCGGCGGCGCATCGGCCGCCTACGGATCGGACGCCGTGGCGGGTGTGGTCAACTTCGTCCTCGCCAAGCGGTTGCAGGGCGTTCGCGCCACCGCCCAGGCAGGTATCACTGAGCAGGGTGACGGCCAATCCTATGTCCTTGGCCTGGCGGCGGGCACCAGCTTCGCGAACGATCGCGGCCACATCATTGCCGGCATCGATTATGCCGATAACAAGGGCGTTGGTCCGTTGACCGAGCGCGCCTTCGGCCGTCGCTTGCCGGGACAGATTTCCTATGGCGCGGGGCGTCCTGCCGGAACACCGGCGCTGGGTTTCGTTACCGACGTCAATTACTCGGGTCAGACGCCGGGAGGCCTGATCACCTCCGGCCCTTTGCGCGGCACGGCTTTCGGGCCGGGTGGCGTGCCCTATGATTTTGACTACGGTACCATCTACAGCAATCTGATGGTCGGCGGTTCGAACCCGGGTGGCGCGGTGTTTCACTGGCCTCTGCTGACACCTATCCAGCGGGTCGCCGGCCTGGTTAGGGCCGAATATGAGCTGACTGACAACATTACTTTGTTCGCGATGGGCAATTACGGCCGCACGAAGGCGAACACCTTCACCGGCTTCAACCAGTCGACCTTCACCATCTCGCGCGACAACCCGTTCATGCCGGAAGAGATCTACGACCGGATGGTCGCGCTCGACCTGGCCACGATAAGCGTCGGCCGGCTGCTAACCGAGAATGGCGGCGTCCCGCAGCAGAACACGTTCAAGACCTGGCAGGCGCTTGGCGGTCTGAGCGGTGAGCTGGGTGGGGGCTGGAGCTGGGATGTCACCTACCAGCACGGCAAGTCGGACAATCGCTTCTTCTTTCCGTCGCAGATCGTCCCGGCCAACTATCGTGCGGCCGTCAACGCCGTCAGGGACGCCAATGACAACATCGTCTGCGGTCCGATCGCGACCAACCCGAATCTGACGCCCGCCCAGCGGCTTCAGGTTCAGCCAGGATGTGTGCCGATCGATATCTTCGGGCAGGGATCGCCGTCTCCAGAAGCACTGGCTTATGTCGGCACGGTGGCTTTTCACGACTGGACGAACACGCGCAACCTGTTCCAAGCTAATCTGCGCGGTTCGCCATTCGCCACCTGGGCTGGCGACGTCCAGATCGCCGTGGGCGGCGAATATCGCAAGGACAAGCTTGATGCGACGTCGGACTCGCTGTCGATCGCGGCGATCACCGCGGCGGGCAACTATGGCGAATATAGTGGCTCAGTCACAGTGAAAGAGGCTTATGCCGAAGTCGGTGTGCCACTGGCTGTCGATGCCCCCTTTGCTCGGTCTCTGGACGTCAACGGTGCCGTCCGTCACACCGATTACAGCACCAGCGGCAGCGTCACGACTTGGAAGGTCGGCCTGACCTGGGAACCGGTCGATGCCATTAGGCTGCGCGGTACGATGTCGCGGGACATCCGGGCCCCCAACCTGAGTGAGCTCTATGCTTATGTTGGTCCGGGCATTTCGGTTGCCAGCACGATCAACCCGTTCAACAATCAGACGGGCGCCCTGTCGACATCTAGCAACGGCAATCCGGATCTAAAGCCCGAGGTCGCGCGGACCAAGACGTTCGGCGTGGTGTTCGAACCCGATTGGGAGGGACTGCGCGGCCTGCGTCTGTCGGCCGACTACTATGATATCGACGTCAGAGGGTTGATCACCTCGGTCGGCGGCACTCAGGTAATCGCGCGCTGCTTTGCAGGCGAGACCATTTATTGCCCGCAGATCGAGTTCGACAATTCGACCTTCGGTATCGCGAATGTTCGACAATTATCGTACAATCTCAATCGTATGCGGGCGCAGGGCATCGACTTCGAGCTCGCTTTCCGGCTGCCGGTGCCGGAAAGTTTTGGCCAGATCGACCTGCGTGCGCTGGCGACGCGGGTTCTCCATCTCAAGAACTTCGATCGCGGCGTGATCATTGAACGTGCTGGCTCGTTGAGCAATGGCGGCCTTCCGAAATGGGTCGCATCGGCTGATCTGACCTATTCTAAGGGCGGGTTCGCGACGACGCTGAGCGGGCGCTATACGTCGGCGGCGATCAACGACGTGACCCGGATCGGGCCTGACGATTCCGACTATTCGCCAACGTTGCCCAACAGCATCAACTACAATCGCTTTCCGGCCGTGGTCTATTTCGACCTCAATCTCCAGCAGCGAATTACGGTCGGCGCAAGCAGCATGACCTTGTTCGGGGTTGTCGAGAATCTGTTCGACAAGCAGCCGCCGGTTTATGCCGCGACGGGCATCCTCAACGGCAGTCCCTATGACCTGCTTGGTCGTAGGTTCAAGGTCGGCGCCCGCCTCCAGTTCTGAGGGGCGAATGCCGAACGGCGGCGCCTTGGTGCCGCCGTCGGATTTCCGCCGGCTTTCCTGAAAGGAATTAGGATATGACAGAGTTCGTTCATACCATGTCGCGCGTAGCCGCCTGCCTAACGATGCTCGCGGTGGCTGCCCAGCCGGCGGCGATCGCTCAGACCGCGATCCCATCCTACGTCAACGGCACGGAAGTGCCTGCACCGGTTCAGCAGCTGCGACGGCACCGCGTCGACGCGACGCTGAATGCACTCACTTTCCACAATATGGACGAAATATTCGACACTCGTGTGGTCCCGCGCAGTGGTCCAATCTGGACCTTCGCTCGCAAGGACGCAATTACATTACCCGACTATAGCTTCGGTGGGCAGCGATATCGTGGCGGTGATGTCGTCGATCGCACTTTCACCAACGCGTTGTTGATCATGAAGGACGGCGAGATCGTCTTCGAGAATTATTACAACAATACCGATGCCAGTGACCACTTCATAGGCTATTCGATGTCGAAATCGATCACGGCGATGTTGATCGGTATCGCTCTTGATCAGAAGCTTATCGGGTCGCTCGACGATCAGGCCGTGACCTATGTGCCCGAGTTGAAGGGCACGGCCTATGACGGCGTCACTATTCGACACCTGCTACAGATGCGGTCGGGGGCCGATGTGCTCGAACGCCGCGGCATGGTTGATGATCGCAAGACCGAGGGACAGCGCGTCTTTGACGATGTCGTTGTCGCCAGCCGGATGCGCTTTGCGGAAGTGGTGTTGCAGGCGAAGCGCGCAGCCAAGCCGGGTGAACGCTTTAACTACTCGACGTTTGATACGGCCATGCTCGGCTGGGTTCTGGAACGGGCTGCCCGCCAACCTGTCTCTACCTTCATGACCACCTGGCTGTGGGAACCGCTGGGCGCCGAATCCTACGGCTATTTTCTTGCCGACGGTCCGCCGGGCGTGGGCAAAGCGATGAATGGCATGGGCTTCAACGCCACCTTGCGTGACTATGCGCGGCTTGGTCAATTGATGCTGAACGACGGTGTCGGCCCCAATGGGCGGCGTATCCTGCCCGCCGGCTGGGCAGGGCAGATGACGGTCAAGGTGCCGTTCGACGCCGATAGCCGAGGCGCGGGTGTCGGCTATGGCTTTCAGTGGTGGCACCTTGCCGACGATGGCTCCTACACGGCTGTCGGCCAGCAGGGACAGTATATTCACGTCGATCCTAGAACCAAAACCGTGGTCGTGAAGCTGAGCTATTTTCCGCCTGATGCGGGCCGTGAGATTTCGGCGGAGGCGCTTGCCTTCTTTCAGGCGGTTTCGGCATGGAAGCCTTGACCGATCGGGTAATGGTTATTGGTCGAAGAGGGATGTCTTGATGACTGCGCCGCGATTGGACGTTGACAGGCTGGTTGATGAGCAGCGTTTCGACGGGTTCAACGTCAAGCTGCTGTTCTGGTGTTTCTTGGCGCTGTTTGCCGACGGGTTCGAGATTTCCTCGCTGGGTCTGGCGGCGCCGCATCTCATTCGCGATTGGGATGTGCCTCCGGGGGCGATGGGGCCGATGATGAGCGCGAGCCTGATCGGGATTTTCGTCGGCGCACCGCTGTTCGGCTATATCGGCGACCGCTTCGGCCGGCGGCCGGCGATCATCTGGGGCTGCATGATCTTCGGCGTCACGACGCTGGCCGTGGTCGCCGCCACCAACATCACCGAGATTACGATCCTGCGCTTC
This sequence comes from Sphingomonas sanxanigenens, assembly GCA_037190805.1. Taxonomy (GTDB): domain Bacteria; phylum Pseudomonadota; class Alphaproteobacteria; order Sphingomonadales; family Sphingomonadaceae; genus JBBCJR01. Next base: position 1,028 of record JBBCJR010000029.1, on the reverse strand, counting down.
CTGACCGGCGTGGGCATGGGCGGCCTGATGCCCAATGCCATCGCTCTGACCTCGGAATCATCGCCCCGGCGACTGCGGGCGCGCCTGATCATCCTGATGTTCATGGGCATTTCCCTGGGCAGCTCGACGCCGGGCTTCGTCGCGATGTGGGCGGTGCCGACCTATGGCTGGAAGGTCATCTTCATCATCGGCGGGGTGCTGCCGCTCATCGTGGGTCTGGGATTGATCCTGGCGCTTCCCGAATCCGTGAAATATCTCGTGCGTCGGCAGGACAGGCGCGCACGGCTGATCAGCACCCTGCGCAAGCTGCGGTCCGACATCGATATTCCCGATGACGCACGCTTCCTGCTGCCGGCGCAGGCGATCGAGCACTCCACCGGGGTTCGTCCGCTGTTCGGACATGGCCTGGCACCGATCACGCTGCTGATCTGGCTGTGCTTCGCGACGACGCTGATGGCGAATTACTTCCTGAACAGCTGGATGCCGGTGTTGTTCGAAGCCAAGGGGATAACGCCGGAACAGAGTGCGCTGGCTACCACCGTCTATCATTTTGGCGGGCTGGCCGGCGGGCTGCTGATGAGCGTGCTGCTCGATCGCTATGGCTTTCTTATCATTGCCGCACTTCTCGCTATCGGGGCACCCGCGCTACTGGCGATCGGGGTGTCCGACCTGCCGCTTCCCCTGCTGATCGCCTGTGCGGCCTGTGCCGGCTTCTCCGTTCTGGGGGCACAGTTCGGCGGCAATGCCGCCGCTGGCCTGATCTATCCCACAGCCATCCGGTCCCAGGGGGTTGGCATGGCCCTGGCCGTCGGCCGCATCGGATCCATCATCGGCCCGTTCGTGGGAGCATGGATGCTCAGCCGGCATCTGCCGCTGTCGTCGCTGCTCTTGGCGATCATTGGTCCGTTGTTGCTGGGCTCGCTGGCCTGCCTTGGGCTGGCGAGGATGATGCGTGGCCGGCTGGGCGGATGGCAACGGCTCGGCGAAGTTCGGCATGGGACCGAGTGAATGCCGATCACTGTTTCGAT
>JBBCJR010000028.1:0-30782 GCA_037190805.1 Sphingomonas sanxanigenens | reverse complement strand
CCGCTGGCTATTGCAGTACCAACAGGCCGCAACGATGTTCTCATCAGTGTCGCGACCACCGTCGGAGCGGGCGTGTAGATGCTCGGCGGTGCAGCGTAGCGCCTTTGATGTCCGCCTCGTTTTGTGGTTTCGTTGAGAAGATGCGGCTTCAACAGCATCGTCCCACATTGGCAGGCCGCAATAGTAGCAGCGGCCACCTTGGGCCATCATCTTCCTCTGACGGATACGTTTAACAGATCCCATGACACGGGTCCTTTCATTCGACTTCGTGAGAAGCGAATGCGCGACGCCCGTAACGGACGCTCCCCGGCTGGAAGCTCCTGCTCGCGCGAGGCCCGGTGATCCGTGGCTCCGCATGCCGGACCGCGAAACCTGCAGGACAAGACCTCAGGTCAGAGTAGCCGCTGGCTTACTCAAATCGGCCGAAGCCGAATTCGCAGCAGGATCAGGATAGATGATCGTCCCGCATCGCGTCAACGGAACCTTTCGAACACCCGCCGCAGGGTGTAGGACCGCGCGATGCTCACCACGGTGAACACCGCGCCCATCTTCAGGTTCTGCGCCAGCGTCGTGTGCAGGCCAAAGATCGGAAAGATCAGGATCTGCGTGACGACCGCGACGCCATAGCCGACGAGCACGTTGGCGACGGACTCGACCAACGACATGAGGCGCGATTGCGTCATCCCGCCACCTCATCCATCGGCCAGCAATTCAGCCGCCAAAGTTCGCAGCGCATGCGCTGCAACCAACGGGACCACGCCGTTGCCACAGAGGCGAAGCCGGTCCACCCGGTGGGCCAGCCCATCAGCGCCTCGACGAACAGCGGGTTCAAGGTCCGGCGCACATCGCAGGTATCGCTCCCAGCCATCGGCGTCACCAGGACCTGGCGGCCAAGCAAGCCGTTCACCGGCGTGTTCGCCAGTGTCGTCGCCCCGTCCTTGTGATCGCGCGCCGTCGGCGTCATCCACATCCCGGCTGAGTGGGTCAGATCGGCCGTCCGCCGATTGCCCGCGCTCGGCTTGCAGCCATCGTTCGCCATCGGCGTCGGCCAATCCCGCGCCATCCGGTCCAGACCTTTCTCGTCCTTCCGTTCGCCACCCCGGCTGCGGAAACTGTCGATCTGCGGCGTCGGCCACATCGCAGCCGTCGTCGCGAGGTTCATCCCGTGTTGACCGGCTTCCTGCGACGGCGTCGGCTTCGTCTGCCGGTTCTCGTTGGGACTGGCCCGCGGCGTCGGCCACAAGCGCAGCAGTTCCGTCCGGTTGCCGCCACTCGACCGGGTGCCAGAGCAGGCGCGCGGGGTCGGCCATGTCGTCGTTTTCGCGTATGGCGAGGATGAACAGTCGCTCGCGCTTGTGGGGCGCGCCGACTTCCGCCGCCGTGAAGAGGCCTGCCGCAAGGCGGTAGCCCATGCCGACCAGTCCGCTGGCGACTTCGGGGAAGCCGAGGCGGAGATGATGGGCGACATTCTCGAGGAACACGAAGGGCGGATCGACCTCACCGATGATGCGGGCGACATGGGGCCAGAGGTGACGCGGGTCGTCCGCGCCCCGGCGTTTGCCTGCAACCGAGAACGGCTGGCACGGATAGCCCGCAGTGACGATGTCCACCGCGCCGCGCCACGGGCGGCCGTCGAAGGTTCCAACGTCGTCCCAGACAACAGCCTGATCCAGGGACGCATCTTCCATCCGCGCCACGAGAGTGGCTGCGGCGTAGGTTTCCCGTTCGACGTTGCCCACAGCACGATATCCGGGGATGGCGATGGCGAGCCCGAGATCGAGCCCGCCGGCGCCGGAGCAGAGCGAGAGGCCGAAGAGGCATGCGTCTCCGGCCCCGGAAGCGTCTCCGGAGGAAGGTAAAGCCAGGTCATGCATGTCACGCGGCGATTTCGGGTTCGGTTTCAGACGCGGCCGGGGCATCCCCCAGCCGCTCGGTCCTCACCTGCGCGAATGTCCGACCGTCGCCGTCGAGGATCGCGTCGCGGCCGGTCTCGGCCTGCCAGCGCTCCACGGCGACATCGACATAGGCGGGGCTGATTTCCATCGCGAAGACGCGGCGGCCATTGGTTTCGCCCGCCATGATCTGCGAGCCCGAGCCCGAGAACGGCTCATAGCAGAGCCCGCCCCGGGCAACGTGCTGGCGCATCGGGATGCCGAAAGCGTCGAGCGGTTTCGGCGTCGGGTGGTCGGGCCGGTCGTCTTTGGCAAAGCTGGGCAGCGCCCATGTGGACGGCAGCGTTTCGTCGGCCACTTTCGGAGGACGGTTCGGGCGGCGCCAGCCCATGAAGCAGGGCTCGTGCTTCCAGAGGTAATGCGACCGGGTCAGAACCCCGCGGTCCTTCACCCAGATGATCTGCTGGTGGACGAAGGCACCTGCCTTTTCCCAGCAGGCCTCCAGCATCGCCTGGCGGCGCGAGGCGTGCCAGCAGTACCAGGCCGCGTCCTCGGAGATGGCTTCCGCCACGGCCGCCGCGATGAAGCCGTCGTAGAGCTCGGCTCCCTGCGAACTGTCGTCCCAGGTCGTGCCGTAGGACGCGGACCAGTCCTTGTTGCGGGTCGGATGGTTCGAGCCGTCGTAGTCGACGAGATACGGCGGATCGGTGGCGAACAGGATCGCCCGCTCGCCATTCATCAGACGACGCACATCGGCAGCGCTGGTGCTGTCGCCGCAGAGCAGCCGGTGATCGCCGAGGATCCAGAGATCGCCCGTCCGCGACGCTGGATTGCGCGGGGGTTCAGGGATGGTCACCGGCGGCACGGAGCCCCCGGCGCCACCTTCTTCACCGTCCCCCTCCGGCACGAAGGCCAGCAGCTTGTCCAACTCGCCGTCCGAGAAGCCCACCAGCGACAGGTCGAAATCCTCCGCCAGCAGGCCGTTCAGTTCGGCCGACAGCAGCGCCTCGTCCCAGGTGCCGAGTTCCGTCAGCTTGTTGTCCGCGATCCGGTAGGCCCGGCGCTGCGCCTCGGTCAGGTGCCCGAGCACGATCACCGGCGCTTCGGTCAAGCCGAGCTGCGTGGCAGCCAGCACCCGGCCATGGCCCGCGATCAGTTCGCCGTCCTCGCCGACGAGACAGGGCACGGTCCACCCGAACTCGGCCATGCTGGCGGCGATCTTCGCGACCTGGTCCGGCCCGTGCGCCTTCGCGTTTTTCGCGTAGGGCTGCAGGCGCGACAGCGGCCACGTCTCGATCGCGTCCGGGGCGAAGCTCAGCGTCATGGTGGGCAAGGTTCCTCGGTCAGGTGGATGCCGGTGGCTTCCGGACTCCGGATGCCGGGCCGGTGTCCACACGGGATCCAGCGGCTACCAGCGGTGTCCGGTCGGAAGGCCAGCGTTCATTGGTGTTTGCGCGGGGCGCTGATGGGTCTGGCTTCCGGGTGGGTTCCCAAAAATCCGGCCCTGTCGCTGGCGATGTCCCGCGCTTCGCCCGCCAGCATAGGAAAACGCTCAGGAAGGAACCAAGATATCAAAGGCTTGGCAGTTCGGACCCCGACTGGTCCCCTCGCTGGACCCCGGAAGCCAGCGACGCGGCCAGTGCCTGCGCGCTCTTCTCCCGAGCATACTGAATCTGTAGCGTCCTGGACGCGATCTGTCTTGGGGTCTGGTGTCTCGGAGAAAAGTGTCTCGCCAAGACAGATGATCTTGACAGAATTCAATAAGTCGCGGTCACGCAACGAACTTGACATTGACCGGCCAGCTCGGAGCGAATACTCATTTTACCACTGGCGTAGTAGCCGAGGCGGCGGGGGCAAAGTACCGGGCGACCAGGTTGCCGATGACGTGCGAGTCTTCTGTCCTAGACAAAGGAGATGAGCGCGACGACGAGGTGGATCATCTTGTCGGACTCCCTGACTCTCCGCCCTCGCCGCCGACCTAGTCAGGAATATTCATGCAGAACGCGATTAAAGTTGAAATCAAAAGGCTTGCAAAACGCGCATTTGAGAAGAAAGAGAGATCGGAAAAATTAGAGGAGCAGTATCAGGAGCGTTTCACGAAACGCACGGGACTTGCCGCTGGGCCATCCTCACGAAAGCCTGCGGCTCCAATCTCAAGGCACTTTGATCCCAAGTACTGCTCTCGGAATGCGAATTTCCTCGCCAAGACGATCTGGCATAAAGTCTTGACCGGAGCATATGAGCCGGTTCCGGCAGTGTGCTACAAAATTCCGAAACCTGATGGCACGTCACGAGAAGTCATGGGTTTCGCTATCCCGGACGCTGCCCTCGCCAATGTTGTGCTACGTCGTGCGCGAGGTCGCAACCTGAAGCGGCTCTCCCCCGCTTCGTACGCCTATCATCCGGACAAGAATGTATTCGATGCCATCCTGGCGCTGAGTGAGTACGACCATCGTGGAAAACTGTTTGCCGTTCAGATCGATTTCGAGAAATATTTCGATAATATTCCTTCCGGCTATTTAAGAGGGAAAATCGAAGACTCGGGACAGGTGAGCCTAACTCCGCATGAGAAGCATATTTTTGATCGCTTCATGCATCATCAGTTCGCAGAGTATAGTCAGTATGGCTCTGGTAAATTTAAGAGGAGGTACAAGGGAACACCTCAAGGTTCGTCGGTATCGTTGCTGCTCGCAAATCTCGCCAACCATGACCTTGACGTTGAACTGACCGCTTCAGCGGGTCGTTTTGTTCGCTTTGCAGACGACGTAGTGGCCTTGTGCTCAGATTATTCGCAGGCGCAATTGATCGAGAAATGCTTCTTTGATCACTGCAGAACCAGTGGATTAAAGGTGAATTCTGAAAAATCCCCCGGCGTTGCCATTATTTCACCTCGCGCGCAGGAGCTTAGAACATTTGCTCACTTTGATTATCTTGGGTACCGCTTTTCTCCAGGCGGACTCACAGTTCCCGACAAAACAATCAGCAGAATAAAGAGTCGTGTTTCGCGCCTTTCCAATATATACTTGGTTCATTATATTTCGACTGGCTTCAACAAGAGCAGATGCAGTGTGGTCGCGCCAGTATATGATTGGGACCTTCTTGGCTTGATCTATGAGATGCGTCGCTCTCTTTATGGTGGCTTGTCAGAATTGGAGCTAAACGCATTCATTCATGACGGCAAGAGGCTACCCAAGATGAAGGGATTGATGGGGTTCTACTGCCTGCTGGAGGATCCTACGCCCCTGAAGGAGCTGGATGGCTGGATACTGAACATTGTTCGGCGCGCCATGCGTGCTCGAAATGAAATATTGCACTCGAAGTATGGTGTGAATTGTCCGTTGCCGTCTAACAAGCAGCTTGCGACCGGAGAATGGCTGGACCCAGCCGCTTGGAAAGGCGATCCGAAACCAGAGGCGAGAGTTCCCAGCTTGGTTCGAGGTTGGCGTGCCGCACGAAAGCACTTCTACACCTTCGGTCTCGAGAAGGTCGAAGCGCCGAAGTATGGCTTCTACACGGACCTTGACGACATCTTCGACTACTGAGCGCGAGGCGGGTTCCTGCAACCTCAATTATCGCTCTGCAAGGTGCTTGGCTCGGGTCGCCACGAAATCCATAGACCGCTTCGACGGCACTCGCTTGCCGTTCAGACGCCAGACGATGACGGCGATGCCATACTGCCAGCGCCGGTTGGCGGTGGCGCGGCTGATGCCCAATTCCCAGCAGATCGGCTTCCAAGGCTTGCGGTTCGCCCGGAGCCACAAGAGGCGCGCGTCGGCCGGGTCCAGCCAGCGCAACCATAGCAGAGCGTCGTCGGCTTGGGTGATGTCTCGCGGGCCGGGCTTCGGCCGTCGCATCCGAGGTTCCTGACCGACCTGATCGGCGAAGCTGTGAAAATACTCAGGCCAGGCGTTGAAATAGCCCTGCGGCTTCACCTCGGGCAGCGACCTAAAAACATCGGCAGCGCTCTCAATGCGCGCTTCGACAATGGTGGGTGTCCACTCAGCCATGTGCGATCTCCCTTGGCTCGACACGCGGGCCGTAGAGTTTTTCACCCAGCTGGCGGACCAGTTCCTGCTCCGGCCAGGTGAGACGGGGGTCGTCGATGGAGACGGCCAGCAGACCATGGTCGTGCCAGCCGTCCTGCTTGACGCGATCTGGATCACGGCGGGTGCCACCATAGCCGCGGGGATACCACCTCACGCGACACCCCCGTTCGTTTCGATCGCCCAATGCAGGATGGCGATGGCATCCGCCTCGTTGTCATCGGCGGGACTGAACCCGCGCGCCCGCGCGGCCGCGATCATCGCCTGCTTGTCGGCGTTGCCCTTGCCGGTGGCATGGCGCTTGATGGTGCCAACCGGAACGCCCTCATAAGGGATGCCGCGGAGTTCAGCCCATGCGGTGAGCGTGGCCATCAGCCCGCCATAGACATGGGCAGCGTCCGTTCCGACATGGCGGCGGACTTCCTCGAACCAGATCGCAGCGATGGGGCCCGATAGCCGGTCGACCTCGGTCAGCCAGTTGGTGAAGCGAAGATACCGCATACCGCCGCCGTCGAACCGCCCGGGGCGAAAGGACATCGTGCCAGAGGTGATCAGGCCGTCATGGCCACGCAAGGCCCAACCTGTCGTTGTCCCGAGGTCGAGGGCAAGGATGCAGGACGTGGAAAGGCGCCCCTGTTCGAGGTGCAGATCCGCAGTCTGGATGGTCGGCGTCATGTTGAAGGCTCACCTGAATCGTGGGCCTTCGGCTTTGGTCGTGGGCAGAGAATCATGACACGCGCACCCATACAAGAAAAATGCGCCAGACGATGCTTCTGTCCCACCTGCTCGTGGGGTGTCCCACTTGGCGATCAAAGTGGGACGCCAGATTTTCCTTTTAGAACAAGGCGTGTCCCACCTGTCCCACTTGTCCCACCTTTTTCCCTACGTCGCATGAGGAAGAATGAGGTCGAGGGGGATGTATGTGCTCCATATGGGAAAGAGAGATGTTGGCAGTCCAAGTGGGACAGGTGGGACAGGATTGATTTTAAATGGTTTTTTCTGTCCCACCTTGGGCTTGAAGTGGGACAGGCCGCGAAGTGGGACAGCGGCAAAACGAAAAAGGGCACCCGGATGGATGCCCCTTCGGTGCCTGACACTGCCATCGCGATGTCAGCCGCGCGGCGACCTGCGGTAGCGCCATTCGCGGGTCGCGCCTGCGCCGCTGCGGTATCGCTCCCAATCCCGCGACTTCAGCCAGGCCCCCACGCGCATCTGGTCACCCTTGGTCCATTTCGCGGGCTCGATGCCGAGCGCGCCTTCGAGGATTTCGCCCACCGACACATCGCGGATCGGCTCGGGACGTTCGAACTCTTCATCCTGCCAATCATCCCAGCCCGCATGGCCGCGATTGACGCTGCGGGTGTCGTGGGTCAACCAGCGGTCGATCCGCGCGTCCCAGGCATCCGCCTGGTAGCGTGCCTCCTGCGCGGCGGCGGCTTCCGAAAGGATCGCCGGATCGTCGATCCACCAGATTGCGCCGTCGCGGAAGCGGTGGACGGCTTCGGCCCAGAGTTGATCCCGGTCACGGGCGATTGCGGCGATGTCGATGGTGCCACAGCGTAGCGGCCAGAAGCGGCGATTGCCGGTTTCATCGCGCAGATAGGTGTCGGGGTTCACAGTGCCCGCGAAGACGCATTGGCGCGGAACCTCGACAGTGTAGCGGCCATAGGGCGGACGGAAGCGGTCTGTGGTGCGGGTCAGGAAGGCCTTGATGCGCGAGACCTCGGCGCGGCCGATGGCGTCGAGTTCGGCAATTTCCACGATCCAGACGCCCTGCATGTGGATGGCAGCATCCTTGGACCCAAGCTCGGGCAACTCGTCGGTGAACCAATCCTCACCCGCCAGCACCTTGATGGCTGTCGACTTGCGCGCGCCCTGCGGCCCTTCGAGGATCAGCATGTGGTCGGCCTTCACGCCGGGTCGGTAGATCCGGGCCACAGCCGAGATCAGCCAAAGCGCGCCGATGGTGTGATGGAAGGCGGTCGGCGCTGCGCCGAGATAGGTGCTGGTCCAGGTCTCGATCCGGGGCGTGCCATCCCATTTCAAGGTGTCGAGCCAGTCGCGAACCGGATGGATGCGCAGGTCGCGGGCCACCGCGCCAACACCACGGCCGACAACCATCGGGGCGACGTTCAGCCCGCGCAATTGCAGCCACTCGGCCGTGCGCACATCGTCGGCATCGTTCCAGGGGCGCGGAAAGCGGATGGCCGGATCATCCCACGGCAGCGGCTGGCGCACCACGATACCTTGGGCGAACTCGTCGAAGGCCAGGAGCCCTGCGAATACCGGATCCGAGGACAGGGCGATGATCACATTGGCCTCGTTGCGCTCGGGCGTGCCGGACAGATCCTGACACAGCCGCCCAAACCAGGCGGGACGGGCAATCCTGCCCTGCGGATCGCCCGTCGCATGCACGCGGCGGCGCAGTTCCGTCAACTGCTTGTCTAGGATCGACATGGAGATGCCGGTCGCAGTCTTGATCCGGGCGAGGATCTGGCGTTCGGGCAACGGATCTAGCCGGGCCAGCGCAAGGCGGCCGAGAAGGCTCGAGAGCGCGGCGAGTTCGGGCGGGTTGGTCAGCGCCTCGGCGGCGGCAATCAGAGCGTCCGGATCGCCAGGTGCCGGAGCCGCCACTGGCGTCGAAGCCTCAGGTCCGATCGGCTCGTCGGCCGAAATATCCGGGCGATAGTCCGCCGCACGCGCTCCGCGCATCAGATCGTCGTTGAAATCGTCGCCATGGAGCGCGACCACGATCTCGTTCGGAATGTCGGCCCGGTTCAGGCGATCCGACAGGGTCGCAGCGGCCTGACGACCGGCATCGCCAGCATCGGCGTAGATCGTGACCCGTGTCGTGCCCGTCGGCCACTGAAACCGCGCGAGCCCCTCGGCGGAGAGCGCCGCCCATACGGCGGTGCCGAACAGGGCATGCGCTGCCAGGGCGGTCTCGATGCCTTCAGCGATGCCGAGGTGGCCGTCCGCAGGCATGGCGAACAGGCGCACGGCCGCATCCGCTATCGATCCCAGCATCTTCTTCCCGGCAGGCGCCTTGGCGCTGCCGTCGTCGAGCAGGAAGGTCCGGTGGATGCCCTGCGCGCGGGTGCCATCCGCCAGGCGTGGCAATGCGATCAGCCCGGGCCAACCGCGTCGCGTGTCGAAATCCGGCAGGTCGGGGTGGAATAGCAGATCCGGGCATCCCGGATCGGCAACGCCGCGGATGCGGAGGTAGGTTTCGCCTGGGGTGCCAGCGAGCGGCTGCGCGCCATCGACCAGCCGGGCAATCTCGCCGGTATGATCGGGCTTCGCGCGTGGCGCGTTTCGGGGCGCGGGATGACCCATCCCGGCAATCCGCGCCGCCTCGTCGAAGAGCGCGCCATCGCAGAGCCCGGTCGCCTGCGCGATCAGGTCGATCGGCCCGGCGCTTTCGCCGGTCGCATAGTCGAAGCCCCAACCCGCATAGGGCCCGTCAAGGTGGATGGTACACGACCCCTCCTTGCGCGGCGGGCGGCCGGACAGGTCGGCACAGCGCAAGGAACGACGGTCGCGCGCGATCCGCGCCTCCGGAAATATGCCGGGGAGCCAGTCGCCTGCGGTCGCGGCAAGCCGATCCTTCACGGCGGCCAGATCGTGGCGTGCCTTCGGCGTGCCGACATCGTTGAGATCGATCATCGTGCCCCCTCAGGCCAGAAGGACGAGCCCGCGCTCGGCGCGGGTGATGGCGGTATAGAGCCAGCGGCGGCGGTCGATCTCGTTACGTCCCAGCCCGTCGTCCCAGACGATCACGTTCTCCCACTGCGACCCTTGCGCCTTGTGGGCGGTGATCGCCCAGCCGTAGGTCGCCTCGGTAAGCTTGCGCTTTTCCCGCCAATCGCGGTCATGGCGCTTTGCGTCGTAGGAGACGTGATCCTCAAAATGCCCCTTGTAGATGCGCAGCCGCCCGGGGCGGCCGTCGCTGTCGAAGGGGGAGACCCGGCGCCCGTCCTCGTCATGCACCACGGCCGAGAAATAGAGGCTGCCCTCGTCAACGATATCCTCCAGGGTCAGGAACATGCCGTTGATCAGGCCAAGCGCATTGTCGTTCTTGAGGCAGATGATCTTTTCAGCCGCGCCAGTGGGCAAATACGTCCCGCCAAGGCCAGCCGCCGCGCGCATCGCATTGTTGATCTGCAGCCGGGTTGCGTTCAGCCCGCAGATCAGCTGCCCGCCGCGCAATGCCTGTTCCGGCGAAATGTCGCCCTTACGCAGCTTGGCGACATGGGTGTCGTAGGCGCCAAAGCCGATGGGCTCGCCCATCCGCGCCATGGTGGCCAGACGAATGATCGCGCTCTCGGCCGCCTGGCGGTGAATTTCGGTCAGCATCACGTCCGGCGCATCGCGGGTGAAGGCGCCTTCGCCCTTGATGGGGGGTAACTGTCCCGGATCGCCCAGAACGAGGATCGGCTTGCCAAAACTCATCAGATCGCGCGCCATCTCCTCGCCCACCATAGACACCTCGTCGAGGACGATCAGCCTTGCATCCGCGGCATCGCTCTGCGGGTTCAGGGCGAAACGGGGATGCTTCATCGCCGAGAGCGCCTGCCGCATGGCCTCGATCGCGGCCTCGGCCGTGGTGCGATCAAAGCCGGTGAGGCGCCGTGCGGCGGTCTCGGTCTCGCGGACCTTCTGCGCTGCGGCCTCGATTTCCGCTTCCGTGGCCTCGATCACGGAATAGATCAGGCTGTGGATGGTGCGCGCAGGCGTGCCCTTGCGGGTCAGCACGAGCGCCGCCTTGCCGGTGAAGGTGGCGGTGACCACACCCGGCACGCAGGTGCCGTCCTTCGCGCCGCGATGGGGCGACAGGCCAAGCTCATCAAGCGCGAACTTCAACACCGTGCTCTTGCCCGACCCGGCATAGCCAAAGAGCCGGAATACCTGTTGCGTGTCGGTGCGGTTCTCGAACCAGTCGCGGACCTCGGCGATGGCGGCGGCCTGCGCCGCCGATGGGGTAAATTCCGTCATACCTGTCGTGCCTCCACCGAATAATCCTTGACCACCCCGCCGCGCGCGGGATCGCCCACTTCGCATTGGCGCACGAAGATGCGCCGGCCGTCCGGCAACTGGCGCCAATGCCCCCGGCGCAGATGCCAGCGCGGGCTGGCATGACTACCACCGAGCCGCTCGGATGCGGTGCGAAGCCGGGCCGGATCGATGGCGACCTCATGCCAGGTCCAGCCGCGCACGCCATCCCGCGCGAAGGGTTTGCGCTTGATCGGGGCGATCTGGCGTTCGCTGATGCTCGCTGCCGATGCGAGGATCGCGAGCCCGCGCCAGACGATGGCGGCCGCCGCCTGACCGCTTTGTTCCGCCAGTCCTGCATCGCGGAGCGCCGGATTGGTGGCGAATTCCGCGATGCCGCCATCGGCGATCCGGACATGGGCATGGATATCGGTCCAACGTCTGGGGCTGCGCCACAGGGCAAGCCAGACCGCCTCGATGCCGTCGTCGCACTGTCGTGCGTAGACGATCTGGCTGCGGATGGTCCGACTGCGGTCGGCCAACTCAAAAATCGTCTCAGGGTGCGGCAACCGTTGCGGACCGGCCGCCAGGCGGCGGGCCAGTGCATCGACGTCGTCGGAATCGAACTGCGCCTGATCGGCGAAGCGCCAGACCGGTGCAAACTCGAACCCTTCGAGCAGGTCCGGCAGCCAGAAGCGCGCGCGATGGGCGCGGACGATCCGCTTGAGATCATAAGCGTCAGGGATCATCGCCGCTCACCCCAGCACTTGGCGGCCCATGCGCAGGGCGCGTGCCACTTGCCACCGGCCATGCCGCCCCGGCAGACGACGGCCGTGGGTTCGGTCGCCGCCCGGGGCAACCATTCGCCCGCCGCCGTGGCCTGCACGACCGTGACCGCGCGATCCGACATCTCCTGCGCCAAGCGGGTATCGAATGGCACCAGTTCCGTGTGCAATTCCATCGTGTCGCGGTTCAGCGCGGTGAAGAGCGCCGGGTTGGGCAGGTCCATGTAGGCCTGATAGAGCGCGATCTGGGCGGCGTAGACGGGTCGCGCGATGCTGACGCCACGCTTGACCACATCCTTCCAGCTCGACGCGCCGAGCGCCTTGTTCTCCCAGAGCGCGGGATAATCAATGGCGACGGGGCCGGAGACGAAGCAGCCGTCGATATGCCCCTTGAACCGGCCCGCCATGGCCGCGAAGCCGAACTGGCGGCCATCGGGGCGTTCGGTGCGCAGGTCGAACCCGGCGATCCGGAACCAGCCCGCGACGATGTCCTCGGCCCGATGCCCCGCCTCGAAGATCCGCAGGAGGCGCGGTTCAAACTCCTGGCCCTCGTCCTTGGGGACAGCGAGATAGTCAAACTGGATCTGGCGCAGGCAGTCGCGCCCGAGCCCAGAGGAACTGACATAGGTGCGGGGGCGCTCGGCGCGATTGCGTGCCGTCAGCGCGACATCAATGGCGGCCGATACGGCGGTGGCAATCGGTGGACGCGGCGCGTCCTGGCCATAGAGGCAACCAGAGCCATGGTTCAGGTCGATCATTGGTCACGCTCCCAGAACCCGCCAGCCTGCGCGATGCAGGTCAGCTTGTGATGCTGGGCCTCGGTAAGCCGGGCGCGCGGGCCGGATGTCTCCAGCTTCTGGCGCAGGCTCTCGCAGAACTCGACCTCGAAGTCGGTGATGGCATTTGCCGTCGCGGCGGCAAGAAGGTCGGCCCAGGGGGCGGTCTCATTGTTCAGATCGATCATGACGACCTCCTCAGAACGGAATCGGATCGTCATGGGCCGTGCCGGTGCGCTCCTTGCGCGCGCCTTGCGCCAACATGCTGTCGACATAGCCGGTGACGGCCGCCTCGATCAGCCGGTCGATATCCGCGGCCGTGCGATGGAAGAAAGGCTCCATGAGCCCTAGGTCGGTCAGCGCTTCGGCAAAGAGCGCCCGCGCGTCGCGGATCGCCTGTGCCTCGCGGGCGGTCTTGTCGATCATGCCATTCATCCTTTGGGCGATTGCGCTGCCCACGTCCTGACAGCGGAGCGAGCAGAAGCGGTGATAGGGATAGCGGTCGCGCTGGAGGCGGTGGACGTAGCCGAAGCCGCGGGCTTCCCGCGCACAGACGGCGCAGAGCGCTACCCCAGCAGGAAATTCGCGATCGGGTCCTCGGGCGGCCAACCCGCCCGCTGGAGCTTCTCGGTCTGCATCACGATCCAGCGCGAGATCGCGTTGCTGGCCATGGCCTCGAGGTCGCCAAGGGTAAGGCTTGCGATGGGTTGGTGCAGTCTTCCTCGGGCCTCGAGCCATGTTCCGATCTCCAGCGCTGCGGCGCGCGTCACATGCGCCTGCCATTCGTCGGGGGTCATGGGCCGGTCTGCCGGCCCATCCCCATCGGGCTCGGCGGCAGGCGACCCTGCGGACCCACCTGAGCGCCGCTTCCGCCGCACCTCAGCCATTGAGCCACGCGGGCATCGCCGGGGTGCCCGGTGCTGCGGGTGCCGGTGTTTGGGGCGTGGCCGGTGCAGCGGGTCCGGTCTGTGCGCCCCAGGTCGGAGCGGCCGTCGCAGTGGGCTGCGTTGCCGCGCCCCATGCCGGTGTCGGCGCCTGCCAGCCCGGCGCCGCGACGCTCGCGGCCTTGCGCGGCGGGGCGTTGACGGGTTCCGGCGGGACGGTTTCACCACGCATGACGGCCGTATGCTGCGGCTCGTCGGGCAGAACGACGTTGGCGATGCGGTTCTGGTCGCGGTATTGCGGGTTCGAGGCGGGCTCCACCATGATGCGTGCAGCAAAGACGATGCCGTCGAGATGCTTGAGGCCGGGCAGCACCCGCTTTGCCTTGGTCGCCGGGGTTTCGTCGCGGGGATCGAGCCCGAGGGCACTGTCGACCATGGCGCGAAACGTGGATTTCGAGATCTTCCAGCCGATGGACTGGCCTTTCTCGTCAAGTTTTCCGCCTGCCACGGTGAAGCTCTGCCAGAACTTGCGGCGGGCATGCGGGCCTTCGACCACCGTGAATTCGCAGTCGAGCATGCGCGCATCGCTGGACTGCGAGGCCTTCAGCAGCCCCGCATCCATCGGGGTTGCGCCATTCACCCCGCCGGGGCGGATGGTCAGGCGGACCTTGGCGAAGGTGCCGTCCGGGATCAGCTCGCCGATGGGGGCCATCTGAGGCTGGGCGTCGTTCAGATCGTAGCTCATGTCAGTTCCTTTCAGGGATCAGGAGGCAAAAGCGGGTTGATGGGAGGCGCGACCGTCGATCCGGGCGAGCAGCGCGCCGAGGTCGGGCGGTTCGGTCAGGTCGAGACGGCCGGAGCGGTCCTTGGCAGGAAGGCCCCAGGGATTGCCGGACTTGCAGACAAGGCGGCGGTCGGTGGCGGTCTCGTCCAGCACCCAGCCGCCTTCGGCATCGCGGGCGAAAAGCTGCATCGAAACCACCTGGTCCACGATGCCGGGCAATTCCCGCCCGGCCTTGCTGCCTTCCATCTGCGGCTGCCAGGTGACGGCGCCGAAATCGTCGGTCACTTTTTCCAGCACGCCGACGAAGATCACGGTCTTGCCGCGTGCATGCTGGAGGTGCTTCAGCGCCTGGATCACCTCACGCCCCAGAAGCCCGTAGGCACCGCGGACATCCGGCTTGCCGGTCCGGTCCGAGAAGGCCTCGGGCTGCTGGCGGGCATAGGCCATCGCCTGCCGGGTCAGATCGGTGATCGAGTCGACAAAGACGATACGGCGCGCGGCGAGGAAGGCCTCGATGCCGCTGTCGCGGTGCTGGGCCTGCAGCCACGCGTGCCGTTCGGTCCCGTACCAGGACTGCGGATGTTGCGCGGGGTCCGGCCCGCCGATCAGCACCGCCAGATCGCGGAAGTCGGTGAAGCTGCGCACCGGGATCGACGCGCCGCGCCAGTCCTGCACCGATTTCATGCCAGCCTCGAGGTCGAGGCAGACGGTTTCGTCGGCGGGGAGGGATTTCAGCAGCGTGGTCTTGCCCACGCCGGGCGGGCCGAAGATGGCGAGCGAGGTCTTGTTCTCGGCTGCCGAGAGGCGTTCGTCGGCGGTGATGATGCGGAAGGCCATGGGGTTCTCCGAAGGATTGAAAGGGGCGCGGCGGCGGGGGTGACCGGGTGCCGAAGGGGAACCTGCCCGGCGTTGCCGCTCGGGCGTCCCGCCGCCGCGCGTCACCGGTCTCGGGTCTCGAGCCGGAACACGGGTTTGCCGGTGGTCTCGGACCGGGCGGCTGCGAAGCCTTCGCGCATGGCGTCGGGCCAGGCCCCGAAGCGGCGTTCGGGCACGCGATAGGCGATCTCGAGATACTGGGTCGGATCGTCGCCGGCCTCTCGGATCCGGGTTGCCATGGCGGCCAGCCGGTCCTGATCCCAGGTGACCTTCTTCGGTAGGTCCGCGATGACCACGACGCCCGCATCCTCGATCCGGACCGTGCCCGAGGTCTTGCCCTGCGCAGACCGCTCGGCCTCGGTCGCGGCGCCATAACGCTGCGCCAGTGCCGCCTCAAAGCGGTCCTTCAGGCGCTTGACCCGGGCGGTCTCGGTCGCTGCTTCTTCCTGCAGCGCAAGAAGCAGCGCCGGTGGCATGTCGGCGATCTCACCGATGGACAGCCGGTCGAGGTCGTCAAACTTCGGCATGTTGTCGAGGCGGGCCTCTGTCGGCGCCTCGGTGCTGGGGAAAGGCATGGCCATTACAGCCCCTCCCGCTTCAGGGCCGCATCCACGGCACGGTCCGTGCCGACAGCCCTGGCTTCACGCGCCAGACGGTGGAGCTTTTCCAGCGCCGAGGATCGCTGGATGGCCGCAGAGAGTTCGGCATTCGCGGCGACGATCGCGATGGCGATATCGTCGACACTCGCGGTCTCGACGGGCAGCGGATCGGTGGCATCGCCGGGACGCCAGGCGGCGGGGATCACCTCCGGCAGATCCTCAAGGCTGCGGAAGGCCTTGCGCAGGCGCGCAAGCAGGCCGTTGGTCTCGGTCATGTCGTGGTCTCCGATGAGGGATGCGGCCGAGCTTCCGGCCAGAAGAAAGTAAAGGGACGGCGGCAGCCGATCCCCGATCCAGGCAAGCGTGGCGCGCATCAGGCGGCCTCCTCTGTCGCGATGAGTTGGGAAAACGGGATCGGCGCATGGCGCGGTTTGGTCCGCGCGATGGCCAGATAGGCGAAGCGATCGGGACCGACGCGGACCTGCACCAGATGCACCAGCGCGGCCTCGAAGGCGCGGTGGGCGGCACTGGCCAGCGCTCCGAGCCTGCGGCGATCCGGTTCCGGCAAGGTGGAAATCACCGCGGTGGTATCGATCCCGAGAAACCCGCGATGATACTCGAGGCGGTCGCCCGGCATGGCTTGGCCGATCCAGGCGCAGAACTCGATGTCGGTGAGCGGCCGGGCCTTTGCGGGCGTGAATTCGGTGAGGGGCATGACGATCATCTCCATGTCGGTCCTCTACTCACGCTGCTTTCGAACCGTCCCACTCGGCCCCGATCCCGCGCATGGCGAGGTCGAGCCGCAGGCGGGCGATGTGACGGTAGAGGGCGGAGCGGGAGGTGCCGGTACGCTCGACGATCTCTGCGACAGCGCAGGTGCCAAGCGCCGCGCAAAGCCCGCGCGCTTCCTCGGGCAGGCCGCCCAGCACCCGGGCGAGATCGTGGATTGTGTCGGCGTCGTCCGTGGCGGAGCGGTCCTGCCCATGCCAGGCGGCCAGACCGTCTGCTTCTGCCAGCAAGCAGCCCAGAGGTTCGGTCGCGCCGGAAACGGGGGCGTCGAGCGAAAGCACCGTGCCGCCCTGCATCCTGCGCTGGCGATGATGGCGGATGGCGATGCGCGAGGACTGGTTGCGCAGGACGATGTTGGCGAAGGCGCCGACGCTGCCACGGCGCGCGTCGAAGCCGGGCAGCCGGCAGATCAGGTCGACCAGCAGGTCCTGGCGGAGATCGTCGAGATCGGCGGCAGGCAGCACCAGCTTCCGATGCAAGCGGCGCGCGGCAACGGCCGCCTCATCGATCAGTGTGGCAAGGTCGTCGGGGGAAATGGGAGGGAGCATCTGTTTCGATCCTGGTCGTTTGCGTTGACCAGTCGAAGATGCAACCTGCTGAAATTCTTTATCTCTCGGGCTTCTCCCGGAAACCTCCCGAAAATCTCCCGGTGCCGGAAAACGGGTCTAGGCGATGAACGCGATCCCGGAGGATGCAAGGCCGAGACGTGCGCCGACCTTGGACTTGCGATCGATGAACCCATTGCTCGGGACCGCATCCAGCCGCTTGTTCTTCCGGAACGCATCGCGCAGCCGGTTGATGCAGCGATCGACCTGTTCAGGATTGCTTTCCCGCCCTGTGCTCGCCTGAAGCGTTGCCGCCAGTGCCTCCTTTGAAACCCAGCCCCCGGCGGCCATGGCCTCCTCTGCGAGTAGGGCGAAGGCGTCGAAGTCCCGCGGCTCGATGTCGATTTCGATGCCTTCGAAGATCACCCGGCGGCCGATACGGTCGATCTGGAGGCGCGCGTCCGGGGCCCGCTGTCCCGTGCGCACCCGAACCCGACCGAGATCGAGCGCGAAGGGGCGATCCGGGTCGTCGCGCAGCAGATCGACGGCACGGGCAACCGTCAGGCGGAGGCCGTCAAGTTGGCGAGCGACCTCCGTCGGCAAGTCGCAATCGCCGAGGCCGATCAGGGCAACAGGCGTTTCGGTGTCGATGGCGCCGCGCCCATGGTCCACGATTTCTTGCGCGGTCTCCTCCCGCAATCGGCGCACGAGGCAGATTTCGGCAGTCCGACCATGCTGTTCGTGGCGACCGATCCGCCAAATCCTGGCCGAAATCGCAACCGGACCCGGCCCCTTCAGTCCCGACTGCTCGCGTATCGCGCGGCAGAGAGCGGCGATGTCGATGTCGAAGGACTGGATATCCAGCGCGTCGTCGTAACGTTCGCACTCTCCGGTCTCTGGATCGACGACGATCAATTCATCGCCGACCACCTGAAAGACCGCAATGCCATCGTTGCGTTCATCCTCCCGGTCCGCCAGGATTCCGAGATTGCGCAGCGATCGGACGAAGCGCGGATCATAGGGCTCTAGCTCTGCCGCACCGATGGCACGGATTGGATGACGATCACTCTGCCGCAGCAGCAGCCTGATCAGTTCTGCGGCGTTTGCGAATGTCATTGTTTTCCAGCATCTCGAGGATGAGCCGTTCGTGCGAGTGGTCGCGCATGCTGACTGTGCGCGGCGGCCGAATTGTAACCGGGACCACGATCTCGCTGCCGTCCACTTCAATGGTGACGTCGATCTTGGCATGCACGATCCGCACGTCAGCAACCTCGATCTCGGGTGCCAAATCCTTAAGGCGCCTGAGCGCATTCTCGGAATCGCCGAGCGCCAGAAACCACGGCGAGCGACGCAAGCGCCCCGTAGCGGTCAGTTGCGCCTCATCGATGCGCACTTCCCGCAAGGCGACATGCGTGATGTCGCCGTCGGGATCGAAGGTGAACCTGAACTTCTCGCCGTGTCGCTGCAGGGGACCGAGAGTGTAGAGTTCTTCTTTGGCCGAGGCCTCGAAAATGTCGCCATCTCCAAGGACATGGGCGCCGAAAAGCCTTACCAGCTTCTTGGCGTCGGTGGCGGACTTCGAGCCCACAGAGATCGCGCTCCTGCGCTGGTCATACTCGATCGTCGATTGCACGATCTCGCGGAATTTCAGCGTGTCCTCTGCGCCCTCCTGATCGACGTTCTTGGTCTCTGGCTTGGAACCGTGCAGGACCAGCACGCGTAACAGATCGTCCTCTTCGAACCACCGCACATCGCAATAGTGACCGTTGTAGCGGCCTGCGAAGTGCAGCCGTGCCGATTCGGAGAAACTGTCTTTTACCCCGGCATCGTGGTGGCGCAGTTCGACGTCCTCCCGTTCCGCGTCGCGTTCGAGCTTGGACGAATGGGCAAGAAATGCCGCTGCGCTGAGGGCGCGGTCGAAGATTGCACGGTGATCGAGCCAGGTGACCAGCGCCATGAAGCGCGGCGTGAAGCGCAGATCGTCAGCTGCCCCGTCGATACGACACGCGGACAGGACATCAACACCAGCCTCCGAGGCGATCTCCTGGATGATTCGTGCGCCGGCATCGGTCGACAGCGTCGAGATATTGTAGAGTGCAAACTGCAGCTTTGCCGGGAATCGCAGGTCAGCCCTGGCAAAGAGCGCGAAAATCGCTTCACGCCGCTTTCCGTCGTCCTCTGGGAGTCCATCCCAATCGAAATCTATCTGGCCCAGATAGGGGCTCAGCAAACGGTGAAGCAGTTCGAGGTCGACGGTGCGCGAGAACGCGCGATCGACGAAATTCTTGATCCTCTTGGCCATGTAATCTCCTCTCGCCCTGAAACCTTGTCGCTTGCGGTCGCAAACCGGTTTGCGCCTCCACGACCCGCTTAAAGCTGGCGGAAAATGCACGACCGATTCACCGGGCGAAGGTGAAGCACTGTTCCGATTATGTTCTACCCGGCCGATCAACTATGAGTCGAGTCCCGCCTTTCGCGTAGCGGTCATCTATCCCAGCGGGACGTTGTCCGGTTTACCTGAGTAGAGGCAGGGCAAGCCACAACGGACCTGCCTGCATGAAACGTCCCAACCCGCTCCCGCCTGAGCTGATGACCGTCGCCGAACGCCGCGCAGAATTGTGCGGGCTGCTCGCCCTCGGGCTGGTTCGGCTGAGGCAGCGCGAACGGGGTGAACCTTCTGACGATACTGGAGAAATTCGCCTACACTATCCGGCAGACCGATGCCGTCATGCAACCCCGAACCCAACGGAGACCGCATGACGACGCACGACCCCATCCCAGCGCGCCTGGCCGCGCTCAAGACCACCCCGACGCCCGGCCTGAAGAAGCAGTGGCGCGAGTTGTTCGACAGCGAGCCGCCGCCCTTCAACCGGCGCTACCTTGAATCCCGCCTGGCCTACCGCATCCAGGAACTCGCCTATGGCGGGCTGAAGCCCGAGACCGTCCGGCGGCTGGAGCGGCTGGGCGAGGAACTGGATGGCGGGGACAAGAAGAAGCGCGGCATGCGCCTCGACCGCGACCGGCCCATCACTGGCACGCGACTGCTTCGCGAATGGCAGGGCGTCGAATACGTCGTGACGATCACCGCCGACGGCTTCGAATGGCAAGGGCGGCCTTACAAGTCGCTTTCGGCCATCGCCCGCGCGATCACCGGCACGCGCTGGAACGGCTGGGTCTTTTTCGGCCTGAAGAACCACAGGGCGCGGACATGACGAAGCCGCCCGAAAAATCGAAAGTAGTCCGCAAGCTCCGCTGCGCGGTCTACACCCGGAAATCCTCCGAGGAAGGGCTGGAGCAGGAGTTCAACTCGCTCCACGCCCAGCGCGAGGCCTGCGAGGCGTACATCGCCAGCCAGCGGTCTGAGGGCTGGGTGCTGGTCCGCGATCAGTATGACGACGGCGGCATCTCGGGCGGCACGCTGGAACGCCCCGGTCTGAAGCGACTGACGGCCGACATTGAGGACGGGCTGGTCGATGTGGTGGTGGTCTACAAGATCGACCGCCTCAGCCGCTCGCTGGCGGATTTCGCCAAGCTGGTCGAGGTGTTCGACCGGAACGGCGTGACCTTCGTCTCGGTGACGCAGAGTTTCAATACTACCACCTCGATGGGGCGGCTGACGCTGAACATCCTGCTGTCCTTCGCCCAGTTCGAGCGGGAGGTCACCGCCGAGCGCATCCGGGACAAGGTAGCAGCCAGTCGGAAGAAGGGCATGTGGATGGGTGGGGTGCCGCCCTTTGGCTACAGGGTGGAAAACCGGAAGCTGCTGGTCGACGAGGAGAACTCCGAGCATGTGCGCTGGATCTTCGCCCGCTTCATCGAGATCGGCTCCTGCACGGTTCTGGCCCGCGAGGTCGACGCGCGAGGTCTCGGAACGCCGCGTGGCAACCGGATCGACAAGAAGTACCTCTATCGGATGCTGTCAAACCGCGCCTACCTCGGCGAGGCGGTCCACAAGGGCGACAGCTATCCCGGCGAGCACGATGCGATCATCGACCGTGAGACTTGGGACAAGGTTCACGCCATCCTGCAGGAGAGCCCCCGCAAGAGGGCTGCCCGGACCCGCGCCGACACACCCGCGCTGCTGAAGGGGCTGCTGTTCGGTCCCGATGGCGCGGCCTTTTCGCCGACGCACACCCGCAAGGGCGGCAAACTCTACCGCTACTACGTCAGCCAGATGGTGCTGAAGCACGGCGCCGGGGCGTGTCCCATCGGCCGCGTGCCTGCGGGCGAGATCGAGGCCGCCGTCATCGACCAGCTCCGCGCCGTCTTCCGCCAACCGGAGATCGTGGCTGGGACATGGAAGGCGGCGCGGACGCAGGACGACGGAATCACCGACGCCGACGCTCGGGCAGCCCTCCAGAAGCTCAATCCGTTGTGGGACGAACTTTTCCCGGCGGAACAAGCGCGCATTGTGTCCCTGTTGGTCGAACGGGTCGAGATCGGCAGCAGCGGTCTCAACGTCCGCCTTCGCATGGATGGGTTGGCGGCGCTGGCGGGCGAAATCACCGCAGATGCAGGAGCAGCCGCATGACTCGGAACACGACTATCCCCGACACCATGACCATCCATGTCCCGTTCCGCATCGTGAAGCGTGGTGGACGGAAGGCGATGATTATGCCGGATGGCCTCGAACCGGCGGGCAAGCCGGACAATACGCTGGTCAAGGCGCTGGCGCGCGCCTTCCGCTGGAAGCGGATGCTGGAGTCGGGCGAGTTCGCGTCGATTTCCGAGCTGGCCGAGCGCGAGGGCATTGCCTTCACCTACATGGCACGCGTCCTGCGCCTGTCCTTGCTGTCACCCGAGATCGTCGAGGCGATCCTGGATGGCAGGCAGGGACCGGAAGTGACGCTGGCGCGGATGCTGGAGCCGTTTCCGCCTGAATGGCAGCTTCAGCGCCTCGTCAGTTAGCCTCGGTACGGGATGAACAAATCGGATGGTTACACCCCGGCGACCCAAGCTGACGATACCGTACGAGAACGAGGGTAGCACGTTTTCCGCTTGCAGATGTCCGGAGGGCGCCTGCTACATGTTAGCGATGTCGGACCGTGTCACACCCGAACGCCGCTCTTTCATCATGTCGAGTGTCGGCCAGAAGAACACCGCGCCGGAGATGGCGTTGCGTCGCGCCCTACACCGGCTAGGATACCGCTACAGGCTCCATCGTCGCAATCTGCCGGGCAGCCCGGACATCGTGTTCCCGTCGCGGAGAAAGGTCGTGTTCGTACACGGCTGCTTCTGGCATGGCCATGGCTGTAGGTGGGGCAGACTGCCGAAGTCCAGGCCGGAATACTGGCGGCCGAAGATTGAAACAAACAAAGAACGCGATAAGAGAGTCTTAATCGAGCTGAGAGACGCTGGATGGGAGCCACTGGTCGTCTGGCAGTGCGAGTTGAGGGACATCGAAGGAGCCGTCGACCGGGTCGAAGCCTTCCTGAAAAGCTAGGATTCGCTGGTCAAGCGAGCGACACACCGATATGTTGGGCGAAAACGTTGGAGGCGGCGGCATGGCAAGACCGATTGGAATCGATTTGTTCTCGGGCGCGGGCGGTATGAGCCTCGGCTTCGAGCAGGCCGGTTTCGATGTCGTTGCCGCCGTCGAGATCGATCCCGTTCACGCGGCGGTCCACAAGTTCAATTTCCCGGACTGCGCGGTCATCCCTCGATCGGTGACGGACGTCTCGGGCGAGGATATCCGCGCCGAGGCCGGGATTGTCGATCGGACGGTCGATGTCGTGTTCGGCGGAGCTCCATGTCAGGGGTTCTCATTGATCGGGCAGCGCGCGCTCGACGACCCGCGAAACGCGCTGGTAAAGGATTTCGTACGTTTGGTTCGCGAACTCGATTCGAACTACTTCGTTTTCGAGAACGTGAAGGGGCTGACTGTCGGCAAGCACCGAAAGTTCCTTTTCGAACTGATCGAGGAATTCGAAGAAATCGGCTATTCCGTCCAACGCGACTGGCGGGTTCTGAACGCGGCTGACTATGGTGTGCCGCAGGATCGTCAGCGCTTGATTTTGATGGGTGCAAAGAAGGGCCGCTCTCTTCCGGACTACCCCAAGGCAATCGCAGAACGCCCGACCTGTCAGGACGCTCTTGCCGATCTTCCAAACGCAGAGGAGTTCGAGCGCCTTCGAAATTCCGACTCCATCAAGACAGCGGCCTTCGGAAAGCCCAGCGCCTACGCCGAGCCGCTACGGGGCCTTGGCAACGACGCATGGGCGTTTGGCCACCCTCGGAATTGGGATCCGAAGAAACTGACCTCCAGCGCACGTACCGAACACACCGAGATTTCCCGTCGTCGCTTTCGCGAAACGGAACAGGGTCGCGTGGAACCGATCTCGCGTTTGTTCAAGCTGCCGGCCGACGGCGTTTCGAATACGCTGAGAGCGGGGACGGATTCTGCTCGTGGCGCGTTCACTAGCCCGAGACCGATTCACTACGCGTTCGACCGGTGCGTAACTGTGCGCGAAATGGCGCGCCTTCACGGCTTTCCAGACTGGTTTCGCTTCAACGTCACCAAATGGCATGGCGCTCGCCAGATCGGCAACTCAGTGCCGCCTCCGCTGGCGCGCGCGGTGGCCAGTGTCGTTATCGCTGCGCTGGGGGTCCGCCCCACGCGACCGACCGAGGCTGTGGATCTCGGCGACGAAAAGCTCTTGAGTATGGGGAACACCGAGGCCGCTGCGTATTTCGACATCCAGAACCCTATCGGACGCCGCGACAAGAAGAGCGGTGCGCGAAAGCGGAAACAGGAAGAGATCGAGGCTTCATATGCCCTTCACAGGGGGGCGCAACTCGTAGATGGCGTCGCTGGCTAGGGTCAATTCCTCCAGCGCCGAGGCTTCCGACCGCTTCACGGCAGTGAACTCGGTCAGGTAGAACCCGACGCCTTTGATCGTCCGCAAACCGATGGGAACGACCGTGTCCACCTCCGCCTCCGCGAAGGAGGCACGGACCTGGTTGATAATCTGACTCTGAATAAGCGGGTCCTTGGCCTGCTTCGCTTCGCAGGTGACCAGGACGGATTCCGGGCGTTGCGGATCGCCGGTCTTGCCAAGAAAGAGGGCGTCGATCTCGGTCGAGCGCAGCTTGATCCCCATCTGAAGATGGGCAAGTTCGAGCAATGGAAACGCGGCTGCCACCGCGAAATGGGTCTCGACAACACGCAGGTTGATCGCAGTCTGAACCAACCAGGTTTCGTCGGAACGCCCCAGCGACTTGGTAACGAGCGGAATACTGATCGACTGGACTGGATACCGCGGCGCATCTTCGCGAACTCCGAACGCATCGGGGAACGGCTCGGTCTGTCCCGGTCGGTAGGGTATGAACTCGAAGCACTCTCCGTCGCCGGTCCGCTGGACCGCGGCGAAGCGTTTGGCCGCGACCGAAGTCGGCCAGTTGCTGGAGGCATTGGCTCCGCGCAGCAGATCTTTCATGAAATTCGCAGGATTGCGGTCGCTAAGCGTCGAGCCGTAAAGATCGTTGCACTCGCGAATGGCCTGCGCGACGTCGTCGAGACTCATCAGGCTTTTTTCGAGCGCGCCCGTCGATACGTTCCAATACTTGTCAAACAGATGTTCGACGACTTTCGTTTTCTGCGATCGTGCCAACCTGCGCGCCTTCCGACTATCCGGAAAGATAATCGCCCGAAGCGAGTGCGACGTTCAATCCCTTTCGATTAGGGCCGGTTTCATGCCTTCGAGCGCGCCGAAACGATTGGGGCGTTCAGCGTTGCGGTCGACTTACGATCTCGACAAAAGCCTTGTCAAACTGCGGCTCGTTCCATCGTTCGGCGACGGCCAGCCAACGGTCGAGGTGGTCGCGAAACTCCGGGTCGTCAGCCTTGATGTGAAAGGTGTAGAGCCGGTCGACGATCTGTCGCATCAGGCTTTGCATCTGGCCGTCGTCGAGATGGGACGCGTCAGACCATGGAATCTGGCGGCCGTCGGCATCGGTGATGAAAACGTCCGAATAGTCGCCCGTGTGAGTGACCGGGACGGTCCCGGCGTGCAATTCCTCGATCCCCGTGTTGCGCACACAGATCATCGCCATCAGTTTCGCCAACCGGGCGGCGATGCGCGCCTCGTCGGCTGGCTTCATGGGGCGGACCCTTGTGTATCGTTCGATTGCGGCCTCATGAACAACTCGGCGAGAGCCGCCTCCGCTCGGGCCAGTCCGGCCTCCGTCAGGGCCAGCGACTTCGTCTTGCCGACGGGATCGTGGATCAGCCCTTTCTCGTGCAGCCGGTCGGTGATGGACCAGTCGAGCCCTTTCCAGACGCGATTGCCGTCATGCAGCGTCAGGCTGAGGATCGCCAGCGCCGCGTCGTCGAGCTTGTCGGTGTCGAGGTCCGGTTCCGTCATGTATAGACTCCTTCAGCGACAGGATGCCGTCGTTGCCGGAAATTCTCAATGCTGGAAGGGATTTGCGAGGCTGGAGGGGGAGGGAAAGGGTTGGATTTCTGTTCCTTTTCACAAGTGCCACTGGCGTCGAAATGTAGAGCTTGCCCAAGAAAACAGTCTATAAAATTCCGATACTTACAGGCTCTGCACCGAAATCGCGCAGTGGAGAGGTCCGGAGAATATCGGGCTCAAGAGAGCGTGTCCGGCTGCTGTGGCGAGGACGCCAGTGCAAGCCCCACCCGCATAACCCTCGAAAACAACGAGAAAATTCGGCCGCTGCCGGATGGGGAGAAACCTTCCTTGAAGGGAAATGGCGGAGGGGACGGGCCTGATATCCAACCTTCTCCACCCTCTGGCAGTCTTCTGGCCTGGGGCATCGTCGCTAGAAAGGCAGCACGAGCGGCACCAGCGCCACATTCGCGGCCATGCAGATCAACGCGAAAGGCACGCCGATCCGCAGGAAATCTGCGAACCGGTAGTTGCCCGGCCCCACCACGAGCGTGTTCACCGGCGAGGAGACAGGGGTCATGAAGGCAGCCGAGGCCGCCAGCGCGACTGTCATCGCGAAGGGATAGGGCGAGGCGTCCAGCGCGCTGGCGACGGCCAGCGCAACGGGGGCCATCAGAACGGCCGTTGCGGTGTTGGAGATGAAGAGCCCCAGCAGCCCGGTGACCGCGAAGATCGCCGCCAGCACCAGCCGGGGCGAGGCACCATCCAGCGCACCGAGCAGCGCCTGCGCCGCGATATCGACCCCGCCGGTGCGCTGCAGCGCCAGCGAGAAGGGCAGCATGCCCACGATCAGGATGAGGCTCTGCCAGTGGATCGAGCGATAGGCGCACGCCATGTCGATGCAGCGAAACAGGCCCAGCAGCAGGCAGCCGAACAGCGCCGCCTGCACATTCGGCACGATCCCCCAGACCATCAGCACCACCACCAGCGCCAGCACGCCCACGGCCAGCGGGGCGCGGTGGCGGGCGGGCACGGCCTCGTCGGATTCGGCGGGCAGATCGAGCAGCACCAGATCGCGCCGCTCGTCCGCCAGCTT
The DNA here is from genome assembly GCA_037190805.1 of Sphingomonas sanxanigenens. Lineage (GTDB taxonomy): Bacteria > Pseudomonadota > Alphaproteobacteria > Sphingomonadales > Sphingomonadaceae > JBBCJR01. Next base: position 4,370 of record JBBCJR010000028.1, on the reverse strand, counting down.
GCGGATCGCGCGCCAGGGACCGACGGTCAGCAGCGTGTCGCCAGGGCGCAGCGGCTCGTCGATCACGCTGTCGGGCACGGGTTTCGTGCCGTGCTTCATGCCGATCACCGAGAGGTCATGGGTGCTGCGGAACCGGGCCTGCGAGACCGTCTTGCCGATCAGGCGCGACGTCGGCGGCACGATGATCTGCGCCATGCCGATTTCCTGCGCCGTGTCTGTGAACCACCGCCCCGAGACCGGCAGCGCGATCAGATCATGCGCCCGCGCGAAAGCGTCCAGATCGAAGCTCGATGTGCCGTTCGCGCGCTGGTCGATCAGCAGGATGTCGCCAGCTTCCAGCACCGTCTCGGCGCGGGGCTGGATCAGCTTGCGCCGGAATCGGCTGCCGCGCTCGATGGCGACGATGTTGATGCCCGCGCTGGCGCGCAGGTCCAGGGTATCTAGCCGCTTGCCGGCAAGGTCGGACCCCGCGCGCAGTTGCAGCCGGTGCTCTCGGCCTGCAAGGCCGTAATCTGCAACCCAGCCCGTCAGGGCGGCTCGCTCGGGCAATTCAGGCGCCGGACCCGGCGCAAGGAAGCGGCGCGCGACCAGCATGTAAAGGATGGCCAGCACAAGGATCGGCACGCCAAAGGGTGTGAAGGCGAAGAAGCTGAAGCCCTCGTGCCCCTGCCGCATCAGTTCGGAATGCACGACCAGATTGGGCGCGGTGGCGACCAGCGTCATCATCCCGCTGATCAGCGCGGCCATCGAGAGCGGCATCATCAACCGGCCCGCCGGAATGCGTGCGTTGCGGGCGATGCGCAGGACGATGGGGATGAAGATCGCGACGACGCCGGTCGAGGACATGAACGAGCCCACCGCGGCCACGATCAGCATCAGAAGGAAGATCAGCTTCGCCTCGCTGGCACCGGCGCGTGCGGTCAGCCAATCGCCCAGACGCTGCGCAACGCCGGTGCGCACCAGCGCCTCGCCGATCACGAACAGGGCTGCGATCAGCACGATGTTCGGGTCCGACAGGCCCACCAACGCCTCGGACATGCTGATCACGCCTGTCATCGGCAGCGCGACCATCATGATCACTGCCACCACATCCATGCGCGGCCGGTTGAGCGCGAACATGACCACCGCCGCGCCCAGCAGGGCCAGCACCATCGCGAGGGGGGACATCAACTAGACCTCGCGCAGTGGTGCGGTGCAGTTTGGGATATGTGTGATGGCGCAGATCATGCCTGTGGCGGAACTGCGAGCACGTCGATCTCGACGCTGCCCATCAGCTCCTGCGCCACGCTGCCCAGGAACAGGCGCCTGATCCCCGAGAGCCCGCGCGTGCCGATCACCAGCAGATCGGGTTTTGCCTGTTCCACCAGACCGGAGATGGCATCGGCGCCAACGCCCTCGATGATGCGGGCGTTGTAGTTCAACTCACCAAGGTCGAGGCCCTGAATGAACTGGCCAAGCTCGCGACGCGTTGACTGGAACTCGCGCTCGGCTTCCTGATGAACGCGCTCGGCCGGGATGCCGGCATGCGTCATCATCTGCCGTGTGATCGGCGCATAACCATGCACGAAAGAGACATCGGCATTCTCCAGCAGACCAAGCGCATGCGCCTTGCGCGCCGCGTGGCCCGAGGCCTCGGACATGTCCGTTGCTATGAACACCTTGCGCCAGCGCTCACCGGTCTTGGAGTTCGCCATCAGCACCGGTCGCCCCGCCGTGCGGGTGACACGCTCGATCGTCGTGCCGACGAAGACATCGCGCAGGAACTGCCGCCGATGCGCCCCCATGACGATCAGATCGGCCTCGCGAGCGCGCGCCTCTTCCCCGATGACATGGAAGGCGTGGCCCGTGGCCACTGCGACATTGCAGGCGGGCGGCTTGCCGAAGCCCGTGACGTGCTTTGTCAGATAATCCTCGGCGCTCCGGATCTCATTGCGCATCCGGTCTTCGAGCAAGTCATCCTCGACCACATGCAGGATGCAGAGCGCCGCACCGGAACCCTCGGCAAGCTGCACCCCGCGCTGGACGGCGGGTTTCGAGCGGGACGAGAGGTCAGAGGCGACGAGGATGGATTTCAGCATGGGCGTCCGGGCTTCTGGTCAATTATCGGGCTTCTTGGCAGTATTGCATTGAAACAAAATCGAGAAAACCCGAAAGCGCCTGGAACGCATGCACGCACTGCAACCTCTTGCCCTGGCCCTGCTCGCAACCCTGGCGTGACATGGCGCCGATCCTTGTGACCATCGCGCTGTTTCAGGGGCTGGTGCTGGGGGTTTGGCCCGATGACCCGGCGGGCCTGCTGGCGGGGTTGGTTGCGATCCTGATTGGCCTTACGCTGCTGGTGCGCGGACTGGAGATGAGCCTCCTCCCCATCGGCGAGGCGCTGGCCGATGCCATGGCGCGGCGCGGCCATCCCGCCTGGCTGATGAGGTTTGCCTTCGCCCTCGGCTTCGGCAGCACCGTGGCCGAGCCTGCATTGGCAGCCGTTGCCGCGCAGGCGGCGAGTGCCATGGTTGCCGATCCCGATTTCCCGGCAACCGAGACCCAGCTGGCGGCTCTTACCGCGCAGATACGCTACGGCGTGGCGTTCGAGCTGGGGCTGGCACTGATGCTGGGGGTCTGGCGCATCCTCAAGGGCTGGCCGCTGATCTGGCTGGTGCTGCCGGGCTACGGCGTGATCGCCGTGATCGCAGCGCTCACCGATGCCCCCTTCGTTGCCGTGGCGCTGGACTTTGGCACCGCTGCAACCTCGGCCATCAACATCCCGCTGATGCTGGCGCTCGGGATCGGACTGGCCTCGGTCCTGCGCAGCCGCAACGCGCTGGTCGATGGCTTCGGCATGGTGGTCATGGCCAGTCTGACACCGATGCAGCTGAGTGGGTGGTGGCGAACGTCCTGCACTGGCAGCCCTCCGGCCGCTTCGACGTCTGGCATGATCGGGCCGCGTTCCATTTCCTGACCGAGGCTTCCGATCAGGACGCCTATCTGCGGGGCATGGATCGGGCCCTTGTCCCCGGCGGCCACGCCATCATCGGAACATTCGCGTCAGATGGCCCGACCTCGTGCAGCGGTTTGCCGGTCGCGCGCTATGATGCGGCCCTGCTTTCGGAACGGCTAGGTAGCGCCTATCGGCTCGTCCGATCGCTGAGCCACGAACACCGCACGCCGTGGGGCAGCGTGCAGCGGTTCCACTTCGGGCTCTTTCGGAAGGTCTGACGGGTGCGGAAAACCGTCAGTCTGCAGCGACCGCGTTGGACCGCTGCGCCTGCGCGTCGCGAATGTGTTCGGGCCAGGTCGACTTGATGTAGTCGAGGATGGCTTCGATCTCGCCATGGGCCAGTATCGAGCCGAAGCCCGGCATGCCCGACGTGAAGGTCACGCCCACGTCGTCCAGGACGGCCTGACCGCCTCGCGTGATGTAGTCGATGAGCATCGCATCATCGTGGTGCCATGTATGGCCGGTCTCGTCATGGGGCGGCGCAGGATAGAGGCCGTTGGCGTCACGGCTGCGCCAGTCGGGTTGCCCCTCGAGATTGACGCCGTGGCAGGCCGCGCAGTGCTCGACGTAAAGCGCGCGGCCGGAGTCGGTGTCCGTCTCGGAAGCGTGGAGGAACGCCGCGGCGGGAACCGGCATGAGCCCGATCAATACGACCAATGCAGGCATCAGATGCCGACCGGGCAAGAGCGGATTGGCCGGCATCCGGCGCGCCCATCTGCGCCAGGACCAGGCCATCAGCGAAAGAAGATGTATTTGACGAGGGCCGCGACGGCGAGCACCACGAGGACAGCGACCACAAGGCCCCACAGTCCCATTCCCCACATCATGCCGTCGCCCATCATCGTTCCGGTCCCCTGAGGTTCTAATGGTCGCGCGACCTTCCCGAGAGCCCGTCGATGATCGGGCAGTCCGGGCGGGCGTCGCCGTGACAATTCTCGACAAGATGCCCGAGCATCTCCCGCAACCCGGTCAGTTCCGCGATCTTGCGGTCGATCTCGCCAAGCTTCTCGGTGGCAATCGCCTTCACATCCGCGCTGGCGCGGTCCCGGTCAGTATAGAGGGAGAGCAGCTGGCGACATTCCTCGACCGAGAAGCCGAGGCTGCGGGACCGCTGGACGAAGCGCAGCCTGTGGACGTCCTCGCTGGAATAGTCGCGGTACCCGTTGGCAGCCCGGTCGGCGGTCAGCAGACCGATCTCCTCATAGTAGCGGATCGTCTTGGGCGGCAGGCCCGATTGCCTGGCGGCTGTCCCGATGTTCATGGAGCATCTCCTGACCTTGCCCTCCCAATATAGGGGTTCCAGTAACTAGAAGCTCAAGAGATTTCGAAGCTACAAACGGACGTGGCCCCGCCGCAGAACCCCGCCGCCCCACTG
>JBBCJR010000027.1:0-17282 GCA_037190805.1 Sphingomonas sanxanigenens | reverse complement strand
GCTGATCGGGATCGGCGCGACCACGGTCAATGCCTGGCTGGCGCAGGAAGCGATCGCCGACCGCCACGCCCGCGGCCTGTTCGGCGACCGAACGCTGACCGACTGCATCCACCGCTATCGGAAGGCGGTGGACGACGGCCTCTTAAAGATCATGTCCAAGATGGGGATCGCGGTCATATCCAGCTATCGCGGCGGCTATAATTTCGAGGCGGTCGGCCTCAGCCGCGCGCTGGTCAACGACCTGTTCCCAGGCATGCCGGCCAAGATCTCGGGCGAAGGCTATGCCTCGCTTCACTACAGCATGGCCCAGCGGCACGAGCAGGCGTGGGACGGGCGCATCACCGCGCTCCCGGTGGGCGGCTTCTATCGCCAGCGGGCCGGCGGCGAGGCCCATGCCTATTCGGCGCCGTTGATGCACCTTCTCCAGACCGCCGTCGCCAATGACAGCTACTCGGATTATCTGAAGTTTTCGCGCGGGATCGGCGACCTGCCGCCGATCTATCTGCGCGACCTACTCGAATTCAACTACGCGCCCCAGCCGGTGCCGATCGACGAGGTCGAGGCGATCACCGAAATTCGCAAGCGCTTCATCACCCCCGGCATGTCGCTGGGCGCGCTGTCGCCAGAAGCGCATGAGACGCTGGCCATCGCCATGAACCGCATCGGCGCCAAGGCCGTTTCGGGCGAGGGCGGCGAGGACGCCAGCCGCTACAAGCCCTATGAGAATGGCGACAACGCCAATTCGGTCATCAAGCAGGTCGCCAGCGGCCGGTTCGGCGTCACCGCCGAATATCTGGGCGCGGCCGAGGAGCTGGAGATCAAGGTCGCCCAGGGTGCCAAGCCCGGCGAGGGTGGTCAGCTGCCCGGCTTCAAGGTCACCGAATTCATCGCCCGCCTGCGCCACGCGACGCCGGGCGTCACCCTGATCAGCCCGCCGCCGCATCACGACATCTATTCGATCGAGGATCTGGCGCAGCTGATCTACGATCTGAAGCAGATCAATCCACGCGCCAGGGTGTGCGTGAAACTGGTGTCGTCGGCCGGCATCGGCACCGTCGCCGCCGGGGTTGCCAAGGCTCATGCCGACGTCATTCTGATATCGGGCAATGTCGGCGGCACCGGCGCCAGCCCCCACACCTCGATCAAGTTCGCTGGCACGCCCTGGGAAATGGGGCTGAGCGAGGTCAATCAGGTGCTGACCCTGAACGGTCTTCGCCATCGGGTGAAGCTGCGTACCGACGGCGGCCTCAAGACCGGCCGCGACATCGTCATCGCCGCGATCCTGGGGGCGGAGGAGTTCGGCATCGGCACGCTGTCGCTGGTCGCCATGGGCTGCATCATGGTCCGTCAGTGCCATTCCAACACCTGCCCGGTCGGCGTCTGCACCCAGGACGGCGCGCTCAGGAAGAAGTTCACCGGCACCGCCGAAAAGGTCATCAATCTGATGACCTTCATCGCCGAGGAAGTGCGTGAGATTCTGGCACGCCTCGGCTGCCGCAGCCTCGACGAGGTGGTCGGCCGCACCGAATTGCTGCGCCAGGTCAGCCGGGGCGCGGCGCATCTCGACGACCTCGATCTCAACCCCATCCTCGCCAAGGTCGACGCTTCCGACGAGCATCGGCGCTTCAGTGGCACGGGATTCCGTAACGAAGTGCCCGACAGCCTCGACGCGCAGATGATCACCGACGCCCGCGCGGTGTTCGAACGCGGCGAGAAGATGCAGCTGACCTATACCGTCAGGAACACCCACCGTGCCGTCGGCACCCGCTTCTCGGCCGAGATCACGCGCCGCTTCGGCATGGCGACGCTGGCGCCTGGCCATGTCCATGTCCGCCTGCGCGGCTCGGCCGGCCAATCGCTGGGCGCGTTCGGGGTCCGGGGCCTGAAGCTGGAGGTGTTCGGCGACGCCAACGACTATGTCGGCAAGGGCCTGTCGGGGGCGACGATCATCGTCCGGCCGATGGTGTCGTCGCCGCTGGTCAGCCAGGACAACACGATCATCGGCAATACCGTCCTTTATGGCGCGACGGCCGGCAAGCTCTATGCCGCAGGTCAGGCGGGCGAGCGGTTCGCGGTCCGCAATTCCGGCGCCGACGTCGTCGTCGAGGGCTGCGGCGCCAATGGCTGCGAATATATGACCGGCGGCACGGCGGTGATCCTGGGCGCGGTCGGCGATAATTTCGGTGCCGGCATGACCGGCGGCATGGCCTTCGTCTTCGATCGCGACGAGGATTTCGAGCGCCGCGTCAACGACGAGAACGTCGTCTGGCAGCGGCTCGGCTCGACCTATTGGGAGACGCGGCTGAAATCGCTCGTCGCCGAACATGCGGTCGCCACCGGCAGCGCCTGGTCGGCTGCGATTCTCGACGACTGGGACCGCCATGTCGGCCGCTTCTGGCAGATCTGCCCGAAGGAAATGATCAACCGGCTGACCCACCCCCTGAGCGACCAAGACCACGCGGCCGTCGCCGCCGAGTGAAGGGGGCTGGCGGCTGGCCGCGACGCTGCTAGAGACGGATGCGAGGCTGCACGGCATCATCCCCACCCCCAGATTGGGGCGCGGGTGCCGCTGATGCCAGCCGCGCGCACGACCTTTCCGGGATTCCGTCAGCACCATGTGGCAGATCTATCAATACCCGCTGTGTCCGTTCTCGCGGAAAGTGCGGCTGGCGCTGGGCGAAAAGGGCGTCGGCCACGATCTGGTGCGCGAAAATCCCTGGGAGCAACGCGACGGTTTCATCGACCTCAATCCCGCCGGCCAGACGCCGGTGATGGTGAACAGCGCCACGGGCGCGGTGCTGGTCGATTCCACCGCCATCGTCGAATATTTCGAGGAGACGGTGGACAAGATGCCATTGCTAGGCGGCACCGCCGGAGAACGGGCCGAAACCCGTCGCCTCGCCGCCTGGTTCGACCACAAGACGTGGACCGAAGTGACCTTGCCGCTCCTCACCGAACGCATGTTCAAGCGCCTGGTCCACCGCGCCAGCCCCGACGCCACCGTACTGCGCGAGGCGATCAAGGCCGCGAACCACCATCTCGACTATATCGACTATCTGCTCGACCATCGTCGCTGGCTGGGCGGAACGACCTTCGGCCTCGCCGACATCGCGGCGGCGGCGCAGATTTCCGTCTCGGACTATCTGGGCGGCATCGACTGGCGCGGCCATGCCGAGGCCAAACAATGGTACTCAGCGCTGAAATCCCGTCCCTCGTTTCGACCACTGCTGGCCGAACGGATGGAAGTGATCCCGCCGCCCGCCCATTATGACAAGCTGGACTTCTGAGCGACCTGGGGCCTGGGAAGCCTTTGTTCAATCTGATCGCGCCTCGATGGATCTCCGCGCGCTGCCCCCAAGCGCAATGTAAAGGGGTAGTGAGCAGCGCTATTCGACAGAATCCGAGCTCAACTTTAAGCTGAGGTGATGACCAACCCCGTCATCCAGCGCCTGACGCCCGCCGACATCGGCCTGATGCGATCCTTGAACGCGGTGTTTGACCGCGCATTCGAGGATAGCGCCGTCAATAAAGGAACGCCGGGCGACGATGCCTATCTGGCTGCCCTGCTCGGCAAGGAACACATCGCCGTGCTGGTCGCGACTGTCGACGGAGCGGTTGTTGGTGGGCTGGTCGCGATCGCGATCGACAAGTGGCAACAGGCGGGGCGGGAATATTATCTTTACGATCTGGCGGTCGTCGAGCCTTACCGCCGACGCGGCATCGCCACCGCCCTAATCGAGACATTACGCGCCATCGCCGCCGACGACGGGGCGTGGGTCGTCTTCGTCCAGGCCGAACGTGACGACGATCCCGCAATCGCGCTCTACGAGTCACTGGGCAAGCGCGAGGAGGTGCTGCACTTCGACATCGCGGTGCCCGCCCGGCCCACGCCATCCCGCTGACGCGGCTCAACGCCGCCTGAGCAGCGCCAGACAGCCGACCATTTCCGCCGCCTCGCCGGTCCTGTCCCGTGCCTCGGCATAGGACACCACGGGTGTCTGCCCGGGACGAGGGGCATAAAGATAGGCATCGACCACGCAGCGGTCGTTGGCGAACTGGAGCTTGCGCGACGGGCCGTCGACCACGTCCAGTCCCGGTATGCCGAACAAGGTCAGCAACTCGTCGGCATTGCGGCCCTTGAGATCGATCAGCGGCGCCGAGGGCGCGAATCTTCCGGCGCTGATCGGCGGCCCCGCTTCGGTCGCCGCACCGGCGCCGCAGCCACCCAGCAGGATCAGCAAGCCAAGAAAAGGGACGCTACGGATCATCATGCGTCAACCTAGCATGGTCAGCGCACCCACGTCAGTCGGGTAAGAGCGCAACATCATTCCCACGCCGCGCGAAATCCTCTAGGCGTCGCGCGATTCCAACCGAAAGGCCTGTCGATGACCGCACCCACGCTCGATGTTCTTGCCATCGGCAATGCCATTGTCGACGTCATCGCCAGCGCCACGGATGCGTTTCTGGACGCCGAAGGGCTGGACCGGGGGTCGATGCGGCTGATCGATGCCGCCGAGGCGACCCGTCTCTACGAGCGCATGGGGCCGGCCCGCGAGGTCAGTGGCGGTTCGGCTGCCAATACCGCCGCCGGCTTGGCCGCCCTGGGTATCCGTGCCGGCTTCGTCGGGCAGGTCGCGGACGATCAGCTTGGCGAGGTGTTCCGCCACGACATCCGGGCGCTGGGCGTGGCCTATGACACCCCCGCCGGTCCCGCCGACGTCCCGACGGCGCGCTGCCTGATTCTGGTGACGCCGGATGCCCAGCGGACGATGAATACCTTTCTGGGCGCATCGCAAAATCTCAACCGCGCGGCGATCGACCTCGATCGCGTGCGGTCGGCCGCGATCCTTTATCTGGAAGGCTATCTGTGGGACCCGGCGGAACCGCGCGCGGCGATGCGCGCCGCGATCGCGGCGGCTCGCGAGGCTGATCGCAAGGTCGCCTTCACTCTTTCCGACAGCTTCTGCATCGACCGCCACCGGGAGGATTTCCGGACCCTGATCGAAGGCGGCGACATCGACATCCTGTTCGCCAATGAAGCGGAGATCCACAGCCTTTACGAGACCGAGGATTTCGACGACGCGGTCGCGGCGGCCGCGGCGCGGGTCGGCACGGTGGTCGTCACCCGGTCCGAAGCCGGGGCGCTGGCTGTCACCGGCGGTCAACGCATCGAGGTCACGGCGGAACGGACGTCGGTGGTCGACTCCACCGGCGCGGGCGACCTGTTCGCCGCCGGCTTCCTGGCCGGGGTGGCCCAGGGCCGGCCCATCGCCGATGCCCTGCGCATCGGCGCGATCGCGGCAGCCGAGGTGATATCCCATTATGGCGCGCGTCCCGAAGCCGACCTCAAGGCGCTGGTCACGGCCCGGCTGGGCTAAAACCAGACCAGGATCAGGCTGACGTCGCGGCGTTTAGACCCGTTCCGCGTTGCGGGCACGATCGCGGGCGCGTTCGAACAACCAGACGCGAATGGCGCTCGACAGGTTGGTGGTCCGCGCTTCGTCGATCCGGGCCACGAGTTGACTGATCGCCAGCCCGTCCTCCGCCGCCGCATCGACAAGCGCCTGCCAGAAAGGCCCCTCCAGCGTGAAGCTGGTGGCATGGCCCTGGATGGTGATGGAACGCTTGACGACCCCGCCGGTCATGCCCGCGACCTCCTTAGGATGATCCGAGGATCATGCCGGCCCGGAGCCAAGGCCGCAATCGGGCCGGTCTGATCGCGAGACGTACACAGAGAAGGAGCCGCGGAAGGGAGACCCCTCCGCGGCTCGACTTCATCACGTCTACCCCCGCGCCCCGTCCCCCCGGCGGGCGCCGGGACGACGCTCAGGCAGCGACCGTGGTCGCCCCGCGACGACGCATCGCTGCGCCGACCAAGCCGAAGCCGGCGATCATCATCGCCCAGGTCGCAGGTTCCGGGATCGGGCTCTGCGGCACGTTGAAGGTCAGGCGCGTGCCACCGCCCCGCGTGCTGGCGCTGTTGCCTTCGGTCAGAACCAGATCCGTGGTCTGGGCAACCGAATACTGGAACGTCACCGAGCTGCCGACCACATCATATTCGATCAGCTTGCTGAACAGCGGCGAGTTCGTCACCGCCGGTTCGCCGGTGGTGTTGGTGTCGTTCCAGGTGAAGCTGTGGGTGGTGGACGAGCCGCCGACCTGACCGCCGGTGAAGGTCGCCATATAGTCGACCGAGGCAAAGGTCGCGCCCGACAGCGAATAACCGAAATCGGTGGTGAACAGGATGCTGATCCGGGTCACTGTCGACGCCGTGGCGCCAGCGATGTTGAGAGTGATCTCATCGGTCAGTGACGAGCTGCCCGAGGCGGTGCCCGAGACGTTGGCGCCGGAGATCGACAGGCCCGAATAGACCGCGCGCGTCGCCAGATCGGCGACCGATTTACCGGTCCCGACGATGTTGCCGCCGCCCGGCGAGGGCGTGTTGCTGATGCGGCTGGCAGTGGCATTGGGCGATCCGTTCGGACCGTCCGTCGTGGTGCCGTTGGGCAGCGTCACGCTGGCCTGGACCGTAGAGGCGAGAGCCGGCCCTGCCATGAGGGCCACCACGCCGGCGGCTGCGATAAGTGCGCGCATGAATAGTCTCCAATCCTGTTATCCTGATGATAAGCAAGAAAGAGGCCAACCCCGGAAACTCGGGTCATCTCGCCCTGTCCGTGTGAGGAACTGTAAAAAAATGCGACAAAACGTTCGCTGAGGGCGATCAACTCTCGGCATGGCTGGAAGGTCCTGAGTGCTTGCCGCCTCACCGTTTCCCTGACTAGATTTCCGTCGCGACGAGACGGGCAGATGAATCCGCCCCGAAAAGGAGATTGGGATCGATGCGGACGGGCTATGTCTGGGAAGAGCTATATGGCTGGCATGACACCGGCACGCATGTTGGCTTCATCCGTCCTGGAGGACTGATCCAACCCTTCCATCACTTCGAATCCCCTGAATCGAAGGTGCGTCTCGCCTCGCTGGTGGAAGCCAGCGGCCTTGCCCGAAAACTGAAGCGGCTGACGGTGATGCCAGCGAGCGAGGAAGACATCCTCGCTGTCCACACCCGGCGCCATCTGGATCATATCCGCGCCGGCAGCGCTTCGGAACGCGGCGGTGATTCGGGCGACGGCACCTCGCCCTTCGGCCCGGGCGGGATCGAGATCGGGCTGCTGGCCGCCGGCGGCGCCATCGCCGCCGCGCGCGCCGTGGTGACCGGCGATGTCCGCAATGCCTATGCGCTGATCCGTCCCTGTGGCCACCATGCCCGGCCTGACCAGGGCATGGGTTTCTGCATGTTCGCCAATGCCGCGATCGCGGTCGAGCATGTCCGCCGCCATCACGGCATCGGCCGGGTCGCGGTAGTCGACTGGGACGTCCATCACGGCAACGGCACCCAGGAGATTTTCGAGGACAATCCCGACGTCCTTACCATCTCGATCCATCAGGACGACCTTTACCCCAAAGGCATCGGCACGCTCGCCGAGCGCGGTCGGGGGCGGGGCGCGGGCGCCAACATCAACATCCCCCTGCCCGCCGGCACCGGCAACGAGGGTTATGTCCACGCGATGGAGCAGGTGGTGCTGCCCGCCCTACGCCGCTTCCGGCCGGAACTGATCGTCGTCGCCTGCGGTTTCGATCCCAGCGCGCTCGACCCCCTTGGTGGAATGCTGGTCACCGCCTCCGGCTTCCGGCGGATGACGCGGCTGATCGTCGACGCAGCCGAGACGCTGTGCGACGGACGCCTCTTCATGACCCATGAAGGCGGCTATTCCCCGGTTCATGTGCCGGTCTGCGGCATCGCCGTGATCGAGGAGATGTCGGACGAAAAAACCGAGGTCGTCGACTTCATGGCCGACGAATATGAAACCCTGCCTGACCAAGCCCTGAAGCCCCTGACGGCCGATCGCATTCGCGCCGCAGCGGAAGCGGCGGGGCTGGGCGGCTGAGGGCAGCGGGCCGGCTGGTCTTCTAGTCCATCAGGCTCCCTATCAGCTGGCGCTGGATGGTCAGGCAGCGGTCCAGCGCATAGCGCTCCCGCACCGTGCCGATCGCCGCGGCGCGATGCAGGAAATAGCCCTCCGGCCGGGCGAGCGCGTCGACGATGCGGTCGACGAGCCCGCCGGTGTCGAAGAAATCGACCAGCAGCCCGTTGCGGCCATCCTCGATCACCTCGGCCACGGGCGGCGTGTCGGACCCGATCACCAGCGCCCCCAGCGCCATCGCCTCGAGGCAGGAGCGCGACAGGGTGAACGGGTAGCTGAGGTGGACATGCGCCCGTGACGCCCGCAGCAGGGCCAGGCGGTCGGCATCGGACAGTATGCCGGCGAAATGCACCCTCGCGGGATCGACGTCGATCTCGGCCAGCATCGCTTCGCGCCATGACCCGTGACCGACCGGCGGCGGACCATAGCGAACGCCGTCGCCGCCGGCGATGACGACCTGAGCCTTGGGACACCGCCGCAGCAGATCGGGCAAAGCGCGCATGAACCGACGGAAGCCGCGATAGGGTTCAAGCGTACCGGTGACATAGGTGACGACCTCGTCTCCCTTGGCGACATGATGACCGTCGGGCAGCGTCAGCCGGGCCGGGCCGTCGGTCCGCACGATATTGGTGTCGATACCGTCATGGGCGACGTCGATGCGATCGTAAAACACCTCGGGATGGGTGCTTTTCTGCCATCGGGTGGGCGCGAGGCCGCGATCCGCCGCCGTCAGCGCGAGCAGCAAGTGCGCCGAACGCGCGCGCGCCCGACAGGCGATGTCGAGGTCCGCGCCATCCTCGGGATCGAAACCGACGTCGAGCCCCGTCCCCCGGTAGAAGAACTCGCAATAGTTGAGGAGGCGCGCGCCGGGCAGCACGTCCTTGACGAACAGACCTTCCCCCCAGCCGGGATGGGCGATCACGAGATCAGGCACGAAACCGCCCCGCTTCAACTCCAGCAGCGCCCGCGCCACCTGTTGTCCGGCCAGCACCGCCGCTTCCTGAACCTTGAGATAGGGATGGGCATCGTCGCGCGGCGCGCGCGGCGACTTGTAGATCACCCGGTGCACGCCCGGCAGGTCGACATCGGCGCGGCGCGTCAGGAACAATACCCGATGGTCCACAGCCAATGCCGGCGCCAGATGGCGGAACGGGCCGGGCATGTTCTGGTGAATGAAAAGAATGTTCATGGATCGCTCCCCCGGCGCAATGGTTAATGCGGAGACCGGACGAAGACCATTGTTCGCGCGACGAAATCTTCGCGACGACATCTTCCCGTCCGGCCAGATTGGCGACGCCATGCTCGTCAACCGATGGAGGAGAACGCCATGTCCAGGATCACCCCATGCCTGTGGTTCGAGAAGGAAGCGGAGCAGGCGGCACGGTTCTACACCGCGATCCTGCCTGATTCGCGCATCGACCATATCCAGTACAGTCCCGCCGACACGCCCGGCCCCCGGGAAGGAGCGGTGCTGATCGTCGCCTTTACCCTGGCGGGACAAGCCTTTCAGGCCCTGAACGGCGGGGTGAAGATGGAGCATACGCATGCCATCTTCATGTCCGTCGACTGCGCCGATCAGGAGGAGGTCGACAGGCTGTGGGACGCGCTGTCGGCCGAGGGCGGCACGCCGGGAGAATGCGGCTGGGTGCAGGATCGCTACGGCATGCACTGGCAGATCATTCCGACGATCCTGCCAAAGCTCCTTGCCGATCCTGACCCGGCCAAGGCCAAGCGGGCCATGGAGGCGATGCTGCGGATGACCAAGATCGATATCGCCGCGTTGGAGCAGGCGGCCGCCGACCGCTGATCCCATTTGCGGGCCCTTGTGTTGTTCTCTTTATGTTCCATACTGCCGCTATGCAGATGGGATTCGATTTCGGCGCCGGGGCTGAGATCAGGGCGATCAGCAACGAGCTGGGCCGGCATTTCGGCGCGCCGGACATCAGGCCATCGCGCGGCCCGACCGGCCAGCTGGTGAAATCGCTGATCAGCGGCCGGACGCGCGACGCAGTGTCGCTGTCCGCCTATCACCGGCTCGTCGCCGCCTATCCGTCGTGGGTGGCGGCGCGGAATGCCACGCCGGCTGCGATCGAGGCGGTGATCGGCGAGGTCACGTTCGCCGACGCCAAGGCGCGCTGGCTCGCCGCCACGCTCGCCGCGATCGCCGCCGAGCGGCCGGCATTCGATCTGGAGTTCCTTGGCGAATGGCCGGTCGGACGAGCGCTGGCCTGGCTGGAGCGGCTGCCCGGCGTCGGGCGCAAGGTTTCCGCCTCCACGCTCAATTTCAGCACAATGGGACGGCCGGCGTTCGTGGTCGACAGCCATGTGCTGAGAGTGCTGGGCCGCGTCGGCCTGATCGGCACCCGCGCCGATACCATCGCTGCCTATGACCGGGTGATGGCGGCGGCGAACATGGACGCCGCCGGCCTTGCCACCCTTCATTGTCTCATCAAACGGCTGGGGCAGACCTATTGCCGCCCCGATCATCCCGACTGCGCCCGCTGCCCACTCCGCTCCCGCTGCCGGGCCGGAGGAGGAACATTCAGCCGCGTGGCGTAAGCTTGAGCAGACGGCTGGTGCCGCCGCGATTGCCGTCTTCCAGCAGCCACAGCGCGCCGTCGGGACCCTGCTCCACCTCGCGGATGCGCTGCCCCATGTCGAAGCGCTCCGCCTCGCGCGCACTGGTGCCGTCGAAGGTGACTCGCACCAGAGCCTGGGATGACAGTCCGCCGATAAAGGCGCTGCCCTTCCACTCCGGGAACATGTCGCCCGAATAGAAGATCAGCCCGGCGGGCGAGATCACGGGTGTCCAGCTGGCCTTGGGGGCGGCGAATTCCGGCCGGGTATCGTGGTCGGGAATCGGCTTGTCGTCATAATGGTCGCCGTTCGAGACGATCGGATAGCCGTAATTTGCGCCCTTCTCGATCAGGTTCAGCTCGTCGCCGCCCTTGGGCCCCATTTCATGGCTCCACAGCCGCCCCTCCGCGTCGAAGGCGAGGCCGAGGGGGTTGCGATGCCCTGCGCTCCAGATCTGCGCCTTGATCCGGCCCTGATCATAATAGGGATTCTCGCTGGGGATGCCGCCGGTCGTGCTGAGGCGGATGATCTTGCCCAGATTCTGGGTCATGTCCTGCGCCGGGTCGAACTTCTGGCGCTCGCCGGATGTCAGGAACATGAACTGGCCATCGGGGGAAAAGGCGATGCGGCCGGAATAGTGGCCGTTGCCGCTGACCTTCGGCTCCTGCCGCCAGATGACCTGGAAGCCATCGATGCGGCCCCCACCCTGATCGTCCAGGACCAGCTTGCCACGTCCGACCGCGCCGCCCGACATGCCGCCCGTCCCCGGCTCGGCGTAAGACAGGTAGACATAGCCGTCGTTGGCATAATCGGGGCTGAGGACGACGTCGTTCAACGACCCCTGGCCTTCCGACGAGACCGGCGGGGTGCCGCTGACCGGCGTCGAGATCTTGCCGTCCTGGGTCACGATTCTGAGGCTGCCGGCCTTTTCGGTGACCAGCAGGCGACCGTCGGGCAGGAAGGTCATCGCCCACGGCGAGGCCAGCGTCGCGACCGGCGTCACGGCGAAGGGCAGGCCCGTCGCATCGACAGCTGCGGCATCGGCGGGCGTCGTCACATTGCCCGCCTCGTCGGTGACGGCGTTGCCTTCGCAGGCCGACAGCATGGCTAGGCAGGTGGTCGCGGTGATCAGGACAGCGCGCATGATTTCCTCCGGCATGGGTCGATGACGTGACGTGGTAACACATTCCGGCGCCGATCGGTTGCTCCCCTTGCGGCGACCTCGACAGGCGCGTATATGAAAGCCCTTCCTTCTCGACATGGGTAACCTGCCGAGGTCGGTTCCAGGATGGGGCCGGCGCGGGAGGCCGCATGCATTGAGCCAGGAGACCGGATTGACCGAAACCGCCACACTGACCGCCCTGATCGAACCGGAGGCCCAGGCCCTCGGCTTCGCGCTGGTGCGCGTCATGATGATCGGCGGCGAGAGCGATCCGACCCTTCAGGTGATGGCCGAACGGCCCGACACCCGCCAGCTCACGATCGAGGACTGCGAGGCGCTGAGCCGCCGTCTCTCGGATGTGCTCGACAGCACCGACCCGATCGAGGGCGCCTATCGGCTGGAAGTCTCGTCGCCCGGCATCGACCGACCGCTGACCAGGCTGGCCGACTATGACGACTGGGCCGGGCATGAGGCGCGTCTGCGCCTCGCCGAGCCGCTGGCCGGCCGCAAGCAGTTCCAGGGCAAACTGCTGGGCCGCCGTGACAATAATGTGCTGATCGATGTCGAGCGGGTGGGCGAGCTGTCGCTGCCCTTCGCGGATATCGCCAGCGCCAAGCTGGTTCTGACCGACGCTCTCATCAAGGCGACCGCGCCACTCGACGCAAGCGGTGCCGACTCGATCAAAATGGAAAGGTAGCAAGACCGATGGCCACCTCGATTTCCGCCAACAAGGCCGAGCTTCTCGCCATCGCCGACGCGGTGGCGCGCGAGAAGCTGATCGACCGCGCGATCGTGATCGAGGCGATGGAGGACGCGATCCAGCGGGCCGCCCGCTCGCGCTACGGCGCCGAGAACGACATTCGCGCCAAGATCGACCCCAAGGGTGGCGACCTCAGGCTGTGGCGGGTGCTGGAGGTCAAGGACGAGCCCGAGGACCTGTTCAAGGAAATCGGCGTCGACGACGCGCAGAAGCTCGAAAAGGGCGCCAAGGTCGGCGATTTCATCGTCGATCCGCTGCCCAATATCGAGTTCGGCCGCATCGCCGCCCAGGCCGCCAAGCAGATCATCTTCCAGAAGGTCCGCGATGCAGAGCGCGACCGTCAGTATGACGAGTTCAAGGACCGGGTGAACGAGATCATCACCGGCGTCGTCAAGCGGGTCGAGTTCGGCCATGTCGTCGTCGATCTCGGCCGCGCCGAGGGCGTCATCCGCCGCGACCAGCAGATTCCGCGCGAGGTGCTGCGCGTCAACGACCGCGTCCGCTCGCTGATCGCCAGCGTCCGGCGCGAGAACCGGGGTCCGCAGATCTTCCTCAGCCGCGCGCACGGCGAGTTCATGAAGAAGCTGTTCGCCCAGGAAGTGCCCGAAATCTACGATGGCGTCATCGAGATCAAGGCCGTCGCCCGCGATCCCGGCAGCCGCGCCAAGATCGGCGTCATCAGCCATGACGGCAGCATCGATCCGGTCGGCGCCTGCGTCGGCATGAAGGGCAGCCGCGTCCAGGCCGTGGTCCAGGAGCTGCAGGGCGAGAAGATCGACATCATCCCCTGGTCGCCCGATCTCGCCACCTTCGTCGTCAACGCCCTTCAGCCGGCCGAGGTCGCCAAGGTCGTGATCGACGAGGAGGAAAGCCGCATCGAGGTGGTCGTCCCCGACGACCAGCTGTCGCTGGCGATCGGCCGCCGCGGCCAGAATGTCCGCCTCGCCAGCCAGCTGACCGACAGTTCGATCGACATCATGACCGAGCAGGAAGAAAGCGAGAAGCGGCAGAAGGAGTTCGTCACCCGCTCCGAGATGTTCCAGACCGAGCTCGACGTCGATGAGACCTTGGCCCAGCTGCTGGTCGCCGAAGGCTTCACCGAGCTGGAAGAGGTCGCCTATGTCGCCGCCGCGGAACTGGCTCAGATTGAAGGTTTTGACGAAGAACTGGCCGCCGAGCTGCAGAACCGCGCCCAGGAAGCGCTCGACCGCCGCGAGCAGTCGGCGCGCGAGGAGCGTCGGGCTTTGGGCGTCGAGGACGCGCTGGCCGAGATCGAGGGCCTGACCGAGCCGATGCTGGTGACGCTGGGCAAGGCGGGCATCCTGACCCTCGACGACCTCGCCGACCTCGCCACCGACGAACTGATCGCCAAGCGGCAGGAGCCGCGTCGCCGTTCGACCCAGCAGGTCGAGGACAAGGGCGGCATCCTGGCCGAATACGGGCTGAGCGAGGATCAGGGCAACGCGATCATCATGGCCGCGCGCGCCCACTGGTTCGACGACGATGCCACCGCCGGGGAGGACGCACCCGCGGATGCAGCACGATGAGCCGCTCGACCATGATCTGAAGGGTCGCGATCCCCGGCGCCGCTGCATCCTCAGCGGCGCCGAGGGGACGCGTGACGCGCTGATCCGGCTGGCGCTGTCGCCGGACGGCGAGGTGCTGCCCGACATCCACGCCAAGGCCCCCGGCCGTGGCGCCTGGATCGTCGCGGACCGCGCTGCGCTGGACGAGGCGATCGCCAGGAAACGCCTGGGCAAGGCGCTCGCCCGCGCCTTTCGCTCGGGCGATGTGCGCTTTCCCGACGATCTCGCGGACCGCATCGCGGCCGGCCTCAAGCGCGCCTGCCTCGACCGGCTGGGACTTGAGGCGCGGGCCGGAACGCTTATCTTGGGATCGGACAGGATCGGCGACGCCATCGCCGCCGGTCGGGTCCGCCTGCTCCTCCACGCGGCCGACGCCCGCCCCGATGGTGTCGACAAGCTCGACGGCCGGATGCGAGCGGCGGGACAGGCGGCGGGAACCGGTATTCCCGCCCCGCGCGCGGAAATCTCGATGGCGCTGGGGCGGGAGAATGTAGTACATGCGGCGCTCGGCGACCCCGGGGCGGCGCGACGCGTGGCGGCAGCGCTCAAACGTTGGCGCGACTATCTGGGTCTGGACGGACGGGTGGCGGCAGGCGACGACAGTCGCGATGCCGCTTTACCCGCCGTCGTCATTTGAAGGTATCTGATCAGGCATGAGCGACGACAACAAACCGAAGCTGGGCACCCGACCGCCCCTGGGCATCAAGCGGACGGTCGAAACCGGCAAGGTCAAGCAGAGCTTCAGCCACGGCCGCTCCAAGTCGGTGGTGGTCGAGGTGAAGCGCCGCCGTGTTCTGAAGCCCGGTGAGGTCGCCACGCCCGAGCATGAGGCCGAGATTCAGGCCGTCGAGCCCGCGCCTGCGCCGGTTGCCGCCCCGGTTGCGCCGCCGCCGCCACCACCCGCGCCCCGCCGACCGCTGGACGACGGCCTGACCCCGCAGGAGCGACAGGCCAAGCTGCTGCGCGAGGCGGAGGAAGCCCGCCTGCGCATGGCCGAGGAGGGCCGCCGCCGTGAGGAGGAGCAGCGCACCGCTGCCCTCGAGGAGGAACGCCGCCGCGCCGAGGACAATCGCCGCGCCGAGGAAAAGGCCCGGCAGGAGGCCGCAGAGGCAGCTGCCCGCGCGCCCGAACCTACGCCGCCCGCGGCGGAGCCGGCCGCCAACCAGGAAGATGATCGCGCGCCCCGCCGCCCCGCCGGCGCGCCGCCCGCCGCCCGTCGCCCGGAGCCGGCCAAGCCCGTGCGCCGGGTCGAGGCGGACCGCCGCCAGTCGGGCAAGCTGACCGTGCACCGCGCCCTGGACGGCGATGAGGGCGTTCGCGCCCGCTCGCTCGCTGCCCTTCGCCGCTCGCGCGAGAAGGACAAGCGCGCCCATCAGGGCGGCGTCGCCAGCGCCAAGCAGGTGCGCGATGTCAACGTGCCAGAGGCGATCACCGTCCAGGAACTCGCCAATCGCATGGCCGAGCGCGCCGCCGATCTGGTGAAGGCGCTGTTCAAGATGGGCATGCCCGTCACCGTCACCCAGACGATCGACCAGGACACCGCCGAACTGCTGGTCACCGAGTTCGGCCACAATGTCCGCCGCGTCTCCGACGCCGACGTCGAGATCGGCGTCGCCGGCGATGCCGACGATCCCGCGACGCTGAAGGCGCGGCCGCCGGTGGTGACGATCATGGGCCATGTCGACCACGGCAAGACCTCGCTGCTCGACGCCTTGCGCGGTACCGATGTCGTGTCGGGCGAAGCGGGTGGCATCACCCAGCATATCGGCGCCTATCAGGTGACGCTGAAGTCGGGCGACCGCATCACCTTCCTCGACACCCCGGGTCACGAGGCATTCACCGCCATGCGCGCCCGCGGCGCCGACATCACCGACATCGTCGTGGTGGTGGTCGCCGCCGACGACGGGCTGATGCCGCAGACGATCGAGGCGATCAACCACACCAAGGCGGCCGGCGTGCCGATGATCGTCGCCATCAACAAGATCGACAAGCACGACGCGAACCCGCAGCGGGTGCGTGAAGCGCTGCTCCAGCACGACATCCAGGTCGAGGCCATGGGCGGCGAGACGCAGGACGTCGAGGTGTCGGCGCTGAAGAAGACCGGCCTCGACGACCTGATCGAGAAGATCCTGCTCCAGGCCGAATTGCTCGAACTGACCGCCAACCCCGATCGCCCCGCCGAGGCGACGGTGATCGAGGCGAAGCTCGACAAGGGCCGGGGCCCGGTGGTGAGCGTGCTGGTCAACCGCGGCACGCTGAAAACCGGCGACATCTTCGTCGTCGGTGCCGAATCGGGCCGCGTCCGGGCGCTGGTCGACGACAAGGGCCGGCAGGTGAAAACCGCCGGACCGACCGTCCCGGTCGAGGTACTGGGCCTGTCCGGCGTGCCGTCGGCCGGCGATCCGCTGTCCGTGGTCGAAAGCGAGGCCCGCGCCCGCGAGGTCGCCGCCTATCGTCAGCAGCTCAACACCCGCAAACGCACCACCCAGGCGCCGGTCAGCCTCGAATCGATGTTCTCCAACCTCAAGGAGAAGCAGGTCGAGGAGTTCCCGGTGGTCATCAAGGCCGACGTCCAGGGCTCGGTCGAGGCGATCATCGGCGCGCTGGCCAAGATCTCGACCGACGAGATCCGCGCCCGCGTGCTCCATTCGGGCGTCGGCGGCATCACCGAATCCGATGTCACGCTGGCCAAGGCCAGCGGCGCGCCGATCATAGGCTTTGGCGTTCGTGCCAATGCCAAGGCACGCGAGGTCGCCGACCGTGATGGCGTGTCGCTGAAATATTACGACATCATCTATGACCTCATCGACGAGATAAAGTCGGCGATGGCCGGTATGCTCAGCCCCGAATATCTGGAAAATGTCGTCGGCCGTGCCGAAGTCCGCGAAGTCTTCCAGGCCGGCAAGCACGGCAAGGCGGCGGGCGTCCTGGTTGTCGAAGGCGAGATTCGCCGCAACCTCAAGGCGCGCGTCATGCGCGACGATGTCATCGTCTACAACGGCGCGATCGCCTCGCTCCGCCGGTTCAAGGACGACGTCAACACCGTCCGCTCGGGCCTGGAATGCGGCATCACGCTGGAAGGGTCGTCGGACGTCAAGCAAGGCGACATCATCGAGACGTTCGAGGTCGAGGAGCGCGCCCGCACGCTGTGATGGGGGATAAGGCCGCACCGGCCCGCGCCCCCACCCGGCCACCCAGAGCATAAGCTTCCGTTG
>JBBCJR010000026.1:0-3198 GCA_037190805.1 Sphingomonas sanxanigenens | reverse complement strand
CTTCGCCGCCGCGGCCTCCGTGCAGCTCAGCACGCCCTCGTCGGTGAAGGCGCGGCGCAGGAACGCCATCGGATGCCCCTTCAGCGACAGACGCGTCGTCTGATAATCGGTGAGGACATGCTCGACGAGCGGCGTCGGCGGTAGGTCGGCCTCCGCCTCCGGCCCCAGTTCGTCCGCCCCGGCGGCGTCGAACAGCGGTAGCACCCCCTGCCGCACCCTTCGCGCGTTCCACAATGCCGGACGCCGTTCGAGTTCCATCGAGCGACACGCATCGGCCTCCGCCAGCAGGCGCAGCGCGCGCGGCGGCAGACCGGTGCGCCGCGCCAGATCCTCGACGCTGACGAACGGGGAGGCGGGGGGAGTGGTGCGCGCCTCGACAAGCCGCTGCGCCCACGCCTCGCGGAACCCGTCGACCTGCCGAAAGCCGAGCCGCAGCGCGAGGCGGTCGTCGTCCCGGCGTTCGAGGCTGTTGTCCCACCCGCTGGCGTTCACGTCGGCCGCGCGCACCTCGACCCCATGCGCGCGCGCGTCGCCGACGAGCTGCGCGGGGGCATAGAAGCCCATCGGCTGCGAGTTCAGGATGCCGCAGGCGAAGACGGCGGGGTGATAATGCTTGATCCACGAGGAAACATAGACGAGCCGCGCGAAGGACTGGGCATGGCTTTCGGGAAAACCATAGCTGCCGAAACCCTCGATCTGCTTGAAGCAGCGTTCGGCGAAATCCTGTTCATAGCCGCGCCGCACCATGCCGCCGATCATCTTTTCGCGGAAATCGTCGATCGTGCCGACGTTGCGGAAGGTCGCCATCGCCCGGCGCAGACCGTTCGCTTCCTCAGGCGTGAAGCCCGCCGCGACCATCGCCAGCTTCATCGCCTGTTCCTGGAATAGCGGAACGCCGAAGGTTTTCCTGAGGACGTCGCGGAGCTCGTCCGGATCGTGAGGAGGTGCGGGAGAAGGGAATGTGACCTCCTCCTCCTTATTCCGCCGTTTCAGATAGGGGTGGACCATGTCGCCCTCGATCGGGCCGGGGCGCACGATCGCGACCTGCACGACGAGATCGTAGAACTCCTTGGGCTTCAGCCGCGGCAGCATGTTGATCTGCGCGCGGCTTTCGACCTGGAAGACGCCGATGCTGTCGCCCTTTTGCAGCATCTCGTAAACGGCTTCGTCCTCGCATTCGATGTCGACCTCCAGCGTCCGGTCGCCCAGTCCATGCTCGCGCATCAGATCGAAGCATTTGCGGATGCAGGTCAGCATGCCGAGCGCGAGCACGTCGACCTTCATCAGCCCGAGCGCGTCGATGTCGTCCTTGTCCCATTCGATGAAAGTGCGCTCCTCCATCGCGGCATTGTGGATCGGCACCAGTTCGTCGAGCCGTCCTTCGGTGAGCACGAAGCCGCCGACATGCTGCGACAGGTGGCGCGGGAGGCCCAGCAATTCGCCGACGAAGCGGTGCAACCGCTCGATCTCGCCGTTCGCGGGGTCGAGTCCCGCCTCGACCAGCCGTTCGACGGGCACCTCCTGGCCCCAGCTTCCCCAACTCGTGTCGGCTAGCCGCGCGGTGACGTCCTCGCTGAATCCCAGCGCCTTGCCGACCTCGCGGATCGTGCTGCGGGCGCGATAGTGGATCACGGTCGCGGCGATCGCGGCGCGGTCGCGCCCGTAGCGCTCGTAGATGTGCTGGATCACCTCCTCGCGCCGTTCATGCTCGAAATCGACGTCGATGTCGGGCGGCTCGTCGCGCTCGGCCGAGATGAAGCGCGAGAAGAGTAGTTCGTGCTTCATCGGATCGACCGAGGTGACGCCGAGCAGGAAGCAGACGATCGAATTCGCCGCCGATCCGCGCCCCTGGCACAGGATCGGCGGCTTTCGCGTACGCGCGAAGCGGACGAGATCGTGAACGGTCAGGAAATAATGGACATAGTCGCGGCGCCGGATCAGCCGCAGCTCGTTGCCGATCAGCCGCCGGACCTTGGGCGGCAGCGGCACCCCATAGCGTTCTACCGCCGCCGTCTTCACCAGATGGTGGAGATAGGCGAACGGCTTCCACCCCGGCGGCACCGGCTCGTGTGGATAATCGTAACGCAGTTCGTCGAGGCGGAAGCCGATGCGGGCGAGCAGCCGGCCGGTTTCGCGGATCGCCCGCGGATAGGGCTGGAACAGGCGTCGCATTTCGGCCGGCGCCTTCAGATGGCGCTCGCCATTGGCGTGAAGCAGCCTGCCCGCCTTGTGGACGGTCGTGCCCTCGCGGATACAGGTGACGATGTCGTGCAGCGGACGCTGCTCGCGCATCGCATAGAGCGCGTCGTTGGTCGCGAGCAGCGGGACGCCCGCCGCGGCCGCCAGCCGGGCGCGGCGTTCGAGCCGCCGCGCGTCGGCGCCCGACCGCGGCATCGTCGCCGCAAGCCACACCGATTTCGGTCGCGTGCGCCGCAGCGTGCGGAGCAGCGCTTCGTCGCCATCCATCGCGATCAGTAGCAGGCCGTCCGAATGCGTGAGCAGATCGTCCAGATACAGGGTGCAGTCACCTTTCTGCGCGCGCAGGTTGCCGGTCGACAGCAGGCGGGTCAGCCGCCCCCATCCATGCCGGCTGACCGGATAGGCGACGATATCGGGCGTGCCGTCGGCGAAGACGAGCCTTGCCCCGACGACGAGGCGGAATCCCGCCACGCTTTCGGGCCGCTTGACCTCCAGCTCCTTCAGGAACGCCCAGGCGCGCACCACCCCCGCGACGCTGTTGCGGTCGGCGATGCCGATCCCCGCCATACCGAGTTCGATCGCGCGCCCCACCATCTCCGCGGGATGCGAGACGCCGCGCAGGAAGCTGTAGCCGGTTGCGGCGACCAGTTCGGCGAAATCCGGTTCGGGGGCGGGGGCCTCGCTCATGCGAACAGCCCGTGGATATACCAGCGCGGCCCGTCCTTTTCGTCGTAGAGGCCGTGGCGGAACAGCCAGTAGCGGCGGCCCTGTACATCCTCGACGCGGTAATAGTCGCGCGTCAGCCCCCTGTTGTCGCGGCGGCGCCACCATTCGGCGGCGATGCGCTCGGGCCCCTCATACAGACGCACCGCGTGCAGCGCGCGGCGCCAGCGAAAGCGCTGCGGCGGCCCGTCGGGCACCTCGGCGATCACCTCGATCGGCTGCGGCGGATCGAAGAGATAGAAGGGGCGCTGCGGCGGCTCGCCGTCGGGCGCCGCG
>JBBCJR010000025.1:0-65869 GCA_037190805.1 Sphingomonas sanxanigenens | reverse complement strand
CACGGCGGCCGCGATCCAAATGGCCGTCATGAATGAAAGGCCGGCATCCACGATCGGATGCCGGCCTTTTTTTGATCAGCGTCTGGTTGGGGCGAGCCTGCAGGGTGAAAAGGTTCTGCGCTCTGTCGTTGATGCGCTTTCGGACGGTGCTTTCAAGCAGAGGACAAGTCAGTCGATCCAGAGTGTGTGTGCGTCGATCCGCAGCTTGACGATCAGACGTGTCGCTGCTGTTCGGGCCGCGATTTCCCGATCGCGCGCGTCATTGGCCTGACGTTCGGCATAGAGGCGATCGGCAAGGTCGATGGCGCCCAATTGTTGGCCGCGCGCCGACAGGGCGGCGCTCGCCTCGGCCCGCTGAACCGCTTCACCACTTGCCTGCCACGCGGATAGGCGCGCCTTGAGTTCCGCGATGTCGGCGGCGGCATTGCCTGCGACTTCCCGTTCCACAAGGGTGCGTTCGGCGCGGGCGGCGCTCGCCTCCGCTTCTGCCTGACGGGCAAGGGCACGACGATGACCGCCGCCCAGGGGCAGCGCGGCGAACAGGCCGGCGCCGCGTTCCTCACCGGCCCGTTCACTGAACAGGCGGACGCCGAAGGTCGGATCGGCGATCCGGTCCGCGCGGGCGCGCCGGGCCATCACCGACTGACGTTCAGCGAGGCCCGCAGCGGCGCCGATTTCATGACTGCGCTCGACGATCAGCAGTTCCAGTTGGGCCAACCCCTCTGATGGGAGAGCGGGCGGGAGCAATCGGGGCGGATCGGCCGGCAAGGGCAGGTCCGGGAACCGCGCTTGCAGCAAGGTCCGGGCGCGATCCCGGAGCGCGGCGGAGTCGCCGGTCTCTACTTCCGCCAGCGCAAGGGCGGCCTGGGCTTGTTCCAGTTCAAGCTGGGCGGCGTCGCGCAACTCGACGCGGCGGGCCGTGGCCTTGACCAGCGCTTGCTGATTGGCGACCAGCGTCCCGGCGTTGCGATGGAGTTCCGCCGCCTGCAGCCAGTCATACCACAGTGTGGCAAGCATCAGCGCCGCCTGATGGCGGGCATCTTCGCGGCGATTCTCGGCGACGTCGAGGCCCAGTACCCCGGCGCGGCGATCGAGCGCAGCCTTGCCGGGCAGCCGGAAGGCGCGGCTGATGGTCGTGTCATATTCCAGGAAATCGCCTTCGCGATCGACCCGGCGGCGGGACAGGGTGCCCTGGGCAGTGATTTCATGTGCGCCACGGCGAAGGGCGTCACCTTCGGCGCGCGCGGCGTCGACGCGGGCTGACGCGGCCTCGACGGCGGGCTGGCCGTCCAGAACCCGAATAACCGCGTCCGGCGGGGGTAAATCGCTCGGCTGGGCGAGGGCGGGAAATGCGACGCCCGCCGCCAGCAGAAGCCAGAGCCGCCTCATTCCTCACGTCCTCCGTCCAATATCGCAGTGATCCGCCAGCGGAATGGCAGGCGGTGCCTGGCGGCGCGCGCCGCCGCCACGGCAGAAGCAGCCTCGTCCGCAGGCAATTCGACTTCGATCGCCATGCGGGTCAGCGTGCCGGCGACGCATTCGCCCGTTGCCGCGTCGCCGAAATCGCGGCCGAGCACCGCCTCACGCCGCAGGTGGACAGGCGCATGACAATGATCACGCAATGCCATGGCGATCGCGTCGGCATCCTGCGCGGCGCAGAACAGGGTCAGGACCACGCGGCTCACGCTTCCACCTCCCGTCTGGATTCGCCGAAGCGTTCATACAGGATCGGCAGCAGCACCAGTGTCAGCAAGGTCGAGGTGATGAGCCCGCCGATGACGACGATCGCCAGCGGACGCTGAATCTCCGCCCCCGGCCCGGTGGCGAACAGCAGCGGGACGAGGCCGAAGGCGGTGATGCTGGCGGTCATCAACACCGGTCGCAGGCGACGCTGGGCGCCGACGCGGACGACGTCGGCCATCGCCATGCCTTCGTCCCTGAGCTGGCGGAAGCCGGCAACCAGCACCAGTCCGTTCAGCACCGCTATGCCGAGGAGGGCGATGAAGCCGACCGACGCCGGCACCGACAGATATTCGCCCGCCACCCACAGGGCGATGATGCCGCCCACCGCCGCGAAGGGGATGTTGGCGAGGATGAGGAGCGACCCGCGCAGTGACTTCAAGGTGACGTAAAGAACGATGAAAATCAGCAGCAGCGCGACCGGGATGACCAGCATCAGCCGGGCTGAGGCGCGCTGCTGATTTTCGAACTGGCCACCCATCACCAGCCGGTAGCCGGGGGGCAGAGTGACTTCGGCGGCAAGGCGGCTCCGCGCCTCGTCGACATAGCCGACGAGGTCGCGACCGGAGACGAATGCCTGGACCAGCGCATAGCGCGAACCGCTTTCATGATCGACGCGGATCGGCCCTTCGGTCTTCTCCACCCGCGCAAGATCGCTGACCCGCGCCAGTTCGCCGGTCGGGGTGGTCAGTTGCAGGTCGGCGAAGCGGGCGGCGTCGTTGCGGACCCCGTCTTCGCCCCGGATCACCACCGGCACCCGCTTCTGGCCTTCCGCGACAATGCCGGCGGGAAGCCCTTCCAACTGCGCGCGCAACGTGTCCTGAAGCGCATCTATGGCCATGCCGGCGCGGCCCGCGGCGGCGCGGTCGATATCGAGGCTGAGATAGTCGACGCTGTCATTGGCGACCGTTGCGACCTCGGCCGCGCCGGGAACGGATTGCAGGACATGCTGCACGCGGCCGGCGAGGTCGGCGAGCGTCGCCATGTCGGGTCCGAAGATCTTCACCGCCAGATCACCGCGAGCACCAGTCAGCATTTCAGCGACGCGCATCTCGATCGGCTGGGTAAAGGTCGGCTCGACGCCGGGCATCGAAGCCAGCGCTTCGCGCATCGCTGCGACCACATCGTCGCGCTCGCCGCGCCATTCGGACGCCGGCTTAAGGGTAACGAACAGGTCGGTTTCATTGAGGCCCATGGGGTCCAGCCCGATCTCGTCGGTGCCAGTGCGGGAAATGACGCCGGTGACTTCCGGAACCTGCGCCATCAGTTCGGCCTCGATCCGGCTGGTGAGCTCGAGCGAGCGATCGAGGCCCATGGTCGGCAGCTTGGTGACCTGGATGACGACCGCGCCCTCATCCATCGTTGGCATGAACGTCTTGCCGACCGCCCCATAGGCCAGAACCGCCAGCGCCAGACCGCCGCCCGCCAGTCCATAGACGAGCTTTCGGCGCACGAACGCGGCGCCTAGCAGCGCGGCATAGCGGGGCGACAGCTTACGCATGACCCACGGGTCTTCATGATGGCCGCGCTTGAGGCCGAAGGAGGCCAGAACCGGCACCAGCGTCAGCGCGAGCAGCAGCGCTGCGGCCAGCGCGACCATGATCGTCAGCGCGACGGGCGCGAACAGCTTGCCTTCCAGTCCTTGCAGCGACAGCAGCGGCAGGAACACCAGCGCGATGATGACAAGGCCCGCCGATACCGGCACGATGACCTCGGCGGTGGCGCGGAACACGATATTGAGCCGGGGCGTGCCGTCCTCGCGCGCGCGTTGCAGCCGCTCGACGACATTTTCCACCACCACCACCGCGCCGTCGACCAGCATGCCGATCGCGATCGCGAGGCCGCCCAGGCTCATCAGGTTCGCCGACAGCCCCATGCCGCGCATGGCGAGGAAGGTGATCAGCGCCGCCATCGGCAGCGTGGTCGCAACGATCGCCGCCGCCCGCCAGTCGCCGAGGAACAGGATCAGGAGCACCACCACCAGCACGGTCGCCTCGATCAGCGCCTTCTGGACGGTTCCGACCGCGCGGCCGATCAGGTCCGACCGATCGTAGAAGATCGTCAGCTTGGTGCCGGCGGGCAATGTCTGTTCGATCTCGGCCAGCCGCTCGCGCACGCCGTCGACGACCTGCCGCGCGTCTGCGCCCCTCAGCGCGATGACCAGGCCCTGCACGGTTTCCCCGTCGCCATGGGCCGTGACCCCGCCATAGCGGGTGAGGGAGCCGGTTCCGACCGTGGCGACATCGCCGACACGGACAATCTGGCCGCCGCGGGCGACGACCGCCATCTGGGCGATGTCTTCGGCATCGCGAATCGCCCCGACGGCGCGGACGATCAACGTTTCCTCGCCAGCGCCAAGGCGGCCGGCGCCGTCGTTGCGGTTGCCGCGCTCGATCGCGTCCTTGAGGTCGTCGACCGACAACCGCGCGGCGGCCAGCGCAACGAGGTCGGGGCGCACTTCATAGGTGCGGACATGGCCGCCCAGGGCGTTGAGATCGGCGACGCCAGGCACGGTGCGCAGCGCCGGACGGATCGTCCAATCCAGCAGTTCGCGCTTTTCCGCCAGCG
Organism: Sphingomonas sanxanigenens; assembly: GCA_037190805.1. Taxonomy (GTDB): domain Bacteria; phylum Pseudomonadota; class Alphaproteobacteria; order Sphingomonadales; family Sphingomonadaceae; genus JBBCJR01. Next base: position 61,561 of record JBBCJR010000025.1, on the reverse strand, counting down.
ACAAAGGGCCGTCGATGGTGAACATGAAGACGTCGGACAAGGGCGTCGAAATCGGTGCCATGCCGCCCTCGACGCTCTGCGGCAGATCGCCCGCGATGCCGGCCAGCCGTTCCCCGACCTGCTGGCGTGCCCAATAGATGTCGGTGCCATCGGTGAAGTCGATGGTGATGTCGGCGATCGCATATTTGGCCGTCGAGCGCAGCGTCGCCTGATTTGGCAGGCCCAGCATCTCCAGCTCGATAGGCGCGATGACGCGGGTCTCCACCTCTTCGGGCGTCATGCCAGGCGCCTTGAGGATGATCTTCACCTGGGTCTGCGCGATGTTGGGATAGGCATCGACCGGCAGCGCCCGATAGGCGAGAATCCCAAGCACCCCGATGGCCAGCGTCAGGCCCAGGACGAGAACGCGAAGCGACAGCGACCAGGCAACGAGCGCGCGCAGCATCAGTGGTGTCCGCCCTCGGCGGGCCCCATCATCAATGATTTGAGTTCGCTGAGCCCGCCGACCGCGATCCGATCGCCGGCCTTCAGTCCTGAATTGATGGCGATCTGTCCGTCGGCGCTGGCTCCCGCCTCGACCACGCGAGCGGCAATGCCGCCATCGGTGCGGACGAAAACGGTCGTGCGGCCTTCGATCTCGGTCACCGCATTCGACGGCACCGCGATGGCACCATCGGGCGCCGGCGCGAGCAGCGTGGCCGGCAGCGCGCGGCCGGAAACGATCCCCGGAGCCGCCGGGAGCCGGGCCCTCAGCGTTGCCGATCGGGTTTCCGGATTGATCGCGCCGCCAACACTAGTGATTTCGCCCCGGATGTCGCCGGGCAGGCGCACCGCCATGCCGGGCCGGACCTGGCCGATCAGTCGCTCTGGAAGCTGAGCCGTCAACTCGTAGCGACTGACCGCGTCGATGACATAGGCGGCGGAGGTGCCATCGACCGGGCTCCCGGTCTGGATCGCGGCGGTGGTGATGGTGCCGGCGATGGGCGCTGTCAGCGTATAGGTTCCCTGGTCCGGTACGCCGTTCACCGACTGGGCGATCCGCCGCTGCTCGCGCAGCTCGGCCTCGGCCTCGCGCAGCCCGGCGCGGGCTTCCTCGGCGCGGGCACCGGCGATGACTCCTTCCTGGGCCAGCTGGCCCAGGCGACGGTCGCTGGCGCGGGCGGCGGCGACGCGCGCCGATGCTTGGTCGATGCCAGCGGCGATGGTGAACATCTCCCGCGCTGCGACGATGGCCAAGGGCTGCCCGCGCCTGACCGACTGGCCTTCGACGACCAGCGTCCGGGTCACGACGCCGGGGATGACCGCAGCCACGGCGACGCGGGCGTTGGGCGGTGGCGCGACGGTCGCGGGGACGGTGGCGATCGGCAGGTCGGTGACCGTCTCGATGGTGGTGAAGCGGACGCCGATCCGCGCCATCTGATCCTCAGACAGCGCGAGGGTGCCGGCGGGTGGCGCAGGGCTGGCGGACGTCTCGGCAGGGCTGGGGGCTACCGCCTCGTCGGATGCATCGCCCGAACAGGCGCTGACGATACAAAGCAGCGCAGCCAAGGGCATGATCCCCGTCCGACGCACGTTCTTCTCCCCCGAAATACTCTTCACCTGTGTGCGATCTAGCTTCGCAAGCTGACCAATAGCTGTCAGTTTGCGGTCATGCGGATTCTATTGGTCGAGGATGAGGCCGAACTTGGCCAGCGCATGGCCGCGAACCTGTCACGCCACGGCATGACGTGCGAATGGCTGGGCGACGCGGAGGATGCGCTGGCCTTCGCCCCAGATGGCTTTGCGGTGCTGGTGGTCGATATCGGGCTGCCGGGCATGTCGGGCATCGACCTTGTCCGTGCGCTGAGGGCGCGGGGATTGCGAACGCCGATCCTGATCCTGACCGCGCGGGGCAGCTGGCAGGAAAAGGTCGAGGGCCTGAACGCCGGCGCCGACGATTTCATCGTCAAGCCGGTGCGGACGGAGGAACTGGTGGCGCGGCTTCATGCCCTGGCCCGGCGCGCTTCGGGCCCGTGTGAAACGCGGTTGGCGGCGGGGCCACTCGCGCTCGATCCCGCGACCGGCGAGGCGTGGCTGAACGACGCGCCGCTCGCGCTGACCGCCAGCGAGGTGAAGCTGCTCCAGCTGTTGCTGTACAGCGCCGGTCGGACGCTGCCTCGGCAGACGATCCTCGACAATCTCTATCGGCTCGACGTCGATCGGGACGAAAACGCGATCGAGGTGCTGGTCGGTCGGTTGCGGCGCAAGGTGGGGCGCGAGCGGATCATGACCGTGCGGGGCATCGGCTATCGGCTGGCGAGCGGATGATTGCGCGTCGTAGCCTGAAGCTGCGGCTGGTGCTCGGCGCGGCGCTGGCGGTGGTCGTGGCGATCCTGCTCGCCGGCCTGTTCATCGGCAATCTCTATCGTGTCCATAGCACCGAGAGCTTCCAGCAGGAGTTGAACCACCATCTCGACGAACTGGTCGGGATGACCTCTGTCGACGACGGTGGCATGCCGCATGTGACGCAAGCGCTGTCAGATCCCCTGTTCGCCGTGCCGCGGTCGGGATTTTATTGGCAGATCAACGGTGCTCAGGGGCGGGAGCTGAGGTCGGTATCGCTGGGTCGGAACCGCCTTGTTCCCGATTCCGCCAGCGACGCATGGCAATCCAGCGTGGTGGATGGTGAACCCGTGCAGCAGCGCAGCGCGCATCGGATGGTCGGCGGCGGACGACAGATTCTGGTGACGATCGCGACGGCGCAGTCGCTCATCGACGCCCAGGTCGTCAGCTTCCGGGATGATCTGAAGCGCTCGATGGTGGTTATGGGGCTGCTCCTGCTGGGCGGCGCGCTGGCGCTGGTCTGGCTGGGGCTGGCCCCGGTCCGACGGCTTGGGGAGGATATCGAGCGATTGCGCCATGGCGAGGTCGACAGGCTCGACCCCGATGTACCGACCGAGTTCGCGCCGGCCGTTGAGCGGTTCAACGCCCTGCTGGAGGGACAGGCGCAGCTGATCGCTCGAGCACGGGCGGAGTCGGGAAACCTCGCCCATAATCTCAGGACGCCATTGGCGCTGATCACGGACGAGGCGGAGCAGCTGCGCTTTGCCGGACAGGGGGCGAGCGCCGATTTCCTGCTGGCGCGATGCGAGGCGATGCAGCGCCAGATCGACCACCATCTGGCCCGCGCCGCCGCCGCCGGCACGCGCGGTGCCGGGACGTTGACCGAAGTGGCGCCCTTGGTCGATCAGATCGTCGAGGCGATGCGGCGGCTGCACATGGATCGCGGTCTGGACATCATCTGCATGGTGCCGCGTGGATTACGGCTCCCCTGCGACAGGGGCGATTTGGCTGAAATCCTGTCGAACCTGATCGACAATGCCTGCAAATGGGCGCGGAGCCGGGTCGTGGTGTCCGCGGGGCCGGATCATGTCGAGGTGCGGGACGATGGCCCCGGCATTCCTGAGGCGCAGCGCCCGAACGTCGCCACCATCGGTACGCGGCTCGATGTGTCCAAGCCGGGTTCGGGCCTCGGTCTGGCGGCGACCGCCGATCTGCTGCGCTTCTACGATGCGCGGCTGGAGCTTGGGGTGGCCCCTGAGGGTGGGCTCAGCGCGCGCGCGTTGTTCGGAGGGAAATAGGGCCGCCCGGATCGGACGAACCAGCCCGCGCCACATCGCAAGTGGCGCGGGCGGTAGCGGCCAGGTCAGTTCTTGGATTTGTCGACCAGCTTGTTCTTGGCGATCCACGGCATCATGGCGCGCAACTCGGCGCCGACCTTCTCGATCGGATGCTCGGCGGCCAGCTTGCGCGACGCCTTCAGCTCCGGCTGGCCGGCGCGATTGTCGAGCACGAAGCGGCTGACGAAACGGCCCTGCTGGATGTCGGCGAGGACACGCTTCATCTCCGCCTTGGTCTCGTCGGTGATGATCCGCGGGCCGGTGTGGATGTCGCCATATTCGGCGGTGTTCGAGATCGAATAGCGCATGTTGGCGATGCCGCCCTCATACATCAGGTCGACGATCAGCTTCACCTCGTGCAGGCACTCGAAATAGGCCATTTCCGGGGCGTAACCCGCTTCGACCAGCGTCTCGAAGCCGGCTGTGATGAGGTGCGACAGGCCGCCGCACAGCACCGCCTGCTCACCGAACAGGTCGGTTTCGCACTCTTCCTTGAACGTCGTCTCGATGACGCCGGCGCGGCCGCCGCCATTGGCGCTGGCATAGCTCAAGGCGATGTCATGGGCGTTGCCCGACGCGTCCTGGGCGATGGCGATCAGCGACGGCACGCCGCCGCCCTTCAGATATTCCGAACGGACGGTGTGGCCGGGGCCCTTGGGCGCGATCATGAACACGTCGATGTCGGCGCGCGGCTCGATCAGGCCGAAATGGATGTTGAGACCGTGCGCGAAGGCGAGCGCGGCGCCCGGCTTCATGTTCGGCTTCAGGTCCTGCTCCCAGATGGCCGCCTGATGCTCGTCGGGGGCGAGGACCATCAGCACGTCGGCCCACTTCGCGGCCTCGGCGTTGGTCATCACCTGGAAGCCGGCGTCCTGGGCCTTCTTGGCGCTGGGCGAACCGGAGCGGAGCGCGATGGCGACGTCCTTGACGCCAGAATCCTTCAGGTTCTGGGCGTGGGCGTGGCCCTGGCTGCCATAGCCAAGGATGGCGACCTTCTTGGTCTTGATGAGGCCGACATCGGCGTCACGATCATAATAAACCCGCATCTTCATTCCCCATGTCTTCGGAAATATGTCCGCAAAAATCGGAGTCGACCGCCGCCACTAGCGGCTTGATGGCCGATTGTCGAAAGTCAGAATGCCTCGCGGCCGCGGGCGATGGCGACAACGCCCGTGCGGGCGACCTCGATCAGCCCCAGCTCGCGCATCAGCTCGGTGAACTTGTCGATCTTTTCCGACCCACCCGTCACTTCGAACACGAAGCTGGAGGTTGTCGCATCGACGACCCGGGCGCGGTAAACCTCGGCCAAGCGGAGCGCTTCGATCCGATGCTCGCCGGTGCCGGCGACCTTGACCAGCGCCAGCTCGCGTTCGACATGCGGCCCCAGTTCGGTCAGGTCGACGACCCGGTGCACCGGCACCTGTCGTTCCAGCTGGGCGATGATCTGGTCGATCACCGCGGGTGTGCCCTTGGTGACGATGGTGATGCGGCTGACCGCGTGGTCCTCCGTGATGTCGGCGACCGTCAGGCTTTCGATATTATAGCCGCGCGCGGTGAACAGGCCGGCGATGCGGGCGAGGATGCCCGCCTCGTTGTCGACGGTGATGGCCAGCGTATGCCGCACGGCGGCTTCGGATCGGATATGCATTGGATGCTCTTTCGTCAGAAGGGCGGAAGGGATCAGACCAGCGCCTTGGCCTCGTCGTCCATCTCGCCCGACACCTCGTTCGCCTGCAGGATCATCTCGGTATGGGCCGCGCCCGACGGGATCATCGGGAAGCAGTTTTCCAGCTTCGCCACGCGGCAATCCACCATGACCGGCCCGTCGGCGTCAATCATCGCCTTGATGCCGGCATCGAGATCGGCCGGATCCTCGATACGGATTCCGGTCCAGCCATAGGCTTCGGCCAGCTTGACGAAATCGGGCAGCGCCTCCGAATAGCTGGAGGAATAGCGCCCTTCGTAGGTCAGGTCCTGCCATTGGCGGACCATGCCCATATATTCGTTGTTGAGGATGAAGACCTTGACCGGCAGGCGGTACTGCACGGCGGTCGACATCTCCTGAATGTTCATCAGGATCGACGCTTCACCGGCGATGTCGATCACCAGCGCCTTGGGGTTGCCGATCTGCGCGCCAATTGCCGCCGGCAGGCCGTAGCCCATGGTGCCGAGCCCGCCCGACGTCAGCCACTTGTTCGGCTGCTCGAACGGAAAATGCTGGGCCGCCCACATCTGGTGCTGCCCGACCTCGGTGGTGATGATGGTGTCGCGGTTGGCGGTCGCCTTCGCGAGCTGGACGATCGCATGCTGAGGCAGGATTTCCGGGCCCTTCTGCTGGAAGGCCAGGCACTGCCTGGCGCGCCACTCGTCGATGCGGACATACCAGTCCTTCAGGTCACGCGGCTTTTCGCCGCGGGCGCGCCAGAGCTTCAGCATGTCCTCCAGCACCCGGCCGACATCGCCGACGATGCCGAGGTCGGCGCGCACCGTCTTGCTGATCGACGAGCGGTCGATGTCGACGTGGATCTTGACGGCATGGGGCGCAAACGCATCCAGCCGGCCGGTGATGCGATCGTCGAAGCGCGCGCCCAGCGCGACGATGACATCGGCCTGGTTCATCGCCCAATTCGCTTCATAGGTGCCATGCATGCCCAGCATCCCCAGCCATTGCGGGCTGGAGGCGGGAAAGGCGCCGAGGCCCATCAGCGTCGAGGTGACGGGCGCGCCGGTGACGCGGGCGAAATCGCGCAGCAGCTGGCTGGCGCCGGGGCCGGAATTGATGATGCCGCCGCCGGTATAAAGCACCGGGCGCTTGGCTTTGGCGATCAGCTCGATCGCCTGTTCGATCAGGGCGGCGTCGCCCTTGATCTGCGGCCGATAGGTCTTGTGCTCGACCGGGGCGTTGCTGGGCCGGTAGGGCGCGGTCGCGACCTGGATATCCTTTGGCAGGTCGACGACGACCGGACCGGGACGGCCAGAGGTGGCGATATGAAACGCCTCGCGCACCGTCGACTGGATCCGCGCCGGATCCTTGACCAGATAGTTGTGCTTCGAGCAGTGGCGGGTAATGCCGACCGTGTCCGCTTCCTGAAAGGCGTCGCTGCCGATCAGCTGGGTCGGGACCTGGCCCGTCAGGACCACCATCGGAATCGAATCCATCAGCGCGTCGGTGATGCCGGTGACGGCATTGGTCGCCCCCGGACCGGAGGTGACCAGAACGACGCCGGGCTTGCCGGTGGAGCGGGCATAGCCCTCGGCGGCATGGGCCGCGCCCTGCTCGTGCCGGACGAGGATGTGGCGGATGCGGCTCTGCTTGAAGATGGCGTCATAGATCGGCAGCACCGCGCCGCCCGGATAACCGAATACCACCTCGACCCCAAGATCGGTCAGCGTACGGACTAGGATTTCGGCGCCACTCAGCTCTTGGGTCATCGGAACTCACCGCTAGGATATGAGGCGGCGACCCCTATCTGCACAATATTAGCAAGTCAACCTCTATAGAGTAATAATATTACTCATATTCACTAATATGGGTAATTATACTGTCATTTCGTGCCGCGCTGCACAAGAAAACGCCGCCCCGGGGGTGGGGGCGGCGTCATGAGCAGGCGAGTCGCCTGCCCAACGGGGAGACTGTGGAGGACGATTTAGGCCAGTACTGCGGACGCCTGTCGACGGCGGCGCAGCAGCGCGCCGACCATGCCGAAACCGAAGATCATCATCAGCCAGGTCGCCGGTTCGGGTACCGGGGTTTGCCCCTGGACGGGAATCGGGTTGCCTCCGGCATAGGTGCCGAGGCGGAAGGCCGCGCCCTGCTTGATTTCTGCGGCGACGATGCTGCCGGCCATCTGCGAGCTGTTGGTCAGAAATGCGTTGGGCGCGAGCAGAGAACCGTAGAAGGCGCTCTGGACTTTGATGCTGGTGGCATCGCCGAAGTTCCAGATGATATAAGGGCTCTTCTGCCAGTTGCTGCCCAGCGGGTTCTCGTTGAGCGTGTACGCGCTCGATCCGGTGACGTTGATGATCGTCGTCAGGAAGCCGCCCGCGGCCGCGGGAATGTTGAACAGCACTTCGTTGACGCTGTCGAAGAAGCCCTGGCCCGCCGTGATGTTGAACAGGGCATAGCCCGATCCATTGTCCACCGCATTGAATGTAGCGCGGCTGCCCGACATGATGATGTTGCTGGGATTGTTGGCGATGGCGAGGTTGCCCAGAGCCGTCGACAGCGCCGCGACATCAGACGCCAGCTGTGTCTTTTCCGCCGCCAGCGCGGCGCTGACACTGTTCGACCCGCCGGACGCCAGCGATGCGTCGCGGGCGATGCTGCCGCCATTGGCGTTGAGGTTCCCGCTTGCCGTCCCTCCATAGCGTACGGTGCTGTTCTGGGAGGCGTTGATCCCGCCCAGATTGCCGCCGACCGAGACCGTCGCATTCCTCGTGTTGAGATTCGCCCCGCCCAGATTGCCGCCGACGCGGATGCCCGCAGGCGACACCGTGCCCTGGGCCTCCGACCCGTTGCGGCCGTTGTTCAGATTGACCGAGCCGACATTGCCGCCGACCGACAAGGTCGGCCGATCGGACGGCGAGAAGCCCTGGCCTGGATTGGCATTGGTGCCGGTGCCGATGGTCAGCGTGTTGCCGGTGACGTTGCCGCCCACGAACGCCTTGCCCTCGATGTCCGAGCCGGCCTGGAGATTGCCGAGGCTGATGACATTCAGCTCGCGCATCGCCTTGAGGCCGGCAGCGGGGTCACCGACGACGGCGGCGCTGGCGGGTAAGGTCACGGATGCGCCGGCCATCAGCCCGGCGAGGAGAATGGAGTGACGCACGGTGAACACGGACAACCTCCTGGACGGCCGACATATGCCGTATCTGGTTTCCGTTTACGTCAACGTCTGTTAAATCTCAATCCAGAAAGGTGGTTAACGCATTGATTCCATTCGTTCCGTCGACGTGACGAGGCCAATCGGGTGCACGGCCGCGCAGCCAGGTAAGCTGGCGTTTGGCATAGTTGCGGGTCTGCTGCGCCGCAGCCGCGATCGCCGCATCCAGCGTCAATTCGCCAGCCAGATGACGGGCGAGAGGTGCGACGCCAAGCGCCTTCATCACCGGCAAGTCGGACGACAGGCCACGTTCGAGCAGCGCTGCGACCTCCTCCAGCGCGCCGTTGGCGACCATGGCGGCGAAGCGGGCGTCGCAGCGGGCGTAAAGAAGTTCGCGGGGCGGTTCGATAACCATCGGCGCGAGCGCGACGGTGTCCGCGATCCCGCCATCGGTCATTGCCTGCCACTCGTGAATCGGGCGGCCGGTGGAGCGGACGACTTCCAGCGCACGGGCGATACGGGTGGTATCACGTGGGCGCAGACGACCGGCCGCAGCCGTATCCTCGCGCAGCAGCGCGGCATAGGCCTCCTCGACCGGCAGGGCGCGGACGGCGGCGCGGATCGCGTCATCGACCGGCGGGATCGGCGCGATACCCTTCAACAGGACATGGAGATACAGGCCCGTGCCGCCGACCAGAATCGGCAGCCGTCCGGCCGCATGGGCAGCTGCGATCTCACTCCGTGCCGCCGCCGCCCAGTCCGCCGCCGAACAGGCGATGGCGCCGTCGAGATGGCCGTAGAGGCGATGGGGAGCACGGGCTTCGTCCGCCGCCGACGGCCGGGCGCTGAGCGTTCGGAGATCGCGGTAGACCTGCGCCGAATCGGCGTTGATCACGATCCCGTCCATGCGCTCGGCGAGGGCAAGCGCGACTGCCGACTTGCCGCTGGCCGTTGGTCCCGCGATAAGCGCGAGCCGTGGCCGATCCTGGGAGACGATCTTGTTCATCGCGACGTTGATAGCAGCTGCCGAGCCGATCGCCCCCGGCGATCTTTCCACCGCCCGTGACGCCCTGGCCGGGGCAGGGCCCGTGCCTGTTGATTGGCGTTGGCTGGATGACGGCGTGGCGGCCGATCTTCGTTTTACCGGCGACCCGGCGGCGGCGCGGGCGGCGCTGGAAGGGCTGCTGCCCGGCGTTGACGTCATCGTTCAGCCCGAGGCGGGCCGGGCCAAGCGGCTGCTGGTCGCCGATATGGATTCGACGATGATCACCATCGAATGCATCGACGAACTGGCCGACTATGCCGGGATCAAGGCCGAGGTGGCCGAGGTGACCGAACGGGCGATGCGCGGCGAGCTGGATTTCGAGGCCGCCCTCGATGCTCGCGTCGCCCTGCTTCGCGACCTTGATGCCAGTGTCATCGACCGCTGCCATGTCGAGCGTGTGGTGATCATGAAGGGCGCCCGGCCGCTCATCCGGACGATGAAGGCCCATGGCGCGCGCACCGTGCTGGTTTCGGGCGGGTTTACCGTCTTTGCCGACCGGGTCGCGGCGGAAATCGGCTTTGACCGGGCGCTGTCGAATGTCCTTGAGATCGACGGCGACCGGCTGGCGGGGCGCGTCGCGCGGCCGATCGTCGGCGCCGCGACCAAGCGCCAAACGCTGGAGGAAGAGCGCGCCGCTCTTGGCCTTCAGCCGCATGAGACGCTGGCGGTCGGCGATGGCGCTAATGACATTCCGATGATCGAGGTGGCGGGTCTGGGTGTAGCGTATCACGCCAAGCCGAAAACGGCTGCCGCGGCAGCCGCGCGCATCGATCACGGCGACCTCAGCGCGCTGCTTTATGCGCAGGGTTGGCCGCGTTCGGCCTGGGTCGACGCCGACTAGACCGGGGTCGCCCTCGTTCAGCCGCGGGCGTGGGTCAGTTCGATCAGGCGGGCGCTGGCGGCGCCGGCGCGGAAGCGCTCGATCTGGGTACGCCAGCGTTCGGCTTCGGCCAGCAGGGGCGCGATCAAGGGCATCCGTTCAGGGTCGCGGTGAACGATGCGGATCGTATCGACCGCCGTCGCCCAACCCGATTCGACGGTGCGGACATGCGCCTCGGTGATGTCGCCGTCCGACAGGATCGCCAAGCCGGCGTCATCCGCCTGCGCGGTCAGGCGGTCGGTATCGTCCACATAGGCACGGACGATCAGCGTGGCTGCGGGAGCCAGCATCCTGGCAAGCATCGTGAAATCTGGGAACGGTGCATCCAGCGACCAGCCATTGAACACCAGATGATCGAAGCGCGCTCCGTCATTGGCGGGAATGGCGCTCACGGACCGCACCCGGGTATCGCGGCGATCCGAGACCAGGGCGAGCAGGGTAGGATCGGTTTCGATGGCAATGACGTTGACCCCCGTTGCGTGAACGAGGGCGCGGGCCATCCCACCCAGCCCATCGCCCAGCACCACGATGCGATCGCCCGCCAGCGGGTTGAGCAGGGTCACGAGGGCATTGATCTCGGTCCGGTTCCAAGGCGCCAGCCAGTCATCTCCCCACACCAGCTGGGCCGCGATCGCCCGCTCGGTCGTCCACTGTCCATGCGGCATGGTCCAGGACGGTGCGTTCCACCCGCGATCATTGTTTCCGCGCCACCATGCGCGCACGCGCCCCCTGAAGGCGCGGGACATCTCAAGGGCGCCGGTCGCCGCCATGGTCAGCGGGCCGAACGGTTGGACATATGGTCCGCAGCGATGACGCCAAGCGCAAAGCCGACCGAGTCCGCGTCATAGTCGAAGGCGAGACGGACGCCATCGGCATCATGACCGACGATGATGGCGTCGATGGCCCCGGCGTCCGGGTGGTGCAGAGTGGCATGCCCGCCCAGCGTGGGCCTGGCATTGGTTTCCAGAAATGCCCCGCGCGCCGACACCGACCTCAGACAGCCGGGCGCGACCTCCGTGGTCACCAGCGCACACATGCGCCGCTGCCGCCAGCGATTGGCGGTGGAGACCGATTTGCCGTCGATGGGAAGCGTCGTTGCCGACATTCGCGAGACCCTTTTTTCGTTTCTTGGCATCCCCTTAAAAGGCGGCTCGCCAAGGAAGCGTTAAAGGCGTTCGTGAATGATTGGTGACCAAACTGGATCAGGGCGCGGCGACGGGGAAGCAGCCCTGCCCTGAAGCCGCCGCTGCCTTGCACACGCGCTGGGCCGCTGCGCGGTCGTTGAAGGCGCCGGCCTGAAGCCGCACGATGTTGGCCGCTGACACATAGTGAGCATCAAGCGCGGCGACGGCGTCCAACGTCGCGCGCGCCTTGGTCCAGGCGGCACGGGCTGCATCGGGCGACGAAAAGGCGCCGAGCTGAACCCGCCAATGCTGATCCGATCCAGCTGAAGCGGGCGGGGTCGTCGGCTTGGGCGCGCGGGCGGCAGAGGCGACCGAGACCGCGCGCCCACCGCTGGGCTGGGCTTGGTAGCTGTCGGTGGTCGGATCTGGCAAAGTCTGGGCGATGCGGCCGGCAAGCTCGCGATTCTGGGGTGACAGGTGCTTGTCCATCTCACCGAGGGCGACGATCGCCTGAGGCAGCTTGGCCTTGGCGGCCTTGGTCATCAGCGCGTAACCGCGCGGCCAATCCTTGCTGATCACATCGCCGTTGAAATGAGCGATGCCAAGGACGTACTGCGCCCGCGGTTCGCCCCGCGCAGCCGCTTTCTGCAGCCAGGGGATCGCTGCTTCGCGCTGGTCCTGCTGGAACAGGATAAGGCCAAGATTGGCCTGGGCGCCTTCATGATCCTGATCGGCCGCCTTGCGGAACCACTCGCGCGCGGCGTTGATGTCCGCGGGCACGCCCTTGCCCAGCTTATAGGCTTGGCCAAGATTGAACTGGGCGTCGGCATTGCCAGTCGCCGCGGGCTCGCGCCAATCGGCCACGGCACCGACATGGTCGCCCTGCCGCCATTTCGTCACGCCGCTTTCCGTCGATGCCAGCGCGGCCCCCGTCCACAAGAGCGCCGTGGCAATGGCCGATCCCAGCCAGATTGCGCGTCCCGCCATATCCGGTCCTCCATCTTCCCTGATCCGGCTCTAGGTCTGGAATGGTTAACGAAGTTTAGCGAATTGATCCGCTTCGCGCGAGGGGAAGCAGGCGGCGGCAAGTGTGAAGCGACATTTACCAATTCTTGATGTCTGGCTGTCACTCCCGCTGGACAGGCAACATTTCAAGGACTGAAGATGCGCGTTCTCGCCTTGGCCTCGCAAAAGGGCGGTTCGGGGAAGACCACCTTGTCGGGTCACCTCGCCGTTCAGGCACAGCTTGCCGGTGCCGGCCCCGTGGTTTTGATCGATATCGATCCGCAGGGCTCGCTCGCCGACTGGTGGAACGAGCGCGAGGACAATATGCCCGCCTTCGCCCAGACGACGGTGGCGCGCCTTCAGGCGGACCTCGAGGCGTTGCGCCAGCAGGGTTTCCGGCTGGCGGTCATCGACACCCCGCCGGCGATCACGGTGGCGATCCAGTCGGTGATCTCCGTCGCCGAACTGATCGTCATTCCGACCCGGCCCAGCCCCCACGACCTGCGCGCCGCCGGCGCCACGGTCGACCTGTGTGAGCGGGCGGGCAAGCCGCTTATCTTCGTCGTCAACGCCGCTACGCCGCGCGCCAAGATCACTTATGAGGCAGCCGTGGCGCTGTCCCAGCACGGCACCGTCGCACCGGTGACGCTGCACCATCGCACCGATTTCGCCGCCTCGATGATCGACGGACGCACGGTGATGGAGGTCGATCCGCGCGGCCGCTCGGCCGGCGAGATCGAAAGCCTGTGGACCTATATCTCGGACCGTCTGGAGAAGAATTTCCGCCGCACGGTGTTCCATGCCCCGACCGGCGCGACGCCGATCATGGGGGCACGTCCGAACGGTGGCTTCGGCCGCCGGGCGATCGGGCAGTGAGCCGGGTGAAGGGGAACGCCGACATGAGGATGGAACCCAAATCCTTCGCTTCGCTGTCGTCCGGCCTGCTGGCGCGCAAGGGGCAGGCTCGCCCGGCCATGCGTCCGCAGGCGATCCGCAACGATACGCCGCGCCTCGACGACCTGGGCTGGGACGATATGGGCATGGACATCGCGCCGCCGATGCCAGCGCTGGCCGCCGAGCCGGATGCCGTGGCCGAGCCCGCGCCCCTGCTGGCGCCGAAACCGGCTGCCCGTGTCGAAGCTGCGCCGGTCATCCCGACTCCGGTCGCGGAGGTCATCCAGCAGATCGAAACCGCCTTCACGGACAATGCCGCCGTCTCGCGTCTGCGGGCCGAGCCGGGATCGAAGGGCAAGTCGGCTTTCACGCTGCGTCTCGATCCCGAGCGGCATCTGAAGCTACGGTTGGCGTGTGCCCTCAGGCACCGTTCGGCTCAGCGCGTCGTGACGGATGCGCTGGACGTTTACCTTGCCAGCATTCCCGGCCTCGACGACGCGATGCGGTTCGATCAGTCCGCGCCGGCGAAATAACCCATTTTACGAGAAGGATGATCCGATGACATCCAAGTTCTCCCTGGTGCTCAAGGTTGCCGTTTCGGGCGTCGCGATGGCTGGCGTGCTCGGGGCCTGCAAGCCGGCGGCGTTCGGTCAGCGCCCGGCGTCGGCATCCGCCATTGCCGACCCGCAGGAGCGCGTCGCCGCCACCCAGGCCGAAAAGGCCCTGCGGGCGATGCGCGAGCAGGATCATGGCACTGCCATTGGCGCGGCGGAAATGGCCGTTGCCGCGGCCCCCGCCGATGCCGGCTATCGGCTGATGCTGGCCAACGCATATCTGGGCGCCGGGCGCTTCCTGTCCGCGCGTCAGAGTTTCGAGGAGGCGGCAACGCTCGCTCCCGGCTTGAACCGGGCGCAGATCGGCGTCGCCCTGGCGTCGCTCGGCGCTGGCGACACCGCACGCGCGCGTGCCGCGCTGGCCGACCTTGGTGCCGGTGCGCCGGCCGCGGATCAAGGTTTGGCCCTCGCCCTGGCAGGTGAAACCGATAAGGCCGTCGCGCTGCTGGAGGCCGAGGCCCGATCGCCGATGGTCACTGCTCGGGTGCGTCAGAATCTTGCTCTTGCCTATGCGCTGGCAGGCAATTGGCCGCGCGCGCGGGCGGTCGCCGCGCAGGATTTGTCGGGCGTCGCGCTCGATCAACGCCTGGCCCAGTGGGCGGCCCTGGCCGGGGAAAGCCGCAGCGAGCTGCGCGTCGCCAGCATCCTGTCGGTCGTGCCGGATTACCAGGACAGCGGCCGTCCAGTGGCGTTGGCCCTGGCTCCACCGTCCAGCTCACCTCCTGCCGTCGAGGCACCGCAGGCGGTGTTCGTCGACGCCGGCCCGGCGCCGATATTGGCGCCCGCCGCCCTCGATATCGCACCGCTGGTCACCGCCGACGTCGCGCTGGATGCGCACCGCGCGCCGGTTGCCGACGTGGTGCCTTTTCCCACCCCCGCGGTTACGCAAGCCCCGTTGGCCGTGCGCTCTCCGACATTGGCGCTCGGCCACACTATGGCGGCGCAGCTGAGGCGCGTCAGTGCCGAAGATTCCCACGCGGTGGCGAGTGGCTGGGTGATCCAGCTCGGCGCCTATTCCAGCGAGCAGCGGGTGGGGCTGGGGTGGGCCAATGCAACCGGCCGCCTGGGCAAGCTGGCCAGCTATACGCCAACCCGCAGCACGATCCGCGTCGGCGGGCGGACGCTTCATCGCCTGGGCATTACAGGTCTCGGCAGCCGCGCAGACGCCAACACGCTGTGCATCAGCTACCGCAATCAGGGGGGCGACTGCTTCGTGCGCGGGAGGTCGGGCGATTCGCCGGTCCGCATCGCCGCAACGGGACGCGCGGCGGGCGCCTGATCCTCAGGCGTCCGTCCCGCCGACGATATCGCCGCCCTTTACCGTCAGCCGCACGCGGCCCTGTACGGGCAGCCCGTCGAACGGCGTGTTGCCGGCACGAGCTGTCATCCGTTCCGTAACGATCCGCCACGGCGCGTCGGGGTCGAGCAGGACGAGATCGGCTTCTCCCCCCGCACTGAGGCCGATCTCAGGCAGGCCGAGCAGGCGCGCGGGTGTGCTGCTGGTCATCCGGAATAGCCGGGGCAGATCGATCACTCCGTCGCGCACCAGGGTCAGCGCCAGCGTCAGCAGGGTTTCAGCGCCCGCCATGCCCGGTGTCGCATCCTCGAAAGGCAGCCGCTTGGCATCGGGGCCGAGGGGGTCGTGCGCCGAGCACAGGATGTCGATCGTGCCGTCGCGCACCGCCTCAATCGCCGCCAGCCGGTCGCGTTCCGCCCTGAGCGGCGGCGACAGGCGCGCGAAGGTACGAAAATCGCCGATCGCGGTTTCGGACAAGAGCAGATGGGCTGGCGAAATGCCGCAACTGATCGGCAAGCCTTTCGCCTTCGCCGCGCGGACCAGGTCGAAGGCGGCAGCGGTGCTGAGCTGACGGAAATGCAGGCGGGCGCCGCTGATCTCGACCAGCGCGAGGTCGCGCGCGACAGCCATCGCCTCGGCCAGCGCCGGGGCGGCGGGCAGGCCCATGCGGGTCGCCGTCTCGCCCGCCGTCGCGACCGCGCTGTCGGCCAGTCCTTCGTCCTCGGCATGCGCGATGACGGTCAGACCGAAACCGCGTGCGTAGGCCATCAGGCGCAGCATCACGCCCGAATCGGCGATCCGCCGCCGGCCGGTGGCGACGCCGACCGCGCCAGCGCGCTGCATCAGCCCGATCTCGCCCAGTTCCGCGCCGTCGAGGCCGCGTGTCGCGGCGGCCAGGGGGTGGACCCAGACATCCGGTTTTCCGGCTGCGGCGGCGCGCGCGACCAGCGCCGGGTCGTCGAGTGGCGGCGACTGGTCGGGCATCAGCGCGACGCGGGTGATGCCACCAGCCGAAAAGGCGGGAAAGTCGATCGCGAAGACGCCGAGATCAACGATGCCCGGCGCGACGATGCCGCCGCGCGCGTCGATGCGCTGGGCGCCGTGGGGCACCTGGATGTCACCCACCGATACCAGACGGCGGTTGGCGATCAGCACCCCGCCCGAACGCTCGGTCCCCGCCACGGGATCGACAAGGCGCGCGTTGACGATGGCGAGGGGGCGGGTCACAGCCAGCCCTCCACCCGGCGCCGGCGACGCGTCAGCACGTCGAGGCAGGCCATGCGGACGGCGACGCCCATTTCGACCTGCTCGACGATGCCTGAGCGATCGAGGTCGTCGGCGACCTGGCTTTCGATCTCGACGCCCCGGTTCATCGGGCCGGGGTGCATGACCAGCGCATCTGGTTTCGCCGCCATGAGCCGTTCGCGGGTAAGGCCGTAAAAGGCAAAATATTCCCGCATCGATGGGACGAAAGCGCTGGTCATCCGCTCTTTCTGAAGCCGCAGCATCATCACCACGTCTGCGCCGTCGAGGCCGGCCTCCATGTCGGTGAACGCGGCGACGCCCAGATCCTCGATTCCCTCAGGCAGCAGGGTGGGGGGGGCAACCACCCTGACCTCCGCGCCCAGTCCCGCCAGCGCCATGATGTTCGAGCGCGCCACCCGGCTGTGCAGCACGTCACCGCAGATGGCGACGGTCAGTCCGGCGATGCGGCCCTTGCGGCGCCGGATCGTGAGGGCGTCGAGCAGCGCCTGGGTTGGATGTTCGTGCCGCCCGTCACCGGCATTCAGCACCGGGCAGCCGACCTTGTCCGCAAACAGCTGCACCGCGCCCGATGCGGCATGACGGATGACGATGACATCCGGCCGCATCGCGCCCAGCGTCAAGGCGGTGTCGAGCAGGGTTTCGCCCTTCTGGACACTCGACGTCGCGACCGACATGTTGACGACGTCGGCACCCAGCCTTTTTCCCGCGATCTCGAACGACAGCAGGGTGCGGGTCGAGTTCTCGAAAAAGGCGTTGATCTGGGTAAGTCCGGCCAGATGATCGACGCTCTTGTCGCCCGAGCGGTTGCGCTCGACCCACTGCTCCGCCTCGTCGAGGAGGAAGCTGATCTCCCACGGCTTCAGGGTCGCGATGCGAATCAGGTGATCATGGGGAAAAGGCGACACGCCGGCTGGCGGGAGGGCGGGGTTGTGGCTGTCCGGGATCATCAAGCCGCTGTCCTAGACCGGCGGTGGGTAGGCCTCAAGCCCGTTCGATCCGGCAACCGCAACACAGCGTTCAAGCTATGAGCACACCGACCGATGCGCCGGCCTGAATCAGCGCGATCAGGTGAAGAAAGGTCGAGAAGGGTTGCTTCACCGTCTTGTGGCGGAAGTAATGGCGGCCCAGATAGGCGCCGCCTGTGCCGCCGAGCAGGGCGGCGCCCAACAGGTCGCTTTCCCGAATTCGACGTCCGCCATCGATCGCGCGCCGTTTGTCGAGGCCGAACAGCATGAACGCCAGCAGGTTCGCCACGACCAGCCACAGGACGATTCCGACGATCAAGCCGCCATCGCCAGAGCGTCGATCGCACCCTGGAGGATGTAGGCGGCGGCCAGCTTGTCGACGAGGTCGGCGCGGCGGGCGCGGCTGGCGTCGGCTTCCAGCAGCGTGCGGGTCACGGCCTGAGTGGACCAGCGCTCGTCCCACAGCAGGATGGGAAGGTCGAGGGACAGCAGGTTGCGCGCAAAGGCACGGACAGACTGGGTGCGCGGCGAATCGCTGCCATCGAGGTTGAGCGGCAGGCCGACGACCAGGCCCTTCACCTGCTGCGCCACGATGATTTTGGACAGAAGGGCGCGGTCAGCTGTGAACTTGGTCCGCTTGATCGTTTCGGCAGCGCTGGCGATCGTCCACCCGGCATCGCACAGCGCAATGCCGATCGTCCGAGTGCCGACGTCCAGCCCGGCGAGGCGTCCGCCGGCCGGCAGGGCGGAACGGAAGCCCGCGACGCCGGCGTGGATCATGAGGGTTGCCGGGCGGCGAAGGCGGCGGTCCGCGCCTCGGCGTCGGCACGGATGTTCGCCCAGAACAGGGCGTAGTCATAGACGTGGTAATTGTTGCCGGGCAGCACATAGCGGCCAAAGCCGGGCGGCGGCGCCCCGATCGACAGCAGGCCGTCCGCCGTGCAGCGGGCACCGATCCGTCCCGGCTCGATCGTCATGCTGCGATAGTCCGCCGACGGTCGCAGCGCCCCCAGATTGCCGGCTGGGGGCGCGGTATCGCCGGGGGTGCCGGTCAGCGGGTTGATGCACAGCATGGCGCTGCCCTTGCGCGGCTGCCCGGTCAGGCCCGGACTGTCATTGAACGCGGTCAGCACCAGTTCGGCATCGGCCGGTTCAGCGAAGCTCTGCCAGGACAGGATACAACCCGGCTGCGCCGCCTCCGTGCACGCGGGCAGGCCAAGGGCGGGGATGTCGGCCTCCATCGAGACCGGCCAGCCGACGGCATAGGCGGCGACGACGCGGGCGGCCAGCGGCGTCCCCGCGACACGCTCCTTGAGCAGACGGAGCAGATGCAGCGAGCCCTGGCTGTGCGCGGCCAGGATGACCGGCCGTCCGCTGGGGACGCTGGCGATGAAATTGTCGAAGGCCGCCAGGACGTCGAGATAAGCGAAGTCGATTGCCTTTTCGGCATCTGGCCGCGCGGTCAGGAAGGCGCCGAATGTCGCCTGACGATAGCGCGGCGCCCAGATCGCGCCGATGCCGTTGAAGGCGCTGGCCTGCGTCTGGGCGAACAGCCGGGCCCGGTCATTCGCCTCGGCATCGTCGAGCGGCCCATTCCAGCGGTCGCGGCGCAGATAGGTGGTGGGATGGATGTAGAACACCGCGACCCCCGGCCGCGGCGCGGCGCTATAGCCTTCGGGTGTCCAGCGGGCGGGATCGTCGGGCAGGTCCGGGCGCGACAGCCACAGCGCGGCGCGGCGATAGTCCATGCCCCCTGCTGGTGCGGCCGGCGAGGCGAACTGGGCCGATGGCACCAGCGCCAGTTCCATCAGCTGGCGCGAGAACAAGCGATAGCCGAGCGCGGCAGCGATGGTCAGCATGACCAATCCGACAATGACCCACAGGAAGCGGCGTGCCAGCATTGTTCCCCCTTGGCGAGACCGGCGTCGAAGGCGAAGGCGCCGGGAATCGGACCTAGCCCAGCAGCCGCGCGGCAACGGGCGCGTGATAGCTGAGGACGCCCGCGGCGCCCGCCCGCTTGTAAGCGGTCAGCACCTCGACCAGCGCCGCGTCCCGATCCATGGCGCCTGCAGCGACGGCGGCCTCGATCATCGCATATTCGCCGGACGTCGCGTAGGCGAAGGTCGGGACGCCGAAGGCCTCGCGCACCCGCGCCAGCACGTCCAGATAGAAGATGCCCGGCTTCACCATCACGCTGTCGGCGCCCTCGGCGAGATCCAGCTCCACCTCGCGCAGAGCCTCCTGGCTGTTGCGCGGGTCCATCTGATAACCGCGCTTGTCACCCTTCAACCGCCCCTCGGAACCGACTGCCTGACGGAAGGGGCCATAGAGAGCGCTGGCATATTTGGCGGCATAGGCCATGATCTGGACATGGTGATGGCCGGCATTTTCCAGTGCCTCGCGAATCCGGCCGACGCGGCCGTCCATCATGTCGCTGGGGGCGATGATGTCGGCGCCCGCCGCCGCCTGCACCAGCGCCTGCTCGACCAGCACCTCGACGGTCGCATCGTTGATCACCCGGCCAGCATCGTCGACCAGGCCATCGTGGCCATGGGCCGTGTAGGGGTCGAGGGCGACATCGGTCAGCACGCCGACGTCGGGCACCGCATCCTTCAAGGCGCGGATCGCCTGGCACATCAGATTGTCGGGATTGAGCGCTTCCCGCCCATCGTCGGTACGGCGGTCCTGCTGCGTGTCGGGAAACAGCGCGAGGCACGGAATACCGAGGTCGCGTGCCTGGCGTGCCGCATCGGGCAGCAGGTCGACCGACAGTCGCTCGACGCCCGGCAGCGCCGGGATCGCCTGCCGTTCGTTCCGGCCGGCGCATATGAATAGCGGCCAGATCAGGTCGGCGGGCGTAACGACGGTTTCGGCGTGAAGATCGCGAGACCAGGGCGCGATCCGGGCGCGGCGGAGGCGCAGGGCGGGATAACTGCTCATGATCGGTCCCCTAGCGGGATCGGCGATGGATTGCACCTGCCCCGTCGTGGCTGGGACTATGGCTCGATCAGCGCGCGCCCGACAGGGCCAGGCCGTCCGCGAGCAGGGTTCTCACAGTTTCCAGCCCGGCGCGGGTTTCCGGGGTCAGGCCACCGCGTTCGACGCGGTGCGCGACAGGTGCGAGGGTGGGTACCATAGCTGCGGCCGCAGTTCGTTCCGGGTTGTCGTCCGTGGACTGATCTGGGCGGGAGAGCAGCTTCTGCACACCCTTGATCGTATAGCCTTCCTCGTTCAGCAGCTTCTGGATGCGCTGCGCGAGGGCGACGTCGGACGGACGATAATAGCGGCGATTGCCCGCTCTGGTCACGGGACGCAGCTGACGGAAACGGGTTTCCCAAAACCGCAGGACATGCTGTGGGACGCCCAGCGCGGTCGACACTTCACCAATGGTGCGGAAGGCGCCGGGGGCCTTATCGTCCGGTTGCCCGCTCATTGCCGGCGTCCTCAGCCGTCCTCGTTGCCGTTGATGCGGTCGCGCGTCGTCTGGCTGGCGCGGAAGGTCAGCACCCGGCGCGGTTCGATCGGCACTTCGATGCCGGTCTTGGGATTGCGGCCGACACGCGCGCCCTTGTCGCGCAGAACGAACGTGCCGAAGCCGGAAATCTTGACGTTATCTCCGCGCGAAAGCGATTCGCACATGTGATAGAGAATACGCTCGACAAGCATCGACGCATCGGCGCGGGAGAGCCCGATTTCACTATGAACCTGCTCGGCGATCTCAGCGCGGGTAAGCGTAGCGGTCACGGCCCTCATCCTCTCCATTACGGACTCGGAACGTTATCCTAAGATAAGCGTGACGGAATCACAACCGCTTCGGCAACCTTACCAGCGGATGGCGGCGGCGCCCCAGGTGAAACCGCCGCCCATCGCCTCCAAAACGACCAGATGGCCGGCTTGTATGCGCCCATCACGAACGGCGACGTCAAGGGCGAGGGGGATCGACGCGGCTGAAGTGTTGGCGTGGCGATCGACAGTCACCACCACCCGGTTGGGGTCGAGATCCAGTTTCCTGGCCGTGCCTTCCAGGATTCGCAGATTCGCCTGGTGCGGTACCACCCAGTCGACCTCGGCGACCTCGAGGCCCGCCGCGTCCAGCGTTTCGGTCAGGACACTTGCGAGATTGGCGACCGCATGGCGAAAGACCTCGCGGCCTTTCATCTTGAGCTTGCCGACGGTGCCGGTGCTGGACGGCCCGCCGTCGGTGTAGAGCAGACCCCGATGACGCCCGTCGGCGTGAAGCCGGTGTGACAGGATCCCGCGTGAGCCGCTCTCCTCCACCGCGAGCACCACCGCCCCGGCGCCGTCTCCGAACAGCACGCAGGTGCTGCGGTCGTCCCAGTCGAGCAGGCGGGACATGGTTTCGGCGCCGATCACCAGCGCCCGTCGTGCGCCGCCGGCCACGATCATGCTGTCGGCGACCGACAGGCCATAGAGAAAACCGGAGCAGACCGCCTGAACGTCGAAGGCCACGCAGTCGTCGATGCCGAGATTGGTCTGTACCTGAGTGGCGACGGATGGAAAGGTGTTGTCCGGGGTCGTGGTGGCGACGATGATCAGGTCGATGTCGCCGCTGTCGAGGCCGCTCGCTTGGAGCGCCCGGCGGGCCGCTTCGGTCGCGAGCGTGGAGGTGGTTTCGCCCTCGCCGGCGATGTGCCGTTGGCGAATGCCCGTGCGCTCGACGATCCACTCGTCGCTGGTGTCGACGGTTTCGGCGAGCTCGGCATTGGTGACGATGCGTGCCGGCAACGCGCTGCCGGTGCCCAGAACGGCGCTGCGGCGAGCCATCAGGCGGCTTCTCCATGGGCGCGAATGCTGGACAGATCCTCTGCGATTCGGTGGGTGATGTCCTGCCGTACCATCTTCACCGCGACGCCGATGGCGTTGCTGATCCCCTTCGCGTTGGCGCTGCCATGGCTTTTCACCACCAGACCGTTGAGGCCGAGGAAGACGGCGCCGTTGTGATTATTGGGGTCCAAATGATGCCGCAGCATGTGGAGTGCCGGGCGCGACAGCATGAAACCGGCCTTGGACCTCAGCGAGCTTTCGAACGACCGGCGCAGGAGGTCCGTGACGAAGCGCGCCGTGCCTTCCATCGTCTTGAGGGCGATATTGCCCGAAAAGCCATCGGTGACGACGACATCGGCTTCATCCCTGGCGGTGCGGTCGCCTTCGATGAAGCCCTCGAAGCTGAGCGGTAGTTCGGTCGACCGGAGAATCGCGGCCGCATCCTTGAGGGCGTCGGTGCCCTTCAGTTCCTCGGTGCCGATGTTGAGCAGCTTCACGCGCGGCCGGGCGACGCCGATGACGGTGCGCGAATAGGCCGCGCCCATGACCGCGAACTGGACCAGATTGTTGGCATCGCATTCGGTATTGGCGCCGAGGTCCAGCATCACATAGTCGTTGGCGCCCATGCTGGGCAGCAGAGCCGCCAGCGCGGGCCGGTCGATGCCTTTCATGGTTCTCAGCGACAGCTTGGCCATCGCCATCAGCGCGCCGGTATTACCCGCCGACATGGCGGCGTTGGCGGCGCCCGTCTTCACGGCATCGATGGCCTGTCCCATCGAACTGGTCTTCGCCCGGCGCAGCGCCTGGCTGGGCTTGTCGCTGCCGGCGATCACGCCTTCGACGTGGATGATCTCCACGTCGGCTGAGACAGCCGGCGCATGCTTCAATTCCGCCGTGATGTCGGCTTCCCGGCCATAAAGGCGGAATCGGACGTCGGGATATTGGCGCTTGGCGATCTCTGCGCCGGCGACGATCACGGCCGGGCCGCCGTCACCGCCCATGGCGTCGAGCGCAATGACGGGACGGTGACTCATTGGGATTGACGCCGGTTGTCTGGGCTCAGGCGTCGATCGAGACGACTTCACGCCCGTTATAGTGGCCGCAGGCGGTGCACAGATTATGCGGGCGCTTCAGCTCGCCGCAGTTGCTGCACTCCTGGAACGCCTCGACGGTGAGCGCATGATGGCTGCGCCGCATGTTACGGCGTGACGGAGAAGTCTTTCGCTTGGGAACGGCCATGTCGGCACCTTGCCTTTAAAGAATGATTCGTCTGAAACAGATGCACAAGCCGTCAACCGACGACGCCACGGCCTTAAGGGGCCGCAGGCCATGCGGCCGGGGCTTGAACGAGCGCGCGACCTATAGCGATTTCGGCTGCGCTTGCAACCCATCTAGGGTGGGCTGACGGGTCAGCCGCTCAGCACTTTGTCGCCGACGAACGGATTGCCTGCCCGTTCATGGGCAAAGGTCGACATCGGGCCATGGCCGGGGATGAATGCGGTATCGTCTCCCAAGGGCCACAGCCGGGTGGTGATGGCGTGGATGAGGTCGCCATGATTGCCGCGCGGAAAATCGGTGCGGCCGATCGATCCCTGAAACAGCACGTCACCGACCAGTGCCAGCCGTGATGACGGATGATGGAAGACGACATGGCCCGGCGTGTGACCGGGGCAGTGGAGGACGTCGAGCACCAGATCGCCCAGCGTCACCTGATCCCCATGGATCAGCCAGCGATCAGGCTCGAACGGCTGACCGGGAATGCCGTAGTTGCGGCCGTCATCGGCGAGGCGGGCGATCCAGAAGCGGTCGTCCTCATGCGGGCCTTCGATCGGGACGCCCAGCTTTTCGGCGAGCACGCCCGCGCTGCCGCAATGGTCGATATGGCCATGGGTGACCAGAATCTTCTCGATCGTCACCCCGTTCTGGGCAGCTGCCGCCTCGAGTCGCGGCAGGTCGCCGCCGGGATCGACAAACGCGCCCCGCATCGTCGCCGTGCACCATAGCAGGGTGCAGTTCTGCTGGAATGCCGTGACCGGAATGATCGCGGCTTTGAGAGGTGGGGTCGAGGCCATGCTAGGGAGATGGCCGCGAACCGCGTAGCAGGCAAGGCGTTGCCGTCTCGAAATGCGATCGCGCTTCGCTTATGCCGGGCCTGAACGAATAAGGGGGAAGCGAATGCGACTGCGCTGCGATCAGGAGATGACAGGCCGGCGTGCATGACCGACGCCATGCGCCGTCCCGACCTGATCGAAACCATGCCCTTTGATCCCTATGACGGGATATCGCGGCTCTCGCTTCACATCGCCCGGTTGTCACGATCTGCGGCGGCGTTCGGTATCCCCTGTGACCGCCACGCCATCCGCAACGAACTGCAAAGCGCGACCTTCGGCCTTGGGGTGCCGTCGCGCGTTCGGCTGCTTCTCGGCGGCGATGGCGGCATGGCAATCGAAACCGGCCCCGCCCCCGCGCCGCTGGCCGAACCCCTGGCGGTGCGGGTGGTCCGGCTGCCGGTGCCGTCCGATGATCCACGCCTGCGGCACAAAACCAGCGACCGCCGCTTCCACGATGCGGCCAGGGCGGTGTCTGGCGTGTCCGAAGTGGTCTACGTCCAGCCCGATGGGCAGGTCACTGAAGGAAGTTATACCAACCTGTTCGTCGAGCGTGACGGCATGCTGCTGACCCCGCCCGCAGGGCTGGGCCTGCTGCCCGGCGTGCTGCGCCAGGCCCTGATTGACGAAGGGCGGGCGGTGGAGGCGACGCTGACCGTCGACGACCTGGCGGCAGGCTTTCTGATCGGCAATTCGCTGCGCGGGTTGATGGCTGCGCGACTGGTGGACAGCGGGGGCGGGGCAGCGCTATAGCGCGGCGGTTTCAACCCGGTTGATGGAAAGCCTCCCCAATGACCCTGATCTCTGCCGCGCTGGGCCGCATCCATCCGTCCGCGACCCTTGCGATGACCACACGCACGCTGGAGCTGAAACGGCAGGGCAAGGATGTCATCGGTCTCGCCGCCGGCGAACCGGATTTCGACACCCCTGATTTCGTCAAGGACGCGGCGATCGAGGCGATCCGCAAGGGTCAGACCAAATATACCAACGTCGATGGCACGCACGAGCTGAAGACGGCGATCGCCGACAAGTTCAAGCGCGACAACGACCTCGACTACGCGACCGATCAGATCAGCGTGAACGTCGGCGGCAAGCACACCCTGTTCAACGCCCTGGTCGCCACCGTCGATCCGGGCGACGAGGTGATCATCCCGGCGCCTTACTGGGTCAGCTATCCCGACATCGTCGCCTTCGCGGGCGGCACGCCCGTGTTCATCAAGGCGGGCATCGACCAGAACTTCAAGATCACCCCCGCCCAGCTCGACGCGGCGATCACGCCCAGGACCAAATGGGTGATCCTCAATTCGCCGTCGAACCCGACCGGCGCCGCTTATACCGAGGCCGAACTGAAGGCACTTGGCGAGGTGCTGCTGCGACACCCCCATGTCTGGATCATGGCGGACGATATGTACGAGCATATCGTCTATGACGACTTCCGATTCACGACCATCGCCCAGGTGGTTCCGGCGCTCTACGAGCGGACGTTGACCGTCAATGGCTGCTCGAAGGCCTATTCGATGACCGGCTGGCGAATCGGTTTTGCCGGTGGTCCGGCGCCGTTGATCAAGGCGATGGCGAAGCTGCAGTCGCAGTCGACGTCCAACCCCTGCTCCGTTGCCCAGGCGGCGGCGACGGCGGGATTGTCCGGTCCGCAGGGTTTTCTGAAGGAGCGCGCGGCCGCTTTCCAGAAACGCCGCGATCTCGTCGTGTCGATGCTGAACCAGGCCGAGGGCGTTACCTGCGCGCGGCCCGAGGGCGCATTTTACGTTTATCCCGAAGTGTCGGGGTTGATCGGCAAGAAGACGCCGGGCGGCCAGGTCATCGACACCGACGAGGCGCTGATCGGCTATTTCCTGGATGAAGGCGGCGTTGCGGCCGTGCACGGCACGGCCTTCGGCCTCGGCCCGGCGTTCCGGGTCAGCTACGCCACCTCCGAAGCGATCCTGGAGGAAGCCTGCACGCGCATCCAGAGGCTGACCGCCGCCCTGCGCTGAGCCGGTCGGCCCACGTTCAGACTCGTCCGGCTAGCGTCCGATCTTCGGACCGGCCGGATCCGATGCGCGCCCTCGTGCGTCCAGCCGGAGGGCGGGGACGTGGAGGCGGACGATGCTGATCAGGCGGACCGAAGACTGGGCGATCGCGGAGCGCGAGGCGACGCCGCGCGGCTTCTACCTCAAGCGGCGGGAGCTGATCGCCGGCATGGCGGCTGCCGGACTGGTACCGGCGTTGGCCGGAGCGAAAACACTCGACGCCCGTCGTACGTTCGCGACTGCAGGCGAGGAGATGACGCCGCTGGAGGACGTCACCCACTATAATAATTTCTACGAGTTCGGGACCGGCAAGACCGATCCTGCCGCCAATGCCGGCAGCTTGCGGACGCGACCATGGACGCTGACGGTCAGTGGCCTCGTCGCCAAGCCGACCACCTTCGACATCGATCGGCTGATCGCCATGGTGCCGCTGGAGGAGCGGGTCTATCGGCTGCGCTGCGTTGAGGCGTGGTCCATGGTGATCCCCTGGGTCGGCCTGCCGTTGAAGGCGCTGGTCGACCATGTCGAGCCGCTGGGATCGGCCAAATATGTCGTCTTCCGCACCCTTCACGACCCTGACCAGATGCCTGGCCAACGTGGATCGGTGCTGCGCTGGCCCTATGTCGAGGGGCTGCGCCTCGACGAGGCACGCAACATCCTCAGCCTGCTGGCCGTCGGGCTTTATGGCGAAACGCTGCCGAATCAGAACGGCGCGCCGATTCGATTGGTGGTGCCGTGGAAATACGGCTTCAAGTCGATCAAAAGCATCGTCGAGATGCGGTTCGTCGAGCGTCGCCCGTCCACGAGTTGGAACATCGCGGCGCCGGAGGAATATGGATTTTACTCCAACGTCAATCCGGACGTCGATCATCCGCGCTGGAGCCAGGGGCGTGAGCGGCGGATCGGCGAGTTCGCCAAACGGCAGACGCTGATGTTCAACGGCTATGGATCGGCGGTCGCGGCGATGTATGCCGGCATGAACCTCAAGACCAATTTCTGAATGCTCCCGCGCTGGGTGAAACCCCTGCTGCTGGCGGCGCTGCTGCTGCCGATGGCGATCCTCGTCTGGCGGTGGCTGCCGGTCGCGGATGGTGGCATGCCCATCGGCCTGACTGCGGATCCGGTGGCGGAGACGACCCGGCGGCTCGGCGACTGGTCGCTCAGAACCGTGCTCGCCGCGCTGGCGGTGACGCCGGTCGTCAGGCTTACGGGCTACACGCCGCTCATCTCCGTCAGACGAATGGTCGGGTTGACCGCCTTCGCCTACGTCGTCGTCCACTGGAGTTTCTGGATGACGCTGGAGCTGGGCTGGTCGCTGACTGAGCTGGCCAAGGAAATCGTCAAGCGCCGCTATGTCCTGGCCGGCATGGTCGGGTTTCTGGCCTTGCTACCGCTGGCGATCACGTCCACGCGCGGTTGGGTGCGCCGTCTGGGCGGACGGCGGTGGCAGAGCCTGCATCGCTTGGCCTATGTCGCGGGCGCGGCCGGATGCGTCCATTATGCGATGCTGGCCAAGGGTAACCAACCGGCACCGAAGCTCTATCTCGCGATACTCGGGGTGCTGCTGGCCATCCGTTATCTGCCGCAGCAGCGCTGGTTGCGGCCGGCGCGGGGACGCTAGAGCGCTATATCGACGGCGTGAATCGTGGTGCCGACCAGTCCGCCGACCAGCGTGCCGTTGATGCGGATATATTGGAGGTCGCGGCCGACCGAGGCTTCCAGCTTGTCGGTGACGGTGCGGGCGTCCCAGCCGCGTACGGTATCCGAGACCAGCCGGACGATGGCGTCGCCATAGTCAGCGGCGGCGCCGACCGCAGCGCGGCGGGCGAACTGGTTGACCGCCGTCCGCAGGGGCGGGTTGGCATCGAAGGCATGGCCGACTTCGCGCAGCATCTCCCCCATCCGTCCCGCGAGTGCCGCCTGCGGATCACGCGCGGCACGGATCATCGCGGACCGGGCCTGTTCCCACAGCCCGTCCAGCCAGCGACCGACCGCAGGGTTGGCCATCACTTCCGCCTTCAGCCGAGCGACCTTGACCTGCATGTCCGGGTCGGCCTGAAGGTCGCGCGCCAGCGATTTCAATCCGTCCTGGATGCGGACGCGGATCGGGTGTTCGGGGTCGTCCGCCATGTCGGCGAACAACTTGCGCAGGCCGTCGAGGATGGTGTCGGCCAGCTTGTTGTCGAGGCCGGCAAGTTTCAGGATCCAGCCGGCGCGCTGATGGACCATGTCGCGCACCAGTTCCTCGTTCGCCTCCAGCGCCCGCGCCGCCCAGCGGACCAGACCGTCCAGGATGGGCACGTGCCGGTCCTCGTCGATCATCGCCGCCAGCGCCTGGCCCAGCGGCGGCGAAAGGTCCAGATTGTGCAGGCGCTGGGTGGCGGCGCCCTTCACCATGCCCCCCAGCGCCCCCGTGTCGAGGGTTTCGAGCATGTCGGCGAACAGTTTGGAGGCATTGCGCCTCAGCCGCCCGCCGCCCGCCGCCGGCGCGGTCAGCCAGCGCGCCATGGCGCCGGCGACGTCCAGCCGCTCCAGCCGTCGAGCGACGACCGAGGGGGTGAGGAAATTAGCGCGCAGGAACTCGGCCAGATTATCGCCGATGCGGTCCTTGTTACGCGGGATGATCGCCGTGTGGGGGATCGGCAGGCCGAGCGGGTGACGGAACAGGGCCGTCACGGCGAACCAGTCGGCCAGTCCGCCGACCATCGCCGCCTCGGCAAAAGCACGAACGAAGCCCCAGACTGGGTGAACGGGCCTGGCGAGGGTGATCGACACGAAGATCGCCGCCATTGCCAGCAACATGCCGCCGGCGATCAGCTTCATGCCGCGCGCCCCGCCCTGGGCGGGGTTAAAGCGTTCGAGGCCGAGCCTGATCATCGCCCGGCGGGATATCCGGTCATCCAGCCCACGTCACCCCCAACGCGCGGGGCGTCATTCGGCTGCGGGAGCCTTGTCGGGCTGATGCGGCTCGTCATTGGTGAGGAGGCGGCCGAGGCGGGGGGCAAGCCACTTCTCCAGATCGTCGGCCAATGTGAAGCCGGCCGGCACGATGACCAGCGTCAGCAGCGTCGACAGCGCCAGGCCGCCGATCACACACACCGCCATCGGCGCCCGCCAGCTCGAATCCCCCGTGAGGCCGATGGCGATTGGCAGCATGCCGGCGATCATGGCGACGGTGGTCATGACGATGGGCTGCGCGCGCTTGTGGGCGGCCTCCAATATGGCGTGGAAGCGATCGTGGCCGGCGCGCATCTCCTCGATGGCGAAATCGACCAGCAGGATCGAATTCTTGGCGACGATCCCGAACAGCATGAGCAGGCCGATGTAAACCGGCATCGACACCGACATGCTGGTGAGATGAAGGGCCAGAACCCCTCCCAGCGGCGCCAGCAACAGCGATCCCATGTTGACGAAAGGCGGCAGGACACGGCGGTAGAGCAGGACCAGAACGGCGAACACCATCATGATCCCGGCGCCGACCGCGAGGATGAAGTTGGTGATCAGTTCGCCCTGGAACTCGCTTTCGCCGAACTTGATCTCGCGCACGCCATTGGGAAGATTCTTCATCGCCGGGAGCGCGTAGATTTCCTTCCAGGCATTACCGCTGACCATGCCGGGCGCCAGATCGGCGCTGATCACCGTGCGCCGGACCTGATTGTAGCGCCTGATCATAGATGGCCCCGCGCCGAAGTGGATGTCGGCGACGACGCGAAGCGGCACGCTGCCGCCATTGATCGTGGCGACCGGCAGATTTTGAATGGTCGCCAGATCCTGCCGCGCGCTTTCGGCCAGTGACACCCGGATCGGGATCTGACGGTCGGCGAGCGAGAATTTGGCCATGTTCTGCTCGATATCGCCCAGCGTGGCGATGCGGATCGCGTCGCTGAGGGCCGCGGTGTTAACCCCGAGATCGGCGGCAAGATCGAACCGAGGCCGAATGACGATTTCCGGCCGGGGAATATCGCCGTCGAGGCGGGCGTCGCGCATGGTGTTGAGGCCGCGCATTCCAGCCAGAACGTCCTGCGCCGCGCTCTCGAGCAGGGCCGGATCGTCGCCCGCCAGCATCACGGTGATGTCGCGCCCGCCGCCCTGCGACTGGGACTGGAAAGCGATGCGTGCGTCCGGAATAGCTCGCAATTGCGGCGCCAGCGCGCGTTCGAACTCGACGCTGGTGCGTTCCCGCTGGTCGCGTGGCTTGAGGGTCAGAAAGATCGATCCCATGCGAACGTCGGCGCCATCATTGCCGATGTCCTCGAACACCGTCTGGACCTCGGGCGCCTGACGCAGGATGGCGGCGGCGCGGGCGGTCGCGCGCTCGGTATCTTCCAGGCGGGCGCCGGGGGGCAGCTCGACCTTTACCGAGCTGAAATCGAAATTGTTCGGGGGCTGGAATTCCTGCGGCAATGTGGCGAACAGCGCGATCGTCAACAGGAAGGCGCCGACGCCGGCCATGATCGTCTTCCAGCGATGATCCAGCGACCAGCGCAGCAGGGCCATGTAGCGATCCATCAGCCGCCCGCCGCCATGCTCGCGCACGCCGTGCGCCTTCAGAAAATAGGCGGCGAGCAATGGCGTGATCAAACGCGCCACGGCCAAACTCATCAGCACCGCGACGGCGACGGTAAGGCCGAACTGTTCAAAGAACTGCCCGGTGATGCCGCTCATGAACGACACCGGCACGAAGACCGCGACGATCGCCATGGTCGTGGCGACCACCGCCATGCCGATCTCGTCGGCGGCGTCGATCGAGGCCTGGAAGGCGCTTTTGCCCATCCGCATGTGGCGGACGATATTTTCGATCTCGACGATCGCGTCATCGACGAGGATGCCGGCCACCAGGCTGAGCGCGAGCAAGCTGATGGTGTTGAGGGTGAATCCCATCATGTCCATCACCCAGAAGGCGGGGATCGCCGACAGCGGGATCGCCAGCGCCGAGATGATCGTCGCCCGCCAGTCGCGCAGGAAGAAGAACACGCCGACGACCGCCAGCACCGCGCCCTCGACCATGGCGTGGATGGCGGAATCATATTGTTCGACCGTGTAGCCCACCTGGCTGAACAGCTCTTCGTAGCGGACCTGCGGATATTCCTTGGACAAGGCCTCAAGCTCGGCCTTGACGGCCTTGTAGACGGTGACGTCCGACGATCCTTTGGCTTTCTGGACGCCGACCGACAGCACTTGCCGGCCGTCCATGCGCGACAGGCTGCGCTGCTCGGCATAGAGGTCGCGGACGGTGGCGATGTCGCTCAGCCGTACGGTCCGGCCGCCCAGAACCGCGATCCGGGTTTCGCCCAGCGCATGGGCATCCTCGGCATTGCCCAGCACCCGGACCGACTGCTCGGCACCCGCGACCTCGGCCCGGCCACCGGCGGCGTTGAGGTTGAGGAGGCGGAGCTGGTCGTTGACCTGCGCGGCGGTCAGGCCCTGGGCCTGGAGCTTGGCGGGGTCGAGGATGACGCGGATCTCGCGCGAAACGCCGCCGCCCCGGAAGGCGTTGGCCATGCCTTCGATCGCCATCAGGCGTCGGATGACGGTGTTGTCGACGAACCAGCTCAATTCCTCCAGCGTCATGTCGACGGCGGAGACCGAGAAATAGGCGATCGGCCCGCCGTCGATGTCGATGCGCTGGACCACCGGCTCCAGAATCCCCTGGGGCAGCTGGGCCCTGATCTTGGTGACGGCATCGCGGGTGTCGTTGACCGCGCGGTCGACCGGCGTGCCGAGCTGGAACTGGACGTCGGTGCGCGACTGCCCTTCGGTGACGGTCGAGCTGATCGACTTCACGTTGCCGATCGAGGCGACGGCCGCCTCGATCCGACGGGTGACCTGGGTTTCCAGCTCGGTTGGGGCTGCGCCGGGCTGGGAAACGATGACGGAAGCCGCCGGAAAACTGATGTCCGGCATGTTGTTGATGTCCATCCGCCAGAAGCTGACCAGACCGGCGAGCGTCAGCACCACGAAGGCGACGATCGGCGGAACCGGGTTGCGGATCGCCCAGGCGGAGATGTTGCGCATCGGCAGGCCGTCAGCGACCGGGGGTGGCAACGCGTTTGGGCGCTACCGTTTCGCCGGGCGTCAGGAAGGCACCGGCGGACTGGACCACCCGTTCGTTGCCGGTGAGGCCGGAGCGGACGACCAGACCACCTTCGCCGACGTCACCAAGCGCCACCTCGCGCCGGACGACCTTGTCATTACCGTCGATGACATAGACGAAACTGCCCTTGGCATCGCTGAGCACGGCCGATTCCGGAAGCACGGGCGCATCGGTGGCGCCCGTGACGATCTGCGCAGTGGCGAAGCCGCCCGGACGCAGGGATGGATCGTTCGGCAGGCGGATGCGAACCACGCCCTGCCTGGTCTGCGGATCGATGACCGCCGCCATCAGCCAGATGGTCCCGCTGACGCTGCGGCTTTGACCCACTGGCGTCACCTCGACCGGTTGACCGACCTTCATCCGGCCAAGATCCTGTTCGGCGACCTGGGCGCGCAATTCGAGCGCCCCATGTTCGGCGATACGGAACAGGGCGGTGCTGCTGGGACCGACGATCTGTCCGGCCTCGACATTGCGTTCCAATACCCGGCCGCCGGCGGGTGCGCGGATGTCGAGCCGTCCGATGCGCGCGCGCATCTCGGCGAGTTGCGCCTCGGCTACCGACACCCGGGCGACGGCCGCATCGCGTGTCGCCATCCGGCGCTGGATGTCGGCCTTGGAGATGAAACCGCGCTCGATCAGCGCTTCGGCCCGTTCCAGTTCCGACTGGGCCAAATCTGCGTCGGCGCGCGACGCCTTGATCTGGGCCTGCAACTGGGCGGCCTGTTGTGTCTCGACACTGCGGTCGATCACCGCCAGCACCTGGCCGCGCGACACCGTCGCGCCGGCATCGACCAGCACCTGAGCAACCCGGCCGCCTTCACCGGCGACGCCCACCGGCATGTCACGAGTGGCCGCGATGCTACCATTTGCTTTGACCGTCGCTGTCACGGGTTGCCGGCCGGGGACGATCACCGTCACGCCCGGCAGGCTGCCGGCGGTGGTGGCGCCGTTCGCCGCGGGATCGCTCTGCCGTCCCATCAACAACAGGGCGAGAAGGATGACGACCACGGCGACGGCAATCAGGGCGATTCGCAGCCACCGCCGGCGATCATGCGCCGCATCGGCCAGCAGGGTACCATCCGGCTGTTCCCCGGTGACGCGATCGTGAATATTCATAGCTGCTTGTTTCGCCTAAGCTCGTCGGGCCCTGTTACCGGCATAGTCAGCCCGCCACAAGGCGACGACGGCGACTTTGGTTCCATTCTGCAACCTGTTTTAGACCTTATCGTTGTTGCCTTGCAACGATGTCAGTTTTGGTCAAATCTCCCGCCTCTTGCCGTCCTGGGTCGACGGCGGGAACAGGGAGGTACGGGATGGCTTTTCTTTCGTGGATCTTCACGGGGCTCATCGTCGGGGTGATCGCCAAGCTGCTGATGCCGGGCCGTGATCCGGGCGGCATCATCGTCACCATCCTACTCGGTATCGCGGGCGCCTTGCTCGCCGGCTTTCTGGGACAGGCGCTGGGCATCTACCAGCAGGGCGAGGTCGCCGGCTGGATCGCGTCGATCTTGGGGGCCATCGCCATCCTGGCGATCTATCGGGTGATCGTGCGCAACCGCTCCGCCTGAGGTTCGTTCATCCTGGCGTCCGAAAGGACCGGATAAAGGGTGTGAGTGTACCCTAACCAAGGAGATCCATGGTGCGCGCTTCAACCCTTGCCCTCGGCCTTGCGGCGGCCGTTCCCGCCGTCGCCAGCGCCCAGCCGGCCCCGCCGCCGCTGGCGGGTACCCGGCTCGATATCGTTGCCGAGGGGGAAATCGTCGGTAAACCCGACATCGCGGAAATCAGTGCCGGCGTCGTCTCGCAGGCGCCGACGGCATCGGCGGCGATGCGCGACAACGCTTCGCGGATGACTGCCGTGGTCGCGGCGCTGCGCAAGGCCGGTGTCGCCGCGAACGATATCCGGACCTCGTCGGTCAACCTCAATCCGCAATATCGCTACGGCGAGAATCAGCCGCCGCAGCTGGTCGGCTATCAGGCATCCAATCAGGTGACGATCCGGTTCCGCGACATTGCGCGCGCGGGCGGCATTCTGGACGTGCTGGTCGCCGAGGGGGCGAATCAGATCAACGGCCCCAATTTCGGCCTCGACAAGCCGGAGGTGGCGCAGGACGCGGCCCGGCGCGATGCCATCGCCAAGGCGCGCGCCCGTGCCGAACTTTACGCTGGTGCCGCTGGCCTCAGGGTCAAGCGGATCATGTCGATCAGCGAGGAGGGCGGGGGCTATGTCCGCCCCCCGATGCCGGTGATGGCGATGGCCGCACGCGAAGCCAAGGACGCCTCGACCCCCATCGAGCCGGGCGAGAGCCGGACGACTGTGACGGTGAACGTCAGCTTCGAACTGGAATGACTATGACAGAAGGGCCGCCCCCTCGGACGGCCCTTCTTTTCCTTCCGCGCCTACGGGACTAGCGCACGCGGCCGCGGCGGAACAGGTTGACGATCGCCAGCAGGATGACCGCGCCGAGCAGCGAGATCAGCAGCGCTCCGATCGAGAACGCGCCGGAGGTGATCGGCGGCACGCCGAACAGCGGCGACAACAGCAAGCCGGCAAGCAAGGCGCCGACGACGCCGACGACGATGTTGAGCAGGATGCCCTGCTGGGCGTCCGTCCGCATGATAATGCTGGCAAGCCACCCAAGAACGCCGCCAACGATGATGATGATGAGCCAGGTCATGGAAACTCTCTCCCTATTCCGCGGCGAGCGCACGGCCCCTTTGGCCCCCTTCAGAGGCGCGGGTCTGCATCTCGTGCATGGTTACGCGCGACGGACCGTTTCGGTTCCGTCCAGCCGCATCTGACGGACGACGGAATGGAAGCGGATCGCCATCATCGGACGTGGAAGAGGACACTGTCGAGCGCTTTGCCGTTCGCGTCCGCCAGCACCAGGCGATGGGCGCCCGGCACTGGATTCCAGAGCTGATCCAATACCGCGAGGGGGCGGCCGTCCAGGACCAGGCGAGCGCTATTGTCGACGCCGGCGGCGGCGAAGCGCACCTGTTGGCGGCCCGGCGGGATATCGGGATCGAGGGCATAGATGGTCCCGGCGACCGGCGTGACGATGCGCGGCCGGCCGGCGGCGGGGGCCGTAGCGGCGAACAGATTTTGGCCGGTGCCGGCGAGGAATAGTTCATGTCGCTCGGGCTCCACGGCGGGCGCGAACCGAATGACCCGCTCCTCGATACCCTGGGGTCTTGCTGGCGTGGCGGGTGGCTGCCCCGCATGAAGGCCGAGCATGATGTCCCGCCAGACCGGCGCCGCGCCGGTGACGCCTGAGACGCCGGTCATCGAGTCGCCTTCGAAATTGCCGATCCAGACCGCGACTGTGTAGCGCTGGGAGAAGCCGACGCACCAGTTGTCGCGCATCGCCTTCGATGTCCCGGTCTTCACGGCGGCCCAGAATGGCAGGCCGAGCTGGTTGTCGAGACCGAAGCTGAGCGCGCGGGCGCCGGGGTCGGCCAGCATATCGGCGACGATCGCCGCCGCGGCCTCCGGCATCACCCGCCGATCCGGTTTGTCCGCCTCGTCGGGGCGGAACCGCAACGGCGACCACAACCCGCCGCGCGCCAGCATCCGATAGGCGGCCGCCTGCTCGACAAGCGTCACCTCGGCAGATCCCAGCGCCAGCGAATAGCCGTAGAAGTCGCCGTCCTGCGTGAGGCCCCTATAACCTGCATCCCATAGCCGGTCGCGGAACGGCTCGACGCCGGTCAGGAGCAAAGTCCTGACCGCCGGGACGTTGAGGGATGAACCGAGCGCGGTGCGGGCGCTGACCAGGCCGTGAAAGCCGCGATCGTAATTCTGGGGCACGTAGAGGCCGGTGGCGGTGTCGAGATGGACCGGGCTGTCGTCGAGCAGCGACGCGGCGGTCAGATAGCCGCGCTCTATGGCCAGGCCGTAGAGGAAGGGCTTCAGCGTCGATCCGGCCTGACGATAGGCGCTGGCGCCGTCGACCGCCGCAGCCCGGCTGGAGCCGCCGCCAGAACCGACATAGGCGAGCACCTCGCCGCTGGCATTGTCGATGACCACGGCGGCGCCGTCGCGAGCCGCGCGGGCGCCGATGCGGTCGAGCTGCTGGCCCAATGCCTGAGCGACGAAGCTCTGCGCGCGCGCGTCCAGGGTCGAGGTGACGCTGATCCCCGGCCGGTCGAGCAACCTGCGGGCGAGGTGCGGGGCCAGGTCGGGATCATGAGTGCGCGCGCGCCGGCCCAGCATGTCGGCGGCGGTGGCGGGCAGGGCAGGGCAGGATGCGCTGAGGCCGCTGCGGTTCGCGATCCGGCAGGCGCGCGTGGCGACCCGCCGGGGGCTGGCCGAGGGGGCTGGCAAGAGCGCTGCCAGCACCGTGCTTTCACTGGCCGACAGCGCGGCGGGCGCCTTGGCGGCAAGAATGCGCGCGGCGGCGTCGACACCCTGAATCTCGCCCCGGAACGTCACCAGGTTGAGATAGGCCTCCAGGATCTGGTCCTTGCTCCAGTGCCCCTCGATCGCGCGGGCGGCGCGCATCTGGACGAGCTTGGCGTGCAGGGATCTGCGGCCGCCGCCCCCAAGCGTGGGGTCGAGCAGGCCCGCAAGCTGCATGGTGATGGTGCTTGCCCCTCGGAGCGGTCGCCCGGCGATCCGGTCCCTGACCGCGCCCGCCAGCGCCAGCCAGTCGACGCCGCCATGGAAACGGAAGCGACGGTCCTCGGCCGCGATCAGGGCGCGGGGGAGGGCGGGGGCGATCGCGTCCAGCGGCGCCCAGGCCAGCCGCCGGGTCGCGAAATCAACCCGGATGGCGTCGAGCAGCCGGCCGTTCCGGTCTTTCAGATAGGCCTCGGAAGGGGCCCATGCAGCGCGGGTTTCGGTATAGCCGGGCATGGCGGGTGGCCGGGTCCAGAGGTGAAAGGCCAGAACCAGCACCATGAACGCCGCGCCGCCGGCCAGCCACAGGCGCGCGGCGCGATCGAGGTCCCGGATCACCGCATCGACACCGTCACCGGCGCATTGGGCAGCATCGCGAACGCCTCGGGTGCATACATCGCCTCGACCCGCGTCGGCGGCAGGTGGAAAGTGCCGGCGCCGTTCAGGCGAAGCAGATAGTCGACCGTGAACCGGCCGGCGGGTGCGAAGGCGTAAAAGGCCTGGAAGCTGTCCTGCCGTCGTTCGATGAAGCTGGGCGTGGCCGTGCCGTCGCTGCCGCCCTGTCCCGCGAGCAGCGCTGACTGGCCGCCAAGATCACCGACGATGCTGGCGCCGGCTGGGATCGGATCGTTGACGACTACCCATGCGCGCTCCGCCCCCGCTTCAATTGTGAGGCGAACGCGGACGACATCGCCGCGGGTCAGTCGGTCTTTCACCTTCTGCTCTACCGGTGTGACCTCGCGGGCGATGCGGTAGCCGCTGGTCATTGGCTTGGCGAGCGGCACGGCGGCGCGGCTGGTGACCACCGCCCAGGGCGCGCCATTGCCCTCGTGGCGCAGGGCTAGCGAGCCCGGGCCGGCGGGCCAGGGCAGCGTCACAGGCGCAGGCGCGTCGGCACCCGCGAAGCGGATGGCGCGTCGGGCATTGCCCAGCAGGGCGCTGGTTGAGCCGGTGACGGCCGCCGTCTCGAACGAAGCAGCGAAACGGCGGACGGCAATGGCGCCCCAGGCATTGGCGGTGGTGGTGTCCCAGCGCGCCTGCCGCTGGCGCTGGATGGCGCCGCGCAGCATCAGCGGCGCATCGTCGCGCCAGGCCGGCCGGTCGAGGACGGCGAGGACGGCGCGGACTGCATTCTCGTCGTTGGAGACCACTGAATAGGCGTCGCGCTCATTGGGGCGTGGCGTGAATGCGAGGGTGGTGCCTTGGGTGTCGAAGCGGCCGCGCAGCACCTGCTCCGCCGTCGCCAGCCGCTGACCGGCATTGGGAATGCCGGTCATGCGGCGCAGGATGACGATCTGGTCGATGAGCGCCGTCGTCGGCAGATCGCGCGCGTCCCAGTCACCGATGCCGTCGATCATGCCGGCATTGGCTGCGCCCTGACGCGCCAGCGCGGCGATGGCGGCGGTGCGCGCGACGACGGCGTTGCCGACCACCCATTCGGGGCGTTCCAGCCGCCCATCGACGAAGGCGGTGAGGCCGGCGATCATCCGCGTCCGGGCTGCTGCGGGAAGCTCGTTACCCGCTTCAGCCGCGATCGACAGCAGATAGGCGGTGAGGCCGGGGCTGCCCTCGAGCGCATCGGTCGGGAAATAGCGGGCCAGCCCGTCGCGATCGAGGTGGAGGGGCAGGCGCGCCATCACTCCGTCCCATTCCGTCGCGCTACCCGACACGATGGCGCGGGACGCCAGCTGTTCGATGCAGGTATAGGGATAGACCGCCATATAGCGCTCGACCCCCGCGAGCACGGCGGTGAGGCTGGGGCTGAGCGCGACCTCGATGCCGCCCCGGCCGGGCAGAGCGTTCGCAGGTCGGGCGACGGGCAGGTCGAGGGAGCCGTCGACGCGCATCAGCGACGACTGGATCACGGCATCCGGCACGGCCGGGACCACGGTCTGAACGATCCGCACCTGATCGCTGGCCTTGCCGTCCGCCGTGCGGGCGGTCACGGTCCAGGCAAGCTGGTCGACCCCCTTGGGGCCGATCGCATTCCAATAGACGGGACGCGTGCTGCCGGCCGGTATGGTGACGGTGATCGGCGGGCCGGTCATCACCGCCGGTGCGACGGCCGGGGTGGCGGTGACAGTCATCGACTGTTCGGTGCCGTTCCTGAGCGTGAACACTGCCTGATAACGGTCGCCGTCGCGGACGACAGGAGGCGCCCCGGCGAAGATCTGGAGATCCTGCACCGTCCTGACCGTCGCCTGTCCGGTGCCGAACAAGTCATCGCCAGCGGTGGCGACGGCGACGATGCGGAAGGCCGACAAGGCGTCGGACAGAGGCACCTTCACCGCCGCGCGACCTTGGGCGTCCAGCTTCACCCGGCCCCGCCACAACAGCAAGGGCTGGAAATTCTCACGCGTGACGCCGGCAAAACCGAGGCCGCCGCCGCCGCCCGCCGCCACCGCCTTGCGGCCGTAATGACGCTTGCCGACCACCTGCATCTGCGCGGTGGAGGTTAGCACCGACAGGTCGCGCTGCCCCATCATCGCATCGAGCAGCGACCAGCTGTCGTTGGGCTGGAGCTGAAGCAGCGCCTCGTCGACCGCTGCCACCGTCACTTCGGCGTCGGCGGGCAGGGCGCGGCCCTTGGGCGCGGCGACGGCGAGGGCGACATCGACCGTCTGGCGGACCCGGTAGGTCTCGGCCGCCGGTTTCACCGTCACCGCCAGCCGGTGCGTGTCCCAGCCGACCTTCAGCCGGGTCATGCCGATCCGGTAGCTGGGCTTTGCGAGGTCGACCAGCGCCGTCGGTCGGGCGCCGTCGCGCGAGAAGAAGGGCAGGTTCCAGTCCCGCGCCAGCTGGGCCAGCCACAGCCGCCAGCCTGCGATACGGCCGCGCACCGCCATCACCGAGACATAGACATTGGGCGCATAGGCGCCGGTCATCGGTACCTCGACCACCGGGTTGGTGCCCGTGAGGGTGGTGACGAAGCTGGAGACCACGCCTTCGCGCTCCACCGTCACCAGTGCCGTCGCGCTGCGGAACGGCATCCGCACCTGCAGGCGGGCGGTATCACCGGGAGCGTAGTCGGTGCGCTCGGGAATCAGGTCCATGCGGTCGCCATTGTCGCCGCCGAACCACCAGTCGTCGGTGCCGACCAGCCAGACACTGCGATTGGCGCGGGCGACGTTGCCGGCCTTGTCCGTGGTGGTCGCCTGCACCTCGACCTCGCCCGAGACGCCGGGATCGATGGTGCAGGACACGAGGCCCTGGGCATCCGAAATGCCGTTGCACGAGGCCTTGATCTTCGTCGTCCGCTCGGCATTGTCATAAGCGTAGAAACCGCCGATCAGCCGCCGCCGCGCCGACAGAATCTCGCGGCTGTAAAGGGCGACCTCGACCCGCTGGCCGCGCACCGGCTTGTTGTCGCTGTCGAGGGCGACGATCTGCAGCCTGAGGTCGTCGTCCTTCATCAGCCAGCCGTCGGTGCGGATACCGAGCTTGACCGCCGCCGGATCGATCGGGATGCGGCTTGAGGCAGTCAATACCTCGCCCGAAGCGTCCTGATAGTCCATCTCGACGACGAGGTTGGACGGTACGTCGACCTTGAACGGACCGGGGACGGCGATGCGGGCGCCACCCGCCGCGCCCAGCGTCGCCGGGATCACCCGCACCCGCTGGCCGGCGGTGTTGGCTTCCGCCGTGCCGCTGCCGTCCAGCGGCCGGCTGCCTTCGACGATCCGGTCGCCGCCGAAGGTGAAATTCTCGTAGCCCGCGACGCTGCCACCGCGCTGTTCGACGACGGCGCGCAACTTCACCGCCATGCCGCCCGCGCCGCCGCCCGACAGATAGCCGGCGTAGAGGTCGACCGGCACGTCCGCCGGGTTGATCAGCACCCGGCCCGGACCTTGGACCGACGCCGTCATGGTCGGTAGACGGTATTCGTCGACCCGGAACCGGGCGTCGGAATAATAAGTCGTTTCGCCCGCCTTGAAGGTCAGAACGTAATCGCCCAGCCGTGCGTCGCGGGGCGCCGCCCAGCGGCTCTCGCCGATGCCGTCGCGCCCGATGGTGAAGGGGACCTGAAATTCGCCGCCCGCGCCCAGATGGGTGATGGTGAGCATACCCGACAGGGGCTGAGCCGGCCGGGTGAAGCCGGCGGCGACCGGCAGGCGCATGACATGCTTCATCTCGACCGTCTCGCCGGCCCGGATCAGGGTGCGGTCGAAGATGGTGTGGATGATCGGCCGGGGCGCCGTCCACCCGAACGGCAGGTCGAAGTCGGACGGCGTGATGCCGTTGCCCCAGCTGGTGAGGGTGAAGCTGAAATCGCCGCCCGCGCGGGCGCTGACCATCAGCGGATGATCATCATAGTCGCAACTGCCATAGGTTTCAGGCTCTGGCAGGCCGCCGGGAACAGACAGCCGTCCCGACTGATCCGTGCGGCCGCCCGCGAGGCGGCGGCCGGTGCAGCTGTCCGAAATGGCGATGTCGGCGCCGGCGACCGGTCGGCCGTCCGACAGTCGCGTCACCCACACCAGAGAGGCCGCGCGGCCCCATTTGAAATGGACGCTCATGTCGGTGACCAGCGCGCCGGCCGCGACATAGCGCGGCGCATCGCGGCCGAGGAGGGCCTTGCCCAGCGTCGGGCTGGCCAGCTCGACGATGTGGAAGCCGGGGGTTTTGAGCGGGATGCCGACGACCTCGAAACCCTTGCCCTTGGCGGGTAGGTCGACCTTCAGCGGCTGCCCCGCACTGCCCTCGATCAGCGGGGTCGACCGGGTGTTGTTGACGAGCCGCGTGTCATCGCCGTGCTTCACTTCCTCAACGTCGCGGTCCTCGGCCTTGTCGAGGCGGCGCAGCCAGGCGGCGACCTCCGCGTCCGATCCGCTGGCGTTGAGGGTCTGGCCGGTGACGGCGGTGACGCGCCCGGCGAGCGCCGGCTCGACGTTGCGGACGGTAACCGGAAGGACGCCGCCTTCCTTCGCTTCCAAAACCCCGAAGCCGGCGGCGAACTTGACCAGCGGCGGTGCCGGGTCGACGCGGACGTCGAGGGGGAAACGGTCGGCGTTGGCCAACGCCCGGCCGCTCTGATCCTTGATATCCGTGGGAAGCTCGACTTTGAGGGTCGCGTTTTCGGGCAGGGGAGCGGGGAATGAGACGCTGTCGACGCTGTTGGACTTCACATCGGAGAAGTCGGGTTTCAGCGATCCCGTGGGGGTGACGAGCCGAATGCGCTCGGCCAGCTCGCGCGGGACGGCGGCGGAGAAGTTGACGTTCAGGCCCTCCACCGGGTTGCAGCCGGCGGCTGGATTGACCCGGCGGCATTCGACCCGGGCCGTGAACGGGGCGCGGACCGAATAGCCGAAGCGGCGATCGCGTCCGGCGGTGAAGCCCGTCGCGGTGCGGATGCCGGCTGGCCACAGGATCGACATGTCGCGACCCGCCGGCAGCGGCCGCCGACATTTCAGAGCGACGACAGATGCCAGCTGGGCATTGCGAGCCGCTGGAGTGGCGGCAAGCTCGTTAATGCCGGCGTCATAAAGGAAGGAGCGCATCGGCCACCGCTCGCCGAGCCGCGCGACCAGGGCGTCGCGGGTCGCAGTAGGCAGGATGTCGACGGGGATCGCTTCACCGACGCCGTCCACGGTGCAGGCGGCGAGCGATTTCACCGACTCGATATCGGCGGTGCCGTTGACGGCGACGAGGAAGGTCTGGTCTTCCTCCACTTCGTCGCCCTGGCGCGGGAGAATGGAGCGAACCGATGGCCCGCCGCTGTCGAAGGTGAAGCTGCTCCGGCCAGCCAGGGATTGGCCGTCGACGGCGGCGAGGTCTGGCCGGGCGTTGAACCGGCAGCGCATGCCGCCCGGGACCGGGGCATCGAAATCATAGACCCAGGTGCGCGAATCCGCCCACCGGCCCTTGCCCTTTGCCGCGCAATCGATCGCAAAGGGATCGCGGGCCGACGGGTCGCCGAAGCGGACCATCGCCATCGAGAAGCGGGCCGTCACCTGGCGGATATCCTCGGCGCGGCCCTCGGGGGTGAAACGCGTCACCTGCGGTCGATCGATGCTGAGCGCGGCGACGGGCAGCAACGCGGCCACGCCAGCCAGGATCGGACCCCAGATACGGATGTTCATTACACTCGAACCCCATGCGATCTGCCGGACGAGCCTGCGACGGAATGGCCGGCCCGTAAAGCCGCCTATTCGTGCCTGAGAGCGTCGATCGGATTCAATCCCGCCGCGCGCCGGGCTGGAAAATAGCCGAAGACGACGCCGATCAATGCCGCCACCGCGAACGAGACGAGATTGATGAAGGGGTCGAAGGTGAACGGAATGCCCAGCACGGGGGCGAGGCCGGCCGTGGCGATAAGGGCGAGGATGATGCCGACGATTCCGCCCAGGCAGGCCAGCGCGACCGCCTCGACCAGAAACTGGAGCAGGACCTCGCCGGCCAGTGCGCCGATCGCCAGCCGGATGCCGATCTCGCGCGTGCGTTCGGTGACCGACACCAGCATGATGTTCATGATGCCGATGCCGCCGACGATCAGGCTGACCGCCGCGACCGCGCCGAGCAGCGACGTCAGGATCTGGGTCGAACCGGACACCGCATCCGATATCTGCCGGGTGTCGAGGATGTTGAAATTGTCGGGCATGCCGTCGACCAGATGGCGGCGCTCGCGCAGCAGGCCCGTCAGCGCGGACTGAACGTTCGACGAATCATAAGCGGGGTCGACCGAGATCATGATCGCGCGGATGTCACGATTGCCGGAAAAGCGGCGCTGCACGGTCTTGATCGGCATGACCACGACATCGTCCTGGTCATTTCCGAAACCGCCCTGCCCCCGCGTCGCCAGAACGCCGACCACCTCGCACGAGATATCGTTGATGCGGAATTGCTGGCCGATCGGATCGACACCCTGAAACAGGTTGGCAACGATGGTGTTGCCGATGACGCAGACGGCCTTGCCGGCCTGTTCCTCCGCATCGGTAAAGGTGCGGCCGGTGGCGACGGCCCAGTTCTGGGCGACGAAGAAGTCGTTGCTGGTGCCGTTGATCGTCGTCGACCAGTTCTGGGCGTTGCGGATCGCCGTGCCCGACGACTGGGCCTGACCGGCGACGGCGGTAACGCCTCCGACCTGCTCGCGGATGGCGTCGAGGTCCTCCATCTTGAACGGCGGTGGAGCATCGCCGCCGCCGCCGGGCCCCATGCGCTGGCCCGGCCGCACCATCAGCAGGTTCGAGCCGAGACTGGATATCTGCTCCTTGACGGCGGCCGTAGCGCCATTGCCCAGCGTCACCATGGTGATCACCGCGGAAACGCCGATGACGATGCCGAGGATGGTCAGGAACGACCTCAGCAGGTGACGGCGGATT
Source organism: Sphingomonas sanxanigenens (assembly GCA_037190805.1). Classification (GTDB taxonomy): domain Bacteria; phylum Pseudomonadota; class Alphaproteobacteria; order Sphingomonadales; family Sphingomonadaceae; genus JBBCJR01. Next base: position 17,032 of record JBBCJR010000025.1, on the reverse strand, counting down.
TCGCGCAGGGCGAGAACGATGGTGGTGCCGAGCATTCCTAGCTCCTCGCCCGAGACGCGGGATGGTCGTTATGCTCGATGCCGTCGACCAGTCCGTCCTTGAAGCGCACGATGGTGTGGGCGAACGCGGCCATGTCGGGCTCGTGCGTGACCATCAGGACAGTGATCCCGCTGCCCTGGTTGAGGTCGGTCAGCAACTCCATGATCTCGATCGACCGTTCGGAATCGAGATTGCCGGTCGGTTCGTCGGCGAGCAGCACGTCGGGATGGGTGACGATGGCGCGGGCGATCGCGACGCGCTGTTGCTGGCCGCCCGACAGCTCGGCCGGCGTATGGTCCGCCCAGCGATCCAGGCCGACCTTTTCCAGCGCCGCCATGGCCTGCACCCGACGGGCTTCGCGGTCTTCGCCCCGATACAGCAGGGGCAGCTCGACATTTTCCAGCGCGGTCGTGCGGGCCAGCAGATTGAAGCCCTGAAAGACGAAACCGAGATAGCGGCGGCGAAGCAGTGCCCGCTGATCGCGATTCAACTGCTCGACAGCAATGCCCTTGAACCGGAACGTCCCGGCCGACGGCGTGTCGAGACAGCCCAGAATGTTCATCGTCGTCGACTTGCCCGAACCGGAAGGGCCCATGACGGCAACGAAGTCCCCGGCCTCGATATCGAGGTCGACCCCGTTCAGCGCCTGGAACGCCGCCGGCCCTTCACCGAAGGTCTTGGTGATCCCCCGAAGACGGATCAGCGGTTCGTTCACCGTGCTGCCGCCAGCGTTCCGGTGATGACCTGCATGCCGGGCTTGAGGCTGTCCGACGTGACCTCGGTGTTGCGCCCATCGGTGGCGCCGGTCGTGACCTCGATCGCCTTTGCGCGACCACTGTCGAGGACATAGATCGTGCGCTGGCTGCCGGCGCCGATACTGCCTTCGCGGCTGCTTTGCCGGCCTGGCATCCGCGGGCCGGTGAGTGCGCTCACCACTGCGCCGCGCTGTTGCGGGCCGCTGCCGGTCGAGGGGGTGAATCGCAGTGCCGCGTTCGGAACCAGCAGGACATCGCGCCGCTCGTCGACGAGGATGTCGGCGGTGGCGGTCATGCCTGGGCGCAGCACCAGGTCGGGGTTCTGGACGCTGAGCAGGGCGGTATAGGCGACGACGGTCGACGTGGACGCGGTCGTGGTCGACGAACTCGCCGAGGCGCCGCTGCCACTGGCATTGGCGCCAAGGTCGACACGCGTGATCGCCGCCGGGAAACGCCGGCCAGGCCAGGCGTCGACGGTGAAAGTCGCCCGCTGGCCGTCCTTCACCTGGCCGACGTCCGCCTCGTCGATCGACACTTCGAGGCGCATCTGGGTGAGATCCTCGGCGATGGTGAAGAGGGTCGGGGTGTTGAACGACGCCGCTACCGTCTGTCCGGGCTCGACCTTGCGTGACAGCACGACGCCGTTGACGGGCGAACGGATGATCGCGCGGTAGCGGTTGGTGCTGTCGGACGATAATTGAGCACGGGCGGAAACGACGTTCGCCTCGGCCGCTTCCACATTGGCGCGCGCGCGGCCGACGGCGGCGACGGCGCTGTCCATTTCCGTCTTGGCCGGAACCTTGCCGTCCGACAGCCGGCTGACCTCGCGAAAGCGGCCAAGCGTCGCCTCGGCTTCGGCGAGGGTGGCGCGGGCCTGGGCAACCGTTGCTTCCTGCGCGCCCAACGTCGCGCGGGACCGGGTGACGGCATCGTCCAGCCGGGCCGGGTCGAGCTCCGCCAGGGCTTGATCGGCGCTGACCCGGTCGTTGTTGTCGACCATCACCTTGACGATCAGCCCCGACAGTTCCGACCCGACGTCGACCTGGTTGGTCGGCGCCAGCTTGCCCGTTGCCGAGACGGTGACGGTGAGTTCGCCCTTGCGCGCCTCGCTCGTCGCATAGATCGGCGCGCCCTCGGCGCTGAAACAGCGGCTGAGCAGAAACAGCAAGGCGATCAGCACGACTGCGGTGCCGCCCCAGATTACCCGCCGCCGCCAGGGCGATGGCGGTGGCGCGCCGAGAAAGGCGTCCAGTTCGGACGCCGAAACGCTGTTGGCCGGGGTATCTGTCATGGGGCTGAATCCGTGGAGGTGAGATCGGCCGTCTGCCAGCCGCCGCCAAGCGCGCGATAGAGCTGGACGACGGCGAGCGACTGGTCGGCCCGCGCGGTGGTCAGCCCGTCACGGGCGGACAGAAGCGACCGTTCGGCGTCGAGCAGAGTACGGAAGTCGGTCAGGCCAGCCCGATACTGGCTGCGGGCCAGAATGGCGGCGTTATTGGCGGCGTCGAAGGCGATCGCCAGCTCGCTCTGCCGCCTTTTCGTGCTATCGAGTGCGACCAGCCCGTTTTCGACATCTTCGAGCGCGATCAGCACCGACTGACGATAGGCGGCGAGGGCGCCGTCGGTGGCGGCGCGCTGAGCCCGAACCTGCGAGCGGACCCGGCCGCCATCGAAGATCAGTTGGGCAAGGCTGGCGGACAGGCCGCCTGTCAGCACCTCGCCCAGCGCGCCGATTGAGGCGGCCGTGGTGCCGATGTTCCCCGACAGGCGAAGGCCTGGATAAAGCTGCGAAGCGGTGACGCCGATCTGCGCCGTCGCCGCCGCCAGCGCGCGTTCCGCCGTACGCACATCAGGCCTCTGACGCAGCGTGTCGGCGGGTATGCCGACCGCGATGTCATCTGGCCCGGCCGGGATCGGCGCATTGCCGAGTTCTGCCGAAATAGTGCCTGGCGCATCGCCGATGAGGACGGCCAACCGATTGACGGCGTTGGCGTAGCTGGATTCCAGGGTCGGAATGGTAGCGGCGGTCTGGGCTCTTTGCGTGCGGGCCTGTTCCTCGTCGAGGGATGAGACAAGTCCGGCTTGAGCGCGCCAGCCCGCGATCTGGAGGTTGTCGTCCTGGATCGCCAGTGTTTCACGCGCGACTGTCAGGCGCGCCTCGGCCGCACGCGCCTGAATATAGGCGCTGGCGGTTTCAGCCGCGATCGACACGCGCGTCGTCTCGACGGTAAAGCCGGCGGCCTCTGCATTGGCGCGGGCGGCTTCGATTGAACGGCTGACACGGCCAAAGATATCAACCTCATAGGACGCGTCGGCGCCCACCGACAAATTATCGCTGTCGGCGAAACGATTGGTGAAGATATGCCCGGCGCCAGCGGATCCGTTTACCGTCGGCAGACGCGATGCGCCGGCTTGAACGACAAGTTCGCGCGACTGGCGCAGTCTGGCGACGGCCTGGGCGATATCCAGATTGGCGGAAAGCGCCCGGTCGACGAGATTTTCGAGGACCGGATCGCCGAACCGGTTCCACCAGTTGCCGAGGTTTGCCGCTTCGCCGGGCGCCGCCGTGGGACCGGAATAACCGTCCGGCAGGCTGAGCGAGGCGGTGGCGGGCGGCTGATAATCAGGCCCGACCGCACAGGCGGCGAGCGGCAGCGATAGCAGGGCGACGAGGGCTGTTGTCTTCACGCGGTGCAAACATCCCACATCAGATGAACCCGTAATGAAAGCCGGTATGTGGATCGATGGCGAATTCGGTCATGCACTGGTCGACGGCTCAACCTCGCCTTAATAGTCCCGGGTCCGCATCGCTATGCAAGGTCGACGATGAACAGGAAAGTCTTTCTTTGGCTTGCTCTGCTGGCGACGCCGGCGATCGCCGCTCCGCCAGCGGATGAAACCGCGCGCCTGTCAGATCATATTCGTATCCTGTCCTCCGACGCTTTCGAGGGGCGAGCGCCGGTCACGCCCGGCGAGGATCGGACGGTCGACTATTTGATCAAGCAATTCAAGGCCGTGGGCGTGGCGCCGGGCGCACCCGATGGCGGGTGGACGCAGGACGTGCCCTTGTTGCGTGCAGAGATCGTTGGCGCGCCACGCCTTGTCGTCGATGTCGCGGGAGTGAAGCGCGACCTGACCCAGGGCCAGGAGATCGCAGTGCGCCCTCCCGCGACCGGGCAGGCGAAGGTATCGTTGAGCGAAGCACCACTGCTGTTCGTCGGCTATGGCGTGACCGCGCCCGAACGCGACTGGGATGACTTCAAGGGTGCCGACCTGTCCGGCAAGGTCATGGTGGTGCTGGTCAACGATCCTGATTTCGAGACGGGAGAGGGCGATTTCGGCGGCCGGGCGATGACCTATTATGGCCGCTGGACCTACAAGTTCGAGGAGGCCGCGCGGCGCGGCGCGGCCGGCGTCCTGGTGATCCACGAAGATGCGCCCGCAGCTTATGGGTGGGCGACGGTGAGGAATTCAAACACGGGGCCTTTGTTTGACATCGTGCGCCCCGATCCGGCGGCTGGCGCGACCCCCTTCGAGGGGTGGATGCAGCGCGATCTCGCGGTCGAACTCTTCCGGGCGTCGGGCCTCGACTTTGAGGCGATGAAGGCATCTGCCCGCCAGCGCGACTTTCGGCCGGTGCCGTTGAAGGCGACGCTCAGCGCCGACTATGGGGTCAAGTCCGAGGTCATCACGTCACGCAATGTTGTCGGCAAGGTGGAGGGCGTCAGCCGGCCGGAGGAGGTGGTGATCTATTCCGCCCACTGGGACCATCTGGGGATCGGCGAGCCGGATGCGCGGGGCGATCGCATCTATAATGGCGCCGTCGACAATGCCACCGGCACCGCCGCCCTGATCGAAATGGCGCGCGGATTTGCTGCGGGGCCATCGCCAGCCCGGACCGTGCTGTTCCTGGCCCTTGCCGCCGAGGAACAGGGGCTGCTGGGATCGGAATATTACGCGGAAAAGCCGCTCTATCCGCTCGGCCGGACAGTAGGCGTGCTCAACATGGATGCCCTTGGCGTCGAGGGACCGACGCGTAACTTCACCATTTCCGGTTCGGCACGGCTGGGGCTGCTCGATCTGCTGATCGAGGAAGCCAAGGCGCGCGGGCGCGTCTATGTGCCCGACCCGCATCCGGAGGCGGGCTATTTCTTCCGCTCGGATCATTTCTCCTTCGCGAAACGCGGCGTGCCGGCGATTTCGTTCGATTCTGGCGACGACCTGGTGAAGGGCGGCAAGGCGCGGGGCGAGGCGGCCGCTGCGGCTTACACGGCGGAACGCTATCACCAGCCCGCTGACGAGTGGCGGGCGGACTGGGATCTCGCCGGCCTTGCCCAGGATATCGCCCTGCTGAAGGCCGTGGGGGAAAAGCTGGCGAATGGCTCCGACTGGCCCAACTGGGCCGAGGGGTCGGAGTTCAAGCCCATCCGCGACCAGAGCGCCGCGGAGCGCCTGCGGTGAAGCTGACCTACTTCACCAATCTCTATCCCGCCATCAGCCACACCTTCATCCGCCGCGAGGTGATCGCGCTGGAAGAGCTGGGCCACAGCGTCCAGCGCATCAGCCTGCGCGCTTCGGGCGACCGCCTGGTCGATCCTCTCGACCTGGCGGAAGCGGAGCGGACGGTGAACCTGCTCCAGCAACCAGTCGGGCGCATGCTGGGTCAAGTTCTGGCCCGGCTGGCGCGGGCGCCGGGCAAGACGTTGGCGACGACGCTGTGGGCGGTTCGGTTCGGGCTGAAACGGGGCCTGCCGGTTCACAAGATGCTGGTTTATGTCGCCGAGGCGATGATGCTGGCCGAATTGACCCGTCGGGCGGGGAGCACGCTCGTCCGCGTCCATTTTGGCACCAACGGTGGTCTCGTCGCCCGGCTTGCCCGGCGGGTCGGCGGCCCCGACTATTCGATCGCCTTCCATGGCCCGACCGATTTCGACGCGCCGGCCGCCTGGGACGTTGGCGGGATGATCGCCGAGGCGCGCTTCGTGACCGCCATCTCGTCCTTCTGCTCGGCGCAACTGATGCGCTGGGCCGACCCGGCCGACTGGCCGCGAATCCATATCGTCCGGGTGGCGGTGGACGAGCCGTTTTTCGACCTGCGCCCGATCCCGGCCGGCCAGCGGCGGCTGTGCGTGATCGGCCGGATCGCACCGCAGAAGGGGCTGCCGGTGCTGATCGAGGCGCTGGCGCGGACGAAGGGCGATCTCCATGTCGATATCGTCGGCGACGGCCCTGCTCGGCGGACGCTTGAGGCGCGCGCCGTCGAACTGGGGGTTGCCGACCGCCTTACTTTCCATGGCTCCCTGTCCGGGGAGGCGGTGCGCCGGGTCATCGCCGGGGCCAGCGCCATCGTCTCGCCCAGCTTCGCCGAAGGACTGCCGACCGTGTTGATGGAGGCGATGGCGATGGGACGCCCAGCTTTGGCGACGACCATCGCCGGCGTGCCTGAACTGGTTCGCGATGGCGTCAACGGCTGGCTGGTGCCGGCTGGGGACATCCGGGCCTTTGCCGATGGTCTGGACCGGCTGGCCGAGACGCCTGCCGACCAGCTGGCGGGCATGGGCGCCAGCGCCCATGCCGACGTCCGCGCCCGCCATAATCTGGCGACCGAAGCGGCGCGGCTGGATGCGGTGCTGCGCGCCACCGATCGGTGATCAGGGAAACTTTCCCGCGCCGTTTCGTTGGCGGTCGCATGGCTGACAGCATTCCCCTGATCCTTAATGCCGGCGGCGGCACGATGCTGCGCGGCGGAGAAGAGCTTGTCGATCGAGTCCGGCAGGCGCTGGACACGGCCGGGGTCGCGACGACGACCATGGTCGTCGAGGGAGCGCGGCTGGTCGACGCAGTGACCGCTGCGGTGAAGGCTGGGCCATCCATGCTGGTCGCCGGCGGCGGCGACGGCACGCTGAGCAGCGTGGCCGGTGTGCTGGCGGATGGCGACGTGCCGCTTGGGATCCTGCCGCTTGGCACGTTGAATCATCTGGCCCGCGACCTTGGCGTGCCCGATGATCTCGACGAGGCGGCCGCCATGATCGCCGCAGGCCGGACCAGCCGAGTGGATCTGGGCGAGGTGAATGGACGGGTCTTCGTCAACAATTGCTCGATCGGCATCTATCCGACCTGGGTGCGGGATCGCGATGCGGAACGGCGACGGGGACTGCCCAAGTGGCTGGCGAGCGTTCCGGCGGCGTGGCGCACTTTGGCCCGCCTGCGCCATCACCGGTTGCGGGTGACGATCGAGGGTAATCCCACTCGGATTCTGACGCCGCTGCTTTTCGTCGGCAACAACGCCTATTCGCTTGACCCCGGCGCCCTCGGGCAGCGTCGGTCGCTGCAGGACGGGCTGCTCAGCGTTCATGCATTGAAGAATTGCACACGCATCGGCCTGCTGGCGTTCGCCGCGCGGCTGCTGGTTGGACGGGTGAACCCGGAACGCGACTTCGCGCTGGTGGGAGAGGGCGCGGCGGTGACGGTGGAGGCCCATGCACGCGCGATCGCGCTCGGAATCGACGGGGAATATGTCCGCCTGCAGACGCCGCTGCGGTTCCATATCCGGCCGGGTGCCCTGTTGGTGATCGTGCCGCAGGATGCGTCATGAAGCGCATCGCCCATCTGTCCGACCTTCATTTCGGGGCGCACGATCCTGCCGTCGTGACTCGTTTGGAGGAGTGGCTGGCCGCTGCCCGGCCCGATCTGGTTGTCGTCAGCGGCGATCTCACCCAAAGGGCCCGGGTATCCCAGTTCCGCGAGGCCGACGCCCTGCTGCGCCGGATCGAGGCAGGCGGGATGGACGTGGTCGTGGTTCCCGGCAATCACGACGTCCCGCTCTATGACCTGTTCCGCCGCTTTCTGTCGCCGCTGGGCCGCTATTGCCGGATCATCCAGCGAGGGCGCCGCCACCGCTATGAGGATGACGAGATCGCTGTCCTCGGCCTGTTCAGCCCCCGGTCGCTGACGGTCAAGGACGGACGGCTGAACCGGGATCAGATCGCCGAGATCGGCGATCACTTCGCGTCCCTGCCGCGCCGGATGATCCGCCTCCTCGTCACCCACCACCCGATCGTGCCGTTGCCGGGCCGCCGCGAAGGAGAGCTTCTGGCTCCCCTCGACAACGGCGACGCCGCGCTGGCGGCGGCGCGGGATGCCCATGTCCACCTGCTTCTGGCGGGCCATAACCACACGGCGCACATCACCAACGAGATCGCCACCCTGTCCGCCGACGTCGGTATCCTGGTCGTGCAGGCCGGAACCGCGACGTCGGTGCGGCGACGGGGAGAGCCGAACAGCTTCAATCTGATCGCGATCGAACCCGGGCAGCTGGCCATCGATGTCGTGACCAGCGAGGGCGGCAGCCCGTTCGCCGTCGCGACGACGCATCGTTTCACACTCGACGACGCCGGCTGGCGGAAGGTGCGCTAGGGTCGACGGTCTTCAGTAGGGCGGTTCGTAATAGCCGTCGTCGTAGCGGTCCCAACGATCTCTCCAGCCGCCGCGCAGAATCTCGCGAACCAGCCCGTTCGCCAGCACGATCAGCAACAAATCGTCGTGGTAGCGAACCCAGCCATGCCCATGGGGCGGACGATGGAGGCCATAGCCGCCCCAGTCACCGATCATGTAAGGCGACCAGCCACCCTGCCAGTAGCCGCGCGGGATATATTGACCCGGCCCCCATACGCGATAGGGCGCACCATACCAGGGACCGCGACCATAGCCGAAGCGGTCGCGCGCATAGACCCGGCCCGCGCCATAACGATAGTCGTTGTAGGCGCGGTTGCGATCATAGCGATAGCGGACCTCGGGCCGGTCATAGCGATGGCGTTCATAACGATAGCGGTCCGTCCGATTGTCCCGGCCGGCGCGATACTGGAACCGCTCCGCGCGTCGTTCCAATCCGCGGTCGGCATTGTAGTCGCCGCGCGGGCGTGCGCGATCCGGGCGCATATCCGGCCGCTCCAGGCGATCGCCACGCTGGGCTCGCGGTTGATCCGCGCGCTGGGCGAGCGCGGGACAGGATATCATCAGGGCGCACAGCGCGGCGGTCAGCAGCCTCGTCATCAACAGTCTCCCGGCAGCCACGACAAAAGCCGATGGCGGCCCATTGCGCAAGACTGCGTGGGAAGCGTTGAACGTCTGCTTAACCCGGTGGGGACGGTAAAGCCCGGCAGGCCGTGGTTGCGGACCTGCCGGGCCGAAAATCAGGCAGCGGCGCGCGCGCGCTCGATGCTGTCGAGGATCAGGGCGCGTGCCTCCTCGGCGTCGCCCCAGGTGCCGATCCGCACCCACTTGTTTGGCTCCAGGTCCTTGTAGTGGGTGAAGAAGTGTTCGATCTGCTGCATGACGATGTCGGGCAGGTCGCCGCGCTCGTTCACTTTTTCATAATAGGGAAACAGGCTGTTGTCGGGAACGGTGATCAGCTTTTCGTCGCCGCCGGCCTCGTCCTCCAGCTTCAACACCGCCACCGGGCGGGCACGTACGACCGACCCCGGAATGAACGGTGAGCGGGCGATGACCAGCGCATCGAGCGGATCGCCGTCGCCGCACAGCGTATGCGGCACGAAACCGTAATTGGCGGGATAGCGCATCGGCGTATGAAGGATACGGTCGACGAAGATGGCGCCCGATGCCTTGTCGAACTCGTACTTCACCGGTTCGCCACCGGCGGGAACCTCGATGATGACGTTGACGCTGTTCGGCGGATCATTGCCGATCGGGATAAAGTCGATATTCATGGGTTACTCACAACAGGAATGCCGCGCCCCTCTAGTCTTGTGCGATGCAGCGTCGCAAGGGGTGCTTCTGTTTCGCGCGAAATTCTTCTAAGGGCGCGGCCGTGAACCAGATAGCGAAACCGCAGCGCGTGCGCGGCACCCAGGACATGATCGGCGAGGACGCGGCTCGATTCGAGACCGTGGTGCGAACCTTCGCACGCGTCGCCCGGCTGTTCGCCTTCCAGCCGGTACAAGTGCCGGTGTTCGAGCAGACGGCGGTGTTCGCCCGATCGCTGGGTGAGACGACCGACGTTGTGTCGAAGGAGATGTACAGCTTCGAGGACCGGGGCGGCGACTCGCTGACCCTGCGGCCTGAGTTTACCGCCGGCATCGCGCGCGCTTATGTCAGCGAAGGGTGGCAGCAGTGGGCGCCCTTGAAGGTCAGCAGCTGGGGTCCCGCCTTCCGCTATGAGCGACCGCAAAAGGGACGGTTTCGTCAGTTTCACCAGCTTGACGCCGAAATATTGGGCGCGGGCGAGCCGGCGGCCGATGTCGAGTTGCTGTCCTTCGCCAGCCAGCTTCTGGCCGAGCTGGGCATTGCCGGCAATGTCACCCTGCATCTCAATACCCTTGGCGATTCCGAGACGAGGAGCGCGTGGCGTGATGCGCTGGTCGCCCATTTCTCGGCTCATGCCGACGCCCTGTCGGAGGAAAGCCGCGACCGGCTGGCGCGCAATCCGCTGCGCATCCTCGATTCCAAGGATGCCCGCGACCGCCCGATCGCCGATGCGGCGCCGGCGATCGACGACTATCTGACCAGCGAGGCGGGCGCGTTCTTCGAAGCGGTGACCCGCGGTTTGGACGCGGCGGGTGTGGCCTGGACGCGGGACGGTCGGCTGGTTCGCGGCCTCGATTATTATCGCCACACCGCGTTCGAGTTCGTCACTGACGCATTGGGCGCTCAGGGCACGGTGCTGGCCGGTGGGCGCTATGACGGGCTGGTCGAGGCGCTGGGTGGCCCACCTACGCCGGGCGTGGGCTGGGCGGCGGGGATCGAGCGGCTGGCGATGCTGATCGCTGCGCCCGCAATTTCCGCTGTTTCCGTGATGGTCGTGCCGATGGGCGCGGCCGCTGAAGTCGCCGGACAGAATGTCCTGGCGGAGCTGCGCCGTGCCGGCATCGCAGCCGACATGGGCTTTCGCGGCAATATGAAGAAGCGGATGCAACGGGCTGACACTAGCGGTGCCAGCTATGCGGTCATCCTGGGCGAGGACGAACTGGCTCAGGGCGTGGCGACGGTGAAGACGCTGGGCAGCGGCGAGCAGAGCCAGGTGCCGCTTGACCGGCTGGTCGAGGTGATCGGCCGGTGAGCGCCATCGGCCCCGAGCGGGTGGCGCAGATCGAGGCACGGCACAGCGAGCTCGCAGCGCAGATGGCGCGGGGCGACCTGCCGGCAGAGCGTTTCGTCCAGTTGTCGAAGGACTATGCCGAGCTTGAACCTGTTGCGGAGGCCGCCCGCGCGCTGCGCGAATTGCGCGAGGAGGAAGCGGGCCTCGTCGACATGCTGGGCGATGCCGAGATGAAGGCGCTGGCCGAGGAGGAGTTGCCCGCTGTGCGCGAGCGCCTTGGCGATGCCGAGAGAGAGCTGGCGCTGAAGCTGCTGCCTCGCGATGCCGCGGACGAGCGGTCGGCGATCCTCGAAATTCGCGCCGGCACGGGCGGGGACGAGGCGGCCCTGTTCGCCGGGGACCTGTTCCGCATGTACCAGCGTTATGCCGAGGAGCGGGGATGGCGGGTGGAGCCGATCTCGGCTTCCGCATCCGATGTCGGCGGGTTCAAGGAAGTGGTGGCCAGCGTCACCGGCGGTGGTGTGTTCGCCCGGCTGAAGTTCGAAAGCGGCGTCCACCGGGTCCAGCGGGTGCCGGTCACGGAAAGCGGAGGGCGGATCCATACGTCCGCCGCGACCGTCGCGGTGCTGCCGGAAGCGGAAGAGGTCGACGTCCAGATCGACGACAAGGACCTCAGGATCGACGTGTTCCGCTCGTCGGGGCCGGGCGGCCAGTCGGTGAATACCACCGACAGCGCCGTTCGCATCACGCACCTACCGACCGGTCTCGTAGTCAGTCAGCAGGACGAGAAATCGCAGCACAAGAACAAGGCCAAGGCGATGAAGGTGCTGCGCGCCCGGCTTTACGAGCTGGAGCGCGAGAAGCTGGCGAACGCCCGGGCCGGGGCCCGGCGGTCGATGGTCGGATCGGGCGATCGGTCGGAACGCATCCGCACCTATAATTTCCCGCAAGGCAGGGTGACCGATCACCGCATCAATCTGACCGTGCATCGTCTGCCCGAGATATTGGAGGGACCGGCTCTCGACGATCTGGTCCAGGCCCTGATCGCAGAGGATCAGGCCAGCCGACTCGCCAATCTCGACGGCGAGGGTTGATCCGATGCGTGTCCGCGAGGCGATCGCGCAGGCGACCGCGCGGTTGGCGGACACCAGCGAGACGCCGCGGCTCGACGCCGAACTGCTGATGGCCCATGCGCTGGCATGTGATCGCCAGGTTTTGCTGCTGCGGGGCGGCGATGATGCGATGCCGCCTGACTTCGCCGGTCTGATCGACCGCCGGGCGGGTGGAGAGCCGGTGGCCTATATCCTTGGCCGCCGGGATTTCTGGACCCTCTCGCTCGCCGTGTCGCCCGCGGTGCTGATTCCCCGGCCGGACAGCGAGACCCTGATTAGCGTCGCCCTTGGCGCCTGCACGGTGTCGCCGAAGCGCATCCTGGATCTGGGCACGGGCAGCGGGGCCTTGCTGCTGGCGGCGTTGGCGGAATGGCCGGGGGCGACGGGGATCGGCATTGACCGCTCGACGACGGCGCTGACTGTCGCGCGGACGAACGGTCTCGACACCGGGCTTGGAGCCCGCGTGGAATGGCGTTTGGGTGATTGGGGAGAGGGGCTGGACGAGCGCTTCGATCTGATCCTGGCGAATCCGCCCTATGTCGAGGATGGCGCGGCGCTTTCGCGCGACGTGGTCGAGCATGAACCCGCCTCGGCCTTGTTCGCGGGGCCGGAGGGGTTGGACGAGTATTACCGGCTGCTGCCGCAAATCCCGCAGTTGCTTGCGCCAGGCGGTCGGGCGGTGGTGGAAATCGGTGCTTCGCAGGCGGCGGCGGTGATGGCGATCGGCGTCCAGGCGGGGCTTTGCGGCGAGGTCCATCGCGATCTGGCCGGACGCGATCGGGTAATTCTGTTCGCATCTACGAAAGAATAAGCTTGGATCGACCAGATTGCATCGCTATGTAGGCGGCGAGCGAGCTGGTCGAACAGGACCCTCGCCCTGACCCCCTTAGCTTTTGCCGATGGTTCGCTGTTGGTTTTGGCAAGAGGCGGCGCGGCAGAAAATGCCGTTCCGCTGGCGTTGCAGGTCAGACGTCTACCCGAAGGCCGTCATGCGGCCACGAGCAAGGGATTGAGGCACTTTGATCAATAATCGTCAGAACGGCGGTCGCCGCCGGGGACGCAATGGGCCGCGCCAGCAGAACGGGTTGGGGCGCTCGATGACCGAGGGCAACCGCATCGACAGTCGTCAGCGCGGCAATGCCCACCAGCTGCACGAGAAGTACAAGGTGCTGGCGCGCGACGCGCAGATGCAGGGTGATCGGGTTCAGACCGAATATTATCTTCAGTTCGCCGACCATTATTTCCGCCTGCTGGCCGAACAGAGAGGCCGGCAAGAGGATATGCGCGGTCGCCAGCGCGAGGATGTGCGCGACGATCGGGAGCGCGACGACGACATCGAAGATGATGATGGCGACGAGCGGGGCGAGATCGCCGGCCTGCCCGGTCCAGCGCGTGCCGCAGGCGATGGCAGCCGCGCCTATGTGCGGGATGGCGCGAGCGCCGCGGAAGAGGGGCACGAGCGGCCGGTGCGACCCCGCCAGAGCCCGCGTCGACCGGTCGATATCCGCTATGACGCCGAGGAAGGCGAAGCTGTGGCCGAGGCTTCGCCGGCCCGCCGCACGACGCGTCGTACGCCTCGCACCGAGGCGGTGGTGCAGGAAGCTCCCGTCGAGTCGCCGGCAGTGGCCGATGCGGAAGTGGAGGCGCCTCGCCGTCGGGGGCGTCCGCGCCGCCGGCCGGTCGACGATGCGGTGACCGTCGACGCCTGATCGCCAGGGTGCGTTCGAGAATTGAAAGGCCCTGCGGCGCACGATGCGCCGCAGGGCCTTTTTTGTTGTGGACGGTTTAAGGATCAGGGTGTGTCGTGGTCACGGGTTCGTCCGAAATCTTCGACCTCTTCGTCGAGCCCGGATCGGTTGCTGAGGAAGACGAGGCCCATCAGCGCCGCTGCCAGCATGACGGTAAGGAAGATGCCCACCGCCACCATCAGCGCCAGCAATGGCTCGACCTTGACGCCCGTCCACTCGAGCCACCAGAGCGCGGCGACGGTCGAGATGGTTGCGGCGACGCTCATCAGGACCATCAGCCAGCGGAATCGGCGCCAATGATCATGGGTGGAAGGTAATTGGTCGGTCATGGCTTTCCTTTGGTCTTCCGGCATGGGATCATCAAGCCATTGTCCGAAGGAGAGCGCCGATGACCATTGGAGCCTTGCTAGAGGAACGTGACGGCGAGGTGATCGCCGTCGAGGTGGGAACCCCGGTTCGGGATGCGGTGGCGCGTCTCGCGGATCGCCGAATCGGGGCCATGCCGGTGCTGGATGAAGGGCAGCTGGTCGGCATCTTTTCCGAACGCGATGTCATCTACGGCCTTCGCCGCGATGGTGCGGCGGTTCTCGACTGGCCGGTCGAACGGGTGATGACCGCGCCGCCCGTCACCGTGGAGCGCAGCCACGGCGTTCTGGCTGCGCTGGGCCTTATCACGCGCAGGCGGATTCGCCACTTGCCGGTCGTGGAAAACGGGCGGTTGGTGGGCTTCATCTCGATCGGCGATCTGGTGAAGTGCCGTATCGACGGTATCGAGCGTGAGGCGATGGCGTTGCGGGAGTACATCACGCGCGGATGAAGGCGTCCGCCCACCCGTATTCGGGATCTAGCGCCGGGCGAGCGCCAGCAGTTCCCGTACCGTCTCGGGAAACAGCAGCTTCAGGAGCCCGGCATAGGCGGCAATGCCGATGGCGACCAGCATTGCCAGCCGGGGCAGGGCGGTGGTGATCGGAATGATGGTGTCCGCCCCCACGACAAGGCCGGCCATCAGCAGCGCAGCGACCAGACCGGGACGAATCGCGCGACCGAGGTCCAACCAGGTGAGGCCGAGCACCGGTATCGAAATGGCCGCGGTCGCCACCGTCACCAGGGGGAAGGCGAGCAGCCAAGCGAGCGCCAAGCCTGTTACCCCGTAGCGCAAACCAACCAGATAAGCGCCTGGCATGACCAGGCAGCCGATCACCGATGCGGTCATTGCCCGGCCGGGACGTCCGAGCGCGTTGGTTGCCGGCGCGAACAGGACCTGAAGCGTGACCATAGGCATGGCCAGGGCAAGCAGGCGGATGATCGGCGCGGCTTCGGTCCATTTTTCGCCCAGCAGGACGTCGGTGAATGGCCGGGCGACGGCTGCCAAGCCGAAGTAGAACGGCAGGCCGACCAGCATGACGAGCCGCACCGCCTTGACGAAATTCCATGCCACGGCGCGCACGTCGCCCTGGATGCGGGCAAAGGCGGTAAACCCGACCTCATTCAGCGCTGGCAGGAACTTGGCGTTGAGCAGCTGCACCAGAAACAGCGCAGTCGAATAAAGACCGATCTCGTGGGCAGGCAGCACCCGTCCGCCCAGCGCGATGTCGGACTGGCTGTAGGCGAACCACAAGAGATCGCCGAGAATGACGACTCCGCCATAGTGCCACACGCTTCCGGTACCGCGCAGATCGAGCGTCGGCCAGACCAGCCAGCGAGTCGCGATCGCCAAGCCCACCGCGCGACCGACGTAAAGCACCACTGGCCCGACCACGAGTGTCCAGACGCCAAATCCCGCGAAGGCCGCTGACAGCTGGGCTGCCGCCGACAGAACGCTCGCAAAAAAATAGACCTTCGCCTGGCTTCGGAAATCGATCTGTCGCGACCGCAGAGCCATTGGTACCGCGATGAAGGGGATGGTGAAGTAGAGCAGGGCCTGAACCTGAAGCATGCTGGCAAGGGTGGGCTGCCGGTAATAGGCCGCGACCAGCGGGGCCGCGGCGAACTGGATGAGCGCCAGGCCCCCGTTGACGATCAGGAGCAGGCCAAGGACCTGCCGCACCCGGTGCTGGCTGATATCCCCGTCACGCACGAGCGCGCCCGCGAAGCTCCATCCATTCAGCATCATCAGGAAGGCGGTGACGACCTGGGTCATGGCCAGCAGGCCGTAGTCCGATGGCTCCAGCAGCCGAATCACGATGAAGGTCGAGCACCAGACCAGCATCTGCGCGGCGATCTGGCTGCCAGACCGCCAGATCACGGCGGTGCGGACACGAGCGCGCAAGGTCGAGTCTTGATCGATTCCCGTCATGCCGACTCAGTTCGCCCCCGATTCCATCGTTCCGCTCTCTACCGCGCCAATCGCCGAAACCCAGCAATTACGGGCTCTGAAACGGGAATAAGCATAAGATGTAAGAAAATTGCCACGAGGGTGTTGACGGGTCGACCACCCCGCCCATATAAGCCCCTCACCGCGACGGACACGGCCTTACCGGCCTCGCTCGAAGCGGTCTTAGCAAAAACCGGCTCGGTTTCCAGAAAGATAATTCTGGAGGCAGGGCGGTTTCGGCTCTTTCTCATCGTCGGTTAGATGAAGGGACATGTGGGCGGCGGCCCCGGTCCGGATCACTCAAGGGGTCCGTGCACCGGTAATTCGCTGTCTATCATGTCTTAACGTACCACAATGCTTCATTGGCTTTGGCCAATGAATGCTAGTGACGTTGTGCAGATAGGATAGCTCCTTGAACGGGCTTTTCACTGGTTCCCGGTGGAAAGTTCGAACATGAACTTGAGAGTTTGATCCTGGCTCAGAACGAACGCTGGCGGCATGCCTAACACATGCAAGTCGAACGAAGCCTTCGGGCTTAGTGGCGCACGGGTGCGTAACACGTGGGAATCTGCCCTCAGGTATGGAATAACTCAGGGAAACTTGAGCTAATACCATATGATGACTTCGGTCCAAAGATTTATCGCCTGAGGATGAGCCCGCGTCGGATTAGCTTGTTGGTGAGGTAAAGGCTCACCAAGGCGACGATCCGTAGCTGGTCTGAGAGGATGATCAGCCACACTGGGACTGAGACACGGCCCAGACTCCTACGGGAGGCAGCAGTGGGGAATATTGGACAATGGGCGAAAGCCTGATCCAGCAATGCCGCGTGAGTGAAGAAGGCCTTAGGGTTGTAAAGCTCTTTTACCCGGGAAGATAATGACTGTACCGGGAGAATAAGCCCCGGCTAACTCCGTGCCAGCAGCCGCGGTAATACGGAGGGGGCTAGCGTTGTTCGGAATTACTGGGCGTAAAGCGCACGTAGGCGGCTTTGTAAGTTAGAGGTGAAAGCC
>JBBCJR010000024.1:0-10868 GCA_037190805.1 Sphingomonas sanxanigenens | reverse complement strand
CCCGGGCGGATGTCGACCAGGCTCTCGCCCGGGTCGACGCCGAGGCACTGGCATTCCGCCCGCTGTCGCGCCTGTCGACGGGTGAACGGGCACGGGTGATGCTGGCGCGCGCCATGGTCGCCCGGCCCGCTCTGCTGTTGCTGGACGAGCCGATCGCCAATCTTGATCCACGCTGGCAGCTTCGCCTGCTGGGCGCGTTGCGGGCGGAGGCGCGGCGGGGCACGACCATCCTGCTGGCGATCCACGACCTGTCGCTTGCCCATCGCCTGTGCGACCGTATCCTCATCGTCGATGATGGCCGCGTCGTCGCCGACGGGCCGCCTACCGCCACTCTCGACGAGCACCATCTCGCGGCGATATTCGGGGTACGGATGAACCGCGACGGATGGGAACTGACATGACGCGACTGCTCGGCGCGATCCTTGCCGGCGGTCAGGCGCGTCGGTTCGGTTCGGACAAGGCCGCCGCGCTGGCGGGCGGTATCGCCCTCATCGACCATGTCGCCGCGCGCCTGCGCCCCCAGGTCGACAGGGTGGTGGTCTCTGGCCGCGATTGGGCCGGCCTCGTCCGCGTCGACGATCGACCCGCGCCCGGCCTTGGGCCTCTGGCCGGCCTTGCCGGGGCTCTCGAGCTTGCCCTGAAGGATGGGTTCGACGCGGTGCTGACCAGTGGCTGCGACCTGCCCGATCTGCCGCTCGATCTCCGAGTCCGGCTGGGCGAGGCCCCGGCGGTGGTGGCCGGCCAGCCCCTGCTGGGGCTATGGTCGACGGCGCTGGCGTCCCGGCTCATCCACCATCTGGAAACGGAAGCGGATCGGTCGATGGCGACCTGGATCAGCCGCATCGGCGCACGGCGAGTATCGCTGCCCGACCCCATCGCCAACATCAATCGGCCGGAAGACCTTGCCGCCTTCGAAGGCGGCAGGGAAATCATTGCGGAGGATCGGCCACCATCGCCGTGAAGTTGGCTTCGGCCACCAGCTTGCCGTCCACCGACACGCGGCCAGCGAATTTGCACACGAATGCCCGCTTCTGGACGAACGCGACATCGATCGTCAGCAGCACGCCCGGTTCCACCGGCGCGCGAAACTTCGCATTCTCGACCGCCATGAAATAAACGAGCTTGCCCGCATCGGCGAGGCCCAGCGTCTCGATCGCCAGAACACCCGCCGCCTGCGCCATCGCCTCAATGATGAGGACGCCGGGCATGATCGGCCGGGTCGGGAAATGCCCTTGAAAGAACGGCTCGTTGACGCTGACGGCCTTGATCGCCTGGACCGAATGGTCGCGTTTCAGCGACACCACCCGATCGATCAGCAGGAAGGGATAGCGATGCGGCAGCAACGCCATCACCCGCCGGATGTCGAGCGCCTCCGTCGCCGGGGGATTGGCTCCCCCGGTGACCGTGTCCTCACTCATCGCGCCGGCGCGGCCGGTGCTGCGGCGGCCGGTGCCGCGGCTGGGGCAGCGGCGGCGGGCCCGGCGGCCGCACCGCCCGGCTGCCAGCCGGCAGGCGGCGTCGTGCCGACGCGCGGCAGCTGGGTGTTAAGGCGGGTGACGACATCGGTGGTCACGTCCACGCCCGGCCCCACGGCCACGGTGGCGCCCGATGCCAGGGCGATCTGGGCCCGGCGCTCGGTCATCACCGCCTTGATAATCGGGTCGAGCGCCCGGTTGATCTGTTCGATGGCATAGGCGTTGGACAGCTGGAGAGCGCGCTGCTTGCCTTCCAGCTCGGTGCGCGCGGCGTCCTGCTTGCCCTGGAATTCCTTCACCCTGGCCTCGAACGCCGCCGGTGCCATGGTGTTGGCCTGCTGCGCCTGCTGCAAGGTATCGGCTTCGGTCCTCAGCGAGGTGGACAGGGTGTTGGCACGCGATTCCAGCGCATCCGCCTGCGGCTTCAGCGCGGCCTGGGCGCCGCGATAGGCAGCGGATTCACCGATGGCGCGGTCGAAATCGACGACGATGATCGACGCCTGGGCTGGCGCTGCCGCCTGGGCATGAGCGATGGTGGGCAGCGCGACCGAGGTCAGGCCAAGCGCGAGCGAAAGAGCGATTTTCCTCATCAGAACTGGGTCCCTACGTTGAAAGAGAAAGCCTTGACGTCGTCTCCGGGCTGTTTCTTCAGCACCCTCGCGAAGTCGATGCGGAACGGCCCGAAGGGCGAGTTCCAGTTGACGCCGATGCCGACCGAGATGCGTGGCGACACCGAATTGCCAAGGAAGCGGTCTTCATAGCCTGCAATCGGCCGCTGGACCACCGTATTATAAACGATCGTGCCATCGGTCTTGGTCGAGGTGGCCGACGATGTGCTCTGTCCCTCGTTCGCAAGCCCCTGTCCCGTCGGAATGGTATAGACGCCCGGGATCGCCGGAACGGTCCGGACGTCACCAGCGAAGGGACGGCGGGCCATCCACAACGCGCCCACGTCAGCGAAGATCGACGGCCGAAGCCCCATTTCGCGAGCGCCGGCGCCAAGCGGGATCTCGAGTTCCGCCCGGCCCCGATAATAAGCGCGTCCGCCCAGCGCGTCATCACGCGCCTGTCGACGATTCTCGACCGGGTTGCCGTTCTCGTCCAACGGATAACGCAGGACACGCGGGCCGAGGCCGCGAATGTCGAAACCGCGCATATCCGGTTCGCCCAGGAAGAAGCGATCGACCAGCCGCACCTGCTGACCGCCGAAGGGGAAGATATAACCGCCTTCCAGCCGCGTCGAGAAGATGAAGCCACTGCGCCCCAGACCCCAGAATTTGGACCCTTCCAGACGGGTACGGACATATTTCACATCGCCGCCGAGGCCCGCGAAGTCCTGATTCAGGACAACCCGGTGTCCGCGGCTCGGCCGCAGCCGGTTGTTGAGATTGTCGAAGATCAGCGAGTATCCGACGGAAGATGTCAGTCGCTTGCCGATCGCCTCGCACAGATAGATGCCGGCCAGCCGGTCGTCGCATTCGTCATCATCGAGGATGCCGTTGCCATTGCTGTCGGTATAAAAGCTGTTCCGGTCCAGCGACACATTGTCATAGCTGAGGCCATAACGGGTGGCGACGGTCCAAAATTCGGTCAACGGGATGCCCGCGCGCAGCTGGAACCCGGTCGTGGACTGTTCGTAGGTCGTGTTGCGGTTCTGACCGATGAAGTTGAAACTGTTGAAATCACGCCGGAATATGTCGAATCCGACCGCGATGTTGCGGTCGAACAGATAGGGCTCGGTAAAGCCCGCCTCGATCGATTTCGTATAGCGCGAATAGTTGACGCCGGCACGCAGCTCCTGACCCTTGCCCCGGAAGTTGCGCTGGCGGACGGACAGGTCGACGATGAAGCTTTCAAGGCTGGAGAATCCGGCCGAAACCTGCAGCTCGCCGGTCGGGCGTTCCTCGACATTGGCCTCCAGGACGACACGATCCACACTGGTGCCTGGCTTCTGCTCGATCTCGAACCGTTCCTGGAAGAAACCGAGCGACAGGATACGGTCGCGTGACCGCTTGACCTTGACGCTGTTGAAGGCATCGCCCTCGGCCAGGCGGAACTCACGGCGGATGACCTTGTCGGCGGTGATGGTGTTGCCGTTGATATCGACCCGCTCGACATAGACGCGTGGGGCTTCGGCGACCTTGAAGGTCATCCCCATGGTCAACGTGTCCTTGTCACGCAGGAACTGCGGCCGGACGTCGGCGAAGGCATAGCCCTGCAGACCCGCCGCCTCGGTCATGGTGTCGACCGAATCCTCGACCCGCTGGGCATTGTACCAGTCGCCCGCCTTGAACGGCACATAGCGGCGCAGCATTTCAGGCGTGAGGTCGCGGATATCGCTGTCGATATCGATATCGCCGAACTTGTAGCGGTCACCTTCCTCGACGACGTAGGTGATGATGAAGTCACGCCGGTCTGGCGTCAGCTCGGCCACCGCCGACACGACGCGGAAATCGGCATAGCCCTGGGTCAGATAGAATTGGCGCAGCTTCTGCTGGTCATAGGCCATCCGATCGGGGTCATAGCTGGTGCCCGACGAGAAGATTTTGGTGATGCCTGACTGCTTGGTCGCCATCTCGCCGCGCAGGTCGCCGTCCGAGAATTTCTCGTTGCCGATGATGTTGATCGCCCGGACCTTGGACTTCGGACCTTCGCTGATCTCGAACACGACGTCGACGCGGTTCTGGTCGAGCTGCACGATCTTCGGATCGACGGTGGCGGCAAAACGCCCCTGCCGGCGATATAGTTCGATGATGCGGGCGACATCGGCGCGGGTCTTCGAACGGGTGAAGATCTGACGCGGTGCGAGCCGGATTTCGGGCCGGATCTTGTCTTCCTTCAGGCGCTTGTTGCCTTCCAGAATGATACGGTTGATCACCGGGTTTTCGCGCACGGCAATGATCAGCACGCCCTGATTGTCGCGAATGGTGACGTCGGCGAACAGTTCGGTCGCGTAAAGCGCCTTCAGCGCCGTATCGAGCTTCTCACGATCATAGGCCTCGCCCGGCTTGAGATCGATGTACGAGCGCACCGTGTCCGGCTCGAGCCGCTGTGACCCCTCGACGACAATCTGGCGGATCGTGCCGCTGACAGAAGGCGCGGTCGCCGGCGCCTCGGCCGCGCCCTGTTGAGCGCGCGCAGGACCGGCGATCAATCCCGCTACGGCCGTCCCCAGCATCAGCGCGGCTGTAACGCCGCGTCCCGCCATCGGCCTGCGCAATGTCCGTGATGTCAAATCCCGCCCCTTCATCGGTCGACGACTGATCCCTGCGACGCCGTTAGCCTACTCTAGCCACCAAGGGAAACGAGCTTTTCCCAGATGCCGAACGACGCCAGATCGTTGAATGTGACGAACAGCATGAAGGTCGCCAGCAAAGCAAGGCCAGACATGAATGCATATTCCTGTGCGCGCTGTCCGACAGGACGCCGGCGAACCGCCTCTATCATATAGAAAAACAGGTGTCCGCCATCCAGCATCGGGATTGGCAGCAGATTGATGAATCCCAGATTAATCGAGATGAACGCCATGAACGTGACCAGATCCAGCCAGCCGACGCTGGCCATCTGCCCCGCGAACTGGGCGATCTTGATCGGCCCGCCGAGTTCCTTCACCGACCGGCGGCCGGTGATGATCTGCTCCAGTGTCGCCACCATCGACCGGGTCATGTCCCAGGTGAAGCCGGCGGCGGCAAGCAGCACCCCGCCCAGCGGCAGCTTCTCGACCACCCGCACCCCGCCGCCAATGCCGAGCAGGCCGACGCGATATTCATTGCCGAACCGGTCACGCTGCAGATCGACACCTAGGCGTGGCGTCACCGTCACGCGCCGGCCATCACGCTCGACCTCGGTTTCCAGCATCTCGCCCGGATGAATCTGGGCGATGCGGGCGACATCCTCGAATTTCTTGACGGTCTGACCGTTCATGCGAACGATGCGGTCGCCGGGCAGGATCCCCGCCTTATCCGCTGCCGCCCCTTCTACCACGGACGTCACGACCGCAGGGGTCGTCGGCACGCCATAGAAGGCAAAGAAGCTCGCGAAAACCAGCACTGCGAACAGGAAGTTGGTGAACGGTCCGGCAGCGACGATGATCGCCCGTTGCCACAGTGCCTTGGCCTGAAACGTGCGCGCGCGTTCCTCGGCCGGCAGAGCAAGCCAGGCCGGATCAGGTTGACTGGCGGGATTCATATCCCCGGCGAAACGGACATAGCCGCCCAGCGGCAGCGCCGATATCTTCCAGCGAGTGCCACGGCGGTCGGTCCAGCCGAACAATTCCTTGCCGAATCCGATGGAAAAGGCATCGGCCTTCACGCCGAAGGCACGGCCAGCGAGATAATGGCCAAGCTCGTGGATGAACACCAGAAAGCCGACGACGAACGCGAATGCCGCGAGGGTCAGCACCAAACCCGGCTGGCCGCTTTCAATCACGCAACGCTCCTACCACGGGCCGCGACTTCCGCGACCGCCACCTGACGGGCCTCGTCGTCCACCGCCGTCACGCCGGCAAGGTCGAGGGGCGCGGGGGGATCATAGCGGCTCAATACTTGCTCTACGATGGCTGCGATATCGAGGAATCCGACGCGCCGTTCCAGGAACGCGGCGACCGCGACCTCATTTGCGGCATTCAGCACCGCCGGTCGCGCCCCGCCCGCCGCCAGCGCCGCCTGTGCCAGCCGCAAGGCGGGAAAACGCGCTATGTCCGGCGCCTCGAAATCGAGCCGGCCGATCGCCGCCAGGTCCAGCGCCTGGCAGGGCGTCGCCATCCGTTCAGGCCAGGCCAGCGTATAGGCGATCGGCACGCGCATGTCGGGAGCGCCCATCTGGGCCAGCACCGACCCGTCGACATAGTCCACCAAGCTGTGCACCACGGACTGGGGATGAACCAGCACCTCAAGCTGGTCAGGCCGCAGCGGAAACAGATGAAACGCCTCGATCAGTTCGAGGCCCTTGTTCCTCAGCGTCGCGGAATCGACCGAGATCTTGGCGCCCATCGCCCAGGTTGGATGGGCCACGGCCTGGTCGGGCGTGACGTCGCGCATCTCCTCGAGACTGCGGCCGCGAAAGGGTCCGCCGCTGGCCGTCAGGATGACCCGCCGCACGCGTTCGGGCCGTTGATGATCGAAGCATTGGAAGACGGCATTATGCTCGGAATCGACCGGCAGCAGCCGCGCGCCTGCGCTGGTCGCGGCGCGGGTGACGATGTCGCCGGCGCAGACCAGTGCCTCCTTGTTGGCGAGCGCCACGGTCTGCCCGCCTTCCAGCGCCGCCATCACCGGGCCGAGGCCGGCGGAGCCGACGATCGCGGCCATCGTCCAGTCAGCGCCCGAACGCGCCGCCGCGCAGATGGCCCCGCGCCCCGCAGCGACCTCTATGCCGGTGCCGGACAGCGCCGCCTTCAGCGGCGTGTACTGCGCCTCATCGCCGATCACCGCGCATCGGGCACCGGTGCGCCGCGCCGCTCGTGCCAGGCCGTCGACGTCACGATGCGCGGTCAGCGCTTCAACCCGGTAGGCATCGGGTTCGCGCTCGATCAGGTCGAGCGTTGACGCGCCGATCGATCCGGTCGCGCCCAATATGGTTATGCTGCGGGTCATGTCAGCGCGCTCTGGACCGCGACGGCGGCAGCAACGGCCACGGCAACCGGCACCACCCCGTCAAGCCGGTCCATGACGCCACCATGGCCTGGCAGCAACTGGCCCGAATCCTTAACCCCCGCCCTGCGCTTCAGCGCGCTTTCGAACAGGTCGCCGATCTGCGCCAGCACCGCCAGCGCCGGCCCCGCCAACCGGCACCAGTCCGGCAGCTCGAAATAGCCGGCGACCAGCCATCCCACGATACCGGCGGCAACCACGCCGCCGATCAGACCCGACCACGTCTTGTTGGGGCTGATCCGGGGACTGAGCTTGCGCCCGCCGATCGCCCGTCCCGCGAAATAAGCAAAGATGTCGGTCGCCCACACGATCGCCAGCGTCCACAGTACCCAGCCAAGCCCAAAGGGCTGGCTGCGCAGCCAGATCAACGCCACCGTCGGCAACCCCGCATAGAGCACGCCCGCCAGCAACGCCGGACGGCGCGCCAGCAGCGCAGCCACGGCGCCGGCGGCGGCGATCACCAACCAGGGGTGGAACAGCCGCTGTTCGGGCAGCGCGATATAGCGCGACAACAGCAGGGCGGGCGCCGCGACGATGGCCAGTCCCACCAGCGTCCACAGGCGCGACAGGTGATGGAGCCCCGCCCACTCCGACATCATCAGCAGGCCGCAAAGTGCCGCGAACAGGGCAAATATACTGCCGCCCTGGGCAATGGCGACGACGGCAAGCAGGATCAGCCCCAGGCCGACCACCGTCCTCACCGCGAGATCGCTGGATCGCGAGACGGGCGCGTCGGTCATCGGCCGCCGAAACGGCGCTGGCGACGGCCATATTCGCCGACCGCAGCCGCCAGCGCGTCGGCGTCGAAATCCGGCCACAGCGTGTCGACGAACAGCAGTTCCGCATAAGCGGCCTGCCACAGCAGGAAGTTCGACAGCCTGACCTCTCCCGATGTACGGATAAGCAGGTCAGGCGACGGCAGATGCCGTGTGTCGAGACGAGCCTCTATCGTCGTCGGGTCGATGGCGGCAGGATCGAGCGTGCCGGCCTTGGCCTCCTCGGCGATCGCCCGGGCAGCGCGAACCAGTTCGTCCTGCGCGCCATAGTTCAGCGCCACCACCAGGGTCAGCCCGCGATTATGCTGCGTTCGCGCCCGCGCATCATCAATCAGATTTACAAGATCCGGCTGTAAAGCCTTGTAATCTCCGATAACCTCGACCCGAACGCCATTGGCATGCAGGTCCCCGACCTCGCTGCGCAGATAAAGCCTGAGCAGGCCCATCAAATCGGCGACCTCGTCCGCCGGCCGCCGCCAGTTCTCGGACGAGAAAGCGTAAAGGGTCAGAACCGAAATGCCGAGGTCCGGCGCCGCCCGAACGACCGCGCGCACTGCCTCCATACCCCGCTTATGACCCGCCAGACGAGGCAGGCGACGCGCTTTCGCCCAGCGTCCGTTGCCGTCCATGATGATCGCCACATGTGACGGCGGGCGCCCGGAACCGGGCTCCTCCGTCACTGTCGCATCGGCATGGGACGGACGTGCCGGGGTCATTTCCCCATGATTTCTTTTTCCTTGGCCACCGCCGCGGCGTCGACCTCGGCGATCAGGCGATCGGTCATCTTCTGGACGTCGGCCTCATGGCGCTTCTGCTCGTCCTGACTGATCTCGCCCTTCTTTTCATCGGTCTTCAGCGCGTCCATGCCGTCACGACGGACGTTCCGAACCGCGATCTTCGCCTTTTCGGCATATTGCCCCGCCAGCTTCGCCAGCTCACGGCGGCGCTCCTCCGTCAGATCGGGAATCGGCAGGCGAATGGTCTGGCCGTCGGTAATCGGATTGAGACCGAGGCCGGCCGAACGGATCGCCTTTTCCACCGGCTGAACGTTCGAACGATCCCAGATCTGGACCGACAGCATGCGCGGCTCGGGCGCGCTCACCGTCGCCACCTGCGCCAGCGGCATGTGGGAGCCATAGACCTCCACGGTCACCGGATCGAGCAGCGACGTCGAGGCGCGACCGGTCCGAAGGCCCGAAAGGTCGTGCTTCAGCGACTCCAGAGCGCCGGACATGCGCCGCTCCAGGTCCTGCTTGTCATAGGCGGCCATCGGCTTTTCCCCTTATTCTAGGCTGTCGACGACG
Organism: Sphingomonas sanxanigenens; assembly: GCA_037190805.1. GTDB lineage: Bacteria > Pseudomonadota > Alphaproteobacteria > Sphingomonadales > Sphingomonadaceae > JBBCJR01. The sequence continues at coordinate 1,662 of JBBCJR010000024.1, read as the reverse complement.
GTCGCAACGCCGTCCCCCGCCAGCACCTTGGCCAGATTACCCTGCTGGCGAATGTTGAACACCACGATCGGAATACGATTATCCCGGCACAACGCCACCGCGCTGGCGTCCATGACCTTCAGGTCGTCAGCCAGAACACGGTTGAAACTCAATTCTTCGTAACGGGTTGCGCCTGGAACCTGTTTCGGATCAGCGTCATAGACGCCATCGACGCTGGTGCCCTTGAACAGGGCATCGCAGCCCATTTCGGCCGCGCGCAACGCCGCCGCCGTATCGGTCGTGAAAAAGGGATTGCCGGTGCCGGCGGCGAAGATCACGATTCGCCCCTTCTCCATGTGGCGAATGGCTTTTCGACGAATATAGGGCTCGGCCACCGTGGTCATCGGAATCGCCGACTGGACGCGGGTGTCGACGCCGATGCTCTCCAGCGCGTTCTGGACGGCGAGCGCGTTCATAACCGTCGCCAGCATGCCCATATAGTCGGCGCTGGTGCGATCGAAGCCCTTGGCGGCGGCGGCGAGGCCACGGAAGATGTTGCCCCCCCCGACCACCAGGCACAGCTCATGTCCCCTGGCGGCGGCGGCAATCTCGGCAGCCAGGCTGGCGACCGCGTCACGGTCGATGCCGAACTGGCCGGGCCCCATCAACGCCTCGCCCGACAGCTTCAGAAGGATGCGGTTGTAGCGCTTGCGAGCCATGCGCGGTCTGAAATTCCTTGGAGCACGGGGACGATCGGGCAGTCGCACCTTAAAGCGACCAAATGGTCCTGCCAAGGCAGGCCGATGGCCCCGCGCCCGCAAGCGGACGCGAGGCCATTAACGGCTGTCAGCCCTGCTTGACGCCCGAAGCCGCCGCCACTTCGGCGGCAAAGTCGCTCTGCTCGCGCTCGATACCTTCGCCCAGCTGGAAGCGGATGAAACCGGCCAGCGTAATCGGCGTACCGGCATCCTTGCCCGCCGCACCGACGACATCGGCGACGGGAGTCTTGCCGTCCATCACGAAGGGCTGCGACAGCAGGGCGTTTTCCTTGCGGTATTTCGCAATGGCGCCATCGACCATCTTGGCAATGATCTCGGCTGGCTTGCCGGATCCGGCGGCCTTTTCGGTCGCGATCGCGCGCTCACGCTCAACCGCCGCCGAATCAACGTCATCGGCGTTGAGTGCGGACGGGCTAGCCGCGGCGACATGCATCGCCAGCTGCTTGCCCAAGGCCTCCAGCTTGTCGGCCGGCGCGGCGCTCTCGAGCGCGATCAGCACACCGATCTTGCCGATACCCGGCGCGGCGGCGTTATGGACATAGGACACGATCGTGCCCTGCCCGACGGACAGCTGGGCAACACGGCGCAGCGCCTGATTTTCGCCGATGGTGGCGATGTTGCTGGTCAGCTGTTCCTCGACGGTCTTGCCGGTGCCGGGGAACTGCGCCGCCTTGAGCGCCTCGACATCCCCCTCAACGTCGAGCGCCAGCGCGGTCACGCCCTTCACGAACTCCTGGAACTGGTCGTTCTTGGCGACGAAATCGGTTTCCGAATTGACCTCGACCACCGCGCCCTTCGTACCGCGAACGGCCACACCCACCAGACCCTCGGCGGCGGTGCGGCTCGATTTCTTGGCGGCAGCGGCGAGGCCCTTGGTGCGCAGCCAGTCGACCGCGGCTTCCAT
>JBBCJR010000023.1:0-106152 GCA_037190805.1 Sphingomonas sanxanigenens | reverse complement strand
GAGCGGCTGGCGCTGGGGCTGGTCGACCCGCTGGACGTGCCGGCGCGGGCGCGCTGGCCGCTCGATCCGGACGCGCCGCCGGCGCGAGGAGCGGGAGTGAAGGCATGACGATTGCGCGGATCGGAGTGGTCGGGGGCGGCGCGTGGGGCACGGCGCTGGCTCAGGTGGCTGCCGCCGGCGGTGACACCCTGCTCTGGGCGCGTGATCCGGCGGTGGTGGCGGCGATCAACGACCGCCGTGAAAATCCCGTCTATCTTCCTGGCATCGCCCTGTCGCCAGCGATCCGCGCCACCTCGGACCTGGCGGCGCTGGCGGACTGCGATGCCTGGCTGCTGGTGACCCCGGCCCAGCATCTGCGCGCCGTGCTGACGGCGGCACCTCCCGTCGACCGGCCGCTGGTGCTGTGCGCCAAGGGGATCGAGGCCGGCAGCCGGCTGCTGATGTCGGAAGTGGCGGCGGACGTCCGTCCCGACGCGCCGGTCGCGGTGCTGTCGGGCCCCACCTTCGCGCATGAAGTGGCGCGGGGCCTGCCGACGGCCGTCACGCTGGCGGCCGATAATTCGAGCGTCGGTGCGGCCTTGACGGCCCGTCTCGCCCGACCGGCCTTTCGTCCCTATCACGCCGACGATGTCATCGGCGCCGAGATCGGCGGCGCAGTGAAGAATGTGCTGGCGATCGCCTGCGGGGTCGTGGAGGGTCGTGGTCTTGGTCAGAATGCCCGGGCGGCCCTGATCAGCCGGGGCTTTGCCGAAATGACCCGTTTCGGTCTCGCGCGTGGCGGGCGGGCGGAAACGCTCGCCGGCTTGTCGGGGCTGGGCGATCTGGTGCTGACTTGCTCGTCGACCCGTTCACGCAATTTCTCGCTGGGGGTCGGACTGGGGCAGGGCCGGGCGGCCGCCGCGCTGCTCGCCGATCGTCGGACAGTCGCCGAAGGCGCGCACACCGCGCCGGTGCTGCGCGATGCGGCGGAGGCAGCTGGGATCGACATGCCGATCACCGAGGCCGTGTGTGCGTTGCTGGCCGGCAACGCGGCGATCGACGACGTGGTCGAGGGACTGCTCAGCAGACCGCTCAGATCGGAAATCTGATATCCGGATGCCGGTGCGGTGCGGCCGGTCGGCGATCAGAAATCGACCGCGATTCCCTTGCGCTCCCAATCACCATAGCGGGTCGGCTCCAGCCCCTCCCGGCCAGCGCCCGCATCGGCCTCCACGGTGGCCGGCGCCGGGACCGGCGTGCTTTTCGACAGATGGGCGGGAGGCTTCACCCAATCGGGGCGCTGGCCGGCTTTTCTGCTCATGATCACGATCCTGCTTGAAGTCGGGCGACAGCGGCCCGAAATGAGCGGTGAAGGAGCTATGCTAGCACGATGAACCAGTTGAAGACCATGATGCTGCTGGCCGCGCTGACGGCGCTGTTCATGGCCCTCGGCTTCACCCTTGGCGGCCGCGGCGGAATGATGATCGCGCTGCTGGTGGCAGTGGGCATGAACCTGTTCGCCTATTGGAACGCCGACAAGCTGGTGCTGAAGATGCACGGTGCACGTCAGGTGGATCAGAACAGCGCCCCCGAATTCCATGGCATGGTGGCGATGCTGGCGGCGCGCGCGGGCTTGCCGATGCCGAAGGTCTATATCGTCGACAGTCCGCATCCCAACGCCTTCGCCACCGGCCGCAATCCGGAAAACGCGGCGGTGGCGGCAACGACCGGCCTGCTCCGGATCCTGACGCCGGAGGAGATCGCGGGCGTCATGGCGCACGAGCTGGGCCATGTGAAGAACCGCGACACCCTGATCATGACGATCACCGCGACGCTGGCCGGCGCGATCTCGATGCTGGCCAATTTCGCCATGTTCGCACCGCGCGGCGGCGATGGGCGGGGCGGCAACATGATCGCCACCATCCTTGCCATGATCGCGGCGCCGCTGGCGGCGATGCTGGTCCAGATGGCGATCAGCCGCACCCGGGAATATGGCGCCGATCGTGCCGGCGGCGAGATTTCGGGCAATCCCCGCGCTCTCGCGTCGGCGTTGGCGAAGCTGCAGCGCGGCGTTGCCGTCACGCCCAATCCGGTCGCGGAGCGGGTGCCGGCGGCCGCCCAACTCTACATCATGCACCCGGCGATCGGGCACGGCATGGACAATCTGTTTTCCACCCACCCCAATACGGCAAACCGCATTGCCGCGCTGGAGGCGATGGCGGGTGACATGCGCGGCGCGGCGGCGCCCGTCACCGCCGCGTCGCTCAAGGTCGAGGGGGGTGCGCGACCCCGCCGCAGCGCGCTCGACCCCCATGCCGGCCGGAACGCCGCCCGCCCGCGCAGCCCCTGGCATTGAGGCCGCCGGCTGAACCTGCGGGCACGGCGGCGCGTCGGGCGGCCCTGGGCGTGCTCGACGCCGTCCTGCGACAGGGTGTGCCACTGGAGGCGGCGCTGGGCAGGGCCGGCCGCGGTCTGATCCCGGCCGATCGCGGCCTGGCCCATGCCATCGCCGCCGCGACGCTGCGCTGGCTGGAACCGCTCGATGCGCTGATCGACAGCGCGACGCCCCGCCCCTTGCCGGACGACGCGAAGGCACGGATGGTTCTCCGCCTTGCTCTGGTCCAGGCGCTGCATCTCGGCACGCCGGCGCACGCGGCGATCGCCACCGGCCTGCCGCTGGTGGCGGGCGGTCCACGGCGGCTGGTCCATGGGGTGTTCGGAACCCTGATGCGTCGGGGCGTGGCCCTGCCCGACGACACGATCCTGCCGCCCGCTGTCGCCGGGCGCTGGGCGGAGCAATGGGGCGAGGCGATGGTTGCCGCCGCCACCACCGCCTATGCGATGCCGCCGTCCGTCGACCTCAGTCTGAAACCGGGGGAGGACGCGGCCGCATGGGCGGTGCGCCTGGGCGGCGTGTCGCTGGCGCCTGGGCATGTCCGCCTGCCTGCCGGCACGCGTGTCGATCGTCTCGATGGCTATGGCGAGGGTGCCTGGTGGGTGCAGGATCTTGCCGCGTCGATCCCGGCGCGGCTCATCGGTGCCGGCGCGGGTGATGTCCTCGACCTTTGCGCCGCGCCGGGCGGCAAGACGCTGCAGCTTGCCGCCGCTGGCTGGCGGGTGACGGCGGTGGATGCCGTGGCAAGTCGTCTGGCGCGACTACACGACAATCTTGCCCGCACGCGCCTTGCGGCGACGGTGGTCCAGGCGGACGTCATGACATGGACGCCGCCGGCCCCGGTGGATGCCATCCTGCTGGACGCGCCATGCAGCGCGACGGGAATTTTCCGCCGCCATCCCGATGTGCTCCACCGTGTGCGGCCCGCTGATATCGCGCAACTGGCCGATATTCAGGCCGCCATGCTGGCACGGGTTGTTCCCTGGCTGCGTCCCGGCGGCGTGCTGGTCTACGCGGTCTGTTCACTCGAGCAGGCCGAGGGCGAGGCCCAGCTCGAGCGCCTGTCCACGGCTGTGCCCGATCTCGCACTGCTGCCCGCGACAATCGACCAGCTGCCGCCCGGCCTTGCTCCGGATGCTGCCGGGAGCGTGCGCACCCTGCCCGGTCAGCTGGCCGAAGCAGGGGGTCTCGACGGGTTCTTTGTCGCTCGGTTCAGGCGAACCGGCTGACCCGGCTTGAAGCCGTCCCGAGGGAGGGTTAGAGCGGCAGCCAATGTCCCGCACCATCCGCATCTCGCCCTCGATCCTGTCCGCCGACTTCGCCCGTCTGGGTGAGGAGGTGCGGGCCATCGACGCGGCCGGCGCGGACTGGATTCATGTCGACGTGATGGACGGCCATTTCGTGCCCCACCTCACCATTGGCCCCGCCGTGGTGAAGGCGCTCAGGCCGTGGTCGGCCAAGCCCTTCGATGTCCATCTGATGATCAGCCCCGTCGATCTGTTCCTCGATGCCTTCGCCGAGGCGGGCGCCGACATCATCACGGTCCACCCTGAGGCGGGCCCGCATCTTCACCGCACGCTTCAGCGTATCAAGGCGCTGGGCAAGAAAGCCGGGGTGTCGCTCAATCCCGCGACACCGGCCAGCGCGCTCGAGCATGTGCTGGAGGATATCGATCTCGTCCTGGTGATGAGCGTGAATCCCGGCTTTGGGGGTCAGAGCTTCATCGACGGCCAGCTGAGAAAGATCGAGACGATCCGCGGCATGATCGACCGGCTCGGCAAGCCCATCGACCTCGAGGTCGATGGCGGCATCGACCGTGTGACCGCCAGGGCTGCGATCGACGCGGGTGCCGATGCGCTGGTTGCCGGTACGGCCACCTTCCGGGGCGGCCCCGACGCCTATGCCGAGAATATCCGGGCGTTGCGCGGCGGATGAGCAAGGTCGCCCGCTCCGACATGCCGGCACCGACAGCGGGCCAGGCCGACGAGGCGGGCAGCGATGGCGTCGAGGTCGGCCGCCGCCTGGTCCGCGCCGGCGATCATGGTCTGTCGCTCAGCGAACGACTGGCCGCGCAGCTGCGCCTGCTGGCCTGGCGCAGTCCGCTCCACCGGCTGAAACTGCGCGGCCGTTATCCGCTGAAGCTTCAGGCGGTGCCTGTCGATCCGTTGGACGGGGACGAAACGGTGGGCGCCGCGCTGGTCGCCGGGCGTCTTATCCATCGTGGCGAAGCCGCCGACGCCGGCAGTTATGACTTTCGCACGGCGCCGTCTGCCACCTTCTTCGCCTGGGGCCAGTCCTTCGCGTGGTTGCGCGATCTGGCCGGTGTGGCCGATCGCGGCGTCGCTGCGCGCCGCGCCGAGCCCTTGGTCCGCCGGTGGCTGGAAAGCCATGCCGAGTTCGACGCGGCCGGCTGGGCCCCGGGGCTGATCGGTCGCCGTATCCTGTTCTGGACCGCGCATGCGCCGGTCATCCTGTCATCCGCCGACCTCGTCTATCGTTCGGCGGTGCTCAACAGCATTGCCCGCCAGGCGCGACATCTTGAGCGCGCAGCCACGCGCGCGCCGGACGGCATAGAGCGGGTCGCCGCCTGTTCCGGCCTGATCTGCGCCGGGCTGCTGCTTCCGGGGAACGAGGCGTGGCGCGCGCGGGGCGAGCACGGACTGGAACGCGCCCTGTCGCACATGGTGCTCGGCGATGGCGGCCTTGCCAGCCGCACGCCGATCGAGGGGCTGGAACTGCTTGAGTTGCTGCTGTTGGCCCGCGCGCCTTATCAGACGCTGCGCCGCCCGGTGCCGGGCTGGCTGGAAGACACCATCGCCCGCATGGTCCCGGCCCTGAACGGCGTGACGCTGGGCGACAAGGGTTTGGGAAGCTGGCATGGCGGCGCCCCGGTGTCCGCCCTCAGGCTCGAACGCGCCGTCGCTGCTTCCGGTGTCGTCGGCCGGCCGCTTCGGGCTGGGACGGAATGGGGTTTTCACCGCCTTGCCGGCGGTCGGACGGTGGTGGTCGCCGACATGGGACCGCCCCCGCCCAGCCGGTTGGCTGCGGGAGGTCATGCGTCCGCTTTGGCGTTCGAGATGTCGGACGGGCCGGAACGCCTGATCATCAACTGTGGCGGCGGGCGCGGCGCGGCGCGGGCGGTCCCCACCGACCTGTGCGATCTGCTCAGGACCAGCGCCGCCCATTCGACGCTGATACTGGCCGACGTCAACTCGACCCAGTTGCGCGCCGACGGCAGCCTGGGGCGCGGTGTCGAGGAAGTGATCGCCAACCGCCAGGAAAACGAGAACGGTTCCTGGATCGACGGCACCCATGACGGCTATGTCCGCCGCTTCGGCCTGTCGCATTGCCGGCGGTTGTTTCTGTCGGCCGACGGTGTCGACCTGCGCGGCGAGGACACGCTGTTGCCGGTCGGGCGCGGCCGGCGACGGGGCGCGGCGCCGACGTTCGACATCCGGTTTCACCTTGCCCCGGGGGTGGAGGCCGCGCCCACCGCGGACGGCCTCGGCGCTCTGCTGAAAACGGCGGGTGGCCGTGCATGGCGGCTGCGTTTCCGGGGCGCGACGCTCGGCTTTGACGACAGCATATGGATCGATCCCGAAGGCACCCCGCGCCGCGCCCGGCAGATGGTGCTGTCCGGCACCGCCGAGCCGGGCGGCACCGCCATTGCCTGGTCGTTCCGCAAGGCCGGATAGGCCGATCATTCTCCTTTCGACTTTCGAGGACTGCATTTGATGACCGACGTTCGCGCCCGCCGCGCCCTTTTGTCCGTGTCCGACAAGACCGGACTTGTCGACCTCGCCCGTGCGCTCGCCCGGCATGGGGTCGAACTGGTATCGACCGGTGGCACCGCCCGCGGGCTGCGCGAGGCCGGCCTTGACGTTCGTGACGTTGCCGACGTCACCGGCTTCCCGGAGATGATGGACGGGCGCGTGAAGACGCTGCATCCCATGGTCCATGGCGGCTTGCTGGCGGTGCGCGACGATCCGGCGCACGTCGCGGCGATGACCGAGCATGGCATCGGCGCGATCGATATCGTCGTCGTCAATCTCTACCCTTTCGCCCAGACGGTGGCCAAAGGCGCCGGGCGTGACGAGATCATCGAGAATATCGACATCGGTGGCCCGTCGATGGTGCGTTCGGCGGCGAAGAACCACGCCCATGTCGCCATCGTCACCGATCCGGCGGACTATGGCGCGCTGATCGAGGCTCTGGATGCTAGCGGCGGCGCCACCGACCTTGTTCTCCGCCGGCGCCTTGCGGCCAAGGCATTCGCGGCGACGGCCGCCTATGACGGCATGATCGCCCACTGGTTCTCGTCGGTCGATCAGGGCGAGCTGTTCCCCGCCTCGCGGTCGATGCCGACCCGCCTTGTTACAACTCTGCGCTACGGCGAGAATCCGCATCAACAGGCGGCGCTCTATGTCCCTTACGGCCCGGCTGCGTCGGGTATCGCGCAGGCCCGACAGGTTCAGGGCAAGGAATTGAGCTATAACAACTACAACGATGCCGATGCGGCGCTGGAGCTGGTCTCGGAATTCCGCGACGGCCCGCCGACGGTGGTGATCGTCAAGCATGCCAATCCCTGCGGCGTCGCCACCGGCGCGACGCTTGCCGAAGCTTATGAAGCAGCGCTTGCCTGCGACAGCGTATCGGCGTTCGGCGGCATCATCGCCGTCAATCGGCCGCTTGACGGGCCGACGGCGGAAGCGATCAGCGGCATCTTCACCGAAGTCGTCGCCGCGCCCGACGCCGACGAGGCGGCGCTGGCGGTATTCGCGCGCAAGAAGAATCTGCGCCTGCTGCTGACCGGTCCGCTGCCCGATCCTGCCCGTCAGGGCCTCACCACCAAGATCATCGCCGGCGGCGCGCTGGTTCAGCAGCGCGACAATGGCCAGGTGACACGCGCCGTGCTGAAGCAGGTGACGAAGCGTGCGCCGACCGAACAAGAGCTGGCCGATTGCCTGTTCGCCTGGACGGTCGCCAAGCATGTCAAATCCAACGCCATCGTCTATGCTAAGGACGGCGCGACGGCGGGCGTCGGCGCGGGCCAGATGAACCGGCTGGAATCAGCCCGCATCGCCGCATGGAAGGCGAAGGATGCCGCTGACAAGGCAGGCTGGGCCCAGGCCCGCACGATCGGCTCGGCGGTTGCATCCGATGCCTTCTTCCCGTTCGCCGACGGCTTGCTGGCGGCGGTGGAAGCGGGGGCGACGGCGGTCATCCAGCCAGGTGGCTCGATCCGCGACGATGAGGTTATCGCCGCCGCCGACGAGGCCGGCCTTGCCATGGTTTTCACCGGCATGCGGCATTTCCGGCATTGATGTGATGGTAAAGCGATGCCGGCCGGCATCGCTTTACCTCCGGAACAACTCCCGGTCTTCCGATCCGAAACCGCGATACCAGAGGACGAGGCCATAGGCGCCGAGGATGGCCGGGATGCCGAACAGCAGCTCGGCCCATTCCGGAAGTTGCACGGCGATGAAGCCGACTATGGCCGCCGCCGCCGCCGACCACACCAACGCCCAGCGCCAGCCCGACACCGGATGCTCGAGCAGCCGTGCGAGCAGCCGCGCCTTCATCACCGAGGCAAAGCCGAGCGCCAGCATCAGCGCCAGAGCGGGCATTGCCGCTTGATAGAGTTCGGGCAGCCCGCAGTCGCGGGCGAGCGCGATCAGCGCGAAGGTGAGCAGGAGCTGCAAGCCGATCATGGCGAGCGACAGCATCAGGTTGCGATGTCGGGCGACATAGACGAGCGCGGCTTCACTGACCGCGGCCGTCGCCGCGATCACCTCGGCGGCGAGCAGGAAGGCGAGGATGCCGGTGCCGCCGACGAAATTGGGACCGATCAGGCCCATCACCGCCACGCCCGGAATACCCAGCGCAAGCGCGACGCCCGCCTGTGCGGCGATGATCCAGAACCCGACCTGCCGCACCTGGCGGGCGACAGCGCCATGGTCGTTGGCTTCGAGACTGCGGGTGATGACGGGGCCGAGAATGGGGTCGAAGCTGGTTTTCAGTTTCTGGGGCAGCGAGGCGACCTGCTGGGCGACATAATAGATGCCGACCACGGCCGGGGAGAAGAAGAGGCCCAGAATGGCGATGTCGAGGCGACGCGTGCCCCACTCGATCGCATCGGCGCCGGCCAGCGGCATGTTTCGTCGCGCCATCGACAGCAGCAGGCCCGGGCGGGGACGCCAGCCGCGGGGTAGCCCATAGCTTCTGATGCACGGTACCAGTGAGGCGATGAAGGCAGCCATCAACGACAGCACGTAGGACAGGATCAGGCCGTCTCGCGTGGAATAGAAGGCGAGGCCAAAGGCGGCGAGACTGAGAACCCAGGGTTCGATCAGCGACCGGGCGCGGACCGTCGCGGCGATGTCGAGGCGATAGGCTAGTGCCGCAAGACTGATATCCGATCCGACAATGGCAAAGATGATCAGCGGAAACCAGCGGTCGAGGCCGTTCGTGGTGCTGTTCGGAAACATCAGGCCGGGCAGGGCGATCAGCAGCGCCGCCACCGCCGCCGACACGATCCAGCCGACCAGAAGCCCATCCCAGACGACATGGACGTGGGGTCGCCGTTCGCTGCGGCTCAACTGTTCGGCAAGGCCGCGCTTCATGCCCAGCGTGGCGATCTGGGCCGCGAACTCGACGACGATGATCGCATAGGCGAACCGGCCCAGCGCATCCGCGCCATACATACGCCCGGCGATGAACAGGAATGGCAGCCGCGCGGCGAGGCGGAGGAGGAAGCCGAAGAAATTGGTGCGCCCGCCCCGGGCCAATGCGCTCAGATCCCGGCTGTCCGGGGATGGGGGCAGGCCGGGATCGGAGGCCATCGCATGGCTTCTAGCGCCCTGACCGCTGGTTGGCCAGCGATCGCTCATATGTCCGTGGCGAGGACAGCGATCCGCATGGCGAAGCGGCGCTGCGCCCCCGGATCGATCAGGACCACTCCCGGCTTGTCGGCAAAGTCGCCGCTGAAGCCAGCCGGGTCGGCATGGCCCTGCCAGGGTTCGATGCACAGGAAGCCTGCCCCCGGCTTCGTCCACAGCGCCAGCATCGGCAGGTCGGGAAATGCGATCTCCAACTGCGGGCCGCCCCGTGCGCCATAGGTCAGGCGGCGGCTGACCGGCTGGTCGAAGATCAGCGCGTCGTCGGTGAACAGTGCATCGTCGAGCGGCAGGTCACGTCCGGCGACTGGCGACGATTCACTTCGCGCGACCAGGCCGGCCTTGTCGAGCCGACGCACGGGTGCCGCCTCCGGCCGATCGAAGCGAATATGATGAGCCGCGCGCGGCCGTCCATAAGGCAGCGGCCAGCGCAATGCCGGGTGAAAGCCGAAGGACGCCGGCAGTGGCGTCTCGCCCGGATTGATTACCGTCGCGGACATGGTCAGCGCTTGTCCGGCAATGGCGAATTCCACCTCCAGCAGGAAATCGAACGGATAGGCGGCGCGGGTTTCGTCATCGGCGGCGAGGCGGAAGGTCGCGCTCGATGCCGTTCGTCCGGCGAGGGTGAATGGTCGGTGGCGGGCGATGCCGTGCCTTGGCATCGGATAGTCGCGCCCGTCGATGCGGATGACGCCGCCCGCGACGGCCCCAACAACAGGGAACAGGATCGGTGCCCGTCCAGCCCAGATCGCCGGGTCGCCATGCCATAGCAGGTCGCGCCCCTCGGCGTCGGCAAGGCGGTGCAGCTCGGCACCGACCGGGCTGATCGCCGCCGACAGGCCACCGGGGGCCGCGATGGTGACGGCGGCCCGGTCGGCGCCCGTCAATGGGCGGCCCCCCAGCTGTCCCCGGTGCCGATCTCGACGCCGAGCGGCACCGAGAGCGTAATGGCGGGCTGCGCCGCCGACGCCATGACATCGCGGATCACTGTGCCTGCCGCTTCGGCCATATCGGCGGGGGCCTCGAACACTAGTTCGTCATGGACCTGGAGCAGCATCTTCACCTGGCCAAAGCCGGCATCTGCGAGCGCCGCGGGCATCCGTGCCATCGCCCGCTTGATGATGTCCGCGCTGGTGCCCTGGATCGGGGCGTTGATCGCCTGCCGTTCCGCCGCCTGTCGCTCGGTCACGGTCTTGGCGTGGATGCCGGGCAGGTGGGTCTTGCGCCCGAACAGGGTGGTGACGAAGCCCTTGTCGCGCACCTCCGCCAGGGTTTCGGCGATATAGCGATTGATGCCTGGAAAGCGCTGGAAATAGCGTTCGATGATTGCCGCCGCTTCCGCACGGTCGACGCCCAGCCGCCCCGCCAGCCCGAAGGCTGAGATACCGTAGAGGATGGCGAAGTTGATCGTCTTCGCCCGTGCGCGGCTGTCGCGATCGACGGTGCCGAACAGTTCCTGCGCGGTCAGATTGTGGATGTCGTCGCCGTTTGCGAAGGCCGCCTTCAGCGCCGGCTCGTCGGCCATGTGGGCGGCGAGGCGCAGCTCGATCTGCGAATAATCGGCGGCGATCAGGACATGGTCGGGCGCGGCGACGAAGGCGTCGCGGATGCGCCGGCCCAGTGCGGTGCGGATCGGGATGTTCTGGAGGTTCGGTTCGGTCGACGACAGCCGCCCGGTCTGGGCGACAGCCAGCGAAAAGCTGGTGTGGACGCGGCCAGTGGCAGGGTTGATCTGCTGTTGCAGGGCATCGGTATAGGTCGATTTCAACTTGCTGTTCTGGCGCCAGTCGAGAACCTTGGTGGCGATCTCGGCGCCACCGGCGGCCAGCCGTTCCAGCTCGTTGACGTCGGTCGACCAGACGCCGCTCTTGCCCTTGCGCCCGCCCTTCAGGCCCAGCCGGTCGAAGAGTATCTCACCCAGTTGCTTGGGGCTGCCGATGGTGAAGGGGCTGCCGGCAATGGTATGAATCTCCGCTTCCAGCCGGGTGATCTCATCGGCGTAAGCGGCGCTGAGGCGCGACAACTCCTCGCGGTCGACGCGGATGCCGGCCATCTCCATGTCGGCGACCACCGACACCAGCGGGCGGTCGACCATCTCATAGACGCGCGTTGCCGCCTCGGCCGCCAGCCGCGGCTTCAGCTTGCGCCACAGGCGCAAGGTGACGTCGGCATCCTCGGCCGCATAATGGGTGGCGCGGTCCAGCGGCACCAGGTCGAAACTGATCTGGCTCTTGCCCGTCCCACACACGTCCTTGAACGCGATCGCGATATGGCCGAGGTGGCGCTGGCACAGATCGTCCATGCCGTGGGTGTGCTTGCCGGCATCGAGATCGTAGCTGAGGACCATGGTGTCGTCATGAGGCGTGACATCCACGCCATGCCGCCGGAACATGATCAGGTCATATTTGAAATTATGGCCGATCTTCAGCACTGCTGGGTCCTCGAGCAGCGGCTTTAGACGGGCGAGGACCAAGTCGCGGTCCAGCTGCTCCGGCGCCTGCGACAGCAGCCCGTCGCCGACATGGCCGAACGGAATATAACAGGCCTTGCCCGGCGTGGTCGCCAGGCTGACGCCCACCAACCGTGCGCGCATGCAGTCGAGATTGTCGGTCTCCGTATCGACGGCGACGATGCCGGCCGTGCGCGCGTCCGCGATCCAATGGTCGAGCGCATCCTCGGTGATGACCGTTTCATAGTCGTTGTGGACGATCGGCACGTCGGCCTCGGCTGCCGGTGCCACTGGGGCAACAACTTCGGCGGCGCCCCCGCCCAGCTTGGCGAGCAGCGAGCGAAAACCCTGCTGCTCGAGAAAGGCGCGCAGCGGTCCATCCGGCCGCCCTTTTAGCGTCAGCGTATCGAGCGGCTCCGGCAGGTCGAGGTCGCAGACCAGTTTCACCAGCTCGCGGCTGAGCCGGGCGTCGCCGGCATGGTCGAGCAGCGACTGGCGCAGCTTCGGTTTCGCGATCGTGTCGGCCGCGGCCAGCACCGCTTCGACGGTGCCGAACTGCTGGATCAACTGCGAAGCGGTTTTAGGTCCGACGCCCGGCACGCCCGGCACATTGTCGACGCTGTCGCCCATCAGGGCAAGCACTTCGCCCACCTGCTCGGGGGGCACGCCGAACTTCTCGATCACCTCGTCGCGGCCGATGCGCCGGCCGGCCATGGTATCCAGCATGTCGAGGCCGGGCCGGATCAGCTGCATCAGATCCTTGTCGGAACTGACGATGGTGACACGCCAGCCGGCCTTTAGCGCGGCTTCGGAATAGCAGGCGATGACGTCGTCGGCCTCATAGCCCTGCTGCTCGATGCATGGGATGGAGAATGCCCGCACCGCGTCACGGATCATCGGGAACTGGGGAACCAGATCCTCGGGCGGCGGCGGGCGGTTGGCCTTGTACTTGTCGTAAATGGCGTTGCGGAAGGTGGTGGATGACGCATCGAGGATCACCGCCATATGGGTCGGGCCGTCGGCGGAATGCAGTTCGTCCACTAGCTTCCACATCATAGTGGTGAAGCCATAGACGGCACCGGCCGGCAGCCCCTGCGCGTTGGTCAGCGGCGGCAGCCGGTGATAGGCGCGGAAGATATAGCCTGAGCCGTCGACGAGATAGAGATGGGGTTCGGACATGACCCTGTCCTAAGGCATTTTCGGATCGGGCGATATCGGGGTGATCGCTCTGCGCCTGACCAACTCGCGATGAAGGATGTAGAGGCCGGACGCGACAATCACCGTTCCGCCCACCAGCGTGTCGGTGGACGGCATCTCCGCAAATAGCAGCCACGCAAGGCTTCCCGCGAACAGCAGCTGGGCATAGTCGAACGGCACCACCGTTCCCACGGGCGCATAGCGCAGCGACATGCTCATCAGCATCTGGGCGATGCCGCCGGAAATCCCCAGCGCTGCCAGCGCCCACCACAGGCTGGACGGGGGCGTCGTCCAGGTGAACGGCAGCGCCAGGCCGCTGCCCACCGTGCTGAACAGGCTGAAATAGAAGGCGATGGTCAGACCATGCTCGGTCGCCGCCATCTGGCGGATGGTGACGACGACGAGTGCCGTCAGCGCGGCGCCGATCAGGGGCACCAGCGTCATCATGCCCGACCAGCCCGCGTGATCCGGGCGGACCAGCAGCAGCACCCCGACAAATCCCAGCGCGACCGCCGCCCAGCGGTGGCGCCCCACCGGCTCGCCGAGGAGAAGGGCCGACATCATCGTCGCGAACAGCGGCATGGCAAAGCCGATCGCCACGGCCTGGCTGAGCGGCAGGAACATGAACCCCGCGAAGTTGAACAGCAGCCCGACACCGCCGATCGCCGATCGCCGCAGATGCAGCAGCGGCCGCTCTGTCCGCAGCAGATCGAGGCGGCCGACCGCCGCCAACCACGCCAGGATCAGCAGCGTGGCGATGTTGCTGCGGATGAACACCGCTTCCACCAGACCAAGGCCGCCCATCGCCGCCAGCTTCGCCATCGCCGCCATGACGGCGAAGCACGCGGATGAGCCGAGGCGGCAGAGGATGCCGAGCAGAGGCCGGTCCGGTGGCCCGTTCAACGCAGGCCGATCAGCTTGTGGGTCTGAACCGATAGCCGCCAGTGTGGATGCTCGTAGATGAAGCGCATCGCGGCCTGCTGGTTGTCGCGCAGGGACGGCCCGTCCATGGCCTGAAGGAAGAAATGGTCGAAATCCCATCCGGCGACATCATCCGGGTGCAGCCCGGCCTGCGGATAGACCAGCTTCAGTTCGTTGCCGCGGCGTTGGACGACCTGCGTGCCGGCCTTGGGACTGATGCAGATCCAGTCGATGCCTGCGGGCGCCGCGATGGTGCCGTTACTCTCGATCGCGATCTCGAAATTGCGGGCGTGGAGCGCGTCGATCAGTGCTCCGTTCACCTGCAGAAGGGGTTCGCCGCCGGTCAGCACGACATAGCGGCGGCCGGTCGATGGGCCCCACAAGGCTGCTGCCCGATCGGCCAGGCCGTCGGCATCGGCATAGCGGCCGCCATCGTCGTTCATGCCGACGAAGTCGGTGTCGCAGAAGGTGCAGTCGGCCTGGTGCCGATCCTCCTCGCGGCCCGACCATAGATTGCAGCCGGCAAAGCGGATGAACACCGCCAGCCGGCCCGCCTGGGCGCCTTCGCCCTGCAGCGTGATGAAGGCTTCCTTGACCGTATAGCTCATGGCCGTGCGGCGTAGCGGGTAGGGTCGGGAAGTTCGGCCTCGACGAAGCCCCGCGCGCGCAGGCGGCAGGAATCGCACAGGCCGCAATGACGGCCGTCGGGCGTCGGATCATAGCAGGACCAGCTCATCCCGGCGTCGATTCCCAGCCGGTGCGCCTCGCGGGCGATCTCGGCCTTGGTCATTGTCATGAGCGGTGTGTGGACGCGGAACCGCTCGCCTTCCACGCCCGCCTTGGTGGCTGTCGCGGCCATCGCCTCGAACGCGGCGATGAATGGTGGCCGGCAATCCGGATAGCCGGAATAATCGAGCGCGTTGACGCCAATGAAGAGGTCGCGTGCGCCAGCCGCCTCCGCCCAGCCAAGAGCGAGCGACAGGAAGATGGTGTTGCGCGCCGGAACATAGGTGACCGGAATGCCGGGGCCGACGCCATCCTTGGGCACTGCAATGTCGGCGGTGAGCGCCGAGCCGCCGAATCCGGTCAGATCCAGCGGCAGGATGATGTGCCGCTCGACGTCGAGCCGGGCGGCGATGCGCGTCGCGGCATCGATCTCGATCCGGTGACGCTGGTTATAGTCGATGGTCAGGGCCAGCAGGCGATAGCCCTCGGCGCGGGCAATCGCGGCGACGGTCATGGAATCCAGCCCTCCGGACAGGAGGACAACAGCAAGGCGTTCGGTCATGGCGGGGGTTTAGTCGAGACCGCGCCGGAAGGGGATAGGCTTGTCGCCGATCAGGCCCAGCGATCGACCAGCAAGCCCTTGGCGCAATCCGATGGACGATAGATGGGGGCCAGCGGTGGCACCACGGCGGTGACGGCCGCGATTCTGGCGGGCGCAAGCGTCACCCGCCGCGATGGCGACGGTGACGGAAGGCGGATCGGGGCAACACCCTGGATCATAGCTTTTCCACAAGCATTGGCCGTGCCAGTAGCCCGAAACCGGGAGTTTCCGGCCTTGGTTGGCGCGTGTTTGAATTGCAGGTGTAAACGCTTCCGACGCCATCGGGTTGCCTTAAACAAAAAGGCCGCCCGATGGGCGGCCAGTTCCGGCTGGTCTCAGCCGTCCAGGGAGGAAAGCTCGCCGATCACGTCCCGGCACTGCCGCTTTCTATCCCGGATACCATATTAACGCCGCCTCAGCGCCAGTTTGTCCCCTTCCTCGCAATCGCCGACCCGCTGCGCGTTGAAACTGGTGTTGAACGGCGCCTGCTGGGCGATGCCCTGGGTCTCGATGCGAAAGGCGGTCGACGACTGACGGCGAATGATGGTGTCTCCAAAACCGCGCGCCGGGCAGCTGTAGTGGATGACGGCGCGATCATTACTGGCGCTCAGCACCTGGGTCGAGCAGCCGGCAGCGCCGCGATGCACGGGCCGCGCCAGTTCGGCGCTGTCGCGCAGGCAGAGGTTGATCGCCGGCGCCGCTGGATCGGCGGGTTGCAGTTCGTAACGTCCGGGCGTGAAACCGCCTTCGAACAGTTGTTGGGCAAGGGCGGGCATGGCGACGATCGCCAGCAGAGCCACAAGGGCAAAACGCATAAAGGTCCGTCTCCACGCCGGCTTCGGCCATTGTGACGAAAAGCGACCCATTTCCGTCGTTGAGTTGGTGCTAGCATAAGACGAAGCGAAAGTCGAGAATTATTGTGCGGTGCAGCGTTAACCAGACAAGGAACAGGCGTGACTTATGAAAGTCGCCTGTCGGTCAAAGTTCGATAACGATACTGCGCGCGCAAAAGGCGCAATCAACACTGATTCGCCCATTCTCGTCTGACATCGCGTTACGCTCCTCTTCCGGAAAGGATGAGAGAACCTCGCGGATGTGCGTTGCCGAGCAGCGACAACCACGGCTGATGCCAAGCGGCGGCAGAATCCGGACTTCGTCCTCGTTGAACAGGCGCCACAGCAGGGCATCCGAAGCAAGGTCGGGATCGATCAATTCTGCGGACGTGACCGTGCCGGCGAGGGCGGTCACATGGTCCCAGTCGGGATGGTTTTCCCGGACATGAAGGCGCTCGCGTCCTTCTTCGCCGTCGGGCAGATACTGGATCATCATGCCGCCGACAGCGTGACCGGCGAGGCCCCGATCAGCATAAGACAGGCGGACCAGCGAGGGCAATTGCTCAGACTGGCAGAAATAGGCTTCCGCCGCCGCGCCCAGGTCGGCCCCTTCCAGCGGCACGATCCCCTGATAACGCTCGCCGCTGACGCTCTGGTCGAAGGTGATGGCAAGATAGCCTGATCCGAACAGGGCGGTCAGGTCGGCATCCTCGGGCAGCCGCGCCAGCCGCTCGGCATCGTGCTGCAGATAGCCGCGCAGCGCCCCGCCGCGCCAGTCACAGACCAGCAGCGAGATGGCGCCTTCCGGTGCCTGGGCCTGGAGGGTCAACTGCCCCTCCTCGTCCTTCAGGGTCGACCCTAGCAAGGCGGTCAGTGCCAGCGCCTCGGCCAGCACCCGTGACGCCACCGCGGGATAGGCGTGGGCCGACAGGATCGCGTCCAGAACCGCCTCCAGCCGGACCAGCCGCCCGCGCGCGCTGCGTCCGGGCAGGGTGAAGCGCACCATCTGGTCAGCGACCGCCATCGGCGTCGCGCTATGGCCATTGCCGCGCCCGTTGGCGCTGGTCACCCGATCCGCCCCAGGCACCAGAGCAGCACGGACTTCTGGGCATGAAGGCGATTCTCCGCCTCGTCCCAGACAGCGGATTGCGGCCCGTCGAGGACATCATCGACCACCTCCTCGCCGCGATGGGCGGGCAGGCAGTGGAGGAACAGGGCATCGGGCGCCGCCGCGGCCATGATCGCGGGTGTCACCTGATAGGGCAGCATCGCCGTCAGCTTTTCCTCGGCATGATCCTGGCCCATCGAAATCCAGGTGTCGGTGACCACGACGTCGGCCTCCGCCACGGCCGTGGCGGCGTCGCGCAGGATCTCCACGGACAGTCCGCGCGCGCGGGCCATCGCCAGCACCGCCGGATCCGGTTCGAAGCCGGCCGGGCAGCCGACGCGGACGTCGAACTTCATCAGGCTGCCAGCCTCGATGATCGAATGAAGGACGTTGTTGCCGTCGCCCAGCCAGGTCCAGCGCGTTCCAGCCAGCCGGCCGCTGCGGTCGAGCACGGTCAGCATGTCCGCCATGATCTGGCACGGGTGGCTCATGTCAGTGAGGCCATTGATGACCGGGACGGTGGCGTGGGCGGCGAGATCGACGACCTTCTGGTGATCGTCAGTGCGGATCATGATCGCGTCGACATAGCGCGACAGGACGCGCGCCGTGTCGGCGATGGTTTCTCCCCGGCCGAGCTGCATCGAGCCGCCATCCATGACGATGGTGTTGCCGCCCAACTGGCGCATCGCCATGTCGAAGCTGACCCGGGTGCGGGTCGAATTCTTCTCGAAGATCATTGCCAGCGTATGGCCGGCGAGCGGCGCATCGGCGTCGGTTGCGCCCTTGGGCAAGCTGGCGCGGGCCGCCTTGCGGTCGAGAGCGTCACCCAGCATCGCGGCGATGGCGTTGCCTCCGGCATCGACGAGGTCGAGGAAGTGGCGGGGCGCGTCGGTCATGGCGTCTGCTCCACGGGGAAGCTGCGGGCGGCCGCCGACAGCCGTTCGATCGCCTCCGCGATGTGGCTGTCGTCGATGATCAGCGGCGGCAGGATGCGGACGACATTGTCGCCCGATGGCACGGTCAGCAGGCCATGGTCACGCAGATGCTCGACGAAAGCACGGCTTTCGACCTTCAGCTTCAGGCCCAGCATCATGCCCTTGCCGCGCACACCCTCGAACAGATGGTCGTGATTCGGAATCAGCTGCTCCAGCGCCTGGCGCAGCCGTTCCCCCATCTGCCGAACGGCAGGCAGGAAGTCGGGCGTCAGCACCACGTCCAGCACCGCCTCGCCCGCCGCCATCGCCAGCGGATTGCCGCCATAGGTCGAGCCGTGGGTCCCGAAGGTCATGCCGGCGGCCGCTCGTTCGCTGGCGAGGCAGGCGCCGAGCGGGAAGCCGCCGCCGATGCCCTTGGCAATCGCCATGATGTCGGGGACGATGCCATATTGCTCATGCGCGAACAGGGTGCCGGCGCGGCCCATCCCGCTCTGCACCTCGTCGAGGACGAGCAGCAGAGCGTGGTCGTCCGCCAGTCGCCTGAGGCCGGTCAGGAAGTCGGAACTTGCGGGCCGGATGCCGCCCTCGCCCTGGATTGGTTCGAGCAGGAAGCCGGCGGTCGTCTCGTCGATCGCAGCCTCGGCGGCGGCGAGGTCGTCGAACGCCACCACCTCGAAGCCGGGCAGCAGCGGCTCGAAGCCATCGCGCATCTTCTCCTGATTGGTGGCGCTGATCGTCCCCAGCGTGCGGCCATGAAACGCGCCGGTGAAGCTGATCAGCTTGTGACGCTGCGGCTGGCCATTGGCATAATGATAGCGCCGCGCTGTCTTGATCGCGCATTCCACCGCTTCGGCGCCCGAATTGGTAAAGAACACCGTGTCTGCGAAGGTCGCGTCGACCAGCCGCTGGGCCAGGCGCTCCTGGTGCGGCGAGCCGTAGAGGTTGGAGACGTGCATCAGCGTCGCCGCCTGGCGCTGAATGGCGCCGACCAGACCGGGATGGCTGTGGCCCAGGAGATTGACGGCGATACCGCTGGCGAAGTCCAGATAGCGTTCGCCGCCTTCGCCGATCAGATGGCAGCCCTCGCCGCGCACCGGTCGCACCGCCGAGCGCGGGTAGACGGGCATCAGGGCGGGAATCGTCATCGGCGTGGCTCCTCGAACAATCGAACGGAAAAACGCAAAAAGGCGGCCCGCAATCCGGCCGCCTGAACCGCGCCGCCTCTACAAGGTCGCCCCGCCCGCCGTCAATCTGCGGCTTGGGGGCCAGACAGACATCGCTCTTTCGCGATGTCTGAAATAGTCACGCCTTCAGCTTCCATCCGGATCTCAGCAGCGCGTAGGTGAGGGCCGCCAGCGCCACGTTGACGACCAGCAGCGCCAGCGCGCCGACCGGCACCGGCGAATCGGCGGCCCCCAGAAAGCCGTAGCGAAAGCCGGAGATGACATAGAAGAACGGATTGAGATGGCTGATCGTCCGGAACACGCCATGCAGGTTGTCGATCGCATAGAAGGTGCCCGACAGCAGCGACAGCGGCTGGACGACGAAATTGGTAACGGCCGCCGCATGGTCGAACTTGTCGGCCCACAGCGACGTCATCAGCCCGAGCAGCGCCAGCATCACCGCGCCCATCAGCCCGAACCAGAGCATCGCTCCTGCATGGCGCACAGGCACATGGACGCCCGGCCACAGCAGCATCGCCAGCCACAGCGCCAGACCAACCAGCGCGGCGCGGGTGACGGCCGCCGCGACCAGCGCCGCCATCAACTCCGCCACCGACAGCGGCGGCATCAGATAATCGACGATCGTCCCCTGCATCTTGCCAACGAGGAGGGAGAAGCTGGCATTGGCGAAGGCATTCTGCATCATCGCCATGACGATGAGGCCCGGCGCGATGAAATCGGCATAAGGCACGCCCATCACCACGCGTCCCTGACCCCCGAGGGCGACCGAGAAGATGACCAGAAACAGCAGGGTCGTTATGGCCGGGGCCCAGATCGTCTGGAGCTGGACCTTGAAGAACCGCCGCACCTCCTTCAAATAGAGGGTGCGCAATCCAAGCCAGTTGACTATCGGGATCACCGCGATGCCGGGCTCTGTACGAACCCAGGCGGTGCGCTCGTCGGTCATGGGCTGGTCAGTCATATCATAGCGCGCCTAGGCGCTGAACGGGGTTCGTTCAAGCCGGCGCGAAAGTTGGGAGCATATCGCCGATGTCGTGGACCGACGAGCGGATCGAGACGTTGAGGCGGCTGTGGGAACAGGGCACGACCGCCAGCCAGATCGCCTAAACGCTGGGCGGCGACCGCCGCAACGCCGTGATCGGCAAGGCCCATCGGCTCGGCCTCCAGTCACGCCCGTCGCCAGTGAAGAGCGGCGAATCGTCGGCCGCCGCCCCGGCGGCGGCGAAGCCCGCTCCGACGCCTCCTCCCCCGCCTGCCGCGGCCGCGCCGCCGCCGCCTTCCGTGGAACCCCGGGCTGAGCCGGAGCCGTCAGTCTCGGCACGGCCGCAGCCGCCCGCCTATAATCCGATCACCGCGACGGGGGCACCGCTTTACAATCCCGATTCGCCGATGCCGCAGGCGCCGCCGCGCCGTCTGGTGCCGGCCAAGCCCAGCGCCGACATGAAGGGCAAGACCAGCCTGCTCGAGCTGTCGGATCGCATCTGCCGCTGGCCGATCGGCCATCCCGGCGAACCCGATTTCCATTTTTGTGGCAAGGCCGTGAATCCCGGCTTTCCATATTGCACCGCACATTGCGCGGTCGCCTATCAGGCCCAGTTGCCGCGCCGTGACCGGCGTCCGGCGCCGCCGCTGCCGTTCGGCGCGCCCCGGGTGCGCTGAACACGCGCGCGACTCGCGGCGGGCGGATGCCGACAATGGCCAGCGCCCTGCTTCGGGTCCATGATCTCGCCTGCCGGCGGGGGGACAGGGTGTTGTTCTCGGGGCTCGACTTTGCCCTTGAGGCGGGCGAGGCGCTGATCGTCGAAGGACCCAATGGCGCCGGCAAGACCAGCCTGATGAAGATGGTCGCCGGCCTGCTGCGCCCCTTTGCCGGCCGGGTCGAACGGCCTGTGCCGATGGCTTTCCTGGCGCATGAGCTGGCGCTCGACCTCGATCTGCCGCTGGCTCGCGCCCTTGGGCTGTGGGCGCGGCTCGACGGCGGCGGCGCGGCTGCCGTCCACCGGGCGCTGGCCGAGGTGGCGCTGGCGCCTCTCGCCGAGGTGCCGGTGAGGATGCTGTCGAGCGGCCAGCGCCGCCGTGCCGGCTTGGCCCGCATCATTGCCAGCGGCGCACCGCTGTGGCTGCTCGATGAACCGGGTGTCGGCCTCGACATTGCCGCGCTTGATCGGCTGGCGGCGACGATGGCAGCCCACCGTGCTGCGGGCGGCGCCATCCTTGTCACCACCCATATGCCCCTGGGGCTGGACGGTTACGGGCGGCTGGCGATTGGCGGTGCGGCGGCATGAGCGCGTTCCTGATCATCGCCGCGCGGGAAGCGTCGCTGTCGCTGCGGCGATCGGCCAGCCTGGTCGTCGTCACCCTGTTCCTGGTGCTGGTCGCGACGTTGTTTGCGTTCGCGATCGGGCCGGATGCGCGCCTGCTGGCCCAGGTCGGCGGCGGAGTGATGTGGACCGGAGCCCTGCTGGCCAGCCTGATCCCGATCGAGCGGCTGGTGGCGCCCGACCTCGACGACGGCACGCTCGATCAGTTGATCGTGCGCGGCGTCGCACCCGAAGTCATCGCGGCGGCAAAGATCGCCGGCCACTGGCTGGGCCTGTGGCCGGGACTGATGGCGGCCAGCCTGATCGCTGCGGCCCTGCTCGGGCTGGACGGGCCGACGCTGTGGGTCATCGACCTCGGCCTCACCCTCGGCACGCCGGGGCTGGCCGCGCTGGGCGTCGTCGCGGCAGCGCTGACCGGAAGCATCCGGGGCGGCGGCATGCTGGCCGGCCTGATCGTCCTGCCGCTGGCCGTGCCGCTGCTGATCTTCGGCGCGACCGCCCTCCATCCGGCCGGCATCGGCGGCATCAAGCTGCTCGCCGCGACCAGCCTGCTCCTCCTCGCGGCCGCGCCATTCGCGGCCGGCGCAGCCCTGCGCGCGGGGATGGAGTGAGCGGACAAAAGCCTCTAGAAAGCCGCCCAACCATGCATCGTTTCGCTAATCCCCGGCGCTTTCTCGCCATCGCCCGTCCGTTGACCCCGGCGTTGACCGGCGTTGGGGCGATTCTGATCGCCTGGGCGCTGATCCAGGGCCTGTTCTTCACGCCGCCCGACTATCTCCAGGGCGAAACGGTGCGGATCATGTACCTCCATGTCCCGGCGGCCTGGCTTGGCATGGGGGGATATGCGGGGCTGGCCATCGCCGCCGCCACCCAATTGGTCTGGCGGCACCCGCTGGCCGAGGTGGCGGCGCGGGCGATCGCGCCGGTGGGCGCGACCTTCGCTGCCCTTTGTCTCATCACGGGCTCGATCTGGGGGCGGCCGACCTGGGGCACCTGGTGGGAGTGGGACGGACGGCTGACCTCGATGCTGGTGCTGTTCTTTCTCTACCTTGGCTATATCGCGCTGGCGAACGCCGGCGATGACCGCGAGCGGGCGGGCCGCATGGCGGCGGTGCTGGCGCTGCTGGGCGCGGTCAACCTGCCCGTGATCCATTATTCGGTCATCTGGTGGAACACCCTGCATCAGGCAAAGAGCGTCAGCCTGTCGGGGACGTCGTCGATCGACGGATCGATGCTGTGGCCGCTGCTGGTGTCGGCGCTCGGTTTCAACCTGCTGTTCGGCGGCATCGTGCTGATGCGGATGCGCGCGCTCCTGGCCCGTATCCGGGTCGAGGCGCGGCTGCGGCGCATGGCGGCCGACTGACATGAACCCCTGGCCGTTCGTCATCGCCGCCTATGCCATCGCCGCCCTTGGCGTCGGCGGCCTGTGGCTGCACGCGTGGCTCGGCATGCGCCGGGCGGAGCGAGCGGCCGACGCCCTTCGTGGAGACCGGCCGTGAAGCCCAAGCATCAACGTCTCTGGCTCCTGATTTTCGCTGCCGTCGCGGTGCTGGGCGCGGCGGCGCTGGCGCTATCGGCGCTGGGCGACCGGGCGACCTATTTCTTCTCGCCCACCGACGTGGTCGAGAAGGGGGTGGAGCCGGGCAAGGCGATCCGCCTCGGGGGCATGGTCGTCACCGGTTCGCTCACGCGGGATAATGACGGCACCATCCGTTTTGCCGTCACCGACAACCGGAATGTCAGCAAGGTCATCTATAAGGGGATCCCGCCCGACCTGTTCCGCGAAGCCTCGGGCGTGGTCTGCGAGGGGCGGTTCGATGCGTCCGGCGTGTTCGTCGCCGACAATCTTCTCGCCAAGCACGACGAGAATTACATGCCGCCGGAAGTCGCCGACGCCATGCACGAGACGAAGACGCTGGCCGAATGATCGCCCGCTGGTGGGCAATGGCCGCCGCGTTGGCCCTGGCAGTTCCCGTCCTCGCCGCTCTGTTCCTCTTCGACCGGCCTGAACCCGTCCCCTCGGCACCCGCGCCCCGGACCGACACGGTGTTCGCGCGCGAGCGTCATGGCTGGCTGGAGGCCTATGGCGAGGACGAGCAGTGGCTGGCGTTCGCCGATGCGCTTCATCGCCAGGGCCTGGACCGTGATGCGCTGGCGGCGATGAAGGCGCATGTCGAGAAGACGCCGCAGTCTTCTGCGCTGTGGAGCGGCTATGCCAACGCCATCACCGTCGCGGCCGGCGGCCGGATGGACGATGCCGCCCGGGCCGCATGGTACAAGGCAATCGCCCTGGCGCCGACCAAGCCGGGACCCCGTTATCTGTTCGGCCGCGCGCTCATCGCCGCCGGCCGTCCGGGCGAGGGGTTGCAGGTGTGGCGTGCGCTGCTGGCGACGGTACCGGAAGACGCCCGCTGGGCCGATGTCGTGCGCGACAAGATCGCCAAAGTGGAACATCGTGACCCGAGGCTGGCTCCGCGCTAGGGTCGGTTCGGCTATTCAAGGGGGATTGTCGATGCGTCGTTTGCTGCCGTTGCTGTCGCTGGTGTCCGTACTGGCCGCCGCGCCTGCCCATGCCGATCCGCTGCGTGACGCGGTGGCGGCAGACATGACCGAGCTGATGACGATTTATCGCGACTTTCACGCCAATCCCGAACTGAGCTTTCAGGAAACGCGTTCCGCCGCCAAGCTGGCTGCGGAGGCGCGTCGGCTGGGCTTTGATGTCACCACCGGTGTCGGTCAGACCGGCGTGGTCGCGGTGATGCGTAACGGACCTGGCCCGGTGGTGATGCTGCGCGCCGATATGGATGGCCTGCCTGTGACCGAGCAGACCGGCCTTCCCTATGCCAGCAAGATCCGCGCTGTCGCCGCTGGCGGGGTGGAGACGGGCGTCATGCACGCTTGCGGCCACGACACCCACATGACCGCGTGGATCGGCACCGCCCGGCGACTGGCGGCGATGAAGGACCAGTGGTCAGGCACGTTGGTGATGATCGGTCAGCCCGCCGAAGAAATCGGATCAGGATCGAAGGCGATGCTGGACGATGGCCTTTACACACGTTTTCCCAAGCCTGCCTATGTTCTGGCCTTCCATGACACGCCGACCCTACCTGCGGGTCAGATCGGCTATTCCGACGGCTGGGCGCTCGCGAACACCGATTCGGTCGACCTGCTGATCAAAGGCGTGGGTGGCCATGGCGCCTATCCCGACACCACGCGTGACCCGATCGTGCTTGCCGCGCGCATTGTGAGCGCGCTCCAGACCCTGGTGTCGCGCGAGATGGACCCGCAGGAGCCGGCGGTGGTCACCGTCGGCAGCTTCCACGCCGGATCGAAGCACAATATCATCCCCGACGAAGCGCACTTGCAATTGACGGTCCGCAGCTACGCGCCCGAGACGCGCCAGCGACTGCTCGACGGCATCATCCGCATCGCGCGTGGCGAAGCGATTGCCGCCGACATCCCGGAAGACCGGATGCCCGAGATGTCGATCAAGGAGGATTACACCCCTGCGACATTCAACACCCAGCCTCTGACTGGCCGTGTTGCCACGGGCTTTGTCGAGCGATTCGGCAAGGATCGGGTGCAGCAGATTAAGCCGGCTATGGGCGGCGAAGACTTTTCAAGGTTCCACATTGCCGACCGGTCGATCCAGAGCATGATCTTCTGGGTTGGCGGAACGCCGGCGGATAAATGGGCCGCGGCCGGCGGCGACGTGGCCAAGCTGCCGTCGCTGCACAGCCCGTTCTGGGCACCCGAAGCGGACAAGGTGGTGGCCACCGCGACCGAGGCGATGACAAGCGCGGCCCTGTCCCTGCTCAAACGGGACTGAAGGCTCCGCGCGGGGGCTTCAGTCGCGGTCGGGTGTCAGTCGTTCGCTTCGACGGCCGCCGCGTCGGATGCGGCGGCGCCGCCGGCCATGATCCGGGCGGCACGCCGAATCGCCCGTCGGATGCGTGGATAGGTGCCGCATCGGCAGATATTGGTGATCGCGGCATCGATATCGGTGTCGGTCGGCTGGCGGTTGGTCGCTAGCAGGGCGGCTGCCGCCATGATCATGCCGGGTTGGCAATAACCGCATTGTGGCGTGCTCTCGGCGATCCAGGCCTGCTGGACGGGATGACCGCGATCGGGGGCCAGCCCTTCGATGGTGGTCACGAAGCTGCCTTCGATGGATCCGATCGGCACCTGGCATGAACGCTGCGCGGTCCCGTCGATATGGACGGTGCAAGCGCCGCACAGACCCGCGCCGCAGCCATATTTGGTCCCGGTGAGATTGGCCGCGTCCCTGAGGGCCCAAAGCAGCGGGGTTTCGGGATCCATGTCGAAGGCGAACGGGTTGCCGTTGACGGTAAAGCGCGTCATTCCGACACCATAGCGGTCCATCATCGGCTATGGAACCTGACATGTGAGACGAAGTGCCTGGGACAATTTGTCCCTTCGGTGCTTGTGAGGGCGGCCACCCGATCCTATAAGGCCGGCGATTCCGCCCTGCCCGCCTGTCAAGAAGCGGGAGGCAAAGCTCTAGTTTCAGGGGGTCCGATGGGACGCACTCATGTTCTTCTGGCGGCTTTGGCCTTGGTGCTGACGCCAGCCGTGGCCAGCGCGCAGGACGCGCCGGCGGCTGCGCCCGCCGCCGCCGTTGCCGCTGCGGAGGCGCCCGCTGCCGAGGCGCCTGTCGCCGAAGTGCCCGCGGGTCCGACGATCGAGGCGCCGACGCCGCTCCAGGCCGTCACCGACGTGGGCCAGCCCCGCGCCATGGGTATCGGACTTCAGGATCAGTATACCGATGTCGGCGTCTATGGCGCCTGGATGCACGATGCTATTCTGCTGCCGCTGATCACCATCATTTCCCTGTTCGTCCTGGCGCTGATGATCTGGGTCGTCGTGCGCTATCGCGCCGCCGCCAACCCGGACCCCTCGCGCACCTCGCACAACACGTTGATCGAGGTGATCTGGACGGTGGTGCCGGTGCTGATCCTGGTCGCGATCTCGGTCCCGTCGATCCAGCTGCTGGCGCGTCAGTACAATCCGCCCAAGGCCGACCTGACGGTGAAGGTGACCGGCCACCAGTGGTACTGGACCTACGAATATCCCGATGATGGCGAGCTGTCGTTCGACTCGATCATGCTCAGCGATGAAGAGGCGGCCAAGGCCGGCGATCCGCGCCTGCTGGGCGTCGACAATCGCCTGGTCGTTCCGGCCGGCAAGGTCGTCAAGCTGCTGATCACGGCCAGCGATGTCATCCACAGCTGGGCGCTGCCGAGCTTCTGGGTGAAGATGGACGCCGTGCCGGGCCGTGTGAACGAGGCCTGGTTCAAGGTCGACCGCCCCGGCGTTTATTACGGTCAGTGCTCGGAACTGTGCGGGACCAAGCACGGCTTCATGCCCATCGCCGTGGAAGTTCTGCCCCAGGCCGACTATGATCGCTGGCTGGCGGCCAAGCAGACCGAGGCGGGCATCGAGCTGACTGGCGCCTATGCCGCTCCCGCCACCCCAGAGGCGGCAGAGCCCGCTGCCCCCGAGGGCGCGACCGCTAACGAAGGGTCCAATTCATGACCGATACCACCGCCAACGCCTTCGTCGAGCACGGCCATGCCGGCGACGCGCATGCCCATGACGAGCATGTGCCCGGCTTTTTCGCCCGCTGGTTCATGTCGACCAACAACAAGGATATCGGCATCCTCTATCTGATCTTCGCGATCATCGCGGGGATCATCGGCGGCGCGATCTCGGGCTTCATGCGCCTCGAACTGGCCGAGCCTGGCATGCAGTATCTGCCGCTGTGGGTCGGCGGCAATCTCGATGCCTCCTACCATCTGTGGAACGTGTTCATCACCGCTCACGGCCTGATCATGGTGTTCTTCATGGTCATGCCGGCGACGTTCGGCGGCTTCGGCAACTATTTCGTGCCGCTGATGATCGGCGCGCCGGATACGGCGTTCCCGCGCATCAACAACATCGCTTTCTGGCTGCTGGTGCCGGCGTTCCTGCTGCTTCTGGCCTCGTTGTTCACGGGTGGCCCGGCGGGCTTCAACGGCGCGGGCACGGGCTGGACGGTCTATGCGCCGCTCTCCACCTCCGGCCATAGCGGTGGTCCGGCGGTCGATTTCGCGATCCTGTCGCTGCACCTTGCGGGTGCATCGTCGATCCTGGGCGCGATCAACCTCATCACCACCATCCTCAACATGCGCGCGCCGGGCATGACGCTCCACAAGATGCCGCTGTTCGTGTGGTCGGTGCTGGTCACGGCGTTCCTGCTGCTGCTGGCGCTGCCGGTGCTGGCGGGCGCGATCACCATGCTGCTGACGGACCGTAACTTCGGCACCACCTTCTTCGATGCGTCGGGCGGCGGTGATCCGATCCTCTACCAGCACCTGTTCTGGTTCTTCGGCCATCCCGAAGTCTACATCATGATCCTGCCGGCGTTCGGCATCGTCAGCCAGATCGTCGCGACGTTCAGCCGCAAGCCGGTGTTCGGCTATCTCGGCATGGCCTATGCCATGGTCGCGATCGGCGTGATCGGCTTCGTGGTGTGGGCGCACCACATGTTCACGGTTGGCCTCAGCGTCAATGTGAAGATGTACTTCACGCTCGCCACCATGGTCATCGCGGTGCCGACCGGCATCAAGATCTTCTCTTGGATCGCGACCATGTGGGGCGGCTCGATGCGCTTCGACTCGCCGATGCTGTGGTCGCTGGGCTTCATCTTCATGTTCACGGTCGGTGGCGTCACCGGCGTCGTGCTCGCCAACGGCGGCATCGATACCATCATGCACGACACCTATTATGTGGTCGCCCACTTCCATTACGTGCTGTCGCTGGGCGCGGTGTTCGGCCTGTTCGCGGGCTGGTACTACTGGTTCCCGAAGATGTTTGGCCGGATTATGAACGAGCCGCTGTCCAAGCTGCATTTCTGGGTATTTTTCATCGGTGTGAACGTGATGTTCTTCCCGATGCACTTCCTGGGTCTCGACGGCATGCCGCGGCGTATCCCGGACTATCCGGACGCCTTCGCCTATTGGAACCATGTCGCGTCGATCGGCTATGCGATCATGGCCGTCTCGATGCTGATCTTCTTCATCAACCTCTTCTGGTCGCTGTTCGCAGGCAAGAAGGCGGGGGACAATCCCTGGGGTGAGGGCGCAACGACGCTGGAGTGGACCCTGTCCTCACCGCCGCCGTACCACCACTTCGAAATCCTGCCGCGGGTGCACTGAGGGACGCCATGGCTTCCCGGGCCGATATCACTTCCGCGACCGGGTCCCCCCCGGTCGCTTTGCCCGCCGACTGGCGGGACTTCGTCCAGCTGACGAAGCCGGGGGTGATGTGGCTCGCGGTGTTCACGGGCGCTGCCGGCCTGCTGGCAGCGCCCGGGCACATCAATCCGGTTCTCGCCCTCTTCGCGGTGCTGTGCATTGCGCTCGGCGCCGGCGGCGCGGGCGCGCTCAATCAGTGGTGGGAAGCCGATATCGACCGCGCGATGAAGCGCACCCGAGGGCGGCCATTGCCGGCGGGCCGGATGGAGCGCGAAGCGGCCCTGCAGTTCGGCATCGTGCTGTCCGTGGGCTCCGTGCTGGCTCTGGGGCTGGCGCTGAATGTCGTCGCCGGCGCTATTCTGGCGGCGTCGATCGGCTTCTATCTGTTCGTCTATACCATGTGGCTGAAGCCTCGGACGCCGCAGAACATCGTCATCGGCGGTGCTGCCGGTGCCTTCCCGCCGCTGATCGGCTGGGCGGCGGTGACGGGCGGCGTCGATACGCTGCCGCTTTTGATGTTCGCGCTCACCTTCCTGTGGACGCCGCCGCACTTCTGGGCGTTGGCGATGTTCATCAAGTCCGACTACGCCGCCGCCGGCATTCCGATGCTGCCGGTCGTCGCCGGCCAGCGGACCACCCGCCGTCAGATTCTGATCTATAGTCTGCCGATGGCGGCGGTCGCGGTCGCGCCCTGGGCCTTGGGGCTGACCGGGGCCATCTACGGCATCACGGCCTGCCTGATGACGGCCGTGTTCCTGTTGATGGCTGCCCGCGTCGCGTTCAGCCGGATCACCGACCCCGCCGAGATGCGGGCCGAGCGGCAATTGTTCATGTTCTCGGTCGCCTATCTGTTCCTGCTCTACGGAGCGCTGGTCGTCGACCGGCTGGTGCTGGCATGACGCCCGAGGAACAGGCCGCCTATCAGGCCCGGCAGCGCAGCCGGTCGGTCGTGCTTGGCTGGGTGCTGGGCGCGCTGGTCATCATCTTCTTCCTCGTCACCATCGCGAAGCAGAGCTGAGGCGATGGCCGCGCTGTCCGTCCAGAACGCCAACCGCCGGGTCGCGCTGATGGCTGCGCTGATGGGCGCGGCGATGCTCGGCCTCGCCTTCGCCAGCGTGCCGCTCTATCGCCTGTTCTGCCAGGTGACGGGGTTCGGCGGTACCACTCAGCGCGCCGCGACCGATGCGCCCGAGCCCAGGCCGGTGCCGGGCAAGAGCATTTCGGTCCGGTTCGATGCCAATACCGGCGGCGGCATCCCCTGGCAGTTCGCGCCGGAGAAGACGACCCGGACCGTGACCATCGGCGCGCGCAACATGGCCTTCTACAAGGCGACGAACATGTCGGCGGCGCCGATTACGGGGACGGCGGTCTACAATGTCTCGCCGGCCCAGGCGGGCCAGTATTTCGTCAAGGTGCAATGCTTCTGCTTCAACGAGCAGACGCTGCAGCCCGGCGAGAGCATGGATATGCCGGTAACCTATTATGTCGATCCGGCGATCCTCGACGATCCCGACGCGCGCGACATCAGCGAGATCACGCTCAGCTACACCTTCTATCCTCATGGCCGCCTGCCTGCTGGGCTTCCGGCCAGTTCCAGCCATAGCAATCAATAAGGGGCAGCACGCATGTCCGGTGCGAGAGACCATAGTTACCACGTCGTCGATCCCAGCCCGTGGCCGCTGATCGGCAGCATTGCCGCCGGCGTCATGGCGACGGGCGGCATCTTCTGGATGCACAGCGCGGACTGGGCCCCGTGGGTGTTCTTCGCAGGCCTCGCCGGCGTGCTTTACACCATGTTCGCCTGGTGGGCGGACGTCATCCGCGAGGCTAATGCCGGCGAGCACACGCCGGTCGTGCAACTCCATTATCGCTACGGCATGATCCTGTTCATCGCGTCCGAGGTGATGTTCTTCGTCGCGTGGTTCTGGG
Source organism: Sphingomonas sanxanigenens (assembly GCA_037190805.1). GTDB lineage: Bacteria > Pseudomonadota > Alphaproteobacteria > Sphingomonadales > Sphingomonadaceae > JBBCJR01. The sequence goes on along the minus strand of JBBCJR010000023.1, from coordinate 75,422 downwards.
CCTTTTTCGACTTCTCGCTCTTCCCCTCGGACGTGGAGGCTGTCGGCGGTGTGTGGCCGCCCACGGGTGTTGCGGCGCTTGATCCGTTCGAACTGCCGCTGCTCAACACCATGATCCTGCTGTGCTCGGGCACCACCGTGACCTGGGCGCACCACGCCCTGATTCATGGTGATCGCGAAGGCCTGAAGAAGGGCTTGTGGTGCACGATCCTGCTGGGTGTCCTGTTCAGCGCCATCCAGGCGTTCGAATATTCGCACGCGCCGTTCGATTTCAGCGGCAACGTCTATGGGTCGAGCTTTGTCATGGCGACCGGCTTCCACGGTTTCCACGTCCTGGTCGGCACCATCTTCCTCGCCGTGTGCCTGAAGCGCGCCTATAATGGCGACTTCACCCCCAAGCAGCATTTCGGGTTCGAGGCGGCTGCCTGGTACTGGCACTTCGTCGACGTGGTCTGGCTGTTCCTGTTCTGCGCCATCTACGTCTGGGGATCGGACTTCGGCGCCGCTGCCGCCGCTGCACACTGATCCAGTGACCGCCCCCGTGCCGCGCGACGTTGCTCTTCAGGGGCTCTGTCCACGGTGCGGGGCGCGGACCTTGTTCCGCAGCCTCGTGGCCTTCGCCCCGCGCTGTCGGGGCTGCGGGCTGGATTATACCCAGTTCAACGTCGGTGACGGGCCGGCGGCTTTTCTCACCCTGATCGTCGGCGCCATCGTCGCGGTAGGGGCGGTCATGCTGGACCTGCGTGTCCACCCGCCCGTCTGGGTGCATTTCCTTGTCTGGCCCCCGGTCACCATCGGGCTTGTGCTCGCATTCCTGCGGGTCGCCAAGGGCATGCTGCTGGCGCTCGAATATCGTCACAAGGCTGCTGAAGGAAAGCTGATCGACCGATGATCCGGCCCTTGCCGCTGGTGCCGACGGTGCTGGTCGGGCTGGCCGTGGCGGTGATGGTCGGCCTCGGTCTCTGGCAGCTCGAGCGGGCACAGTGGAAGAACGACCTGCTGGGTCGTTATGCTGCGGCCGCCAGCCTGCCGCCGCTGGCGTGGCCAGCGGTGGTGGCGATGCCCCCGGACGAGCCGTTGTTCCGCCGCGCCAGTGCCTTCTGCCTGCGTCCGGTCGCGTGGGAGGACAAGGCCGGCCGCAGTGCTTCCGGAGCGGCCGGCTGGGTCCATGTCGCGACATGCATGACCGGCGGCGCCGAGGGACCGGGGCTGCGCGTCGACATCGGCTGGTCGCAGGATCCGGGCGCCGGGCGGACGTGGCGCGGCGGCGAGGTGGCAGGCGTCGTCACCCGCGATCGCCATGGCCCCCTGCTGGTGGCGTCGACGGCCGGGCCCGGCCTTGTCGCCAGCGCACCGCCGGGGATGGACGAAGTGCCCAACAATCACCTTGCCTACGCCGTCCAGTGGTTCCTGTTCGCGGTGGTGGCGGTCGTCATCTATCTCCTGGCGCTCCGTCGCCGCAGGGCGTGACGCGCCGGGTGTTGCCGCGCTCCTGCGGCAAGGCTAAGCACGCGTCGCGATGAACTATGTCAGCACAAGGGGCGATGCGCCCACACTCGGATTCGAGGACGTCACCCTGACCGGACTGGCGGGTGACGGCGGTCTTTACGTGCCGGCCGAATGGCCCACCCTGTCGGTTGAGACGCTGCGCGGCCTCAGGACCGCGTCCTATGTCGAAACCGCCGTCACGGTGATGAAGCCGTTTGTCGGCGACGCCTTGACGGAGGATGAGCTGCGGGCGCTGTGCGCCGCCGCCTATGGCCGCTTCGCCCATGCCGCCGTCACGCCGCTGGTCCAGCTCGACGAGCGGCACTGGCTGCTCGAGCTGTTTCATGGCCCGACGCTGGCGTTCAAGGACGTCGCCCTGCAACTGCTCGGCCTGTTGTTCGAGCGTTTCCTGTCGCGACGCGACGCGCATGTCACGGTGATCGGGGCGACATCGGGCGACACCGGCTCGGCCGCCATCGACGCGCTGGCCGGGCGGGCCAAGGTCGACATCTTCATGCTGCATCCCAAGGGGCGGGTGTCCGAGGTGCAGCGCCGCCAGATGACCACGGTGATGGCGCCCAACGTCCACAACATCGCCATCGACGGCAGCTTCGACGATGCCCAGGCGCTGGTGAAGGCGATGTTTGCGGACCGTGACTTTGCCGGCCGGTTCACGCTCAGCGCCGTCAACTCGATCAATTGGGCGCGGCTGATGGCCCAGGTGGTCTACTATGTCTATGCCGCCGTCCGCCTCGGCGCGCCGGACCGGCCGGTCGCCTTTTCCGTCCCAACCGGCAATTTCGGCGACGTGTTCGCTGGCTATGTCGCGGCCCGCATGGGTCTGCCGGTCGCGAAGCTGGTGGTGGCGACCAACGTCAACGACATCCTGCATCGTGCGCTCGCGGGCGGTGATTATTCCGTCGGCACCGTGACGCCCACCGCCGCCCCGTCGATGGATATCCAGGTCAGTTCGAACTTCGAGCGATTGCTGTTCGACCTACACGGCCGTGATGGCCAGGCCTTGGCGGCCGCCATGGCGGGGTTCGAGCGTGACCGCCGACTGGTCCTGACCAATGAGCAGCGGAGCGCCGCCGCGGCCCTGCTCGCCAGCGCTCGGGTGGACGAGGACGGCATGGCCCTGGCGATGCGCTGGGCCGCCGGCAATGCCGCCGAGGTCATTGATCCGCACAGCGCGATCGGCCTTGCCGCCGCCCGTGCCGCCGACCTTCCAGCCGATATTCCGGTGGTGACGCTGGCGACCGCCCATCCGGCGAAGTTCCCCGATGCCGTGGAGCGCGCGACCGGCATCCGCCCGCCGCTGCCTGCCCGTCTGGCCGGGCTGTTCGATCGCGAGGAGCGCTGCGCTTCGCTGCCCGCCGAGTTGAAGGCGATCGAGGCGTATATCGCGGAGCGGGCGACACCGGCATGATGCGCCTCACCACCCTCGACAATGGTCTGCGCGTCGCGACGCGGGCTATGCCGGGGGTCGAGACGGTGGCGATCGGCCTTTATGCCGATGCGGGGTCGCGGCATGAGCCAGCGGCGCTGAACGGTATCGCCCACCTGTTCGAGCATATGGTGTTCAAGGGCGCCGGCGGCCGCTCCGCCCGCGCCATCGCCGAGGTCATCGAGGACACCGGCGGCGACGTCAACGCCGCCACCGGCCGCGAGGGCACGGTGTTCCACGCCCGACTGCTGGCCGGCGACCTGCCGCTCGGCTTCGAGATCATCGCCGACCTGATCCGCCGCCCGCATTTCGCCGAGAGCGACCTGGTGCGCGAGAAGCAGGTCGTCCTCCAGGAACTGGGGGAGGCGCGCGACACCCCCTCCGACATCATCTTCGACAATCTTCAGGACGCGGCCTTTCCCGATCAGGCGCTCGGTCGGCCGATCCTGGGCGACGAGGGCAGCGTCGAGGCGATCACTGTCGCCGATCTTCACGGCTGGCTGGCCCATGCCTACCGGCCAGCCAATCTGGTCCTCGCGGCAGCCGGCAAAGTCGAGCATGAAGCGCTGGTCGCGATGGCCGCGGCACGGTTCGGCGATCTCGACCCCGGCGACCTTCCCATGCCGGAGGCCGGGCATTTCGTTGGTGGCGACCGGGTCGACCGGCGGCGGGCGGAGCAGGCGCACCTGACCCTCGCGATGGCGGCACCCGGCGTGCGCGCGCCCGATTATTACGCCGCGCGCCTGTTCGCCGATGCGGTTGGCGGCGGGATGTCGTCGCGCCTGTTCCAGGAACTGCGTGAGGAGCGGGGGCTCGCCTACAGCGTCTATGCCTCGCTCAGCCCCTATGACGATATCGGGCTGATGAGCGTCTATGTCGCCGCCCGGCGCAGCGACGCCGCTGCCGCGCTGGCGCTGGTCGAGGCGGTGCTGACCGCCGCCGCCGCCGACCTCGACACGCGCGAGGTCGACCGGGCCCGGGCCATGGCCAAGGCCGGTCTGCTGATGTCGCTGGAAAGCTGTTCGGGCCAAGCCGACTATATCGCGCGGCAGCTCTCGGTGCACGGCCGGTTGGTCGATCCGGCAGAGGTGGTGGCGGCGCTGGACGCGGTGACGGTGGACGAGGTTCGCGCCGCCGGGCAGCGGATCATCGCGGGTCGCCGCGCCCGGGCCAGCATTGGCGCTTCGCTCGTCCGCGCGGCGTGACTCTGCCGATTCTCATTGCCGAGCCGTGGGCCGATTTCGGCCTTCTCGATTCAGGGCATGGGCGGAAATTGGAACGCTATGGCCGCGTTCGCCTGATCCGCCCGGAACCGCAGGCAATGTGGGCACCCGCCAGTCCCGACTGGCAGGCCGATGGCGAGTTCGTCGGTGGGTCGGATGAGGATGGCGGCGGCCGCTGGCAACTCGATGCTGGTCGCGTGCCGGCAAGCTGGCCGCTCGGCTGGGAAGATGTGCGGTTCCATGCCGCCTGCACGCCCTTCCGCCACCTCGCCTTCTTCCCCGACATGGCGCCGCAATGGGCGTGGATGCGGGAACGGGTGCGGCCGGACGGGGAGTATCTGAACCTGTTCGGCTACACCGGCGTCGGTACGCTCGCGCTGGCGGCCGCCGGCGGGCGTGTGACCCATGTCGATGCCTCGAAAAAGGCGGTGGAGGCCGCAAAGGCCAATCAGGCGCTGTCGGGCATGACCGACGCGCCGGTGCGCTGGCTGATCGACGACGCGCTGAAGTTCGTTCGCCGCGAGGTCCGGCGCGGCCGCCGTTATGACGGCATCATCCTCGACCCGCCCAAGTTCGGACGCGGCCCGGAAGGCGAGGTGTGGCGGCTGGAGGAAGGGCTGCCCGAACTGATCGCCGGCTGCCGCGCCCTGCTCGACGAGCGCTCCTCCTTCCTCGTCCTCACCGTCTACGCGATCCGCATGTCGGCCTTGGCGATCGGCGCGCTGATGGAACAGGTGACGGCCGATCTCGGTGGCCATATCGAAGCGGGCGAAATGGCTATCCGAGAGGAAGCGCGCGGCCTGATGCTCCCAACCGCGATCTTCGCGCGGTGGCAGGGTGGTGGGTGTAGGCCGTAAGCAATGCATGAATGAATGAGTTTGGTGGCTAACTGCCCATGCGGTTCATCAACCGACGTGTCGCTGACGTCGCCAATCTCCAATCAATGCGAATATACCCAGGCCCGCAATCAGAGGGGTAGCCACATCAACGCCTATGGCAGTGAGCTTGAATGCCTTCCAAGCATGGGAGCTTAGCTGCCTCCATAGCAAGTCGAATGCCAGACACGCACAACCTAGTATGATCGCATCAATCCAAGGGAGAGTTCTTATCTTTATTCCGCGTCGTGCGGCGAGTACGACAACGATACCGAATATGCCGAACACGGCTACACTCAGGAAATCTTGGATCATGGGGGTAGCGGCCCAGGCATAGAACCCAAACCCATTGTAGCTTCGCGCCGTGAGCCACAACGCGAAGGTGATGTAGAACATGGTTGTTGCAATGGTGGGGCGAACGTTCATCGCCCTATTTTCGGGCCGGTCCTCAATATCTGCCCGGCTTGCTAGCGAACGGATCGTTCTGTGGATCGACATTAAAAAGCCCGCTTCGCCGAAAACGAAGCGGGCTAGATGTTCTTTTTCGGGAAACGTATCAGGCGCCGGTGACAGCTGCCTGCAGGGCCTCGACGCGATCCAGGCGGCGCTGTGCGATGTCGGTTTCGACCTCGGTCTTGGCGTAGCGCAAGGCTTCGTTCGCTTCGGTCTGTTCGCGCTGGATCTGGGCGGCGTCGATGTCGGCGATCGGGGTCGCGCCTTCGGCGAGAATGGTCAGGCCCTTGTCGCTGACTTCGGCGAAGCCGCCGTCGATGAAGATGCGCTCAGGCACCGCGCCGTCAGCGGCGTAGATGGCGATAGCGCCGGGGCGGATGGTGGTCATGAACGGTGCATGGCCTTCCAGCACCCCGAAGTCGCCTTCCGTGCCGGGAACCACGACCATATAGACCTCGGCCGACCGGACCAGCCGCTCGGGAGTGACGAGTTCGAAGTGGAGGTTTGCCATATCCGCCTATCTCCCCCCGCCCTGGGCGGGGTTGGGAGCGGCGGGGGACGCCGCTCCCGTTCCTGACTTCCCCCGCAACCGGGGAAAGATGAGTTTCGCTTACGCGGCCTCGGCCGCCAGACGCTGCGCCTTCTCGACCGCTTCCTCGATGCTGCCGACCATGTAGAAGGCGGCCTCGGGCAGATGGTCATATTCGCCGGCGACGATCGCCTTGAAGCTGCGCACCGTGTCCTCGATCGCCACGAACTTGCCGGGGAAGCCGGTGAAGATCTCGGCGACGTGGAAGGGCTGCGACAGGAAGCGCTGGACCTTGCGGGCGCGGGCGACGGTCAGCTTGTCCTCTTCCGACAGCTCGTCCATGCCCAGAATGGCGATGATGTCCTGCAGCGACTTGTACTTCTGCAGCACCGACTGGACGGCGCGGGCGGTGTCGTAATGCTCCTGGCCGACGACACGCGCGTCGAGCACGCGGCTGGTCGAGTCGAGCGGATCGACGGCCGGGTAGATGCCCAGTTCCGAGATCGCGCGGCTGAGCACCGTCGTCGCATCGAGGTGGGCGAAGGAGGTTGCCGGCGCCGGGTCGGTCAAGTCGTCGGCCGGCACGTAGATCGCCTGCACCGAGGTGATCGAGCCCTTGGTGGTCGAGGTGATCCGCTCCTGCAGCGCCCCCATGTCGGTGGCGAGGGTCGGCTGATAGCCCACGGCCGACGGGATGCGGCCCAAGAGCGCCGACACTTCCGAACCCGCCTGGGTGAAGCGGAAGATGTTGTCGACGAAGAACAGCACGTCCTGACCTTCCTGATCGCGGAAATATTCCGCCATGGTCAGGCCCGACAGGGCGACGCGGGCGCGGGCGCCCGGCGGCTCGTTCATCTGGCCGAACACCAGCGCAACCTTCGAGCCTTCGGAGATGGCGTTGCCGGCCTCGTCCGAGGCGATGACGCCGGCTTCCAGGAACTCGTGATAGAGGTCGTTGCCCTCGCGGGTACGCTCGCCGACGCCGGCGAACACCGAGGTGCCGCCATGGCCCTTGGCGATGTTGTTGATCAGTTCCTGGATCAGCACGGTCTTGCCGACGCCGGCGCCGCCGAACAGGCCGATCTTGCCGCCCTTGGAATAGGGGGCAAGGAGGTCGATGACCTTGATGCCGGTGACCAGGATCGAGGTTTCGGTCGACTGGTCGATGAACTCGGGCGCGATCGCGTGGATCGGGGCGGTCTGCTTGGCGCCCACCGGACCGCGCTCGTCGATCGGCTCGCCGATGACGTTCATGATGCGGCCGAGCGTTTCCGGGCCGACCGGGACCGAGATCTGCGCGCCGGTGTCACGGACGTCCTGGCCGCGGGTCAGGCCGTCGGTCGCATCCATGGCGATGGTGCGGACGGTGTTCTCGCCCAGATGCTGGGCGACTTCCAGGACCAGGCGGGTGCCGTTGTTGGTCGTTTCCAGCGCCGACAGGATCGCCGGCAGATGACCGTCGAAGGCGACGTCGACGACGGCGCCGATCACCTGGGTGATGCGGCCGGTGCTACCGGCTGCGGCGGTTTTGGATGGGGCTTTGGCCATGACCTGGTGTTCCCTTGCCTGACTGGTCTCGTGACGCCGCTTAGCGCGGCCGATGGATTAAAGCGCTTCCGCGCCGGCGATGATCTCGATCAGTTCGGTCGTGATCGCCGCCTGGCGGCTGCGGTTGTACTGGATGGACAGCCGGTTGATCATGTCGCCGGCATTGCGGGTGGCGTTGTCCATGGCGGTCATGCGGCTGCCCTGTTCGGATGCCGCATTTTCGAGGAGCGCGCCGAAGATCTGCACCGCGATGTTGCGCGGCAGCAGGGTGGCGAGAATCTCCTCCTCGTCCGGCTCATATTCGACCGCCGCGTCGACACCGCCGGCGGGGGCGGCGTTGTCGTTGGCCGACGGCAGCGGGACCGGAATCAGCTGCTGGACCGTCGGTTCCTGAACCAGCGCCGACTGGAAGCGCGCGAAGAACAGGTGCGCGACGTCGAACTCGCCAGCTTCATAACGGCGCGCGACGTCGTCCGCGATCGCCTGTGCGTCCGAGAAGGCCACGTTCTTGATGTGGCTCATGTCGACATAATGGGCGATGTCGTTCGGGAACAGCCGCTGCAACGGCGCCCGGCCCTTCTTGCCGACCAGATAGATCCGGACCGTCTTGCCCTCGGCCTTCAGCGTCTCGGCCTTCAGCCGTGCGGCCTTGACGATCGAGGAGTTGAACGCGCCGGCAAGGCCACGCTCCGACGTCGCCACGATCAGCAGATGGACCTGGTCGCGCCCGGTGCCGGCGAGCAGCGCCGGGCTTTCCGGGTTGACCTCGATCTTGGCGCCCAGCGAACCCATGACGGCGGCCAGCCGCTCGGCATAGGGGCGGCCGGCCTCGGCCGCCTCCTGCGCGCGGCGCAGCTTGGCGGCCGCGACCATCTTCATCGCCTTGGTGATCTTCTGGGTCGATTTGACCGAGGCGATCCGGACTTTCAGGCTTTTGAGGCTGGGCATCTGTCCCTACCTGCTCCTTGTTCCGCGGTTCAGGCGAAGGTCTTGACGAAGGCTTCGAGGGCAGCCTTCAGCTTGTCCTTCGTCGCGTCCGACAGGTCGCGGCTGGTGCGGATGTCATCGAGGATGCCGGCGTTGTTGGCCTTGAGGTCGGCCAGGAATGCTGCCTCGAACCGGGTCACGTCGGCAGTCGGCACGCGATCGAGATAGCCGTTCACGCCGGCGAAGATCGACGCCACTTGCTCCTCGAAGGGCATCGGCTTGTACTGGCCCTGCTTCAGCAGTTCCGTCAGCCGGGCGCCGCGGTTGAGCAGGCGCTGGGTCGAGGCATCGAGGTCCGAGCCGAACTGGGCGAAGGCGGCCATTTCGCGATACTGAGCCAGCTCCAGCTTGATCGAGCCGGCGACCTTCTTCATCGCCTTGGTCTGCGCGGCCGAGCCGACGCGGCTGACCGACAGACCGACGTTGATGGCCGGCCGGATACCGGCGTTGAACAGGTCGGTTTCAAGGAAGATCTGACCGTCGGTGATCGAGATCACGTTGGTCGGAATATAGGCCGACACGTCGCCCGCCTGGGTTTCGATGATCGGCAGCGCGGTCAGCGAGCCGCCGCCATTGGCGTCGTTCAGCTTCGCCGCGCGCTCCAGCAGGCGCGAGTGGAGATAGAAGACGTCGCCCGGATAGGCTTCGCGGCCCGGCGGACGGCGCAGCAGCAGCGACATCTGGCGATAGGCGACGGCCTGCTTCGACAGATCGTCATAGACGATGACGGCATGCATGCCGTTGTCGCGGAAATATTCGCCCATGGTTACGCCCGCATAGGGGGCGAGATACTGGAGCGGCGCCGGCTCGGACGCGGTGGCGGCGACGACGATCGAATATTCGAGCGCGCCGTTTTCTTCCAGCGTGCGCACGATCTGTGCGACCGTTGAACGCTTCTGACCGACGGCGACGTAGATGCAGTACAGCTTCTTCGATTCGTCGTTCGTGGCGTTGACGCTCTTCTGGTTGATGAAGGTGTCGAGCGCGACAGCGGTCTTGCCGGTCTGGCGGTCGCCGATGATCAGCTCGCGCTGACCGCGGCCAACGGGGACCAGGGCGTCCAGCGCCTTGAGACCGGTCTGCATCGGCTCGTTCACCGACTTCCTCGGAATGATGCCCGGAGCCTTGACCTCGACGCGGCGACGCTCGGTGGCCTCGATCGGGCCCTTGCCGTCGATCGGGTTGCCGAGGCCGTCGACCACGCGGCCGAGCAGGCCCTTGCCGACCGGCACGTCGACGATGGTGCCGGTGCGCTTGACGGTGTCGCCCTCGCGGATCGACGCGTCGGAGCCGAAGATCACGACGCCGACATTGTCGGCCTCGAGGTTCAGCGCCATGCCCTTGATGCCGCCATTGAACTCGACCATCTCACCGGCCTGGACGCTGTCCAGCCCGTGGACGCGAGCGATGCCGTCGCCGACCGACAACACCTGACCGACTTCGCTGACCTGCGCGTCGGTGCCGAAGTTGGCGATCTGGTCGCGGATGACCTTGGAAATTTCTGCGGCGCGGATGTCCATTTTCACCCCTTCATCGCGTAGGCGAGGCTGTTCAACTTGGTTGCGATCGAGCTGTCGATCATGCGGCTGCCGATCCGGACGACGAGGCCGCCCAGGATCGCCGGGTCGACATCGAGGTCGATGGCGACCTCGCGACCCAATTCGGTTTTGAGGCGCGTGGCCAGCGCCTTCTTCTGCGCCGCGTCGAGCGGCACGGCGGAGGTAACGGCGGCCCGCATCTCGCCCCGCGCGTCCGCTGCCAGCGCATCGAAGGTGCGGATCACGGCGGGCAAAGCGGCAAGGCGGCGGTTTTCGGCAAGGACGCCGAGGAAGCGGGCGGTCAGCGGGTCCGTGCCGAGCGCGCCGGCGACGGCGGCGATGGCGGACTTGGCCTGCGTACGCGAGACGACGGCGCTGGTCGTCAGCTTGGCGAGGTCGCCCGATTCGGCGAGCGCGGCCTTCAATCCGGCGAGGCTGGTCGAAACCGCCTCGATCGCATTCTCGTCACGCGCGAGGCCGAAGAGGGCGGTCGCGTAACGTCCCGCCAAGCCTGTCGCAATTCCGCCGGAAGCGTCCACCAGCTCCAGTCTCCGTCAGAGAGGATTTTCAGCCATGCAAAAAGGGGGCAACGAACGCCCCCCACACGGCTCGCGCGCCTGCTAGCAGGGCCGGCGGCAGGACGCAAGCAGACCGAGGCACCTCCGCATCGGGCACGCAGGGGCGGTGTGTCGGTCCATGAGGTGCTCGCCGATCGTGAGGTCGGGGTGCGGCCTGATTCGGCGGCGGCGGCTTTGCCTATGCGCGATACAGAGCGTCGAGGCGGGGGCCGTAACGAGCTTTCAGCACATGGCGGCGAATCTTCATCGACGGCGTCAGCGTTTCCTCGTCGACGGTGAAGGGCGCGTCGGCAATGATCACGCGCCGTACTTTCTCGATCACCGACAGGCTTGCGTTCACTCTGTCGACGGCGGTCATCACCGCCCGGTTGAAATCGGGATCGCCTTTCAGCATCGACAACTCGGCGGGAACGCCATGCTGGTCCGCCCAGGTCTTCATCCAGTCGGGATCGGGCACGATCAGGCCGACCAGATAGGGGCGGCGATCGCCGCTGACCATCGCCTGCAGAATCTCCGGCTCCAGGGTCAGCATTCCCTCGACCCGTGCGGGCGAGACATTGTCGCCCTTGTCGTTGACGATCAGGTCCTTCTTGCGGTCGGTGATCATCAGCCGGCCGCCATCGTCGAAGCGACCGATATCGCCGGTATGGAGCCAGCCGTCCTTGAGGACGCGGGCCGTCTCCTCCTCATTGTGCCAATAGCCGTGCATGACGAGTTCGCCCCGCACCAGGATCTCGCCATCCTCGGCGATCCTGACCTCGACGTCCTTCAACGGCGGGCCGACAGTGCCCGCCTTCAGCCCGGCGGCGGGACGGCCGCAACTGATCACGGGTCCTGATTCGGTCTGACCATAGCCTTGCAGCAGGGTGAGGCCGAGAGCGCGGAAGAATGTATCGACCTCGGCATTGAGGGGCGCGCCACCCGATACCAGCGCCTTCATCCGGCCGCCGAAGCGCTTGCGTATCTTGGGCCGGATAGTGCGCTCGAGAATGAAGTCGATCGGCCGGTCGGCAAGGCCGAGGCGATCCTTCGCCCCCAGTTCCAGCGCCCGGCGAACGAGGTAGTTGGGAATGGCCCCTTCCTTTTCAACCGCCTTGACGATCCGCTGGCGCAGCATCTCGAACAGCCGGGGCACGGTGACCATGATCGTCGGCCGCACTTCGGCAATATTGGCGGCCAGCTTCTCCAGGCTTTCGGCATAATAGATCTGGCCGCCCAACCCGATCGGCAGGAACTGCCCGCCCGAATGTTCATAGGCATGGCTGAGGGGCAGGAAGGACAGGAACACCTCCTCCCCCCAGCCGAAATCGTTGGCGATGATGTCGATGCAACCCTCGACATTCTTGAGGATGGCGCCGTGATGTTGGCGTACGCCGCGCGGCGCGCCGCCGGTGCCGCTGGTATAGATGATGCAGGCAAGGTCGTGTCGCTGCATCGTGGCGACCGTTGCCGTCGTTGCGTCCACATCGCCGGGATGGGCGGCGAGCAGGGGCTCCAGATCGAGGACGGCGATGTCGCCGGCCTGGCCGGCGCGGATCGGCTCGAACCCGATCACGGTCCGGCATGCCGTCGATCGCAGAGCCGCCTGCATGACCGTGCGGGCAAGCTTCTGCGTCGACACGAACACGGCCCTGGCGCCGCTGTTTTCCAGCACATGCAGATGATCGCGCTCGGTGTTGGTCGTGTAGGTGGGAACGGTAACGCAACCGGCGGCCATGATCCCCAAGTCGGTCAAACACCATTCAGGGCGGTTTTCCGAGACCAGCGCGACGCGATCACCGGGCTGGAAACCGAGCCCTTTCAGTGCCGCGGCGATCGTGGCGACCTGCATTGCCGCCGCGCGCCAGCTGATCGCCTGCCAGCGGCCCTCATGGCTTGACCACAGGAAGGGGGCATCGCCGCGCTCGGCAGCTCGGGCGAAGAACATCGTGACCAGGTTCGGAAACGTCTCGAAGTCCCGCATCGCTCTCCCCAAGCGGCTATATCATTGTCGTTGGTTCCGAATCCTGTCCGAAGCGGGCCGTTCCGTCCAGAGCCTTCGACTGGCGAAACCGTCGATCTACTGGCTGAGGGCGACGCCTTCGCTGCGCGGGTCGGCGGCGCCGCGCCAGCCGCTCTCCGTCCATTCCACCGCGTTCAGCTTGGAATCGAGATCGGCGGCCACCACCGTCTGGCCGAGTCGCGCCAGCGCCGGGCGCATCGCGTCGACGCTGGTGCCGGCTTCGACCATCAGCCCGCCGCTGCGCGAGAAATAGAGATTGGGCAGCGCGATCGCTTCGGCCGCCGTCAGGCCCCAGTCGATATAGCCGACGAGTGCCTTGGTGACGTGCATGATGATGCGCGGCCCGCCCGCCGATCCGATCGCGAGCACCGGACGACCGCTCTGATCATAGACGATGGTCGGCGACATCGACGACAGGGGCCGCTTGCCCGGCTCGACCCGATTGGCGACCGGCGCGCCGTCCCGTTCGGGGACGAAGCTGAAGTCGGTCAGCTCGTTGTTGAGGACGAAGCCGTTGGCGATCAGCTGGCTGCCGAAGGCCTGCTCGACAGTGGAGGTCATGCTGGCGACGTTGCCGCTGCCGTCGACGGCCGAGAAATGGGTCGTGCCCTGTTCGTCGACCCCGGTGCCGGCGGTGCGCGGCCGTGCACCGGGCGGCGTGCCAGCCGGATAGTCGCGCCGGGTGCTGTCGATGTCGATCAGCTGCGACCGCTCGGTCAGGTAGGCGGGATCGATCAGGCCCGCGACCGGTACCGGCACGAAATCGCTGTCGCCCAGATAGAGCAGGCGATCGGCATAGGCGAGGCGCATTGCCTCGCCGATCAGGTGCCAGGCGCGGGCGTCGTCCTTGCCCAGTCCCTTCATGTCGAATCGCTCGAGCATGCCAAGGATGCCGAGCACCGTCGTCGCCCCCGACGAGGGTGGGCCCATGCCGCAGATCCGATAGCTGCGATACTGAGCGCAAACCGAGTCCCTGTCCTTGGCCCGGTAAGCGGCGAGATCGGCTGCGGTCAGCGCCTTGGGATGATGAGGCGCGGCGGCAACGGCGCGCACGATCGCATCGGCGCCCGCCCCGGTATAGAAAGCCGAGGGTCCCTCGGTGGCCATCCGGCGCAACGCTCGTGCCAGATCGGGATTGCGGACGCGCGCGCCGACCGCCTTGGGCGTGCCGTCCGGTTCGTAATAGATGGCGCGGATATCGGGGAAGTCCGCCCAGTTTCGCTGCGCCCGGACCAGCGACCGATGCAGGGCGGGTGTCACCAGAAAGCCGCCATCGGCAAGATCGATCGCCGGCTTGAACAGCATCTCCCAGTCCAGCTTGCCCCAGCGCTCATGGGCGCGGGCGGCCAGGCGGATATTGCCGGGGACTCCGACGGACAGGCCGCTCGCCACCGCTTCGCGGAAGGGCAGTGGCTTGCCGTCGGCGCCGATGAACTGGTTTGGACTGGCCGATGCCGGCGCGGTCTCGCGCCCGTCGATGGTGTCGATGCGCCCGGCTCCGCGCGCATCGTGATAGACCAGCAGGCCCCCGCCGCCGATGCCGGAGGATTGGGGTTCGACCACGGTCAGGGCGAGCATCATGGCGATGGTCGCGTCGGCCGCGGTGCCGCCTTCGTTCAGCGCCCATCGTCCCGCTTCGGCCGCGCGTGGGTCGGCGGCCGACACCACGCCCCGGCCGGCGGCCCCGACGGGCGCGGAAGGTGCCGTGGTGCAGGCGGCGAGCAGCAAGGCTGCCAGACAGGCGAGGCGCTGGATCATCATGGCGCGGACCGTAGAGGGAGTTCAGTCGCTGGGGAAGCGGCGTCGTTGGGTTGCCGCAACGGTCAAGGCCCCGCCTCGCTCAGGCGTCGTCGACGCCGACAGCCTCGCCGACCGAAGCGAAGCCGTCCCGCGCCAGGAGGGCCGGCATGGCGGTGGCGATGCGTCGAGCAAGGCCCGGTCCCTCATAGACCAGCGCGGAATAGAGTTGCACCAGGCTGGCGCCTGCCCGGATGCGGGCATAGGCGTCGGCCGCCGAGGCGATGCCGCCGGCGGCGATCAGTGGGATGCCGCCGCCGGTCGCCCGCCGCATGTCACGCAGTCGGGCGAGGGCGAGGTCGCGAAGCGGCGCGCCCGACAGGCCGCCGGCCTCATCGGCATGGCGCGATTGTAGAGGGGGACGGGTGATCGTTGTGTTGGCGACGACGATCGCGTCGATGCCGCGCGCGACGACCACGGCCGCGATGTCATCGATGTCGGCGGGTTCGAGGTCAGGGGCGATTTTCAGAAACAGCGGCGGCCCCCCGGCTCCCCGCGCTTCCACCGCGCCCGCCAGCAACTCGTCGAGCGCCGCGCGCGACTGGAGGGCACGCAGACCCGGCGTGTTGGGGGACGAAATGTTGATCGTCAAATAGTCCGCCAGGGGGGCGGCCGCGCGCACGCCGGCCGCATAGTCGGCGATGCGGTCGACGGCATCCTTGTTGGCGCCGATGTTGATCCCGACGATACCGCGCCGCCGCCGCGTCGCCAGCCGGGCCAGCGCCTCCGTCTGGCCGCGATTGTTGAAGCCCATGCGGTTGATGACCGCCTGGTCCTCCGCCAGCCGGAACAGCCGCGGGCGCGGATTCCCCGCCTGCGGCAGCGGCGTCAGCGTACCCACTTCGACGAAGCCGAAGCCGAGGGCCAGCATCGCGTCCGGCACCTCGGCGTCCTTGTCGAATCCGGCGGCAAGACCCACCGGATTGGGAAAGTCGAGCCCCGCCACCCGTATCGCGACTCGGGGATCGGGGGCCGGCGTGATCGTCGCCGGCAACATCTTCAAGGCGGCGATCGTCAAACGGTGAGCGCGTTCGGGCTCGATCGTGAACAGCAGCGGGCGGACGAGGGGGTAGAGCGACATGGTGACGCTCATGCCAAAGCCGGGCGCGCGGGCCAAGGCCGGCGATGCCCGCGCGGTGGAGGGGCTTGATGACGGCAAAGAAAAATTAACGCTGCTGATGTCGTTTTTCTCCAATTCTGGCAGCGCTTGCCATGCCATAACGACGCCGCGACCCAAGGGCCGTCGAACACCTGTCCGTCAGGACGAGGGGTTTCACGGATTCCTTACCTTAAGAACCCCGGCCGGCTCGTCTGGCCGGGGTTCCTTTTCTTTCTGCGATTCATTATCGAATGAGGGCGCCATGGAGGGCGCGTGATCTGGCGGATGTCGGCATCGCGGAGGGAAATGGGGCGACATGTTTTCGCTGCGCTATGCCGGGCCGTCGCCAGACCTCAGGGACTATATATCCTCCTATTATCTGTTCCGCGCTGATCTGCCGCGCATCGACGATGTGACCCGCGCCGATCTGCCTCAGTTGCGATTCATGCTGCAGGGGCGGGGATCCTATACCTTTGGCGATGGTCGGCATGAGGCGTGCCCCGACGCGATGCTGACCGGGCCGACCAACTCGGCCACCCGGTTTACCGCCGAAGGTCCGCTATGGGTGTTCGGCGTCGGCTTCCGCCCCGCCGGGTGGAGTGCGCTGGTCGGGATGGAGGCGCATCAGGTTTCAGATCGGGTGGTGGAGGCGCGGGCCTTGTTCGGCCCACTGGTCAACGAGGCGCTCGACGCCCTGCGCGAGGCATCGACGATCGAGGCGATGGTGGGGATCGCCAATCGCATGATGCGGGTTCTGATCGATCGTGCCTATCGGGCGCCGATCTGGTTCGTCACCCTGGCCGACGACTGGCTGACAGGGGCGCCGTCGCCCGATGTCGACGATCTGGTTCGGGCATCCGGGCTCTCCGTCCGGCAGATCGAGCGGCTCACCAACCGCGTCTATGGTGCCTCGCCCAAATTGCTGGCGCGGAAATACCGGGCGCTGCGGTCAGCCGTCCGCCTGGTCGAACGGCCGGGCGACTGGCAGGAGGCGGCGGGCGATGCCTTTTACGACCAGTCTCATTTCATCCGCGAGTTCAAGCGCTTCACCGGCCTTACTCCGCGTCGGTTCGGAATCGATCCGCCCCCCGTCACCCGGCTCACGCTCAATCGGCGCAAGCTGATCCGCGAGCTGCCGAAACTGAACCTGATCAGCTAGCGTCTGCGCTACCGGGGTGGGCAGGGCCGGCCACGTCAATCAGCGCGACATCGATAAATCCCCCTTGACCCGGCACGCCTGAACGACCACCTGCCAATCCGATCGAATCAATCCGATTGGAAGCTCGCGTGCGCCTGACCAGTCTTGCCGACTATGCGGTCGTCATCCTGTCCGCCGCCGCTCGTGGCGGCGGGGAGCGGCTGTCGGCGACCGTGCTGGCCGAGGAGACGGGCGTGCCGCTGCCGACCGTGCAGAAACTGCTGGGCCGGCTGGCCCTGGCGGGCCTGCTCGAATCATCGCGCGGCACGGGCGGGGGCTTCCGCCTCGCCCGCGACGCCGCCGGCATCAGCCTGGCCGAGATCATCGAGGCGGTCGAAGGGCCGATCGCGATGACCGCTTGCGTCGAACAGGGCCGTCACGACTGCGCGCTGGAAAGCGGTTGCCGGGTTCGTCCGCATTGGGGCGCCGTCAACGGCGCCATTCGCGGCGCACTGGCCGAGGTCAGCCTGGCCAGCCTGTCGGGAGTGTCGGCATGACCGCGTCCCGCAACGCCGAAGCCGCCGCCGCGGTCGAGGAGGCATCCCGCTACAAATGGGGCTTCACCTCCGACATCGAGCAGGAATTCGCGCCCAAGGGCCTCAGCGAGGATATCGTCCGCTTCATCTCGGGCAAGAAGGGCGAGCCGCAGTGGATGCTCGACTGGCGGCTGGACGCCTTCCGCCAGTGGCGCAAGATGGCCAGCCCCGACTGGGCGAAGCTGTCGATCCCGCCGATCGATTATCAGGACGCCTATTATTACGCCGCACCCAAGGCGAAGCCGACCCTGGCGTCGCTGGACGAGCTCGATCCCGAGATCCGTCGCACCTATGAGAAGCTCGGTATCCCGATCGAGGAGCAGAAGGTGCTGGCCGGCGTCGCCGGCGCCCGGCGTGTCGCGGTCGACGCGGTGTTCGATTCGGTCAGCGTCGCGACCACCTTCCGCGCCGAGCTGAAGAAGGCAGGCGTCATCTTCCTGTCGATCTCGGAGGCGATCCGCGAATATCCCGATCTGGTCCGCAAATGGCTGGGCCGGGTGGTGCCGGTGAAGGACAATTACTTCGCCGCCCTCAACGCGGCGGTGTTTTCCGACGGCACCTTCGTTTACATCCCGGAGGGCGTCCGTTGCCCGATGGAGCTGTCGACCTATTTCCGCATCAACGCCGCCAATACCGGACAGTTCGAGCGGACGCTGATCATCGCCGACAAGGGCAGCCACGTCTCCTATCTGGAAGGCTGCACGGCGCCCCAGCGCGACGAGAACCAGCTCCACGCCGCCGTGGTCGAGCTGGTTGCCCTCGACGATGCCGAGATCAAATATTCGACCGTCCAGAACTGGTATCCGGGCGATGCCGAAGGGCGGGGCGGCATCTATAATTTCGTCACCAAGCGGGCGCTGTGCCAGGGCCGCAATTCCAAGGTGTCGTGGACTCAGGTCGAAACCGGATCGGCGATCACCTGGAAATATCCGTCCTGCGTGCTGGCGGGCGAGAACAGCGTCGGCGAATTCTATTCGGTCGCCGTCACCAACAACAGACAGCAGGCGGACACCGGCACCAAGATGATCCACCTCGGCCGGGGGTCGCGCTCGACCATCGTGTCCAAGGGCATTTCGGCCGGGCGATCGGACAACACCTATCGCGGCCTCGTCCGGGTCGGGGCGGGGGCGGAAGGGGTGCGCAACTTCACCCAGTGCGACTCGCTGCTGCTGGGCGACCAGTGCGGCGCCCACACCGTCCCTTATATCGAGGTCAGGAATCCCTCGGCGCAGATCGAACATGAGGCGACGACCTCGAAGATCAGCGACGACCAGCTGTTCTATGCCATGAGCCGGGGCCTCGACGCCGAGCAGGCGGTGGGGATGATCGTCAATGGCTTCTGCCGCGAAGTGCTCCAGCAGCTGCCCATGGAGTTCGCGGTCGAGGCGCAGAAGCTGCTCGGCATCAGCCTGGAAGGATCGGTCGGATGAAGATGCGTTTTGCCCCCCTCGCCCTCACGTCGCTGCTCGTCCTCGCCGCCTGCGAGGCGAAGCAGGCGCCGCCCAGCGAAGGTCAGGCGACCCGGGCCGCGATGGACGAGGGCATCGCCAAATATCAGGCCTGCGTGCTCGACTATGTGAAGGGCACCGGCGTCATCACCGACCAGCATGCGACCGTCAACGAGGCCTTCGCCGCCTGCCGCCCGTTGCGCGAGACGCTGGGCAATGAAGTGCTGAAGTTCCGCCGCATCGGCTATCCCACCGAGGATGAGACGACGTCGCGCGCGGTTGCCGACCAGTCCGTGTCGGCCCTCGACGTCGAATTGCGCGACCAGGCGCTGGTGGCCGCCGTGACCCAGAAGTTGAAGACGCCCGTGGAGGCCGCGAATCCCTGATGCTGACCATCGATAATCTGAGCGCCGAGATTGACGGCAAGCCGATCCTCAACGGCCTGACCCTGGCGATCGGTGCTGGTGAGGTTCACGCCATCATGGGTCCCAACGGTGCCGGCAAGTCGACCCTCGCTTATGTCTTGGGCGGCCGGCCCGGCTATACGGTGACGGGTGGCAGCGTGCGTCTGAACGGCGCCGACCTGCTGGCGTTGGACCCGCACCAGCGCGCCGCCGCCGGGCTGTTCCTCGGGTTCCAGTATCCGGTCGAGATTCCGGGCGTGTCGAACGTTCAGTTTCTGCGCACGGCGCTCAACGCCCAGCGGCGCGAGCGGGGCGAAGCCGAGTTGTCGGCGGGCGCCTTCCTGAAGCTCGCCCGCGATCAGGCCGAGCGGCTGGGCCTCGATTTCGAGCTGATGAAGCGGCCGGTCAATGTCGGCTTCTCCGGCGGCGAGAAAAAGCGCAACGAGATGGTCCAGATGGGCGTCATCGACCCCACGCTCGCGATCCTCGACGAAACCGACAGCGGCCTCGACATCGACGCGCTGCGGACTGTGGGGGACGGCATCAACCGCATCATGCGGGCACCGGATAAGGCGGTGCTGCTGATCACCCATTATCAGCGCCTGCTGGATTATGTCCGTCCCGATCATGTCCATGTCCTGGCCGGTGGCCGCATCGTCCGCTCCGGCGGGCCCGAGCTGGCGCTGGAGCTGGAACGCGAGGGTTACGGGGCGATCGCCGCGTGAGCCTGCCGCTCGCCCTGCCGACCAGCCGTGACGAGGCATGGCGCTGGTCCGACCTCGGCCGACTGCCGGCGCTGGCGGCGGACGTGCCCATCGGCGGGGCGGCGGATGTCGACGCGCTGTGGATCGGTGACGGCCCGCGTCTGCTGTTCATCGACGGCATGCTCGACCCGGCGGCAAGCGACCTCGGCCCGATCCGAATCGGCGAAACCGGCGCTGCGAGCGACCATCCGCTCGGCCGCCTGACGGCCGATGGCGCGGGCTGGACGCTGTCGGTCGAGGCTGACGGCGCCGCCGGGCCGATCGAGATCATCCATGTCGCAACCGGCGGCGCCAATCATCTGCCGTCGCGGATCCACCTTGCCGACGATGCGCAGGCCAGCATCGTCGAAACCTATGTCGGCGCCGGTTGGGCGAATCGGCTGACGGCGATCGCGCTCGGCCAAGGCGCGCGGCTGATGCGTTCGGTGCGGCTGTTGCAGGACGACGGCTTCACCTCGCTGCGCGACGAAGCGGAGTTGAGCACCGGCGCCAGCCTGGTCAGCATCGCGCTTGGCGGTGGAGGCGCGGGCTCGCGGATCGACGCGGCGGTGACACTGACCGGCGAGGGGGCGTTCGCCGAGATCGGCGGCGCATTGCTCGCTCGTGACGCCCAGCGCCATGACGCCGCCGTCGTCGTTCGTCACGCCGCGCCCGGCGGCAGCAGCCGGCAGGTCTGGCGCCTCGTTGCCGACGATCAGGCCATCGCTTCTGTGGCTGCGAGGGTCGAGGTGGCGCGGGGCGCGCAGAAGACCGATGGCGAACAGTCGCTGCGCGGGCTGCTCCTGCGCCGGGGCGCGACCGTCAATCTCAAGCCCGAGCTGGAAATCTTCGCCGACGACGTCAAGTGCGCCCACGGCGCGACGGTGGGCGAGCTCGACCGGGCGGCCCTCTTCTACCTTGCCAGCCGGGGCGTGCCGCCGGCGGAAGCGGAAGCGATCCTGACCCGCAGCTTCGTCGCCGACGCCATCGGCCGCATCGGGGAAGATGCGGTGCGTGATGCCTTTCAGGCCGATGCCGACCGCTGGCTGGAGGCGCGCGCATGAGTTCGCCGGCCCTCGCTGCCGCCCGCCCGCTCGACCGGCTGGCCGATTTCCCGGCGATCCCGGCCGGCTGGGCCTATCTCGACACCGCCGCCACGGCGCAGAAGCCGCAGGTTGTGATAGACGCCATCGTCCGCGCCTATGGCGAAACCTATGCGACGGTGCATCGGGGTGTTTACGCACGCTCCGCCGACATGACCGTGGCGTTCGAGACGGCGCGGGCGCGGGTCGCCCGCTTCATCGGCGCCTCCGATCCGGCGGAAGTGGTCTTCGTGCGCGGTGCGACCGAGGGCATCAACCTTGTCGCCCAGAGCTGGGGCGGTGCCCATTTCCGGCCCGGCGACCGCATCCTGCTGTCGCGGCTCGAACATCATTCCAACATCGTGCCGTGGCAACTCATCGCCGAACGCACCGGCGCGATCATCGACGTCGCGCCGCTGGACGAGGCGGGCCGGGTCGACCTCGACGCCGTCGAGGCGATGCTGACCCCGGCGCACAAACTCGTCGCGCTCGCCCATGTCTCGAACGTCCTCGGCTCGGTGCTCGACGCGCGCCGGGCGGCGCGGGCGGCGCATGCGGTCGGCGCGAAGCTGCTGCTCGACGGATGCCAGGCGGTGCCCCGGCTGCCGGTCGACGTCGCCGACCTCGGCTGCGACTTCTACGTGTTTTCGGGGCACAAGCTTTACGGACCGACCGGGATCGGCGTCCTGTGGGGCCGGGCAGACCTGCTCGATGCGATGCCGCCCTGGCAGGGCGGCGGGGCGATGATCGACCGGGTGACGTTCGAGCGCACCACCTATGCGCCGCCGCCGGCGCGGTTCGAGGCCGGAACGCCCCACATCGTCGGCGCTATCGGGCTTCACGCCGCCATCGACTATGTCGACGGCATCGGCCTCTCCGCTATCAACGCGCACGAAGCGGCACTGGTCGCCGAGACGCGGTCGGCGCTGGGATCGATGAACAGCGTTCGCCTGCTGGGACCGGAGGATAGCGCCGGCATCGTCAGCTTTGCCGTCGAGGGGGTGCATCCCCATGACGTCGGCACCATATTGGACGAAGGCCGGGTGGCGATCCGCGCCGGCCACCACTGTGCCCAGCCGCTGATGGACCATCTCGGCGTGCCGGCGACGGCGCGGGCCAGCTTCGGCGTCTATAACGGCCCGGCCGACATCGATGCCCTTGTCGCCGGCCTCGACCGGGTGAGGAAGATTTTCGGATGACCGACAACCGTTCTATCGAGATCGAGGAAGTCGATGCCGCCCCGGCGCCGCCGGCCCGGCCGCGCGCCGCCGACTATCTGGAAGGCTTTCTGACCCAGAAGCCGGCGGAGCTTCCCGCCGGGGAGCCGGGCGGCGCGTTGTTCGACCAGGTGGTGAACGCCCTGCGCGAGATTTACGATCCGGAGATTCCGGTCAATATCTACGATCTCGGCCTCATCTACGGTGTCGATGTCACCTCGGACGGGCATGCCGTGGTGACGATGACGCTGACCACGCCGCACTGCCCGGTCGCCGAATCGATGCCGGGCGAGGTCGAACTGCGGGTCGGCAGCGTGCCGGGCGTCGGCTCCGCCGAGGTCAATCTGGTCTGGGATCCGCCCTGGGACCCCTCCAAGATGTCCGATGAAGCCAAACTCGAACTCGGGATGCTGTGATATGGCCACCATCGCCCGCGCCCGCCCAGCCGCCATCACCCTCACCCCCACGGCCGAAGCGCGGATCGCTGCGCTGATGGCCCGTGCGCCCGAGGGCAGCGTCGGGGTGAAGCTGTCGACCCCGCGCAAGGGCTGTTCGGGCCTCGCCTATTCGGTCGACTATGTGATGGCCGCCGATCCGCTGGACGAGCGGGTGACGACGCCTGGCGGCGACCTCTATATCGACGCCGGATCGGTCCTCTATCTGATCGGGTCGACCATGGACTGGGCGGAGGATGACTTCACCGCCGGCTTCGTCTTCGCCAACCCCAATGCCAAGGGCATGTGCGGATGCGGCGAAAGCTTCATGGTGTGAGGTTTGGTGCCGCGCCCGACTTGATCTAGATTGCGCGAGGAGTGGGCTGGCGATGCGGATCGTGCTGCTATGCGGATTGGGATTGTTGCTGGCGGGATGCATGTCGACCGTCATCACCGCGCCCGTGAAAGCGGTGAAGGGGGCGGCGGACGTCGCCGTGGACACCGCGACCTGACCGGATCAATGGTCGTGGCTGGGGCCGTGGCTCTGACTGGCCTCCTGCCGGCTGCTGCCGCGGCCGCCAGCTTCGATTGCGCCAAGGCGTCGATGGCGGACGAAAGGGCGATCTGCGCCAGCCGGCTGCTCAACGATCGCGATGTCGAGCTGGCCTTGCGCTTCACCCAGATGATGGGGTTGGTGCCCTTGGGCGGTCAGGACCTGCTGCAGCGCGACCAGACCGCGTGGCTGGCCCAGCGTCGCGCCTGCGGCGACGACGGCGATTGTCTGCTGCAACGCTATGACGAGCGCATCCTGCGCCTGCGCGAACTGTTCGACCAGCGCGTCGCCGCCATGGGGCCTTTCTAGGGGCCGTTGACCCCGCTTCTAGAAACTAGGCAGGCGAAAGTGGATGTTGCCGGTTTGGGCCGAACAGGTAAGTCCGCCTGACGGGCGATAGCTGCTGGCATATCTGATGCCGCGACTGATCGACAGGCCGGCATCGTTGAACACATAGGGCGGGTAGGCGATCGTCACCCGTGGCGCGACGGTGGCGCCGTCGGCGGTGATGTCATATTCTGCCTTGACCCAGCCCTCGAAACCCATGGCGGCTGCGGCATTCGGATAGTCGCTGGACGAGACCCCGCTGGATCGCATGACGGGCGTCAGGCCCAGAAAGGCGCACTGCTCCTCGGTCAGTCCGGTGCGGATGAAGAGGGCGTGGGCGGCATCCAAATCCTTGTTGGCGGCCAGCATGTCGGCGCGCTGCAAAAGGGCGTTCACTTTCAACGGATGGTGTGCCGGCAGGGCGGCATCATCGATCACGGCATCGAGCAAGGCCGCTGCTTCCGGAGATGAGGCCGTTCGGTCGATCTGATCCACGATCGCCAGCCGCACGGTAGCGGCGGCCAGCGGATCGGCCGCGATGTCTGCCTGGCTCAGCAATGACCGCAATTTTTCCGATCTTGGCCCATTGCGCGATTCCTCGGCGCGAATATTGAAAATGGCGACCAGGGCGCGTGCGGTTGCCGGCGCGTTCAACTCCTTGGCCAGCGTCGTTGCTTCGGCCAGCGCTGCCGTGCTCTCGCTCACCGAAATTACGTGGTTGCGGCCGATAGCGATGAGCGTTTCCAGCACGGCTGGACGATCGCCCGCCTGCCGTGCCGCATCGAGGGCGGTACGCTGCAAACCGGCGGCGCGGGCATCGGGCATCCGGTACCAGTCGCTGGTCGCGTTCTGACGGCGCTCGCGCAGCCAACTATCTGTCGCATCGGCGAGGGGTTGGTAGATGTCGGGCCGATTATCGGCGTTGGTGCAGCGCAGCTCGACCCGCGTCATGGTACGAAACAGTGCGGGAATGGCCTGTGCGGCGGCGGGAGACCACGACCAGTCGAGGACCGCCCGGGCAAAGGACAGCGCCACCTCGCGATTGCCGCGCGTATAGATCGGCATCACTTGGTTCACGCTGCCGTCTTCATTCACCGCGAACTCGACGATGGCGACGTCTTCAGGTTTGACGCCGCCAACGCCGCAGAGCGGCGACCGCATCATCCGGGCACGGGTAAAGGGGGACTCCTGAAAACGCCCGGCGCCAGTATAGGCAAGAAAGCGTCTGGCGTCTTCGCGTTTGCCGTTCAGCATTGCCGCGATCGCCAGATCCGAGCGGGTGGCCAGATCGTCACGGCCCACTTTCAGACCCAGGCCTCCCTGCTTGGCCAGACTGTCGCGCAGCAGCGCATAGGCTTCGGCATCCTGGCCACTGTTGAGCAATGCGCGAGCATGAAGGGTTTGAACCTGCGCCATCAGCAGCTTGTCGGCATTCGGCGTTTCCGCGACGATGGCCCGCGCCTCGGCCGCATAGCGGAGCGCCTCGCCGTCACCGTCGAATCCGAGCACCTGCGATAGGCCAAGCAGCGCGGGCACCCGGTCCATCCCGGTCGCATTGCGCAGTGCAGCCCGCATCGCGTGGGCGGCAGCATCATAGTCGAGGCGCATCATCGCAGCGTGACCGAGGCTGAGATATCCTTCGCGGACATCATCCACCGCCGCCCCTTCCTGGTCGGCCAGAACAGGCAGGCCGCGCCTGATCGCGGCTTCGCCCTCGCTCGACTGGCCGGTCGCGATCAGACAGCGGCCCTTCCGGACGGCGATCGTCGCCGCAACCCCGGGGTTGCGCTGGACGGTGGCCATGCCTTCCAGCTTATTGAACAGCCCGATCGCCTCGTCGCATTTGCCGCTCACTCCAGCTTCGCTGGCGGCATCGAACTGCTGCTGGAGTGTGGGGGCGGACGTCGGCGCCGATGGTTGCACGCTGGTCTGGGCCGCCATTATCATATGCAAGCCGAGCAAGATCATGTGACCGTCCCCCTTGTCCAAACAGAGCATGGAGGCCTGGCGATGTCCATAGTGGCGATAAGGCGCACCAGCCGCCGGGTAAGCATTGCCGCTGCTGTCGGCATGTCCGGTTTATTGATGCTTGCCGGGCCCGCGTGGGCGGCCGACGAGATTGCCTATCCGCATCAGAGCATCGTGATGTTCGTTGCCTCGTGGTGTGCGCCCTGCCGCGAGGAACTGTCGCGCCTGTCCACGATCGTGGTTGCCGCCCGGCCGTGGGACGTTGTGGTGATGGCAATGGACGACACCCCCGGAACGCGAGCAATGCTGGCGTCCGTGCCGGCGGTGCACCGACGATGGCAACCGGGCCCTGCCGAGCGTCAGGGGCTGGCGAACCTTATGTTTCAGGAAACCGGCGGGCTACCGTTCAGCATTGCGACCGATGCGGTGGGCCGTCCCTGCGCCAGCATCCGATCGGGCTTGGACGCGGCGCGGGTGAGGCAGTTGCTGACGGCGTGCCGGTCCGCCGGCTAGACACCAGATCGACCTCTACTCTACCCAGTCCGGCACCAGCCGCGTGTCGCGCGGCGCATCGGCAAGGCCCGGATAGTCGAGCGTGTAGTGCAGGCCCCGGCTTTCCTTCCTGGCCAGGGCCGAGCGGACGATGAGGCCGGCGACTTCGATCAGGTTGCGAAGCTCGATCAGGTCGGGAGTGACACGGTAGTTGCCATAATAATCGGCGACTTCCTGACGCAGCAGCTCGACCCGGTGAAAGGCGCGCTCCAGCCGTTTGGTGGTGCGGACGATGCCGACATAATCCCACATGAAGCGGCGGATCTCGCGCCAGTTGTGCTGGACGACGACATCCTCGTCCGAATCGGACACGCGGCTTTCGTCCCATGCGCGGACATCGGGGATGGGCGGCAGGGCGTCGAAACTGGCGAGGATGTGCCGTGCCGCGCTTTCGCCGAACACGAAACATTCGAGCAGCGAATTGGATGCCATGCGGTTGGCGCCGTGGAGACCCGACTGGCTGACCTCGCCTGCCGCGTAGAGGCCCGGCAGGGCGGTGCGCCCGTCGAGGTCGATGGGGACGCCGCCGCAGGTATAGTGGGCGGCGGGCACCACCGGGATCGGCTGGCGAGTGATGTCGATACCGAGCTCGAGCAGCCGCTTGCGGATGGTCGGGAAATGCTGCTCGATGAACGCCGCCGGCTGATGGCTGATGTCGAGATGGACATAGTCCAGGCCCAGCCGCTTGATCTCGTGATCGATGGCGCGGGCGACGACATCGCGCGGGGCCAGTTCCGCCCTGTCGTCGAAGGTGGGCATGAAGCGGGTGCCGTCGGGCAGCTTCAGATGGGCTCCCTCGCCCCGCATCGCCTCGGTGATCAGGAAGTTCTTGACCTCATGATGGTAGAGGCAGGTCGGGTGGAACTGGTTGAATTCCATGTTCTCCACCGGCGATCCCGCGCGCCACGCCATCGCGATGCCGTCGCCGGTGGAGCCGCGCGGATTGGTGGAATAGAGATAGGCGCGGCTCGCCCCGCCGGTCGCCAGTACGGTGGCACGGGCCGTGAAGCGCTCCACCCGCTGGCGGGCGCGGCTGTAGGCATAGGCGCCCCAGACATGACCGTCGCCGCCCGGCCCGTCGACATGGCGGTCGGTGATCAGGTCGATCGCCA
Organism: Sphingomonas sanxanigenens; assembly: GCA_037190805.1. Lineage (GTDB taxonomy): Bacteria > Pseudomonadota > Alphaproteobacteria > Sphingomonadales > Sphingomonadaceae > JBBCJR01. The sequence continues at coordinate 48,285 of JBBCJR010000023.1, read as the reverse complement.
CCATGTCGGGGACCAGGGTGATGTTGGGGTGGGCGACGGCGGCCTTTTCCAGCGCCTGCTGGACGGCGAAGCCGGTGGCGTCATCGACATGGACGATGCGGCGGTGGCTGTGCCCGCCCTCGCGGGTCAGGTGCCAGCGTTCGCCGTCATGATCGCCAGGGTTGAAGGGCACGCCAAGCGCTGCCAGCCGCTCGATCGCGGCGGGAGCGTTCTCGACCACGAACTCGACGGATCTGCGATTGTTGAGGCCGGCGCCGGCGACGATCGTATCCTCGATATGACTTTCGAACGTGTCACCCGGCTCCATCACGGCCGCGATGCCGCCCTGCGCCCAGCTGGTGGAACCGCCCGAGATCGCGCCCTTCGCAACCACCGTCACCCGGCGCGTCTCGGCCAGGTTGAGGGCGGCGGTGAGGCCGGCGGCGCCTGATCCCAGGATCAGGACATCACTATCGATCCGGTCAGCCATTGGCCGCTCCACGGGTGAGGGCGAGGAACACGTCCTCGAGATCAGGTTCCTGTGTCGACACGTCGACGATGCCATAGCCGGCCGTGCCCAGCGCGCCCAGCACATCCCCGGCGTTCACCCGGGCGCGGTCGTAGCCGATCGTCAGGCTGCGCGGTCCGGCAACCGCGATGCGATCGAAGCACGGCGCATCCGGCACGGTGTCGATGTCGCGGTCGACGGTCACCTGCACCACCTTTTCCTGAGCGCGGCCGACCAGCGTGCGGGTCGGCTCATCAGCGACGACACGGCCATGGTTGATGATCGCGATCCGGTCGCACAGCTGTTCTGCCTCTTCCAGATAGTGGGTGGTGAGGACGACGGTGACGCCTTCGCGGTTGAGCTGCTGGACATAGTCCCAGAGCTGCTGGCGCAGTTCGATGTCGACGCCGGCGGTGGGTTCGTCGAGGACCAGAACGGGCGGTGAATGCACCATCGCCTTGGCGACCAGAAGGCGGCGTTTCATCCCGCCCGACAGGGTGCGGGCATAGGCGTTTGCCTTGTCGTCGAGGTGGACGGCGCGCAGCAGTTCCATCGTCCGTCGCCGAGCCTTCGGCACACCATAGAGGCCGGCCTGGATATCCAGCACCTCGGCCGGCGTGAAAAAGGGATCGAACAGCAGTTCCTGCGGCACGATGCCGATCGAGGCGCGGGCATTGCGTGGGTCGCGATCGATGTCGAAGCCCCACACCGTCGCCTGACCGCTGGTCTTGTTGACCAGCCCCGCGAGGATGTTGATCAGGGTCGACTTGCCGGCGCCATTGGGACCGAGAAGGCCGAATATCGACCCGCGCGGAACACGGAAACTGACCCCATCCAACGCCTGCTTGCCCGTCGCATAGGTCTTGCGGACATCGTCGATGACAATGGCATAATCGGGAGTGCTGCTGATCATGGCACCGGCTTAGTGGGAATGCCGCGCCCTTGGAAGGTGGCGGGCATTAACCTTTTCCAACGACGATCTGTTAACGGCGATGCGGCTAGGATGGCGCCATGGTCACCGCTATCAACAGCCTGCTCGTTGCCATGATCGCGATTGCGATGGCGATGCTGCCGCATCCGGCGGTGGCGGCGGTTATCGTCGGCTGACACCCCGCCCGGATTGCGCCGCCCGTCAAGCATTGCTAAGCGCGCGCCCATGGCCAGCATGTCGACCCCCTTCGTGCCCGAAACTCTGATCGTCGATACGGCGCGCGTCGCCTGCGACGGGGCGACCGACATTCCGGGCGGCGCTTCGCTCGGCCATCCGCGCGTGTTCCTGCAGATTGATGACGAGCTGGGCTTTGTCGACTGCGGCTATTGTGATCGCCGCTTCGTTCTCAAGGGCGGTGTCGCGGACCCGACTGTCAAAGTCGGCTGAGCGCATTATATCGGCGGGATGATCGATCCCGCCTCCATCTTCGCCCGCGCCCCCGATCTCGATCCGGCTCGCGTCCAGTCGCTCGTGTCGGAATCATTGGCCGGCTGTGACGATGGCGAACTGTATCTCCAATATTCCGCCAGCGAGAGCTTCGGCTTCGACGACGGCCGGCTGAAGACCGCATCGTTTGATTCGGGTCAGGGTTTCGGCCTGCGCGGCGTCAGCGGTGAAACCACCGGCTTCGCCCATGCCAACGATCTGTCCGAGGCGGGCATCCGCCGTGCCGCCGAAACCGTGCGACTGGTCGCCGAGGGGCGGGGCGGGGTGCTGGCGCCGCCGCCGGTCCGCACCAACGTCCACCTTTATACCGACGACAATCCGCTGAACCTGGTGCCGTTCGCGCGCAAGGTCGCCCTGTGTCAGGAGATCGACGCTGCCGCCCGCGCCCGCGATCCGCGCGTCGCCCAGGTGACGGTCGGCCTGTCGGGATCGTGGAGTGTGGTCGAGATCGTCCGTCCCGACGGCTTCACCGCCCGCGACATCCGGCCGCTGGTCAGGCTCAACGTGTCGATCGTGGTCGAGCAGAATGGCCGCCGTGAAACCGGCTTCCACGGCCTTGGGGGACGCTGGCTCTATGATCGGCTGTTCGAGGCGGAGACTTGGAACCGGGCGATCGACGTGGCCCTTGCCCAGGCGTTGGTCAATCTCGATTCGGTTGCGGCGCCGGCGGGCGAGATGACGGTCGTGCTCGGCCCGGGCTGGCCCGGCGTGCTGCTGCACGAGGCGATCGGCCATGGGCTGGAAGGCGATTTCAACCGCAAGGGCAGCTCGGCATTTTCCGGTCGCCTGGGTGAGCGGGTAGCCGCGCCCGGCGTCACCGTGGTCGACGACGGCTCGATCGCGGGTCGGCGGGGTTCCCTGTCGATCGACGACGAGGGCACACCCACGGGGCGCACCGTGCTGATCGAGGACGGTATCTTGAAGGGTTATCTGCAGGACCGGCTCAATGCCCGGCTGATGGGCATGGCGCCGACCGGCAACGGCCGCCGTGAAAGCTATGCTCATGCGCCGATGCCGCGCATGACTAACACCTTCATGGAAGGCGGCGCCGATGATCCGGGCGAGATTCTGGCCCGCGCCAAAACCGGCATTTATGCCAAGAGCTTCGGCGGCGGTCAGGTCGACATCACCTCGGGCAAGTTCGTGTTTTCCTGCACCGAGGCGTATCGGATCGAAAATGGCCGTCTTGGTGCCCCGGTCAAGGGCGCGACATTGATCGGCGACGGGCCCACGGTGCTGACCAAGGTCAAGGCGATCGGCAACGATATGGCGCTGGACGAAGGCGTGGGCATTTGCGGCAAGGGCGGACAGTCGGTTCCGGCCGGCGTTGGGCAGCCGACGCTGATGATCGAAGGGCTCACGGTCGGCGGCACCGCCGCCTGATCCTGCTCAGGGCTGACTTCAGGGGCGCGTCACTCGCCCGCCGGCCATGAGCAGTGAATCGACCCCTATCGGTCGGATGATCCGGCGGGATGCCGGGGCGCTGCCGTAACGGCGGTCCAGCACCACCGTGCGGCTGACCTCGGCGGCAGCCATGGGCCGCATCCGGCCAGGGTGAGGTGAAGCGCTGTCATTTCCGGGGACGGCGGCTGGTCCCCGATGGACACGGACGCCCCCCTCGACCTGCACGCCCGCCATTGCCGGCATCGCCAGCGTCAGACCCGTCCCCAGCACGATGATGATCCCATGCATTATCGCGCCCCCGCTATGATGACCTGCTCATCAAGCATGATGCGGACGCTGATAATTGCAAGGTGCTGCAGATATGGGCCGCCTAAAAATTAGGCACGATTCGCTTCTTGCCCGCCAGGTGGGCTGTTTGATCGAGCCGAGCGCATAGCAGATCCCCCGATTCCGGCGTCTTTCTTGCAAGAGTCGGACTGGCACGATCCTTGAAATGCTCCCAGGCCATCGCCTTCAAGGGAGCGACCGCCGTTGCGATCTTCTCGTTCTGCCGTTCCGGAAGCTGCTTCATCAGGGGGATGCAGCCTGAACTGGATCGGCGCCTTGCGGACGATCTGTGCCGTTTTTGCGGGACTAGCGGCCTCGGCCGCCCCCGCTCTGGCGCAGGAGGTGACGCCGGCCGTGCTGGCGCCCGACAAGGGCGACACGGCATGGATGATGGTCGCCACCGTGCTTGTCCTGGCCATGATCCTGCCGGGGCTCGCGCTGTTCTATGGCGGCCTCACCCGGTCGAAGAACATGTTGTCGACGATGACCCAGGTTGGCTCCGCCGCGGCACTGGCGATGCTGATCTGGGTGACGTGGGGCTATACCCTGACCTTCGGGGGTAGCGCGACGCCGTTCATATCAGGCCTCGACAAGCTGTTTCTGGCCGGCGTCACCCCGGACAGCGTGGCGGCGACATTCAGCGCGGGCGTCGTCATCCCCGAATATGTGTTCATCTGCTTCCAGATGACCTTCGCCGCGATCACCATCGCCCTGGTGCTGGGCGCAGTGGTCGAACGGATGAAATTTTCCGCGACGATGCTGTTTGCCGCGATCTGGCTGACCATCGTCTATTTTCCGATCGCGCACATGGTCTGGTTCGACGGGGGCGAAAACGGCGTCAGCGGCTATTTCTTTGGCCTTGGCGCGCTCGACTTCGCCGGCGGTACGGTGGTCCACATCAACGCGGGTGTCTCCTCCCTTGTTGCCGCGCTGATGGTGGGCCGCCGCATCGGTTTCCCGACCGAGCGCATGACCCCGCATTCGCTGACCCTGACCTTTGTCGGCACCGGCCTGCTGTGGGTGGGCTGGTTCGGCTTCAATGGCGGCTCGGCTCTAGAGGCGGGCAGCGCCGCGGCGCTCGCGATGCTCAATACCTTCGTCGCGACCGCGGCGGGCGGTCTTGCCTGGATGCTGATCGAGCGGGCAGCCGGCCACAAGGCGTCGGCGCTGGGGTTCTGTTCCGGCGTGATCTCCGGGCTGGTTGCGGTGACGCCGGCGGCAGGCAACTCAGGGCCGTTCGGTGCCATCGTCCTCGGCGCGGTGGCTTCGGTCGTCTGTTATTATGCGGTCACCTGGCTGAAGCCCCGGCTGGGCTATGACGACGCACTGGACGCGTTCGGCATCCACGGCGTCGGCGGGATTGTCGGCGCGGTCGGCACGGCCATCGTCTATGCGCCGGTTCTTGGCGGCCCGGGCCCTGCGGATTTCGCGATGGGGCAGCAACTGGCGATTCAGATCGGCGCCGTCGTGGCGACCATTCTGTGGTCGACGATCGGCACCGTCATCGCGCTCACCATCGTCAGGCTGGCCATCGGCCTGCGCGTCTCGGCCGATGTCGAGCGCGAGGGGCTCGACCTCGGCGAACATGGCGAGCGCGCCTACGATTTATAGAAGAGGTTCCTCCTGCGGACGTACTGGGCCGGCGAGTTCGCTCGTCGGCCCCTTTTTTATTCAGCTCAGGAAGGCGCGGATCGGCGTCAGATCATAACCCGCCGCTGCCGCCTTTTCAGCCAGCGCGTCGGCATCCGTGCCCGAGCGCGCCTCGGCCAGCGCCCACAGCAGCGTCGAACGCGTACCGGAGCGGCAGAAGGCCAGGACCGGGCCGTCAGCCTCGGCCAGCGCCGCCTGCATGGCCTCCACCTGATTGGATGAAAAGCCGGCATGGGTGACGGGAATGGCGCGATAGGCCAGGCCCGCCGCCGCCGCCGCCGCCGCGATCTCCGCGCCGCTGGGCTGGCCGGGAGACTCATCGTCGGGGCGATTGTTGATGATCATGACGACACCGCCCGCCGCCGCGCTGGCAATGTCGGCGGGCTGGATCTGACCGGCGACGCGAATCCGCTCGTCGAGATGCTTGAACATGCTGCCGTCCCTTTCGCCCATGGCTTATGCGCTCCGATAGACATGGGGCGGGGCAAAAGAAAAGGGCGACCCCCGGGATCGCCCTCTTTATTCCGGTGGCAACGCTGCCTCAGCAGCGGCGGTCGGCGCGGTCGATGGCGCGGCCGGCCAGCGCGCCGACACCGGCGCCGAGTACCGCACCCGTCGTCTTGTCGCCGCGACGGGCAACCTCATTGCCGAGCAGGCCGCCGGCGATGGCGCCGATCACGAGCCCGCCGGTGCCGTTGTCGCGGCAGTTGCGATAGTCGCCGCCCCGATAGCCCCGCCGATAGTCCGAGCGATAATAATCGCCGCGATACTGTGGGCGGTCATAACGGTCGTACCGGTCATGGCGACGGGCTTCGGCCATCGTCGGCGCGATCGTGGTGGCGGTGACGGCGGCCAGGGCGATGGCGGCCAGGGCGTTACGCAACATAGGATATCTCCCTGTCATTGGCGGCGATGAGACCGCCTGTTCGACTGCCCCGACTATTTGCCGAGTCGCGTGAGCGGTGGCTGAACGACATGGTTAGCGATGGTTCATTGCCCCGCCGCCGCGATTGCAGCCAGAAATCGCTCACCATAGGCGTCGAGCTTGGCCCTGCCGATCCCCGGCACCTCGCCCATCTGGGCCAGCGAGGCGGGTTTCAGTGTGGCGAGCGCGCGCAAGGTGGAATCGTGAAAGACGACATAGGGGGGCACGTCACGCTCGCGCGCGATATCCCGGCGCAGGACGCGCAGGGCCTCGAACAGTGGATCGCCCGCCATGTCCGCGACCGGATAGCCTCCCCCGTTCCGGGCGCGTCCTGACTTGCGGGGGCGAGGCGGGGGTACCGCCAGCGTCAGTGTCTCCTCGCCGCGCAGGATCGCCCGCGCGGCCGGGCCGAGCGCAAGGCCGCCATGCTCATCGGCGCGCAGCGCGTCGCGCGCTGTCAGGGCGCGTGTGATGCTCTTCATCTGGGCGAGCTCTGCGGCATCGGCGATGCCGAATACCGATAGCTGGTCATGGCCCAGCATCAGGGCCCGTTCGCCCGCCTTGCCGGCCAGAATGTCGGTCAGATAACCGAGGCCATAGCGCTGGCCGGTACGATAGGCGGCGGACAGCAGCTTCTGCGCGGCAGCGCTGGCGTCGACCCTTGCCGGAGGGTTGAGGCAGTTGTCGCAGTTGCTGCACGCCTCGGCCGGGGTCTCGCCGAAATGACGCAGCAGGATGGCACGGCGGCACTGGCCGGTCTCGACCAGCGCGCCGAGTGCATTCAGGCGCTGGCGTTCGCCGGCCCGGCGGCTGTCCTCGACCTCGGTCTCGATGCGGCGGCGGGCGCGGGCGAAATCCTCGGCGCCCCAGAACAGGTGCGCGACGGCCGGGTCGCCGTCGCGCCCGGCGCGGCCGGTTTCCTGATAATAGCTTTCGATCGACTTGGGCACGCCGGCATGGGCGACGAAGCGCACGTCGGGCTTGTCGATGCCCATGCCGAAGGCGACGGTCGCGACCATCACCATGTCCTCGCTGGCGACGAAGTCGTGATGGTTGGCCGCCCTGACCCGGGCGTCGAGCCCGGCATGATAGGCTCGCACCTCGCGGCCGGCGCCGCCCAGAGCGGCGGCCAACTTCTCGGTGCCGTCGCGGGTGGGGGCATAGATGATGCCGGCGCCCGCCTGCTCGGCCAGCAGCTGGCCAAGCTGGCGCGGCAGGCCGTCGCGCGGGCTGATCGCATAGCGGATGTTGGGCCGGTCGAACCCGGCGACGATCAGTCCGTCCTCGCCGATGCCAAGCTGGGCGAGAATGTCGGCCCGCGTCACCTTGTCGGCGGTGGCGGTGAGGGCAAGACGCGGCACCCGGCCCAACCCGTCGAGCAGGGGGCGCAGCAGCCGGTAGTCGGGGCGGAAGTCATGGCCCCACTCGGATACGCAATGGGCTTCGTCTATCGCCACCAGCGCCAGTGGCCGATCCTCGATCATCCGCCGGAATCCGTCGGTCGAAGCGCGCTCGGGCGCGACGTAGAGGAGGTCGAGCTGGCCGTCCCGAAAGCGGCTTATCACCCCCAGCCGGTCCTCGCTGGCCGAAGTCAGCGCAGCGGCGCGGATACCCATCGCCGTCGCCGACCGGACCTGATCCTCCATCAGCACGATCAGCGGCGAAATGACGAGGCCCGTTCCAGGCCGCGCCACCGCCGGCAGCTGATAGCACAGCGACTTGCCGGCCCCGGTCGGCATCACCGCCAGAGTGTCGGTACCGGCCATCACCCGCTCGACCACCGACTGCTGGACACCCCGAAAGCCGGGAAAACCGAAGATGTCGTGAAGAAGCCTGTCGATGTCCGCCATGCCCCGGCGATAGCGATCGTCATGCACAGATGCTACTGCCGCGCCCATGAGAGCGTTGATCCTGCTCGTCTTCGCCCTGTTCCTGCTGTCGGACGTCGCGCCGCCGGCTTCCCCGACCGTGGTGATCAGCACGCGGCCCCTGGCCCTGGACCCGGCCGATCCGGGCCGCCGGCAGGTCGGCGCGCTCGACTATCTGGGCGGTCTGGTGCTGTCGAGCAGCGATCCCCGCTTCGGCGGTTTCTCGTCGATGCACGTGGTGGGTGAGCGGTTCATGCTGATGTCGGACACCGGCCAGCTCACCCGTGTCGCTATCGACCGGCGCTGGCGGCTCGGCCCGGCACGGATGGATGCGATGGAGGGCCTGGGCACGAGGGGCCTCAAATGGGAGCGCGACATCGAGGCGATGGCGGTCGATCCGGCAACGGGCACCTTCTGGGTCGCGTTGGAAAACACCAATCGCATCGTCCGCTACGGCAGCGACCTCGATAAGCAAGCAGAGGCAGCACCGGCGGCGATGGCGAAATGGTCGGCCAATGGCGGTGCCGAATCGATGATCCGCACCACCGACGGCCGGTTCATCCTGATCTCGGAGGAGGCTTCACGATCAGACGGCGCGCATCCGGCGCTGATCTTCGATCGCGATCCCACCGATCCGGCTGCGGTGGTGACGGAATTCGGTTATCGGCCGCCGGACGACAGCTTCCATCCCACCGATGCCCTGGCACTGCCGGATGGTCGTCTCCTGATCCTCAACCGCCGCTTCTCGCTGCTGCAGGGGGTGGCCGCCGCCCTGATGCTGGTCGATCCGGCCGGCGACGGCTTCGCGGCCGGCGTTGAGATCGCGCGGCTGGAACCACCTCTGTCCGTCGACAACATGGAAGCGATGGCGCTGACCCGGGAGGGCGACCGTTCCATCCTGTGGCTGCTCTCGGACGACAATCTCAGCCAGATCCAGCGGACGTTGCTGATGAAGTTCGCTCTTCGCCTGCCGCCGCGCTGACGCCCGCGCACCCTTTTGGGGGGTGGCCATGATGACACGGAATTGCCACATAGGGGGTTGGCCATGCTGGCCGGGATGCTGAACGACCGTGCGTCGTCGTTATACGGGAGCCGTCATGTCTCGCTCGACCAAGTCGCCCGACGATTCTGATGATGCAGCTGCCGCTGTGGCGCCGGATCAGGGCCAGGATGATCGGAAGCGCAAGACCAAGGTCGGTGTCGGGGTTGGCATCGGTTCGGCGGCGCTGATGGCGGCGCTGCTCTATGCCAATCGCGCGCGGCGCCAGGCACCGAAGAAGAAGGCGCCCGCACCCGAGATCGGAGCCGAGGTGATCAGCCCGCCTTCCAAGATTCCGGCCGACGACGCCGGCTGAGGGAACGGGTTCAGACGCCTGCCGCGCATTCCGCGAGTAGCCAGGTTCTAAAAGCCGCGAAGGCGGGCAGCGTCGTTCTGTCTGGCGGGTAAACCAGATAATAGTCACCGCTGTCCGATGCCGCGGCGGCAAAGGGGCTGATCAATGTTCCGGCTTCCAGTTCGGGCTCGATCAGGAATTTGGGGATCAGCGCGGCCCCGGACCCGACGACTGCCGCCTGCGCAAGCATCAGAAACTGTTCGAACATCGCTTTGGCGTCCGGTGAGGCATCGACGATGCCCGCTGCGGAGAACCAGTCCGACCATGCATGCGCTCGGGAGGACAGGGCGAGCAAGGGTGCGTGCAGGAGATCGCGTGGCTCTCTGATGGCATTGGCGGTGGCGAAGTCCGGAGACATTACGGCGACCGCGTGCTCCCGGAACAGCCAGTCGTGACACAGCCCCGGCCAATCGGCCTTGCCGAAATGGATCGCTGCATCGAACGGCTCTTCCACGAAGTCGAATTGGGTCGACCGCGCCGAAAAGCTGATAACCATACCTGGAATTTGCGCCGTCAATCGCGGTAGCCGCGGCGCCAGCCAGCGCATGCCGAAACTCGGCAAAGTCGCGATCGAAAGCGCACGATCAGGCCGGCGCTCGATCGCACGGGCGGTCGCTCGCCGGATGCGGTCGAGCGCCGGTCCGATCGCTTCGGCATAATCGCGTCCATCCGGCGTCAGCATCACCCCGCGACCCGCACGATCGAACAATCGAAGCTGAAGCCATTCTTCCAGCAGTGCGATCTGCCGGCTCACCGCGCTCTGCGTGAGACCCAGCGCCGCGCCTGCCGCGGAAAAGCTGCCGAGACGTGCGGCGACGGTGAAACTGTGAAGCGCCGCCGTTGGAGGCATCAAGCGACGGGTGACGTTATCCATTCCATTCACTCATGAATCTATGCGTCAATATCGCTTTCTATGCAGGATTCACATCAATATCTGGAGTTTTGAAGGATATTTCACATGACCATCTCGCATGTCAGCAACGTTTACCGCTTGGTCGCGGATCATATCGGTCAGGATCGCGCAGGCCGATTGCTCGGCCTCCTGGCGATCGACCCGACGCTGGAAGGGGAACGAGACCAGGTCAGCCGGGGTGAAATGGCGATGGCGCTTAATGCGATCCTGTTCGAAGGATTGCTTCGCCGCGTCCCGGCAAGCGCGGCCTATGTCGCGCAGGTCGAGGCTTCCGGAGGGCGTATTCAATTCGATCATGGCGCGCTCCGAACGATCCGGTTTCCCACGGTGAATACCGGCGCCCTGCCGCCCGGCGCCGATGCGTTCTCACGGATTCTCGAACCGCTCGGCTATCGACCTGCCGCACTTTATCCTCTGCCGGCGCTCCGTATGACCGGCCAGGCGTGGCGCCATGCGGACCTGCCGGCATCGATCCCGCAGTTTTTTCTGAGTGAATTGCATGTGGAACGCTTCTCACCGGAATTCCAGCAGGCTGCGGGCCGCGTGTTCGGGACGACAAGCGATCCGATGACGCCTTTCGCGCGCCAAGTCCTGGGCGTATTCAGCGACAGTGGAGAGGCGCCATTCGCGACCGCCACGGCGATCATTCCGACGCTGGCGAATGCGTTCGGACGTCATCATAGCCTATGCACCGTAGCGGATTATCAGGGGCTGCTTGCCGAATCCCCGGAGGCTGCGTGGATCTCGACCGAGGGTAATGCCTTCAACCATGCAACGGATCGCGTGGCCGATGTCGAGACGCTGGCCAATCAACTTCGTGCTGAGGGACGGCCTATCAAGGACAAGGTAGAGTTTTCGGCGAGCGGCCGGGTCCGCCAGACCGCCTTCCGGGCCGATCTGGTTGAGCGGCGCTTTATCGATGGCGACGATATCGTGACTCTATCGGTCCCGGGCAGCTTCTATGAGTTCATCTCACGCGATGTAGATCCGGCTACCGGCCTTCTCGACCTCGCCTTCGACAGTAGCAACGCACAGGGTATCTTCGCGATGACCCAGGCCAAGTGAAAACGCATCTCGAGCCCGGTTACGCGACATTATTGATGCAAAGCGCCTTCTGACGGCAGCTGATGACATGACGGGGGCCGTCGGCATGTGTTCGTTGGTCGCGCAACAATGACGAGGAGCAGAGCTTCAGATTGCCGGGTGATCGTCTCCCGGCGATGATGTGGCGTCATTCCGGGCGACGGCGGTCGCGACTGCGAGATTGGCGGTCACGTTCGGCACGGTGCGGATCATATCCATCAGCCGATCGAACGGAAGGATGAATGCGACGACTGCAGCGGTCTGCGCTTCGTCGATGCCGACAAGGGAGAGCACGCCCGAGAGCATGAACAGAGCGGCCGACGGCACCCCCGCCGCTCCAAGCGATAAAAGTACGGACCCCACCGCCAGCGCCAGATAGTCGCCTGGTGTCAGCGAAATTCCAAAGGCCTGCGCGGAGAAAGCGCACAGCAGCCCAACATAGACGCCCGTGCCGTCGCGGGCGATACTTGCGCCCAAGGGAATCGCCGCGGACGCCAATGGCGGTGAGAGGCCCAGGCGGTTCTGCGCCACCCGCAAACTGACTGGTAGGGTCGCGGCGCTGGAGGTTGTCGAAAAGGCGACCAGGACCGGCTCGACGATCGATCGAAAATAATGACCGAGAGACATGCGTCCCAGCAGTTTCACGACAGCTGCCTGCACCACCAGAATTTGGAACAGCACGCCCAGCACCAATCCAGCGGCAAGCAGCGAAAGATTGACGAAAACCACCAGACCATGGCTGCCGATGGCATTTGCCACCAGTGCCAGAACGCCGAGTGGGGCCAGCTCCATCAGCAGCTGCACCGCCCGCAATATCCCCCGCCCTGCGGCATCCGCTAGGATCGCGACCGGCCGCCCCGCCTCGCCGGCAAGCAGGATGCCGACTCCGATTGTCATGGCAAAGATGATGACCGACAGAGTGTCCCCCGCCGCCAGAGCCTGGAATGCGTTGACGGGCACGATTGCGATCAACTGCTCGCCCAATGTGCGCGCTACGCCTGTTTCGGAAGCAGCACTGACACTGATCGCCATGTTCGCGCCGGGCTGCAGCACGGTGCCAAGCGCGAGACCGACGCAGATCGCCAGCGCCGTCATGCCGACCAGCAACAGAATCGTGCGTGCACCGAGCTGGCCCAGCCGCGCGGGACTGCCGAGCGCCGCGACCCCGCTGACGATCAGCGCGAGCACCAGCGGAAGCACCATCATCCGGATCAACCGAATCCACAGTTCGCCGATCCAGGCGATCCGCGCGGCGTGCTCGTCCAACAGCAGGCCAAGCGCCACGCCGGTGACCAGCGCCCCGAGGATGCGCCGCCACAGCGGGATCGTGAACCAAGCGCGCAGTACTCTATTCATGGCCTGGCCCCACCACGGTTTTGATGCTGGCAATGACGCAACAAGGAATTGAAGCAGCCACCGGCAAAAGTGCTTTTTGGCTCGACATGTCGAAACGTGGAATGAGGACGAAACGACTGGCCCCTGAGCCAAGCGAAGATGACGCGGATATCGTCAACCTCTTGCGCTTGGTGGCAATGTTCAATGGGTTGAATTCCTGCAAAGGTCGGAATCATTGGGCGAGACGTCGATCTCCCAATGATGTGCCACAGCAGATCAGCCTTGGGGAACTCAAATCCTATATGTCGACCTGCGAAATCAGATAGTGTCCAAGTTTTCGCCGGGTCGGCGGAGCCATGTCGCAATCGCCCATCAATAATGCCGGCTCCCCAAGGAGCCCCGAGGAGCGTCTGATGATCGACTTTTTTCCGTATTATCGACGTCGGTAGCGAAAATACCAGACCTCATGGCCCTGCGCCCGGGCCTTTGCCTCATAGCGGGTCTCGGGCCAGTCGGCGGGACGTTGCTGCCAGTCCGCCGACGTTTCGACCGACCAGTCGAAGGCCGGGTGGCCGGCCATCTGCATCAGCGCCCAGCGCAGATAGACCGGATGGTCGGTGCCGAAACGGAACTCGCCGCCCGGCTTCAGGCGACTTGCGATCAGGGCGATCGGCCCCGGATTCATGAAGCGCCGTTTGGCGTGGCGCGCCTTGGGCCACGGGTCCGGGTGAAGCAGATAAACCCGGTCCAGGCTCGCTTCCGGCAGCCGCTCGAGGACGTTGATGGCATCGCCCATATGAAGGCGGACATTGTCCAGTCCGCGCTGCTCGATGTGATTGAGGGCGCTCACCACGCCGTTCAGAAACGGCTCGCAGCCGATGAAGCCGTGGCTGGGCCGCATCGCCGCCTGCGCTGCCAGATGCTCGCCACCCCCAAAACCGATCTCGAGCTCCAGGGGGCGATCGGAGCCGAACAGGCTGGCCGCAGTCAGCGCGCCATCCTCGGGCACGGTGAGGCGCGGCAACAGGGTTTCGACCAGCATTTCCTGGGCGACACGCAGCTTATGCCCCTGGCGACGGCCATAGAGGCGGCGGATGGTGGTGGGATCGGACATCGGGCGCCGGCTTTAAAGCCACCGGCGCCCGATCGGCAAGCCGCTCAGCGCGGCGCGCGACAGGGCTTCCCCTGATATTCCAAGCGATGATTGGCATAGGCGCCGCCGTTCCAGCGGAACACCGGAAAGCAGAAGCCCGGCCCGCCGACCGAAATGTCCGGCCAGCCGCCAGCACCCTTGGTCGCCAGAATCTCGGCCACCCCGCTCGATGCGAACAGTTCGCGCCACTGACCGTTGGCCTGCTTGGACAGGAGCGAGAAGCGCATGCCGCTCGACCCGTTGCAGAACAAGCCATCCTCGACCACCAGCGCGTCCGGCCGTCCATCGCCGTTGAGATCGCGGATTTGATCGATGGCGGCGCCTGAAGATTGGGGGTCTTCGGCACAGATCAGCCATTTGCCTCCCGTCTGGGCGGCGCTGGCCGCCTTCAGGATGGCGGTTCGTTCGGCGACGGGCAGTTGCTTGGCGAGCGCGGTCGCCGGAAGCAGAACGAGGATAAGGGCGGTCAAGCGACGGGGGGCGGCCATCTGGTGTCTCCAGACGAGGCAAGCGACCGCAGGGTCGTTACGCATCCAGATTTACCATGGTCCGCCCCAGGCGCGAAGTCAGATCGACTGGCGGATGGCGTCGACCAGATCGGTGCGTTCCCAGGTGAACAGGTCGCCGTCCGGCTTGCGGCCGAAATGGCCATAGGCCGCCGTCGGCTGGTAGATCGCCTTGTTCAGTGCCAGGTGGGTGCGGATGCCCTTCGGCGTCAGCCGAACGAGGCGCGGCAGCGCCGCTTCCAGCTTTTCCTCGATGCCGGCGGCGCCGGTGCCATGGGTATCGACATAGAGCGACAGCGGCTCGGCGACGCCGATGGCGTAGCTGAGCTGGATCGTCACCCGCCGGGCAAGGCCGGCTGCAACGATGTTCTTGGCCAGGTAGCGGCTGACATAGGCGGCCGAGCGGTCGACCTTGGTCGGGTCCTTGCCCGAAAAGGCGCCGCCGCCATGGGGCGCCGCGCCGCCATAGGTGTCGACGATGATCTTGCGTCCGGTCAGACCGGCATCGCCATCGGGGCCGCCGATCTCGAACAGGCCGGTGGGGTTGACGAAAGTCGCTTCGTCGGCCGGCAGCCAGCCCTGGGGCAGGACGTCGGCGAATACGCCCTTCACATAGTCGCGCAGCTTCGCCTGATCGTAGCCGGCGGCATGCTGGGTCGAGACGACCAGAGCCGTCGCGCGGACCGGGCGGCCATTTTCATAGCCCAGCGTCACCTGGCTCTTGGCGTCGGGTTCCAGGAACGGCGCGGCGCCGGAATGGCGGTCGGCGGCCAGCCGCTCCAGAATGCGGTGCGAATAATAAAGGGTCGCCGGCAGCAGGTCGGGCGTCTCGTCGGTGGCATAGCCGAACATGATGCCCTGATCGCCCGCACCCTCGTCCTTGTTGCCGCTTTCATCGACGCCTTGAGCGATATGAGCCGACTGGGGGTGAAGATGATTGGCGAAGGACGCGGTCCGCCAGTGGAAGCCATCCTGCTCGTAGCCGATGCGCTTCACCGTGGCGCGGGCGGCTTCCTCGATCTCCGCCTCGCTCGGCATCGAGCCCTCGGCGGCGCGGACCTCGCCGGCGAGGATGATGCGCTGGGTCGTCACCATCGTCTCGCAGGCGACGCGCGCCACGGGGTCGCGGGCCAGGAACAGGTCGACGATGGCGTCGCTGATCTGGTCGGCGACCTTGTCGGGATGGCCCTCGGACACCGACTCGGACGTGAAGATGTAGTTGCTGCGCGCCATAGCGTTGGAATCCTTAGCTTATCCTGTGAAGTCGGGGGCTTTTCCGAAGGAATATAAAGCAATGCTTATATCGCATATCGCCGGGTCCGGCCGAGCGCAATCACCGCGCCGATCAGAATCAGCGCCAGGGTCAAGGGGATAAGGTTGCCTGCCCGCGCGAAGGGGGATGGTGGCAGTGCGCCAGGCAGGCGGATATCGATGGTGCCGGCCGTTCGCCATGGCAAGGATGCGGCCAGCCGCCCATCGGCGGTGATCACGGCGGAGATGCCGGTCGGCGTCGCCCGTACCACCGGCAGCCCCTCCTCGATCGCCCGCAGCCGCGCCTGGGCGAGGTGCTGGGGCGGGCCCCAGGCGCCGAACCAGGCGTCGTTCGACGGGTTGAACAGGAAGGCCGGGCGGTGGGCCGCATCGACGACTTTGCCCGAGAAGATGATCTCGTAGCAGATCTGGACGCCAACCGCCGGAAAGCCGGGCAGGTCCAGGGTGCGCGGTCCGGGGCCGGGCTGGAAGTCGAGATCGCCGGGGGCCAGCCGTGACAGGCCGATCAGCGACAGCAGGGGCCGCATCGGCAGATATTCCCCGTAAGGGACGAGATGCGCCTTGTCGTAGCGCGTGCGAATGCGGCCCGCGGCGTCAAGCACGAACAGGCTGTTGGTGGCGCTCACTGCTTCACCGGCGGCGTTGCGTTGCAGGGCGACGCCGCCGGCCAGCAGCAGGTCGCGCGGCCCCAGCACGTCGGTTAGGGCGCGGCGGACCAGCGGCTCTTCCTCCAGAAATTCCGCCACCGCGGCCTCCGGCCATAGCAGCAGGCGCGGCTCGGCGGCGGTGCCGGGGCGGCCGGAACGGGCCATGTGGGCGACGCGGTGGGCAGCCTCCAATCCCTCGCGCCACTTCTCGTCCTGGCCGATATTGGGCTGGACGATGGTGATCCGCTGGCCGGTCGCGCCCGGTGCCGAGGGCAGCAGTGAAGAGGCGACGACGAGGACCAGCGCCGGCGCCGCCAGTGCTGCGGCGGCCCGTCCGCGCCGTGCCGCCAGCATCAATATGGCGCCCGCCAGCAGGATGGTCAGGCCCGACAGCCCCAATGCACCGACCAGCGCAACGACCCGCGAGATGGGCGGCAAGGGCACCCAGACCGCGCCCAGCGGATTCCAGGGAAAGCCGGTGAAAACCCAGCCCCGCAGCCATTCCGTCAGCAGCCAGGTTGCCGCCAGGGCAGCCGTTATCCGGGCATGGTCACCCTTGCCCAGCCGCCAGGCAAGGCCGGTCGCCACCCCCGGCCACAGAGCGAGATAGAGGGACAGCAACACCACCGCCAGCCAGCCCAGCCAGGCCGGCATCGCCGCCTGATAGGTGAAGGCGGTGGCGATCCAATTGAGACCGACGACGAACTGGCCCAGACCATAACACCAGCCTAGCAGTGCCGCGCGTCGCATGTCGGATGCCCGGCCGACCAGCCAGACGAGGCCGATCAGCGACGCCAGGGTCAGTGACCACAGATTCAGCGGCGCGAAGCCGGTGGCCGATACTGCCCCCAGCAGGATCGCGAGAAGCGAGGGTGAGCGACCAACGGACATGATCGTGCCTATCGATCCGACGGACCGGCGGGTCAACGACTATAGGGCGTCGGCGTCACTCCTGACCGGTAACTGGCGGGGCAGGCGCGTCAGGATCCAGTTCGGGCACCTCGACCAGTCCGCGCCCGACATGGCTGTGTCGGCGACCATAGCCGAAATAGATCACCAGGCCGAGCAAACCCCATCCCGGCAGGACCAGGATCGCCAGCAGCGGCAGGGACAGATAGAGGCCGATGCAGCCGACAATCGCCAACGGCGCGACGATACCGACCAGCGGAACCCGGAAGGGCCGATGCCGGTGCGGGTCCTTGCGCCGCAGGATCAGCACGGCGACCGCAACCATCAGGAAGGCGAACAGCGTCCCCGAGTTGGAATAGTCGGCGAGTTTGCCCACCGGCAGGAAGGCGGCGGCGAGCGTGGTGCCGACGCCGGTCACCATCGTCACCACATGTGGAGTCTTCCACTTCGGATGGACGGCCGCCAGTCGCTCGGGCAGCAGGCCGTCGCGGGCCATGGTGAAGAAGACGCGGGTCTGACCGAACAGCATCATCAGCACGACAGAAGGCAGCGCCAAGGTGGCCGCCAGGCCGACGAGGTTACCGATCTGGAGATGACCCAGCGTCCTCATGACATGGGCCAGCGCCTCGCGCGAGCAGGCTAGCGGCTCCATCGCGCCGCCCGCCACGATCGCCTTGCACTGTTCGGCCAGGGCAGCCGATCCGGGGGCGAGGGCGTGGCCGGCGGCGTCGGTCACCGGCTGTGCGCCCAGCGGGCTGCCGATCGCGCCGGCTGCGACCAGCATGTAGAAAACCGTGCAGATACCGAGAGATGCGAGGAGTCCGATGGGGACGTTGCGTTGGGGATTCTTGGTTTCCTCAGCCGCGGTCGAGACCGCGTCGAACCCGACATAGGCAAAGAAGATCGATGCCGCCGCGCCCAGCATGCCGGTGGTGCCCAGGGGCATGAACGGCTCGAAATTGTCGGCGTTCATCACCGGCACCGCGAGCGCGATGAACAGGGTGAGGACGGACAGCTTGATGAACACCAGAATGGCGTTGAACTTGGCGCTTTCGCTGGTGCCGATCATCAGGAGGCCGGTCACCGACAACGATACGATGATGGCCGGAATGTTGATGATTCCGCCGGCAAACGGACCCGCGACCAGCGCGGCGGGCAGCTCGATCCCCAGCCACCCCTTGAGCTGGCCGACGACATAGCCCGACCAGCCTACGGCGACGGCGCTGGCGCCGACGGCGTATTCCAGCATCAAGGACCAGCCGACCATCCAGGCCAGCAATTCGCCCATCACGGCATAGGTATAGGTGTAGGCCGATCCCGATACCGGGACCATCGAGGCCAGTTCGGAATAGCAGAGCGCCGCGACCGCGCAGACGAAGCCGGCGACCACGAAGCTGAGCAGCATCGACGGGCCGGCCTTCTGCGTCGCTTCCGATGTCAACACGAAGATGCCGGTGCCGATGACGGCGCCGATGCCGAGCATGGTGAGCTGGAAGGCGCCCAGCGATCGATGCAGCGAACGCTTTTGTGCGGTTGCGAGAATGGCATCGAGCGGCTTGACGCGCCAGTCCATCAACTATCCCCCCTGGGTTCTCAATTGTGACGGGACCCTAACCGCTTGCGTCATCAGCGCAAGCGGGCTTCAGAGTGCATTTGAGAAAACGCCCAGAACGATTTCTGAAGCAGCCCCGACCCGTCGTGCGCCAAAGGCGCATTCTCCGACCGCGCTCAGGTCGTCAACATGGGTCCCAGCGGTCGCCCGCCGAACAGGTGGACGTGAAGGTGGGGGATTTCCTGATGGCCATCGATCCC
This sequence comes from Sphingomonas sanxanigenens, assembly GCA_037190805.1. Lineage (GTDB taxonomy): Bacteria > Pseudomonadota > Alphaproteobacteria > Sphingomonadales > Sphingomonadaceae > JBBCJR01. The sequence goes on along the minus strand of JBBCJR010000023.1, from coordinate 29,162 downwards.
GACATTGGCCAGCAGCCGATAGCCGGGGGCGACCAGTTCATTGTCGCGCGCCACGGTACCGACGGCGCGGACGAAGCCGGCGATCTCCGCCTCGCCCGCGCGGGCTGAAAAATCGTCCCATGAGACATAAGCGCCTTTCGGGATCACCAGGATGTGGGTTGGCGCCTGCGGGTTGATGTCGTGAAAGGCCAGCGCGAACTCGTCTTCATAGACTTTTCTGGCCGGAATTTCGCTGCGCAGAATGCGGGCGAAGATGTTGCCGTCGTCATAGGGAAGGGTGGCGTCGATGGCCATGTGGCGGCTCCGGGATCAGGAGGAGGGCGGACGGGACGCCTTTTCGACCAGTCCCGAGACGCCTTCGCGGCGGTCGAGTTCGGCCAGCACGTCTTCGATGCCGAGATCGAGGTCTGCGAGCAGCGCCATTAGGTGGAAGATGAGGTCGGCGCTTTCCTTGACCAGCGCGTTGCGATCCCCTTCCAGCGCGGCGACGACGGCTTCCACCGCCTCCTCGCCAAGCTTGCGGGCCATGGTGCCGCGCCCCTGATGGGCAAGGCGGGCAATATAGGACGCCGCCGGATCATCGACCCGGCGGCGCGCTATGGTGTCAGTCAATCGTTCGAGCGTGCCAGCCATGCACCGCCTTGTCGGGGCAGATGGCCGGCCCGTCAACCGTCAGCGGCGACGCGCGGCGCGCTTGGCGCCATGACGGCCGATCAGGAGGCCGGCGACGCCCAGCGCGAACAGGCCGAAGTCGGCCGGTTCCGGCACCGAGGCCGCGACGGTCTTGATCTTGAGGTTGTCGAACTTGAAGGCGTCGGTCAGCGAGATGTAGCGGTTCTGGAAGAACTGCGCGCCGACCAGCAGCAGGTTGCCCTGCTCACCCGCCGTGTTGAGGTTGCGCGGATTCGGCCAGGCGGCGTTGTCGATGCTGAGGATCGAACCGAACAGAGCCGTCAGCGCATTGTAGTTGCCGCCGTCCAGGCCCAGCGACGCCGTGAAGGCGTTACCGGCGAACTGGCCGACCGCGGCCGCCGCATCGCTGTCGGCATAAGGCGCGAACGTGCCCGAGATTGCCTCGACGATCTGGTCGAACTGGAAGACGATGAAGTCGACCGAGCCGCTGTTGTCTATGGTGTGGCTGTCGCTACGGTTCGTGCTGACGCCCAGGCCCTGATCATAGGCGCCGATGCGGGCGTCGGAGATCGAGTAGCCAGTGACGTTGCCCGCCCAGTTGTAGGTCGGCGTCGCGGTCCAGGCGGTCGCCTTGACGTTGACGGTCTCGCCGCCGACGGTCCGGCTGAAGGTCTTGGAATGGCCGAGCGACGAATAATTGCCGCTGTCACGGCCGCTGAGGTCGAAGGTGATGGTGCCGGCCGAGGCCGCGGTCGAAACGACCAGGGCGGCGGCAAGGCCGAGAGCGCCGAACTTGAACATGATGGTTCCCCTGTGAACAATGCGCAGAGGGAAATGCCCCCCTCTATTGACGCAATATCTGTGCAAGGGGCTTGCCAACCGTGCCAATCGCCGCTTGTCAGCCGTTAAGAATGGTTAACGAGACGAGGGGGCTGGCTGGCGATGTAAAATATGGCGACAGCGGCGGCGCGACCGCCGGTCAAAGGATCTCGCGTACCCGGTCGGCCGGACGGCACAGGCGCACACCCTTGTCCGTTTCGACCAGCGGCCGTTCGATCAGGATCGGCCTCTCGACCATGGCATCCAGAACGCTGGCGTCGTCCGCGTCGCGTAATTCGGCCGCCCCCGCCTCCTTGACGCGCAGTCCCTCGGCCGGGCGCATCCCGGCGGCGGCATAGAGACGGGCAAGCGTCGCCTGATCCGGCGGGGTCTTCAGATAGTCGATGACCGTCAGCTCGATACCCGGCACTGCTTCCAGCGTCGCGAGCGTGGTGCGCGAGGTGCCACAGCGTGGATTGTGCCAGATGGCCGCCTTCATGCTGTCCCGTCCGCCTCGTCGCTGGCGGCCAGCCACTGTTCCAGCCATTTGATCGTGTAATCCCCCGCCTGAAAGTCGGGGTCGTCGAGCAGCGCCTGATGCAGCGGGATCGTCGTCTTCACGCCGGTGATGACATATTCCTCGAGCGCCCGGCGCAGCCGCATCAGACAGCGTTCGCGATCCGAGCCATAGACGATCAGCTTCGAGATCAACGAGTCATAATAGGGCGGGATGCGGTATCCGGCATAAAGCGCGCTGTCGACGCGGACATGGAGGCCGCCGGGGGCGTGATAGCCGGTGATCGTGCCCGGCGACGGCGCGAAGCTGCGCGGATCCTCGGCGTTGATCCGGCATTCGATGGCGTGGCCCTTGATCTGGACCTGGTCCTGGGTCACCGACAGCGGCTCGCCGGCGGCGATGCGGATCTGTTCGCGCACCAGATCGATGCCGGTGATCATCTCGGTCACCGGATGCTCGACCTGGAGCCGGGTATTCATCTCGATGAAGTAGAACTCGCCATTTTCCCACAGGAACTCGATCGTTCCGGCGCCGCGATAGCCCATGTCGGCCATCGCCCGGGCGACGATGCTCCCCATCCGCTCGCGGTCGGCGGCGCCCAGCACAGGCGAGGGCGCTTCTTCCAGCACCTTCTGATGGCGGCGCTGGAGCGAGCAGTCGCGTTCGCCGAGGTGAATGGCCGCGCCGTTGCCGTCGCCGAACACCTGGAACTCGATGTGGCGCGGATCGCCCAGATATTTTTCCATGTAGACGGTGTCGTCGCCGAACGCCGCCTTGGCCTCCGAGCGCGCCTGGGCGATCAGACTTTCAAGCTGGGCTTCCTCGGGCACCACTTTCATGCCCCGTCCGCCGCCGCCCGATGCCGCCTTGATCAGCACCGGATAGCCGATGCTGTCGGCAACGGCCCGCGCTTCGTCGATCGAGATCAGCGGCCCGTCCGAGCCGGGAACCAGCGGCAGGCCGAGCGCGGCGGCGGTACGCTTGGCTTCCACCTTGTCGCCCATGGTGCGGATATGCTCGGGTTTGGGACCGATCCAGATCAGCTTGTGCAGCTCGACGATCTCGGCGAAGCGCGCGTTTTCGGACAGGAAACCGTAGCCGGGGTGGATGGCGTCGGCGCCGGTCACTTCGGCGGCGGCGATGATATTGGGGATGTTGAGGTAGGAGTCGGCGGCTGCCGGTGGGCCGATGCATACCGCCTGGTCGGCGAGACGGACGTGCATCGCCTCCGCGTCGGCGGTGGAATGGACCGCGACCGTCTTGATGCCCATTTCATGGCAGGCACGATGGATACGAAGCGCGATCTCGCCGCGATTGGCGATGAGGACCTTGGTGATCGCCATCGCGGGCTTACTCGACGACGACCAGCGGCTGGTCGAACTCGACCGGCTGGGCATTGTCGACGAGAATGGCGGAGACGGTGCCGGCCCTGGGGGCAGTGATCGGGTTCATCACCTTCATCGCCTCGACGATCAGCAGGGTGTCGCCGGCCGCGACCTTCGCGCCCACAGCCACGAACGGGGGCGCAGTCGGGTCCGGGCCGAGATAGACCGTGCCGACCATCGGCGATTTTACCGCGCCGGCCAGCGCCGTGGCAGCCGCTGGCGCCTGGGCGGGAGCGGCCTCGGCCACGGGGGGCGGGGTGGGTGCGGCGACGGCGGGCGCGACGGCAACCGGCGCTGCGGCACGGGCGACGCGGATGCGACGATTCCCGTCCTGGACCTCGATCTCGGTCAGGCGTGTATCGTCGAGCAGCTCGGCAAGCTGGCGGACCAGCGCGGCATCGACCTGCATGCCATCGGTGGCGGAGGCGTCTTTTGAAATGTCGGTCATCAAGACCTCGTTCTTGTTGTTACGTCGGGCAAGGCGCGGCTTCTGTCAGAGCCGGGCGGCCGCGTCCAGCGCCAGCTCATATCCGAGGGGACCGAAACCGGTGATGCTGGCGCGGGCAGCGCGCGCCACATAGCTCTGGTGGCGAAACGCCTCGCGGGCGTGAGGGTTCGATAAATGCAACTCGATCACCGGTACGGCGATCGCCTTGATCGCATCATGGATGGCGATCGAGCTGTGCGTATAGGCGCCGGCGTTGAGGATGACCGCATGGGCGCCCACGGCGGCCGCCTCGTGCAGCCAGTCGACGAGGTGCCCCTCGTGATTCGACTGGCGCATGTCGACCTCGATCTCCATCGCCCGGGCCTTGTCCTCGAGCCGGCCGGCAATGTCATCAAGCGTGTCGTGGCCGTAAATATGCGGTTCGCGGGTTCCCAGAAGGTTGAGATTGGGCCCGTTGAGAACCATCACCAGCTTCGTCATCGTGCCCCCATTTGCGACGATCACCTAAGAATCCGCGTCATACAGAGGCAGACCCCGGCTGGCAAAGTGCGGAACAACCCACTGGACCGTCCGTTCTTTCAATATGGCGAAAGCATGCTGCCGCCGCCAGAGGAAAGATATTCAGATCAGGAGTTTGCCATGGGCGAGATTGTCGACAAGGCCAAGGGTTACGCGAATGAAGCGATCGGCAAGGCCAAGCGCGCCGCCGGCGATGCTCTCGATCGTCCGGACCTTCGGGCTGAAGGCGACCTGCAGGAAGCCAAGGGTGATCTGCAGAAGGCGAAGGGCGCGGTGAAGGGCGCGCTCGGCGATCGCATCTGAAGCCTTCGGGCCTGACCAAAGCCAAGAAAAGGGCGCCCCGCTTCATGCCGGGCGCCCTTGTCGTTCGTGCTTCGCGCAGAAGAATCAGAAATTATAGACCAACGTTGCCCGACTTAATGTGTCCAGCGATTTGCGGCCTTCCTGCGGGTTGCTTTCATAGCGGACATCGTAGCTGAGGCGGGCTGAGAGAGGCCCGAACAGCTTGGTGTCGAGCGCGGTAACCGATGTTGCCGTATTGGTTTCTGATTCCAGGATCAGCGCGGTCAGATTCGAGAATTTCAGCGTCGGGCTGATCTGCCAGTTGTAGCGCAGCTGCGCGCGACCGGCGAAGGCGGTATCCCGCTTGCGTGGATTGGCGGCGTCGGGCGTGAAGATCGTGTGCCGGACGGCCGGGCCGGCTTCCAGGTCCAGCGTCATTCCGGGTCGGCTGATGGCGCGGTAGCCGGCACCGATCGAACCCGTGTAGCGCGCGTCATAGCCTTGGAACAGGTCGTGCTCATATTGGGCAAGGCCGGTCAGATAGAGGTTGCCGTCGATCTTGTAGTTGGGTTGATAGGCGGCGAGATAGCGTTCCACCGTTCGCACATTCTCGCTTTCCTGGACGTTCACCGAAGCGGTCAGCAGATGCCGCCATTTCAGGCCTTCGCGCTCCAGTCGGGCACCTGCCGACAGGCCGAGCGTGCTGGTGTTGCCGGTCGAGCGGAAACCACCCAGTTCGCCTTCGCCCGTCCAGTTGACGAAGATGCGGTTGTCCGACAGCCGCTCCTGCCGTTCGCGCTCGACGCGTTCGTTGCGGGCGGTGGTGAGAACCGTGATCTCGTCGATGTCGTTCGGATTGGTTTCCTTCGCGAACTTCACCACGGCGCCGATTTCGGCATCGTTTCCGCGCGCCATCGCGGCTTCGATGAGCGCACGGACCGGCGGCGGGAGAGCGGCGGCGGCGGGCGTCGCGACGCTGGCCAGAAGGACGGACGACAGGAGATTTCGGAACATCACGGGACACTGCACCTTTGAAGCTGAAGTTGGATGGGGACGAAGGATCATAGAAGATGGGCGAAGGCCTTTAGCACATTTTCGTAGAGGTCGCGTTTGAACGGCACGATCATCGTCGGTAGATCACCTGGATCGGTCCATTTCCAAGCCCGAAATTCCGGATGCGGTGTTGCCAGGTTGACATCGGCGTCGGTGCCCGTGAACCGCATCGCGAACCATGTCTGCCGCTGGCCGCGATAGCGCCCCTTCCACAATTTGCCGATGAGATCGCCGGGCAGATCATAATCCAGCTCGCGTGCCGCGCGTTCGATGATCGACACCTTTGCCGCGGCGATGCCGGTCTCCTCCTCCAGTTCGCGCAGCGCGGCGCTGGCGGCATCCTCGCCCGGATCGACGCCGCCTTGGGGCAGCTGCCATGCCTCCAATGTCGAATCCAGCCGCTGCCCGACAAACGCCTTGCCGGCTCCGTTCAACAGCAGAATGCCGACAGCCGGCCGATAGGGCAGATGGGCGAAACTGTTCATCATGTGTTTCTCGTGTCGGATGGTGAAATCGGGCGTCATGCAGCTTCTATCGAGGATTTGCGCCGCGGTCACGGAAGCTTCCGCTTCCCACCCGCCTTCGATGTCCTACCCGGCAACCTGTATCACTGTCGGATGCCGTACCGAGACGTCCACACAATCGCGCGCCGCTCCTGAGGAGTGCGAAGATCGAGGGCGGGTGACGATAACGCTGACCAATCGACAACCGCGCCGACCATGCCGAAACACTGGGCCGCTGGCACGGGGCGTTCGACGTCGCGGTGACCGGCGGGAGGGCAGCTTCCGGGGCGGTGGCATCGATGTGACCCGGGCTGGCATTCGTCAACCGCTAGGGCTGGTTTCATCCAGCCGAGCGGACCGGCAGCGGTCCGCGAGCCCAACTTGCAGAGGGCGGGCCGTGCCGATCAGCTCAACCGTCAACTCACGCCTCAGGCTTGGATGGTCTTTGAGCGCGGCAGGGACAGGATGACGATCGCCGACAGCAGCGCACTCACCGCCATGATCACCGATACCTCGCTCCGGCCAAGGCCACTCTGGAACAGGAAGCCGGAGATGATCGGCGCCAGTGCCGCTCCCGAGCGACCGACGCCGATGATGAAGCCGGTCCCCGTCGCCCGGATTTCGGCGGGAAAGGTTTCGGCGATGAGGTTGTAGAGCGCGACCACCGCCGCATTGGCGAAGAATAGCGCCGCTGCCGTCGCCAACTTCAGGGAGGTCAGTTCCGCCGGCGTCTGTCCGAACAGGGCGATGAAGGCAAAGGCGCCCAGCATCACCAGCACGGACAGCGGTTTCAGTCCGACGCGATGTGCGAATACCCCCAGCAAGGCGCCGCCGATCGCGCCGCCGACGTTCGCCCACACCGATACGGTCGTCGCTTCGGACGGGGTAAACTTCAGGTCCGAGACGATCTTCGGAATCCAACCCTGCATATAATAGAAGGCCATGATCGTCAGGAAATAGGCGATGGTGATGGTCAGCGTGCCCCGGATCATGCCGGGACGGAAAATCTCGACCAGCGGCGCCTTGGGCGCAACGGCCGGTGGCGGTGGGAGCGCGTCCATCGGCTGATGGCCCATCTTGATCAGCGTCCGGTTGGCCTGCGCCAGTGCATCCTTTGGCCGCCGGGCGATCAGGAAGGCGACGCTGTCGGGCAGCCAGGCCATCACGATCGGTATGAACACCGCCGAGGCGACACCGCCGAAGATGAATACCGACCGCCAGTCATAGTGACGGAGCAGCCAGGCGGCGAAAGCTCCGCCCAGCACCGCGCCGACCGGATAGCCGATCGCCATCAGGCTTACGGACAGGGCGCGTCGCTTGGCGCTGGCATATTCGGCCGCGACGGGGTTGGTCGTCGCCAAGATACCGCCAATGCCGAGGCCGGTGACGACCCGCCACAACGACAGCATGTAGACATCGGTGGCGGTCGCGGAAAGCAGCATGCCGGCCGTCATCGCCACCAGACAGGCCAGCATCAGCGGCCGACGGCCGATCATGTCGGCGATCGGCGCCAGCAGCAGCGATCCGACCGCCATGCCGATCAGGCCGGTGGAGATGACGATGCCCAGCGCGCCCGGCTGGAGTGCCCATTCGGCGGCGATTCCCGGTGAGGCGAAGGTGATCGCCAACACGTCGAACCCGTCCAGGGCATTGAGACCGACGGTGATGCCGACCGCCCTGATCTGAAAGGGGCTCATCGGCGAATTCAGAATCGCCTGGCGCGGATCGTAAGACATGGCCCCTCGCAAATATAGTTATATTATAGAACAGTCAGACTGTTACGCGCTCCGCCGCCGAATGCAAGAGTCGATCGTCATCCGCCCCCGCCTTTACGCATAGGGGGGCTGGTGGAGGCCGGCGGGGCTGGCCGTGAAGATTTCGGCCCCGTCGTGAGTGATCCCGACCGAATGTTCGAACTGGGCGGACAGCGAGCGGTCACGCGTCACGGCGGTCCAGCCGTCATCAAGGATCTTAACGTCGCCACGTCCGAGATTGATCATCGGCTCGATGGTGAAGAACATTCCCGGTTTCAGCATCGGCCCGGTGCCGGGGCGGCCGGCGTGGACCACGTTGGGCGCATCGTGGAACACCCGGCCCAGACCGTGGCCGCAAAAGTCCCGGACGATGCCATAACGGTGCTTCTCAGCGATCTGCTGGATGGCGTGGCCGATGTCGCCCAGATGTCCGCCCGGTCGGGCGGCGGCGATGCCGGCCATCATCGCTTCATAGGTCACCTCGACCAGCCGGCGGGCCTTCAGGGGGACGTCGCCGACCAGATACATGCGACTGGTGTCGCCATGCCAGCCGTTCAGGACGACCGTGACGTCGATGTTGAGGATGTCCCCCGATTTCAGTGTCTTCGGGCCGGGGATGCCGTGGCAGACGACATGGTTGATCGAGGTGCAGATCGATTTGGGAAAGCCGCGATAGTTGAGCGGGGCCGGCGCCGCCCCCGCGGCGAGGACGTGGTCCCGCGCCAACTGGTCCAGCGTCTCGGTGGCGACGCCCGGCTGGACGTGTGGCACCAGCATGTCCAGCACTTCGGCGGCCAGGCGGCCGGCGGCGCGCATGCCCTCGAACCCGTCGGGGCCGTGCAGGCGGATGGCGCCGCTGTCGTCCAGCAGGTCGCCGTCATCGATCGTCATCGTCTCAGTCATCAGCGGGATATAGCAATCCTGCCCGCCCTGTGCGAGTGGAAGCGTCATGGACGCCGATCCCGCCCCGCCCGCGCCCGAGCGCATCTGGACCGCGGCGCTGCTGGTCATCGGTGACGAGATTCTGTCCGGCCGCACGCAGGATCGCAACATCGCCCCGATCGGCAAATGGCTGAACCTCCAGGGGGTGCGCCTGCGCGAGGTGCGTGTGGTCGCCGACGACATGGCGGCGATCGGGGACGCGGTGCGCACGCTGTCGGCGGCTCACGACTATCTGTTCACCACCGGCGGCATCGGCCCGACCCATGACGATATCACCGTCGATGCGGTCGCCGCGGCGCTCGGTCGGCCGGTCATCGTCCATCCGCGTGCGCGTGCGATCCTCGAAAATTATTATATCGAGCGCGGCGGCCTCAACGACATGCGCCTCAGGATGGCGCGGGTGCCAGAGGGCGCCGACCTGATCGAAAACAGCGTCTCGGGCGCGCCCGGCATCCGCGTCGGCAATATCTTCATTCTTGCCGGTGTGCCGCATATTGCCGCGCTGATGCTGGAGGCGCTGTCGGGGGCGATCGAGGGGGGGTGCCCGCTCCTCTCGCGCACCATCGGGGCTTGGGCACCCGAAAGCGAGGTCGCGACCCTGTTGGCGGCGACCGAGGCCGCCCATCCTGGCACGCAGATCGGCAGCTATCCCTTTTTCCGCGAGGGGCGCACCGGCGCCAATTTCGTCATCCGTGCCACGGACGAGGCTCTGCTCGCTGCCTGCGCCGCCGCGTTGGCCGAGGGGCTGGCCGCCGCCGGTCATGAGGGAACCGACGGCGGCATCTGAGTAAGGGAAGGGCCTGCCCGTCCCCCTCGCTCCTCAGGACAACGTCGCCCGGGCGGCCCGGGCGGCGACGACCATGTTGGCCAGCGCCGGCTTCACATCCTCCCACTTGCGGGTCTTGAGGCCGCAATCGGGATTGACCCACAGCTGACCGGCCGTCAGCCGCCGTCCCGCCGTGACCAGCAGGTCGCTCATCTCCTCCACCGTGGGGATGCGGGGGGAGTGAATGTCATAGACGCCCGGCCCGATTTCGTTCGGGTAGGCATAGGTCGCGAACGCATCGAGCAGTTCCATCTTGGACCGCGCGGTCTCGATCGAGATGACGTCGGCGTCCATCGCACCGATCGCGGCGATGATGTCGTTGAACTCCGAATAGCACATATGCGTGTGAATCTGGGTTGTCGGTTCCACACCCGACGCGGTGATCCGAAAGCACTCCACCGCCCAGTCCAGATAGGCCTGCCATTCGGCGCGCTTTAGAGGCAGGCCTTCGCGCAGGGCTGCCTCGTCGATCTGGACGATCTTCGCGCCGGCCGCTTCCAGGTCGACGACCTCGTCGCGGATCGCCAGCGCGATCTGCCGGCAGGTATCGGCACGGGGCTGGTCATCACGGACGAACGACCATTGCAGGATCGTCACCGGTCCGGTCAGCATGCCCTTGACCGGCCGGTCGGTCAGCGACTGGGCATAGCGCCACCAGTCGATGGTCATCGGCCGGGGACGCGACACGTCGCCGTAGATGATCGGCGGCCGCACGCAGCGCGAGCCATAGCTCTGCACCCAGCCGGCGCGGCTGAAGGTGAAGCCGGCCAGTTGCTCGCCGAAATACTGCACCATGTCGTTGCGCTCGAACTCGCCGTGGACGAGAACGTCGAGGCCGATCTCCTCCTGCCAGCGGATGGCGCGTTCCGTCTCCTCGCGCAGGAATTGCTGATAGCCGGCATCGTCCAGCGTGCCCTTGCCATGGGCGGCTCGCGCCTTGCGGACCTCCGCGGTCTGGGGAAACGAACCGATGGTCGTCGTCGGCAGCGTGGGCAGGTTCAGGATTCCGCGCTGCGACCGGATACGCTCGGCGAAGGGCTTCGAGCGCTGGGCCCAGGACGCATCGATTGTGGCCAGCCGGTCGCGCACCGCATGGTCGTTGGTGAGCGGGGACCGGCGACGGCTGTCGATGGCAGCGCGGTTGGCGGCCAGCGCTTCGGCAATCGCCTCGCGGCCGATGGTGAGGCCGCGGCCCAGCAGCGCCAGCTCATCCAGCTTCTGGGTGGCAAAGGCCAGCCACTCGCGTACCTCCGGTTCGATCCGGGTTTCCAGCGCCAGGTCGATAGGGGTGTGCAGCAGCGAACAGGATGGCGCGATCTGAACCGCGCCGCGCGCCGCGATCACCGGCGCATAGCGATCGAGCAGGGCGGTCAGGTCGGCCTTCCAGACATTGCGGCCGTCGATCACGCCCAGCGACAGCACCAGATCGGCGCGGGCGCCCGCCAGCACGGCGTCCAGCTGCTCCGGCGCACGCACCAGGTCGACATGAAGGCCCGCGACCGGCAGCGCCAGCGCAGTCGCCAGATTATTGCCCAGCGCATCGAAATAGGTGGCGAGCATCAGCTTCAGCCCGCTGACCTTGGCCAGCTCGGCATAGGCGGTGCGGAACGCCGCGCGGGCGCCGTCGTCGAGGTCGAGAACCAACGCGGGCTCGTCGATCTGCACCCAGTCCGCGCCGGCATCGCGCAGCCGTGTCAGCAGTTCTGTATAGACCGGCAGCAGCGCGGGCAGCAGCGACAGGGGCTCGAACCCCGCGACCTTCGACTTGGCGAGCAGCAGCCAGGTCACCGGGCCCAGGATCACCGGCCGGCTGTGATAGCCCAGCGCCTTCGCCTCGACGAAATGATCGATGGGCTTGGTGGTGCTGAGCGCAAAGCGCTGCTCCGGCGCCACTTCAGGGACCATGTAGTGATAGTTTGTGTCGAACCATTTGGTCATCTCGGCCGCCGGCACGTCGGCGCCCGCGCCATGGCCGTGGGCACAGCCATGGTCGTCCGTCGCGTCGGTGCGGGTGCCGCGCGCCATGGCGAAATAGACGTCCAGCGAATCAGGCGTGCCGAGGTCGCGATAGATGTCGGGAATCGCGCCCAGCATGACGCTGGTGTCGAGCACCTGATCGTAGAAGGAGAAGTCGTTGCTGGGGATGACGGCAATCCCCGCCGTCTTCTGTCGCTCCCAGTTCCGGGCGCGCAGTGCCTTGCCTGTCTCGATCAGGGCGGCCTCGTCGCGCGTGCCGGCCCAATCGGCCTCGAGGGCGGTCTTCAGTTCGCGGCGCGGGCCGATGCGGGGAAAGCCCAGATTGGCGGTCGTGACGGACATTGCATTCAACTCCTGGGTCAGCCGGCGACGGAACCAGGACGGAACGCGACAGGACAGGTGCGGCCCCCGACCGGGTTCCGGACGCGGCGCCACATGCTGGCGCGATCCACCGGAGGCACCCCCGTCCGAGGAACGTTATCGCGTCGAAGGCAGGTCTCCTGGCTCGCGGATCGTCACGTCGGGCCCGCCTTCCCAGCGCCGGACTGGCGCCAGTGGCATCAATGGGTCCGCCGCTCACCGCTCACAGTTGCGGGGGCAGCGCCGGATTCCGGTTCCAAACTAACCGCCACCGGCTTCCCGTCTTAGCCCCGTCGCCAAACGACACGGGGAACCTCGACGCGGGCCAAAAGAGCATGCGCGGCGACTGTCGTCAACATAAATATAAAGACTTCTTTATATTGTGATATCAACTGTCCGAGATCGCACGGCAGCCGTCATCCCTCGCCGCTTCCGGAAGGAGGGCGCGCCCTGATCATCGCTGGGCGGGATAAAGCCGACCCCACCAACCAGTTCCGGGGTGGAGGGGAGTGCTGCTGAATTCCTGGATAGCTGGAGCGGGTGAAGGGAATCGAACCCTCGTCGTAAGCTTGGGAAGCTTCTGCTCTGCCATTGAGCTACACCCGCCCGAAGGCCTATCGCCGGATGCCACAGGGGGCGAGCGGCGGTCAATGAGTCGCGTGCCGCGGGCCTGTGCTATTCGTCGCCCATGCGCAGCGCGGCGATGAACGCCTCCTGCGGGATCGAGACGGAGCCATATTCGCGCATCCGCTTCTTGCCCTCTTTCTGCTTCTCGAGGAGCTTGCGTTTGCGGGTGGCGTCGCCGCCATAGCATTTGGCGGTGACGTCCTTCCTGAGCGCCGCGATCGTCTCGCGCGCGATCACCTTGCCGCCGATCGCCGCCTGGATCGGAATCTTGAACAGGTGGCGAGGGATAAGGTCCTTCAGCCGTTCGCACATGCCCCGGCCCCGCACCTCGGCCGTTCCGCGATGCACGATCATCGACAGGGCGTCGACCGGCTCGTTGTTCACGAGAATGCTCATCTTCACCAGGTCGCCGTCGCGGTGGCCGACCTGTTCATAGTCGAAGCTGGCATAGCCCCGGCTGATCGATTTCAGCCGGTCGTAGAAGTCGAACACGACTTCGTTCAGCGGCAGCTCGTAGGTCAGCTGCGCCCGCCCGCCGACATAGGTCAGGTTCTTCTGGATGCCGCGCCGATCCTGGCACAGCTTCAGGATCGGCCCCAGATATTCGTCCGGCACATAGATCACCGCCTCGATCCACGGCTCCTCGATATGATCGATGTGCGTGGGGTCGGGCATGTCGGCGGGATTGTGCAGTTCTTTCACCGTGCCGTCGCGCATGTGGATGCGATAGACGACCGACGGCGCCGTGGTGATGAGGTCGAGATCATATTCGCGGGTCAGCCGCTCCTGAATGATCTCAAGGTGCAGCAGGCCCAGAAATCCGCAGCGGAAGCCGAAACCCAACGCCGCTGACGTTTCCATCTCGAACGAGAAGGAAGCGTCGTTGAGCCTGAGCTTGTACATGCTCTCGCGCAGCTTCTCGAAATCGGCGGCGTCGACCGGAAACAGCCCGCAGAACACCACCGGCTGGACCAGCTTGAAGCCGGGCAGGGCTTCGGCGGTCGGTTTCTTGGCGTCGGTGATGGTATCGCCGACGGCGGTCTGCGACACTTCCTTGATCTGGGCGGTGATGAAGCCGATCTCGCCGGGGCCGAGGGCGTCCAGCGTCTCGATCTTGGGCCGGAAGGCGCCGACGCGGTCGACCAGATGCGTGGTGCCGGCCTGCATGAACTTGATCTGCTGGCCCTTCTTTATCGTCCCGTCGATGACGCGGACCAGGATGACGACGCCCAGATAGGGATCGTACCAGCTGTCGACCAGCATCGCCTTCAGCGGCGCCGCGGCGTCGCCCTTGGGCGGCGGGATGCGCGTGACGATCGCTTCCAGGATCTCGTCGATGCCGATGCCCGACTTGGCGCTGGCGAGCACGGCATCGTCGGCGGGCAGGCCGATGATCTCCTCGATCTCCGCCTTCACCTTCTCGGGCTCGGCCGCCGGCAGATCGATCTTGTTGATGACGGGCACGATCTCGTGATCATGCTCGATCGACTGATAGACGTTGGCCAGGGTCTGCGCCTCGACCCCCTGGGCGGCATCGACGACCAGGAGGGCGCCCTCGCACGCCGCCAGAGAACGGCTGACTTCATAAGCGAAGTCGACATGGCCCGGCGTGTCCATGAGGTTGAGGACATAGTCTCTGCCGTCCGCCGCCTTGTAGTCCAGGCGTACCGTTTGGGCCTTGATGGTGATGCCGCGCTCGCGCTCAATATCCATGTTGTCGAGCACCTGCTCGGACATTTCGCGTGCGGTCAGGCCGCCCGTCCGCTGAATCAGGCGGTCGGCCAGCGTCGACTTGCCATGGTCGATATGGGCGATGATCGAGAAATTGCGGATCAGGTCCTGGGGCGCGGTCACGGATCATCCTGTGGGCGGGAAAACGTCGGTTGGCGTGCCGATAGCACCCGCCGCGGCGATTGACGAGGGTGGCGCTTGCGCTTCGTCGCGACCCTTTCTATAAGCCCGCGACCACAGCAGCCGGCCCCGCCGGCCGCAGTCGGGGAATAGCTCAGCCTGGTAGAGCACTGTCTTCGGGAGGCAGGGGCCGGAGGTTCGAATCCTCTTTCCCCGACCATCTTATTCCAGGTGACGGACGGCCCGATGCCCGTCGCTGCAAATGAAAAGGCCGGAGATCGCGTGAAGCGCTCCGGCCTTTTTCATGTTCCCCGTCCAGCCAGCCGTCGCCGGGTCGTCTCGTAGAGGTCGAGGGCGCCGCTCAGATAGGCTTCGAACATCGCCTGGCTGACCGTTCTGCCGTCGAGGAAGCGGCGTAGCCGCATCGGATCGGTACCGGGCGGGTTGGCGCCCTGATCGCACAGCGTCGCGGACCGTATACCCAAGGCGCGCAGCCGAGCCGGTGCGTCGTCATGGAAGCCACCGCTGGGATAGCAGAAATGGTGAAACGGCTTGTCCGGCAGCGCGGCGGCGAGGGCAGCGCGATTGTCAGCGATCTCGTCCTCCAGTCGGTCGATGTCGTGGTCCAGCATCGGGTGACGGTGGGTGTGAAGCTGGATATCGAGACCGCGACGGTCTGCGTCGGCGATCTCCCCGGGCGTCATCAGCAGGAACTGACCGTCACTCCACCAGGGTTCGAGCGGGACGGCCAGAGCGTCGCACAGCTGTCGGATCGCCTCGGACCGGTCGGGGACGGGCAAGGTCTCGAGGTGGCGGATTAGGGCGGTGCGCGTGGCGGCGCGGCTGCCCACATCGGCAAAGTCGAGGCCTGCCCCCTGCCAGTCCAATCGCGTCAGGCGCGTCACCGCGAGCGCATAGTCGACGACTTTGTTGATGACCGGCAGCGGATGTTGGACATACCAGCTGGTGACGTAGAGCGTGGCCGGCAGGGCGAGCGCTTCCAGCACCGGTAGCATGTGGGTGTAGGTCGATCGCCAACCGTCATCGATGGTAATGACGACGGCGCGATCGGGCAGGCTGTCGTTGGCCAGCCCCTCGACGGCAGCCTCCAGACTGATGACCGGATGGCCGCTCTGCTTCAGCCAGCGCATCCTCGCTTCGAACTGCTCGGGGAGCATGAACAGTCGGTCGCCATAGGGGCGGCCGGGCGTCGTCCACAGTCCGTGATAGGCGAGGATGCGGAGGTCGCGGCGAGTGGTGGCGCGGGCGATCCGATGGAACCCCGCCAAGCCGGCCGCGCTCAGCAACAGATCCTTCATGACCGCCACGGCCCGTTCGGCCGGCGACGGTCTTCAGCGTCAGACCTGCTCGCGTCCCCCAACTATCCGGCCCCCGTTGCTCATAATCCCCTTCGGGACTTATGCCCGCCGGTCTGAACAAGCGGTAAAGCCGGCCTCCCCCGAGACCGGCTTTACCCTGTTGGCCGGCTCAGGCGCCCTGAGGGGCGGCCCCGCCGAAATTGCCGGTCCGGCGACCGCTCTTCGGGATCGACGAGCCGGCACTGGCCGGCGCCGTCGGCCGGAAGCCGCCGTCGGTCGGCCGGTCGAGCGGCTCGCCCGCCAGCAGCGTCTTGATCTCGTCGCCCGACAGCGTCTCATACTCCAAAAGAGCGCCGGCCAACGTGTGGAGCTGGTCGACATTGTCGGTCAGCACCTGCTTGGCGCGGTCATAGCCATCGTCGACCACACGGCGGATCTCGGCGTCGATGGTACGGGCGGTCTCGTCCGACATCTGACGCTGGCGATTGACCGAATAGCCCAGGAACACTTCCTCGTCCGCCTCGGCGTACTGGAGCGGCCCCAGCTTGTCCGACATGCCCCAGCGGGTGACCATGTCGCGGGCAAGGCCGGTCGCCATCTGGATGTCGCCCGACGCGCCCGACGACACCTTGTCATAGCCGAAGATGATCTCTTCCGCGACGCGGCCGCCCATGGCGACGGCGAGGTTGGCGTGCATCTTGTCGCGATGATAGCTGTAGCTGTCGCGCTCCGGCAGACGCATGACCATGCCCAGCGCGCGGCCGCGCGGGATGATCGTCGCCTTGTGGATCGGATCGGACGCCGGCTCGTGCAGGGCGACGATGGCGTGACCGGCCTCATGATAGGCGGTCATCCGCTTCTCGTCCTCGGTCATGACCATCGAGCGGCGCTCGACGCCCATCATCACCTTGTCCTTGGCGGCCTCGAACTCGGCCATGGCGACCAGGCGCTTGCCGCGCCGGGCGGCCATCAGCGCCGCCTCGTTGACGAGGTTGGCGAGGTCGGCGCCCGAGAAGCCCGGCGTCCCGCGCGCGATCACCCGTGCCTGGACGTCGGGCGCCAGCGGCACCTTCTTCATGTGGACTTCCAGAATCTTCTCGCGGCCGTCGATGTCGGGGCGCGGCACGACGATCTGGCGGTCGAAGCGGCCGGGGCGCAGCAGCGCGGGGTCCAGCACGTCCGGCCGGTTGGTCGCGGCGATGATGATGATGCCCTCGTTCGCCTCGAACCCGTCCATCTCGACGAGGAGCTGGTTCAGCGTCTGCTCGCGCTCGTCATTGCCGTTGCCGAGGCCGGCGCCGCGATGGCGGCCGACGGCGTCGATCTCGTCGATGAACAGGATGCAGGGCGCGTTCTTCTTCGCCTGCTCGAACATGTCGCGGACGCGGCTGGCGCCGACGCCGACGAACATCTCGACGAAGTCCGAGCCGGAAATGGTGAAGAAGGGCACGTTCGCCTCGCCGGCGATGGCGCGGGCGAGCAGGGTCTTGCCGGTGCCAGGGCTGCCCGCGAGCAGCGCGCCCTTCGGAATCTTGCCGCCGAGGCGCGAGAACTTGCTCGGGTCCTTCAGATAATCGACGATCTCCTGCAATTCCTCGCGCGCCTCGTCGATGCCGGCGACGTCGGCGAAGGTGACGCGGCCCTGCTTTTCGGTCAGCATCTTGGCCTTGGACTTGCCGAAGCCCATGGCGCCCTTGCCGGCGCCGTTCTGCATCTGGCGCATGACGAAGATCCAGATGCCCAGGATCAGGAGGAACGGCAGGGTGTTCATCAGGATGATGAGGAAGATCGATTCCTGCTCCTCCGGCTTGGCCGTGAAGCGGACACCCTTGGCTTGCAGGCGCTGGACCAGCGACGGATCGGCCGGGGCATAGGTGCGGAATGCCTCGTCGTTGGTCAGCCGGCCGGTGACCATCTGGCCGGCGATCTCGACCTCGCGGACCGAGCCTTCATCGACCTTCGCCAGAAAATCCGAATAGGCGATGCCGGTTCCCGCAGCGCGATTCTTGGACCCGCCGTCGAACATCTGCACGAACAGCACGAGCGCCAGCAGGATGCCGATCCACAGCACGAGGCTTTTCAACCAGGGGTTGGCGGGCTTTTCGGGATCGGTCATCGGCCAGGCGAATCCTGCAAACAGAGTGGAACCTGCCTAACATAGGCGGAGAATGCTTAAGAACAATGGTCCTGCGGGCGGGGAGGCGCGCCGGTGCGTCGGGCCGGCGCGACTGACAACCGCCAGCGCGGGCCGCCGGTGCCCTTGACCCCGGCCAGCGTGGCCGTCCCTCCGCCAGCCAGCGCGGCGAGAAAACGGTCAAGCTCTGGCCCGCGTGGCGGTGCGGAGGCGGGGCTCAGTTCGGCGAGCAGATCGAGGACCAGGCGGCGCCGGAGCTCTGCCGGCAGGGCGGGGTCGAGGGTCAGTACATCGCCGTCGCGCTCGACATGGCTGTCGCGGAGCCGAGCGGTCGCCCACGCCAGCGCCCTGTCCGCTTCGGCCAGTGCCGTGGCGCTGCGGGCGAGGGCGGGAACATCCAGCCAGTCGGCCTCCGCCAGCACCCGGCGCAGGCGCACCCGGTCAAAACGCTCGTCGTGATTGCTGGGATCGTCGATCGGATCGAGGCCGGCCGCCGCCACGATCGCCGCCAGCTCCCTCCGCCGCCAGCCGAGGAGGGGACGGACGATGCGAATGCCGTTCGCCGTGCGGCTGGCGCGAACCCCCGCGAGACCGCCGACACCGGCGCCCCGGTTCAGCCGCATCAGCAGCGTTTCCGCCTGATCGTCGGCATGATGGGCGGTGGCGATGGCGGCGATGTCGTTCGCCTGTGCCCAGCCTTCCAGCAGGGCATAACGCGCCGCGCGTGCGCTGGACTGAAGGTTGCCGGCGATCGGCTGCGCCGGCGTCAGCGTCGCATGGGGGATGGCGAAGCTGACGCAGAGCCGCGCGACGAACCGGGCCTCGTCGGCGGCTTCCGGACGCAGGCGGTGGTCGACCGTGGCGGCCATCACCGCGTTTGCGCCAAGTGCATCGCGGGCGAGAAGCAGCAGGGCCAGACTGTCCGGTCCGCCCGACACTGCCACGCCGAGGCGGGAGGCGGCGGGGCCGTCCGGGCCGATCAGCGCGGCGAGATCGGCCCGGAAGCGTTCGGCGGCGTCAGGCACATTTGGCGGTGGCACGCGCCCTGGTCGCCTGGTCCCGGACGTCGGAAGACATCTTGCCGCCGTACACCGCGTTCAGCTCGTCGAGCACGCGACAGGCGTCCGATGCCTTCTTGAGGTCGATCAGCGTCCGCCCCAGCCACAGCAGGCTGTCTGGTGCCCGCTCGCCGCGCGGATTGGTCTGGTAATTGGCCAGGAACGCTTCGGCCGCGAGGTTGAGCTTGCCACTGGCCGAATAGGTCCGTCCCAGCCAATATTGCGCGTGGCTGGCACGGCGATGCCTGGGATTTGCCGCGACGAATGCTTTCAGTTCGCTCTCGGCTCCGGCCCAGTCCTTGGCATCCACCCTTGCATAGGCGGCGCGATAGGCAGCCTCGATCGCATCACCGCCAGCGGCTGGCGTGGTGGCGGGCGGAGTTACGGTGGTTGCGGGGCCAGTGGGCGTGGCGCCGACGATCCCGCCCGTCGGCAGCCCTTCCGGGTCGGCCGGCATTGCCGCAGCCGCAGCGGCGGCCTGGAGGGCGGCGATCTTTTCCTCGAGCTGGCGGAGACGATAGCCATTTTGCTCGACGTCGCCGGTCAGACTGGCGATCTGCCGTTCCAACGTATCGACGCGCAAGCTGAGGTCGGCCACCGGGGATGAGGCCGGAATGCCGGGCGCGGGCGTCGTCGGCTGCTGTTGCGGCTGGATTTCTGCCTCGAAAAAGCGATTGTCACCGCCCGGGAAGACCTTGCGCTGAACCGCGCGCAATTCCTTCTCGATCGTCGAGACGCGTCGTTCCAGGCCGCCATCCTGCGCCGTGACCGGGCCGGCCAAGGCCGCGACCAGCAAGGTGGGAACAAGAAGGGGGACGAAGCGACGCATGGAACAGGTCCGATCTGGTTGGCGGTGAATGACAGTCTAACCCGGTGACATTCCGGGGGCCAGTGTCAAGCGCCCGGCGCGGGGGCCGCCCCGCCCGATGTCCGGGCCATCAGGGCCGCCGGATCGAGGCTGACGTCGCGCACCGTTTCCGCGGGTCCACCGAGCGAGGCGGTGGGCTTGCCGTCGACACTGACGTTGAGGGCGCCCGCCTTGCCGGTCCACAGCAGCAGCTGGCGCGGATCGCCGGGGACCGTCCATTGCTCGCCCGCCGTCATGATGCCCTGGCGGACGGTCTGATTCTCGCGGTCATAGACCTTGATCCAGACATCCTCCGTGGCAGTGAGCGCCACCGTGGCGGACGCCAGAGCCGGCATGGCTGCGTCGGGACCCTGGGCAGCCGACATTCCAGCCGGCGTTGCCGGGCTGTCGCCGGTCAGCTCGCCCTCCGCCGGCGGCAGGGGCGTAGTACCATCCGCTTCGGACATGGCGTCGATCGCCTGGTCGGTCGGCGTACCACGCTCGAACGCGCCGGCGCTCCACAGGAACAGCCCGATGGCGATCAGCGCGACCAGCGCCAGTGCCGCAAAGGCAAGTCGTTTCGAAGGGACCCGCGTCGCGTCGACCGGCTCGTAGCGAAAGGTTTCGGGTTGCGGATCGGGTTCGGCCTCGGCGCGGAACTGGGCGCCGATATCGGCCGGGTCGAGGCCGACGATGGTCGCGAACGCCTTGGCGAAACCGATGCTGTAGGTCAGCGCCGGCAGGCTTTCGCCTCCGGCGCCGGTATTAGGCCCGTACCGTCCGTCCTCGATAGCGGCTAGGTGGCGCACGGGAACCCGGGTGCGGGTGGAAATATCGTCGAGCGAGAGGCCCGCTGCCTCGCGCGCGGCGCGCAGCCGTTCACCGGCATGTTGGACGGGAGCAGAGGTCGTGCTTTCCAGTGTCTCGTCCATGAACTCTCTACGGCCCAGAGGGTATCGCGCAGCGTGTTTGCCGCGTCGGCCAGTCCCGATCCTTGTCCGTTGAGGAAGCCTTGTCAACCGAGGCTGATCGACAGCGACTCGGCGAGTTCCGTAAGCGAAGCGCGCATGTCGCGCGGCGGCTGGGCGAGCAGAGGGTCCATGGCCGCGCGTAGCTGCGCACTGTCGGTGGATCGAATCATCGCCTTTATGGGTCCGACCGCCGCCGGGGTGATCGACAACCGCTCGATGCCGATACCGAGCAGCGCCATCGCCTCCAGCGGGCGGCCGCCCATTTCGCCGCAGACGGTGACATCGACCCCCGCTGCGCGGCAGGCATCTGCGACCCGGCGGATGAAGCGCAGGATCGACGGCGACAGCCAGTCATAGCGTTCGGCGAGGCGTGGATCGGCCCGGTCGGCGGCGAACAGGAACTGGGTGAGGTCGTTGGTGCCGATCGACAGAAAGTCGAGCTGGGGCAGAAGCAGGTCGAGCTGCTCGGCCAGCGCCGGCACTTCCAGCATGACGCCATAGCGGATGCGGTCCGGCAGCCGTTTGCCGCGCCCGGCGACCCACGTCTTCTGCGCCTCGACCACCGCTTTCGCCTGCTCGAACTCCCAGGGTTCTGAAACCAGCGGAAACATGATGTTGAGGGTCCGGCCCGCCGCCGCCTCCAACAGGGCCCGCGCCTGAACCTTGAGCAGCCCGTCGCGTTCCAGCGCCAGCCTCAACGCCCGCCAGCCCATGGCCGGATTTTCCTCGCGCGAAGCGGCATCGCGCATGTAGGGCAGCGCCTTGTCGCCGCCGATGTCGAGGGTGCGGAACGTCACCGGGCGCGCTCCGGCCGCGTCAAGCACGCTGCGGTAGAGCGACGTCTGCCGCTCGCGCCGGGGCAGGGTGGCGGACACGAGGAACTGGAACTCGGTGCGGTAAAGGCCGATGCCGTCGGCACCCGTCAATTCCAACTGGCCGATATCGTCGCGCAGGCCCGCATTCATCATCAACGCGACCGACCGGCCATCGAGCGTGATCGCGGGCTTGTCGCGCAGCGCCGTGTAACGGGCGCGCCGCTCGCGCGTCGCCGCCAGCGCCGTCTCGAACGCCTCGTCCATCGCGGCGGAGGGGCGCACCGTGACCATGGCCTGGTCGACGTTGAGCAGCAGGATGTCGCCTTCCTGGACGCTGCTGCGCAGATTGGGGATGCGGCCCAGCACCGGAATCCCCATCGCGCGGGCGACGATGATGACATGGGCGGTGAGCGAGCCTTCCTCGAGCGCCACCCCCTTCAGCCGGCGGCGGTCATATTCCAGCAGTTCGGCCGGGCCGAGATTGCGGGCGACCAGGATGGCGTCCTGGGTCAGGCCCATCTGCGCCGCCGTGCCCAACTGCCCCGACACGATCCTCAGCAGCCGGTTGGACAGATCCTCCAGGTCGTGCATGCGGTCGCGCAGCAGCGGATCGTCGATCGAGCGCATCCGCATCCGGGTGCGCTGCTGCACCCGCTCGATCGCCGCCTCCGCGGTAAGGCCGCTGTCGATCGCCTCGTTGATGCGGCGCGACCAGCCTTCGTCATAGGCGAACATCTTGTAGGTCTCGAGGATATCCTCATGCTCGCCGGCACCGCCGAATTCGGCCTGGCTCATCATCCGGTCGATCTGCTCGCGCATCTTGGCGAAGGCGGAATAGACGCGGTGGCGCTCGGCCTCGGTGTCTTCCGCGACCGTATGCTCGATGACGACGCGGGGCTGGTGGAACACGGCGACGCCGCGCGCCATGCCGTCGACCAGCCTCTGGCCGCCCAGGCGGACTGGACCGGCGTCACGGGTCCGATCGGTGGTGGCGCGCTCGTCGACCAGTCCGGCGCCGGAGATCAGCTCGGCCAGCACCATCGCGACGGTCTGCAAGGCCTCGATCTCGACGTCGTCATAGCTGCGCGGATCGCTATGCTGGACGCAGAGCACCCCGATCGACCGTTCGCGCCGCACGATCGGGACGCCGGCGAAGCTGTGATAAAGATCCTCGCCGGTTTCCGGACGATAGGCGAAGTCGGGATGGGCCGTCGCTTCGGCCAGGTTCAGAATCTCGGCCCGTTCGGCGATGATGCCGACCAGGCCCTCGCCCATCGCCAGCTTGGTGACATGGACGGCTTCCTGTTTGAGGCCGCGGGTGGCGAACAGCTCCAGCACGCCGTCGCGCCGCAGGTAGATCGAGCAGACTTCGCTGTCGAGCGCCTCGCCGATCAGGCCGACGACCTGGTTCAGCTTGGCCTGGGGCGCGGTGCGCGCCGCCATCACGTCGTGAAGGCGGGTCAAAATCTCGCGCGCTGCGGACGCGGCCTGGCTCAGGGGTGCGGCTGGCATCGCCAACCGGCTATCACGCCGCCGCGCGTCCCGCCAGCGCCGTGGCGGCCTCGTCCATCAGCCGGGCGATGATCGACGCCACCGGTTCCTCGGCCGTGACCATGCCGACCGACTGGCCGGCCATCAGCGAGCCGCCCTCGACATCGCCGTCGATGACCGCGCGGCGCAGGGCGCCAGCCCAGTAATGCTCGATCTCCAGCTGTGCGTCGGCCATGGCGAGGCGGCCCTCGTCCAGGGCCTGGGCGACCTCGCGCTGCTTGGCGGTGAAATTCTCGGTCCCGGGATTTTTCAGCGCCCGGACCGGGATGACCGGCAGGCGCGGGTCGATCTGAACGCTGGCCACGGCGTCGCGAGCCGAGGCGCGGATGAAGGCGCGCTTGAACGCGGGGTGCGCGATCGATTCCGTCGCGCAGACGAAACGGGTGCCGAGCTGGACGCCCGCCGCGCCCATTTCCAGATAGGCGGCGATCGCTTCGCCGCGCCCGATGCCGCCGGCGATGAACACCGGCACCTGCTCGCCCACCTCTGGCAGGATTTCCTGCGCCAGCACGGAGGTGGCCACGGGGCCGATATGGCCGCCGGCCTCCATCCCCTCGATCACCAGCGCGTCGACGCCCGACCGGATCAGCTTCTTCGCCAGCGACAGCGCCGGCGCGAAGCAGACCAGCTTCGCCCCCGACGCCTTGATTGCCTCCAGGCTGCCCTTCGGCGGCAGGCCGCCGGCCAGCACGACATGTCCGACCCCGTGCCGCGCGCAGACCGCGATCAACTCGAACAGGTCGGGGTGCATGGTGATCAGGTTGACGCCGAACGGTCGGTCGGTCAGCGCTTTGGTGCCCGCGATCTCGGCGTCCAGCAGCGCTGGCGTCATCGCGCCGCAGGCGATGACCCCGAAACCGCCGGCGTTCGAAATCGCCGCGACCAGATTGCGTTCCGACACCCAGCTCATCGCGCCGCCCAGGATGGCGACCTCGCAGCCGAGGAAATCGGCGCCGCGCCCCATCAGGCGCGTCAGCGCGGCGGTGCCCGATGCCGGGGCGCTCACGCGGCGTCGGCGTCCAGGCCGTAGGCGGTGTGCAGGACCCGCACGGCCAGCTCGGTATATTCCTCGGCGATCAGCACCGAGACCTTGATCTCGGAGGTCGAGATCGCCTGGATGTTGATGCCGCGCTCGGCAAGCGCGCTGAACATCTCGGCCGCGACGCCGGCGTGGCTGCGCATGCCGACGCCGACGACCGAGATCTTGGCCACGCCGGCATCGGAAATCAGCTCGCCGAAGCCGATGTCGGCCTTGGCCTTTTCAAGGACGTCGACCGAGCGGGCGAGATCGGACTGGGGCACGGTGAAGGTGACGTCCGTCGACTGGCCGCTGGCGTGGGCGATGTTCTGGATGATCATGTCGACATTGATCGACGCGTCGGCCAAGGGACCGAAGATCGCCGCCACGGCGCCGGGACGGTCCGGGACCGCGGTCAGGGTGATCTTCGCCTCGTTGCGGTTATAGGCGATGCCGGTGATCAGCTGCCGTTCCATGTCATCTCCGATCTCGTCTTCGTCCACCACCAGCGTGCCCGGTTCGTCCGAGAAGGACGACAGCACCTGGACGCGGACCTTTTCCTTCATCGCCAGTTCGACCGAGCGGGTCTGGAGCACCTTGGCACCGACCGAGGCCAATTCCAGCATCTCCTCGTAGGTCACCTTCTCCAGCTTGCGCGCCTTGGGCACGATGCGTGGGTCGGTGGTGTAGACGCCGTCGACGTCGGTATAGATGTCGCAGCGGTCCGCCTTCAGCGCCGCCGCCACCGCGACGGCCGAGGTGTCGGACCCGCCGCGGCCCAGCGTCGTCACCCGGCGCGCTTCGGTCAGGCCCTGGAAACCGGGGATGACGGCGACCTGCCCGTCTGCCATCGCCGCGCTCAGTTCGCCCGTTTCGATGGTCGAGATGCGGGCCGCATTGTGCGCGGATGACGAGTTGATCGGCAGCTGCCAGCCCAGCCAGCTGCGCGCCTTGACCCCGATCGACTGCAGCACGATCGCTAGCAGGCCCGATGTCACCTGTTCGCCAGCGGCGACGACGACGTCATACTCGGCCGGATCGTAGAGCGCCGAGGCTTCGCGGCAGAAACCGACCAGCCGGTCGGTCTCGCCAGCCATGGCGGAGACGACGACGGCGACCTGGTTGCCGGCCAGCACTTCGCGCTTCACCCGCTCGGCGACATTGCGGATGCGCTCGATGCCGGCCATCGAGGTGCCGCCGAACTTCATCACGATCAAGGCCACGCTGGAACGCTCCGTCAGGTCGAAAGGGCAGGAAGGCGATAATGCCGCTGGGGCATAAAGCGCGGCCCTGATAGAAGCGGGGCATGACGAACGCAAGCGACAGGCCGACTGAGGCGGCCGCCACGACCAACGCCAGGACGATCGACCGCGCCGAGGCCGCCCATTTCGGCGCCCTTGCCGCCGATTGGTGGGACCCCGCCGGCCAGTCGGCGATGCTCCATCGGCTGAATCCGGCCCGGCTCGGCTATATCCGCGACCGACTGCTGGCCCATTGGGGCGGCGACGCCGCCGCGCGGCGGCCGCTTGCCGGACGGCGGGCGCTGGATGTCGGCTGCGGCGGTGGATTGCTGGCGGAGCCGCTCGCCCGCCTCGGTGCGACCGTCACCGCCATCGATGCCGCGCCCGAGGCGATTGCCGTCGCCCGCGCTCATGCCGCGGATCAGGGGCTGGCGATCGACTATCGCGCCGGTGAGGTCGCGACGCTGATCGCGGAGCCTGCCCGCTTCGATCTGGTGACGGCGCTGGAGGTGGTGGAGCATGTCGCCGACGTCGACGCTTTCCTCGCCGCGCTGGGCACGCTGGTGGCACCTGGCGGTCTCCTCATCCTCTCCACCCCCAATCGCACGGCGAAGAGTCGCCTGCTCACCGTCACCCTGGCCGAGGCGACAGGGGCGGTGCCGCGCGGCACGCATGACTGGCACAAGTTCCTGACCCCCGACGAACTGACCGCGCGGCTGACGGCGGCCGGGTTCGAAATCGTCGACCTCGCCGGCCTGGAAGTATCACTGAGCCGGGGGTTCTCGGTCGGCGACGACATGGGATTGGGCTATTTCGTGACGGCCCGCCGCTGATTGGAGTGCAGGCCTGCTGCGGCTCGGGAGACGACGCTCTTACGCGTGTTCCGAAAGCCCTCAGCCGTTCAGCAGCGCCAGCACTGGTTCGATCAGCGCCGGATCGCCCGCCGCGATGACTCGCCCCTCGCTGTCGGCGTTGAGCGGCTTGCCGGCCCAATCGGTCATGCGGCCGCCCGCGCCCTCCACCACCGGGACCAGGGCGGCGAAATCATAGAGCTTCAACCCTTCCTCGATCACCAGATCGCCATGGCCGCTGGCGAGCAGCGCATAGTTGTAGCAATCGCAGCCGAGCAGCGTGTCCCGGACCTTGCCGCGCACGCGGTCGAACGCCGCCCCGCCGGCCGCGCCGAACAGCCAGGGCGAGGTGGTGGCGAGCAGCGCTTCGTCGGGTGCCGGGCAGGCGCGGGTGCGGCAGGGGACGCCGTTCAGCGTCGTTGCCTCGCCCGCGATGCCCACCCAGCGTTCGCCGCTGATCGGCTGGTCGATCACCCCGAGGATCGGTCGTCCGTCCTCCAGCAACGCGATCAGGGTGCCGAAGGTAGGCCGGCCGCCGATGAACGCCCGGGTGCCGTCGATCGGGTCCAGCACCCACTGACGGGCTGCGCCCTCGCGGGTGCGGCCATATTCCTCGCCGATGATGCCGTCATGGGGCCGCTCGCGCTCGATCAGGGCGCGCATCGTCGCCTCCGCCGCGCGATCGGCCTGGGTGACGGGCGAGGCGTCCCCTTTCGCCTCGATAGAGAAGCTGGCGCGAAAATATGGGCGGATGGCCGCACCCGCCGCATCGGCGAGAGCGTTGGCGAGACGTATGTCGGTATCGGTCATGATCACTGTCATCGCTGTCCCCGATGACAGGCGCAAGTCCGTCATGCCATTGCAGGAGCCCAAGTTTGTCGGGCAGTCGTCAAGAGTGGCTTTGACCGCGCCCGCGCGCGCTGCCAGTATGACATCAACAGGGGAATAGCGTTCAATGCCGGATCAGTCGACCGCCCACATGACGCGGCCGGGCAGTTCGCCTAGCGCGCTTCGCGCTGTTGACGCGCGCGCGCGCCTTGGCGAGGCGGATCTCGGCTGGATCGTTGCCGAGTTCCAGCGCCAATGCGGTGCCGCCGCTGCCGTTCTCAGCCAGCATTACGCCGAAGAGCGGACAGCGAAGGTCCTGCACGTCGCGGGCGATGCGGTGCGTGGCGACGACGTCGCGCGCGTGTCTGCGGCAGCGGAAAAATGTGGCGCCTTCGGCCGGCGTCGGGCCGACGACCAGGCCAGCCGGCTGTGGAAACGGGTCCGGATCGCCAGCCGCGACCTCGACCTGCTGTCCCTGTCCCTGACCGCCCACGGGCAGCGGCGGCTGGTGATCACCGCCGTCTATGAGGCGGACATTCCCATCGACCGCGATGCGGCGGAAGGGCTTCTGGACAGCCTTCACCCTCCTCTGGCCGGCTATTTCCGGCTCTGGATGGCCAGCCGTGCCCAGCAACGCCGCGCCGATGCGCTGGTATCGGCGCTGAACGGCAGCCAGCTGGCGATGCTGGTTTTGGACCGGGCGGGCGACCTCGTTCATGCCAACCATGCCGCTCATGCACTGCTCGATGCGGGCGATGGGCTGCGCCGCAATGGCGCCTCTGTGACAGCGATCGACCTCAACGATGCGCTGCGTCTGCAGTTGACGGTGGAGCATGTCGTCACCGGCACGGCCGGGCGCGCGCGCGGCGGGCGCCTGCCGGTGGTCCATCTGCGCCGCGCCGGCGGCGCCAGGCCCTTGGTCGTCGCCGTAATGCCTGTGGAGGTGCCGCCCGTCACGCGCGCCGACCCGGCGACCGTGCTCTATGCCGTGCGGCCGGACCTGAATCTGGACAGTCTGCTGCGGCCTGCCTGCGAGCATTATGGACTGTCGCCGGTGGAAACCCGCCTGGTTGTGCTGCTGACGCAAGGCACGACGCTGGCGGATACCGCGCGGCAGCTTCGGGTCAAGGAGCAGACGGCCCGCGCCTATCTGAAGCAGATTTTCATCAAGACCGACACCAATCGTCAGGCGGAACTGGTCAGCGTGATGATGGCCAGTCTGATGCCCGCGCTCGCCCCGGCGGAAGAATCGTGACAATCAGGTTGCTTGGTTAACGGATACCCCCAAATAGGGGTATTTGTTTGCGCCGTTCGAAGGGGGTTCTCCAGCCCAATCTGGGGGGAGGGCCGCTCGTTGCCTCCCGTATGTTTGTCGGTGACTTCGATTTCGGAGTCGTCGTGCGGTCCGGGGGGGAAGCGGTCTAGGGGGTCTTGCCTCTCATGATCGACCCGGAGCCGGTCGACCTGAAACATGGGAGAGATTTATGAAGACCTCTTTGTTCGCGACCACGTCCGCGGCCGCGCTCCTGTTCGCTCTGCCGGCCGTCGCCCAGACGGTTGAGGGCGACACCAGCGTTGCCAGCCAGGGCGATGCCAACACCCAGTCCCAGTCGTACAACACCACCACCGACGACTCCACCAATGTCGGCGACGTGCTGAGCAACAACGGCAACACCGACAACTCGAACAGCGGCAACACCGACGTTGCGGTTGGCGATGTCGCCAGCAACAACGGCAACACTGCGGTTGCTGACTCGGGCAACAACAGCTCGACCAACAACCTCGACGCGTCGATCAACACCGACATCGACGTTGCTGACTCGGGCAACAACAACTCGGTCAACACCGACAACTCGAACAACTCGACGAACGCCGACATCGACGTGGGCGATGTTGCCTCGAACAACGGCAACACCGACAACTCGAACAGCGGCAACACCGCCGTTGCGGTTGCTGACTCGGGCAACGACAACTCGACCAACAGCCTCGACGCGTCGATCAACACCGACATCGACGTTGCTGACTCGGGCAAC
>JBBCJR010000022.1:0-2503 GCA_037190805.1 Sphingomonas sanxanigenens | reverse complement strand
ACACTGGTCGCGCGCGCCGAGGCCGAGGTGGGGCGCCGCCTTCCCGTCACCGACGAGGCGCGCTCCGCGCTGATCGCGAGCGCCGATGGCGACGGCCGCTTTCTGCTCAACCAGGTCGAGACGCTGTTCGCCGCGGCGATCGAGACTCCGCTCGACGCGGGCGAGGTCGGGCAGTTCCTGCACCGCCGCATGCCGGTCTACGACCGCGATCGCGACGGCCACTACAATCTGATCTCCGCGCTGCACAAGGCGGTGCGCGGGTCCGACCCGCAGGCGGCACTCTATTGGCTGGCGCGGATGCTCGTCGCGGGCGAGGAGCCGCTCTATCTGCTGCGCCGGCTAACCCGCATGGCGAGTGAGGACATCGGGCTCGCCGATCCGCAGGCACTGGTGCAATGCCTTGCCGCCAAGGACGCCTTTCAGTTTCTCGGTTCGCCCGAGGGCGAACTCGCGATCGTGCAGGCATGCCTCTATCTCGCCACCGCGCCCAAGTCGAACGCCGCCTATACCGCGCAGAAGGCCGCGTGGACGGCAGCGCGCGACACCGGTAGTTTGGCGCCGCCCGCGAACATCCTCAACGCGCCGACGAAGCTGATGAAGGATCTGGGCTATGGTGCGGGCTACAACTACGACCATGACGCGCCCCAAGGGTTTTCGGGCGACGATTATTGGCCCGATGCCATGGAGGCCGCGACCTTCTATCGCCCCGTCGACCGCGGATTCGAAAAGCGTATCGCCGAACGGCTCGCCTGGTGGGACGAGCGGCGGCGCAAACGGAAGGGCGAATGACGATGGCTTTCGGTGGACAGCGCATAGGGAAGGCCGGTCGGAATCGTGCTTCCGCTTCGGTGCGCGGCCCTGACGCGAGGCGCCGCGTGCTGCTTGGGCTGGCCGCTGCGGCGCTGCCGCTTCCCACGCAGGCGGCTGAGACGAACGTCGAGTTGAACCGCGCCTGGGCGGCGGGCTATCGCGCCGCTTTCACCTGCTCGTCCCTGTGGAATGGGGCGGGCAAGACGCTCGCCGATATCGAGCGCGATGAATTGACGCATATCTATCCGGAGATCGAGGCCGATGTCCGCGCGACCCGCGCGGAGATCGACACGAAGGCGAAACGCGTCACGGTGCGCTATCGCGACGACATGCCGCCGCGGGTCGCCGAATGGACGGGGCGCGACGGTTGCGTGACGCTACCGATCGGTGTCGAGCCGGGGGCGGGAGCGCTTTTGCACGACACGCGACCGAATCTCGACGCGCAGCCGTGGCCGCTCGGCGACCGCGATGCGCGTGTCGCCGATAGAGAGGTGCGCTTCTCGGTAGTCGCGGCGGACAGGGCGCGCTTCGGCGGCCGGACGAGTTCGCTGCTGATCGTCAAGGATGGCCGGATCGCCCTCGAATGGTATCAGCCGGGGCATGGACTGCACACGGCGCAGCGCACCTTCTCGGTCGCCAAGTCGATCGCTGCGACGCTGATCGGTCATGCCGTCGAGCGCGGGCAGTTCGACGTGAAGGCGCCGGCGGGTATCGCCGAATGGCGGACGGCGGGCGATCCGCGCGAGGCGATCACCACCGAACAACTCCTGCGCATGGCCAGCGGGCTAACCAGCGACAGCGCCGGCAACCGCACCGACGCCATCTATATGGGCGGTGCGTCGGTGCGGCAGTGGACGACGCAATGGCCACTGTTGAACCCGCCGGGGACGCGCTATCGCTACGCCAACAACGATACGCTGCTCGCTGTCCTGTCGCTGAAGGCAGCGCTGGAAGAGGTCAGGGAGTCCTTCGATCCCGCCGCCTTTCTCGACCGGATCGGGATGACGCGGACTTTTGTCGAGCGCGACAAGGACGGCGATGCGATCCTGTCGAGCCAGGTTTCGACCACTGCGCGCGATCTGGCCCGGCTGGGGTTGCTCTATCAGGACGACGGCATGTGGCGGGGCGAACGGCTGCTGCCCGCCGACTGGCGACACTTCGTGACGGCGCGCGCAGGACCGCAGCCCGATGGGCCGTTCGGCTATGGCGCAGGCTTCTGGCTGCTCGATGCGTCGGAAGGCATTCCGGCCGACGCCTTCGGCGCTTTCGGAAACCGCGGCCAATATATGGTCGTCATCCCGTCGCGCCGACTTGTGATCGTCCGCCAGGGCTATGACGATACCGCCGAGCGTCTCGACATCGCCGCGCTCGTCCGAGCGGTCGTTACAGCCGACGGATCGTAACGCGTTTCGCGCAAAGCCGACCTATTGTTTCTTTCGCGTCGGTCCCTCGCTACCCAACGTGAAACCACGCTACCCCGGATAGCGCTCGAAAGCCGGAAGCGTATCGAGCCCGGCCATCCAGCCGATGCGCTCGGCGGTTTGGATCTGCAGCTGCGCGGGGATCAGGTCGGGGTCGTCGAGCGTCGCGGTCTGGACGTCGATCTGACCGGGAAAGACGGCATCGTTGGTATAGAAGAGCCCGGTGCCGCAGTCGCCGCAGAAATGGCGCCGGCCATGCTCCGATGACGCAT
>JBBCJR010000021.1:0-112285 GCA_037190805.1 Sphingomonas sanxanigenens | reverse complement strand
GCAGCGACAAAGGCCGATACCACCGCCAAGCCTGCATCGGCTAACCCCCAAGCGGAAATGGTCACGCTCGACCAACTCGCCCGCGAAATGAAAATGTCCCCGCGCGACGCCCGGATGCTCCTACGCCTTGCCGCTAAGCAGACGAGGCAATACCCCAACTTGGGCAAGGAGCATGTCGCGCGTCAACCATGGTCGTGGGCTCCTGGCTCAAAGGCGCTGGACGAGGCTCGCAAGGCCTTGTCCGCCACGCCATCCGTATAAGGCGCTGGGGCATCGGCCTACTCGGTGCCTTCCAGCAACCTCACCAATCCAACTTTTCCGGTTTTCATGTTTTCATCACCGGGCAAATCGTGAAAAGTGCCGGGGCGGCGCGAAATCGCGTAATGCGACTTCCCACCGATCCCCGGCAATGAAAACTTGGAAACTTGAAAAGTTGGGTCACTCGGGCGGAAGCGACCAGAACCAGATTTTTCCCTTCTTGGCGGTAACGATGCCGAGTTCCTTCCGCGCCCGGTCAAGCGTTGATGCACTTATTGCACGCGCTTCACCTTGCGACTTTAGTTCAGCGGCGGCCTTGGAACCGCCAGCCAGCGCCTCAAGCAGATATTCCTTGGCCACCTCTCGCTCATCCTGCTCCGGACCGCGAGAAGATACCTCGCCCGAAAAGAACTCATCAGCCGTGATTTTGGTGAACTTATCGAAGGATATCTTCGGCTGCTCCCCTTCACGGCCATTGGCATCACCCATCGTGAAGAGCATGGAATCCCCGCTTTCGAAGTTCGTTTTCATGTGGAAGACGATGAAACCCCGGACACCATCGTTGCGGCGGGCAAGACCAAACTGATTGCGCGAGATGCCCACAAAATCAGTCGATCCCAGCCCCTTTTTCATGGCCTTGTCTTGAGCACCCTTGCCGAAGTGACGGACACAGATAATCGCGCATTTCCGCTTCATCGCGATCTCGCCCAAGCGCGACATGAATTCGCGCACATCGATGTTGCTGTTGCCGTCCACACCGGACATGAAAGCCTGAATAGGATCGAGAATGACGAGGCGTGGCTGCTTTTCAGCTATTTCACCGTCCATCCACTCAACCATTTCCGCCGTAAGCTGGAACTGCCGCGATTGGATGAACACCCGGTCTAGGTCAGCGCCGTTGGCTTTCAGTCGCCTTTTGATGACTGCACCGGGCAAGTCCTCAAAATTGAAAAGGAAGCAATTGGCGGGTTCAAATCGATCCCCGTTGGGCAGCGTGTCGCCACGGCTCAGACGCGCACAGAGCCAAACGCAAAGCTGACTCTTGCCGTCACCGGGATCGCCGTCCAGCAGCCCCAGCGTGCCGAGGCAGATGTAGGGATACCAGAGGAATTCAAGGCGTTCCTCCGGGATGTCCGAAAAAGGAATGATTTGTGGCAACGCCTTAACCGGATAGCGCGACACGCTACGCGCTATTTGCCTGACCTCGCGATCGGGCAACGGCTTCTCCGACATGGTGCGGTTCAGCGTCTTTAGCGTTTCCAGAACAGCAGCTTGCGGCACCCCCTTGGCATGCATGTATCCCGCGAACTGCGTCATGGTGGAATTGCGCATCCCGACCGGAATCGGCCCGCCGCCTTCATCCGCTGGTTCGTCAGCGCGTTCGGTGATGCCCGCGATGTTCTCTGGCAAGTCGGCAATCGGTTCGTCTTCCCATACCGCGTAGATCGGCCCGGAAGCATGACGTGACCCCGGCCCGACGACATAGGAACCGGGACCGCTTTTCACGTCGAGCTTGTTCCGCGCGCCGTTGCGGGCGGGCATTCCACCCCTGAAGTAGAAGTGGAATCCACGCGCCGTTTTCACGGTGAAGGTCGGCGGCGGATGATAGCCTGACCGGAACGCCCGCAAGGCTTCCTTGCTGTCGCAGTCGATCACCGCCAGCCCCTCCGTGGCAACGGCATAGTTCATGTCCGGGTATTTACGATGCCACCGCCGGATCGTTTTCAAGTTGGTCGTCGCATCCTTGCCCCCATGGGGCACCAGCGAACTGATCGGGTGTTTGCCGGGACTCCCGCATTCGGCATCACCGCAAGTGCAGCAGCCGTCAGCAATGCCATGGATGGGCAGGACAGAAATATCCTGCTCTGCAAACCATTCCATCATTCCCAGAACGCTGGCCTGCCGGTCGAAGCGCACGCGCAGGCGCCCTTTTCTCAACGCCTTCATTGGTCACGCCCTCCCCAATATGGGCGCTTCGGATCAGGAAGCGGCGCATTCTCGATTTCCTTTTTGGCATCGTCGTAACGTTCGCCCGTTGCAGCATCGAACTCGAAGACCCGAACCCAAGTCTCACCTGTGCGAACATCGGTGTATTCGCATTTGATAAGGCGTCTCATGGCGCACCTCGCTCAGCGGCGAGCTTGGCGATATGCTCATGGATTTCCGATGCCAACCAAGCCACCGAATGCGCACCAATGCGGACGCGCTTCGGGAATTGCCCCGCCGCCTCGAGCCGCAGCAAAGTGGATGGTGAGAGATTGAGGCCAAGGCGCGGCAAGTCCTGTCGCGTCAGCAATATCTTGTTTGGCGGTGGTGCCGTCATGTCGAATTTCCTTTCGTTGTCGTAATTGACGGCAACGAAATATTCCCAGACGGCGAAGAGATTCTACAGTGGGTAGTGAACGCGAGACGGCGAATTCCCATGTGGT
Source organism: Sphingomonas sanxanigenens (assembly GCA_037190805.1). Lineage (GTDB taxonomy): Bacteria > Pseudomonadota > Alphaproteobacteria > Sphingomonadales > Sphingomonadaceae > JBBCJR01. The sequence goes on along the minus strand of JBBCJR010000021.1, from coordinate 109,598 downwards.
GTTCATGGCGTGGCACGATCGATGCCGATCAGGCTTCAATCGACGGCGTCATCCTCCAAAGACCGGCCGATCGAGCTTCGCAGCATATTGTGATAGCTGCTGTATCGCGGATCGGGATCAGGCGGAGTCGGATTACGTAGTTCGTCCACTTGCTCCTTGATGAGGCGGTCGAGCTGTTCGTCCTCGCCGGTGATCTCTTTGTAGATCGCGCGAATGACGTCCGGATAGACGCCGTTGAAGCCTTTCGTTTCCTTGTCATAGGTGCCGCGACGCGGCTTGAGGCCGGGCAGCGCGCGCGCCAGCGCCTCTACCGAAGCGGCCACGATATGATGCCGGATCAAGGCACCATGCGGTAAGTCCAATCGCCTGTAGACCGTAAGCATTACGGCGACGTGCTGCGCCAGCAATTGGAGATGGTCGAGATGCTTCGTTACCTCATCGAGGTTGGGCATCAGGTCCGGGTCCACTTCCTGCGGCCATAGCGACAGCATGAAGCGGTTGTCGGGATGCAGCGCGGGAATGAGCTTCAACAGCGGATTGAGAACCTGCGTGTCGAGCCAATCAAGCCGCTGGGAAAGTGAGGCTTTCGATGGCGAGCGGTCGAGTTCGGAAGGCGTGATCGAGATGACGCGGCGAAATTCCCGACCGAGGGGAACGAGCGCTTCCTTCAGCCGGGCGATCGCGTCGGGATCGTCGGCCACACCTGCAATTCCCGCGATTCTAAGAATGGAATCGTCGCCAAACGGTTCGTCACTGTTCCCGGTCAAGTCGCTCAAGCATTTGCCCCCATCCCTCCAACGCCGCGACCTTCTCCTTATCATAACCGTGGCGATTATATACTGCGGCGACGCCTGAAATGATGCCGCTGACGTGGTTCAGGATTTTTTCGACGACATGTGGCGCGACATCTTGCCGAGCCATCCCCGAAGCGGCGGTGCGGCGCAGGTCGTGCCATCGCCATTGGGATGTCCGCGACCGTTCGGACAGGCGGCGCAGGGCCTTTGAAAACCCGCTGACAGGAGAGGTTCGCGTGGTCGTGAAAACATAGTCGCAGTTGAGGAAGCGCGGCACATCGGCAAGCATCTTCAACGCAAAGGCGCTAAGCGGCACGACATGCTGTTTACCGTTCTTGGCGCGATTGGAAGGGATAACCCATATCTTGGCCTCGAAGTCGATTTCGCTCCAACGCATTTCGGCCAGTTCGCCCCTGCGCTGCGCCGTTGCCAGCAAGATCGGTACATACTGGCGAAACGGATAAACATCATCACGGCACGCACGTAGCAAGCGCGTCACCTCATCGTCGTCCAAGGCGCGTTCGCGGGATATTTCCTTCGTCGGCGGCTTCAATCCCACGATCGGACTTCGCTCGACAATCCCGCGCTCGACGCACCAATTGAACAGCTTGCGAATGTGAGAAAGGATGCGGTTTGCCTGATATGCCGATCCGCGCGCAATCGCACCGTCCATTAACTCGACCACGTCGAACCGCTTGATCTCGCGGATATCGCACTGACCGAACGTGCCGACAAATTCGCGTTCCAAGATGCGCTCGGCCTCGCGCCAGCTCTTGTTGCGTGGCTGCGCATGGAGGCGGATGAACTCGCGACATATTATCTCGACCTTCATGTCGGTCGCGCGCCGACGCTTGGTCGGGTCAATGCCCTCATCGACCTGACGCAAGATATCCATCGCCTTCTCGCGTGCCGTGGCCAATGTGATGCGCGGGAAAACGCCCAGCTTCATGCGCTTCTGATCCAGCCCGTAGCGGAACTTAACCGAGAAGACCTTTTGCCCCTGCGCCGAGACCCGAACGCTCATTCCGGGGCAATGAAGATCATGAACCTCATAGCGTTTCGACTGCGGTTTCAGGGCTTCAAGTGTCTTGTTGGTCAGGGCCTTCTGCATGTGTCATCCTTTCGAATGACACCTCAATAATCATGGAAATCAGCCAATCTCAAAGAAATTCCCAGTGTCTGAAGGACCTGCATCGGGAAAATGCAGCGCGATGCGATTTGACCATGCCGCCCATGACCGGGGGGTGCTTTAGACCGAGCCGACATGACGATACTCAAACCAAGTGCCGCGGCACTGATTTTGGGTTTTCGGACTCACGCGATTGCGCGTCGGCTATCGGTCCCGCGCGTTCGCCTTGAGTGCAAAACGCTGGGCACGATCCCAAACGAAGTCTGCCTGTGCAGCGATAGAATCCCGATCATCAAGGCCCGGAACAGTCAAGGCGCGCCCGATCGCATCGGCCACGGCTTCCGCCAGTTGCGATGCCCGACGCCGCACGAAGGGCGCTGCAACGCCCGCATCGGCTGCAAACCGATCGAAATGCTTGGCCTCCAACTGCTCCAATGTCCCTGCCCCGCCGAACGTCATTGCGAAACGCGGAGACAACTCGGGCCACATCACCGTGCCGACCAAATCATAGAGCGGCGCGAGGGCAATAGAACCTCCGCCATCCTCCTGCCGCAGCAGGCTGAAATTCTTCGCATGGGCGTCGGCGTTGCCGATGATGACGTTGAAGATGGCCGCATCGACCAGCTTTAACACCTCAAGCACCGGACGTGCCGCCGCCTCGCGCAGTAAGGCAAAGCAGTCCCGAAACACCGGCCCGCCTTCAGCCGCATATTTGCGGTTCGATGGAACGCCGAGAGCCTGCGCAAAGTCCTCCTGATGTAACCGCCGGACTTCGCCGTCCGCTGCCACGCGATCGTAGCGGGTCACAAGCAGATAGGGCCGCCCGTTGACCTGTCTCCATTGGGCATCGACGGCATCAAGGCCAACGGCGCGCGCAAGGGCGAGGCAAAAGGCTTCATTCGCAGCAAGACCGGGAAAGCGATCCGGTTCGGGTTTTATCAGATGGGTTGAAGGCTGGCCGGGCAACGGAACGGCGATCTCGCCACCGACAAGCACGACCGGCAGCTTGGATTGTGCACCGGCCAGACTAAGACGTGCGCCGCCCTCCCCGGCAAGCATGGGGACACGTGGCAGCCGCTCGATCAACTCGCTAAGCGCGGTATCGTCCAAGGGCTCCGGGTCGCCCGCCATCGCCTGTGGTGGATATTCGCCTGTTGGCAGGAACGCGAGCGCACCCGCAACATCTCCCCCCAAGGCCGCCAACAATCGAAATGGATTGTCGGGAGAAACCCCCAGTGCGCGAGCAATCGCGGTGCGCTGCCCTTCCTCGGGAAGCAGGCCGCCGAATACCGCCTTGCATATCCCGTCATCATATTCGACTTCGCGCTTGGGCATCGCCCGCGACAAGTCCGGGGCGGCGGTATCGGTCAGCCAATCGGGCGCATAGACAAAGTGCATCGCACCGCCGCGATCGATCGAAAGCGTCCCGGCGATACGCTTTCCCCACCAGACGCTCAGGCAAGCGAGGATTTGCCCGCTCATTGCGGTCGCCGAATATCGAGCGAGCACCCCAGCGCCGCGAGCACCGCCAGAACCCGGCCAAGCTGGACCGTCGGCTTTCCTCGTTCCAAGTCCACAAGGAAACGCACGCCAACGCCGCTGGCAGCGGCAAGCTCTGCCTGACGCAAACCCAGCGCCTTGCGCTCCTCACGCACGATTTTTCCTATGGCGTCAGTGTTAAGCATAATGGTTTTCCCGATCGGGACATTATGAGCTTTTTCGCCCTGATGCAAGGATAATATTCCCGGTCGGTAAATTTTATGGGTTCGAGCGATACAGCAATAGGATTTTTACCGATCGGGAATATCTATCGCTAAGCGACATTGTGGGCGCCAGAGGCCATATCACGAGACAAATAACGACTTCGTGACTTTCGCCTCGCGCAGATAACGAAGCCGTTACCAACCGGCACGAGGTCACCATCATAACGTCGCCGGGATTTTTCCTGACGCAGACACCTATGATCGATATGACGATGCGGCGAGGCTGGTGGATAAGCCTCTACGCCATCCCTCCATCGCTCTGATACCCAGAAAATCGGCGATCTTCCGTGTGGGTATCAAGGGGGTCCCGGACGCCCGAACTTGCATGAATGGACGTGAAGCAATACGCCTCGGAATCAGCGGGTCGAAGATACGTTTTCGTGTTCCCCAAGATGCAAAATGACGCAGATTGACTAGTAATAACAAGAGCTTAAGCCACGCTCTTAATCAGCGGGTCCTAGGTTCGAGCCCTAGTGCGTCCACCAAATTCTCCCAATAGAATCAAAAATTTGATGTCTGAAGGACTGGCAGCGGGTCGCCACCCGCTACGACCCACACGTTCAGAACTATCTCACCGATATCGCTCTTGTCGCTGTCGTCGCCGAGTCGAGCAAATGAGTCCCCAACCTAGAGGGCGGTGCGACTGCCGCGTCTCCCTGACCGCTGCGCTGCAATTCACGGCCAACAAAGCCGGAGGCTTTCATTTCTTCGACAAAGGCGTGAATATAGCGCACAGCTTCATTGCGCCCCTTGGGCAATGCCATTGCCTGCCGGATTGTCATGAACTGGCCGGGGAGAATACGGACATCGCTCCGCCCTCGCGCGAAGGCCTCTAGCGGTTGGCGCACAGAGGCACACACTTCGAGATGGTCCTTCTCGAACAGTTCGATCGCGCCCCGCGACGTTGGCGCGAACACCCGCGTGGCATGTTTGAGTTGACGACCGAGATAAAGGTCATAGGCGGAGTTCCGCCCAACCGCCACGCGCACACCTGCCCGGTCTACCTGATCGTTGCTGATGATCGGCGAAGTCGCCGGCACCATGTAGACTCCTTCGATAATCACATAGGGCGGGCTATAATCGATCGTCTCGGCGCGCTTTGGGTCGATCGCGAGGAAGGCAAGATCCCATCCATGATCGCCGTTAACAGCCGCCACGACATCTCCAGCACTGTCATAGCTCGTGAACCGCACCTCGACACGCAGGCGGCGTGCTAGTTCGCGCGCCAAGCCGACGGATACACCTTCCGGTTCATCGTTCTTGCCACGCTGCGCCAGCACTGAATTGCCGAAATTGATCGCGACCCTCAGTACGCCACTCGGCGCAATCTCGTGGACGATGTCCATGGGCCGCTCCTGGCTCGCTTGGGCTGCAATCGGGGTCAAGACGGCCAACACGGTGACTGCAAAGCTCATCGATATCGATCGAAGAAGAGAAAGCATGGGCGCTGATCTCCAGTCTGCTTTGTACTTATTTCTTATTTTTGTAACACCCCTCATGGTCGGAGTGCCCTGATCTGCCCCCGACCGACCCCCTACCGAGTGGTCCGGTTTGACTGTTAGTGCATTGTCGCCTCTGGCGCCATGGCTGGCCGCAGGTGGAGCGAAGTGGAACCGGAGGGCGGCCATGGCGGCGTTGCCGTTTGCGGGGCCGGCGGCCGATAGCCCAGCGAGCTATGCGGCCTGACGGTGTTGTAATGCCGTCGCCAGGCTTCGATCAGTATACGGGCTTCGGCCAGCGTGTAGAAGATCTCACCCTTGAGCAACTCGTCGCGCATCAAGCCGTTGAAGGACTCGCAGTAGCCGTTTTCCCACGGGCTGCCCGGTGTGATGTAGAGCGTTTTCACGCCGATCTTCGCCAACCATTGCTGGACGGCCGTGGCGATAAATTCAGGACCATTGTCCGACCGTATGTGCGCCGGAGGGCCGCGCGTGACGAACAGGTCCGCCAATGCTGCCAGCACATCTTCATGCCTGAGCTGTCGCGCAACGATCAGGGCCAGGCACTCCCCGCTGGCTTCGTCGATGATGGTCAGGATACGGAACTTGCGGCCGTCATGCGTAAGCCCTTCGACGGGTTCGAAGCGAAGCGGAGAAGGGCAAACGAAGCGCGCCCAACTCGTAGGACCACACATGCCCTGGATATTCGGGTCTTTCGTGCCAATTTCTGCGTGCTGCGCCTCTATCACTACAAGGTGAGGATGTGCTCCTCGACCCTTGGCGGGTTCTTCCAGATCGATCCCATCAGCTACGCCGACGGCATGAACCTCTATGCTTATGCGGGGAATGACCCGGTCAACTTCACTGATCCGTGGGGGTTGAAAAAATGTCTGATCCCAGCTGACTATAATCCGGAGACGGATATCCTCGTATACGCGGTCGACCTACAAGCGAATAGCGGTCGATCGATGGTTGATGAAGGACGACGGGGTGGATCAGGTTCGGGTATCAATCGACTATGATGGAGCCAGCGCCTATGGCATTCCCATTCGGAGTCATGAGGCCTGCCGATATCCCATCATCGCCGGTAAAGCCGCCCTTGATCAGAGGATTGATGAGGATCAGCAGATGACGAAAGAGCAGCAGCGTATCTATAATGAACTGATGGCGACAGCAAAGGCTGCGATGGAAATGAGCATAGTACCGTGACGTGAGTGACGCTGCAATGAATGGTATAGGCTGGCGCGGGTGAAGGCGCCCGCATCGTCGAACGAACCAGAATGGCAGCTTCCAGGCATGAAAAGTGGGATTGGAGACATTTCAATACACTGGTGTCGGCGTTGGGGAGCGGCAACATAACGGCCGTTCCACTTGTCAGAACTCGTCACCAACAGCGGTCGTCCGTTGATTGGATGGAATCGACTATCGAACAGAAGACAGTCATTCTAAACGTGGCGATGAGTAAATTGAAGCGCGTCACGCGAGCGAGGAATTATCAGGCCGCCTGATGATCATAACTTGATTGTCGTATCTTGAAGGTTCGCTTGGGATTCTCCAAGCGGAAGTCGGCAATCAGCGAGTGCAGGCCTCATCAGGGGGTTGGTATTAAGCGGCGAGCTTGCGGTGCTGCAAGTGCCGTTGCTCGATGGTCTTCCGTTTGATCCTTTCCAGCTGCCTCATGCTGGCTTCGGCCCTGCCGAAGCGGGCATTGCCGCCCTTCGGCGGCCACCATTTGAGGGCGATGTGTTCGGCCCTTCAAAGCGCCTGACCTCATGCTCCGACGTGCGCCAGCGAAAGCGGTAAGACGGCCATAGACACCTCCCCGATCATGTCGACCTGCTGCAGCGGGTCAAACAGAGGGAGAGGGCGCAGCGGCGGTAGCTGCGCGAAGCGCCCGTTGGGTCCCAAGGGGGGATCAGATTCTGGCACCCACATCTGCCAACTAACTGGTCATTCGCTGGATCAGATCAGCTGACGATTTACCACTGACAAGTTCCGGTAATGCTCGCAGCTCAGTAAAATGTGGTAGCCGGTAAGCATGCCAGCCTCGCGTTCATTGCGGGGGTAAGCGCTTCAAGGTCGCTGCCCGTAGAGCCTTGGCAGTTTGATAGCGTTGGGTCTCGGGGGTAGGTGATACCGCACAGAGGCGTGCGTAACATGGCCGGAGCCATAATGTCTGAAATCCTGAAAGAACAGTTGCTGCAATCCAGTGTTTTGGCATCGGCAACCCTGCTGGCCGCCTTGTTTGCCATCCGCTTCCTGGTCGGGCGGGCATTGAAGCGATGGGAGGGGCTCTCGCCGCTGGTCGCACGCCGCTGGACCGCCAGCCTGCGCAACGTGCTGATCCTTGTTGCGATTGTCGGCCTGGTGATGATCTGGGCGCCACAATTGCGCACATTTGCCCTTTCGCTCACGGCCTTCGCAGTGGCCTCGGTCATCGCGATGAAGGAACTGATCCTGTGCTTCTCCGGCTCCGCCCTTCGAGCATTGTCGCGCGCCTATTCGGTGGGTGACTATATCGAGATCGGCGGCAAGCGCGGCGAGGTGATGGACTTCAACCTGCTGGTCACGCGGCTCAAGGAGTTCGACAAGCAGGATGGAACGTTCCGCCGCACCGGCAAGGAGATCATCCTGCCGCACAGCTTGCTGTTCAGCGTGCCGGTGCGGGTGGAAGGCCATGCCGGTGGACGCGTCAGGCATGTCTTCAGCATGACGTTCGAGCCTGACGCCAATCTCTTTGCCCAGCGCGCTGCTATCGAGAAAGCCGCGCTTGATGCCTACGAGGCCATCTCCCCCGGTTATCCGAAGCAGGCACGAGGCCCGAAGGCGACATTACAGGCGGATAATGGCCACACACCTTTCGTCACGGTCAACGTCGGCACGAGTGACATTGGGAAGTACCGACTTGAGATCGCATTCTACAGCATGCCCGAGTTCGTCGACACCACCGAACAGGCAATAGCCTGCCGCCTCGGCGACCACGTCCACACTCTGCGCACGGCGGGAAAACCTGCTGCGCAGCACGAGAGTTAGATGACCGCTCGTTCTGGTGCACGGGGAAGACAGAAAGTGGGCCGTAGTTTGACCGGCTGCATTCAGGATCTGAACGGTCGAGAGCAGACGTTGGAGATCGCCTTATCGCTTTGGCTGGCGCGCGGTAGCGGGCGAACCTTCTCCTTTTGAGGCCAGGAAAATTACAGCGCAAGGGCGTCGCCGGCCGGAATCCGCGACACGGGTTGATCGCAGACAGTGCCATAGTCGTTATATGTCTGAAGGAGCGAGAGCATGGGCCGTAAAATCCGCCGTTTCGGGAAATATCGTGCGACGGTGATCAACAATCTCGATCCGCAAGGCCTCGCGCGCCTGCAGCTCCTCGTCCCAGACGTTCATGGTGTTGTACCCGCGCCTTGGGCGATGCCGTGCGTGCCCTTCGCGGCCGAGCATGGCGGCATGATCGCGATCCCGCCGATCGGCGCGTCGGTCTGGGTGGAGTTCGAGCGCGGCGACGAGGATTACCCGATCTGGGTCGGGGGCTTCTGGCCAACCCCAATGGATTTCGCGCCGTCAGTGCCCCCGACGTCGCTGGCGTTCGCGCTGCAGACACCCGGCGGTCATCGCCTCGTCGTCAGCGATGCGCCGGGACCTGCGGGCGGCATCACATTGAAGACGGCGACAGGAGCCGCCTTCGCATTTAACGAGGCCGGCGTCCATATATCCAACGGCCAGGGCGCGACAATCTCGATGGTCGGTCCTCTCGTATCGATCAACAATGGCGCCCTGGAGGTGCTCTGATGGGCAATCCGCTCGTCACGTCGACTGCGTCGGCCTATTGCGTGCATGGAGGTCGCATCAGCGCGATGGGGCAATCACGCGTGCGCGTGGCCGGCGCGCCGGTCATCACCGCCCCCGATGCCGGTGTCGTATCGGGCTGTCCCTTTCGGGCGAGCGACGGACCCGATCCCTGCCTATCGGTTCGCTGGACAGGGAAAGCGACGAGGGTGCTGATCGGAGGCCAGCCTGCTGTCCTGCAGCAGGGCGCCGGCCTCTCCCTCAGCGCACGCCAGATACCGGCAGGCCCGGTCACCGTCGCTGCAGATCAAATCCGCGTGACGGCAATTTAAGTGCTTTCAAAGCAAGACGAGCACGCCAGGCAGCATGAACCGCCCCGGGTTTGTCGGAGGCTCCAACTCCTGAGAAGGTGGAGCCTGTATGAGCAAGACAACGAACAAGTTTGCGCCGGAGGTGTGCGAGCGAGCGGTACGGATGGTGGCCGATCACGAGCGCGATTACCCCTCCCGCTGGGCGGCGGTCGGGGGGGGCGATCGCGGAGAAGATCGGCTGCGTTCCGCAGACGCTGCATGAGTGGGTAAAGAAGGCGAAGGTCGACAGTGGCAAGCGCGCCGGTGTTCCGACCGAGGTTGCCGACAAGGTGAAGGCACTGGAGCAGGAGGTCCGCGAACTGCGTCAGGCCAACGAGATTCTGCGCAAGGCGTCCGCATATTTTGCGCAGGCGGAGCTCAACCGCCCGTTCCCGTGATGATCGCTTTCATTGACGATCACCACGATGCCTATGGGGTCGAGCCGATCTGCCGCGTTCTGCCGATCGCCCCATCGACGTATTTCCAGCGTGTCGCGCAGCGACGGGGTCCAATGAGCCTGTCGGCGCGGGTGCAGCGCGATAGGGCGCTCAAGCCTGAGATCGCGCGCGTGTTCGCCGAGAACTTCGCAGTTTACGGCGTGCGTAAGGTGTGGCGCCAGATGATGCGGGAGGAGGGCTTCCCGGTCGCCCGCTGTATGGTCGCGCGGTTGATGCGTAAGATGGGTCTGGCAGGGATGATCCGGGGCAAGCCGGTGCGCACGACCGTCAGCGACAAGGCGACGACGTGCCCGCTCAACCACGGGTTCTACGCGCCCGCGCCGGACATGCTGCGGGTGTCGGATTTCACCTACTTCGCGACCTGGGCGGGGTTCTTCTACGTCGCCTTCGTCATCGATACCTACGCCGGGCGGATCGTCGGCTAGCGAGCCAGCAGGACGGCGCATGCCAGCTTCGTTCTCGATGCCCTGGAGCAGGCACTTCATGACCGCCGGCAGGCCCCTATCGGGACGGCCTCATCCATCATAGCGACCGCGGGTCGCAATACGTGTCCCTCAAGTGATCTTCCCCCCTTCTGAGTAGCCCATCAACTATCATAGTCTGGACCACGAAGGAGGGGGAAGATCACTGTCCCAATCTAGACATCACAGCGTAGCCAGGAGGTCACAAACCCATGGGATAGGCGCGCCCTGACGACAGTCGGGGCTGCAGGCGCATGGTCCTGCAGCCCTTCATCATTGGGGGCTCTGAATGTTGCATAAGTTCGTTTCCACGTCGGCGTTGGCTGTAGCTGCCTGCCTTGCTTTTCCAGCACATGCGCAGGGTGCGATGGACGGAAACGTGGATCATGGTGATGTTAATGAGATCGTGGTTCTAGGCAGTGGCCAGACACGCTCGGTTTCCACCCTGCTGCCGGCGAATCTCGATACGTTGCCGCCGGGTGTCAGCGCCCAGAAAGCACTCAATTTCCTGCCGGGCGTCAGCGCTCAGTCGCTCGACGCGCTGGGCGTCAATGAAAAGTCGATGACGCTGCAGGTGCGCGGTTTCAATACCACGCACCTTGGCTATACGCTCGACGGCGTTCCCCTGGGTGATGGCGCGTACAACAATTATAACGGCCTCTCCATCAGCCGCGCGCTCATCTCGGAAAATCTGAGCCGCGCCGAGGTTGCAACGGGTATCGCTGGCCTTGCCATTCCGTCGACCAGCAATCTTGGCGGGGCGGTGACCTATTTCTCCAGCGATCCACGCAAAAATCTGGGAATGACCGTCAGCGGAAGCCTTGGCAGCGAAAACGCGAGGCGTATGTTCGCGCGGTTCGACACGGGCGAGTATAATGGCTTCTCCGCCTATATCTCCGGCCAGTACCACAGATACGACCTGTTCGTGGACCAGCCCGCCTACAACAAATCGACCGGCAAGCAGTTCAACGGCAAGCTGACGTACGCGTTCGACGGCGGCAAGATCACGGCCTTTGCCGATATCTCGCGCACCAATCAGGCCAGCAACGCTTATATCTCGAAGGATATGCTTTCGCGCCTCGGCTGGGATCAGGGCGGCTATGCACCTGACTGGCAGGGCTATGTTGATCGCGCCTATTGCTCGGTCACGGGACCGACCGCACCGACCCTGTGCGTCAATCCGACGGCGCCGGAAACGCTTGCGGATGTGACGTTCACCAACGGGCAGATCCTGCGTGACGATAATCTCTATTATCTCACCGGCGAGTTCGATCCGACCGGTTCGCTCAGCATCCGCGTGCAGGGTTATCACCACAAGAACAAGGGCGCCGGCAACAACTGGATCATGGGCTGGTCCAAGCAGGATACCGCCGACACCTCGGACGACGTACCGGTTCGCATCCGCGATACCCGCTACACGATCGATCGGAGCGGCGTCCTAGCCAGCATGACTTGGGAAGCGGGCTTCAACCGCCTTCAGGCCGGCATGTGGTATGAGGACAATACCAGCAGCGCCGTGCGCTACATTTGGACCAACGTCAAAGGCCCGTTCAGCCTGTCGCAGTATCTGAAGGGGCAGCCCAACATTGCCCAGTGGGCACAGGAAACCCATTGGAAGACCTGGCAGTTCTATGTCCAGGACACGATGAAGCTACTGGACGACACACTGACCATCGATTTCGGGTTCAAGAGCACTTATTCGAAATCGGATGCCCGCGCGATCGATGGCATAGCCAAGACGCCACCGCCTGCATCCAGCCAGTTCGCCAGCGGCACGTTGGTTGCGAAGGACAATTTCCTGCCCGAGATCGGCGTGCACTGGGACGTCGCCTCCGGACATGAACTCTATGCCAGCTATGCCGAGAACATCGCCATGTTCCAGGGCGGCTTCAAGCTGGGACCCCAGTCGGTATCCCAAGCTGTCTGGGATTTGCAGGGGCATCACCTGAAGCCTGAGACGTCGAAAAGCTTCGAAGGCGGATATCGCTATGTGAGCGGCCCGTTGCAGATATCGCTGGCGGCGTACCATACGAAGTTCAACAATCGGCTGTTGCAATATAACCCCTGCCCGACCAACCAGCAGCAGAACCCAGGCTGTGGCAACAGCTTCCACAATGCGGGAGGCATTACCAGCCGGGGCCTGGAACTGGGCGTGCTGTGGAAGGCGACGCCATGGCTGAGCTGGTACAACTCGGCTTCTTACAACAAGTCCACCTATGATGAGGATCTCAACTGGTGCACCGGCGCCACCTGCGTCGTGAAGCGGACGAAGGGCAAGCAGCAGGTCGACACGCCGAAGGAGATGCTGGCCAGTGTCCTGACCGTGACCGAAGCTGGCTTTACCGGCTCGCTCGCGGCCAAATATACGGGCCGCCGCTATTACACCTATACCAATGACCAGGGCTTCAAGGGCTATGTTACGCTCGACCTCGGCCTCGGCTACAGGTTCGGTGATTTCGGCCCGATGAAGGGTACGAAGCTGTCGCTGAACGTCACCAACCTGACCAACAAGCGCTATGCGACGAACTTCGACAGCAGCGTGTTCGCGCCGGACGACACGGCAGGCGCCATCGCGGTGTTTCACGCATCGGCGCCGCGCCAAGTCTTCGGATCGCTCAGCTTTGGCTTCTAGGCGGACAGGCGCCCTCGCGCTGATCCTGATGACGCTCTTTCCCGGCATTGCTGCCGGGAAAGAGCCCATCACCCGGCCACATCTGGAACAGCAGGAAGGCGGACATCGCCTGTCGCTGAACGGCATGACCTACGTCAGCCGGGGGCTGGTCGGCGCAGGCGAACTTCCTGCCGACACGACGGATTTTCTCGGCGACACATTGGGTTCTTTTTCTTCTCTGAAGATCGCGCCCGGCAGCTGGAAACGCACCGGAACGGGCTATGAGGGAATTCTCTGGACGCTACCCGACCGGGGACACAATGACCCCGACGCGAATGTGTTCTTCGACTATCCGGCACGGCTCCATCGTTTCCGTATCCGCTTCACTCCGGCCGATGGCCGCGTCATCATCATTCCCGATGGCGGATTGAAGCTGCGCGATTTTCGCGGACGACCATTCACTGGCGCCGATCCCGAGACGGGTACGGTGACACAGCGTAGTATCCTGCTACCCGCGCCGGCCGCTGGCGTCGGCGCTGGCAAAGTGTCGCTCGACGCTGAATCCCTTCAGTTTACGCGCGACGGCAATTTCTACGTCGGTGACGAATACACGGCGAACATCTATTATTTCGACCGCCACGGTCATTTGCGGGGCGTGATACGCCCGCCCGAGGCGGTCATGCCACGCCGAAACGGAAAGCCCTATTTCGGTTCGTTGCGGCCGCCGGAGACAGGTCGGCGCAACAATCAGGGGGTGGAGGGCATGTCGCTATCGCCCGATGGCCGCACCTTGTTGGTGGCGATGCAAAGCGCGTTGATGCAAGACAGCACCTCCGGCAATGCCGCCGGGCGCTTGAACACCCGGGTGCTGGCCTATGATGTGAGCCGCACGCCAACCCCTGCGCGCCCCATGGCGCATCATGTCGTCCAGCTTCCGGTCTATCGCGCGGCAGGTGATGGCGGCGCGCCCGACCACACGGCGGCGCAGAGTGAAATCATCGCGCTTGACGGCCATCGTTTCCTGATGCTCGCGCGCGATGCTGCGGGACGCGGGGCCGCCACCAGCAATCCCGTCGTCTATAAGACGATACTGCTGGTGGATTTAACAGGGGCAACGAATCTTGCCGGAACCGAATATGAGACCGGCACGACATCCTTGCTACTGGATCCCGATGGGCGCGCATTGATGCAGGGCATGGTTCCGGCCGAGTGGGGCGAGTTGGTAAACATGCTCAATCCGGCGCAGCTGGCGCGCTTCGGCCTTTCCGTCGAGGGACTGTCCGAAAAATGGGAAGCAATGGACCTCGTCCCCGCATTGGAACCGGACCATCCAAAGGATTACTTTCTGATTGTCGGCAACGACAACGATTTTACCGCGCGCCAGTGTCGGATGTCTGGCCAGTCGTGCGATTCAGCCGTCGACAATGACAACCGGCTGCTGATTTATCGCCTAAGCTTTCCGCCATCATAGCTCCAAAGTCAGAGACTGGTAGCCGGGCCAAGCTATCTGCCGTCAGTGAAAGTCGCGTGAGGGCGGTACGATCCGCATGGACCGGGGATGACCCGCGAGCGACACCGTGGATTGGTTGCTTCGATCACCGGCTTGCATGACCTCGCCCGGCACCAGCATGACGAAGACGGCATTGCCCTTGCCCGAACGCTGCCGCACCAGTACCACGCCGGCCGTGCGCACGATCCTGCCGTTGCGAGCACCGCACACCTCCACGCAACTCATCACCCCTTCGGCCTTGAAGAACGGTCGCAGGAACTGCATCGGATGCCCTTTCAGCGACAGGCGGGCAGTCTGGTAATCGGTCATCACCTCCTCCCAAGGCTGAAGGGCGAGAAGCCGGGCGTCCGGTTCGTCGCTAAGTTCGCGAACGTCGGCATGTTCGAACAAAGGCAGGCTTCCCGCCGGCGTTTGCCGCGCTTCCCACAAGGCGTCGCGGCGGCCCATATCCAGCGATCGCAGAGCATCGGCATCATCCAGGAGGCGCAAGGCACGGGATGGCAGCTTGGCGGCGCGGGCAAGCCCGGACAGAGCAGGTCGTGAACATCGTAGCGCTTGATCTTCGGCTTGAACACGTCAACCGTCTTTGCGCTCAGCGCTTTTTTTTCCATGTGCCGTTCCTTTCAACGGCACCTCAATAATCACGGGCTTTCAGCAATCTCAAAGAAAATCCCGACCGTGGACGGCATGCGACGGAAAGCTATTCCTTGCGCCGAAGCCTCCATGACTATGGGTGGTTGAAACCGAATGCCGGGCAAAGGCTACGCACCAAGCGCCGTGTCACAGGCTCCGGAAATTACGGTCTCAATGAATTTCATCAATCTGTGGGATGAGGCCTCTGTATGACCAAATAGCCCTAAGTCATAATGTTCCACCAGGGGAGAAATCGTCAATACGATAATTCATGATTTTGCATGAATGTTGGGAAATCGTATAGTACAATCCAGCGCAATTTAATGAAGCGGCGATATTGTCGCTGCATGCGCTATATACTCATCCTGCTCCCATTCGCCCTCGCCGCTTGCAGCGATACCCCTACCAAATATACGATACCCCCCTCTCATGCCGAACTAGTCGCCCATGAGAGTGAGATTCTGAGACTCAAGCTTACGACAGAGGCTCAGAAACGACTAGGAATCGCGACCATACGAGTTGATGAAGGATCGGCGACGGCCTCCCGGCCGGTCTCCGGCGAGATCGTCGCGCCCCCAATCGCCGCAGGCGGCGTTCCGATCGGGTCGCTCGCCAACCTTCAGCAGATCGGCGTCCAACAGGCCATAGCAGACGGTGAGGTCGCCCGCACAGCCGCGCAGGCACGCCTCGCAAAAATCGCGTTTACCCGCGCCGACGCCCTTGTCCTGGAAGAAGCCGGCAGCATTCGGGCCAGGGACGAAGCGGCCGCGGCCCTGGCGGCGGCTGATGCGGCACTTACAGCATCGCGGCAACAGCGCCAGCTGCTGGGTCCGCCGATCGCCGCTTTGAATAGCCAGTCGACCGTCTGGGTGCGCGTGTCGGTATTCGGGAGCGACATCGACGCTGTTCAGCACTCAGCGCAGGTCATGGTGCAGCCGCTTGGCGAAGGCGGAGCGCAGCGCACCGCACGCCCGGTTCAGGCCCTGCCTTCAGCCGATGCCGCTGCCGGTACGGTCGATCTTTACTATACCCTGCCGAACCACGACCGGACATATCGCGTCGGACAACGCGTGGCAGTCGACTTGCCGCTCGGCAACCGGATGAAAGGGCTATCGGTGCCGTCGTCGGCCATCGTGCGCGACATCCATGGCGGAGAATGGGTTTATCAAAAGACAGCGCAAGATACCTATGTGCGCCAGCGTATCGCCGTCACCTCGGAAGTGAACGGACAGGCACTGCTTTCCCAGGGACTGGCACGCGGCGCCGAAGTGGTAACCGCAGGCGCAGCCGAACTGTTCGGTACCGAGTTCGGGGCGGCGCACTAATGCTCGCCGGGCTGGTCCGTTTCGCGCTCGTACAGCGCGTCCTCGTCCTCGCAATCGCCGGCTTGCTCGTCGTCTTAGGGGTAAGAGCGGGCGGCAATGTTCCGCTCGATGTGTTCCCCGAGTTCGCGCCACCCATGGTCGAAATACAGACCGAAGCGCCGGGCCTCTCCACGGAAGAGGTGGAGAGCCTTGTAACCGTGCCGATCGAAACCGCAGTCAATGGCGTCCCCGATCTGATGACGCTTCGTTCAAAGTCAGTGCTTGGCCTCTCGTCTGTCCAGATCCTCTTCGAGCGCGGAAGCGATGTCATGCGCGCGCGGCAGATGGTTGCAGAGCGGGTCGCTCAGGTACAGGCACGTCTGCCAACGGCCGCGCGGCAGGCTGTAGTGATGCCGCCGCTCTCATCGACCAGCCGGGCGATGAAGATCGGCCTGACCTCCGACAAGCTCGACCAGATGCAACTCTCCGAACTGGTGCGCTGGACGATCCGTCCCCGCCTGATGGCCGTGCCGGGCGTCGCCAATGTCGCGGTCTGGGGCCAGCGCGATCGCCAGTTGCAGGTTCTGGTCGATCCTGACCGGTTGCGTACCGCAGGGGTGACCCTCGCTGAGGTCCGCGCGGCCGCTGGGGATGCCGTGCTGGTCGGCGGCGGCGGTTTTCTCGACACGCCCAACCAGCGCCTTGCGGTCCAGCAGTCCGGCATGGTGCAGGACGCAAGAGAACTGGGTCAGGCCCTCGTCAAGCAGTCGGGCGGCGCGCCGGTACGGATCCGCGATGTCGCACGTGTCGTCGACGGCCATGCGCCGCCGATCGGCAACGCAATCATCGACGACGTGCCAGGCATCATGCTGATAGTTGAGAAGCAGCCTACCGCCAACACGCTGGACCTGACGCACGGCGTCGAAGCGGCAATGGCGGAGATGAAACCCGGCCTCCCGGACGTGAAGGTCGATACGACCATCTTCCGTCCGGCCACCTTCATCGAACGGTCGATCGACAATCTGACGCGCGCGCTCGTCATCGGCTGCATTCTCGTGGCTGCGGTCCTGTTCGCCTTCACCCGCGACTGGCGCCAGGCGGTCATCAGCCTTGCCGCCATACCTCTGTCACTGCTCGGTGCAGGGCTGGTGCTGCTGTGGTCGGGCGCGACGATCAACGTGATGGTCATCGCGGGGCTGGTCATCGCGCTGGGTGAAGTGGTCGACGACGCGATCATCGACGTGGAAAACATCGCGCGCCGTTTGCGACTCAATCGCGAAGCAGAAAATCAAAGGCCTGCATTCGATGTCGTGCTTGCGGCCTCACTGGAGGTTCGCTCGGCGGTGGTATTCGCCTCTCTGATCGTCATGCTGGTCTTTCTGCCGATATTTTTCCTTGGCGGTCTTGCCGGCACGTTCTTCCAGCCTCTCGCAATCGCCTATGTGCTGGCGATCGCCACGTCGCTGCTGGTCGCGCTGACGGTGACGCCGGCACTCTGCTTGTTTCTCTTGCCCAATGCTCCGCTCAAGGCAGAGCGGGACACACGGTTCGTAAGCTGGCTGAAGACCCGTTATACGAACGTTCTGCCCTCCATAATCGCACGTCCGACGGCAGCTGTCGGCATCATCGTCGGCGGCCTTCTGCTCGCCAGCCTCGGTTATGTCACCTTCAAGGACCAGTTCCTGCCCGATTTCCGTGAAACGGATTTCCTCATGCACTTTGTGGAGAAGCCGGGCACCTCGATCGAGGCGATGGACCGGATCACGATCCGCGCCTCGAAGGAACTGCGCGCCATTCCCGGCGTACGCAATTTCGGTGCCCATATCGGTCGGGCCGAACAGGCCGACGAAGTCGTCGGCCCCAATTTTACCGAACTATGGGTCAGTCTCGACGAGAATGCCGACTATGACGCTTCGGTCGCTCGCATCAAGGAGGTCGTGGAAGGCTATCCTGGGCTGTTCCGAGATGTGCTGACCTATCTGCGCGAACGCATCAAGGAAGTGCTGACCGGCGCGGGCGCCACCATTGTCGTGCGCATTTATGGCCCAGAACAGAACGAACTCCGCGCGGCCGGCCAGCGCGTGCGCGAAGCAATTAGCGGGATTCAGGGCGTCTCGGACCTCAAGCTGGAAAGCCAGGTGCTGGTCGCGCAGCTTCGCATCCGTCCCAAACCTGATGAAATGGCAAGACTCGGCCTGACCGCGGGTGAAGTGCGGCGCCAAGCGCAAACGCTGGTAGCGCAACAAAAGGTCGGTGAGATATACCAAGAGCAGAAAGCCTTTGATGTCGCTGTTTGGGGCGAGCCGGCTGTCCGCAACAATATCCATGCCCTGCGCGATCTGATGATTCAGGCGCCGACCGGCGCGCCGGTGCGGCTGTCCGACATTGCCGACGTCGAGATCATCCCGGCACCAAATGAAATCAAGCGCGAGAACGGCCAGCGCCGGCTCGACGTGACGATGAACGTCTCGGGCGCCGATCTCGGTGTAGTCGCTCAGGCCGTCGAGGCGGAGGTCGGCAAGGTGCCCTTCTCCACCGGCTATCATCCGCAAGTGCTCGGCGAATATGCCGCGCTCAAGGAATCACGCCAACGGCTGTGGACAACCGGCGCGCTATGCCTTGTCGGAGTTCTGTTGCTCATATGGATCGAGTTCCGCTCCCGCCGCATCACCACGCTGGTCGGAGTGAGCCTGCCCTTCGCCCTGGTCGGCGGCGTGATGGCAGTGGCCCTGACCGGCGGCGTGCTGTCCCTGGGTTCGCTGGTTGGCTTCGTGACGGTGATCGGCATCGCGGCGCGCAACGGCATCATGCTGCTCTCCCACTACCAGCATCTGGAACGGCACGAGGGCATGGCCTTCGGCCGCGAACTGGTGTTGCGCGGCGCAGAAGAGCGACTGGTGCCGATCCTGATGACGGCGGCTTGCGCCGGGCTCGCGCTGGTCCCCCTCATCGTGGCGGGCGACGCGCCCGGTCATGAAATCGAGCATCCCATGGCGATCGTGATCCTGGGCGGACTTATCTCCTCCACCGCGCTCAACCTCCTGTTGCTCCCGGCTCTTTATGCGCGTTACGGCGAGGAGCGCCCGGCATCGCCTGCCGAAAGTCGGGAGATACCAGCATGAACTCTTATTGCCTTGCTCCACTCATGCTGCTCGGCGTGACTGCCTGTATGACGACGCCGGCGCCGTCTCCGTCAACGATCCCACCCAGCGCAGCTGGTCCCTTCGGCCAATTCGCGGTGGCCTCGATCACGCCCGTTCCCGACAATTGGTGGCATCTCTACGACGACCGTCAGCTCGACAGGCTGGTGGAGGCAAGCCTTGCCGCAAACGCCGATCTGCGCGTCGCCTATGCCAACCTAGATGCCGCACGCGCGGCATTCAGTCAGGCGCAGGCCGTCCGCCTGCCGACGACGACGGTAGAAAGCTCGTTGACCCTCGATAATCCGAGCAATCAACCTGGCGCGGCGTCGCTCTCGACAAGCAAATGGGATGTTGCCGCAACTGCCGGCTGGGACATCGACCTGTTTGGACGCCTGCGATCCGGTGCGCTGGCCGCGCGCGCCGATGCGGAAGCACAAGCCGCCGCGCTCGACGCCGTGAAGGTCGCCGTCGTCGCCGATACCGTTCAGGCCTATGTGGAGCTGTGCGGTGCCAGCCGCGCACTCGAAGAAGCCAAGGCCGTCTCACATACGCAGGACCGCTCCGTTCTGCTCGTGCGTGAACAGCTGGCTGCCGGTGAGGTTTCACAGCTCGAGGTAGCGCAAACGGCAAGTCTTGCCGCCTCCACCCGCGCTACGATTGCGCCATTCGAAGCGCTCCGGATCAATGCTCTCTACCGGCTCGCTACACTGCAGGGGCGCCCGCCTGTCGATGCGAGATCATTTGATATCTCATGCACCGTTATGCCGCGGCTGAAGTCGGCGGCGCCGGTCGGCGATGGCACAGCCCTGCTAGTGCGTCGTCCCGACGTGCGCGAAGCCGAACGCAAGTTGGCAGCGGCTGCCGCACGCGTTGGAGTTGCGCGCGCCGATTTCTATCCGCGCGTCAATCTTGGCGGCGCGTTGGGCTTGCTTGCCGGCAGGTTCGACGCGGTCGCCACTCCCCTCATCAGCTGGGCCTTTCCCAACCAGGTGTCCGCCCGGGCGGAGCTCGAGCAGGCCCAGGCAGGCGAACGGGCGGCGCTGGCGAGTTGGGATGCCGCCATCCTGAAGGCTCTGCGTGAGGTGGAGACCGGCCTCGCCTCCTATGATGCCGAGGTGCGTCGTAACCGCGATCTCGCTGACGCAGCTGTCGCGGCCGAAGCCTATGCCCGTCGCGCAGCCGCGCGCGTGCGGCTGGGCGATGCCGCAAGCCTGCTTCAGGTTGATGCCAACCGCGCTTTCGCCGGCGCGCGGCTGGCCACGGTCCAAAGCGATATCAGCCTTGGTCAAGCCGAGGTGGCGTTGTTTCGGGCATTGGGTGGCGGCTGGCGAAACGGGCCAGAAACGCGCTAGGGTTCCCCATGCAAATTTTGGTCATCGAGGATGAGCGAGAAACGAGCGAGTTTATCGCGAAAGGACTGAAACAGGGCGGTCATCGGGTAACGCTGAGCACCGAGGGCCGCGATGGCTTGTTCCTCGCCACCAGCGGCGAGTTCGATGTCATCGTTCTCGACCGGATGCTGCCCGGCCTCGACGGTCTGTCGCTGGTGAAGGCGCTGCGCGCCGCGGAGAATACGACACCGGTCATCATGCTGACCGCCATGGGCGGAATCGCCGACCGGGTCGATGGCCTGGAAGCCGGAGCCGATGACTATCTGGTCAAGCCCTTTGCTTTCTCCGAGCTCGCCGCACGGTTGAACGCCCTAGGCCGGCGACCCGCCGTACGGATAGAGAACCAGCATCTTACGGTCGGCGATATCACTCTCGACTTTCATATGCGCACGGTAAAGCGCGGAGGGCGGCGCGTGGCGCTTCAGCCCCGCGAATTCGCTTTGCTGGCCGAACTGATGCGCAATCCGCGCCGCATCCTGACACGCACCATGCTGCTCGAGCGGGTGTGGGATTTCGACTTCGATCCCAAGACCAACATCGTCGAGACACATCTCAGCCGCTTACGGTCGAAACTCAACGCAGGATTCGATGAAGACGCCATCGAGACGATCCGCGGCGCTGGTTACATGATCCGGGGCAGCTGATGCTGGGGAAGCCCTGGCGCACGACCTCGGGGCTCGTCGTGCTGGTCGCGTTGATCTTCGCCCTTGCGACGATCAGCATTGGCGCAGTCGCTTACGAGACCACGCATGAAGCGCTGGAGGAGCAACTCGATCATCGCACCGCCACGGAAACAGCCGCGCTGATCGCTGAGGCGCATGAGGACGGGATACTTGGCCTCGCGGAAGCGATCCGGCGTCGTGAGGCCGCACGATCCACCGCCAGTCTCGACTATCTCCTTCTGGGGGCGGCTGGAGAGCGCCTTGCCGGCAACTTGATTGCCCAGGTTCCGGACAAGGAAGGATATGAGGAGTTCCTATATTATCGTAGCGGCGATCGGTCCGGCATCGCCCAGGCGCTGACCACGAAAGTGGCAGGCGGCACGCTTGTCGTCGCCGCCGATCGCAGCGATCTCAACGCCCTGGATCGCGCGCTGGTGACACTGTTCGCAGGCGCGCTGACCGCCATGTTGCTGGCCGGCATCGGCGCGGCCGCCCTCATCGGCTGGATCACCCGCCGCCGCCTTGCCCGCATCCATGCAACCGCGCATGCGATCATCGATGGCGACATGTCTCGCCGCGTCCCTCGCGACGGATCCGGGAGCGAGTTCGATCTGCTCGCAAGCACGCTCAATGACATGCTGGACCGCATCGCCGGTCTCATGGACAATCTTCGCCAGGTGTCGAGCGACGTCGCGCACGATCTACGGACACCGCTCACCCGGCTCTATGCCAGTCTCGACAATGCGGTCGAGGGGGTCGAACCTGCCGAAAAGGCTCGGCATATCGCGCATGCGCGTGCCCAAGCCGCCGAACTCCTCGAGATATTCGCGGCTCTTCTCCGTATCGCAGAAGTAGAGGGCATGGGGAAGCGCCTGCCAAGACGCCGGGTCGACCTGACATCCCTCCTGGAGCAGATAGTGGACAGTTACCGGCCCGACTTCGAAGAAAGCGGCCATCATCTGCGATCCGACATCGCTCCCGATCTTGTCGTGAATGGAGATCAGCGCCTTTTGAACCAGGCAATCGCCAATCTGTTCGACAATGCCTTGCGCCATACACCACCCGGAACGATGGTGTCGTTGCGTGCGATCAATGTCGACGGCGCGGTGGAAAGCGAGGTGTCAGATAACGGACCAGGGGTCGGCGGGAACGAAGCCGGCAGATTGTTTCAGCGCTTCGCAAGGGCGGAGCAAGCGCGCACGACATCGGGTCATGGCCTCGGCCTCGCATTGGTCGGCGCGATCGCCACGGCCCACGGGGGCAGCGCAACGCTCCGATCAGATAACGGCTTCTCGATCACCATAAGACTGCCCGAGCTATCGCAAGAGCCCGACAGGGGGCAGCACGATACCCGCCTTCACTGACGAGTGGCTCAGCCTAGCAGCCCTCACAGAACAGAGCATGACGCATTCAGTCGGACGGCGGCCCTGCTCTTTCGTGACAGGGAAGAAGGCCAAGCACCCCATGGCTTCAATCAGCGAGCGGAACCGAAGCGCTTCTGCGATTCACCTTGGATTGGGCCGCGTTACGATCCATCCGGCGCACAGGAAGAGCATGACGGCCACAACCAGAGCAAGGGCCAAAGAGGGATGCCCGCTCCTCACAAAAACAACATAGCCGAGCGTGATACCAATGCATGCGGCAATCTTGCCACCGCGCGGAATTGCCCGCTGTTCATGCCATAGCCTCAAGGACGGGCCAAAGCGCGGATGATTGAGCAACCATGACTCGAGACGCGGCGAGCAGCGGGCGAAACACCCCGCGGCCAGGATCAGGAAGATCGTTGTCGGCATCAATGGAAGAAAGGCGCCGACAAAACCCAAGCCTACGCAGAGCAATCCGGCAAGGAACCAGATGAGACGCAAAGCCGCATCCGCACGATTGCGTCCCGGATCGGACGTACCCATACATCTGCCCTTCCCACACGCGCGGGAGTCGCTTCCAAAGGCTGTCGCGCAACCAGCATTGCCGCGCATGGTGCTCTCACCCAGCGATGATCGCCGTCCCCACCGTATCGATTGCCACCCCTACCCGCGTACCGATTCCAGGCACCGCCCCCCGCATGCGGGCTGAGATAACGGCATCCCCGGACGAAAGGACCACGGCCCAGGCTGCGCCGACGAAGCGAACGTCGACAATGTTCGCTGCCATGCCGGCATCGTCAAGGCGTACCGCTTCGGGCCGAACCAATATGCTTGCCTCGCAATCGGGAAACTCCTGTGCCGGCAGTAGACCGAAGGCGGTATGCGCTAGACCATTCATAATCCTTGCTGGAATGATCGAGACCTCGCCAAGCAGTCGCGCCGCCGCTTCGGACGTCGGCCGTAGATAACATTCCTCGGGATTACCGAACTGAAGGATGCGCCCGGCCGCCATCAGCACAAGGTCGTCAGCCATCAGCATGGCTTCTTCCGGGTCATGCGTGACGATCAGCACGGCTGTGCCGGCGGCACGCAGATCGGAGAGCATCGATTGCCGCACGGCCGCGCGCAGATGTCCATCGAGGCCCGAGAAGGGTTCATCGAGCAACAGCACGGCCGGCGCCCTCGCAAGCGCCCGCGCGATCGCGACGCGCTGCTGCTCTCCACCCGAAAGCATGTGCGGCCAGCTATGCTGAAGGCGTTCGATGTCAAAGCGCGCCAGCAGCGCCGCGACACGTGTGTGACGCTCTGTGGTGGCAACGCCGGCCAAGCCAAAGCCGATATTGTCCGCCACGGTCAAATGCGGGAACAGTGCAAAATCCTGAAACACCAATCCGACGCCGCGATCCTCCGGCGAAATGAGCGCCTCGCGCGTCGACATCGGTATACCGCCAATCGCGATCTCGCCGTCATCGACGGGTTCCAGGCCCGCGATCATCCGCAGCAGTGTAGTTTTCCCGCACCCCGACGGTCCGAGAAGGCAGGTTATCCGGCCAGCGCGCAGATCAAGGCTTGCTCGGGCTACAACCGCACGACCGTCATAAAAGCGAGAAACGTTGCGGATTGTCAGGGCTGATGATGGCATCGCTACCTTGCCTAGGAGCCGGGCCGCGATAGAGCAATCTTGCGCGTCAGCCAGATCACCGCTGGCAGTGACAGTAGAACAATCAGAATCGAAGGTGCTCCCGCCTGCTCCAGCCGCTCATCAAGCGCGTAATTGCTGGCAGTTACCGCCAATGTGTCGAAATTGAACGGTCGCAGGATCAGGGTCGCGGGCAATTCCTTCAGGATGTCGATGAAGACGATCAGTCCTGCGGTCAGCATGGCGCCCCGTACCACCGGCAATTCCACGGCCAGCGCGGCACCGGCTTCACTGCGACCAAGACTTCGCGCGCTCTGGATCATCGATGGCGTCACGCGGGCGAGACCGGCATCGATTGGTTCGAGCGCTGCCGCCATCAACCGCGCCGCATAGGCGTAGATGAGAAGGGCTATGGCGATCACGTAACCGGAATCGGGCATCAGGCTCCAGATCAGGCCAGCAGGTGTGAGCAGGCCGATTGCCATCACCGCACCCGGCGTCGCATAACCGAGGCTGGCGAGGCGCGTAGCGATCGGCAGCCGGCGCCCGCCAAGCGCCAGGGTGGTCGCGAGGACGACCGTGACGAATGCGCCGATGATGCCAAGGGTCAGACTATGCGTTCCAGCGCGCAGGAGGCGCGGCCAGTCTGGGGTGACGTTCAGCGCGTTCACGAGCAGCCATCCGACCGGTAGCAATAGCCCTGCCGTGAAAAGCAAGATGCAGAAAGCCGCGGCGAGCCCGGCCGAAAGGCCGGACAAAGGCGTCTGGTCAAGGACACGCCATCGCCCACTGCCCGCTTCATGCGTGCGCCCCTTGCGACCACGACGCTCGATCCACAGCAACAGCGCGGCGGCGGCGAGGAGCGGCAGGGCGAAACGGGCGGCACTGACTGTCGAACCGTAAACCGACCAGGCGCGCACCACACCAGTCGTCAATGTCTGCACGCTGAGAAACTGCACCGCGCCATAGTCGGCAAGCGTTTCCATCACCGCCAGCGCAACGCCAGCGGCCAGTGCCGGGCGCGCCATCGGCAAGGCCACGCGATGCAGCGCGCGCCAGCCGCCGCATCCGAGCATTCTGGCCGCTTCCAGCACGTTCATCGACTGGTTGAGAAACGCAGCGCGCATTGCGAGATAGACATAAGGGTAGAAGGCACAGGAGAGTATAAACGCCGCCCCACCCATTCCGCGCATCTCGAACGGCAGATCGAAGCCGAACGCTTCGCGCATCCAAATTCGCAATGGCCCCGCGACGTCGAACAGATCGGCATAGGCGTAAGCCAAGGCGAAGGCTGGAACCGCCAGCGGCAAAGCCAGCGCCCAGGCGAAGACGTCACGGCCCGGAAAGCGGTGCATAACGACCAGCCACGCCGCCAACGTGCCGAGAATGGCCGTGATGATGCCGACAAGCACCGCCAGCCATGCCGAGGTCGCCGCGTAGCGCAGGATATCGCGCAGGGCGATGTCCGCAGTCTCGCCAAACAGCGCGGCGGCGGCGACGCCGACCAACGGCAGCATGGCTACCAGGCCGACGAACGCCGCCAACGTTACCGGAAGTGAGGGGCGCCGACGATGAACGGCCAAAGCCGCTACCGCCAACCGGCCGCGCTCATCAGCGTTTGCGCTTCGGGCTGCCGCGCCGCGAAGGCGGCGGCGCTCATCGGATTAGCCGTGAAATCCGCATAGGCATCGACTGGCGGAGGTGCCGCGACGTCGGGAGAAGCGGGGAACTCATTGTTGTTGGCCGAGATATGGCGCTGCGCATCCGCGGAGGCGAGGAATTCCAGAAGCTTGATCGCATTATTCCGGTTGGGCGCGTTGGCGACGACTCCGCCGCCCGAGATGTTGACGTGCGCGCCCTTGCCGTCGAGGCTCGGGAAGGCGAGCTTAACGCGTTCGGTGATCTTGCGGTCAGCCTCGTCATCGCCATTTGCCATGCGGATATAGTAATAGCTGTTGGTCAACGCGACCTCGCAGACGCCTGCGGCGACAGCGCGGATCTGATCGCGATCGCCGCCTTCCGGTGGCCGCGCCATGTTGGCGACGATCCCATGCACCCACTGGCTTGCGCCATCCTGGCCCAGGGCTTCGATAACCGCGCCAACCAGGGAGAGGTTGTAGACGCTGTCGGAGGATCGCACGCAGATCTTGCCTTTGAAGCGAGGGCCGGAGAGCTTTGCGTAATCGTCGACCTCCTGCGGACGCACCTTCGCACTATCGTAAGCCACGACGCGAGCTCGCCGGGTAAAGCCGTACCAGTGCCCGTCCGGCTGACGAAGACTGGCCGGGACGCGTTCGTTCAACGTCTCGGACTGGACAGGCTGAAACAAGCCGGCTTGATCGGCACGCCACAAGGCACCGGCATCGGCGGCGATGAACAAGTCGGCCGGGCTGTTCTTGCCTTCGCTTCGCATGCGGGCGACAAGCTGATCGGCATTGCCCTCTATGCGATTGACCTTGATTCCCGTCTCCTTGGCGAAGCGCTCATACAGAGGCAAGTCGCTGTCATAATGACGCGCCGAATAGAGGTTCACCTCCTGAACTTTGGCGTTGTCGGCACCGCCAGAGCAGCTTGTCGTCAGCAGGGCTGCCAGGACGGCAGCGATCGAAAGACGTGGTGTCACGGATTGATCTCCTCGATGTGTAGGAACGGACCCCTGCCCGGCCTACTGGTCATTTCTGGGTGGCCGCAGGCGGCAATGATATTTCGACGCGTAGGCCCGGATTTCGATTGGTGATGCGCATGGTGCCATGGTGCAGCTCGACGATCGCTGCAGTCAGTGTCAGGCCGAGCCCCGTGCCCGGGCGGTTCCGACTGTGATCGACACGATAGAAGCGGGTTGGAAGGTTAGGTAGCTCCGCCTCGGGTACACCGGGCCCATCGTCTTTCACGATCAGCAACGTGCCTTCGGATGATGAACGCGCCTCGACCTCGATTTTCGTTCCGGGAGGAGTGTGGCAAAGCCCATTATCGATAAGATTGGCGATCAGTTGGGTGAGCAGAGCCGGGTCGCCACGCATCTCGTGCGTCCCTTCCGCTTGCGCCACCAACACCCGCCCACCCTCTTCGGCCGCCGGTTGATAAGCATCGATGGCCCGTTTGATCAGCGCGCCCAGATCAACCAGGACCATGTCCGATGGTGTATTGCCGGCTTCAACCCGAGCGAGCCTCAGCATGGCATTGAACAATATGAGAAGCTCGTCTGCTTCCGCGATCGCGCTTTCGATCTGGCATGCCTGGATTTCGGAGGAGGGTTTGATTTCCTCCAGGCGATTTCGAAGCCTCGTCAGCGGCATGCGTAGATCATGGGCCAGATCGGTGGATATTTGACGCATGACAGTCATGGCAGCTTCGAGTCGGTCGAGCATTCCATTCAAATTATTGGTAAGATCAAGAAATTCCTGACCAAATCCTATCGAGGGTATTCTTTGTGAAAGATTCCCCTCCATGATCCGGCCCGTCGTGTCGTTGACCAGCTCCAGTCGTCGCAGGAACAATGATCCAGCGACGATGCCGGCGGTTGCCGCCAGCAGGATAAGGCCGATGCCGCCCCATATGACCACCCGGTGGAGGCCGGCTCGCAGCGCATTGAGTGAAGAGCTTTCGCGGCCGACGGCCATGAATGTGCCGTCCGCCAGGCGTTCGGTCAGGACGAGCATCTCGACCTGGCCCTGCCCTGGGATCGGCGAGATGTCGCTTGCCATTGCCTCGATCGTCGCAAAACCGTCGATGCGAACGGCAGTGCGGGGAATTCCGCTGTCGAACGCGGAGCCGGACCGCGGAATGACCAGATAACGATAGCGGTTGATCCTGTCCGTACGGACATGCTCCGTCAGAATCTTGACCAGTGCTGCGCTGCCCTCCAGTTGCGCATCGGCGCGCATGATCGCCATCTGGTGGCGCAAGGCATCGCGCAGTTCGTCCTCCGCGTAGCGAGCGATGCCGAAATCGAGCAACTGCAGCATCGCCGCAGCCCCAATCCCGAAGATTGATGCGAAGACAATGGCGAGGCGGAAGGTCGCCGTCCGCCATAGCCGCGACAATCGCCTAGTCTTCCGCATCGAGAACATATCCCACGCCGCGCAGAGTTCGCAGCAATTGCTTGTCGAAGCCGCGATCGATCTTCGCGCGCAACCGGCTGACATGAGCATCGATGATGTTGGTCCGTGTATCGAAATCGTAGCTCCACAGCCCCTCCAGCAGCATGGCTCGGGTTACGGTCTGCCCCCCCCTGCGAATAAAAAACTCCAGCAGCCTGTATTCCTGCGGCGTTAAGTCCAACCGCCGCCCGGACCGAGTGACATGCCGGTTACGGAAGTCGACGTGGAGATCACCCACACTGATCTGGTCGCGCTCCATCTCGCCGGCATCTGTACTGCGACGATGAAGGGCACGCACGCGGGCCAACAATTCGCTGAAGGCGAAAGGTTTGCCGAGATAGTCATCTGCCCCGGCTTCCAGGCCTTCTACCCTTTCCTCCACGGCCGACAGAGCGGTGAGGACAAGAATTGGTGTCTTGATTCCTTGAGAGCGAAGCGCCGCTACCACCGAGAAGCCGGATCGCCCGGGCAGCATCCGGTCAACGACCATGACGTCAAAACGGCCCTCAGTCGCCTTCGACAGGCCCTCGATCCCATCTTCGGACCAATCGACCGTATGGCCAAGGTCGGTAAAACCACGAGCAATAAAGTGACCCGTCTTCTGGTCATCTTCAATAAGCAGGATTCTCACGCCCGGTTCTCGAAGAGTGTTGGGGAATAGCCCCTAAATCGCGTGTGGCCAGGAGAGTTGGCGATCTGATCGGTTTGTCCGTGTACCACAGGGTTGATCATTTGCGACCGGTCACAGGAAATTGACGCTGTGCGTAGCGCCGCGATCGGCAGTCGCACCCCCAATGTTGTCAGAATGGCGGCACAGGTGCGGATCGAGGTCGTCAGGCCGAGATCATGAATGTCACAGCTGTGCAATCCGACCTGGCGCTGCGCCTCGGCCAACCAGCGCAGGAGGGCCCATTCACCAGGAGCGATATAGGGCGCCTCTACAGGCCTGATTTCCAACCCGTTGCGACGAGAAAACTGCCGCAGACATCCGAAATGCGCATGGCGGTAGCGGGCAAGAGCATCTTCATCCGTCGCAGGGTCCCCTTTGCTCTCTTCCGGGCGAATGCAGCCGAAGGAAATGGTTTCGCCGCGGATGAAACGGATCGCCCGGCGTTCATGGATCGTCCGCTTACGGAATATCAGATGATCATTGGCCATCTAGCCGTCCTCAGAGAAGGTCACCCGCGCGTCCAGGCAGGGACGCGCGGGTGTGTCGTCAGAAGTTCACCCGCAGACCACCACCGATGTATCGCCCCGGATTGCCCCTTGCGCCATCGGCACCGCGATGCGTGATGCGTTGCTCGTCGAACAGGTTTTCGACCCGTGCGTAGAGATCGACCGACTCCGTAAGCGCATAAGAGGCAGACAGATCCATCGTGAACAGGCTCTGCGTTCTCAGGAAGCGCGCATCCACACCGGGGCGACCACAGGTGGTGGTAGCGCACGCACCATCCTGATAGTTGAGCGCGACGTTGAAATTGAAGCCTGCGTCGTGATCCAGTCCCAGCTGGAAGCGACCGATATGCTTTGGCGTGTTGTCGAGCACGTCGCCCTTGCGCACCGCCGTTCCGACGTCGGCCGCGCGTTTGTACTCGCCATCCGTGTATGTGTAGGCGAGTTGTACCGGGAGCCGGAAGCCATTGCCTTCGACGAGGTTGCCATAGGCCAGCACCTCGAGACCATGCACCTCCTTGGCTCCATCCTGCTGCACGCCATCCACACGGCCGCCGGTGCAAGGGTTTGCAACGATACAGGTGCGCAACGCATTGTCATAATCGGTGTAGAAGCCGATCACGTCGACCCCGAAGCTGTTGTTGCGGAAACGGATGCCGCCTTCGATATTCGTGCTCTCTTCTCCCTTTGAACCCATGGCCACCCCGGAGCCTGGCGGCGCGAAGCCCTTGTGAACGCCGGCAAGCAGCGTCCATTGCGTACCAACCTCGTAATTGAGCCCGACACCCCAGGTGGTCTTCTTAAGCGCGTTTCGGTTGCTGGTGGTAAGATCGACATTCGCCACCGAGCGGATGTCTTCGTGGCGCAGCAAAGGCAACAGGATCAGGTCGCCAATCCGAATGCGGTCCGCGATCCAGAAGGATGTCGCCTTCGCGTAGCCCTCGCTCGGCGTCGCTGGTGTGCCAGCGCTGACCGTCACCAGGCTGCCGCTAACCTGTCGATAGATCGGGTTGGATAGGGTGGCCGTGTTTTTTGTCGTGTCCTTGTGCAGGCGCACACCACCCATCAGCTCATGCTCGATCCCGCCCGTGGAAAAGACCGCACGCCCCTCGAACGACAGTCCTTTGGAGATGAAGGATTGAAAGTTCAGACCGTAGCGAATGCCGTTGGCGTGGGTCGTATCCATCGCGCCGTCGAGAATAGCCTGAAGTTGCGCCGGGGTAAGATTGCCCGCACTGGCAGGGCTGTTTTCGCCCCGATTGATCAACGAGGTGATGCCGTTGGAGGTGCTGAGACCAATGCCATTGATCTGGTTGACCCGCCGGTAGTTGCGGAACGTCTTGGTCACATAGCCGGTCGAGATCAGCGAGATATCAGGCGTGAAATGGATTTGATGCTGAAGGCTCGCGGATCTGCGCCCCTGATTCATCCGCTCCAGTTCGGTCAGACCGTAGCGCCGGTTGGGATTGCGACGGAAATCGGCGTCAGTCAGGCCGACATAGGAAACGTCCGCCGCATTGTCGCCCTTGAACAGCTTGAGGTCGATCTGCTGCTGGATAGGCGCGTCATCCGCCGCCCGCCAACGCAGCTTTGCCATATATTCGCGGATATTGTTGCCGGCTGTCCGATCGGAACGATCGATCTTGTGAAAGCCGTCGGTGCGGCTCTGATAGGTTTCGACCAGCACACCGAACTGCCCAAAGGTTCCGCCCGCCCAGCTATGGATGCGACGCGTATCCCAGGTGCCGACTTCGGCGTTGAGAAAGCCCGCAGCTGAATCGGGAATTGGGGTCGATAGGAGATTGATCGCTCCAGATGTCGTTTGTGGACCGTAGCGAAGGATTTCCGGTCCCTTGAGAACCTCGATACCGCTCATACGTCCGGCGGTCGGAAAGTAATAGGCGGAGTTGTTGGCATAGACAGACATCGCTGCCGGAATGCCGTCCTCCATGATCGAGATACGGTCGCTGCGTCCCGAAGACGACGCGCGGATGCCGATACGCGGAAAGGTACCCACGCCATCCTCCTCCCGCACATAGACACCAGGTGCAGAACGCAGGATACTGTGAATATTAGCATATTCGAAAACTTCGAGGTCCGCCTTGTCAATCACGACGGCCGATCCTGTCGAAAGGCGCGCATCCTCTTTCGTGCCGATCACGACGATCGGGGCGTTATGATCACCCTGATCCACCGCTTGCTCGGGAGTTTGAGCGGCAGCACTAATGGAATATCCGAAGGCTATTATGGCTACACCCGTTAGAAATTTTGTGGCTGCCTTGGATCGATCTGCGCCGATAACGTACATATGGCCCCTATCTATTGAAAACGATTTTCAGACAGGGGCACGTATCGTCAGTTAATAATGCGTCGCAATGAACAATTGAGAGTTTGCAAAATTTGTAATTGCAGCGTCAGATTATCGTCAGATTTTTGCCATCGGTCCACAATCCAGAAAAATTCTGCAAACCGGAGCTGAGGACTGAGGAGCACTAAGCTAAACGTTGTCCAACGGGGCGATTCACCAGGGCACGTGAGGGCGCATGGAATTAAGGCCCTAGGGGAAGAACCAATTGATATAAGCGACTTGATGTGATTCAGCCTCCTTGAAGAGATTGGATTGAGTGACCCGTACTGGTTGACGGACGAGCAAATGTCGCGGCTCGAGCCATATTTTCCGAAGAGCTGCGGCAAGCCTCGGGTGAATGATCGTCGGGTGTTGAGCGGGATCGTCTTCGTGAACCGCAACGGGCTGCGCTGGCGCGATGCACCGAGACAACAAATACAGGCCGCAAAAGACGCTCTACAACCGTTGGAAGCGCTTGGGGGCAGATGGGTGCCTTCACCCAGATCATGGAAGGGCTGTCCTCCACGGGTGCCGAGCGCAAGACGGCTATTATCGACGCGACCTATCTGAAGGCGCACCGAACGGCATCGAGTCTGTCGGCAAAAAGGGGACCTTGGACGCCTGATCAATCGCACCAAGGGTGACATGAATACAAAGCTTCAGGGTACCCGGATAGGCAGATTTCGTCGTAACTGATTGATGCAGCGTCGCCGCCGCACGGAGCTCAGAAGCTTCCCTTCGCGGTTTACTGCAGGATCAGCTTGCCTAGCGTCAGTCCGAGATCGCACGGCGCAGCCGCTAGTTCTCCTTCTCTAGGTCTTGCGTCCCCGACGTTTGATCGACCTTCATCCCGCCATATTCCTTGCGTTAGCGATAGTTGTCTGCTCGCTAACCGCGATCCGCCGGCAGGCCTCCGCGGTCGAGCCCCCCGAGCCAACACGAGCTCAACTTCACGCAGCTTGCCGATCTCTTCCGGCATGTGCTTCTTGCTAGGCATTCAATGTCAATTTCGTGGTCCAGACTATCATAGCCTCTGGCCCACTCAGCGGAAGGAAGATCAACCAAGCCAGCGGATTTTATCCGGATTTTACAGTCAGAAGGAGACATCAATCGTTACGGTATCAGCATACGCTCCCGCAGGCGGAGTTTGCTGATCAATGAGAATCTGAGCGCGGTAGCCAAAGCCCTGAGCGACGACCGCGTCATATGTGCCAGGATTGACCTCCGCACTGTCGCTGCTGCGGCGTTCCGTCCCCTGGCGACCCCAGCGATCGGGCGATGTGGCAGATTTATATATTTCATAGCGAAGATAATGACCGCCGTTGTGCATCCGCCGCACACTGCCTTCCGCGTTGCCTCCATTATCCAGCCCAACCGTGTAGGCCGTGCCGGCACTGCATCTTATGGAAATCGTCTGAGTTACTGGATTGAACTTGCCGACTAGGGGTGCCGCGCCGAAATTTATGTTCGGCGCTGAGATCATGCAGTCGTTCTCAAGAGTTAGTTCAACATCGACGTTCACGACAGAGCCAGTTCCCCAGTTGAGCGGAGTGAACAAGAAGGGTCTTACAAATCCGGGGCTGCTTGAATGCGTAACGCAGGCGATCAATCCGAACGAGCATACAGAGTAGTGCCAACGTATTGCGATGCTGCCCCGGTAGATTCCTGCCCCTAGTCCAGGCTTAGGGATTGTCCGAACATAGATCGGTACCGAATTTCCTGTGCCGGAAAACAAGCTGAGCACGCTGATGGACGAGAGATTATAGAAGTTTCCGGTCGTCAGCGCCGCCCCATTCTCGGAAAGCGCAACCTCGAAGTTGATTTTCTGACCCGCCGGACCTTCGAGTTGAAACGTTGAGGCATCCACCGTCAGTCCAACATAGTGGGTCGCCAGGGCGGCCAGCGTCACATCGCATTCCAGACCGCTCGCCCCACTCCCCCGCTGTACCGTCGTGCCAACGACGAAGGAGGATTCACTGCCCAGCGAGACGCTGCTATGATCCAATGTGCAGGCGATCGCCGGCACACCGGCGAAGCCGCAGATCATGGCCGCGACATATCGCGCCATTCGCCACGCCCCTATCGGCATGTGAGCGTTCCAAGATCGAGGATATCATCCGTATCCATTTCGGCAGCAAAACCAAATGTGCAGGATCTACCTTCAGCCAATCCGACCGAGATATGATTGGAGGCGCTCAGATTCTCCATGAACAGCATACCGTCCCAACCGATATAGGCTGACGATGCTTCGTTCACGGTTGCCACGGACCCAGCCGACAACGGATTTCCCGCGGAATCCAGAACCGTTGCTCGAGCCGCCTTCATGCGCTCGATGGGGAACGCCACCAACGCGCCACTGCCGCGTGAGACCGCCACATGCTGGGTAACGATCGGTACCTTCACATTGGCGTCGAGCGACAATGGGTCGATCTCATATTTGGCGCGATAATAAGCGCTGACCCAAGGGATCAGGACATGACCACGACGGTTCGTGCGGCCGACTAGCTGATTTTCATATCTGATCGGGATATCTGCAACGCCATTGGTGCTGACCAACGCGAAGGCGTCGGCAATGCGGTTGGCAGCGAAAACCGCTTTGTCCATCGCGACAAGTGAGCCACTGACGCTGACCCAGCCCGTAGCTGCCCGATCGCCGTACGCACCACCGCGAAGCTGGGCCTGCGGAGTTCGCCAGGTGATGTCGCTCTGCATATAGACAGGCCGGTTCGCGGACTGCGAGACGCTGCCACGCACCCCAAGTCCGCCCGCCGACGGGACATGACGAGCATAATCCAGACGCCAGTTGCGTCCCCCTCCCGCATCCCGAAGAATGCTGCTGCTGGCCGTGCCACGGCGCTGCCCAAGCGGCAGCGACAGGGTGAGCATCGCAGACCAGGTCCGTTCCTTGAACTCCCGCGAGGCCGAAGCATGGAGGCGACTTTGCCGCACGAACGGTAAGGACCAGGAAATATTGGCGAGGCGCCCGCCGGATTTTCCCGCCCGGACATCGAAATATCCTGCGCTGACCGCGCCCATCGAACCAAGGAAAATATTGGACGTAACCGATGACACACGCTGCTTGCCACGGTCGAGGCCGCGAGGCCCCGAACCCAGTTGCGCGAAGGCAGCATCCTGCCGAACATGCCTCAGGTTGATCGAAAAATCGCGCGTCAGATACTCGTAATTGGCTGAAAGCTGGCCACCGCCAGCACCGTCACGCCAGCTTCTGGCGTATGAGGCGCCCAAAACCCCCAGAGAGCCAAGGCCGACGACGCCGCCCCCGCCGATGACCAACAAGTCGCGTGTCGCCTGGACATTGGCCTCCAGCGTGACGGAGTTCGTCAGGCCGTGCCGCGCAGAGGCTGTTCCCGCAAGCTTGCCATAGTCGAAATTCTTGAACCCGTAGCCATAACGAAGAGCGCCAATGGAGACCGCATAGTCATTCAAACCACGCCGCAGAAGCGCGCTGCTGACGTAAAATGGCATCGTCGTGGAGACGCTGCGGCCGAGCATATCGGTTACAACGATATTCGCTTCCCCAAGCCCGCTGATCGACGGCCCGGTTTCAATCGCGAACGGCCCGGGATTGACGATCCCGTTCATAAGACGCTGCCGGTTGATGAACAATTCGACGGTTGAAGGCAGTGCCGCCTCACCCGTGAATTCAGGCAGCGGATAGGTAATGACGTCGGGACGTACCGAAAAATCGCGCGAGAACTGAATGCCGCCGAGACGGACGGCAGATGCCCATGCAACGCCGCGCGTGACGACATCGCCCACCTCCAATGTCGTCATCCGATTTTCCTCGGATCTCAGCAGGCGTGTGTCATATCGTGTGAACGAGGCTCCTCCTCGCGAACGCACCACGCCGGTGGAGGAGAAGAGCCCTCCAGGGCTGAACAGGCGGGCTTCATGCCACATGGAAATCAGTGGCGACGTGCCGCCACCATCGCTGGCGAACACCTCATAATTGAGCAAGGCTCCGGTCGCCCCACGCGCCTGCTCGAACGCGGCATGGGGCGCGCTCAAATTCTGCCCGCGCAGCTGACCCGGCGGCAGCATCAGGTGCAGTTTTTGTCGGGAAGCGTCGTACTCGGTCTTAACGCCGGGCAGTGCGCTGAGGCAGACGCGCTCCTCGTCGAAATCGGAGATCAGACCGACACGGTGGAGGTCCGCTGCCGGCACCATGAAGCAATCCGTCGACTTGAGAACGGGTGAGATCGTCCCCGTCTCAAGGCCATTGACCACGAGTTCGAGATAGAGGGTCATTTCACCGGGATTTGCAGCAGCGATCGGCAGTGGAGGCGGCAGGTCGGCGTAGACCAACGCCTGCGAGGGCGCGGCATAGGCCGGCTTCGGCAGTAGGCAGATCGACGCAATGAAGAACAGGAAGAGGATCACGATGAGCGACTTCGCTCCCCTTCTGGCTCCACCGCACGTCATCGTACGTCACTTTGTGACTGACGATATCGGCCTAGGGGGAGCACCGTTGACCGTCGCGAAGAGGGTGTCCTTGATCGTGGCGGTATCGGGAAGTGGCCAACGCATGGAAGCGCCCGGAAGAACATAGCCAAGCAGGCCATTGGCAACAGGGGACATGCCTGCGGCATCTTTGAAGGCAACATCGACAAGCTTTGCGTGAAAACGTCCATCGTTGCGCACCTCGAGAAAGCGCCCCTCATGGTCGGCCCGCCAATGCAGCCCTGAACTGTCCGGAGCACTTGCGGCTCGTTGCCGCAATTGCGGATCACCTTTCTCCCTGTAGCCGAATAACGGAATGGAATAGCGCATGCGGAAACTGACCGCCGCGCCGGACGAAACCGAACTGGAAGCGACACGGACAGGAATTTCGTCTACCACCACACGATATGCTTCTTCTGGGTTCAGCGTAGGCATCGTTCGTGTCAGCCTGACGAGTTGCCGCTGGCCGGGCTCGATGGTTACGATCGGCGGAGTTCCGACAATATTGTTTTGCGGCGCGTAAACGTTCTTGGCTTCTTGTTGAGACCAGGCAAAGACTTGGACTTGCAAGGTGATTGGTGTTTTTCCAGGATTTTCGAGCCACAACGCCGCAGCCCGCTTCTCTGCGGGAATGACAGGATTGACCGGCCATATCAAAAGCGATCCTGGCGATTGGGCTGCCGCCGGATGCGTGATGCAAAGTGCTGCAAAAGCACTGATAGCGATTATTCTGATCATATACTCCCCCTTCGTCTCTACCAGGACAGAGTAATCAGCAGCGTGTCAGTATATGTTCCAGCGGGAAGATCTCCCGGAAGAGTCAGCACGCCATAGACAGGCAACAGCACATCGTTTTCGTTACTGCCGGTGACGGCCATGCTGGCTCCGCCGCCAATCGGGATCGGCTGGCTACAAGCGGCATCTGCGCATAATCCGTATCCGATCCGATCCCCGTCACCGTCTTGAAGCTGAAGCTGTCGGCTGCCCAAGGCAGCATGCTGTCCGCCATCAATGGTCATCGATACGCTCAGGCCCGGCGTGCACCGCAATCGGATCGACTGCGAACCAACAAGACTGGTCATGCGTGTGGCTGTGGAAAAAGTGGAATCTCGTCCAAAATCGAGAATTCCTACCGTTCCAGCATTGCCGTTACTGCCCACACCATCGACGAGGCAGCCCGCTTCTATACTCGCAGTAACTTGAAACTGGGCAGTCGTTTCAGCGTAGGCTGAATGAAAGCCTCCGCCCAAGCAGGATGCGGCGGCTGCCAGACGACCCCATTGATGAAGGATCGACATGGCACTTAATCACAGAAGGCCGCCTTTCTCGCTGCCCTATAATTCGAGAACAACTGTAATTACGTCGTTATAGGTTCCCATGACGAGGCCAGATTCTCCAAATGCGCGGCCATATACGTCGACAGTCTGCAGGGCTCCTGTCGAGGCCAAAGTAAGATCGCCGCCAATTGGAATTAGAACCCCGCGAGCTGGGTCCGAATAGAGATTGTAGGTCACATATTTATTGGCTTCGGTGCTATGAGCCATGGCGCGAAGCCCGCCACCCGCACCTTGGTTGTCATTTTCCCCGGCGCCGAAGGAGAGAACGGGTGAAATTCCAGGACTGCATTGGATTTCAAAAGCACTGGCACCGTTGACCACCTGGGCGTCGGCTTGCGTAAACAGCGTATTATGGGCACCAAAATCCATGCTCCCGAAATTGGCAGCAGTGGCGCCATCGTCATGGTTCTGGCCATTGATTATGCAGCCAGCTTCTAGAGTAATTGTTGCATCAATCGTCCCATTGATATCTGCTTGGGCTGGGAAAGCCAGCATAACGGGTACCACGAGCGAACTGCATACTCGAGAAAATTTGCCGTCCATGACAAGCCCTCCATTGTTATGATTCACCTAACCAAAAATGGCAGAAATACCTTTCTAATTTCATGAGAATCATGCTCCGCCAAAATGGTTAACATTGGACAAATGGAAAATCGTTTCTTGGATTTCTCAGAAAAATCGTGATATTTTATGAGTTTCTGGATCATTTTCTTTCATTTTATGAGCCTCATTACAGCTTTATATAATGGCTCAAGCCATAATCCGCTGCGATTCAGAGTTTCACTTCTCTAGAGAAAAATTTAGGCGCCTCTCGAATGCGATTCTGAACATCGACGCTATGCCTGCCTTGCTCTGCCCTCTTTCCATGACCGGGGATACATAGAAACAAGCTCCGCTCAGTGAGGGCGCACTGAGATTATCCTCAGTGATTTTTTGATTTCAACGGATCCCAGAGAGGATCATGGGTAACAATTGGTCAAATACGCGATATAAAAGAGCGATCACTTCCACAGCCAAAGAATTATGGCGCAATCGCAAATCCCAATCGCGTTTATGAACCGCTCAGGGCGATAGGCGATTACGATGGTCTTGGGCTAATCAGGCTAGCATCTCTGCCGTCCGTCATGTCTTCATTCGCCGCGACGAGCTGCGCCATGCCGAGTGGGAAGAAATCGACCTTGGGATGAGTATATGGATCATTCCAACCGCAAAGATGAAAATGAAGCAGGAACATCGAGTTTCATTGTCGCGCTAGTCCATCGAACTGTTCCGGGAACTACGACCCGTCACTGACCCGGTTGGTTATGTCTTTCCATCAATCTGCACCCGGCCCCCACCCCATACCCGAGAACACGGTCAACGCGGGCTTGTGGAGTTTGGGATTTACCGGTGACGAAACGACCGCTCACGATTTCCGAACGGCAGCATTCACTCTACTGAACGAAAGCGGCAAGTGGCATTCTGACGCCATCGGCGCGCGCTTGCTCACGGCGACAACGACAAGTTGTGCGCGGCCTACCATCGCGGCGCGCACTGGATGGAAAGAGCGGATGGAGATGGCGCAATAGTGGTCGGATTATCTGGAACAGCTACGGAAGGGAGCGGACATTATGCTGATTCGATATGCCTGCACCGCCATGCCCATCGCGGACGCGATCCGGACCCGACGACGCTCACTGCACCGCCCGCATGTCGTGCTGTTCGCGTTCGCCATCCTGACGACCTTCGCGCCGTGGCCGGAAACCATGAATGGCCGCTGGTCTGAACCCGGCGCGAGGACCTGATCGTCAAAAGGTACCGCGCAGAGTCACCCGGATGTTACGCGGATCGCCATAGTAGTTGCCGTTCCGCGTATAGCGGATGCGAGTGTAATAAACCTTGTCGAAAAGGTTGTTGAGCGACACCTGCAGCCGGAGGTTCTGAGCCAGGCGATAGCCGGCCTGTACGCCGGCGACCATATAACCCTTCTGCTCGACATTATCGCCGACCGACTTGCTGAACGCGTTGACCGAGCCGCCAATGTCCAGTCCGTCCAGCGCGCCGCTCTCGAACCGATAGTTGGTCCACAGCTTCAGGCTGTGCCTGGGGCCGATGGCATTGAACGGCCTGCCCTGGTTCGTGGCATCCTGGGTATATTTGTTGACGGTGTAGGTATAGCCGCCGGAGATCATCCAGTTCGGCATGACGCGGCCGGTCATTTCCACCTCCACGCCCTTGCTCTGCACCTCGCCGGTGCCGACGTAGAAGCCAGAGCCGTCGGGATAAGCGGGATCCGCCTGGGCCCGATTTGCCTGGGTGATGCGATAGACGGCCAGCGACACGACCCCTCGCCCACCGGCCAGCGAGCCCTTGACGCCGCCCTCGATCTGCGAGCCGGTAACAGGGCCGACCGGCTCGCCATCGTCGGTCAGCTGCGATTGCGGCGAGTGGCTGTCGGCATAGCTGGCATAGGCGTTCCAGACCTTGCTGAGCGCATAGACAAGGCCGGCATAGGGCGTGAAGCGACCGTTTGATCTATAGCCGCTGGCCGGCCGCGCGGTCCATGGCCGGTCCTCGGCAGTGCGGCTCGAGCTGATCGATCTGGTCTTCCAGTAGCTGCTGCGTCCGCCCAGCACCACCGTCAGCGGCTCGAAGGGCCGCAGGCGCATCTGGCCGTAAAAACCGTACTGGCTCGTCTTGCTGTCCGTCTTGCTGAGATAGGGCATGGCGGGGCGTGGAATGTCGTGCGTGGGATTATAGACGTCGATGACGACGAAACCGTTGTTGCGGCCGACCATGCTGTCGCTCTCGGTCTCGCGATAGTCCGCGCCAACCAGGATGTCCTGGGTATGGCCGAACAGCGTGAACGAGCCATTCAGGTTCGCATCCATACTGTATTGGTGAGCCGTGCCTTCCGATTGCATGGCGCCTAAGGTGTTGAGGCCGCTGGTCGGCGTGACCGACGGATTGCCGAGATAGGCGAAGGGCCGGGTGCTGTCGGTATGACCATATTGGCCGGTGACCTTGAGCTGCCAGTCCGGGGAGAATGCCTGCGTCAGCTCGGCAAAGGCGGCATAGCTGTCCTGCTCGATGACGTTCCACGGCGCGCCGATATAGGTCGAGCGCGGCAGATCGATCAGCCCGCCGGCGACATAACCCGGCAGGCCGGTCTGCACCGGCGTGTCCAGCTTCTGATAGTGTCCGCCGACCGCGACCCTGGTGGTCGGCGTGACGTCGGCTTCGACAATTCCATAGATGATGCCGCGCTTCGTATGCGCCACGTCGAAGAAATGATGCTGGTCCTGATAGGCGCCGGAAAAGCGGGCGCGGACGTCGCCCCCCTCGGTCACCGGCAGATTGAGGTCGAGGTCGCCACGATAATAGTCCCATGACCCGGCTGTCAGCCCGGCCTTGACGGCGATCTCGCGGGTCGGCCGCTTGCGGACGAAATTGATGCTGCCGGCGGGACTGCCCACGCCGCTGAACAGACCGGCCGGGCCGCGCGCTACCTCGATGCGCTCATAGATGGCCAGGTCCGGCGTTGTGCCCGGAAAGTCGGACAGCGGCACGCCGTCCACCAGCACATTGTCGATGTTGAAGCCGCGCGAGATCAGCGAGGGGTTTTCAGGATTGGAGCCGGTTACGGTGATACCCGGCGTCTGCAGCATCAGGTCTTCAAGCGAGGCGATGTCCCGCATGTCCATCAGCTCGCGCGTGACGACAGTGATGGAATTGGGCACCTCCGCCAGCGGCACTTCGTTCTTGGTGCCGCCACCAACGATCTTGGCGCCCGTGACGACAATCTGCCCGCCATCGATCTCACTGGCGGCATCCGCCGCCCATGCCGGCGCGGCGACGAGCAGGGAGAGGACAGCACCGGACAAGGCGCTGCTGCGAAGAAAGAGTCTGGTCATCTCTTGGATCCGTTTCGTGGAGGAAAAGGACGGCGGCACAGGGCGTCCTGGCCGCAGGCGTCGGTTCAGTCCGTATCCTGTGGTCGCGCTGCCAGCGTCAGAGCCGGGAGCAGTGAGGCGCGCATCATCTCCCCATGGTTGAGGCCGGGGAACTGGCGATAGCTGACGGCCGCGCCGCCGTTGCGCAGGCCGGCAAGCACCTTTTCCATCGCATCCGGCAGGCGCGGCAGACCCCTGCTGGTGTCAGGCAGGCGCGGCGGCTGTGGTGTCGGCGTGGGCGCCGCAGCCTGGGGACGCGCCTCGGACTGTCTCGGCTGGGCTTGAGACTGATTTCTCGCGGCAGTGCGCCCCCCACCGCTCATCAGACGCACGGTCTTGCCGGCAAGGGCACCGGCCGGCGTGGCGATCAGCGCATGGGCCAGTTCGCCGTCATGATACCAGAGCGATGCATCACCGGCGGCATAGCGCTGATAATAATCCGGGTGAGCATGAAGCATGTAGAGCGTGAACAGCCCGCCATAGGAGTGTCCCCACAGGGTCTGTTGGCCGCGGTCGATCTTCGCCATCGCCTCGACGCGGGGCTTGATGGTCCGTTCGATGAGTGTCGCGAAAATTTCGGCACCGCCGCCCGGCCGTCCGCGCACGATCGGCGCGATCGGCTTGCCGTCCTGCACGATCGGAGGCGTGTAGTCATAGGCCCGGGACAGCGTGCTGACGCGCGCATAGGTGTCATAGCCGATGGCGACGAGGACAGGCGGCGACAGAGTGTCGAGCGCTTCCACCTCCGGGTCGCTGATCAACCCCATCGCGGCATTGCCGTCCACCATATAGATGACGGGATAGCCTTTGCGCGGCGCGGGGCGCTTGGGAATGCCGATCTGCACCCAGTAATGCCGCTCGCCGTCCTCGGACTCGAGCTTGAAGGACGAAAAGGCGTAGAGTTCGCTGCCCCGGTTGAGGATCGTGGGACCGACCGCGCGTTCGAAAGGTGAGTTGCCCACCTGCATGCCAGCCGCCGGAACATCTTCCACCGGCGTAACACCCTCGGCCCATACGGCATGAGTACAGGATATGCCCGCCAGCAGGCACAGGCCCAGTCTGGCGAGGAATGCGCTTTTGCCACCCATGTTCGATGCCCCTCAATATGTGGGGCGCGTCATAATGTATCGCTAATGATTCGCAATATATAAATAAGGACCCCGAGGAGGCTGGTGGTGCGCGCCCTTGAAGGTCATACCCTCGATCGCCAGCGCAGGTAACCGCTCCAGGCTCAACCGCCCTTCCCCATCGCAGTCCAACGTGTCCCCGCAGCCTACCGCGAACAGGATCGCCGAGGTGCCATTGCCATGGGCGATACTGGTGATCGTGAACACCGCGTTAGGCGTGGCCAGCGGCCCACCACCATCTGGCGGCGCAGTCTGCGCCTTCCATGCACGCGATATCACAGCTTGAGAGTTCTCATCACCGCCGGACCGGCCTGATAGGCTGCGCCACGTTCGATAGCCCCAGCTACCAATTCGAGGATATCGCATCGTTCGATCTGACGGGTGTAGCGTTGGCCATATGATCGGGAAGAGGTTGCAATAGCCCGAGAGCGTCTTCACCTCGATCCGACCGAACCATTCCCGCACCGCGATCGCCGTAAACTCCGCGCCATTCTCCGACCTGATATGCCCGGAGGCCCGTGTCTAGTGAACGACATCATCGCTCTTGAGCTGGCCCTGCACATGGATCGCCCGGCACTCCCGGCTGTGTTCATCGATCACGGTCAGCATTCGGAACGCCTTCCCTTCATGCGCGCGGTCGGCGACGAAGTCGTGCTCTAGACGTGTCCCCATATTGCGGGCGTAACCGCACACGCAATCCGTCATTCAGTCAGAGACGGCCGCGTGCCGAAGCATCCTGATGATCTGCTCCGAAGTGTAGTTCGGCCATGCCATTCCTCGCTCCTTCCAAGCGTAAAAGCGTAAAATAGCCGGTTTCTAACTCTCAATAGGGATCACCTTTCAGGAGGCAGGCCAGTGACGACGAAACAGGATGCGCAGCCGCCGATATACAATCCGTTTTCCAGCAACCCGGCTCCGCGCTCATTCAGCGGGAGGTCCCACCGAGACTGGTTGGAACCACGGAAGGCGTCAGGGTCAGGACGTGCCTGCGATTGGCTTCCACGGCTTGGCGCGAGTAGTGCAGCTTGAAGAACCGCCCCTCGCGCCAGTCTTCCAGAAGATTGCTGTAATAAGGGCTTTCAGGCTGACCCGACTGGCCGGGACCGAGCGTCACCAGAGAAGCGTCCAGGTCAGAGAAATCCGTCACCAGCCGGTAGACGCTGCCCGTTGCGTTGACGGTGTCGAGGCCGCCGTCTCGCTCCATGTCGGGCAGATCATAGGCGCTGACCCGCGGGTGGGCGAAGACGCTCGTATGGATGCGTCCATAGCGCCACTGGGCCATGTCCGTCCCCTGTGTCCGCGTCATCTCCTCCACAACCCGGCTCAAGGCATCTTCGACCAGAACGCGTGCCTGATCAGGCGTGGCGACGCGGACGGCGGCGGGATCAATCTCGCGCAGCCAAAGATGGAAGACAGCTGCGCCCATGCTTTGCCGAACCATCATCCCGTCCCATTCGGCGACGGCCTGACGCGCTGCATCGACACGGGGATCAGCAGCTGTCCAGCCAGCGAAGCGGGGGCGCCACTCGATCGAGGCGCCCCGGAAATTATCCCTT
The DNA here is from genome assembly GCA_037190805.1 of Sphingomonas sanxanigenens. Taxonomy (GTDB): domain Bacteria; phylum Pseudomonadota; class Alphaproteobacteria; order Sphingomonadales; family Sphingomonadaceae; genus JBBCJR01. The sequence continues at coordinate 65,125 of JBBCJR010000021.1, read as the reverse complement.
AGAATGGCAACCATGTCCTGGGGCGTGAAATCTTGTCCCGCCTCAAGCAGTTCGGCAATCCGGTCAACACGCCAGTAGGGCGGCTTCTTGTTGTAGAACAGCGGGCGAGCCCATCCGGTCGGATGGATATTGTTGTTCGCGGTGGCGATGAAATTGCGTTCGGGATTATATTCGCGTGGCAGATCCTCTGATGGCCGCAGACCTCGCCATTCATAGTCACCACCCGCGCCCGGCACCGGCAGCCTGCCATTCCAGTTGGGGCGATCGGGAGCCGCTGCCGTGACCTGAAAGCCGATATTTCCTGAGACGTCGGCGCAGACCAGATTGGTGGGCGGGCTCTTCACATAGCGCCCCATCTCCAGACAGTCGCGCGCGCCCGAAGCCTGGTTCAATCGCAGAGCGCCGATATATTCGGCTGTGCCCTGCTCATGCAGCGAGGAACGCAGGGCATAAGCGACATTGTTGGCGCTATCCTGGAAGAAAAGCGGCCCATGGCGGCCGATACGAACCCGATGGAGCACGGGTTCACCACCGCGGACGCGGATCACCTCGGTCTCGACGCGGACCGGTTCCCAGGCGCCGCGCCAAAGCAGTTCGTCCGGGTTCTGGGGATTGAGCGTCTCAATATAGACATCGGCCTCGTCCGTACCGGTTGCGGTACGGCCCCATGAGACATGGCCGTTATGACCTCGAATGACACCCGGCAGGCCGGGCTCTGTCGCACCGATGACGTTCCAGGTCGGCGCGTTCAGATGAATCAGGTAACGCCAGGCAGGCAAAGTCACCTGACGGTGCGGATCGTCGACCATAATGGCTGAGCCGCTGGCCGTAAGAGCACCGCGAACCGCCCAGTTGTTGCTTCCGGGGGCCAGCTCGGGGGCGCCCTCATTGAGGTTTGCCCAGGCCTGACGCAGACTTTCGTAGACCGGCAGCAGGTCGGGACGAGGAAAGTCGCCCCGGAACTCGCCATTCAACGAATTGATGACCTCATCGTTGATCAGGGCGAAATCAACGCCGCTGGCCGGAACGAGTTCGCCATGGGGGTCCGGTGCCGCACGGCGGTTGGCCTCCTCGGCGCCCAGAGCGGCCACGTCGCGAGCCAAGCGAAGCTCCTGTTGGGCCGCACCAACAGCGGCGGACACGCGGGCGCGAGTCAGAATCTCCTCAACGGCCCAAGGCTGGGGTCGATGGCCAGTCAGCTTGAATTCGACCGGCAGATTGTCGCCAGCCTGCGCGATATAAGCATTCACCCCCGCGACATAGGCTTGCAGGATCAAGCGGGCCTCTGGGTGATAATTGGTCCACTCCGCATCGTCGAACGGGCCGCGAAACCGAAGCGTGCGAACCAGCCGGTCATGCGGCAGGCCGGCCTCGCCGATGAGTTCGCTGACCCGTCCCTGGGTAACGTGACGCGTCATCTCCATTTGCCACAGACGATCTTGAGCAATGACAAAGCCCTGGGCAAAGAACAGGTCGTGCGTGTTCCGCGCATAGATGTGCGGCACGCCGAAGCCATCGCGGATGACTTCCACCGGCTGTTGCAGCCCCGGCAGAGTGAGCGTGCCCGACAGCTGGGACAGGGAGCCACGCGCCAGTTCCGCGAACGACGGCGTTTGAGGTGTCCGGGCCGTCTGAGCCAGAGCCGGCAACGCGGCCGCCAGGATCGCCATCACGGAAACGGACATCCACTTCAAACTCATCGTCATTTCCTTTCGGCCACATAAGGCCAAAGACAGATGAAAACGGGCGCGCTCGGACCTCAGGCATGCAGCCGCTGGCAAAACGGCGGCTTATAGCGCGGGCAATGTGCGGGGTTTGCTTATCGCCTTCATGTCAAAGCCTCACGCAGGATTGCAGCGCCGTGCGCAGCACCGCCGTCGAATTGGTGAGCGAAGCCTCGCCTTCGAGCTGGCCATTGAGGCGCAGCATAACTGTGCCTTTCTGCTGCGTGAGCAAGGAAACCAACGGCGTCCCGGTGGCCGCACCGATCCATTGCGTGCCGCCGTTGTTGGCGCGCTGTACGGGGATGTTGACCAGCCTGCCCGAGAAATTCCACGTCATGGTGAGAGCCGTCGCGCGCGACGGTTTGTTGAGCAGCAGTGCCATATAGGGCCGGCCATTCTCGCAATAGAGGCTGAGCGATTCAATGTTAGGCGAACCGGCGGCACTCACATAGGCGATCGGAGCGCGCCCTTGCACGGGCACCACCTCCCAAGGCGTGCCGGGCAACGGCACGGCGGTTTCGGGCGGGCTGTTGGCAAGCATTTTCGCAATGTCGACGGGCGGAGGGATGCGCGCGCCGCTCGCAGGTGGATAGACAGTGAGCCTGCCCTTTTCCCACAAACCCACCTGCACCACCCGCCGCGATGGGTCGATCAGCACATAGGCCTGTTCCTCTCCACCCTTGTGCGGGGCATTGCCGCTGATGAAATAGAGATTGCCCTGCCGCTCCAACGGCCCCGTGGTCTGGAGATTGACCTTGAGCACCTCCATCTTGGGGCCGAGCCGGCTCTTAAGCGCGGCGGCCACCGCGCCCTTGTCGAACAGGTCGATATTATCGCGACTGTAGTTGCCCGGATATCTGCCCACGAGTGCCGGCAGATTGGTCCATTCCAGCGGGGTTCCCGGCACGACGACCGCTTGCTCGGGCCGGGGCGGCTCCGGGGTGCCGGCAGGCGCGGTGCCCTTGCAGAGCGTGAAGACCGCAGCGCCGGTGAACGCGGCATGGAATGGATCTGCGCGCTGACCGGGCTCCAGATTGCTTTCGACACGGATGATGCCGCGCTTCTCGTCATGGTTTACTGTCAACAGCACCGGGCCGAAGTTGAATTCGCCTGCCGGGAAGGGGAAGAAGACCATAGCTATACCTTCATAGCTCTGGCCCATGAAGCTCGCCGCATATTCCACGGTGCGCTGGACGACCGTGCGGCCATTGGCGCGAAAGGTGAAGCCGGCATCGTCGATCATGATGCGCGGCTCGACGGAGCAGTCACCGCGCGGCGCATAGCTGCCGTACAAATGCTCCATCCCCTGGCCCTTGAGGCCGTTCGGCACCGTAACCGCGGATGCACCGGTGCTCAGCAGCGCAAAGGCAAGTGCGACGCCTAGGCAAAGGCCAGGAACACGGAATGCACGAGTCATATGCCTGCTCCCCACTGGGTTGATTGCTCCCCGGAGGCCAAGTGGATTCGGCAAGGCGCATCCGGCCCCTTATATGTGATGATCGCACATAGGAATATCGTGCATTTACGCTGCAGCACCTCCGGCTTGCCCGAAAAATCCCTGCAGCACTTTTCTGCCAGTTAATTGAGTGCATCCATTATAGTAATATCAATCGTGTACCAACGATACGCCGCACCTCGTCGATGAGAAATTCATCACCCACCACAGTACCAGACGCCTGCACAAAGGACCTAGATAGCGATCGAATTTACGACAATGCTCTTCTACGACTTGATACTTACTAGTAAGGGTCTATTTTGTCTCAGCCTAGACGAACTCATCGAATATCCGTTCGATCCGTCGGCGGATGTCGGCATCAGGCAGCGGGCCTCGACCTGCTCCGAGATTGTCCACGATATGCCGGGGATTGGTGACGCCGGGAATGACCGCGGTCACCGCCGGGTGCGACAGATTGTATTTCAGGCAGATCTGGGCCCAGCTTGTCGCCCCGATGTCCTTGGCGAAGTCGGGAAGCGGCCGACTGGCCACCTTGGGAATGACATTACCATCGCGACCACTGAGCGGTCGGTTGATCTGGATCGCGACCCCCCGCTCCTGCGCCAACGGCAGGATGCGCACCGCCGCGCCGCGATTGACCACCGAATAATCGATCTGGATGATGTCCAGATCCTCATTCATGAGCAGTCTTTCCACCTCTGGGTATTGCCGGGCATCGGACGTGCTGCCGCCGATATACTTGATCCGCTTGGCCTGCTTCCATTCCCGCAAGACCGGCAGCACGAATTCCGTTCCGCCAAGGCTCTGCACAAGCATTGCCTGGACATGGTCGACGCCGAGCGACGCGAATGACGCCTCCAGCTCCGACAGCGCTTGTTCACGGCTGGTTGCCCTGACCTTGGACGTGATGAACACACGATCCCGCACGCCCAGCCCCTCAATGATCTGACCGATCACCTTCTCGGACTGCCCGCGCCCATAGACCCGTGACGTGTCGATGAGGCTGGCGCCATTCTCGACGAGCAGCCGGATCACTTCGCGCAGCGGAGCGATCTCCGCCTCGGTCTGCACGCCGTAGCGATTGGTCCCGAGGCCGACGACAGGGAGAAGCTCGCCGGTTTTTGGGATTGGTCGGGTAATGAGCGGCTGCGCCCCTGGTGTTTGAGCGAACAGCCAACCGGGCTGCACCGCCAGGGCGACACCTGCGCCAAGGTAAGCACCCAGAAAGTTACGACGGGATAGGGTCATCGGTCACAGGCTCCTTGCTGGATCTTTCGATCATGGTGGCAGCCGATCCAGAAGCCTATCGCCAGTCATGCAAAAGGTGAAGGGTACGTTTGGCGCAGTCCTTACATCCGATGCGCGGACAGAACCCTCCTGTGCCGTCTTTCCTGATCCAGGATGATCCGGATATTCTACCTCGATATCAAACCAGATCGCACAGCGTTGATCGCCGGTCTTGCGGCCTCATATTTTGCATGGCCAGCCCAACGTTGCTTAGCGACCCGCGAAAATATGGGGCTTCCTGCAACGCCCCCATCTCGATCAGCGTCATAACCACCCGCCAGATCGAGGACCGCAACCTTTTCACCATTGGCGAAGCCATACAGAAGGTGGCGAGGGTTTCGGTCATGACGTTCGACGGCTCCAATCCCGACTATCGGGCCCGCGGCTTTGTCCTCGATTATGCCTATGACGGGGTACCCTCCACCTTCTCGTCCGGCGTAGCGGGAACGACATGGCGGAAGCACCTTCGCTTCGAGAGGCGCATATTTGACCTCGTGCAGCACTTGGGATGTCTCGCTTGTCGGCAACCCAAGCTCTTGCGCCGATCCATAGGATTTATGGTGGAGCGATCAGAGGATCGACAGCGGGCTCACTGGCCCGCGGGCATCGGACCGATATGGCTGTCACCGCGCCGGGCGGCGAGCAAGGTCTGGCGATGGCGTTCGGCATAGCCGGCGCGTTGCTCTTCCGTTCGTTCGTGATGGCAGGCGGGGCAACTCACGCCTGCGGTATAGAGCGGCGACAGACGGCTCTCCTTGCCGACCGGGCGACGGCATGCATGACATAGCTCTTGCGAACCCGGCGCCAGATCATGGGTGACGGCAACGCGCTGATCGAAGACGAAGCACTCGCCGCGCCAGAGGCTATCCTGGGGCGACACCATCTCCAGATACTTCAGGATGCCGCCCTTGAGGTGATAGACCTGATCGAGGCCCTCGGCCTTGAGGAAGGCAGTGGCTTTCTCACAGCGTATCCCGCCGGTGCAGAACATCGCGATCTTGGGAGGCGTGTCCTCGCCGATCAGGGCTTCCCGCCGCGCGCGAAACCAGCCGGGGAAATCCCGGAACGCTTTCGTCTCCGGATCGATCGCACCAGCAAAGGTGCCGATAGCGACTTCATAATCATTGCGCGTGTCGATCACGATCGTGGCCGGATCGGCGATCAGGGCGTTCCAATCCTCGGGCGCGACATAATGACCGGCGTCGGTGAGCGGGTCGATGTCCGGCTGGCCCATCGTCACGATCTCCCGCTTGATGCGGACCTTCATGCGATGAAACGGTAGGCGGTCAGCCCACGAAGTCTTCACGTCGAGATCGCCGCAGCCGGGGAGCGCGCGGATATGAGCCAGCACAGCTTCGATGCTCGCGTCGCTGCCCGCGATCGTGCCGTTGATGCCCTCGTGCGCGATAAGGAGTGTGCCCTTGATGTCGTTCGCGGAGCAGAGCGCCGCGAGCGCACGCTGCTTCGCGTCGCAATCCTCGAACGGCGCGAACTTGTAGAGGGCGGCGACGCGGACGGAACGGGCGGGCTGGGTCATAGGGATGCGTGTCCGATAATCCTCTTTGGCACGCCTGGCCAGCAGGGCATTGCCAGCGGCCGAAAACCTGCCGGGAAGCTGAGAAGGGCGCCTACTCCGACCAACCAGGTCATTACGGAAACGTTCAGACATCGTAGAGTTGGGACCGCGCTTCGAACGACGTGGGCCTCTCGTTCTCTGGCGCCACGCCCTCGCTTCCGACATCCCTCGCCGTGATTTAAGCCTGCATCTCCGGGTCCATCGTCTTTAGCGAAATTGCAGCGAGCCCATATGCGTGGGAAGCAGATTCACCCATCCTGTTATCCTTCTCCCGACGCCTCTGAAATCGAAGTGCCAAACACCCTCGGCCGTCCAGCCAAGATGCTGGCTGTTGCCGCAGTGCTTGATAAGGATCAGCGTATCTCGTACGAGTTTGAAATTGACCGGCGCGGCAAAATCTCGGCGGTGACCCTGAAAGCTGATTGAGGATGCGGTTCGGTGGATTTTCAGATCCGCCGGCACCTTCAAATCAGCAGGAGCCCCATAATGTCGCCCGTGGTTTTCCATCACCAGCAGGCCGCCCTGCCACAGATCGCCGTCGCAACGCTTCGGAATGCAGATGAGCATCGCCGGCGTGCGTCCGATATCCGCACCCTATTAGCCGATCGCAGCGAGCGCCTCCCTGATACCTGGGCTCAGGTCGCTGTCCTCAACTTGCTGGGCGGGGATACCGATCCTCGATCCGATGCCGCCAAGCTCGATCATTACGGATTTAATCGTGGCAACCGCTGAACTGCCTGCAGAGCACGAGGACGGCCGGACACCTTCGGGCGTGCTGGTCGACACCGGAGAGATTCCAGGCGGAGGGCAGCTTTACCTGGTGCGCCACGGGCAGGAATACGAGATCCTATACGGCGACGAGCAGTTGATGAGCAGTTGGGCCCATCGATCGGAAGATGCCTTAGCCACATTGGTCTTCGAACGCCTGGGCGACCGGGCCGGTCGCGTGCTGATCGGTGGGTTGGGAATGGGCTTCACGCTTGCCGCCGCGCGATCCGTATTGGCGCCCGACGCGACGATCGTCGTTGCGGAACTGGTGCCTAAGGTCGTGGCGTGGGCAGCCGGCCCGCTGGCGCATATCCTGGGCGATTCACTGAGCGATCCGCGCGTATCGCTCGAAATTCGGGACGTTCATGACATCATCGACGAGCAGCGCGCCCGCTTCGACGCAATCCTGCTCGATGTCGACAATGGCCCCGATGGGCTGGTCAACCTTGCCAATGAACGTCTCTACAGCAACTGGGGGCTACGCGCTGCTCACAAGGCCCTGCGCCCCGGCGGAATATTGGCGGTCTGGTCGGCCTATCCCGATCAGGTGTTTCCCGATCGGCTGCGGGCCGCTGGATTCTGCGTGGAGGAGGTGAGCGTCGATCCGGGCGGGGAAACGGGCGACCCGCCACATATCATCTGGCTTGCCGCCAAGGCGGCGTAAGATCAAAGGCCCCCTCCCCGCCCCGTTCGGGGCAACGCTCAACTCCTCCGTAACCGGCTAAAGGACCGAACCTGATCAGACGCCAGGTGGTCCCTGTGACAGGTCGAGCTGCTGGGTCGCGGCTTCCTTATCGGCGGCCTGTCGATGGCGGGCCGTTTCATTGTGCAATGCGCGTTCAGCCATCGCGCGCCATGCGAGTTCCGCCCGGAGGCAGCGCTCGCGTACGTTCGGCAAGACGGCCGCCTCGGCTTCGCAAGCGCTGTCCTGGGCGCGGGCAACGTAAAAGTCATAGACTGACATGAGCGACCTCCGAAATGGTGGGTCGGATCGCGCTCTTACCCGAGCATCTCTTCGACGATACGTCGTAATTCCTGCCGCGAAAGCGCCCCTTTAGGCTGCGACTGTTTTATTTTTACAGAATTTTGATAAACATCAGAATTGAACTTATCGGTTATTATTTGAGAATGCATAATTTCCTTAGCGCCTAAAAACGCGCTTTCCATTATTAATCTTAGCGGCCCCCGCGATTTGGCGGCCGACCTTGAAGGGGCGTGCGCTCGCGAAAGATGATACGCCCCTTATCCAGATCATAGGGGGTCATTTCCACTTGCACGCGATCACCCACCACCGAGCGGATGCGATAGCGACGCATCTTCCCGGCGGTGTAAGCGATCAGACGATGGCCATTTTCGAGGTGAACTCGAAAGCGTCCATCAGGCAGGATTTCTTCGATTTGACCATCAAGAACCAAAAGATCCTCTTTGGCCAAAGCGTCAGACCGCCTGAAGATTGACAGCGGATTCCTTGCCACGGCGGTCGGTTTCGACCTCGTAGCTCAGCCGCTGGTCTTTCTGCAGCGTGCTCATTCCGGCCTGCTGTACCGCGCTGATATGGACGAAGCTGTCTTGGCCGCCGTCCTCTGGCGCGATGAAGCCATAACCCTTGTCGACATTGAAAAATTTGACGGTTCCGATTGGCATTGGGTTTCCTTTGACGAAAACGGACCATCCACTGACGACAGTGCCAGTGGAGCTGATAGCGCGAGACGAAAAAGGAAAATCAGCCGCTCAGGGCATCAAAATTCCGTCGCAGGCGACGTTAGCATTCCCCGCCTAGAGTCAATTGCACAAAAAGTCAACTTTGCTCATTTTACTGATCCATATGATTCAATCGCAGCTTTAATTCTCGAAAATCCGGCCGGACTTTCTGTCGCGATTTCAAGGGGCCGACCACCCAGTGCAGCGTTCGCCTGATTAAGGAAGGCCATCGCGGCGTCGCGCCCCAGGCGCTCCAGCGCGAGTCGGGTGATCTCTCCCTGTCGCGCCGCCATGTCGGGCGCCAAACGGATGTGGTTGGATGGCCGACGCATGATGCCTGGACGACTTGGAGCGACTTTCGGAGCCTCTGCCGGCGGCAAGCCTGCCTTCGCCACTAAAAAAGCCCGAGTGAGCTGCCGGAGATATTTTCCTTCGCCCGCATGCTCTCGATCCGCTGCGCATAACCTCGCGCGAGGCCAAGATGCGACAGCCGCGCCGCTGGGCAGGCCGCAGCGTTGGCTCGTATCAAAGAGGCTTGCTGACGGTCAAAAAGTTCGTTGATGTCCATGACAACTCTCCCGAATGTAAGCGGGAGCGCTATGTCTCTCAGTCGCGGATGCCTACGGCGGATACTCACGCGATCCTATCAATATACACATTGCCCGTGACCCAGCAAATCGATGAACTTGATTGATGCGCGATGGAATGGCCTGCACCAGCGGATATGGGCAAGACGACGCACAAGTTCGCGCCCGAAGCCCGAAGCAAGCGGCAGGGATGGTGCTCGATCACAAGTGTGATTCCCCATCAGCGGAACTACGGCTCCTCGCAGACACGTGATCCGGCCACTAGCCTGTCGGAAAGCAGTCCGTCGGTACGCGACTGACATCGGTTCGCCGCACGATGCGCTCGAATTGGCTTCTCAACCAATGGCCTCGCCGGAGGCGTTCATGTGTCAGACAGGTTGATCTGAACACCCAGGATCGACTGAGGCAGGAAAAAGGAGTCGCTCAATGCGTGTCATTTCCAAAAGGCCGAGAGTTCGCTTGCTGCTTGCTGCTCTGGCCATGTCCGTGCCCGCCAGCTTGTCCGCACAGCAGCAGGACCAGGCCGATTCCAGTATCATCGTCAATGGCATCCTCCCGGAGGCGCCCGCGATGACCGCCGGGCCCAAGATCAAAGGCGTCATCTCCGCGCGCACCGGTGACAAGATGAAAGTCACGACCGCCGATGGCGCGAGCATGATCATTGCCATCGATGATGCCACGCAGATCAAGGCCGGAGGCGGCCTGTTCAGCAGTCGGAGCAAGCTTGCCGCAGACTCGCTGCTCAACGGGCTGCCGGTTACCATCAAGACATTGCAGCCGAGCGATGGGCTGTCGAATGGCGGCCTGGTGGCAAGCCAGATCAGTGTCCGGAACGGCGACCTCAAGACGGCAACGATGATCCGCAACGCGACTGAGCAGCGCTTTGAGGAGCAGGCCGCGGCAACGGAAGCCCTGCGCGGTCGTATGGGCGATATCGACAAATATAACATCAAGAGCACGACGAACGTGCACTTCGATACGGGCAAGGCGGAGCTGTCCGCTCAGGACAAAGCCAGTCTCTGCTCGACCGCGATTTCAGCCGAGGGGACCGAAAACGCCCTGATACTTGTGGTCGGTTATACCGACTCGACCGGAAGCAGCGAAATCAACCAGCAGCTCAGCGAAAAGCGGGCCAGTCGCGTCATCAACCACCTTCAGCAGGCCTGCGGCTGGAAGCCCTATCGCATGCTGACGCCAACCGGAATGGCCGAAGCCGACCCGTTGGCGAGCAATGATACCGACGAAGGCAAGGCCCAAAACCGCCGCGTCGCGGTGAATATCCTCGTCAGCAAGAGCGTCGACGAGATGTGAAATGCGCGCGGGGCCTCATGGTCCCGCGATCGCTCCGGGAGAGCTCCGCAATCAGGCCGGGACGGACAATCCGCTCCCGGCCTGATGTCGCATTCGGGGCCACTCAAACAGTCCGAGGCCGCTGTCTGTTTTAGCCGACGGTTGGCGGTTCATCGCCCGGAGAGTAGAGGGCGATCCGATGCTTCGCCTGACCGACCTCACGCTGCCGCTCCATCATGCACCGGAGGACCTTCCCGCTGCGATCTGCAAGCGGCTGCGCATCACGCAACGTGACCTTGTCCGCTACGTGATCGTACGGCGCGGGAACGATGCCCGCGATAATAGCGACATCCAGCTCGTCTATTCGATAGACGTCAACGTCAGGAACGAAGCCTCGGTGCTCGCGCGGTTTCGCAAGGACCGCTGCGTAAGGCCAACCCCCAACACCAGCTACAAGTTCGTCACCCAGGCGCGCGCAGGGGCGAAACGCCCGATCGTCATCGGCGCCGGGCCTTGCGGCCTGTTTGCAGGTCTGATCCTCGCGCAGATGGGATATCGTCCGATCATACTCGATCGCGGCAAGGTGGTTCGCGAGCGCACCAAGGACACCTGGGGGCTGTGGCGGCGCAGTGTGCTGAATCCGGAATCCAACGTCCAGTTCGGCGAAGGCGGCGCCGGCACGTTTTCGGACGGCAAGCTCTACAGCCGGATCAAGGATGCCCGTCATCTTGACCGCAAGGTGCTAACCGAGTTCGTGAAAGCCGGCGCCCCGCCCGAAATCCTGACCGAGGCGCACCCGCATATCGGCACGTTCCGGCTCGTGACGATGGTCGAAAGCCTGCGTGAGACGATCGAGGGCCTGGGCGGCGAATATCGGTTCCAGCAGCGCGTCGACGGGCTGGATATCACGACCGATGCGTCGGGAGAGCGCCGCATCCGCGGGCTGCATCTTCACAATGGCGACTATCTCGAGGCCGATCATGTCGTGCTGGCGATCGGACACAGCGCCCGCGACACGTTCGAGATGCTGCGCCTGGCCGGCGTCCATGCCGAGGCGAAGCCGTTCTCGATCGGCGTACGGATCGAGCATCCGCAAAGCTGGATCGACCGTTCGCGGTTCGGCGCCGATGCCGGCAACCCCATTCTTGGCGCGGCCGAATATCATATCTCTCACCACTGCCGGAACGGTCGCACGGTCTATAGCTTCTGCATGTGCCCCGGCGGCACCGTGGTCGCCGCGACGTCCGAGGAAGGCCGTGTCGCGACCAACGGCATGAGCCAATATTCGCGCAACGAGCGTAACGCGAACGCGGGTTTCGTCGTCGCGATCGATCCCGCGCGCGACTATCCCGGCGATCCGCTGGCCGGAATCGCCTTTCAACGGCATTGGGAATCGCTCGCCTTCGTCGCGGGCGGCTCGAACTACCGAGCGCCCGCACAGCGCGTCGGCGATTTCATGGCTGGCCGTCCGTCGGCGGCGTTGGGCAGCGTCATCCCATCCTATCGGCCCGGCGTGACACCGACCGACCTTGCGCGATGCCTTCCCGACTTCGTGGTCGAAGCGATGCGGGAAGCGATCCCGGTCTTCGGGCGTCAGATCGCGGGCTATGACCATCCCGATGTCGTGATGACGGGTATCGAGACGCGCACCTCGTCGCCGGTCCGTTTTACGCGCGCCGAAGACTTTCAAAGCCTCAATACCAAGGGACTGTTTCCTGCGGGCGAAGGCGCCGGCTATGCCGGCGGCATCCTGTCGGCGGCCGTCGACGGCATCAAGGTCGCCGAAGCGGTCGCGCTGAGCATGACCGCGTGACGCTCATCCTGTTCAACAAGCCCTATGACGTGCTCTGCCAGTTCACCGACAGAGGCACGGCAGGATCGACGCGGCGGACCCTGTCGGACTTCATCGATGTGCCGGGCGTCTATCCGGCGGGACGGCTCGATCTCGACAGCGAGGGGCTGTTGCTGCTGACGGACGATGGCCGGCAGCAGGCGCGGATCGCGGACCCGAGGTTCAAGCTGCCCAAGACCTATCTGGCGCAAGTCGAGGGCGAGTTCGGCGAGACGGCGCTGAACGCTTTGCGAAATGGCGTCCGCCTGAAGGATGGACCCACGCAGCCCGCCGAAGTCGAACGGATCGACGACCCGCAGCTATGGCCACGTGACCCGCCGATCCGCGTCCGCAAGAGCGTGCCGGACTGCTGGATCAGGCTGACGATCCGCGAAGGCCGCAACCGGCAGGTCCGCCGCATGACGGCTGCGGTCGGCCATCCGACGCTGCGGCTGGTCCGCATCAGCATTGGCGCCTGGACGATCGATGGCCTATCGCCGGGGACATGGCAGTGCAGTCCCGATTGAAAGTCTATTTCGATGGCGGGTGTCGACCCAGCCCGACCGGAATGGAAACCGCCGTGGTCGTGAAGGGACAAGTCCATCTTCGGCGCAACCTCGGTTCGGGAACAAGCATGGATGCCGAGTGGCTGGCGCTGATCCACGCGATCGAAGTCGCGCAAGTGCTGGAACTGACCGACCCGATCTTCCTCGGTGACTCGCTCGCGGTCGTCAGGCAGGCGAACAGCGAGGCGAAGTGCAAAGGCACGTCCGCCCGGTACCTGTCGACATTGAGAAAACTGAGCAGCGGCCCCTCCCCGCTCCGTATCCGGCACGTCAAGCGGTCCCAGAATCTCGCAGGTATAGCGCTTGCCCGGATACATCCTCGATAAGACTGATCTGCTTTCGGCAGGCGCCTAATCCTGGGATCTTGCCTTCAACTCGTGGGCGCGTGTCGCGTTTCGCCCTTCGACGATACAGCTCGCCGGCGCGTCGAAGTCCTGAGGAGCGAGACGGACGACCTGCACGTCAGGACCGCCGCGACGCCCCGTCTCCGGCGCGAAGCTCGCCACGATCTGTCCATTGCGCAGCAAAGCACGATAGAGGCATGTCGGAAGCGGAAACCGGGCCTGTTCCGCCGCATAGCGGCTGTAGTGGGACAGGATCGCATAGTCGGCGCGGCAGGTCGCCAGACGGCCCGGATCGACATTGCCGATGTCGATGATCGGCCGCTCCCCACGCGCCTCACCGGTCGCTTCGAAGGTCGGCCGCCCCGACAATGCGGCGCGCACGTCGATGCACCCTTGCGCGCCGAGCGGAAACAGCACCCGGCCCGGCCGTTCGAGCAGATCGAAGCCTGCATGCTCGATCAGCACGGAAGCGCCGGGGTCGACATGGTCGCGCAGCCAGACGCTCGCCGCCTGACGCGTATCGATGCTGCGCTCCTGCGTGCGCATGACACAGGAAACGAGGATCGGGGCGCAGACCAGCAAAGCGATGATCGTTCCCATGAGATTCTGTCGCGATCCGGCGAACCGCTTGACCACCCAGTCCAGGCCCAGGGCCGCTGCGAGCGCCGCATAGGGCAGCAGCGGCACGGCCCAGCGCTCCCAGATCAAAGCCTGGCCGCTGATCGCGATCAGGAAGATCACGGGCGCAGCGAACAGGGCCAGCGCCATGGTCCGATCCCGCCTGAACGAGACGGTCAAACCCGCCGCCGCCAAGACCAGTCCGGCCACACCCAGGGCGGTGCTGATCGGGTTGACGAGATACCACACGAAATTGCTCGCCCATCCCGCCCCCGTCGCGCCCAGATGAAACCCGCGCGCCTCGCCGCCGAGGTCGTGCACGACCGTCGCATAGTCGAGGATCAGGAAAGGCGAGACGAGCAGCAAGGTGATCACGGCAACGATCGGGGCGACAATTAGATGGGCGATACGCTGCCGTCCGTCGACGACCCGCATCAGAACCGCAGCTTCGACGGAGGCAAGCACCAGCGCCGCCGGCCACTTGGTGGCACATGCCACCCCCGCCGCCATCCCTGCCAACAGGATATCGCGCAGGCGGCCACCCTGCGCGACACGCACCGCATAGAAGCTGCTGAGCAGCATCAGCGCGGTCGCGGGAACGTCGGTACGGATGGTCTGCGACAGCTCGACATGCAGCGGGCTGACCGCGAGCAGCGCCGCAGCGACCAGCCCGGCGCGCGCACCCGCCACTCGGCGACCGATACAATAGACCAAGGCGACCGAAGCGATCCCCACCAAGGCGATCATCACCCGCCCCGGCAACACGATCATACCCGGATCGGCGAATACCGCCGCTGCGAACGCCGCCGGCGATGCCCACGCGCCCAGCGCCATGCCAAGCGCCGCGATCAACGCGAACAACACCGCCAGCGCGTAAAACAGTGTCGTCGCGGGATGTCCGAACCATCCGGGGTTGATCGCCCCCTCGCGCAGCAGATCGAGCGCCTTCATCACGAACAGCGGCTCGTCCGGATCGTTGAGCGACGGCAGGCCGAAGCCGATGTGCCACATCCGCAGCGCCGTCGCGGCCAGCAGGACCAGGCAAAGCCACAGCCGCGGCCGTTCGACATCGATGCTCATATCCCCATTACGGAGACGCCGGCCTGTTTCCGTCATCGCAGTGAGCATTTTTGCGGAGGAACCATGCAGACCGTTATTTTGGCCGGCGGCCTGGGCAGCCGGCTCGGCGAGGAGACCGCGGTGCGGCCGAAGCCAATGGTCGAGATCGGCGGTATGCCGATCCTGTGGCACATCATGAAAATCTATTCGTCCGCCGGCTTCAACGACTTCGTGATCTGCCTTGGATACAAGGGCTATCTGATCAAGGAATATTTCGCGAACTACTTCCTGCACACGGCGGACGTGACGATCGACCTGCGCGGCGGCAACGGGCTGGAGGTGCATCGCGCGGGCAGCGAGCCGTGGCGGATCACACTGGTCGAAACCGGCGCGAACACGATGACCGGCGGCCGGCTGGCGGCGATCCGCGACTATCTCGATCCCGACGAGCCGTTCTGCTTCACCTATGGCGACGGTGTGGCCGATATCGACATCGGCGATCTGGTCCGCTTTCACAAAGCCCACAAGCAGCGCGCCACCATCACATCGGTCACCCCGCCCGGCCGTTTCGGCTCGCTTGAATATGACGGCACGCGCATCGCTGCCTTCCGGGAAAAGCCGGCTGGCGATGGCGGGCAGATCAACGGCGGCTTCTTCGTCGCCCATCCCAGCGTGCTCGACCTGGTCGACGGGCCGGATACGGTATGGGAAGCCGGACCGCTCGAACAGCTCGCGACCGGGGGCGAGTTGATGGGTTATCGCCACGACGGATTCTGGCATCCGATGGATACGCTGCGCGACAAGGTTCATCTCGACGGCCTGTGGCAATCCGGCAAGGCCCCGTGGAAGCGCTGGTGAGCGCGCCCTGGGATGGCCGCCGCGTCCTCATCACCGGACACACGGGTTTTAAGGGCAGTTGGCTGACCCTGTGGCTCCAGGCAATGGGCGCGAGGGTAACCGGCTTCGCACTGCCGCCACCAACCACTCCAAGCCTGTTTGAAAGCGCCCGGATCGACGCGCTGATCGATCATGTCGAGGGCGACATCCGCGACCTCGCCGCGATGCGCGCGGTGGTGGATCGCGCGCGACCCGAGATCATATTCCATCTTGCCGCCCAGCCGTTGGTGCGGCTGTCCTATGTCGAGCCGGTCGAGACCTATGCCGCGAACGTGATGGGAACGGTTCATCTTCTCGAGGCCGTACGTCGAGCGGGCGGCGTCGCCGGCGTGATCTGCGTGACCAGCGACAAATGCTACGCCAATCGCGAGTGGGAATGGCCTTATCGCGAAAGCGATCCGATGGGCGGCCACGACCCCTACAGCAGCAGCAAGGGCTGCGCCGAACTGGTCGTGGCCGCCTATCGCAATTCCTATTTCCAGGTCGACGGTCCCAGCGTCGCATCGGTACGCGCCGGCAATGTCATCGGCGGCGGCGACTGGGCGGGCGATCGCCTGATCCCCGATCTCGTCCGCGCGTTCGAGGCCGATGCCCCGCCGCTGATCCGCTCGCCTGACTCGGTGCGCCCGTGGCAGCATGTGCTGGAAGCGCTGGGTGGATATATTCGGATCGCCGAGCGATTGCTGGTGGGCGAACGGCGCTTTGCCGATGCGTGGAATTTCGGCCCCTCGGACGATGACGCGCAGCCAGTGCGCTGGATCGTGGAGCGGATGCGCGCCGCCTGGGCGGATGGCGCGGCGGCGCCAGTGCTCGACAGCACGCCGCGTCCGCATGAAGCGGGCTTGTTGCGGCTCGACAGCTCCCGCGCGCGGGCCGCGCTCGGCTGGCGACCGGCACTGACCCTGGGCGAAGCGATCGACTGGATCGTCGCCTGGCACAAGTCGGTGGGCGACGGCGCGGACGCTCGCGCGGTCACACTCGACCAGATTACCCGTTACGCCGCGCTTTCCAGTTCCGCTGCAGGGCGCGTTATCGCCGCCGCCTGAACGGCGTTCGTCGCCATGGTCAGGATATTGCCCAGGCGCAGCCCGATCGCGCGCCTGGGCAACGGCACCCGGTTCAATCGCACGCCGAGCGCCAATGCGGCCTGACGTGCGAGGAAATCGATCGGGAAATAATTGCGCGAGCGGCTGACCTCGGCGCCCGGCAGTCCAGCACGCGCCAGCAGCTGCCGAATGGTCCGCGGATTGTAGAGTTCGGGATGCTGGAGGCAGAAGGGCGGCCAGTGCGCTCCGAGCACACGGCTAAGCATCGAACGCTCGTCATGCGTCACGATCAGGAGGGTGCCGCCGGGACGCAGCTTGGCGCGGATCGCCTCGATCATGGTTACCGGATCGAGCAGATGGTCGAGCACATGCACCATCACAGCCAGGCCGATACTGCGGTCGGGAACAGCCGAAAGGTCGGTCATGTCCGGCAGGATCGTGGTCGGCCGACCGGCGCTGGCAGCGTGCAGCACGTCATGTACCGCACGATTGGGCTCGAACAGCCAGAAGTGGTCGAAACGCCCTCGCCTCGCCGCTTCGCCGACCATATAGCCGATGTCCGGCCCGATCTCGAGATAGCCGCCATCGAGCGCGCCACGCCCGGCCGCCGCGTCGAAGTAGCCGCGCTGGGTGGCAGCGATCGCGTCGCTCGCTACCAGATCCATGTTGGGCGGCATCGCCGAATACAAGTCGCCCAGCTGCGCGTCGTCGAAGAACACCGGGTTGTAGAGCAGGCCACATGCCACGCAGCGGTGATAGGTGAAGAAATACTTGGCCCGATCGATGCCGAACCAGAAAGGCCGCAGTTCGTCGAGCGTGCATTCCTCCGCGCAGAGCGAACTCGACATCGCAGGGACCGCATCGCGTTCCCCGCACAGCGGACAGGCCCGATCGCGCAAGGCGGGGCGGATCATGTCGTCTTCCGAAACGTGACGCGGCTGTGCCATAGCCAGCTCCCGACGATCAGGATGAGGGTGAAGCCGAATTGCGCAATGATCGGCGACAGGCCGGCAATCTCGACGAGCAAGGGCAGCACCACCCAGTTGGCGGCGTAGTTGAACAGGTAATAGCTTGAAAAGGCGCCGAACTCGCGAACCAGATTGCCGCGCGTGCGGAACACGCCGAGCTTGTAGGTCATGAAGGCAAAGCACAGGCAAACCGCCTGGGCGATCAGCAGCGCCACCATATAGCGGTTGTGAAGGACGGGCACGCTCCACAGCAGCAGCGGATAGACTGACAAGCCGACGATCGTGTTGAGCGCGCCAGCGGCAACGAACCGGATTGGGGTGTGGCGATCCCGTGGCACAGCGGCGCTCATGCCTCCTCCACCAGGGGAATGGCCATGTTCGCGGCCAGCACCTCACGCGGCAGGAACGGCGACAGATCCTCGAGCGGCGGCGACGTGATGCGGCCGTCGGGATGTGGCTTCGCCCCGAGCTTGGGCGCGAAGACGACGTTCTCGTCGACGATGATCTCGCACAAGGCCGGGCCAGGCGCGTCGAGGGTCACGGCGATCGCCTGGGCCAGATCATCATGCCTCTCGGCGCGCGCATAGGCGAAGCCGAAGGCGTCGGCGATGCGTTCGAAACTCGGGAAGGTGACATTGCTCTTGGGCCCGCCACCGACTTCGACGCCATTGAAGAAGTTGCGATGGGTTTGGAAGATCGAAACATAACCAGCATTGTTGATGAGAAAAACCTTCACCGGCAGGCCGTAGCCGGCGATCGTCTGCATCTCTTGCAGGTTCATCATGATGCTGCCGTCGCCGGCGATGCAGATCACGCGGCGGTCAGGCCCGATCGCGGCTGACACGCCGATGGCGGCGGGCAGATCATAGCCCATCGTCGCACAGCCCGAATTGGTCCACAGCCGCTGGCCGCGCTGAAGCCTGGCGGCCTGAAAGCTGACCACGCAGGCACTGCCGTTACCCGTCACCACCACGTCGGTGTCGGTGAGGGCTTCGAACAATGCCTCCATCGCCACGTACGGATGGTTGGTCGGGCCATGATCGTGATAGTCGGGTTGGACGACCGGAAAGTTCGCAACGCGCTGACGTGCCCAATCGAGCCATGCACCATGCGCCTCGGTCGGCCCGGCATAGGGGGAATCGAGCAGCGCGGGGATCAACTCGGCAAGATCGGCGACCACCGGCATGTCCGGGCGGACGGTCGGCTTCTCCAGTTCCAGCGGGTCGATATCGACCCAGATCTTGTAGGCGGCCCGTGCGAAGCTGCTCCAGTTATAGCTGACCTGCCGGATATTGAGCCGGCTGCCAAGCACCAGCAGCAGGTCGGCGCTCTGCGTCACCATATTGCCGCCGCGGTCTCCCACCGTCCCCGGCCGGCCGGCATAGAGCGGGTGATCGTTCCACAGCACATCGTGCGCGTTCCACCCGGTCACGACCGGCACCCCCAGCCGCTCGATCAGCGCAAGAAACCCTGCATAGGCGCCGCTCAGCCGCACCCCGCCGCCAGCGAACACCACCGGGCGTTCGGCCCTGGCGAGCCGATCCAGGATTTCGGCCGCCACCTCCGCCAGATCGTCACGCCGCCATGGTTCGTCGAGCTCGGCGGGATCGAAGCCCGTCAGGTCCGCCGGATCGATCCGCGTCGCCTGCACGTCCAGCGGGATGTCGATCCACACCGGCCCCGGCCGGCCGGTCGTCGCAAGATGCAGCGCCTTTTCGAGATGGTAGCGGATGGTCAGCGGATCGGTGACCATCACCGCATATTTGGTTATCGGACGGACCAACTCCTCGATATCCAGTTCCTGATCCCCCAGCTGGCGCAGCGCCAGCCCGGTCGATCGCACCGTCGTCTCGCGCTTCACCTGGCCCGAGATCACCAGCATCGGGATCGAATCGACATAGGCGCCATAAACGCCGGTGATGGCGTTGGTACCGCCGGGCCCAGAGGTGACGTTGACCACCGCCGGCCGGTTGGTCAGCCGCGCATAGGCCTCCGCCGCCATCGCCAGTGCTTGCTCGTGATGCGCGAAAAGCGTCTTCAGGCCCGGATTGGTGCCGATCGAGTGGTTGAGATGCATGGCCCCGCCACCGGTGAGCATGAACACCTGCTCGATGCCATGGGCAGTCAGCCAGTCGGCCACCCAGTCGGAAAGCTTGATCGTGGTCGTCATGATTCCCATCCATGGGAGGCCGCGGTGCGGCGGATCGCCTCGTCGAGGTCGACGGTGGCGGCAACGCCGAGGTCGCGGCGGATGTTCGCGGTCGAGGGCACGTAGCGGCCGGGGTTCCAGGTCGGATCGGCCGCGCCGAGGATTTCAGCGCCCGGTGCGCCAAGCACGCGTGCCGTGCGCCGGGCGAGATCGGCGATCGATACCGCCTCCTCCGATCCGACATTGTAGCTGCTGCCGGGCGGCGCGGCGATCGCCAGCGTCCACATCCAGACCGCCAGATCGGCGGCGTAGAGATACGACCTGACTGGCGCCCCCGAGCCTTCGACGCGGATCGTTCGCCCGGCAAGCGCGTCGCGGATGAAATTGCCGGCGGCGAAATGGATATCGAGCGACAGCAGCGGGCCGAGCAGCGCGAAGATGCGCGCGCCCACCGCATCGAGCCCGAACTGGTGATGGTAGATCGCGCACAGCGTCTCGACCGCGCGCTTGCCCTCGGCATAGGCCGAGCGCGGATCGCGCGGATCGGGGCCGCCCATCCAGTCTTCACCGACATGGCTCAATTCGGGCGGCTGCACACCATAGACGGCGCCGGAACTCATGAACAGAAACCGGGCCCTGCTGGCGCAGGCGAGATCGAGCATCCGCCGGGTGCCGGTGAGGATGGTGTCGAACATGCGGCGCGGATCATTGGCGGTCAGCGCGGCGCTGGCATCGGTCGCGCCGTGGATGACGTGGGTCCAGCCGCCGTTCGGGACATCGGCCGTCATGACGTCACCGGACAATAGCTCGAAACGCGTCGCCAGATGTGGCGATCGCGCCGCGAAGGCGGCGGGGTCGCGCGTGAGCAGGGTCACCTGGACCGCACTCGGTGCACGCGCGAGCGCCTCCAGCATCCAGCGGCCGATGAAGCCGGTGCCGCCGGTGAAGAATATTCGCGCTCCCTCCAGCTGCGGCCACAAGGGCGCGAGCCGCGCGTCCATATCCGCAAGGTCGCGTTCGGCGATCATGACAGCGCCAGTCCCGCGACCGGCGCTCGCTCGCGATGCGCGCGGCCGACCTTGATCAGACCGTCCAGCGCCAGTCCCCACACGATCAGCGCGATCAGTCCCGGTCGCACGAAATGTCCCACGGCGAGGCCGAAGCCGGCAACCACCGGCTGTCCGCTAAGCCAGCTGTTGCCGCTTACTTCCAGCACGGTCGACAGCGGCCATTCGACGACCAAGCTGAGCAGATAGGCCGAGATCAACGCCAGTCCCGGCCCGATCCCCTTCCAGGGTTCGAGGAAAACCAGGAACAGCAGGAAGGTCTGCGTATAGCCGCCCGGCGATTGCCCGACGATATAGGCGCCCAGCAGCAGCGCCCCCAGCCTGGCGTGGGACAGCGCCCGCGGCTGCAACCAGGCCGCAGCGATGCAGGCAAGCGCGACAAGCTGGGTCGAACGGATGATGATCGGCACCGCGCCCTCGATCCCCTCGATCAGTCGCGACGACACGAACTCCAGCACCGGAATCTGCGACGCCCGCACCAGCAGCAGGGGGGCATAGCTGGTCGAATAATGGATCTCGCCCCACACCTGCCCGCTCTGGAACACGACCCAGTTGGCGGTATTGCTGGCCAACTCGCCGGGCGTTCCGGCGCCGACGATAGCAAGGGTGACGAGATAGAGGGCGACGGTGGCGATTGCCGCCAGTTCCAGCGGCCGCCACTCGCGGCGCAGCGCCAGGGCGAAGGTGGGGATAACCAGATAGGGCTTGAAATTGATCGTGATCGCCGTCGCCAGCGCGCGCCACCACGGCGAGCGGGTGATCGGCCCATAGGCGACAATGAATGCCGCAAGGCAGACGAGAATCAAATTGCCGCGCTCCAGCGTGAACAGCAGCGGCAGGCCGAGCCCGAAGGCGATGGTGCGCTGGATCGCGGTGCGGGGATCGGTGCGATGGAAGGCAACACCCGCCAGGGCGACGTCGAGCAGGTAGAAGAAGGCAATCACACCCCTCCCCAGCCAGTCGCAATCGCGCGCATGGAATGGCGAACTCAGATAGCAACCGGGCAGGCTGAACAGGTCGAGGAACGCGAACGACAGCGGTGGGTAGATGCTGCGCCAGACATCATAGGCACCCGGTCGGTTCGCCCAGAAGGCGGTGTTGAACCAGTCCATGAAGGTATCGTTGGTATCGAAGACGAACGGCTGCGGCAGATAGCCGCGCGCGGCGAACTGCATCGCCATCGACAAGGCGCAGGCGATCACCGCCAGCGCCAGCAGCGTCTCGACCACCGGGACCGCGCGGCGCTTCACGGGGCGGGCTCGGCCGGGAAGTTGAGCCGCGTTTCTTCGATCACCAGCGGCACGCCACGAGTCCGCTCGGCGATCAGACGCACCTGATCACCGATCAACCCGACGAACAGCAGCAGGGTCGCGAACATGCCGGTCGCCAGTGAGAGCAGCAGCAACAGAGCCGCGGGGCCGTCGAGCAGCAGCGCGCCCAAGCCGGCGAATAGCAGGGCAAGCGTGAGTGGTCCGAAGACGAGCGCGAGCGTGATCGGCAACCGCAACAGAGCCTTGGCCGATCCTGACAGTCCCGACAGGGCAAAGCCGAACAGCGACGCGATTCCGTTCTTGGTCTCCCCTGCCGCGCGCGGCGGCCGGTCGAAGGGGACCAGCGCGATCGAAAAGCCGCTTTCGACCAGCATGCCGCGAAAGAAGGGCTCGGGCTCGTTCCAGCGCGACAGCGCGTCGACGACCTGCCGGTCGAACAGCCCGAAACCAGTGACGTTGGGAATCACCGGGTGGTCGGCGATCCCCCGGAGCACCGCATAGCCCACACGGCGGACCGCGCCGAGCAGCAGGCCCGCTCGCTCGCTGCGGCGCTGGCCGAGCACGATCTTCGCCCCCCCACGCCACAGTCGCACGAACGCGCCGATCATCTCGGGAGGGTCCTGGAAATCGGCGCACATGCCGATCACCGCACTGCCCCGCGCCTGATAGATGCCATGGGTCGGCGAGCGCATCTGGCCATAATTGCGGGTGTTGAAGATCGCCCGGATGCGGCGATCCTCGCTGCACAGCTGGCGGATGATGGCACGGGTGCCGTCCGTCGAATGGTTGTCTATGAGAATGATCTCAAAGCTCGCCGCATGGCGCTCGGCCTGCTCACACACCGCGCGGCAGATCGCGGCGACATTCTCTTCCTCGTTGAAGCACGGAATGACCACCGACAGTTCGGGGTCGCTCACGGTCGCGGGTTCCGGCCATCGATCAGCGGCAGCCGCATGCCGGTTGCCGGCGCATAGACCTCGGTGAAGGCCGCAAGCAGAATCACCAGAGCGAGCAATGCGACGGCGGAAATATTATACTTGCGGTCGGGATCGACGTGCGCCGCTTCGATCACCTGCGCGTCCGACGCGGTCTCCGCTGCCAGCGCCTCGACCGCCACTTCCTCTGACGAGCGCGAGTAAACCTCGTACAGCGCCTGTGCAAAGCGATAGTCACGATAGAGATCGAGGTAACGGCCCGACGTTTCCGACAGGCCGGCGACATTGGGTCCGGCGGCATCGATGCTTGGCGCGGCACTGCGCGCGATCTGCTGACGCAGCGCCGCGACCTCGGACTGAACAGCCTGAAGCTGCGGGTTCTGGGCGCCCTGAAAGCGCTGGAGCGTCTGCAGCTCCACCAGTTTAGCCTGAAGCTGCGCCTGTAAACCCGCGCGCAGCGACAGCGCCGAGCCAAGCTGCGCCTCAGGCTCGGCGAGGTTATTGTCGCGGCGGAAGGCGGTGAGCGCGGTCTCAGCCTTGGCAACACGCTCCCCGGCCTCGCGAAAACGAGCCATGACGATCTGGCGCTTACGCATGACGCGGTCGCGGCCAAGCGTGTTCAGCCGGGCGGTGATCGCGTCGACATAGGCACGGGTCAGCGCCTCGGCCTCGACCGGGTCATGGGTGCGTGCCTCGACTTCGAGAACGCCGCCGGTCAGCGAGTGAATATCGACCTTCTTTAGCAGCTTGAGCCGCGCGGCACGGTCAGAGCCATATTGGTCGGGGCCATCGAGCTTGAGCGAACGGATTACCGCGGTGGTCACCTCGCTGCCCCGCGCCACCGCGAGGTAAAGGTCGACCGGCTGCTTGGCCCCACCGAGCAGCGCGGCGAAACCCTGCAACTGGCCACCCAGCGCGTTCATCATCGACCCCAGGCCAATGCTGTTGCTGTCCTGCGGCACGATCTTGGCGCGGGCGATGTAAGGCTGCGGCACGACGGATAGCACCCCGAGTACCAGCATCAGCACAACATAGGCGCGTCGCCGCCATCGCGCGTCGGCGATCGCCATGCGCGCCCGTTCGAGGATCACGGTCATTGCACCGCCGCCCTGATCGTCGCGGCGCCGATCACGGGCGTGAAGATGCTGCTGGTGATATCGCGCAGCCGTGCCCAGAATTCGCCGCGGCTGGCATCGACCGGCACATAGATCAGGTCACCCGGCAACGCCGGCGCACCAATCACACGTCGTCCGTTGGACAACACCGTGCCGTTGGCGCGGATCACGAAGATCCCGCTCTTGTCGCCCAGCTTCTGGACGCCGCCGGCGGTGCGGATCGCGTCGCCGATCTTCTGACCCTCGCGATAGGCGAACGACGCGGGGCTGGCGACCGCGCCGAATACGCCGATCGTCACCGGCCGCGTCGGCACATGAACGCTATCATTGTTCTCGAGGATGAGGTCGCCTGGCAGCACCGATGCCGTCACCGGCATGTCGAACACCAGCCGGCCGGTCGGCTCGCGCTTGCGCATCTGTTCGACCGCCGCGTTGATCAGCTGAGCGTTGGCCGGCGTGGACAGTTGCGCGCGATTGGCCGAAACCAGTGGCTGCGTGGTCAGCAGGAGCTCCATGTCATTGATCGCGCGGTCGAAACTCTCGCGCTGCTGCGCCTTGACGCTCTCGCGCGTGATCACGCCGGCATAAGGAAAGGCTTGCGCGGTCAATCCACCCGCCTGCGCCACCACGTCCGCGAGGCGCGTTCCAGGCGTGACGTAATAGCGTCCCGGCTTGGCCACTTCGCCGCTGATCGTGACCAGCACGGGCTGCGTGCCGACCGGACGCGCGATGCCGATGTCCGAGAGAACACGGACGATGTCACCGCGCCTGGCGACCCGCACCCCCGCCTCGGCTGATGTCAGCTGCTGCCAGCCATTGGTGCGCCCGAGCGAGTCGAAGACCAGCAAGCGGCTGTCGTCAGCGACGGTGCTGAGCCCGCCCGAATAGCGCACGGCATCGGCCAGGGTCTCGCCGGGACCGACCTCGAAGATCGCCTCGCGGTTGACGCTGCCGACAACCGCGACCTGGGCGCCGGCCGGCGCGATATGGATGACGTCACCGTTCTGGAGCGCAGCATCGCCGGTCTTGTTCCCGTTGAGCAGCAGATCGTAAAGATCGAAATCGGAGACCAGATTCCCGTCGCGGCGCAACTGGATCGAACGGAAGCTGCCGCCGTCCGCCGGCCCGCCCGCCGCAAGCACGGCATTGACCAGGGTCGACAGACTGCTGACCGTGTAGGATCCTGGGCGCTGCGCGAAGCCCGTCACATAAACGGTGATGCCGCGCAGCCGGGCGACGGTCACTTCGAGATCGAACCCGCGATACTGACGCGATACCTGATCGGCGATCACCGCGCGCACATCGCCATAGCGCACACCGCCAACGGTAATCGCTCCGACGCGGGGCACGAACACCCGCCCCTCGCTGTCCACGGTCAGGCGCGCGGACGACTGCACCGACCCGGTCAGGCCGAGCTGGAGCTGATCACCAGGGTTGATACGATAATCGACCGGCACCGCAACCGTGCTGGGCGCGGTGAAATCCCGCGCCTCGGGCACGAGCAGCTCGGCGCCGAAGCGGCGTAGCGGCTTGCCCGCGATGCTCGACACATAGCGTTCGAACTCGCTGCCGGGAGTCTCGGCGGTCCGCGGCGCTGGGGCTACGGCTTCAGGCATCTCGGACTGATCGGCGGGCATTGCCGGTGTCTCGATCACCGCCGGCTGATAACCGGCGGACGGCTCGACCTGCGGGACGGCGATATTGGGCGCGACGCGCAGGCCCTCGGCCACTTGCCCCTGCGCCTGTCTCGCGACGGGAGATACGAACTGGGCGGCAACAGGCATGGAGACCAGCGTCAGCGCGGCCGAGACGCCGCAAAACAATACGATCCGGATCATGCGGCGAGAACTTGCAGCGCCTGTGCGGGGATAACCGCGTCGAGAAAACTCTTCGCGGCGTGGCCCCAGAGGTCCTCGCTGGCAGCGACCAGCAATCCCGACGAGGCGCTGCCGACGCGATAGGGCTGGCCGTCCCAATGCGCCGCACGTCCGCCGGCCTCCTCGATGAACAGCACGCCGGCGGCGTGATCCCACGGCAGAATGCGCTGGAATAGTGCAACGTGATTTTGCCCCAGCGCCAGCCGCGGATAGCTCTCCGCCGCGCAGCGCGGGATCGGCATCAGGGTAAAGTCGCGCTCCGCCCGTGCATGAACGCGCGCGCGGCGGTCCGCCGACATGAACTGCGTGGCGAGCGACGCCACCGGCTGTGTTCCGGTCGGGATATGGGTCCGCACCGCAACCCCGTCGATCGTCGCGCCCAGCCCACGCGCCGCTTGGCACATCCGGCCACTGATCGGATCGAACATCCAGCCGGCGATCGGCACACCATCATCGACCAGCGCAACCATCATCCCGAACGGTTCCCGCCCGGCAGCGAAATTGGCCGTCCCATCGAGCGGATCGACCAGCCAGACAAGACCATCACCAATCCCGTCGAGCAGCGCAGGAGTTTCGGCGGCGGCCTCCTCCCCCACCACGCGCGCACCGACGCCGAGCCGGTCAAGCCCGTCACGCAGGCGCAATTCGGCCTCGCGATCGGCGCTGGTGACCAGCTCACCGGGACTCTTCTCGACAATCTCATGCGCGGCGAGACTGCGGAAACGCGGCAGCACCGCGACCTCCGCCACCTCGCGCATCAGCGCGGCGACCTCTGCCAGCAACGCCATGCCTCAGGCGGCCACACTGGTCAGTCGGCGCTGAGCGGCCTTGGCGGCGCGATCGCGCATCATCGTGATGCGGGCACGATCCTCCGCCGCGATAACGCCGTAATAGTCCGCCTTGTTCTCCAGCCAGGCAAGCTCGAACGCCACTGCATTGGCCACCGCATCCTCGAAATCCGCCGCCTCCGCTGCTGCGCCGTCGAACACGACCTTGCGCGTTTCGAACCGGTCGAGCCGAACGCTGCGGATTTCACGCAGCGCATCCAGCGCCTCGACCGCGACCGATCCGCCTACCACCAGTTCCAGATCGTTGGCACGGCACGCCTCGGCGGTGATCAGCACCGCATCGGTGATCGAACGGTCGTTGATCGCACCGCGCGGCATGCCCCGCGACAGGGTGAAATCGACGCGGCCGAACACGATCCCGTCAACCCGCTCGCGCGCGATCGGCACCATCGCGTCCAGAGCCTGAAGGGTCATTTCGGTTTCGAGATTGAACAGGAAGTCGGTGTCGCTTTTCCCCGCACCGAACACCTTGTCGCGCGCGTCGGCGAACTTGGTCAGCGCATAGGGCGTCTCGACCATCGGCGCGATGATGTAGTCAATGCCATAGAGGCGCGCGGCGTGAAGGTCGGAAATCGCCTCGCAGCCACCGATCTTGAGCGCGACCTTGAGGTCGGCGCGGCGCGTAATTTCCAGGAGGCGCAAAAACTCGTCGGGGCGTGTGCCTTCTGCCTCGAATTCGGCTTTCACGGCAACCACGCCATAGTGATCACGGCCCTTTTTGAGCATGTCGAGCATGCGGTGTTCGGTGGGGTTCATGGCATGGCCCTCCTCGTTGCAAAGCGTGAACTAGGAGGAAGACGCGGCCGCTGGAGGAAAGCCGTAAAGGGAAATTCGCGGGCACCGATTGCGGAGCAAGGCGCGCGATTCCGTTTCAGCGCCATGGGATCACGCCTGGCCGCCTTGTCCATCGCCTTGCTCGCCGCTGCGCCGGTCCAGGCCCGCAGCGGCGACGCGCTGCCGCGCATCTCATCCTATTTCGGGACACGCTCCGATCCGTTGAACGGTGATGCTGCGCTCCATCGCGGGATCGACATTCCGGGGCCACCTGGCACGACGGTGATGGCGGCAGCAGCGGGTACGGTGCGCTTCGCCGGACGGCGAGGCGGGCATGGCAACCTGATCGAGATCGCCCACGCTGACGGATCGGTCACCCGCTATGGCCATTTGTCGCGCATCCTCGTCGTGCCCGGGATGGCGTTGGCGCAGGGCGAGACGATCGCGCTCATGGGGTCGACCGGGCGCTCGACCGGCAATCATCTTCATTTCGAACTGCTGGTCGATGGCCGCCACGTCGATCCTCTCCATTATCTGTCTGAGACTATGCCGGCACCCCGAAGGGTCTATCCGATGCGACGGACGCCCGCGCCAGCACAGCCGCCTTTCCGCTCAGCCTTTGCGATAGCGCGGGATTCGGCAGGGCTCGGCACCGACCTGCCGGGAAAATTCGAGATCGCCGCAGAACCGCCACGCAAATAGCCGTAGCAAAACACGCCTCCCGATTTATCTTGGCAGGCCCTTCCAGAAATGCTTTGGGCGCACGGATGACGTCGGGGTCGCAGGAAAACGGATTGCAACGGGTGCTGCTCGACGAGCGCGGCCGGCTGCTGCGATTCCTCGGCGCGCGCGGTGCCGGCGACGATGCCGAAGACGTGTTGCAGGACCTGTGGCAGCGCATCGTATCGGTGCCGCAACAGCCGATCGCCGACCCGCTCTCCTATCTGTTTCGTGCGGCCGAGAACGTCATGCGCGACCGGCGACGCAGCAATGTCAGCCGCAATCGCCGTCAGCAGGAATGGCACGAGGTCAGCACCTCCCCCGCCGAGGAACCGCGCGGCGAGCGCGGGCTGATCGCCCGAGAACAGCTGCGGCAGGCGGAAGCGGCACTCGCAGCGCTTGGCCCGCGCGTGACCGAAGTGTTCCGCCGCTACCGGCTCGACGGCGTCGGGCAGTCGGCCATCGCGCGCGAACTGGGAGTCAGCCTGAGCTCGGTCGAGAAGGACCTGCAGAAAGCTTATCGGGCCCTGGCGGAACTAAAAGCGAAATTCGATGCGGAATAGCACGCAGGTCTCCGTTTTGAGAGGGCAATGGTGACGAAAGCGAAATTCTCGGACGATATGCGCGAGGCGGCCCGCCTGTGGGCCATCCGCGTCCGCGATCCTGCGTTCACCGATTGGGATGGCTTCACCGTGTGGCTCGAAGCAGACCCGGCACATGCCGACGCCTATGACTCGGCACTCGACGATGCCGAATGGGCCGATCAGCTGCTGGTTCCCTCCCCCGCCGCCCTCCTTCAGCCCGCGCCTCGGTTTGCCGACATGCCGGCGTCACGCCGTGGCGTGCTGCGCTACGGCGGCGGAGCGATCGCGGCGAGCCTTGCTGTGCTGGCGGGGTTCGGCGGCTGGATGGCGCTGCGCGATGCCCCTCGCGAGATCGTGACCGGCATCGGCGAACGGCGCGTCATCGCGCTTGTCGATGGTTCACGGGCGACGCTCAACGGCGGCACGCGGTTGCGGCTCGATCCGGATAACCCGCGGCAGATCGAGATGACCGGCGGCGAAGCGATCTTCGAGATCAAGCACGACAGTGCCAATCCCTTCGTCATCCTTACCGGCACGACGCGGTTGGTCGATGCCGGCACCGTGTTCAACGTGGTCGAGCGGCAAGGCGCGCTCGACGTTGCCGTCGCCGAAGGCGTGGTGATTTACGACACCGCCGATCACAAGGTTCGGCTCGATGCCGGCAAAGCGCTGTCCCGCGCGTCGGCGAACGCCGCTCCGGTGGTGCGCACCGCCGAACTGGAAGCAATCGGCAGCTGGCGTTTGGGCTATCTGCAATATACCGCCGCGCCGATCGGTCAGGTCGCGGTGGACCTGTCGCGCAACATCGGCATGCCGGTCGAGATCGGCGAAAGCGCGGGATCGCTCCCCTTCTCGGGCACGTTGATGCTGAACGGCTCACCCGGCGAGGTGATGGAACGCGCCGGACCGTTGCTTGGCGTCCGCTTCGTGCGCGAGGGGCAGACATGGAGGGCGATGCCGATCGATGGCGTGCCTCGCTAGGCTGCTTCCCCTTGCCGCGCTGGCCTGTGCCATGCCCGCTTACGCCCGGGAGCGCCCCGCCGATGTCGACATTTCTGCCTCGCCCGCTGCGGACGCCATCCGCACGCTTGGCCTGCAGACTCGTGCCAGCATCGGCTATCGCGACCATCGCATTGCCAAACTGACACTGCGTGCCGTGCGGGGGCGCTATACCACCGCGCAGACGCTCGAGCGGATGCTCGCCGGAACAGGCGCCTGGGCCAGGCGAGTTGCCCCCGCAACCTATGTGATCGAGCTGTCACCGCCACGACCGATGCTCGCCAAAGCCGTTCGCAAATCGCAACAGGCAGCCGCCGAGCCGGCGCCACCCCCAGTCGAAGCAAGCGTGTCCGACATCGTGGTCACCGCCACAAAACGCGACGTACCCCTGTCACGCTATCCCGGTGGCGTAGAGATCATCGACGGATCGACCTTGTCCGTCGCCGACGGCCTGCGCGGCACGGATGCGATCCAGATGCGCGCTGCCAGCGTCACCTCCACCCATGTCGGCCCCGGTCGCAACAAGCTGTTCATTCGCGGCATCGCGGATTCGAGCTTCGTAGGCCCGACGCAAGCCACCGTCGGCCAATATTGGGGCAACAGCCGTATCACCTACAGCGCGCCCGACCCGAGCCTGCGGCTATACGACGTCAAAAGCATCGAAGTGCTTGAGGGGCCACAAGGCACGCTCTACGGCGCAGGATCGCTGGGCGGCGTGGTGCGCGTGGTGCCTCAGTCGCCCGATCTACGGGACGTCAGCGGTTATGCCTGGGCTGGCGGCCAATTGATCCAGCACGGCAGCCCCGGTGCGGATGGCGGCGCTGTGCTCAATCTTCCTCTCGACGAAGGGCGACTGGGCTTCCGCGCCTTAGTCTTCGGTGGTGTCGAAGGCGGCTATATCGACGATGCGCAACGCAACCTGGACGACGTCAACAAGGTTCGCACGATCGGCGGCCGTGCCGCGTTGCGCTTTCAGCCGGGGGCTGACTGGACATTCGACCTGAGCGGCCTCGGTCAACGCATCCGGGGTGACGACAGCCAATATGCGGATCGCGGCAGCGATGACCTGACGCGGTCGAGCGCGATCGACCAACCCTATGGCAACGACTATTGGCTGGCCGAACTGGTCATGCGCAAGTCCTGGCATCGGATCGAATGGACCTCGTCGTTCGGCTATGCCGGACAGCGCGTGTTCGAAACCTTCGAAGGACCGTCCCTGATCGACGCCGCCCGCCCCGAGCTCGCGCCCGCGTTCGATGCCCTGCCCGCCGCCTACTCGCAGGACAATCGCATCCGTATGCTGACCGCCGAAACGCGGCTCGCCCAGCATGACCGTGACGGCATGGGATGGCTGGTCGGCGCCAGCCTGCTGCACAATCTAGGCCGCGTCACGCGCCGCATGGGCACCGACTTCGACCGCGCCGCGCTCACGGGCGTGCGCAATCAGGTCGACGAATATACCCTTTATGGCGAAGGCACGATCGCCCCGCAGCAGGATTTCGCGATCACCCTGGGTGGCCGCCTGACCCATTCGCGTCTGTCAGGTACCGCCACCGACGTGATGCGCGCGATCGCCCTGCGCGTTGATCCCAGCGCGGAAACCACCCGGTCCGAGACCCGGTTACTACCCTCAGCCGCGATCTCCTATCGCCCGGACGACCAGTGGACCGTGTTCGCGCGCTATCAACAGGGTTTTCGGCCGGGCGGCATCGCGGTGCGGCAGGATTTCATCCAGCGCTTCAACGGTGACCGGATCGAGACGATGGAGGGCGGCGCGCGCCTCGTCACGGAGCGGTTCGAGACGACGCTGACCGCCTCCTGGACCGACTGGAAGCATATTCAGGCCGACGTCGTCGATGGTTTCGGCTTTCCCACTACGGTCAACATCGGCGATGGCCGCGTCCTCTCGTTTGGCTCGGCGATCAAGTGGCGCCCCACCTCTTCCCTGTCGCTGGAGGCGTCCTTCTACCTCAACAGCAGCCGCGTGGTGCAGCCAGCCTTCGCGACGCTGCCCAGTTCAGTCCAGGAAATCAATCAGAGCCGCCTGCCCAACGTCGCCGACAAGAGTGGCCGGGTCGGCTTCACGTACAACACGCCGCTGGGTGACGGCGACACGCGGCTAGAGGTGACGGGCTATGGCCGATACATAGGTCAGTCGACGCTAGGTATAGGCCGTATCCTGGGGCGTTTGCAGGGCGACTATCTCGACACGGGGCTGGAAGCACGCATCGGCACCACGCGTCGGAGCTTGAGCCTGTCGCTCACCAATCTGCTCGACACCGCAGGCAATCGCTTCGCGTTGGGATCGCCCTTTCTGATCCGGGATCAGAACCAGATCACGCCGCTCCAGCCACGCAGCATCAGGCTCGGTTTCGAAGTTGCCTTCTGACAGGCGGGATTTCGCGTCGGCGTTTACGGGTTCTGAAGCGTGACACCGTCTCAACACTATCCCCCCCGGGGCCGGGTCACCTCCCCCACGATCCGGCCCCACCCCCGGGGGTTCCCCCCAAAACCGTACAGATATCGATGAACCCGGTGAAAGGGCGATCATCGCAGATGCGCCCCTTGCCGATTTGCGTTCCTGCCACGTCAAACGGAAAGGAGGCGGCTACCATATGGCAACCGCCTCCTTCCGGTATCGGACGCCGGCTGGAGCCGACGCAGCCGATGATCGAGCTTACTTGAGTTCGACGGTCGCGCCGGCTTCCTCGAGCTGCTTCTTGATCTTCTCGGCCTCGTCCTTGCCAACGCCTTCCTTGACCGCCTTCGGGGCGCCTTCGACCAGGGCCTTCGCCTCGGTCAGGCCCAGGCCGGTGATGGCGCGGACTTCCTTGATGACGTTGATCTTCTTGCCGCCGTCGCCGGTCAGGACGACGTCGAACTCGGTCTTCTCCTCAGCAGCGGCGGCACCGGCGCCACCGGCGGCCGGCGCGGCGACCGCGACGGCAGCGGCGGCCGAAACGCCCCACTTCTCTTCGAGCAGCTTGGCGAGTTCCGCCGCCTCGAGGACGGTCAGAGCGGAAAGGTCGTCAACGATTTTGTTCAGGTCAGCCATTGATAGTCTCCATCAGGGGCGACGATGCGCCCGCACAGTTTCGGTTGATTGAAATCAGGCAGCTTGCTTGTCGCCATAGGCGCCGAAGACACGCGCCAGCTTGGCCGCCGGAGCGGTCGACAGCTGGGCGAGCTTGGTCGCCGGAGCGTTGACAAGCCCGATGATCTTCGCGCGCAGTTCGTCCAGCGACGGCAGTTCGGCCAGAGCCTTGACGCCATTGACGTCCAGGACTGTCGATCCCATCGCGCCACCGACGATCTCGAACTTGTCGGTCGTCTTGGCGAACTCCACGGCGATCTTGGCCGCGGCCACCGGGTCGGTCGACGTGGCGAGGCCGACAGGCCCCGTCAGCATGTCGTCGAGCGACGCGTAGTCCGTGTCCTTGATCGCGATCTTCGCGAGCTTGTTCTTGCTAACCCGATATTGTGCGCCGGCTTCGCGCGCCTTCACCCTGAGGGCCGTGGACTGGGCCACGGTCAGGCCGAGGTTGCGGGTGACAATCACCACGCTGACCTCGTTGAAGGTCTGCGAAAGTTCGGCGACCAGTTCGGCTTTTTGAGCTCGATCCATGCCTCACTCCTAGTTCGGACAGCGGACCATTCCGCTGCCCGAGCAGTCCCCGCCGATACGCCGCGGGAACCGAAGGTCCGAGGGGTCGGTCGCCTGCGCCGGTCGCCCGAGGGACGATCCAGACAGACCCGGATACCCATCGCACGGGCAGCCGGAAAACTGATCCCCGTCTGTGCGGGAGGTTTAAGCCGCTTGCGGCCCCCGCAGTCTCGGACGGTACTGACGGACGGCATCGCCGTCCGCCGTTGACGCCGCCCGCCCCCGAAGGGCCGGACGGCGAAACTTGTGACTTACGCCGCCGAAGCGTCGGCGACGTCGATCTTCACGCCTGGCCCCATCGAGGAGCTTAGCGCGATACGATTGAGATACTTGCCCTTGGCGCCGGTCGGCTTCGCCTTGACGATGGCGTCGACGAACGCGTCAAAATTGGCGCGCAGATCCGCGGCCGGGAAGCTGGCCTTGCCGATGCCGCTGTGAATGATGCCCGCCTTTTCGACCCGGAACTCCACCTGGCCGCCCTTGGCCGCCTTGACGGCTTCGGCGACGTTGGGAGTCACGGTGCCCAGCTTCGGGTTCGGCATCAGGCCCTTGGGACCCAGCACCTTGCCCAGGCGGCCGACCAGACCCATCAGGTCCGGCGTGGCGATGCAGCGGTCGAACTCGATCGTGCCGCCCTGGATGATCTCCAAGAGGTCCTCGGCGCCAACGATCTCGGCCCCGGCGGCCTTGGCCTGCTCGGCCTTGTCGCCGCGCGCGAACACCGCGACGCGAACGTCCTTGCCGGTGCCCTTGGGCAGCGTGACGACGCCGCGCACCATCTGGTCGGCGTGACGCGGATCGACGCCGAGGTTGATGGCGATCTCGACGGTTTCGTCGAACTTGGCGGTGGCATTGGCCTTGATCAGACCGATCGCCTCATCGACGCCATGCAGCTTGACGGCGTCGATCTTGCCGGCCAGCGCCTTCTGCTTCTTGCTCTGGAACGCCATGATCAGCCCTCCACCACTTCGAGGCCCATCGCGCGGGCGGAGCCTTCGATCGTCTTCGTCGCCGCATCGAGATCGTGGGCGTTGAGGTCGGCCATCTTCAGTTCGGCGATTTCACGCAGCTTGGAGCGCGCGATCTTGCCGGCGGAAACCTTGCCCGGCTCCTTCGAGCCCGACTTGAGGTTGGCCGCCTTCTTGATAAGGAAGGTCGCTGGCGGCGTCTTGGTGATGAAGGAGAAGCTGCGATCCGCATAGACGGTGATCACCGTCGGGATCGGCATGCCGCTCTCCAGCTCCTGGGTCTGGGCGTTGAACGCCTTGCAGAACTCCATGATGTTGACGCCGCGCTGACCCAGCGCCGGACCGATCGGCGGACTGGGGTTGGCCTTGCCGGCCGGCACCTGCAGCTTGATGTAGCCTGTAATTTTCTTCGCCATTCTCGTCACCCTTCACTCCGGTCCCGCGAACGGGGCCGGCCTGCGGTCTAGCGGTGCATGCGGCCCGAAAGCCTCCCGCTCATGACGCCGGGTCCAACCGCGGACACCCGACCAATCCAGTGAAACCTTACTTGTTGCGCTCGACCTGCTCGAACTCCAGTTCGACCGGGGTCGCGCGACCGAAGATCGACACCGACACCTTGACCCGGCCGCGATCGAAATCGATCTCCTCGACCACGCCGTTGAAGCTGGCGAACGGGCCGTCCAGCACCTTGACGCTGTCGCCGATCTCGAAATTCACCTTGACCTTAGCCTTGGGCGCCGCCGCCGCCGCTTCGTCGCGGGTCGACAGGATGCGCGCCGCCTCGGCTTCCGAGATCGGCTGCGGCTTATGGTTGGTCCCCAGGAAGCCGGTGACCTTCGGGGTGTTCTTCACCAGGTGATAAACGTCGTCGTTCATCTCCAGCTTGGCGAGAACATAGCCGGGGAAGAATTTCCGCTCCGACTGGATCTTCTTGCCGCGCCGAACCTCGGTGACCTTCTCGGTCGGGACCTCGACGGCCTCGACCGCCCGTTCCAGGCCAAGCCGGGTCGCGTCCGCCAAAATAGCCTCGCGACCCTTGTTCTCGAAGCCCGAATAGGCGTGGATGATGTACCAGCGCGCCATCTCGACCCTTAAATCCTTACGCCGCCAGCGACAGCAGGTAGCGGACGATGAAGCCCAGTACCTGGTCGACGCCAAGGAAGAAGATCGCGAGGACGGTCGTCATGATCGCCACCATCACCGTGGTCAGCAACGTCTCGCGACGCGACGGCCAAGAAATCTTGGCGGTCTCGGCGCGAACCTGCCGGACGAACTCTCCCGGTGAAACCTTGGCCATCGACCGTGCTTCGCCTCTTCCTACCCAACGGGCTGGCGCCCGCCTTGCCAAAACACAAAGCCGCCCCCTGCACCCCCGCCCGTTCTTTCAGCGGGGCCGCACGGGACCACTTACACAACGCCCGGTCCTTACAGGCCGCTGCCGTCAGGCGTTACCGCCGGACAATGGCAGGAGTGGAGGGACTCGAACCCCCGGCCCTCGGTTTTGGAGACCGATGCTCTACCAACTGAGCTACACTCCTGTAGGACCGAGAGACGCGGCTATAGAAAGGGTCGCCGGGCATGGCAAGGGGCGTTTCGTCTGCCCATGACCGCCCTTTCAAAGCGCTCGCGCCGCACCCCGGGAAACCGAGCGTCGGAAACGGCGAAGGCCACGCGCCCCATACCCGCGCTCCGCAGCACATCGAGCCACCCAGCCCTGCCGACCCTGCGCACGGCCGTTCAAGGCGCTGGCGCTTTTGCGGCCATCACTTCAATTTCGACCAGATAATAAGGTCCCGCTAGGCCAGCGACCTGGACAGTCGACCGTGCAACGATATTCGGATTCTCGGCAGTGCCGAAAAACGTCCGATAGGCTTCGTTCATGCCGGCAAAATCCATCTTGCCGTCGGCGCGTGCTGGGTCTGCCGCGAGAAAAACGGTCATCTTGACTACGTCGGACATCGCATAACCACGACTGGCAAGGATGTCCTTGATCTTGTTGAGCGTGCTGATCGTCTGGGTCTTGGTATCCCCGAAGGACGCCACGCTATCCGGACGCTTCGACGGATCGATCGGCGACGCCAACTGGCCGGACAGGATGATCGTCTCCGCCCCCGCCGGAACGGTCACGGCCTGCAGGATCATCCCCGTCGGCGTCGAATGGTGGCGAACGATCTGCGCCTGAGCACCGACCACCGCCGTCGACGCGCTCAGCGTCGCAGCCATCAACGCCTTGGTCACCCATGCCATTGGACATCTCCTCTCACGGTTTTCGCCCAGAAGCCCTTCTCGGGCTCCGGTTCCTGAACGTCCGGCTCGGCACGAGCCTATCAAAATCTGCCATTCACCCCAGGGGAAGGCCGCCAATAGCGGACGTCAACCAAATCAGGGCAACACAGAAGAGCGGATGGGGTTGTTCCGCTTCCTTAAATACGGAAGCGCACCGATAGAGGATGGAGCGGGCGAAGGGAATCGAACCCTCCTAGCTAGCTTGGAAGGCTAGAGCATTACCACTATGCTACGCCCGCTCGGCGCCGCCGCTCCGCCTAACGCGAAGCGACGGCGTGAGCAAGCCTCTCTACTCGGCCGGCTGCGTCTCGGCCTCTGGCTCGGGTGAGCGAACCTTCGACACCACGACATAGGCCAGCAGCGTGACGACCAGCGAAATCAGGCTGAGCCAAAGCTCCTCGGCACGGGCCTTGTCGAAACCCATCGCCACCACCACGCCGATCATCGCCGCGATCGTCAAATAGCTCAGGCCCGGGAACAGCCACATCTTGAGCGTCAGCTTTTCCGGGGCTTCCCGTTCCACCCGCTGGCGCTGCTTAATCTGCGCCCAGACGATGATGATATAGACGAACACCATGGTCGTGCCGGTCGAGCTGACCAGGAAGGCGAAGATATTTTCCGCCCAGATCGACATGAACACGGCAGCCATGCCCACCGCGGTCGCCAGCAGGATCGACCGCGACGGCACCTTGCGGGCGTTGAGCTGGACCAGCGCCTTAGGCGCGTCGCGCCTCACCGACAGCGTGAACAGCACGCGCGAGCAAACGTAGAGCCCCGAATTCAGGCACGACAGCACGGCGGTAAGCACGATGAAGTTCATCATCGTCTCCGCGCCCGGAACACCGATCAGACCCAGGGTCTGGGCGAAAGGCGACTGACCGACGATGACCGTGTTCCAGGGCAGGACCGACACGATCAGGAAGATCGACACGACGTAGAACAGCATGATGCGCACGACGATCGTGTTGGTCATCTTGGCGACGGTGCGTGACGGTTCGGGCGACTCAGCCGCCGCGATGGTCGCGATTTCGGCGCCGATCAACGCGAAGATGACCGTCGTGACGCCAGAGAACGCTGCTCCGAGCCCAAAGGGCGCGAACCCGTCGTGATCCACGAGATTGCCGAACGTCGGCCCGCTGGGGGCACCAAGGCCTAGGGCATAGCCGCCCGCGATGATGATGAACGCGACAATCGCCGCGACCTTGATCGAGGCGAACCAGAACTCGAATTCGCCGAACGACTTGGTCGACATCAGATTGACCGCGGCCATCGCGACCATGAGGACGCTGCCCAGCTGCCAGATCTCGAGATCGATCCAGTTCTGGAGGATCTTCGCACCGATGATCGCCTCGATGCCGACGACGACGGCCCAGAAATACCAGTAGAGCCAGCCCGTGGTGAAACCGGCCCAGTTGCCAAGGCCGAGGCGGGCATATTCCGTGAACGAGCCAAGGCCGGGCGTGGCGGTCGCCATCTCGCCCAGAGCCCGCATTACGAACAGCACCACCAGGCCAGCCATGATGTAGCTGAGTACGATTGCAGGACCTGCATTGGCGATCGCCACGCTACTGGTGACGAACAGGCCTGCACCGATGATGCCGCCCAGAGCGATCATCGTAATGTGACGTGATTTCAGTGTTTTTGCGAGCTCCGGTTCCGCTCCAACGGCCATATCAGCCCTCCCCTATAGGCTTTGCTTTATGTTCCCACATCGATGCAAAGCGTCTTGATATCGAGATAGTCGTCAATCCCATAGCGCGAGCCTTCGCGTCCCATGCCGGATTCCTTGACACCGCCAAAGGGTGAAACCTCGGTCGTCATCAAGCCGGTGTTGAGACCGACCATGCCATATTCAAGGCCTTCGCCGACCCGCCATGTGCGTCCGAGATCGCACGTATAGACATAGGCGGCAAGCCCGGCGTTGGTATCGTTGGCCATTGCCAGCACCTCCGCCTCGGTCTTGAACCGCACGACACCCGCCAGCGGCCCGAACGTCTCTTCCCGGCACAGGTCGCTGTCGGGGGCCACGTCGACCATCAGCGTCGGGGCGAAGAAATGCCCGTTGCCGGCATTTTCCGGTCGCTTCCCGCCCGTCACCAGCCGGGCGCCACGCGCCTTGGCGTCGGCCACATGAGCCGCCACCTTGTCGACCGCGGCGGCGTTGATCAGCGGCCCCTGGGTGGTCGCCGGGTCGGTGCCGACGCCGACGACCAAGCTGTTGATTCGCTTTTCCAATGCTTCGACGAAGCGGTCATGGATGCCGTCCTGAACGAACAGGCGGTTGGCGCAGATGCAGGTCTGGCCCGAGTTGCGGAACTTGGACGCCATCGCGCCCTCGACCGCCGCGTCGAGATTGGCGTCGTCAAAGACGATGAAGGGCGCATTGCCCCCCAGTTCCAGCGACACCCGCTTCACCGTGTCGGCACACTGCGCAGCCAGCAGCTTGCCGACCCGCGTCGACCCGGTGAAGGTGAACTTGCGAACCTTGGGATCGCCGGTCAGCACCTTCCCGATCGCCGGCGCGTCCCCAGCCACAACGTTGAAGACGCCAGCCGGAATGCCCGCTTCCTCGGCCAGCGCGGCAAGGGCAAGCGCCGACAGCGGCGTGAGCTCGGAAGGCTTTACCACCATCGTGCACCCCACCGCGAGCGCCGCGGCCGCCTTGCGCGCGATCATGGACGACGGGAAGTTCCACGGCGTGATCGCTCCGACCACGCCGACAGGCTGGCGCAGGACAACGATGCGCTTGTCCGCCATATGGCCCGGAATCGTGTCGCCATAGACGCGGCGCGCCTCTTCGGCGAACCATTCGATATAGGCCGCGCCGCCGCCGATCTCGCCGCGGGCCTCAGCCAGCGGCTTGCCCTGCTCCATGGTGATGATCGCGGCCAGTTCCTCACGATTGGCGGAGATCAAGGCCGACCAGCGCTTCAGGATATCGGACCGCTCCTTCGCGGTGCGGGCACGCCACGGACCAAAGGCGGCGGCGGCGGCGGTCACGGCATCGCGCGCGGCCGCCTCGCCCAGCAAGGGAACCGTGCCAACCTCATCGCCGGTCGCGGGATTGACGATGGTCAGCCGGTCCGGTCCATCCACCCATTCGCCGTTGATATAGGCGCGGTCGCGGATCAGCGCGTTCGAGGTGGCGGCGGCGGAATGCGTCTTCAGCATGTGATGTCCTTGATCGACGATAGGAGCCCGAACCCAGGAGAAATGGGAATGCTCCGGCGAACCTTCAAATCACAGCAAAGGCGGCACAAAACCAGATGCCAACCGATCATGCTTGGTGATCAAATAACACCGGCCTGCGCGCAGCGGTAAAAACATCGTAAACGCCCCGCTAACCCGGCTTTTCAAACGGTCCTGAACTTATGCGCCCTAAGTGCGGATACCCGGCATCAGATCGCGGGTATCGTCATGAAGCGTTTTTCAGGCAAGCGGACGGCGGCGGTTCTTCTGACCGCCATGACCTCGGCGACGATCAGCATCGGCGGCGCCGACGCCACCAGCACGCTGGAACAGTTCGATAACCGGGTGCTCATCGCCCACAACGTCGAGCGTGCCCGCATGGGCGCGCCGGAACTGCGCTGGAACCCGGCGCTTGCGGCCGACGCCGAGATGTGGGCACGACGCATCGCGGCACGACGGGCGCTGGTTCATTCGCCCAGCGACCCGCGCGACCCCGATCCGCAAGGCGAGAATCTGTGGATGGGTACGCGCGGCTATTACACGCCCGAAGACATGGTCGGCCTGTGGATCGCGGAAAAGAAGCATTACCGTCCCGGTGTCTTCCCGGCGGTCAGCACCACCGGCGACTGGAGCGACATCGGCCACTACACTCAGGTCATCTGGGCATCGACCCGTGAGGTCGGCTGCGCGCTGGCCCGCAACGCGGAAGATGATTTCCTGGTCTGCCGCTATACCGAGGGCGGCAATGTCATGGGCGAACGGCCGGTCTGATCGACCGGCCGTTCCCTGTCCTTCCGACGCGCGTCGGAGGATTCGAATAATCCTGGACGCCTCAGGCAGTCTGCGCGGCGACAGCCTCCGGCGCGACCGGCTTCACGATCTGAAGACGGCCCGATTGCATGGCGAAGCGGGTTGCGCCGCCAACCAGGCCGAAGCCCACGATCAGCTGCACCCAGGTCGAGGGTTCGGGCACCACCGACGGCGGTCCCGGCGGATTGGGGTTTTCACCCGGATTGCCGGGATTGCCCGGATTCGGCACCACGCCGCCCGGACCACCCGGAACGCCCGGCAGGGTCGACGCCAGCGGCGTCAGGCTACCGGCCGGCCCGAGATCGAACGGCGGCAGGCTGGCCAGCGTCGTCGGCAGGATGAGCGGGTTTTCGATTACGCAGGGCGTCGCAGCGACAGCCTGGGGCTCCGGTTGGCGCACCCGTGACTTCGGCGCGGCGACAGCGCGCGGCGTCGTCGCCCGGTGAACCGCGTCGCGAACCTGCGGCACCGTCGCCGTGATCGTCGCCGTTCCCGCAACGGGGCACACGCATGCGGCCAGATACTTAGCCGCTTTGGACGCCACGATCTCTTTAAACATCGCAATTCCCCAAGCTAACCTGCCGACCGGCGCATTCCACGACGGCGGGCTCTTTCCATCATATAGCGCGATCAAAAGAAGATTGGGAGATCGTCAACCATCTTTCCTGCAAAATTAAGACTCTTTCCTGGAATCGACTGTGTACATCCGGCCACAGTGATTGGTTAAGACCAGGCTGAAAAATGGTGGACGGGGTTGGATTTGAACCAACGTAGGGAAAACCCGGCAGATTTACAGTCTGCTGCCATTGACCGCTCGGCCACCCGTCCACAAGTCCCCTTCGGGACGGCGGGCTTAGTGACGAATGCGGGCTTGCCTGTCAACGCGCTGCGCACGAAAAGCTGACTGCATGAGCAAGCAGCACCGCCGACGCCCCGCCCCTTCGCCCGTTCTCAGGCTGTGGGGTCGCCATGCCGTGGAAGCGGCGCTGGCGAATCCTGACCGCATCAAGCGCCGTCTCGTCGCCACGCGAGACGCCGCGAACCGATTCGACCTGCCGGCGGACCTGCGTGTCGACTATGGCGATGGCAAGGATCTGGGCCTCCTGGTTCCTGCCGATGCGCCCCATCAGGGCCTGGTGCTGGAGGTGGAGCCGCTGGCCGAGGTGTGGTTGGAAACGATCCTCAAGGATGACAGCAGGCGCCCGCTCCTGGTCCTCGATCAGGTCACCGACCCGCACAATGTTGGGGCCATCCTGCGATCCGCGGCCGCATTCGAAGCGCTGGCCATAATTACCCAGGATCGTCACGCACCACCCGAATCAGGTGCGCTCGCCAAGGCGGCGTCGGGGGCGCTGGAGCGGGTACCATGGGTCCGGGTCGTCAATCTCGCCCGTGCCCTCGACGACATTGCCGAAGCGGGTTTCTGGCGCATCGGACTGACGGGCGAAGCGACGGCCACCCTGGCCGGGGTGCTGGGCAAGACCCGGCCGGCGCTCGTGCTGGGGGCCGAGGGCGAGGGATTGCGCCCCAACACCACCGCCCATTGCGACGAACTTGCCCACCTGCCCATTTCCTCGGCGATCGAAAGCCTCAACGTGTCGAACGCCGCCGCCATCGCCCTCTATGCCGCCGCGGCAAGGACCGACGCATGACCGCTTCCCTCGCCCGTGCCGCCGCCAGCCTGCTGCTTGCGGTTCTCTTGACCAGCTGCCTGCTGACGCCGGGCAAGTTCCGGTCGGACCTCACCATTCACAAGGACGGCCGCTTCGCCTTCACCTATGTCGGCGAGGCGATCGTCGTCGACCCGATGGGATCGCTGGAAAATATCCCCGTCGCCGGCAACGCGCCGCCCACCCCGGAGCAGCAGGCGGAAACCGCGCGCAAGGCCGCGGAGCGCGACGCCAAGTTCAATGCGATGGTGGAGGCGCTCAGCCGCGAAAAGGGCGTGCGGTCGATCCGTCATCTCGGCGACGGCACCTTCGCCCTCGATTACGCGATCGAAGGACGGTTGGATCACGCCTTTCTGTTTCCCTTCAATTCCGATGCCCAGGTCGCGGTGCCCTTCCTGATGATCGAGCCGCGCCAGGATGGCGTCATCCGGGTCAAGGCGATCGGCTTCGTGGGCAATGGCGGTGACGCGATGCCAGGGGGCGCAGCCATGCCCTCGCCCCGCAATCCCAAGGTCGACGGCACCTTCACCATCCGCACTGATGCCGAGGTGCTATCGCATAATGACGAGGACGGCCCGTCGGCGGACGGCATCTATGAATGGCGGATCGATCCGCTGCGCAAGGACCCGCCGACCCTGACCGCGCGGATCACGCCCTGACGCCCACCCCCTCGCCTACATCGCCCCGTAGGTGCTGTAGCCGCTGTAATAGTCGTTCGGGCGGGTGAAGTTGGTGAACGACAGGCTGATGGTCGTGTCCAGCCCGACGACATGGTGCCACCAGCCAAGCGGGATGAACAGAATGTCGCCCGGAACGAGATCGACGGTGATCAGCGATGGCCGTTCGCCGTCGGGGAGTGTGGCGAGGGCTTCCGGTCCGGGCCACTGGCTGTAGCAGTGAAGATGATTGCGCATCAGCGGCGTGTCGATCGCCGGGATCATCGTCACGCGCTTCCGACCCATGATCTGGACCAGCAGATTATTGGTGAGATCGTGATGAAAGGGCGTCACCGTTCCCGTCGGCCCCATCCAGAAAAAGCCGTCCTGATCGGCGCCATCCGCCAGATAGCCCGGCAGCGGCCCGATCTCGTCCCATAGCGGCGCGAGCGCGGTGCGATTGTGACCGCCATTGTTGGCTGTCACATAATAGTCGTTGCTGGGCTGTCCGCCCCTCAACCGATCGAGCACTGCGGACAGCCTCTGGCGATGGCGCAGCGTATCTGAGCGGGCCTCGTAATCGGCATGGCCCTCGCGACCCATCTGCACTTCGATCTCGGGATCGCCCGGCAGCGTGGCCAGTCGGTCCAGGGTCCAGGTCCGTGCCGGCCAGTCGTCGATCAGACCGGTCATAACCACCGGACGGTTGAGCGCGTAAAAGTCGCGAAAGAAATCCTCGGCAGCCAGGGCGTGGCGGCGGGGAATCTCCCTCCAGCCCTCGTCCTCGCGCAACAGGCGGCCGAGCGAGGTCAACACCCAGTCCCGCTTGGCAAGGCGCTGCTGCAACACAGCGGCGCCCCTTAGATATGGGTCGGCGGCAGCACGCGCGATTTCCGCCCGCGCCAACGCCGGCGGGCAACCACGCTCGACAAGGCGCCCCAGAATCTCGTCAGTCGCCGCGCCGATCAGCAAATTTTCGGCAATCCAGCGTCGCCAGTCGTCGTCCAGCCGCGCCGGCGCGCCGGGCCGCTCGCCGGCGGGACGAATCCCACCCCCGCCGGCTCCGACGCGCCGCCGATCGGCGCGAACCATCAGAAGGTGGTGCCGACGCTGATCGAGAACACCCGGCCCAGGTCATAGCGGTTGATATAGACGCGCCGGTCGCCCCTTTCCTGGAACTCCCGATAGGGCGTGCCGAGGAGGTTGCGCGCTTCCAGCTTCACCTCGACCTCCGCCGGCCCGACCTGCACGCCCTGGCGAACGATGAAGTCGAGGCGCACGCCCGGCCGCTCGATCAGGTCGGGCTGACGGGCGTTGCTGTCCAGAGGACCGCGATTGGTGATGCGGTCGCTGGCATAGGTCAGCATCAGAGTCTGCTGCGACAGGCTTTCAGTGTCCTCGAGGCCGATCTGCAGGTTGACCAGGTGAT
Source organism: Sphingomonas sanxanigenens (assembly GCA_037190805.1). GTDB lineage: Bacteria > Pseudomonadota > Alphaproteobacteria > Sphingomonadales > Sphingomonadaceae > JBBCJR01. Next base: position 20,396 of record JBBCJR010000021.1, on the reverse strand, counting down.
CCGACTGACCGGTCAGTCGCGCGCCATCCTGGAACAGCAGGTTGGCGGCGACTTCGTTGAGGTTGGGATCGATGACGGTCTGGCTGCCGACCTTCAGCTTCGACTGGGTGTAGGTGTAGTTGGCGATCAGCACCGCCCGCCGGGTCGAAAAGGCGGCCGACGAGGTCAGCGTGTCGAGCGGGAAGTATTTCTGAAGCTCGAGTTCGGCGCCATAGAGATCGGCCGCCGGGGCGTTGGCGAAGCCGGTGCGGGGCGTCGCGCCGCCGGCGATGGTCAGCACCGGCTCGATCGGATTGTCGATGCGCTTGTAGAAGCCGGCCAGCGAGACGCGCTGGTCGCGGTCGAAATACCATTCGTAACGGGCTTCGGCGTTCCACAGCTTGCTGTCGGTCAGGAACGGGTTACCCACGAACTGGCGATCGGATTCGAAATCGAAGAAGATCTGCCGGGCTAGTTCGCGGAACTGCGGTCGAGCGATCGTCTTCGATCCGGCGAGGCGCAGCTGCATGTCGTCGGCGAAGTTCCAGGTGATGGTGGCCGACGGCAGCCAATGACCTGCCTTCAGCCGGGTACTGGCAAGGCCGTCACCCAGCGGCTGGACCGTTTCCACGGCATCCTCGTAACGGGCGCCCGCATTGACGCGCAGCCCGGCGGCAACCTCCGCCTCCAGCTGCGCATAGCCGGCATGGATGCGCAAGCCCGCGTCATAAGCGGCTGCACCCTGCGCGGCTGACGAGTTCCTGAGCTCGATGCCGTAGGTGTAGATGTTGTAATCGGACACCAGATAGTCGGGGCGCTGCTGCGCCACCATCAACGGCAACGCACCGGTCGGTGAGAAGTAATCGAGCTGATAGCGCGACGACGTGCGCTTCTGATCGGTATAGGCATAGCCGGCCGACAGGGTAAGCGGCATGTCGTCGAACTTGTAGGACAGGTCACCGCTGCCAGCGTACAGATTCTCGTTGAGATCGCTGAACGCCACCGACGCGCTGCCGCCGCCCGACAGGGGGTTCACATAGTCGCTGACCCGCTGATCGTAGACGTAGGTGAAGCTGCGCTCATAAGGCGATTTGCGCTTCGAATTGGCATAGGTGCCCCGCAGGTCCAGGCTCAGTCGATCGAACTTGAACTCACCCACCATCTGGGTGTCGAACAGTTGACGCTCGGTCCAGCTGGTGCGCTGCTGAAGCACGGTGTCGGGCAAACCCGGCTCAGGATCGACCACGCTCAGATTGTAACCCGAGGCCAGGCGCGCCTGCTTCAACGTGTCGCGGATCAGCAGATTCGTCCAACGGATGCGATGCTGGCCGATTTCCGCACCGACGCCGACCATGCCGTTCAGCATCAGGCGATTGTCGGTGATGACATTACGGAAACTGGTCTGCAGCAGGCTGAGATTGGGATCGAGGCTGGTCTGCTGCAGCGCGCCGCGGGTCCGCCAGTTATTGTCATAACCTGCCGACGCGATCAGGCCCATGCGGCCGAAGCTGGTGTCGAAGGCGGTGCCCGCGCCAATATTCGCCGACCAGTTGCCGGGCGTGTCGCCCGTGCGCTGGAGCAACGTCGTCGACGCGTTCAGCAGCGAAGCGGCGAAACCCTGCCGGGCGGCGCTGTTGAGGCTGTTGAACGTGCCGTCGGTGAGCGCGGTCCCGAGCGCCTTGGGCAGCTTGCGGCGACCGCTGTCGATGCCGGTCCAGTCGGTCGGGCTGCCATAATAGAGATAGCCAAGCTTGCCGGTCGTTTCGGTATCCACCGAGCCGCCCATCCCGAAAGTGAAATAACCTTCATCCGGGATCGCCTTGGTGGTGAGATTGATCACCCCGCCCCCAAACTCGCCCGGATAATTGGCCGAGTAGCTTTTCTGAACCACGGTGCTGGCCAGCACGCTGGTCGGGAAGATGTCGAGCGGCACGACGCGGCGCAGCGGCTCGGGCGAAGGCAGCGGCGAGCCGTTCAGCAGCGCCAGCGAATAGCGGTCGCCCAGCCCGCGAACATACACGAAGCCGTTGCCGACCACGCTAAGGCCGGTGACTCGCTGGAGCGCGCCGGCGATGTCGCCGGCGCCGGTCCGCGCGATGTCCTCTGTCGACAGGACGGAGATGACTTCCGACGTTGCCCGGATGGAGTTCGGGATATTGCGCCCGGTCACGACGATATCGGCTGCGTCCAGACCACCGCCGGTGGTCGAGATATCGACGTCGCTGGATGAATCGGCGGTCGCGGGTGCGCTCGGACTAGCGGTCTGGGCCATCACCGGCGCACACAACGCGGTAGTCAGCAGAAGGCAGCCGATGAAAGTCGATGACTTAGGCATTTTGTCCCCCCAGGGGTCGGAGAAAGGCGTGTGGGGCAGCGGCGCCAAAGCCGCTGCCCCACACGGGTCACATCGTCAGGATCAGCTCGCGGTCGTGGTGCGACCGCCCGGGTTCGTCGTGCAGGGCACGCCGTTGCCGAGGTTCACGTAGCCCGGAGCGCAGGTCCAACCCTGGTACCAGGTGTCGCTCGCGTCACGGACCGCGCCAATATAGCTGGTGGTGACGAAGAACGATCCGAGTGTGGCGGCATCAAACGCTGGCACTTCAGCTTCGCGCGGGCCGTTGATGATGTCGTTCACCAGGCTGAGCGTGAAGGCGGAGTTGTTGTTGGTCCCCGCGTTGAAGATGTTGGCGACGTCGGCCACGGCTACGTTGCCGTCATCGCGGAACGCGGCGGTGCCGCACTGCATGACGACGGAATGGAACACCGGCGGACCGACATCGTCCAGCCCCGGATTGGCGGGCCGGATAGTGCTGCCACCCTCGGCGTCGATGTCCAGGCAGTTGGCGGCCGCGCTGACGATGCCGTTGACCATCGTGTAATCGGTGCCGCCACGCAGCAGGATCGCGTTCAGACCCTGAGCCCGCGAACGCTGCAGGAAGGTGAAGTTCGCCAGGCGCGTGTGCTGACGGGGCAGCGCGTCCTCGGCGCCGTTGGAGTCCGCCTCGATCATCGAGTCGCCATTGTCGCTGTTCCGCTGGGCGGCGATGACGAACTGGATAAAGCCCTTGTAGCCGGTGTCGGTATCGAGGCTGTCATCGTCGGCGCCGGTGATCACCAGATGCTTGAGGTTGGCGGTGCCGCCGAAGATCTCGATGCCATCGTCCGAGCTGTTGTGGACGTGGATATGATCGATGGTGGTGGCCGAACCGACGCCGCCCAGGGTCAGACCCTGAAGCTCGTTGCCCGGCGCAATCGAAAAGCCCGAGTAGCGGATCTGAACGTAACGCATGGTGCCGCTGTCATCGTTCGCGGTCGCACCGCCGTAGAGCGCGTTCGGCGTGCCTTCGATGACGTTCTGGCAACCGACGCTGCCACCGGCGACGGCCGTATCGCAGTTGCTGATCGGCGCACGGCCCAGCAGGATGACGCCGCCCCACAGACCATGGCTGCTTTCGTTCGTGGTGCCTTCGATATTCGCGCGGGCGGTGAAGATGATCGGCGCGCTGGCGGTGCCGGCGGCGTTCAGCTTCGAACCGCGATTGACGACCAGATAGTCGAGACCGTCGGAAGCGAAGATGGTGACGCCCGGATCGATGGTCAGCGTGACGGCCCGGCCGCCCGCCTTGGCGAGGTCGCCGCCCATGTCGGTGCCGACATTGGTTTCACCCTTCAGCGAATAGACGACGCCGGGAAGGTTCTGGATGCGTGTGTCCGCGCTGAAGCGCGACGGCAGCTGGCAAGCACGCAGCTGATTGACGACGCCGACATCGGTGGTGCCCGTCGGGCAACCCGCCGCCGGACCCGTCGGGGTCGGGGTGGGCGTGGGCGTCGGGGTGGGCGTCGGAGTCGGCGTCGGCGTCGGGGTGGGCGCGATGATCACGCCTTCACCGGGCGACGCAACATCGTCGGCACCGCAGGCCGCGAGTGAAAACGCCGTGCCGATCATCAGAATTGTGCGCAGATGCATCATGTCTGTTCCCTGTCTTTTGATGATCAGGAATCGCGAAATATTCGCCACCCCCTTTTGAGATCGGCGTCCTCCTAAAAGGATTCGATGATGCTTATGTGACAAGGTTATAAAACTACTCTGCGATATTTCTATTCACAGAATTGAAATTTTATATTCATCTTTATGACTTTATTTTGTCATTTTATTGATTGCGCGTATCTATCCTGATTTCTTGTGCAATCCCGCCGCGTTCAATTTCAAGGACCAGCATCGGTGACAGCGACACTTCGCGCGCCAGCTGATCCACCTCCGAAGACTTGTCGAAGGCCCGGCCGTTTATGGTGGTGATGACATCACCGGGCTGAATTCCGCCCTTTTTCAGCATCGGCATGTCGACATCCGGACGAACCGCGAAGCCGGCAGTGCGTCCGCCCTGCTCCACAGGCGCCAGTCCAAGGCGGTAGGCACGCGTTTCTTCTGCATTACGTTCCTGCGTCAAAACCGTGACATCAGACACCGCCTCCACTGCCCTTTGCACCGTCGGCGCGGCGCGACCGCTGACGTCCGACAGCGCCAGGCGCGTGCCGTCCGACAACAGGGCTGCATATTGTTCGACCCTGGTCAGCCGGATGCCAGGTGCAACCTCGCGCCCGACCCGGACCAGACGCTGGCGGCCATCGGCAGTGCCGATCACCGCCGCGCCGCCATCACCGCCCAGAACCCCGAACAGGGTCAGCCCGGCAGCTGTCATGGCTGGCATTGGCGCCGGAACAGACGGAGTGGATGAAAGTGGGGACGCGGGATCAACGGCGGCGGGAACTGGCGCGGGCCCCTCCGGCACTTCAGCAGGTGGTGCAGACGGCCATGTCGCCCAGCTTACGCCCGCGACGAGCAGCAGTCCCCCAGCAGCAATCAACCATACCCTCGGGGGGAGCATCCCGCTTACCGGCATGCGACCAGCCCAGTCACCGGCAATACCGTTTCCGTACCGTCGGCTGCGGTCAGCGCGATGCTGCCGGCGCGCACCACCGCACCGCCAAGCAGATTGCCGCGCGTTTCAAGCTCGATGTCGACCGTCAGCAGCACGCCGTCGCCGGCATAAGTGCTTCGCGGCGCAAAGCCGAAAGCGGCCTCCCCCTCCTCCTCGGTTCTGGGCAAGGTCCGCTCGTGCCCGTCGAGGACGATGCGCGCGACAGGGGGCGCCGCATCGGCCCAGAATAGCCGTCGTCCCGACGGCGCCAGAGTCCACAACGCCAGCCCGCACTGGCCGGGATTGAGCTGCTGAGGCGGCACATCACTGAGGCCGGAGATGGGCGGCGGCGGGGGGGACGGCACGTCACGCCCGCCCCCGCCCGCGCATCCACCAAGGCTCAGCACCAGAAGAGCGGCGATGGCAGCGTAGCGGGCATGGGTCACAGGCTCATCTCCCAGGATCGGATCAGGCTGCCGCCCGATGGTGCGAATCCCGCGGCCCCGAGTGCGGCACCGGCTGGGCCGCCCGGATCGGGCAGGGTCAGCGTCGCCAGCAGCTTGCCGTCGGGCAACACTCTGAGGTCCAACGTCTCGCCGCCCGCCCCGGCAAGGGCGGCGCCCAGGATACCAGCCGTGCAGCGCATCGGCCCCGCCATCGGCGCCGGGGTGAAACCGGCCATCGCCGGCAACGTCATGGTCGTTGTGCCGGACGCGGCTTCGCACCCGTCCGCTCCGATCCGCGCGCCGACATCGGACAAGGTCAGCATGGCAGGGGGATCGCGATCCGAGATCGTCAAAGCAAGGCGCGTCGATAGGCCGCTCACGACTTTCACGCCCTGTTCCCGCCCGACCCGGCCATGCGTGCCCGCATCATTGCCAAAACTCAGCCTGAGGCGGCCAAGCGCCAATTGCAGCGGCTGGACTCCCGCCCGCAACGTCCCCAGCGCCTGATTGCCGAACGCCGCATCGCGTATGGTTCCCGACCACATCGTCCCCTCAACGCCCCGCGCCGTCAGGCCGCCGGCAACGATCCCGGCCCAGCCCAGCGCCAGGCCGAGCGGCGTCAACAGGAGAGCCCACAGCAAGGCCGCGCCCGCGAGAATCGCAATCCGGCGACCGATCGTCATCCGCCCCTCCCCAGCAGCATCTGGGTCGAGATCGTGTTGTCCTCGTTGCGCTGGGCAGAGAAGCGGCGGACACTGATCCCGGTCTCCGTCTCCAGCGCGGACAGCCAGCCGAACAGTGCCGGCGGGCGCACCGCATCGATGGCCAGCGTCACCCCTTCCGGCGACGTCTCGATCCGGGCGACGGTGAGACCGGCGGCGACTGCACTCTGTCCAACCACAGCATCCACCGGCTGGTTCGCCGAGGCCGCAGCATGACCCGCCGCGCGGATGCGGCGTGCCGCGGCGCGGACGTCCGCCAGACGCTCTACCGCATTGTCCAGCCGGTCATTCGCCCGGTTCAGTGCCATTGCCTGCGGCCGCACCAGCAGCAGCCAGCCGAACACGAGCAAGGCCAAGGCACCGGCCCCACCGAGCAACAGGCGTTCGCGCGCCGCCCGCGCCCGCCACCAGCTTTTCAGCGCCGCCGTCATTTCCGCCTCATCTCCATATCGGCGATCGGAACCCCTTCGCCCGTCCGCAGGGTCGCGGACACGACATCGAATCCGCCCGCGACCAGCGCCGCGCGCAGCGCCTCCAGATCCCCGGCGCCGCCCAGCTCGATGCCTGCCTTCATGCTGCCATCGGGGTCATGGGCGAGGCTGTGGAGGCGTGCGCCCGGCGCACCCTGCATTGCCGAGAACAAGGCCGAGGTCGCATCCAGGAAGCCGCCCCTCTGCCCTCCGGCCGCCGCTAACTGCTCGCGCAGTTGCGCCGCCGCATCGACGACACGGGTGCCGCGCGGCAGGGCGGCAACAGTTTCGGTCTGGATCTGCCGTTCCAGTGCATCGGCGGCGAAGCCGAGCCGGGCGACCTTGGCCCAGGACGCACCCAGTCCCAGCAGCAGGACAGCGATCGCCAGCAAAGCCAGCCGCCGGACCGAGCCCGCCGGCATCCGCCAGCCGCGCCGCCGCCTGAACTCGCCCTGCCGAAGGTTGAGCGAGGGGGTCGTGGCCGCTGCCACGAGCAGCGGCATCAGCCGATCGTCTGCAATCCGTTCGACGGGCGCCGGCGGCACCACGATATCGCCGAGAGCACGGTCGATCGCATGGGCTATGCCCGAACCCCGCACCAGATCGACATCATCCCACGCCGCGACGACGCTGCCGGCATCCGGACAGGGCAGCAGCAACGGCAACGGCACCAGCCAGCCGGGGTCGATGCCGTAGCCAGCCAGGCGCGCCAGCCACTCCTCGACCTCCGACCGGGCGACGATGACCAGGGGACGCTCATCGGTGTCGGGCACGGGATCGCCGATGGCGACATGGACATCTCCGACCGGAACGGCGACGACATCGGCGGCCATCATCCGCGCCGCAGCGGCCGACTGTGCCGCCGTCACCGCCGGCAGGGCGACATAGTGGATGACCGTTCGCGTCGGCGGCGCGACCGCGACGAAGCTGCGCGCTTGACCCTCCGGCAGCCACGGAAGCGGGTTCGTGCCCAGCACGCCCCGTCGTCCGTCCTCGACCCACAGGATGGGGCCGTCCGGGGCTTCGGGCAGAAAGATAAGGGTGCGGATCATTCGTCGGCCGTCCAGCGACGCTCGACCAGTCGCACCTTGTTGTTCCGCGCCTCGATCAGCATGGTTTCGCTATTTTCGACGCCGCCGATGTCGACCTCGGCGTCCAGCCGGAAATAGTCGGTGGTGATCTTGGGCTGGTTCATGATGTCGCCATCGGGGCTGATGCCGCTGAGCGCCGGACCGCTCCAGAATGCCTGAAGCCCGCCCCACCCCGCCGCTGGCCGCGCCTCGATCATCGCCCGCGCGGCAGCCTCCGGAACCTGATTTTCCAGCAGCATCGTCACCAGCCGCGCCTGATCGGGGCGCAGCGTGTTGATATTGATCGGCGCGAGGTCGGTGGTCGGCAGCGCGCACAGCCACGGACGCAGGCGGTCGTAGATTTCGGGCGTGATCCCGCGCACGGCACGCAGTTCGCTGACCTCGGCCATCAGCGTGTTGCCGGTGCGATAGGGCGGCTTGCCGCGTGCATAGACCTCGCTCTCGCCGCCATTGGCGGTGGGCGTGTCGTCGCTGTCGATCCAGTCGGCGGCGGCGGCGGCGATCGAGCGCGCCTCGCCGATCGACAGGCCCAGACCCTGCATCAGCGCGGCGAACTGCCTGACGCCAATGGGGCGGATCACGAACGGCCCCTGCCCCCGGCCCACGACCAGGCTGTTGAGGTTGAAGCAATGCGTCGCATCGCTCAAACGGGCCGTGACCACGCCACCCGGCACGGGAAACCGGACCGGCCGGCCGTTCCAGCCGCCGGCAAGAGTTGTCTTGCCGGGGCTCAGTCGGCGCATGGCCTTGATCCGCGCCTCGGCGATGTCGAATGCCGCCCCCAGATAATAATGGGACTGGACCGTGATCCGGCTGTTCCCGGCCAGCCGCACGGACAGGCGCATCTGATCGAGCGCGGCCACGGCCAGCGCCGCCAGCACGGTGACGAGCAACAGCACGGTCAGCAACGCCGCCCCCCGTTCACGACTGGACATCGGCATCGGCGCCGTCTCCCGGCGTTGCCGCGGGCTGGATGTCGGAGGTGGCGAACAACAGGCGAATGGGGCCGACGCCGTCGATCGCCATCTCGATCTCGACCGCGTCCGGCAAGGCGTCGACCGCTTCGGGGCGCCAGTCGCGGCGCCATTCGCCCTTGCTCAGGAACCGCTGCGACAGCGCCTGCACGCCATCGATCACCAGGCTGCTGTTATCCGCCGGTGTGCCGTCCAGCATCGCCGCCGTCCGCCGTTCCAGCCGGTCGCCGTCGAGCGCGTAGGTGACATATTGCATCGATGCCCGGCGGGCGCCGTCCGGATTTTCCCATCCCCGGCGAACCAGCGCGAGCAGTGGCTGACCCGAGCCGTCCATGCCGCCCGAAAAGGCCGGACGGACCAGGCCGGCCGGATCGCGGGTCGGCCGGGGGACGGCCTGCGCGATATCGGCACGCAACTGGGCGCGCGTGCGTTCCAGCGCCAGAATCTGTCCGGCGTGGTCGCGCACGCGCTCCTGCGTCGTCACGCCCTGGCCCAGCAGGGCGACTCCCGAGGCGGCGATGAGGCCGAATACCGCCAGCGCCACCATCAGCTCGACGAGGGTAAAGCCACGCATCATGCGCCCCGATAGACGGTGAGCGTCGACACCGGCTCGCCCTCGGCCGTGGTGACGGCAAGGTCGATGCGGCTGATGCCGTCGGTTTCTGGCAAGCGAGCGACGCTGCGCTGCCAGAGGAAGGCGCGGCCACCCATCTCGGAGCGACCATCGGTCTTGCCGACCGGTGGCGGCGTCGGATCGGTCATCGCCTCAACGGCAAGGTTTTCGGCGACGATGCCGCCCAGCATCCGCGCCTCGACCGCCGCCGCCGTACCGACGCTGGCGCCCTGAAGGTTGACGAGGGCGATCGCGGCAATGCTGAACACCGCCAGCGCCACCAGCACCTCGACCAGGGTGAAGCCCCGTTCAGCCATCGACACGCACCCGTCCCGCACCGTCAACGGCGATGGTCAGCCGCACGCCGGGCCGGGTCAGGTCCAGCGTCGCCGGCGTGGCCAGGCCGACGCTATCGAAATCGACCGACGCCTGTCCGCCGCCGACAGCGGTCGGCGCATCCCATCGTTCGGGCTGGAACGGCTTGTCGGCCAGTGGCACCCACGCGCCCTTGCGCCGCACGGTAAAGCGATATCCCGTGCCATCCACGGTCGCCCGCATGGAGCGGTTGGCGAGGATGGCCTCTGCCCGCGCCGCGTCGAGGCGGCCGGCCAGCCGCTCGCCTTCGCCGCGCAGCTTTGCCTCGTCGCCGGGCATGGTGAGGACCACGGCGGCGCCGGCCATGCCGATGATCACCAGCACCACCATCAGCTCGACAAGAGTGAAGCCGCGCGTGCCGGCCATGGGATCACTTCCAGTTCCCGATATCCGCGTCATTGCCCTCGCCGCCCTCGCGGCCATCGGCGCCGAAGGAATAGACATCGACGGCGCCGTGACGACCGGGGAACGCATATTGATAAGGCGCGCCCCACGGATCGTCGGGCAGGCGCTTCAGATAACCGCCGGCACGGTAGCGGGTCGGCTGGGCAAGGCCGGCGGGCGGCTGGACCAGCGCCGCGAGCCCCTGCTCGGCGCGCGGATAGCTGAGGTTGTCGAGGCGGTACATGTCCAGTGCCTGTTCGATCAGCGCGATGTCGGCTTTCGCCTTTTCGGTCATCGCCCGGTCCTGCGCGGGGAGCACGTTGATGACGACGACCGTGGCGAGCAGGCCGATGATCACGATCACCACCATCAGTTCGACAAGGGTGAAGCCGGCCTCGTGGCGGCGGCGGTCTTGCGTTCTGGCGGCCGGGGGTGTGGGCGGGGTGTGGGTCATGGCGGGCCTCATGCGGCTGGAAGCGTGTTGAGCTGGAGGATGGGCAGCAGGATGGCGAGGACGATCACCGCCACCACCCCGCCCATGACGATGATGATCGCGGGCTCCAGCAGCGACAGGGCGGTGGCGGTGAAAGTGTCGAATTCCCGCTCCAGATAGTCGGCGGCGCGGGCCAGCATGACGTCAAGGCGTCCGCTCGATTCCCCTGACGCCGCCATCGCGACCAGCAGCGGCGGGAACACGCCCGCCCGGCGCAGCGCGGCGGACAGGCTGCCGCCCTCGCGAATGGATTCGGCCATGCTCGTCGTCGCCCGCGCCAGCACCTGGTTGCGGATCGTCCGCGCGGTGATGGTGAGCCCGTCGAGCAGCGGCAGGCCGCTGGCGATCATCGTCGCCAGCGTCCGCGCCAGCCGCGCGGCGTGCAGGTCGCGGGCCAACCGCCCGATCACCGGCGCACCGAGCAGTGCCCGGTCGGTCCGGTAGCGCACCTCCGCCGACCGCAGTGCGCGCGCGAACAGCAGCCCGCCCGCGACCAACAGAGCAAGCAGGATGAGCCCGTAGGCGCTGAGAAAGTCGCTGATCCCGATCACCATCCGGGTGAGCAGCGGCAAGTCGCGATTGAGGGTGGAGAATTGCTCCACCACCTTGGGCACCACGAACACCATCAGAGCGATGACGACGCCGATGGCCGTGACCGCCAGCATGATCGGATAGACCAGCGCCGTCACCACCTTGCCCCTGACCTCGGCCTGACGCTCCAAAAGGTCGGCGAGCCGGTCGAGGATTTCGGGCAGCGCGCCCGACTGCTCGCCCGCCGCGATCATCGCCCGGTAGAGCGGTGGAAAGCTCGTACCCTCGCGCCCCATGGCGTCGGACAGGCGCCGCCCTTCGCTGACCCCGCCGTGGACGGACGCCAGCACCCGCTGCGTCACCGGCCGATCGGCCTGGAGCATCATGGTCCTCAGCGCCTCCTCCAGCGGGGAAACGCGCGACAGGGTGGCGATCTGGCGGGTCAGCAGAGTGAGGTTGCGGGCTCCCAGCTTGCGCTGGCCAAGACCGGACAGCAGCGACGGTCCGGCCGGTTCCGCCGTGGGCGTGGGCGTGCCGACGCGGATCTGGACGGCCAGCAGTTTGCGGCGGGCAAGCGCGGCCCGCGCCTCCGCCTCGCCGTCGGCGATCAGCCGGCCACGCCGCTCGCGGCCTGCCGTGTCCAGCGCCAGATAGTCAAAGGCCGGCATCGGACGTGTCCTGGGCGCGGGTGATGCGCACCGCCTCCTCGACCGTGGTCAGCCCCGCCACCACCGCCCGCCGGGCGGCACCGGCGAGGTTCGGAGAGCGGCCGTGCGTATAGGCCCCGATCGCCGCTTCGTCGCAATTGCGGTTGATGAGGCCGCGGATATGCTCGTCGATGCGGATGGCCTCGTAAATGCCTGTGCGGCCGACGAACCCGCTGTTGTTGCACGACGGACAGCCTGTCGGACGATAGATGGTGGCGCCGGTGTCGAGCCCGATCTGGGCAGCCGTGGCGGCGTCGGCCTGCGTCGGCTCGCGGCATTGCGGGCAGAGGCGGCGGACCAGCCGCTGGGCGACGATCAGACGCAGGGTGGATGCAAGTAGGAACGGCTCCACCCCCATGTCGCGCAGGCGGGTGATGGCGCCAACGGCGTCGTTGGTGTGGACGGTCGACAGGACCAGATGCCCCGTCAACGCCGCCTGGACCGCGATCGAGGCCGTTTCGGTGTCGCGGATTTCGCCGACCATGACGATGTCCGGGTCCTGGCGCAGAATGGCGCGCAAGCCGGCGGCAAAGCTCAGGCCGACCTTGGCGTTGACCTGGGTCTGACCAACCCCCTCAATCGCATATTCGACCGGGTCCTCGACGGTGAGGATGTTGCGGCTGCCATCGTTCAGCGTCCTGAGACCGGCATAGAGGGTCGTGGTCTTGCCCGACCCGGTCGGCCCGGTGACGAGGATGATACCGTTCGGCTCGGCCAGCCCTGCCTGTACCGAGGCGAGGAGGTCGAACGGCAGGCCGAGGTCGGTGAGGCTGAGCCCCGCCTGATCCTTGTCGAGAATCCGCAGCACCACACGCTCGCCATGACGGGCGGGCAAGGTCGAGACGCGCACGTCCAGCGACTTGCCGCCCAGCGTCAGGCCGACCCGGCCGTCCTGGGGCACGCGCCGCTCGGCGATGTCGAGGCGGGCCATGACCTTCACACGGCTGACCAGCAGCTGCGCCACCCGGGCCGGCAGGCGCAACGCCTCGCGCAGCACGCCGTCGACCCTGAGGCGGACGATGAGGTTATCCTCATAGGGTTCGATATGGATGTCGGACGCGCCCTGGCGCACCGCTTCGGCGATGACGCCGTTGATGAGGCGGATGACCGGCGCGTCGTCCTGGCTGGCGAGCAGGTCTTCCGCCGCCGGCATCTCGTCGATCAGCATGTCCAGCCCGCCCGAGCGGTCGATGTCACCGGCCACGCCCGAGGCGTCGAGGCCGTCGGCGGCATAATGTTCGGACAGCAGGCGATCGAACTCGCGCCGCGAGACGAACTCCGCCACCAGCGGCTTGGCGAGAACGCGACGGATCTCGGTCAGCGCCCGGCTGTCGTCGCCTTCCCGAAGGCCGATGCGGAACCGCTCCCCGTCGAGACCGAGGATGATGACCCCGAACCGCTTGGCGAAGGCATAGGGAATGACCAGCGGCGACGGGTCGCGGCCCCCGGCGGGCGCCTGCTGATCCGGCGTCGAGCGATCGGCGGCGGTGGGGGGTACTGCGTCCTGCTCGATCATGGCTTTTCCACCGGCGGCTGAGCAGGAGCGACAGACGGATCGGGTGTGCCCCGGGGTGGAGTCGCCTGCAGATAGTCGCGCACCAACGCGTCCAGCGCCGGCTCCTGCTCCGGGCGGCGGGACAGCTGGTCGGCGCGGCTGTAGTCGAACCGGCGAGCCGCGATCTCGCGCGCGTCCTCCGTCGAGCGAATGATCGTCGGGCGGATGAAGACCATCAGATTGGTCTTCGCCCGCTCCCGCGCGCGCGACCGGAACAGCTGGCCCAATCCGGGAATGTCCCCCAGCAGCGGTATCTTCTGCAGTGACCGGCGCTCGTTCTCGTCCAGGAGTCCGCCCAGGGCGATGATCTCGCCATCGTCGACTGTGACGGTGGTCTCGATCTCGCGCTTGTTGAGGATGAGGTCGTTGAAATCGTCCGACACCGGGCCGGCGATCGACGACACCTCCTGACGCAGAAACAGCTTGATCGCGCCGCCCTGGTTGATCTGGGGTTTCACCTCCAGTTGGATGCCGACATTCTGGCGCTGAACGGTGCGGAACGCATTGTCGAAATTCCCCGACAAGGCCTCGCCGGTCGTCACCGGAATTTCCTGACCGACCAGGATTTTCGCTTCCTGATTGTCCAGCGTCATGATCGATGGCGTCGACAGGATGTTGGAGGTGTTGTCCTGCTTCACCGCGTTGATGATCGTGGCGAAGATCGCATCCCCGCCCAGCTTGCTGGCAAAGCCGCCAAACCCGCCGGCCGCGTTCAGCAGCGAGCTGACCGCCGCCTGTTCCAGCTGGTCGGCGGTCGCCGAATTGGTGCTGGTGATGACGGTATTGCCGTTCATCGTCGTCGTCGTCCGCGCCAATTCGCGCGCGCCCACGGCGCCGGCGATCGCCAGCAGGTTGGGCGCGGTGTTGGAATAGTTGGTGGCGGCAAACGGTATTCCGCTGCCCGGCAGGCCGCCCAGCAGGAACTGGACGCCCAGCCGCTTGGCCGCGGTGTCCGAAATCTCGACGATGATCGCCTCGACCAGCACCTGCTCGCGCCGGGTGTCGAGCTGGCGGACCACGTCGCCCAGAATCCGCTGCATGTCCGACGGGGCCGAGATGATGATCGCGTTCGCCCCCTCGTAGCGCGCGATGACCGCCCCGCTCGGCGAGGGCGAGGGCATCGGGGCAGCTGCCGGCGGCGGCGCACTGGCGGCCGCCCCCTCCCCGCCCGATGCGCGCGAACGAGCCGCGGCTGTGCTGGCCGCCGAGGGCAGGATCGACGCCTGCTGACCGACGATCTGCTGAAGCACGGGCAGCAGCTTTTCCGCGTCGGCATGTTCGAGGAAGATGACCTTGACGTCGACGCCCTTGGCCGCGCGCCGATCCAGTTCCTGAACGGTTTCGACCAACCGTGCCACACTGGCCGGATCACCGCGCAACACGACCGCGTTCGAACTGTCGATCGGCACGATCGAGATGCCAGCCCCGCCGCCGCCTTCGCCCCCACCCTGGCCGGAAGCGAGCACGCCCAGCGCGCTGGCGATCTCGCGCGCGCTGGCGTTGGCCAGGGGCACGATGCGGGTGGTGCCACGCTCGCGGTCCATCTGGCGGATCAGCGAGCGGATGCGGGCGAGGTTGTCGGCAAAGTCGGCGACGACGATCGAATTGCCCGCGCGATTGGCGCTGATCGAGCCGTCCTTGCTGACCAGCGGCCTCAACGCGTCCAGCGCGGACTGGGCATCGATGCTGTTGAGGCGGATGACCTCGGTCACGAACCGGTTGCCGCCCTGGGTCATGGCGGGCGCCTGCGTCGCCACGCCCTCTGCCGGCTGGATGCGGAAAGCGCCATTGCCGGTCGGCAGCGCGACAAGCCCGTTGGCGCGCAGGGTGGAGAGGAACAACTCGAAATATTGGGTGCGCCCGATCGGCTTGTCGGTGACGACCGTCACCTTGCCCTGGACGCGGGGGTCGATGATGAAGCTGCGACCGGTGGCGCGCGACACGTCCTGGATGAAGGCGCGGATGTCCGCATCGCGCAGGTTCACCATCTGCTGCTGAGCGGTAGCGGGAGCCGGCAGCATCAGCGCCAGGCCGAGGAGAAGGGAAAGCCGTCTGTTCATTTCGATACCGGAACCGAGAGGGTGACGATCCGCCCGCCGCGCTCGACCTCGACCACCGCTTCCGGGCTTTCGCCCAGGCGGCTGGCAAGGGCGGCCAGGCTGTCGGGAGAGGTCATGCGCATGCCGTTGACGGAGACGAGAACGTCGCCAGCCAGGAATCCCGCCCTGCCGAACACGTCGCCCGCGCCCTGCGGCTGGATCGCATAGCCGGTGACCGTCGATCCCTTCATGCGCGGCATCAACGCGGTCTGCGCGACCAGCGCCCGGGGATCGACCCCGGCACCGGCGCCGGCGGCGGATGGCGCAGATGAGGACGGAGCCGCTGCGGCGGGAGCCGGGCCGCCGACGGACTGGTCGAGGAACAGCTGCTCGCTTACGCCACCGCGCGACAGGGTGACGTGATCTTCGGCCACCGCCTGAAGCACGACGCCGGGGCGCACCTCCTCGCCGACCAGATAGCTCGCCTGGACGCCGTCGCTGCCGCCGATGATCGCCGCGCCGCGTCCACCGACCGGATCGACGCGGGTGCCGAACAGGTCGAGGTCGAGGGTCGACACCTGCATCGCGCCATCGCCGCCTGTGCGGAAAAAGGCATCGAAACTCGTCAACAGCCGCGGATCGGCCGCAGGCTGGGCGACGACGGGCGGACGCCAATCGCCAAGCGGCCCGACGGGAGCCGCGATGGCCCACAGGAAGCGCGCCAATTGCAGGCCGATCAGGATCAGCAGCAGGATCTCCAGCCCGTTGACGACCGTACGCGGCGACACACGGCCGCTCAGCCGTGCCAGGCGCCGGAGATCGGGACGGAGAAGCGTGAGGCCGATTGCCATGTCGCGCCCACTAGGACGACGGGATGACGCTCCAATGTCGGTTACGGGTCAGTCTTGTGACAGTCATTAAAGTCCAGGAACCGGCAATCCTCCGGCTTTCAGCAACAGGAGCGGCCAGGCCGCAAGGGCCATCAGGCTGCCCAGCGGCAGTTCGATCGGCACCGGCCGCCCACCGATACGGCGGGCCGCGACCCAGCCAAGACCGACGATCCCCGCCAGCGCCAGCACCAACGGCAAGCCGGTCCAGCCCAGCCAGGCGCCAATCGCTCCGAACAGTTTCGGATCGCCTCCGCCCATCCCCTCGCGACGCCGCAGCAGAACATAGAGCCGGCGAATCGCCTCCAGCACCAGGAAGCCCCCGGCCACGCCGATCAATCTCGCCGTCAGCCCGTCGGGATCGAACAGCCAGGCATCCGCGATACCCAGGGCGGCAAGCGGCAAGGTCAGCCGATCGGGCAGCCACAGCGCCTCCGCGTCAAGCGCGGCAAGGGCCAGCAGCAGCCAGCCCGCCACCGCCAGCGACAGGCCAGCAACACCTGGCAGCACGAACAGCGCGCTGGCCCCGACGGCACCGGCCGCCAGCTCGATCACCGGATGGCGCGGGTCGATCGCCGCCCGGCAGCGCCGACAACGGCCGCCCAGCATCAGGTAGGAAAACAGCGGCACCAACTCGATCGGACCGAGCGCGGCACCGCAGCCGTCGCAGGCGGACCGCCCGCCCGTCGTCCGCCCCGCCGGCCAGCGCAGCACCAGCGTCGCCAGAAAACTGCCGACGACAAGGCCGAATACGGCTCCCAGCACCATCCAGGCGGACGCCGGCATCATGACGGAATAAGGGGACGGCGGATCACCACCGTCCCCTATCCCATTTTCACCCGAAGGCGAATGTCAGGCGGCGACGGTCCGCAGCGCCTGGCGGCGGCGACGCACCAGAACGCCGGCGATGCCGAAGCCGAGGATCATCTGCACCCAGGTCGCCGGCTCGGGCACCATGCCGGGCGTGATGCTGAGGGCGAAATTGTCGCCCGCGACCAGACCGTTGAGGTCGAGGCCGAAATTGTCGAAGCCGCCGCCGATCGCGCCCAGGCCGACGGCCAGATTCTCGCCGCCGCCGAAGGTGATGGTCAGACGATTGCCGGCATCGTTGAGCGCGCTGGTGAAGGTGCTGAACGCGGGGCTGATCGACCCGATGGTGCCGAAGGTGACGCCATTGGTCAGCTCGAGGACCAGCGAGCCAAGGGGCTCACCCAGATTGACCGACGTGAAGACGTCGACCAGCGAGCTGAACGACACGGTGGCGCCGTCGCCGCTGGTCACGCCCAGCTGGAAGTTGACCGGGTTGAAGCTGTTCAGCTTCAGGTCGGCTTCCAGCAGGCCGTCGGTGGCATTGACATAGGTGATGCCATTGCCGCCGGGGGCGGAAGCCGCGATCACCTCGACCGCCTGAGCGGGCGCGGCTGACATCAGGGCCAGACCGAGGCCCAGAGCGAGGGTTGAAATCATCTTGCGCATCGGAATCATCCTTTTCTTGAAATGGGCGCCGGGCGGACCACCCGCCCGGCGCCGCTGGCGTTGATCAGAGGTTGCCGCGACCCCAGGGGCCGCTGATCGCGAAGGTGATCCCGGGCGTCTGGCTATTGACGAACAGGATGCGGCCGGTCGGATCGAAGGTGGCGCCGGCAAACTCGTTGCCGCGATAGTCGCCCGGCGACACCTGGCCGGTGCGGCCGGTGCGCGCGAGGTCGGCGGCGCTGAGCATGATGTTGTTCTTGGCCAGAATGTAGGCTTCTCCAACGCCGGTCAGGCCCATCAGGCGATTGCCGGTGCCATATTGATCGACGACCGCCGAGCCGTCCTCGCAGAACAGCACGCCACCCGACGGGCTGACGGTGATGTTGTCGGGATTGTTGCCGCCGATGACCGTCGCCGCGGCGTAGATCAGGGTCAGCGTGCCGCGCTCGGGGTTGCTGGGATTGGGACGATAGGCCCAGACCGCGCCAAACCCGCGCCCCGCACGCCGCTGTCCGCCCGCCTCGTAACCGAACGAGGTGTCGGTCAGATAGAAGGCGCCACGGCCATCATACCAGATACCCTCGCCGCGGCTCATACGCAGAGCGCCGCGCTCGCGCGCCTCTGCAAAGCAGCCCGCGACGGTGCGCGAGCCGGTATCGGGGTTCTGGCTGCCGGTTTCGTTATAGGCGCGGGGATCGGCATCGGGATCGGTGATCGTCACCCATTCGATATCGAGGGTGGTCCCGACCCGGTCGATATCGCTGGGACGAACGCCATCCAGCGCGAGCAGGTTGGCGCGATCGACACCGATGACCTTCGCCGCCTGCAGCGTGCCACCCTGGGTGAGGGCACCATAAGCGCGGGCGGTGTTGTTCGGCTTGAACCGGTAGAAGCCGGAGTTGTTGCGCGAGTCCTCGGTCAGATAGGCATAGCCGGTGACCGGATCCATCGCCACCGCCTCGTGGCTGAAACGGCCCATGTCCTTGATCGGCACGGCGCGGGTCTGCTGCGGATCGGCGGAGACGTCGAAGATGTAGCCGTGGTGTTTGCCGCCCTGCGCCTCGAGCGACTGGGTGGTTTCCTCGCAGGTCAGCCAGGTGCCCCACAGCGACCGGCCGCCGGCGCAGTTGACGATGGTGCCGCCGATGGTGTTGCGGTGATCGACCAGCTGGCCGTTGCGAACGCGCAGCACGGTGCAGCCGCCGCCCGGGTGATCGCTGCCCAGCGACACATTGTCATATTGCGCGGCCGGGTTGCCGGGGATGACCATGCGCGCGCCGGCGCCACGCTCGTGGTTGCGGATAAGCACCGCCTCGGGCGTGCGGCCGGTGGTCATCTGCACGACCGCCATGCCGTCGTGGCTGCTGACCACGCGCTGGCCGTCGTTCATCAGATCGCCGTCCCACGAGAAGCTGCGATAGGAAAAGCCCTGCGGCAGCTGGAGCAGGTAGAGGCCGGTATTGAGGTCCGCCACCGGCGCGATCGGCCCATAGGGGCTGACAGCCGGCTCGGTCTGAGCACCAGCCTCGTTGGTGGCCGCCTGGGCCTGATAGGTCATCAGCCCGCTCAGCGGGGCGGCGATGGCAAGACCGGCCGTCGCCGTGCCGCCCGCCTTGAGCATGCCGCGACGGTCCATCGTCGCAGCCGAAATCACGTCCGTCATCCGTCCATCCTTTTTTTGGTGCTGTGAAGCCTTGGAGAAGGGATCACCCCCTGTCGGCGCGTCCCGGCGCTCTTCCTACGCACCGCCGATGACCGGGGCCGGGCGATATGGTTACCGTTCGGATAAGGAATGTGACGGCTATGAGACCATTCCCGAGCGCCGCCCACGTTCAGCGATGCTACGGACTTGTCGAAAGGGTCGGGAAAATCTTAATCTCTGGCCGGTTAGCAAGCAGGCCGGCCGCGCAAGCGACCCTGTACATGAACATGGAAGGCATCAATGGCGCGTATCCTGCTCGCGGAAGACGATGATTCGCTGCGTGGTTTCATCGCCAGGGCACTGGAGCGCGCCGGCTATACCGTGGAGGCGGTCGATCGCGGCACGGCCGCCCTGCCACACATTGCGACCGGCGGGTTCGACCTTCTGCTCACCGACATCGTCATGCCGGAGATGGACGGAATCGAGTTGGCCCAGCGCGCGGTGGCGCTGTGTCCGCACATGCGGGTAATGTTCATCACCGGGTTCGCCGCGGTCGCGCTCGACCATCCGGGCGGCGCGCCGGGCAATGCCAAGGTGCTGTCAAAGCCGTTTCACCTGCGCGACCTGGTGGCGGAGGTCGACCGTCTGCTCGAAGTCGACGTGACCCCTGCCTGAGGCGCTTGCCAAGCTCGAAGTCTGCGGCTAGGGGAGCCGCCATGGGCGTGTAGCTCAGTGGTAGAGCACTGTGTTGACATCGCAGGGGTCGCAAGTTCAATCCTTGCCACGCCCACCATTTTCCGCCGGCGGCGGCTAGAACAGGCCTAGAACGAAGGCCTTTTGGGGTACAATTTCACCCAAGTTTCTAGCTGCCGTCGGCGTCTTGGTCTTCCCTGGATGCTTGCAGTTCCGGCGGCGTGGGCCAATCTCACCCCTATGCCTCAGGGCGGTGAACGAAACCTCAGGGGCCTTCGCCAACACCTCAACTACTCCAGCTAATGAACAGGGCCATCCTGTAGCTTTTTTTCGCTGCCGGGTGTGGTTCTGTTCACCGATCTCGGCTGCAAGCAAAAGCAAGGCGCGGGGCGGCCGAAAT
>JBBCJR010000020.1:0-84600 GCA_037190805.1 Sphingomonas sanxanigenens | reverse complement strand
CCACCGTCTCGGGGATGACGCGGCCCGGCCGGCCCCGCACGCCGCCCAGCGCCTCGGCGACGGGGGCCAACGAATCCTCGGCCTTCCGCTGCCCCTTGGGCCGGCCGAAATGGGCCAGCACCAGCACTCGGGCACCGCGATCGGCCAGCTCCGAGAGGGTCGGCACAGCGGCGTTCAGCCGGGTGCTATCGGTAACCTTGCCATCCGCGAAGGGCACGTTCAGGTCTTCGCGGACCAGCACCCGCTTGCCCGCCACATCGCCCATGTCATCAAGGTTCCGAAACCCGCTCATGCCCGTTCCCCAGTTGCTTCGATCCCCATCCGGGGCGTCATTCATGGGAAAAGGGCGGTGAACCGCCCTTCCCCGTGTTCCAGTCGGTCAAGGTGTGGCGGATGGGCCTGCCGCCCGCCACGCCATTCCGTCAGAGCAGCTTCGCGATGGCGCCGGCCGTGTCAACCATGCGGTTCGAGAAGCCCCATTCATTGTCATACCACGACACGACGCGGACCAGCTTGCCGTCCAGCACCGCGGTTTCCAGGCTGTCGACGGTCGACGAGGCCGGGTTGTGGTTGAGGTCGATCGACACCACCGGCTCGTCGGTATAGGCGAGCACGCCCTTCAACGGGCCGCTTTCCGAGGCGGCCTTGAGGAGCTGGTTTACCTCCTCGACGCTGGTGTCGCGCTTCGGCGTGAAGGTCAGGTCGACGAGGCTGACGTTCGGCGTCGGCACGCGCACGGCCGAGCCATCCAGCTTGCCCTTCAGCTCCGGCAGCACTTCGCCCACCGCGCGCGCGGCGCCGGTGGTGGTCGGGATGATCGACATCGCGGCGGCGCGGGCGCGGCGCATGTCAGTGTGGATCTGGTCGAGAATCTTCTGGTCGTTGGTGTAGGCGTGGACCGTCGTCATCAGACCGCGCTCGATGCCGATGGCGTCGTTCAGCACCTTGGCGACCGGCGCCAGGCAGTTGGTGGTGCACGACGCATTCGACACGATGCGATGGTCGGCGGTCAGCTTGTCATGGTTGACGCCATAGACGACCGTCAGGTCGACGCCCTTGGCTGGGGCCGAGATCAGCACCCGCTTGGCGCCGGCCGTCAGATGCTTGCCGGCCGACTCCTTGTCGGTGAAGAAGCCGGTGCATTCCAGAGCGATGTCGATGCAGTTCGCCGCATGCGGCAGGTTGGCGGGGTCGCGCTCAGCCGTCACCTTGATCCGCTTGCCATTGACGATGATGTCGTTGCCGTCGGCCGACACCTCGCCCGGGAATGGGCCATGGACACTATCGCGCTTGAACAGCAGCGCGTTCGACGTGGCGTCGGCGAGGTCGTTGATCGCGACGAGTTCGAGCCCGCAGTCCGGACGCTCCAGAATCGCGCGGGCCACCAGGCGACCGATCCGTCCGAAGCCGTTGATCGCAACCTTCACCGCCATGTCGTCAGTCTCCCTTGATGTGGCTGAGCACCTTGGACGCGATGGCGTCCGGCGTCAGGCCGAAATGGTCATATAGCACTTCCGCCGGGGCCGAAGCACCGAAACGGTCGAGGCCGATGCGCAGTCCCTTGCGACCGGTGTAGCGTTCCCACCCGATGGTGGTTCCAGCCTCGACCGACACGATCAGCACGTCGTCTGGCAGAATGTCGTCGCGATAGGCGGCCGGCTGGGCATCGAAGCGGCTCCAGCACGGCATCGACACGACATCAGCGCCGATCCCGGCCGCCTCCAGCCGGTCGGCGGCATCGAGCGCGATCGACACTTCCGATCCGGTCGCGACCAGCACCACACGGCGAGCGGCGCCAGCGGCGCGCAGCCGATAGGCACCCTTGGCACTCAGATTTTCCGACGCCTCGGTGCGCAGCTGGGGCAGGTTCTGGCGCGACAGTGCCAGCAGCGACGGGCCGTCTCCCTTCGCCACCGCCAGCGCCCAGCATTCGGCGGTCTCGACCACGTCGGCGGGGCGATAGACATCGAGGTTCGGCATCACGCGCAGCGACATCACATGCTCGACCGGCTGGTGGGTCGGACCATCCTCGCCGAGGCCGATCGAGTCATGGGTCATGACATAGATCGCCCGCGCCTGCTGCAACGCCGACAGCCGGATCGCCGGCCGCGCATAGTCGGAAAAGACCAGGAAGGTACCGCCATAGGGAATGACGCCGCCATGCAGCGCCAGCCCGTTCATCGCCGCCGCCATGCCGAACTCGCGGATGCCGTAGTTGATGTACTGGCCGGAATAATCGTCAGCTGTCAGTGCCTTCTGACTCTTTGTTTTGGTGTTGTTCGAACCCGTGAGGTCGGCCGAGCCGCCTACCATTTCAGGGATCGCGGCGGTCAGCGCCTCCAGCGCCAGCTCCGACGCCTTGCGCGTCGCCACCGTTTTGGGCGCGGCAAGCAGGGCATCGATGTGGGCGCGGATCAGATCACCGGCAGGCAGGTCGCCGGCCATGCGCCGCTCGAACTCGGCCCGGTCGGCATGCCCAGCCAGGCGGCCGTCCCAGGCCTCGGCCTCGACGCGGCCGCGAGCGCCCGCTTCGGCCCAGGCAGCCGCGATGTCGGCGGGAATCTCGAATGGCGCGGCGGTCCAGCCGAGCGCGGCACGGGTGCCGGCGATCTCGTCGGCGCCAAGCGGCGAACCGTGGGTTGCGGACGTTCCAGCCTTTGTCGGCGCGCCGTAGCCAATGATCGTCCGGCACGCGATCAGCGACGGCCGGGGATCGGCGATCGCCGCCTCCATCGCCTTGGCGATCGCTTCGGCATCATGGCCGTCGACAGTCAGCGTGTGCCAGCCCGCAGCGGCGTGGCGGGCGATGACGTCCTCGCTCGACGACAGGTCGACGGCGCCGTCGATGGTGATCCGGTTGTCGTCCCACAGGACGTTGAGCCGGCCGAGCCTCAGATGGCCGGCGAGCCCCACCGCCTCGTGATTGATGCCTTCCATCAGGCAGCCGTCACCAGCGATCACCCAGGTACGATGATCGACAAGGTCGTCGCCGAAGGTGGCGTTCAGATGTCGCTCGGCGATCGCCAGGCCAACAGCCATCGCCACACCCTGTCCAAGCGGGCCGGTCGTGACTTCGACACCCTTCAACTCGAAATTCTCGGGATGCCCGGCGCACGGACTACCAAGCTGGCGGAAATTGCGGATGTCGTCGATCGTGGGGCGGGCGTAGCCGGCCAGATGCAGCGCGGCATAGATCAGCATCGAGCCATGACCGGCCGACAGCACGAAGCGGTCGCGGTCGGCCCATTCGGGGCGGGCTGGATCGAACTTCAGATAGCGGGTGAACAGCGTCGTCGCGACGTCCGCCATCCCCATCGGCATTCCCGGATGACCCGAATTCGCGGCCTGAACAGCATCCATCGCCAATGCGCGGATCGCATTGGCCATGTCCTTGGGCGCGACGGTCATGCTTCAAAAATCCTTCGGAAGAGGATGGGAATGCCGCCTGTGGCGACTCGGGCGCCTCGAGGCGCGCGCACATTGACCATGGGGTGGTGGGTCGTCAACCACGGCTCCGCGCCGCATTTGACGTTGGTCGCGATTAGCCTAGGATAAGCGGATTGGTTGTGAGCACTGACGAGGAGATGCCCGCAAGTGTCGACGACCGCGGCTTTTATTCGGCTCGAGAACATGTTGGATTCCCTTGAGCATTTGATCGCCACGCTGCCCCCGCCCCGCCCGTCGTCCGCTACGACCGAGGAGGAACGCGAGCAGTATGAGTCGCTGAAATCGCGCCACGCGCTGCTGCGCAGCCGGACCGAGGCGGCACTGGGTGAACTGGATCAGATTCTGGGCCGGGCTCCGGGGCGCGCGCGCTGACATGGCCCAGGTCGAACTGCCCATCGCCGGACGCCGCTATGCGGTCGCTTGCCGCGACGGAGAGGAGGAGCATCTGTTCCGCCTCGCCGCGATGATCGACCGCAAATGCGGCGAGGCGACCCAGGCGCTCGGCACCATGGCCGAACCCCGGCTGCTGTTCACCGCCGCGCTGCTGCTGGCGGACGAATTGAGCGAGGCGGAAGCGCGCGGCCGCGCCGTGCCGCCTCCGCAGTCAGCGGACAAAGACGACCAGGCGGTCACCGCCCGCCTGGCCGCGATCACGGCACGCGTGGAGAAATTGCACGAAGTCCTTGAGCGACGCAGCCTGCTTTCCTAAATTAAGTGGCGGCGGCATCTGCCCGGCACGAGCCGT
This sequence comes from Sphingomonas sanxanigenens, assembly GCA_037190805.1. Lineage (GTDB taxonomy): Bacteria > Pseudomonadota > Alphaproteobacteria > Sphingomonadales > Sphingomonadaceae > JBBCJR01. Next base: position 80,408 of record JBBCJR010000020.1, on the reverse strand, counting down.
GCAAAATCCCTGAGGCTATTCATCATCCATGGGAGCTGTCCCTGAGCGGATCCAGGTCTGACTTACACGGCACCCACCTGACGTTACCGGCGTCAGAGGATATTGCGGATAACGACCATGGCGGGGCCGCCACCCCTTTCGTCCGGGACCCCGGCGACACGGACAAGCCGGCGTTACGGCGCCACATGCGCGCGCGCCGCGCCGCTTTTCTGGCGTCGCTGGATGAAGAAGCTCGCACCGCGCATCTTGCCGTGCTTGCCGCCCGGCTGTTGGAGCAGCTCGGAACGGCGCGTACCGCCGCCGCCTATGTCGCCACGGGTGGCGAAATCGATCCGTATCCGTTCATCGATGCCGCAGACGCCAGGGGCCTGGCTATCGCTCTGCCCTGCATCGCCGCGCGCGACGGGCCGATGACTTTTCGGCGCTGGCGACCGGGGCAGCCGCTCGTCACCGGTGCGCTTCGCATTCCTGAACCATTGCCCGACAGCCCCGTGGTGGCGCCCGACCTCATCCTGACTCCGCTGGTCGGCTTCGACCGCGCGGGCGGACGCCTTGGCCAGGGCGCCGGTTTTTACGACCGGGTCTTCGCCGACCTTCCCGAGGCACGCCGCATCGGCCTTGCGTGGAGCGTGCAGGAAGCCGCCAGCCTCCTCCTCGACCCGTGGGACGTGCCGCTACACGCCGTCGCCACCGAACGCGAATGGATCACCATATGAGCAGCGTCCCGCCCCGCCCGACCTGGCGCAAGCCGGCAGGCATGCTGGGCCTCGTCCTTGGCCTCACCATCTATGCGGTGCTGGTCGCCAGCGCGGCGCCGTTGATCGCCGATTGGCCAGCACTGGCGCAGGCACCGATCTATCTGGTCCTCGGCATCATCTGGATATTGCCGCTGAAGCCGCTGCTGCAATGGATGGAAACCGGACGGTGGCGCCCTTGACGATACCGCCGGAAGCCTGCCGGACGATGGCCGAGATCCGTGCCGGCATCGACACGCTGGATCGCGATCTGGTTGCCCTGATCGCCTGCCGCTATCGCTATATAGAGGCAGCTGCCCGGGTGAAAACCGATCGTGGCACGGTGCGCGACGAGGCGCGCAAGGCGGCGGTCATCGCCAACGCCATCGACGCCGCACGCGCGACCGGCGCACCGGATGACGGCATCGCCGCGATCTGGGAAACACTGGTGGAGGATTCGATCGCCCGCGAACTGCGCTGGTTCGACGGTGGCGCCGTCGACGCACGACCGAACGATCGATGAGGGAAAGTGCTGCCGAGCGTGGCGCGAGTGACGGGGCTCGAACCCGCGACCTCCGGCGTGACAGGCCGGCACTCTAACCAACTGAGCTACACCCGCGTGCGCTCGGCAGGCCGTGGCGATTAGTGGGGGGGCGTGCGGGTGTCAAGCGCCCCGTCGTCGGGTTCGTGCCACACCTCGCCCAATGTTCGATCCTCGAACAGGAAACCGGCGATATCCGGTTTGCCTGCGCTTTCCAGCAGCACCTTGGTCATGATCAGCAGCGGCACGGACAGCAACGCGCCCGTGGTGCCCCACACCCACCCCCAATAGCTGAGCGCAAGCAGAATCAGCAGCGGGTTGATGGTCAGCCGCCGACCGACCAGGGTCGGCGTCAGGACATTCGCTTCCAGAGCGTGGATGGCAAGATAAGCCCCGGCCGGCAGCATCGCCCCCCACAGCTCGTCGAAGGCCAGCAGACCGCCGAACGCCAGCAGGGCCGTGGTGATGGTCGGCCCGACATAGGGCACGAAATTGAACAGCGCCGCGAGACCGCCCCACATCAATGGTGTCGGCATGCCCAGCGCCCAGACGACCACCGTCACCAACGCCCCCATGCACAGGTTGATGATGGCGATCGTGCCGATATAGGCGGCGGTCGAATCGACGACATCGCGGATCGTTCGCGCCATTCGCATCGACCCGTCGAAACTGCCTCTCCGGCGAATCGATTCGCGCCGCATCCGCGTGTAGGTCGCGAGAAAGAAGTAGATCAGCAGCAGGCCGAACAGCATCTGAAGGATCGCGGCCGGCGCCGACATGGCGATCAGGTCGACCAGCGTGTTGGGGGTGTTGACGTTGACAGTCGGCGGGGCCGGTGGTCCGAAGCGGCGCTCGCTGAGCACACCCGACAGCTGGTCGGCAAAGCGCTGCAACGCGTGATACGCCTTGAGCAGCGGAGCCAGCGTCTCCCGAATCTGGTTGACCCGTTCTGGCAGCAGGGTGAGCCAGTTGGTCGCCGGCACGATGATCGCCGCCAGCGCCGCATTGGCGACGGCCAGGAATCCTGCCACGCACAGGAAGGCCGACAGACCCGACGGCACGCGGCGGCGCTCCAGCCACTCGAGGCTGGGCACGAGCACAATGGCGATGACGATCGCGGCTGTCACGGGAAGGAAGAACTGGGCACCCGCCCTCAACGCAAAGGGCAGCCCCAGGAACAGCCCGACCCCCATCAGCAGGTTGAGCGACGACAGCAACCGGTCGCGACGCAGCGAGTGGGAATCCTCGACGATCAGCGGATTCGTATCGTCTCCCCGTCGCTGGACTTGGCCACCTTCATGCCGCCGTCTGGTCGTCATTGCTTTTTCCCGTGCGCCCGGGCCATCTTTCTCCGGTGCCGCCGCCACCGTCTAGCCGCAAGTTGCGGCAAGACGGTGGCGGAACACCGGACATGACATTCTCGCGTCTGCCATTGCACGACGACAACTGAATGTTATAGGCCATATCTATAAACCGACCTTCCTTGGAGAACAGGATGACCAGCACCACGATCCAGTTGAACATCGGTGGCAAGAGCCGGACGGCAGCTGGCGGTAGCACTTTCGAGCGTCACGATCCGGTCACCGGCGCAGTCGCCACGGTTGCCGCGGCGGCCGGCGCCGCTGACGCTGTTGCGGCAGCGGAGGCGGCTGCGGCGGCGTTGCCTGGTTGGTCTGCGCTGGGCCCGAACGCGCGTCGCGCGGCGCTGTCGAAGGCGGCGGACGCGCTGGCGGCAAAGGCCGACCAGTTCGTCGATGCGATGATGGGCGAGATCGGCGCCACCGAAGGATGGGCGCGGTTCAACCTGATGCTGGCCGTCGGCATGGTCCGCGAGGCGGCCGCCCTCACCACCCAGATCGGCGGCGAGGTGATCCCTTCAGACAAGCCGGGCTGCGTCGCCATGGCGCTGCGCGAGCCGGCGGGCGTGATCCTGGGCATCGCGCCGTGGAACGCGCCGATCATCCTGGGCGTGCGCGCCATCGCCGTGCCGCTGGCCTGCGGCAATACGGTGATCCTGAAGGCGTCGGAGCAGTGCCCACGCACCCACGGCCTGATCGTCGAGGCGTTCGTCGAGGGCGGCCTGGGCGACGGCATCGTCAATCTGATCACCAATGCCCCGGCCGATGCCGGCAACGTGGTCGGCGCGCTGATCGACCACCCGGCCGTGCGGCGGATCAACTTCACCGGGTCGACCGCCGTCGGCCGCATCATCGCCAAGCGCGCGGCCGAGCATCTGAAGCCGGTGCTGCTGGAGCTGGGCGGCAAGGCGCCGTTCGTCGTCCTCGACGACGCCGACCTCGACGAGGCGGTCAAGGCTGCGGCGTTCGGTGCGTTCATGAATCAGGGTCAGATCTGCATGTCGACCGAGCGCATCATCGTCGTCGATGCCGTCGCCGATGCCTTCGTCGCCAAGTTCAAGGCGAAGGTCGGTTCGATGGCCGTCGGCAACCCGCGCGAGGGCAAGACCCCGCTGGGCGCGGTTGTGGACAAAAAAACGGTCAGCCACGTCCAGTCGCTGATCGACGATGCGCTCGCCGCCGGGGCGGAGCAGGTCAATGGCGGCACGGCGAACGGCGTGCTGATGCCGGCCCATGTCATCGACAAGGTAACGCCGGCGATGAAGCTGTTCCGCGACGAAAGCTTCGGCCCCGTGGTCGCCGTCATCCGCGCCCGCGACGAAGCGCAGGCGATCGAGCTGGCCAACGACACCGAATATGGCCTGTCGGCATCCGTGTTCACCCGCGACATCGCGCGCGGTCTGAACGTTGCCCGCCAGATCAAGTCCGGCATCTGCCACGTCAACGGCCCGACCGTGCATGACGAAGCGCAGATGCCTTTCGGCGGCACCAAGGCTTCGGGTTACGGCCGCTTCGGCGGCAAGGCCGGCATCGACGCCTTTACCGAACTCCGCTGGGTCACCGTCGAAACCCAGCCGGGTCATTACCCCATCTGATCGCTACTCTCCCCAGAACCAAGGAACTAAAATGACAGATCGTGCCGAGGCCGACACCGTTTCGTTCGAGATCGTGGATCGCGTCGCGTGGGTGAAGTTCAATCGCCCCGAAAAACGCAACTGCATGTCGCCGAAGCTGAACCGGCGCATGATGGATGTGCTCGACGAGCTCGAATATCGCGACGATGTCGGCGTCCTCGTCCTCACGGGCGAAGGCACCGCCTGGTCGGCCGGCATGGATCTCAAGGAATATTTCCGCGAGAATGAAGCGCTAGGTCTCGGCGCCACCCGCAAGGCTCAGCGCGAGTCCTATGGCTGGTGGCGCCGGCTGCGCTGGTACCAGAAGCCGACCATCGCCATGGTCAACGGCTGGTGCTTCGGCGGTGGCTATGGCCCCCTGTTCGCTTGTGATCTGGCCTTCGCCGCTGAGGAAGCGCAGTTCGGCCTCAGCGAGATCAACTGGGGCATCCTGCCCGGCGGCGGCGCGACCAAGGTCGCGGTGGAACTGATGCCGGCGCGCAAGGCCATGTATCACGCCATGATGGGCGAGAATCTTGACGGCAAAACCGCCGTCGAATGGGGGCTGGTCAATGAAGCCGTGCCGCTCGCCCAGCTGAAGGCGCGGGTCACGGAGGTCGCCAATGTGCTGCTGCAAAAGAACCCCGTCGCGCTCAAGGCGACCAAGGACGCCATCCGCCGCGTGGTCGATATGACCTACGATAACGCGGAGGATTATCTGATCCGCGCGCAGGAGGCAGCCAACAGCTTCGACAATGACGGGCGCAAGGAAGGCATTCGTCAGTTCATTGACGAAAAGAGCTATAAGCCGGGTCTCGGCGCCTATGATCTGACCAGGCAGGGCTGAGGTCTGGATCATGGCCGCCAACCGCGATTTCCGCCGCCTGCTTCAGCCGCGCTCGGTCGCGGTGGTGGGCGCGTCCGACCGTCCGGGGGCGCTTGGCGCCTCGGTGCTCGCCAACCTCGATGGGGCGGGTTTCTCGGGCACCATCTACCCGATCAATCCTAAGCGCGACGAAATCGGCGGCCGGCCCTGCCTGCCGTCGGTCGAAGCGCTGCCGGAAGGTGTCGACGTGGCGGTGCTGGCCATTCCGCGTGACGCGGTGCTGGACACGGTGCGGGCGCTCGCGGCGCGCAAGGTGGGCGCGGCCATCATCTTTTCCGCCGGCTTCGCCGAGGGCGGCACCGACGGGCTGGCCGAGCAACGCGAAATCGCCCGCGTCGCCGATGAGGCGGGCATGGTCATCGAGGGCCCCAACTGTCTTGGCCTCGTCAATTTCGTCGACGGCATCCCGCTGACCTTCGTCGAATTGCCGACGACACCCCTCGCCGGCCGCCCGGGCATCGGCATCGGGTCACAGTCGGGCGCGATGGCGGCGGTGCTGGGCGTGACCCTGCTGAGCCGCGACCTGGGCCTCAGCTATTCGATCTCGACCGGCAACGAGGCTGCGAGCGGCGTCGAAGATTATGTCGACCAACTGGTCGACGATCCCGACACCCACGTCATCGCGATGATCGTCGAGCAGTTTCGCAAGCCGGCCGCCTTCCTGGCGGCCGCCGAACGGGCGCGCGCGGCGGGCAAGCCGATCGTTCTGCTTCATCCCGGTCGGTCGAGCGCCGCACGGGAATCGGCCGCGACCCACACCGGCGCCATGGCCGGCGACTATCAGCTGATGACCACAAAGGTCGAACGCGCCGGCGTCCTTCTCGCTGAAACGCTGGAGGAGCTTGGCGACATCGCCGACCTGCTGCTGCGTTGCCCGCCACAGGGCGAGGGCGGCACGGCGGTGCTGACCGAATCGGGTGCCTACAAGGCTCTGACCCTCGATCTCGCCGAGCAGGTGGGCCTCGCCCTTCCCGCCCTTGACGACGCGGACAGCCCGGCGCTCAGAGCGGCCATGCCGGCCTTCGTGCCGGTCAGCAATCCGCTGGACCTCACCGCCCAGGCTCTGGTCGATCCCGATCTCTATCGGCGAACTCTGTCGGCGCTGCTCGACGACGCGCGCATCGGCAGCGTGCTGTTCGGCATCATTCAGACCGACGCCAAGACCTCGAAACTGAAATTCCCGCCGATCATCGCCGCGATCGAAGCCCTGAAGCCAGAAAAGCCGGTGATCTTCGCCGGTCTCGACGAAGGCGCGCCGGTGCCGGAAGAGTATGTCCGATCGCTCAGGGCGCTGGGCATTCCCTATTTTCCGTCCAGCGAGCGGGTCGTCCGGGTTCTGGCCCGCATCGCCGCATGGCGGGCGCGTGACTTGTCGACGACGCCGGCAGCACCGGTATCGGCCGATCTGGGCCAACGGCGAGGTGTGGTCCCGGAATATCAGGCCAAGGCCCTGTTGGGGCCGATCGGCGTGCCCTTCCCCAAGGGCAGGCTGGCGACGACCCTTGACGAAGCGAAAGCCGCCGCGAGCAGCATCGGTTATCCGGTGGTGCTGAAGGCCCAGTCCGCCGAACTGTCGCACAAGAGCGATGCCGGGGGCGTCATCGTCGGCGTCGCCGATGATATGGCGCTTGCCGAGGCCTGGCGGCGCATGACCGATAATATCGCCAGCTATCGGCCCGGCCTGGTCCTTGACGGCGTGCTTGTCGAAGGCATGGGCGCGCGCGGCCTCGAACTGATCGTTGGCGCGAAGAACGATCCCGACTGGGGACCAGTCATCCTGCTGGGCTTCGGCGGTGTTCAGGCGGAAATCCTGAAGGATGTGCGCCTGCTTGCTCCCGATCTTACCGAAGGCGCTATCTTGGCTGAACTCGACAAGCTGAAAAGCGCCGAGTTGCTCCACGGGTTCCGCGGCTCGCCAGCTCTCGACGTCAAGGCGGTGGCTGCGATCGTCGGTCGGCTGGGCCAGCTTCTTCTGGCTCAGCCGACGATCCGCGAGATCGATCTCAACCCGGTGGTCGTCTATCCTGATGGCCAGGGCGCCGTCGCCCTCGACGCGCTGATGCTATTAGCCGACGACTGAACCCGTCCGGCCCACCATGGACCTGTGAACGAAAGCCCGCCCAGCAATCTCCCGTGGTAATTGACCAGAGATCGCTGGGCGGGCCGTTCGTCCTTCAGGCCGGGAGCTTTATTCGGCCGTAGAAAATGGGCGGCAAGTCGCCGCCCATTTTCCCCGCTCAGTAGCGAGCTGACAAAGTCAGGCCGGCAGTCAACGGCCGGATCGGATTGGCCGTGTAAATCTGTCCAGTCCGGCCGCCACGGCCAAGGCCAAGCAACGGGCTTTCATTTGTGGCATTGTTGACGAACGCCGAGATATCGAAATGCTCGAGCTTGATACCGGCGCGCAGATTCAGATTGTATAGTGAAGGATCCAACCGCAGCGTTCCGTCGTAGAGCGCCGGGAAAGCGGGATCGTAGGTCGAAGACGGGAACAGGCTGTTCCTGGCACGGAAGGTAAAGTCCGAACGGACATAATAGTCGAGATTGCCAGGGCCGGTAAAATCATATTGCCCCTGAAGCGTGACGGTCCACGGATTGCCACCCAGTGTATAGCCCTTGGTAATCACGTTCGAGGTCGACCCAGCGAACGCGAACGTCTTGTCGAACGTCGCTTTGTTGTAACCGACCATGGCGGTCAGCTGCAGTCCGTCAAAGGGTTGGGCATCGACTTGCAGGTCGAAACCCCGACTGGTCGCCTCGCCGAGATTGGTGACAAAGCTGAAGCCGCAACCGGGCACGTTGACCGACCGGATGATGTCCTTCCACTTGATCACGTAGGCGCTCGCCGCGATGCGCAGAGGCCCAATCCGGTTCTTAGCGCCGATTTCGTAACTCCAGAGATTGTCCGAATCGTAGGTCTTCGGCGCGCCTCCGGTCACGCCCAGGGCCGACAACGAGTCGCGGCAGGCCTGGGTATTGGCTGGCAATGTGCGGTTGACGCCACCGATACGGTTGCCCTTGGCGACCGTGGCATAGAACAGGTTCGCCGGATCAACCTGCCACGATATGCCAAAGCGCGGGGTGATCGGGGTTTCCTTGAGACTGCCTTCGTCAAAACCCGGCCCGTTCAGAGCCGGACCATTACGATCCGTGTAATAATCGAGCTTCGACTGGGCCACGCGAACGCCGGCAATCAGCTTGAAGCCTTCAAAAACTTCGAGGCTGGCTTCACCAAAAGCAGCGAGCTGCTGATCGGTCGTCCAGAAATTATCGACGTAGATATAGCGCCCCAGATAGGGGGAAATACCACCGTACTGACTTTCAATGGTTCGCCGCGTAATTGCTTCGAATGTCGTTCGATTAACTTGGATATCCTGGTGAGATCGCTGCTTGTTGCGGGTGTAAAATCCACCCACAACCCAACTCAGCGCACTGTCGGGGTTGTTTGACTGAAAACGAACTTCCTGAGTGAAATTCGACTGACGATTAAACAGCGTACCAAGGTCATTATAGCCTGGCATTGCAAATACTGAATAAATATTATTGTTTCCAGCGCCAAATGTATTCGCATTGAACACACGATAATCGTATGCTCCGTCCTCTTTTCTATAGAAGTACGATGTGTTCGATATAAGGCTGACAGCACCAATATCAGCATCGACCTTCAAACTCGGCATCACGAACCAGTCAGTATTGGTGCCCGGCGAGCCGTTGCCGCTGACATAACGTGCATTTTTCGGATCGGACAGCGCCACCCAATAGGCTGGCGAGTCATTGCTCTTGAGGCTCTGGTAGTAAAGACTGGGGGTTATGGTGAGCCCTTCCACCGGACGGAAAGCGAGCGCGCCGCGCAGTACGGTGGTCTCAACCGAATTCGAATCATTCTGCGCCCGCTGCGGCCCCGCATCTGCCGGATAAGGGATGCGGTCGACAAAGCCTCCATCCCGGCGGTGGAAACCGCTCACCCGGAACGCGACCTTATCCTCGACGATCGGCGCGCCCACCGCAACGCCGAATTCGTATGACGGCGCACCATTCTTCGTGATCGCGACCTCAGAGCGGCCATAGACGCTCAAGCTGTCGAAATTAGGCGAAGGCGTGATGAAGCGAATGGTCCCGCCCTGCGAGCTGACGCCAAACAGCGTGCCCTGCGGGCCGCGCAGAACTTCGACCCGTTCCAGATCGAACACGGCAGGATACGCATTGGCCGAACTGTTGCCGATGGTGCGGACTTGAATCGGGGTGTCATCAATATAGATGCCGGTCGTCGCCGATCCCGCCGTCGACGCGATACCGCGAATCGACACGCTGGTGCCGAGACCGAACGTGCCCCGGTTGAACTGCACGCCCGGCGTCAAGCGGGCAACGTCATCGATCCGGCGAACGCCCTGCTGGTCCATCTGCGCCTGCGAATAGGCAGCGATGCTGATCGGCACCCGGCTGATCGACTGCGCCTGCCGCGTCGCGGTAACGACGATCTCGTCGGCGCCGATTTCAGCGCTCTGGGCGTAGCTGACGGCTGGCCAGATGGCCGTCGACGTCAGCAGCAGGCCCGCGAACCTCACCATCGGCGAATTGATGTGCCCCATAACGATACCCCTTTGCATCATTGTTATCTCTCATAGTTATGAGAAAGAACATTTTGGGGCCTGTCAAACAACAGACGGCAGAGGCTGCGGGTATCGAATTGAAACTTTCAGATGATCTTCAAATAATATTTAATGGCGACTTTTTAATTAATTTCCACACTTCAGACAATTGTCACTTTAAATAATCATTACTATGAAATAATAATACTAATACATATGTATAGAAATTTTCCAGATTTGATTAATTAATTATGTAATTAAAAACATTATTCTTAGAGATAATCGTAAAATTATTACTAGTACAATTATATTTACTAAATTAACAGATAAATTTGAATATTGTTTTGTGACACGATCACCTTCCGCCGCAAAGCTCCGGTGATGAAAAGTCACCTCTCTTGGAGAAATAATCACCATGGGCAGTAAACGAAATAAGTGCCGGGAGGCTATCACCGACAGCACAGCCGTCATCCAGAGTTTGCGCTCACGCGTGACCGAGCACGCCCGTTCCACTCACGGACAAGACATGATCTGACAGGGGCGGCAAGGGTGCCGGCCAACGGCCCTGCCTTCTTATTCGGCGTCGAGGCTTTCGTTCGTCGCCACGTCGCCCTCATCACCTTCGTCGTCGCTTTCCTCGATCCGCGCGGCGCCGACGACATGCTCGTCATCGGCAACACGGAAAATGGTGACGCCCTGGGTGTTGCGGCCGGCGATACGGATATCGCCCACGCCGGTACGGATAAGCTTGGCCTGATCTGTCACCAGCATCAGCTGTTCGCCATCATGGGCCGCGAAGCTGGCGACCACCGGGCCGTTTCGGGCCGAGGTCTCGATGTTGGTGATCCCCTGCCCGCCGCGATTGGTACGGCGATATTCGTAGGCGCTGGTCCGCTTGCCATAGCCGTTGACGGTGACGGTGAGAATAAACTCCTCCGCCGCCGCGAATTCGGCCATGCGCTCGGGCGCAAGCGTCGGTTCGTCGTCGCGGTCCTTCCAGGGCGCGGCCCGCAGATAGGCCTCGCGCTCCTCCGGCGTCGCGGAGAACCCGCCCAGGATCGACAGCGAGATCACCTCGTCCCCGTCCTTCAGGCTGATGCCGCGGACACCGGCCGCGGTGCGCGACTGGAACTCGCGGACATCCGTGGCCGCAAAGCGGATCGCCTTACCGCCACGCGTCGCCAGCAGCACATCGTCGTTTTCGGTCAGCAGGCTGACGCCGATCAGCCGGTCCGCCGAGTCATCCTCGAACCGCATCGCGAACTTGCCGTTGGACGGCACGTTGGTGAAAGCATCCATGCTGTTGCGGCGGACATTGCCGTGCGCGGTAGCGAACATGATGTGCAGGCCACCCCATTCCGCCTCGTCCTCCGGGAGCGGCAGGACGGTGGAGATTGTTTCACCCGTCGCCAGCGGCAGCAGGTTGATCATCGGCCGCCCGCGCGCCTGCGGGGCGCCTTCCGGCAGCCGCCACACCTTCATCCGATAGACCTTGCCGTGGGTGGAGAAGAACAGCACCGGCGTATGCGTCGAGGTGACGAACAGGCGGGTGACGGCATCCTCGTCCTTTGTCGCCATGCCCGATCGGCCCTTGCCGCCGCGCTTCTGGGCGCGAAAGGCCGCCAGCGGCGTGCGTTTGATGTAGCCGCCCATGGTCACCGTGACGACCATGTCCTCGCGCTCCATCAGGTCCTCGTCGTCGAGATCCTCGAGGCTGGCGGCGATCCTCGTCCGGCGCGGGGTCGCGAACTGGTCGGAGACGGCGTCGAACTCCTCGACCATCACCTCGTAGAGACGAGCGCGGTTGCGAAGGATCTCGAGCAGCGCCTCGATCGACGCGGCCAGTTCCTTCAACTCGCCGCCGATCTCGTCGCGGCCGAGCGCGGTCAGCCGGTGCAGGCGCAGTTCGAGGATGGCGCGGACCTGCGCTTCGGACAGGCGATAGCTGTCGCCCTCGACCTCATGGTCCACCGCCTCGACCAGCGCGATATAGGGCGCGATCTCGGCGATCGGCCAATTGCGCGCCATCAGGCTTTCGCGCGCCGCGGCGGGTGTTGCGCTGCCCCGGATGATCCGGACCACCTCGTCCAGATTGGTGACCGCGATGACGAGGCCGAGCAGGATGTGGGCGCGCTCGCGGGCCTTGTTCAGCTCGAACTTCGAGCGGCGGGTGATCACCTCCTCGCGGAACTTGACGAACGCCTCGATGATGTCGCGCAGGCCCAGCAGTTCAGGCCGGCCGCCGCGCAGCGCCAGCATGTTGCACGGGAAGGACGACTGCGCCGGGCTGTAACGGTAGATCTGGTTGAGGACGACATCCGGGGTCGCATCGCGCTTGAGGTCGACGACGACACGCACACCCTCGCGGTTCGACTCGTCGCGAATGTCGCTGACGCCTTCGATCCGCTTGTCCTTGACCGCCTCGGCGATCTTTTCGACCAGGTTGTTCTTGCCGACCTGATAGGGAATGTCGGTGAGGACGATCGAGCGGCGATCCCCCCGCCCTTCCTCGATCACCGCGGTCGAGCGCAGGATGACCGAACCGCGCCCCGTATAATAAGCCTGCCGGACGGCCGCCTGACCCATGATCGATGCGCCGGTCGGGAAGTCCGGACCGGGGACGATCTTCATCAGATCTTCGACGGTGATCGCCGGATCCTCGATATAGGCCTTGCAGGCGGCGATGACCTCGCCAAGGTTGTGCGGCGGAATGTTGGTCGCCATGCCGACCGCGATGCCGCCGGCGCCGTTGACCAGCAGGTTCGGGAAGCGGGCGGGCAGCACCTGCGGCTCGCGCTCCGACCCGTCATAATTGGGCTGGAAGTCGACCGTATCCTTGTCGAGGTCGGCGATCAGGTCGTTGGCGACCTTGGCCAGCCGCGCCTCGGTATAGCGCATCGCCGCCGGCGGGTCGGGGTCCATCGAGCCGAAATTGCCCTGGCCGTCGATCAGCGGCACCCGCATCGACCAGTCCTGCGCCAGACGGGCGAGCGCGTCATAGATCGCCTGGTCGCCGTGCGGGTGATACTTACCCATGACGTCGCCGACGATGCGGCTGCACTTGCGATAGGGGCGGCCGGCGACATAGCCGGCTTCCTGGCAGGCGAACAGGACGCGGCGGTGGACCGGCTTCAACCCGTCGCGGACGTCCGGCAGCGCGCGGCTGACGATGACCGACATCGCATAGTCGAGATAGCTGGTCTTCATCTCGTCGACGATCGAGATGGGACGGATATCGGACGGGTCGGCGAGGACGGTCTCGTCGGTGCTCAAGGCGGGACTTTCGGGCTGTTACGTGATGGTGACAGTCCTAGCGCACCCGGCCGGCCATTGCCAGTCCGCGCCGCCACGAAAGACGCACCCTCCCCTCGCCCGCCAGCCCGTGCTAGCAGCCCGGCCATGCATGATCCCATCCATATCGTCGGCGGCGGACTGGCCGGTAGCGAGGCGGCCTGGCAGATCGCCGGACGCGGCATTCCGGTCATCCTGCACGAGATGCGCCCTGTCGCATCGACCCCCGCCCACCGCACCGACGCGCTCGCCGAACTGGTCTGCTCGAACAGCTTCCGTTCGGACGAGGCGGACAAGAGCGCCATCGGTCTGTTGCACGAAGAGATGCGACGTCTGGGGTCCCTGATCCTCGCCGCCGCCGACCGCCATCGCGTGCCCGCGGGCGCGGCATTGGCGATGGACCGGGACGGCTTTTCCGCCGACGTCACCCGTGCCATCGCCGATCATCCGCTGATCGAGCTTCGCCGCGAGCAGGTGTCGGGGCTGCCGCCCGCCGAATGGGGATCGACCATCATCGCCACCGGCCCGCTGACCGCGCCGGCGCTGGCCGAAGCGATCCGGGCCGCGACGGGCGAGGACGCGCTGGCCTTCTTCGACGCGATCGCGCCCGTCATCCACAAGGACTCGATCGATTTCTCGATCGCCTGGTTCCAGAGCCGCTGGGGCAAGGGCGACGGCAAGGATTATATCAACCTGCCGATGGACCGCGACCAATATGCCGCCTTCGTCGCCGCCCTCGTCGACGGCGACAAGACCGAGTTCAAGGACTGGGAACGCGACACGCCCTATTTCGAAGGCTGCATGCCGGTCGAGGTGATGGCCGAGCGCGGGCCGGAAACGTTGCGCTACGGCCCGATGAAACCGGTCGGCCTCGATGATCCGCGCACCGGCCGCTGGCCCCATGCCGTCGTCCAGCTGCGCCAGGACAATGCACTCGGCACGCTGTGGAACATGGTCGGGTTCCAGACCAAGCTGAAACATGCCGAGCAGGTGCGCGTCTTCCGGACCATTCCCGGGCTTGAGAATGCCGAGTTCGCGCGCCTGGGCGGCGTTCACCGCAATACCTTCCTGAACAGTCCCCGCCTGCTCGATGGCGCGCTGCGGCTGAAGTCGCGGCCTGACATACGCTTTGCAGGACAGATGACCGGGTGCGAAGGCTATGTTGAATCGGCCGCGCTCGGCCTTCTCGCGGGCTTGTTCGCGGCCGGAGAGCGCACCGGCACCGTGCCTGCGCCGCCGCCCGTGACGACGGCCCTGGGTGCGCTGCTCGGGCACGTCACGGGGGGCGCCGATGCAGAGACGTTCCAGCCGATGAATGTCAATTTTGGTCTCTTTCCGCCGCTTGATGCCAAGGTCCGCAAAGCGGATCGCAAAGCCGGCATGGCCGCGCGGGCACGAGCTGATCTGGACCACTGGATGGCCACAGAGGTTTCGCCCGCTCAAAACAGCGCCTGATCTCCCCGACCGGAAATGCTGGAATAATTCCGGTTCTCCATTAACCTGCCGAAACGTTTCCGGGGGGAGAGACCGCCTTGTCCGCATCACGCATCGGTATCGTCAAGCGCATCCTGTGGCCGGCCAAGGCATCCCTGTTCGCGTTGATCGGCGGCGCGGTCGGCCTTTTCGGCGACATGGTCAGTTTTTTCGCTGACTTCCTCTCCGCCGGCACGTTGACCATGGTGTTCGCCGCCATCACCCTGATCGCGGCATTATTGTGCTTCCAGCGGGCTTTCATGGTCAGCGCGGCGGACCCGGCGGCGGTGGACGAGGTTGTCCAGTGCGCGCCCTGCGACGCATTCCGCTTCGGCCTGTTCGCGACAGCCGCCTTCCTGCTCCTGATGCTGGTTGGTCAGGGCCAGTCGGCGACCGAAGCGGTCGGACGGCAACTCGGCCTGATCCGCGAGGACGTTTCAGCCATCCGAAGCGACGTCAGCGACCTGCATGCGATGGCGCAGCCGCAGATGATCATCAAGCGGCCTTCATCCGCCGCCGATCACTTTAACAATGCCTGGCTCTATCACACCATGCAGCGCAACCCCGCCAAGGCGCGGGAAGAGATGCAGGCGCTTTATGCCCGCTACGCCCCACGCAAGATGGATGCGGCGCAGCTTTATCTGGATACCGGATCAGCGGTCATCGGCCGCGCCGACCTGGTCCGCGAGATGGAGGCGCTGGCCCGCAAGACCGGCGACGCTACCTTGCTCGTTGCGGCCGCGCGCGGCGCGGACAGCCACGCCGCGGGCGACGCCATGATCGCCGAGGCCCGTACCCTGGATGCCGAACTGCCGTTCGCATGGTGGGATATGCAACGGATAAAGCCGCCGATGACGCGCGGTACGCCGGCCGAACGCCTTGCCGCCCTGCGCGCCGACCAGGCCGATATCGACAAGTTCCGCAGCCTCTATCGCGGGCATCCGTCCACCTATTTCTTCTTCCTGCCTCAATATCAGGGGGATCTGGAAACCATCGCGCGGCAGACATCCGAATCGCTGACCCAGACCATCCAAACGCTGGACGATGTCGTCAGTGGCCGGATCGCCCAGCGTGCGCGCGCGGAGGCGCAAAAGGCCCATCAAGACGCGATGCGCAATCGGTGAGACGAAGGAGCGTATCGGACGAGTAAACCCGCTTCTTATGTTCTATTTTTAGCGACGGCGCATCGCCTCGGCAGGTCAACATACTCCGTCGCGGGAGAAGCTTGTGAAACGCCGCAGCCTCCTGTTACTGCTGCATGGTACACTCGCCATTTTGGGCATCGCGGCGCTGCGCTTTGCGCCCTATCTCTATGCCGAAAGCTGGCCCCTTCTGAACAAACCCGTGGCCGTGTCGAGCGATCCCGTCACTCTGGCTAAAGGTCAGCTGTTCGACGATTATTTCGCCGTCGAGAACCTGGGCGAAGGAGTCTATGCGATTGGCGAACCGCGATATTATCAGGCGAACTATTCCTATCTGATCGTCGGCGAAACACGCGCGTTGCTCTTTGACGCGGGGTCGGGCACGCGCGATATGCGGCCTGTGGTCAAAAGCTTGACCAATCTCCCGGTCACGATCCTGCCGTCGCATCTCCATTATGATCATCTCGCGGGCGTTCACGCGTCGGATCGCATCGCGCTCGTCGACCTCCCCTCGACCCGTGCGGGGGTAGAGGATGGTCGTTTCCGTCCAGGTCGCTATCAATTTCTCGGCATGTTTGACGGGCTTGCCGCGCCATGGGTTCCAGTCGCCGAATGGATCAAGCCGGGCACAACGATCGATCTGGGTGGCCGCTCGCTTAGACTGCTGTCAACGCCCGGACATACGCCGCACTCGGTGGCGCTCCACGATCCGCGAGGCAAGCGGCTTTTCACCGGCGATTTCATCTATCCGACAATGCTCTATGCCTTCCTTCCCGGCGCCGACCTGACAGGCTATCGACGCACGACACGGCGACTGCTGGAGGACCTGCCATCCGATACGCGGCTATGGACCGCGCATTGTTGCCGCCGCAACGAAGGCTATGCAGCGCCTTGGCTGACCATGGCTGATCTTGCCGATCTCGATCGCGCGCTGACAAAAATCGACGACGGCACGCTTCGATACTCTGGCTTTTATCCGCGCCACTACCGCATCAATGACCAGATGGATATAGGCACGCGGCTTCCCTGGTTCGTTGATTATCTATAATACCTAAAAGCACAAAGATTACAAATATCTTGATCAAGAATTAGATTTTTATCATAAATGCACCTTCATATGAATGAAAATTCATAAACACCTAATATAAATAATTAAATATGTAATGTTGCTACAGTGATTTTTCGCATATTGGTAGCAGCGGGCTGATACAGCTTGTGAAGTATGCTGCAATTCAGGATAAATCATACGTGCAGCTCGAAATGCGGCCCGTCTAGAAAATCCGGACCAGAATGACGCGCTGAATAGGACCTTACCGCTACCGCCAGGCCGCTTGCATGAGGGGGCAGATCCCCGAGCCGGCGGTCCCATACACCGCCCCAGATGATCGCCACGCCTTCCGCCAGAGCTGCCCGTCGCACCGCGTCAGCAACGATATATATTGGCGGCCATTCCCATCTCGGTTGCCCAGCAATCCAAGGCACCAGGTCGACCGCATGACCAGTCAGATGCCGGCTGCTCATCGTTTTGCTGACTCGACGCCGCACATAGTCAGCCTGGGTCGCAGGAGTCCGCACCCCTTCGAACACCGTAAAATCCTGTGGCGTGATCTCGATCGCGCGCAGTACAACTCGCACGAGGTCAGGGTGAACGCCAATGAGCCGCGCGCGCGAGATTGCCCCCAGCGTATAGGCCATGTTTAAATTTCCAACTTGTGGGGGTCGGTTACAGAGCGGCGGCGTCCCCCCGCTCGGCCGTCTCGGCCATGGTCAGCAGCGCCTGGGCGTCGATCACGATGTTCGAATGCCGGTCGTGCTTCTGCAATTCCGACACGACCAGCCGGTAGGCGGCAAGCGCGTTGACCAGTTTGAGTTCAAGGTTGTGCGCCACCCGCTGCGCCTCACGGACCGCCTCCTCCAGCGCCGCGATCTTCGAATTAATCGCCTCCGCCTCCGACCGCGTGATCCGGTCATGGCGCACGATCAGCCAGCGGACCGATTTCCAGACGACAGTGATCAGGCCACCCACCGCGACTATGGCTCCCGCCGCCTCGCCGTCAACCTTCATCGCCCGCGCTCATCGCAACGCACCTCGATCATTCGCTGGCAGTGGTCTGGCACCTCACCCAGTTGCACGAACAGCCAGTCAATGACCCACTCGGCGATCAGCGCCCAGCGCGCGCCGGCGATAGCGCGCCGGCCGACCTTGCTGCTGAGGGTCTCGTCAGTACTGGGCACCGGTCCGCCGCGCAGAAGATATTTCGGCCCGCCAAACAGGACATGCAGCAACTGGTCGATCGAGATCAGGATTTCGCGAAGCCAGCGGCGAAAACGGGCGATCATTCTTCGGGCGTTCGGTCCATCTTATTCTTCATTTTCCGGAACGATATCTGGCCACCCGTTATTGATGTTGATTGCCAGGAGGTCTTCGGCCGTCCCGGCAGCGTCGATCGCGGCCTTCAGGATTTGCGCGCGCTTAAAGCACAGAAGGATATGGCGGGCGACCGAAACACCCATGGTCTTCATGTCATCCGCGCTGTGATCCTCGAAGCTGTTGTTTTCCATCTTGAAGGCCAACGGAAAGTCGGTGACGGGATCAATATTCGCCAATCCGATCAGGCCAAGGATTTTCGCGCGGCTGTTGGGATCGGTCTGGACCCTTCCTTTGGGGGCGCCACAGCCTGCGGCTTCGGCTTGAGCCTGCCGAGACGTAACAAGGATCTTATACCGCGCCTTGAGGGTGTTTAGGCCGGCCTCGGACGCGGCTTCAATTTCCCCACCCTCCAGCGGGCCACCGGCAGCGACCATTGCTTCCAGGGCCAAAGCTTCGGGGTCTCCTTCGCCGGACAAGGCCGCGCGATCAAGGATGTGGACTTCCTCCCACGCGATGTTTTCCGTCACATCGTCCGGATAGCTGTCGACAACAACCCGCACGACGCCTTGCCGGGGCAATATCTCGACCCTGGCAACTCGATGAACAGTCGTCCTGGCGAAATTGGGAGCCACCCAATCCTTGAAAACAAGCATATTACCCTCAATAATTAGTTACATCAACAATCAAGAATCCATAATTTGTAGCTGGCGGGTTGTAATCATTATAGTTACGAGTTTGAGCAAGTCGCATCAGATATGGACGAATAGGATTAGCCAAATTACTTGAGCAAGCCACCATATTATAGGAATAATGCGGGCCAACATTGTGCTCTTCATGGCCATATTGGGCGGTTGCGATGGCATATACCCTGTCAGTTGATAGGGTTGGCCATGTCGTCCCATTGCGCCAATTGCCAGAGATCAGGCCCGCCACTCTAAGTGGCTTCTGGCTGCTATGAAAAACAGAATCTCCACTCGCGTTATAAACTTGCACGCCGAATATATCGGTCGGTGCCGAAGCCACATCGAATAAAAAATAATTTATCGAGGTGCAGTCTTCATCACAATACACATCATATGTGATGGATGACCCTGATTTTATAGACCGGCAAGTTGTAACAACATTCGTTGTCGTGCCGGAACCATAAACAGCTAGGATAGGGGTGGTGACGTTTGCAAATGATTTGCGCCATAGTATTGAGTTGTTTCCAGTACCCCCCAGACCAGAGGCATTGCCCGGGGTTTCGGTACCGCTATCGACAACTACAAGGTTACGGTACGTTTCATCGATTTGAACCGTGCCGTAGCTATTCTCCAAGAGAATACCGTAGGCCATCAATGTACCCCGTACAAAAAAGTAACCGTTTGTGGCCATGGTCCGGTGACACCACCTTGTCTTGCCCAGGTCAGGCGACTACCGCTGAAGGTGAAGTCCAAGGATACCGCTGGCGCGACATTATTGGTGGTATTGAGGATACAATAAATCGGGTCACCGGTAAGCAAACCGTCATTCTCCACATAATTATTGTAAGATGCTGTGACGGTGCCAAGGATGCGCATCAGACGAGTTGCCTCGTCAATGATGATGTTACCGCCAGCGTCATAAGTTCGAATGCTGTAAGTCATCAGACGGACAAGTCGCCAATATGCACACGTTTCATGTTGTTGTCGTCGAAAACCTTGATATAGGCGTCGGTGATCTCCACCCGCTCCCCCGACGGCGAGGTCTGGAATGTGCCGATCGTCGCGAACATGAGGCTGGCCTGGGTCGACGCGAGCTTGGTCGTCGTGATCGCCCCTGCGTTGATCTTGTCAGAGGTCACCGCATTGGCTGCGATGGTCCCAGCCGTCACCGCATCCGTCGCGATGGTCCCAGCCGTTACAGCATTGGCCGCGATCTTGCCGGCGGTCACAGAATCGGCGGCGAGCTTCGCCGCTTCAACAGCGCCAGCGGCAATCTTGGCGGCGGTGACCGCGTTGGACGCGACCTCATTCGCGGTCACGGCACCGGCGGCGAGCTTGGCCGTCGTGATTGACCCGGCCGCCAACTTGGGAGTCGAGATCGCCCCGTCGGTGATCTGGGTCGCCGTAATCTGGCCGGTGAGCTTTGCCGCTGCCAAGGCCGCCACCTGGCCATCACTAAGCTGGCCGGTAATCTTCGATGCCGCCAGCGCCGCGATCTGGGCATCGGCAAGCTGGCCCGAGATATCGAACGCGGGAACCGCCGCCGTCCAAGCCGAGCCCGTGTAGCGATAGAGCTTGTCGTCAGTTGTCCGATAGACGACCCGGCCTTCGAACAGGGTCACCGTCGGCAGGTCCGAGACGATCTCATAGCCGCCCTTGGTCTTCGAGACCGAGAAAGTCTCGGTGAGCGTCACCCCGCCATAGGTCGCCTGCAAGGTCAGCGTGCCGGTGTCGCCGGTCATCGCCGTAACCTGGTAATAGCCCTTGAGTTTGCCCGAAACGGGCGTGTTGTCGGCAGCGTTGATCGTGCCGGTAACGCCACTTGACGGGTTGTACGACAGCGTTGCGCCGGCCGTGACGTCGGTGTTGCCCGAGCGGACCTTGAGCATGCCGTTGGCATCCGCCCACGACACCACCCCGCCATTGGCATAGGCCCAGACGTTCACCGCCTTGCGGCTGATCTCGACGCTCGTCGCCGGGGTGCCAGGGTTGCCGGGCGTTCCCGGGGAGCCCGGAGTGCCCGGGGCGCCCTGATCCCCCTTATCGCCCTTATCCCCCGCCCGCGCGCCAGGCGCGATCGACAGGTTTTCGATCCGGCCGTTCAGGGTCTTGATCGATCCCTTGACGTAGAACAACTGATCGTCGGCAATCGCGTCATAGGTGTCGAGCAGGGCATTGTTGCGCCAGATACGCCCGGCCTTACCGTCATAGCCGATGCTGATGACATCGCCGGGCTGGGCGGTTCCGGCCGTCCCGATAATCGTGGTCGCGCTGTTGACGATGCGCTCGATCCGCCCGTCGGGATAGACATAGACACAATAGTCGAGATCCTGCCACGCGGTGTCGTTTTCAGGCAGCGCATCCGTCGTATCGAAGCCGATCAGCGGCCCGTTGCCGACCACGAACGGCAGCCGGATCGACGCCATCACGCCGCCGGCATAGGCGGAAACGGATCGGAAGCTGGCATCCCAGGCATCTGCCCCACCCGCCGTCTTCGTCACCGTCCCCGGCGTCGACAGGTCCAGCCGGCCGCTCGCCGACTGGACGAGGTTGTAGGCGCTGGCGCCGCTCGGGCCTCGCGTTCCAGCGATGCCGTCCCAGTCGTCGGTCGCTACCGGGCCGATCACGCGGCGATCGCCGTCAACCCCGCGCACGCGATAGGATATGGCAACCTCATAAACCGTGTCGGGGGTGACGGAGGCGATCTCCTTCTTGCGCACCGTGGGCGGCTCGACCCCGGCGGCGATCCAGCCATCGTCGACGCCCTGGCCGCTGGCGAAGGGACGATACTCGAAGATCACCGCCTCGGCGGTGCCGATATCGACCGTGCCCTCTACCACCAGGGTCGGCACGGTGACGCCATTGGCCGTCAAGGATGTCGCCGTAATCTCCCATGCATCGACTGCTGGCACCGGCACCAGAGGTGGACCGCTGACGCCCGGCGTCGGCGGGGGCGTGGTCGTCTGGCCGAGTGCGAATGGGTGCTTGCCTTCCGTCTCCGATCGGCAAGTCAAGGTCACCACCCCGGTCGACGGGTCGATGTCGCGGCGCAGGATCAGCACCGCCCGATCGACCAGGCCCGCTTCCGGGACGTTGATGGTGATGCAGTCGCCCGGCCGATAGCCGATCCAGCGCGGCTTCAGGCTGAGCGTGATCGGCCCGAACTCGCGGGCATTCTCGATCTCATACCGGGCCAGCACCGCCGCCTGGGCGCTCGATTGGACAAGGGCATAGGGCGCCGAGCGCTGCCGCAGTCCGCCGTCGAAGGTCACATAATCGTCGACGGTGATCGGCGTGCCGGACACCACCTCCCAATTATTGCCCGCGTCGCGATAGCTGGGGATCAGGCTGTTGATCCGGTCGCGCCGCGGCTGGGTGGCGGTGACGCTGACCTCACCCACCACATCGTCGGCCTCGACCGTGTCCAGCGGCACCTTGGGCGCGTTGACGAAGCAGCTGATGCGCGCGCCCGTCGTCACCGGCTCGCCGCCGCCGGCCTGGAGGATCTGCTTCAGCACTTCCCACTTGTCGTCGGCGGAATAGACGACGCCACCGGCCGTCCAGCCATTGACGTCGGCGATATTGGCGCCCTCGACGAAGGCGGCGACGTTGATGCCGGTGATGGGTGCGCCGATGCCCAGCACCCGCTTGCCGTTCTGCCACCGCCCCAGGCACCAGGTCAGCGCATGGAGATAGGGATTTTCCGACCATACATAGGTCGCCTCATCCAGCGCCCGGCAGGCCCCCGATCCGCCCGGATAGGTCGAATCCAGGCGCGGGTCGTAAACCTTGACCCCCTTGACCACCCACAGCGGCTTGGGCGTGCCGTTGGTATAGAATTTGCCCTTGCTGTCGAAGCGCAGCGACCACATCGCCGCCGCATAGCCAGACAGCTTGTGCGCCGTGGTCCAGCCCGGCGGCGGCGTGCCAGGGTCGTCGCTCGCGTTGGGCACCAGAGAGAGGTGCGACGTCTCCGGGCATAGGCCGAGCTGCGTCACCTGCCACATATGGCGGTTATACGTGCCCGTCGCGTTGCCGCCGGCGCCGAAGCTGATCGCGGCGCGATCGGCGCTGAAGCTCTCGATCTGCTGCACCGGCCCGCCGCCGGACAGGATGGCGACGAAGGTCTGCCGATCATTGGGCGTCGACCCGGCCCCCGACCCATGCTCGCGCCAGTAAACGATCCGCCCCGCCGTCGCCGTGCGCCCGATCAGATACGGCACCGGCGACCCCGGATCAGCCGCGAACTCCGTCGCATTGCCGGACACACGAGCCGTGGCGCGGGACGCGAGGGCGGTTGCCGCAATGCCAAGCACCGACGCAGCAGGTCTGGCGATCGCCGCGATGGCGCCGGCTTGCGCACCGATCGCGGTACCCACGCCAGCTATAGCCCCGACGCCAGTGGCGACAAGAGCAACGGCGCCGACTACAATCGCCGCCGTGCGAAGCGCTTTAGCCATTCAGGAGTCCCCAATGATAAGATTTCGTTCAATAATATTGATATCGACATCCATTATGGCGCTTCCTATGCCTGCAAACGCCGGTCCGATGTCAAAATTCGATAATAAGAAAATCGTTGCCGACTATATATCAAGCGCCAAATTAGAAGATATTGAGCGTTGCATGATGGATATGGATGGATGGGTTTTGCCTAATATTTACCGACAGCCAGACAGACCTGACGATGCTATGCTCATTTGGGTCGGAGGCGGCATGAAAGCTGGCCTACTCGGTGCCAGAGTTGACTTGAAGCGCACCGAAGCCGGCACGCATGTCAAATCATGGATGCCCGCGAAGCAAGCTCTCGCCTGCGCCCCGGAGAAGTGATCTCCAATATTTGTGTAGCCGGTCAGCCGGTGAGCAAGGGCCGGCGGTCATAGCGTCCGCCACGCCGCCGCGAACGCTGTCGGCTGCATGACGACCGCGCCCTTGGTGTCATGATGAAAGCCCAGCACCCGGCCATTGCCAAGCGCGATGCACAGCGAGCCCAGCGCATCCTCGCCGGGCAGCATGACGATGTCGCCGGCCAGCGCCGCCGCCGGGGCGATGCGGTCCAGGCCATGGGCGTCGACCGCCTCCGCCAGGGTGGCGAAGCCGGCATTGTTGAGGACGGCGGCCGCCGAGCGCGCCGACCGGTACGA
Source organism: Sphingomonas sanxanigenens (assembly GCA_037190805.1). Lineage (GTDB taxonomy): Bacteria > Pseudomonadota > Alphaproteobacteria > Sphingomonadales > Sphingomonadaceae > JBBCJR01. The sequence continues at coordinate 56,586 of JBBCJR010000020.1, read as the reverse complement.
TCCGGCCGCCGGCAGCTTCACCTTATAACCCAGCCGCCTCAGGTGCCACGCCACCACCCGGGCGCAGTCGGTCACCCCCCAGCGGAACGGCTTGTTCTGAAACTGGCTCAGCGTCGCATGGGTGGCGGCTGCCCGGCGTTCGATCACGGTTGGTTCAGGCGCCTCGGTCACGCTCAGCCTCCCCTCTGACTGGAAGAGTTGGTGGGGATCACCGCTCCCGCCGGCCGCTCGACGCCCCAATAGACCCCCTGCGCCGCGCTGGTGACGAAGCCGAACCCGGCCTCGCCGGGCCAGATCGACCGATGATAGCCGTCGGCCAGCGCCGCCGCCCAATCATCCTCGAAGAACCGCTCGAACACCGAGGCGACCTCGATCTCCAGCTCGCGGCGGTGCTCGCCCGATCGCAGCGCCGGCACGTCCAGTTCGCCCAGGAACAGCAGGTCGGGGTCCGGCACCACCTGCCCCGTCGCCGGGACGATCGCACCCATATGGATGGCGACCCGCGATCCCTGCATCGACGCGCCGGCAAGGTCGGCCGCCGCCGCGTCGCTGGCCGGCAGCAGCGTGATCGACAGCCGCGGCGCTTCGTCCCCCATGCCGTCCGACAGCGCCGCGACGCTGTCGAGGACGCCATAGGTGGCATCCTCGCCGGCATAGGTGCGTCCGCCGAAACTCAGGGTTCCGGCGCCGTCCAGCAAGCTCAGGTTGTAACCGGGCAGGTCAATCGCCACCGACCCGAAGATGGTCGGCGCGACGCCGCTCAGCGCCGCGTCGAGCGACGGCGACAAGGTGGTCATTTCGCCTCCGTGATGCTGAACGATAGGCCCGTGTGCCTGGCGACATCCACCGTCCACCGGCGTTCATCGCCGTCGAGAAAGCCCTCGATCATCGGCTCGGCGATCTCGCAGGGCGCATTGTCCGGGGGCGACACGCGCAGCATCGGGGCGATGGCCAGGGTCACCGTGCCGTGGACGCCCACCGTGGCGTCGGCCGTCACCATCTCCAGATAGCGTCGGCCGCCGACGATGATCGACAGGAATTGCCCTTTGACCACACCATAGCCGGGCGTCATCCCTTTGAGGGACAGCGTCATCCCCGCCTGCCCGCCACCATTGACCAGCGGCGCGCCGGGCGTGCCAGGATCGAACCCCAGTTGCGGCCACTGGAACAGCGCGCCTTCACGGCTCGCCCGCACCAGATCGGCGACCCAGCCCATGGCGATGCCGGCCGATGGCATCGGCGGCATCTGGACGTCGATCATGAACCGATCGCCGAGCCGGTTCAGCTTCTGATGCGCCCCGCCCAGGATCGGGCGCAGCACGCCGCCCACGTCCAGATAACCGGGGGTGGTCGCCGCGGGACCGGGCGACGTCGGTAGCGCGACCGACATCGCTCAGCGCCCCAGCCGCTGGCGCGAGCGGACAGCCAGATCGCGCTGCGCCATCTGGCTGCCCCCCGCCGCCGCGTTGATCGCCATCGGGGCGGTCACGCGCCGCACCACGACGTCGAAATAAGGCGACGGCACGATTTCCGCGATGCTGCCATCACGCTGCGCTCCCTTCCTGATGCTGACATATTCACCGCGCGAGGCGCGGAACTGGACCAGATTCTTGTCGATGCCGGCGGCCCCGCCGACCGTGAACGAACCGCCGGTCGCAAATCCCGGCAAATCGACGATCTTGAACAGATCAACCAGTGGTTCCAGGCCGAATCCAGATGATGGCTTTGGTTTGTCAAAAAAGCCGGAGGCACTGGCCAGCCGTAGAGCTTGGCCGAAATTATCTTTCTTTTGGAAAATTTCGTCCTTCGCAAGTTGGCCGATGAGCCCAAATATGCCACTCACCCCTTGCAAGAACTCACCCTCTTTCATCTTCTTGACAATGCCATCAATGCTTTTGACGGCTTCTTCCGCCATCTTCGCCATTGCCACGACGGTCGAGGTTGCAGCCTCCTTGACCGGGGAAACCACTTTGTCATTGAGGGTACCAGCTGCCTGCGCGGCATCCGTGATCGCCTCAACCGCTGGCTTCGCTTCCGATGAACTGCCTTCCTTGGCCTCCTCGGACTCGGCTTTGCCGAACACTCCATCCTTGGAGAGTTGCCCAACTAGGCCAAAGAAGCCGCTAAGCTTTTCAAGAAAAGATTTGTCTTTTAAGGATTTTGCGTAAGCATCAATACTATTGGCTGCTTTTTCCGCTGTCTGTGCGAGCTCTCCAACCTTCTTATTCGCATCGGTCGGTTCGCCTTTAATAAACAGCCCATCCTTACCCACCTGCTGAGAAATCAACTTGAAGATGCCGCTGAGTATCTCGAAAGGCGCGCTTTTTTTAACGGATTTGGCGATGCCATCGAGGCTATTGACGACTTTTTCAGCCTTGTCCGCAAGCACCTCGATCTTCTTAGCCGTGGTCTTGCTCTCTTTGAGGCTGTCGTCGGTCACCGACGTTGCCATGTCTCCGCCCCTCCCGTGATTCCTACCCAGGCGCGCATCACACCCAGCATCTGCTGGGACGTCTGGATCTCACCGCGTTTGCGGCGCTTCTTCTTCGACTTGCCTGACAGCTTCGACAGTGATGGCAGACGCTTTGACCGCGCCAGAGCTTCGATATGCCATGCCAACCAAGCGCGATTGTCATGATCGACCTGAGCAGCGCGCCGTCGCCCCTCCATCACCGCCGCGAAGCTACGCGGCGTCTGGCTCCAGAACTGGTCGGGCGGAAATCCCTCCCTGGACCAGCTGCTCAGGAGGTCGAACCAGTCCCACCCCGCCGTCGTCGAGGGTCGTCGGTGGACATGCCGGCCTCCTCTGGAAAGGCAGCCTGAAATGCTTCGCCGATTAGTGCGAACGCTCGTGCAGCGCCGATCTCACCCATCAGCTCGCCTGCCTCTTTTTCGGACAGAAAATTGCCGGCAACCGTCGACAGCCCGGCGGCAAAGACCGCCCTGGCCATCGACAGTTTCATGCCAGACTGCATGGACGCCGCCAGTTCGTCGACACCCATGCCCAGCCGATCTTCAAGATCGCATAAGGCATTGATACCATAACAAAGTCGATAACTATCCTTGCCCGCATCAAAGCGGACAACACCTCTGGCGCTTGCCATCATCAGGCCCCCGACGCCGATTCGGTTACAGCGCCCGCAACGCGCAGCGTGATCGTGGCGGTCATGCGATCGTCGACCGGGGCGGTCACTTCATAACCCTTGACGATCGCGGGAAACTCGAAATCCCAAGTGCCGTCGTCCGTCGGCAGGCTGATCTTGGCCTCCCGCACGGCGCCCGCCGCCTGAGCAGCGCGCAGCAGCAGGTCGGAGGCCGATCCCGCAATATAGTTCATCTCGATCGTGATCTCGCCGGGGTCGATCAGGCCGGCGATATATTCGCGGGTGCGATTCAGCGATTTATAGTGGGTCGCTTCGACATCGTCCGTCTGCGGGTTGGGCGGCGATACCGAGAACACTTCTGCGATCTCGGTCAGGGTGGTGCCGTTACTCAGATGGAAACTGGCGCCATAGCCAATGCGGGCTTCAGTCTCGGCCATGATGTGGTCCTTCCTTCAGGTGATGATGTGCCAGACCAGCAGGTCCAGCCGGGAACGGGGATTGAACTCGGTCTCGATCGACTGGTCCCCGCTGCCGTCGTCGTCCGATCGATTGTCGATGAAGCTGCGCTGGAAGCGCACATTACCGACGACCGTTTCAGGCACGATCGTCGCTTCAATTGCGTCGGCCAGGGCCATGGCCTCTGCTGGGGTTTCCGCCCAGCAGTCAGCCTGAACCCGCGCCCGCAGCAGCCGTTGCTGGCCCTTGTAGAGCGATGGTATAGGCCGGCTGATCAACTGCAACGTCACCGCCGGGAGCGCCCCTTCTTCGGGGCGGCGCAACCAGTAGATGCGATTGCCAGCTAGGGCCGCGACGGGCGCCGCAGCGATTAGCCGGGCAACCAGAGCGTCCTGCAATGTCAATCCGCCGCCGCCTTGCGGAATTACAAGCGCATGGCCCGACATTCGCATCCGGCCGAGGCTTAACGCCGCCGATCCGGTGACCTCCTCTGGATCGGCAAATCGTTCATAGGGTCCCGCCGCCCCTCGGCCGTCGTTGAGGCGCATCTCGCCGCCCAGATCGAACGCCAGCACGGCCCTGCCCGCCGGCACGCGCGCATAGGCGGCGTTGCTGTCGCCGGTCAGGTGATAGTCGCCAAAGCCCGCGCCGGTCGTGCCCCCGACCGCGGACTTGTCATCGACGAACGCCACCGGCGGCCCGCCGGCCGAGACATTATGGTTCGATCCCGGCTCCCACCATAGACCCAACCAGCTGACGCCATTGGGATCAGGCTGGTTGGGCGCGCCATAGGCACCGATCAGCGAGACATTGCCAAGATTGCCGACGCCACCGGCATATTCCCAGTTGCCGACCCGGCCCGTCGCCGTCGTGTTGACGATATAAGGGTCCTGCTTGACGTTGAGATTATACCAGATGTTGAACCGCGACGTGCCGCGCTTGATCCGCCCGCTGGGTGCCACCGCGTTGCCCGCGACGTCGGCATAGAGGCGGTTCGACCGCTCCCCCAGCGTGAGGTTGTGGTGCTCGATCAGGTTCGGCAGCACCCTGTCCGCGCCGTCGCCCGCGATCATCAGGGGAAACCCGCCCACGGTGACGTTCGCCCGCTCATAAACATTCTGAACGATAGCGATGCCCTTGGGATATTCACGCTGATAACCGATCAATCCAGCCGCTTGCTTGTCGAGGAAGCGATTGTTGGCGATGATCATCGCCTCCGGCGCATCCTGGTTCGGATAGGTAGCAGCATTAAGTTCATCGTGAGTCACACGCGCGAACATGTTGCCGACCACAAACTGCGCCGTGTTTAGCGTCTGGTTTGCCGAAGAAGATAAAATCTCGACTCCGGCCACGAACACCTGCTGAACACGAGACGTTCCTTGAATGTTGAATACCCTGGAATTATTCACAACGCCAGAGACCGTCGTATTACGGTAATAGGTGAGGTCTTGACCGCCTCTCGCAAAGCTTAGCGTCGGTTCTTCTGCTGTTATTTCAGCGCCATCGAATGCCAGCATTTGTTGATTTGTTGGCCCACCATTCGGCACGGCAAAGCCATTCTTGCCGCTATCGTGAACGATCGGGCAGCAATAACGTAGCAGATGCGGAATTGACTCGCCCGATGTCGCCAGCCGCACCGTCCCTGTCGCTAGGGGGTCGACTCTGACATCGGTCCAGCACTGGCCATAGGCTAAGCCTGTCACGCTCCCACCCTGAACATGCGTCACTGGCCCGCCGGCGCCATCATCCATCAGATAGATGGTCGCACCCGAGTGGTCGTTGTGCCCGCGACTGGCGTTGTTGAACGTCCGGATTGCGACCAAGGCGGCGTTCAGCGAAGGGAACGGCGCTCCCCGCGCCGTCATGGCATCCAGCGACACCGTGCCGCCCGATGCGCCTGCCCGCACATAAGCCAGCGCGCCGCCATAGCTGCCACCCTTGTCGTTGCAGAATTTGAGCGGCGTGATCGGGCTCGACGTCGGCCAGCTCGCGCCATCCGCCGTCATGTCCAGCACGGCCGTGCTGTCACCGATCCAGGGATAGACCTCAGCATTGACGGTACAGCAAGCCGATGCCTGCCCGGACACCGCCTGGTCCAGCGCCGCAAGCGGGATCGTCGCCTTGTAAACCTCCGGTGGATGCCCCCGGGTCAGGATCGTCGACAGCGACACCGCGCCCGCCGTCTGCACCGCAGTGGCATGCGCCGCCGGGTCACGCCCCTGAAACCGGACGCAAGCCACCTGCCGGCCCAGCATCGCGTCGCGATGAAAGGCGACCAGCTCGACATCATAGCCGCTACCCGTCGCGCGCTCCTGGGGCAGGTTCAGGAACCCCGCCACCGGCTTGGTATAGGCCCGCGTCGACGCGTTGGTGACGCTCGCCGGCGCCCCAGCCGCGGCGCCGGTATAGAAGCCGCTGGCGATATCGACGGCCGTGATCGTCGATCCGGCATAGACCAGATCGTCGAGCCCGATCATGAGCGTCAGCTGACCGCCGCCAGCGCTGATCATGCGCTGGGTGTTGTTCGGATATTGCCGGCGGATCGGCACCGTGCCCCGGATGGTCCGGGTCCGCGTCACGGCGGCGCCGGTCGCGTCATAGCCGGGGTCCTGAACCGTCAGCACCACCTTCGACGGATCGACCGTCCCGCCCGTCGACAGCCCGTCGATGACGATCGACGCGGTCCAGCCCGAACCGTCCGCGCCGATCCCGCCCCCGTCCGGGTCGATCGGCGTCGCATCGCGAACGGTCAGCGATAGAAGGTCGCCAGAGGCCATAAATCGTCCTTGCGGGAATGTCTGTGGAAGGGATGAAGTTCGCTTAGCCGTCAGGCTGGGTGATGGTGAGCGCAGTCACCTGCATCGTGGCATCCTGGACAATTTCGATGGTGCTCAACTGCAGGTCGAAATCGCTGCTCGCACCGACCGTCCCGTCAACGACTGCTGTGACGCCGTCGGCCTGATAGATGCGAAACCAACTGGCCGTACCTGTTGCAGCAGCAGCGCTCGCCTCTGTGATCGAGTTAGCCGTCAGTACACCGCCAGCCGCCGGTCCCGCGAATGGGTCGCCGCCGGTCAGTTCGGCCAGCATCGTTGCACCACCGATTCCCGCCACCACGTTCGTCGGCTTCGTGCCGGAATAGATGCGGATAACAGCATCCGCGCTGATCTGATCAGCCAACGCATTCAGCATAGCATTCCGCGCCGCCGTCGAAAGTTTCAGATCTTTGGCCATGCTGGTGATCTTTCAAAAAAAAGACCGCCTCGAAGATCGAGACGGCCTAGGCTGTTGTCCAACCAAAAAAGGTTGGCGCTTTATTCGGGTTCATTTGTTCGAGGTGACAGCAAACAAATCCCTCGCCGCTGACGATCAGATCGCTGAAAGCAGTGACTTGGGATGAATGCTTCGACTGTTCGATTCAGTTAACAACGACGGCTTGGTACTATTGGCCATGAGAGATTGACCGATAAAATCGGCACGACCGTCTCGACTTCCTGTCAAAAATAGGTCGGACGTTCGCCAAAAGTGCCCCAGCATCGTTCTGCGCCTTACGCCGCTGAACTGAACAAACTGACCATCGACCGAAAAGCCGGGGACGTCGTAGCTATTTGGATCTATTGTAAAGAAAAAGGCAGAGCAGCATACGCTTCGGCCATTATGGTGTTCAAATAGCATTTTTGGCGGACATAACGGAACAACAAAATGCACTCGCTGAAATTTTCCATTACGCCCTTGAAAATGCAAGATTTAATTTGAGAGCAATAGCATGGATCGCCCGCCCGTAACGCTTTCGGCATGCATCGGCACTCACATCCCAGCCCAACCGCGCGCGGATCAGCGTCCATGGCACCTCGCCATAACCACGCGCTTTGATCTTGATAACAAGGCCAACTAGCTTTCGGTCGATCGGCCGCACATGACCGAGCCAGTCCAGCGCCTCATTCATACGGTCGACCTCGACCGCTCGCGCACCCAGCAGCAACCGCACGTCTTCGCTGTCCTGACTATAGGAATCCCATTCGCGCTTGACCTGACGCCACAAGCTCATGACGGTCTGCCTCATCCATGCTGCCTCGCGATCTGGCATGCGATGCAGCAGCAGCCACGCCTCGATCAGCCGCTCCTCAACTGCTTCATGGGTCCAAACGTCCTGATCCACTATCATCACGCGCCCCCTTCCATCCGAAATGGTGCGCGCAACGCAGCGCCGCCACGACCGAAGCCCGGTAAACACAATAATTCGGATATTTGTTGGAGAGCTTTGGAAGGGATGGAAGATATGGAAAGATCAATCAGGTCACACTGCATGCGCGCGCGAATGCGCGCGCATGAGGCCAGGGTCACGAAATTGCTTCCATCCCTTCCAATGCCACTCAAATTCATCGTTTTCACCTTCCAAAACTCCTTCCACCTCGCCTCCGTAAACCTTTCCAAACCGCGTCACGGCAGGTCGCTCTCATCGCCATAATCGGATAGGGTACTTGGCCAGGCAGGGCGGCAGCCTCCCCCGCCCAACACATCCTCACGGAAGTCATCGACCGTTTTAACGATTGCCAGGTCCAGCCACTGCATGCCGTTCGACTGCTTTTTCTCGAACCCACGATCCTCCATGGCGCGGCTGAAACCGACCTGCTGCCACTCGGCTGCACCAGTCGCCTTCGCCCATGCCTGAAACAACTGGAATAGCGTCGATGACTTCGCTTTCGCGCCAGCTTTAGGAAGCGTGCATTCAGCAAGGAACCGGCCCAGTTGGTCTGAAGCCTCGCGATACTTTCGCGTCGCTTCGGTCACGTCATCAGGCTCGATCAGCCGATTTTCAGCCCAATCGATCAATCCCGCCAACAGCCGGTTGAGAATCCCGCTCGCTTCCGTCCGTAGCTTTGACCACAGGTCGCGGTCCTTCTCTTCGTCAGGAATCTGAATGATCCATGGTACCAGCATCACGCGGCGCCAGATTCCGTCGTCGGTACCTTTGATGACCGGCTTGTGATTTCCTGACACCGTCAGTTTGAACTGGGGCCGCAACTCGAAAAACGGCAGGTTGAGATTTCGGACCTTCATGGGCTCCGACCCAGTGACGAGCTTGATCAAGGCCTCTGCCAGTTTCGTCCCCTTCTCAGGTTCCGATGTGCGTAGGAGCCTAACCCCTCCCAATTGGGCTAGGTCCGGCGTTGCATCCCCGCCCTTGCGTGATCGCCCCTGGTCCAGAAAGGTCTCGATCGGCACTGTCGTCGAATACTCACCCGCCACCCATGCCCACGCATCGACCAGCGTCGACTTGCCGTTCGACCCTCCGCCATAGAAAAAAGCCAGCTTCTGTTCGGTGACATTACCGGTCAGTGACAGCCCTCCCCACTGGTGCAGGAATCGTCTGATCATCTCTTTCGGCTGCACGCGCGACAGGAAAGCGTCATAGACTGGGCAGAGTGCCTTTGGGTCGTACTCCACCGGCGCCATCTTGGTGATCAGATCATTTGGATCAGCCGCCCCAAAGCTCAGCCTCCCCGTTGCTCGCCCACCTCGAACTTCGCGTATTAGCGTCAAAGTGCCATTCAACATGTTTATTTTATAAGGATTTATGTCTAGATTCTCTGCCTCCACCGTCAGCCACGCCTTGGCGAGGTGGGCAATGCATGCAATCCGGCTTGCTGACTCAGATGACCGCGCATGCTGCCGGATCGTGTCCGAGAACAGCGTTACCTTGCCGCTCTCCGTCGTCTTGACGCTGAAATCCAGTCCGCCTTCGACATCACGGTCCTGGCGCCCGCTCACTGCGACCAATGCCGCCTCCGCCAGTATTGACCGCACTGTGTCATAGACCGCCCGCGCCACTAGTTGGCCGGCCGCCTGAGCATTCCATCTCTGTCCATCCCACGCCAGCCAGCCAATCGCCGGGCACCATCGGAATGCATGGCCATGCCGCTCGCGAAATCGCTCGGCGTTGCCAAGATCGGTGAGTGGATAGAACGCCAGCTTGGCGTTGAGCGCATCTTCCCCCAAGCGCCCTATCTGGCCGTCGATACGACCACCACTACCTTTATAGAAAGGCAACTGCTGCCTACGATCACAATGCTCGGCGTGTTGTCCAGCACGGCCCCCAACATCAGACAGGTCGCGCGGATGCTGCTCGCCCCAGTCGAGCCCGCGTCTAACAGTGCCGGTCACATTGTTGAGGTCAGCTCCCTCAAGCCCCAGCCCGACGTCGAGCAGCGCCCCCTCTACCGTTGTCCGCGATACTGCGCCTGCACCAACCAACGATCCTAGCGCTATGGCCCCTTCATAGAGCCGGTTGTTGCGATTCCCCTTGAGTGCTGTCGAGATCGCCCGGCATTCGCCGTCAATCGCGGCGATCACGAACCGTCGAACCGTCTCGTCAATCTCTATCATATCCGCCGACCGCCGCATCGGCGCCAATGACGAGGCCACTTCCGCTCTCGTCCTATCCATGGGCACCATCAGCAGATCAATCAGCGCCTGCGGCGCTGACAGCGCACCCACATCGGAATAACGACGGCCCCTCACCCAGCGATAGTTGGTGCCCTCCTGCATCCGGCTAGGCGGCACAATGACGTAACCTGTATTGTCGCCCCGAACGTTAATTTTGAACGGCAGACCCTTGTCTCGGTTGCCCAGCCGCATACCCTCGGGCAACGTCGGTAAAGCAAAATAAAGGTGGCAACCGCCGTTGCGCGTGATTGCCATCGCCGTTTCCGGCAGCCGACAGCCCAACATCGCTTCCAGCGCTTCGATCCGGTTATAAAGGGTGAACAGCTTGCCCGTCTCCGCGTCCTTGCCGACGTCAAAATCGACCACGAACGCGTCCATGCCTGGCCCCGTCACCGCGCCGATCATCGCCCGCGGCCATTTCTTCCACCACGCCAAGATTTGACGGGGATCGGTTGTCGCCTTGCGAAACCCACCAGTGTTCGGGATCGGTTTGCCCGCTGGATCCCTGTCCGCCGCCAGCAGCGGCGCCTTTGTCACCGGCGAGCATGGGAATACCCGCCACCCCGCGCTTGCATAGCCCAGCGCCGCATCGAGGATTGGAGAAGAGGCAGAACGGCCCCCGATCATCCTGCCAGCCTCATTCCCCACATCGACAGATAATGTCGGTCATGGAGCAGCCAGCAGGGTCGCAATACGTAGCCCTCCCGCTTGATCCTGTATTCGCATATTCGGGTACTGCCGATGAGCAGGTGCGCGATATCCGCGACTGCTCCCGCGCCATGAAAGCGATTCGGGCCTGCGTCACCTTGTCTATTCCGGCTCGTTGCGTGACCGCATTTCTCAACAGGCAGATCGCTAGGCCTGTCTTTTTTTATGTGCCGCCTCCCTGGCAAGACCGCCATCTTCGCTGCCTCGAGGCCTTTCGGGCACACGTCAACATTCGCCATCACTGACGCTCCAGATGACAAGATATATTTGCGATTAGGGGATGATGACCGTCAGAACGGCACATCCTCCTCCAACCGGTTGCGGGCATGGCCGATCAACGTCGTCTCATTTTGGACGCGCACTCCCGCCTCCCAATCTCTACATGTCTTTCTAGCGAATGGGCCATCAGCTCGGCCGCTTGCGGGCTCACTCACATCGAAGCCCTCGTCAGCAGCCCCGTCGTGACGACCCTGATCAACCGCCGGTCGGGAGGCATCGCCACCACCTCGATCGCCCCGGCCTGCGTCAGCTTGCGGAGACGATATGCGGCAGCGTCGGGGCCTTTCAGACCCAATGCGCTTGATAATTCGGCATTGGTCGGACACGGCTTACTGGTCCCCGCTGCAGCGTTAAGCAGCGCCATCATCGCTACATCATGCTGGTCCATGGCCGGCGTCTGGTCAGGATTACGCGGCTTATGTGGCGCCGCCGTCGAAGCCGTCCGCCCAAATCCGAAATGATTGCGCGGCATCACCGTCGCTCGGCGCACCACGAAATAATCGAACCCCGGCCGACCTTCGGACCGCGCTTGCACTAGGTCCACTTCTCCCTCGTCGAACAACATCCGGGCCGCGATCACAGACGGCGTTTTTCCCAACGAGTAACCATGAGCATAGGCCAACCGCGCGCCCGGTCGAGCCGTCGCCAACCAATCGTTCAGTGGTGCCAAGGCATCCCTGATCAACGCCTTGCTGATCCGCGCGGCGTTCACTGGCCGACCTCATAGCTATTCTGCGCAATGAGACTCGCGGCGCTATTGTGGCCATTATGGCCTGCCCCTTCTGGAAACTCGTCAGCACCGTCGTTACCCAGCGGTTGGCAGTTGCAGGCTATAGGGGCGATCAGGCGGCGCCACGCATTGAGGCCCGTCAGGGTCATGGCAAAGCCAAAGCCCATCAACCCTCCAGCAGCTAGATCAAGAATGAAGAGCGAAGCGTTCATGCTGCATCCCCTGCATTGCATCTCACTGTGCCACCCTTGCGATCTGGCGATCGCGCGATTGTGTTTTCAATCGCGTAGAAATCATTTGCCGTGACCGCTCCGCACGTTTCGATAGCGATCCGCCTCATCAATTCCGGCGAGGGCACGCGCCGCCCCTTGGCGAAACGCGTTACCGATGGCTGCTCACAGCCGATTCGAGCCGCAAACTCGGCATGAGTGACACCCTTCTCGCGCAAATATTGATCGAGTTTCATGCACACTTATACCCATATGGAATATCACCCTGTCAAGTGATTATTCCGATATGGTTGTTTCCATATGATGCGCAGCACAGCAAAATATGCCAATGAGGTATCGCGATGTCATGGTTGAGCAACGAACACGCCTGGGGCTCACTCAGGCGGCAGTGGCGGATATGCTCGATGTGGCACAAGCAACCTATCAGCGCTGGGAGCGTGGAACCCGTGAGCCATCGTTCTCTGATCTTGAAAGAGTTGCCGCCATTTTTGGAGTCAGCGTCGCCGAACTGTTGTCCGGCAGTGCGAGTGTGGCCCCGCTTGGCCCGCAGCTATTCGTGAAGGGCAACGTTGCCGCCGGGATTTGGCGCGAAGCTTGGCAGTGGGATCAAACTGACTGGCAATCCTTTACCGGCTCACCCCATACGCAAACTCCATTAGAGCATCGCTTTGGCCTGCGGGTCATCGGTGACAGCATGGATATGATTTTCCCTTCAGGCACGATCCTTGAATGCGTATCTTCGTTCTACGAGCCTGCCCTTACATCCGGCCGCAAGGTCATTGTCGTACGTGAACGCTCAGGCGGTGAATTTGAAGCTACCGTGAAAGAATATTTCATCGATAGTGACGGGCAAGAATGGCTCATTCCACGTTCGAATAACCCAGCATTTCAGAGGCCGATAGCCCTCAACGAACCAGAACCTGGCATTGTTGAAACCCGTGTTGTTGCAGTAGTAATTGCCGCTATTATTCAAGTATAGAGAGCATTATCGAAGATATTCGACCCTGTAATTAATATAAACCCCTAATAATCGTCGGCGCATACAGATATAAGATTTTCGCGCGCCTCAGGGTAGGGTTTGATGATCACCAATCCTTCGAGCGAATCAAGATAAAGATAACGTCGGCTGACATGAGGGCGGCATGCCGATGCCCCATGAAGTCCGCAGGGATGAATGTCAGCGTTGCACCGTGGAACCGCTCCCGCGCTCAGACTCCGTGACAGCTAACCGTAAAATTATTCCGATATGGATTTTTAACTTGACTGTATAAATTCCAAATAGGTATATTCCATCTGGTTCCCACAAACCTTCCCGGTGAAGGCACGGAAACCAATGGAGGTGACCATGCTCCACATCCATACAGAATTCCCACAACCTGGCTCGATCGCGATCGCGATCGACACGGGCGAACAGGTCCGCATCAACCAACGAAATGCTGACGGCAGCTATTCAATAATCGGTGCTCGCCGCGTCCGCACTGTCCCCACCGACCAATTGATCCCACTCGACAACCGTCTGCGGGATGTCGAGGCTCCTTCTCTCAACCACGTCCCAATTCAGCCGCACCGCACGCTAACCGTCGCCATCTCTGACGGGATGAACCAAGTTGTCTACGATATGCTGAGGATAGCCGAGGAATTACAGCGCCTTACTCATGCCATGGCCAGCATCACTGTCGATACAGCGATTGCATGCGAGGCGATTGACTATCAACAGGAGTTACTCGACCGCATACGCACCCATGCCAACAACGCCCAACTCCTGTGGGCTAAGCTGATCGCTACCTATGATACTCGCATCACCGCTGATCGCCGGGTCCACGAGAAAGCATGATGCTGGATCGCAATATCCAACGCCTCTACCGCGTTACCGTTGTCAGTGGCTTCTTTCTGATGCTGGCCCATGCCGCCGGCATCTGGGTGCCGAAATGAGCACACACTGGAAGTTGCGAGCTCTAACGGCCCTCTGCCCGACGATCTGGAACTGCTACGACAGCGCCAGACCCCAGCTCACCGACACTATCTTTGAGATCGAACCCGCCTCCGAAATGGAGGCGACCTGATGCATCACATCCTCGCCAATATCGTCCGCGCTATTGCGGCCGACATGGCCCAAGAAGACGGCCGTCGCATGCGCGCCGAACGGGAGCGCCAAATCCGTGACCAGAACCGCGATCTACGCGCGATACAGCAGCGATCGGCAGAACGAACGCTCGGCTGAAGATCAGGTTCGCGTCTGCCGCGCACGCGCTGACCGCGAGGGCTGGTCCGTCGTCGACGTCTATTCCGATCTTGCCATATCGGGCACAACCCACAACCGGCCGGGCCTCAATGCCCTGCTGGCGGCGGCCGAGGCGGGCAGCTTCAACTTACTACTAACCGAAGCACTGGACCGCCTGTCGCGCAACCAAGCCGACATCGCTACCTTCTATCAGCGGCTTGAGTTCGCCGGCGTTCGTATTGTCACTTTAAGCGAGGGCGAGATCAATGAGCTGCACATCGGCCTTAAGGGCACGATGAGCGCGCTCTATATCAAAGACATGGCCGACAAAGTCCGGCGTGGCATGGCCAGCACCGCTGCCGCCGGCCGCATCGCCGCCGGCCTCTGTTACGGTTACCGCCGCGTGATCAAGCTCGATCCAAAGGGGGAGCCTATCCACGGCCTGCGCGAAATCCATCCCGAGCAGGCCGAAGTCGTCCGCCGCGTCTATGCCGAATTCCTGTCGGGTCTCTCGCCCCGTACCATCGCCATGCGCCTGAACCGCGACGGCATCCCGAGCGCCACTGGCGGCGAATGGCGGGTCAGTGCAATTGTCGGCTCTCGCGCACGCCAGATAGGCATCCTTCACAATCCGATCTATTCTGGCCGATATATCTACAACCGCGTCCGCATGGTTCGCGACCCGATCACACGCAAGCGCGTATCGCGCGTCAATCCGCCGTCCCAATGGACCACCCAGGAACTGCCCGACCTGCGCATCGTCAATGAGGACAGCTGGCAGCGCGTCCAAGACTGGCGGGCATCCAACTCCGACAAGCCGGCCCGTGAACAGCGCAAGCCGACCCGGCTCCTATCGGGCCTCGTACGCTGCGGCGCATGCGGCGGTAGCTTCACCATCGTCAGCAAGGATCGCATGGGCTGCACACGCGCGCGCGACTCTGGCACCTGCGGCAATAGGCGCCGACTGCCAATCGGTCAGTTCGAATCGCGCGTGCTTGCCGGCCTTCAGCACCAGTTGCTGTTACCCGAAGCAGTCAGCCTGTTCGTCAAGGAATATCATGCCGAGATGGAACGCCAGCGGGTCGAGCTGGGCCGTACCCTCGATGGCACCCATCGACGGCTCAGGGCGGCTGATGCCGCCATCGCTCGCCTAGTCAAGGCCATAGCGATCGGTGGTGGCGAGTTCGAGGAATTCCGTGAGGCACTAGTTGCCGCCAAGGTCGACCGTGACCGTGCTCAGGCCGAGATTGAGGAGGTCGAAGCAATCCCGGTAATCGCGCTACACCCGCAAATTGCCGAACAATATCGCGAGCGAATCAGAGTCCTTGGAACGGCTATCGCTTCACAGGGCGCCGGCAACACCGCTGCTGCCATTGCAATTCGGGATTTGGTCGAAGTGATCCATGTCACCCCGCGGGAAGGCCCGGAAGGGTGTGACGTGACGATCTCCGGCTCACTGGACAGTATCCTCACACTGGCGAATGGCCAACCGACCAAACGCCCCGCGCAAGAGACTGCCCAGATGGTAGCAGCGGGCGGACTTGAACCGCCGACCTCCGGGTTATGAATCCGGCGCTCTCACCAACTGAGCTACGCTGCCCCGGGACCGTCAGGGGGCGGGCTATAGGACCCGGACCGGCAACGGTCAATGGCGTCGGAAGCGACGGAACCGACGTGCCCAAGCGGGGTTTCTGATCTCAATCATGGCCGTCCTGGAAATCTGCGCATGGAACTGACCATTTCGCTCGAAACTATCTGCCGCATTGTCCTGCGCGCCCGGGAGTTCGAGGCCCAGGTTCCGGCGGTCGATCCTGATGACGGCTCCAATCCCACCGACGACAAGGGTGTCGAGGTGCTGGAGGATGAAAACAACGAGGCCGTCGAGGAAGAACTTCAAGCGCAGCTGGAAGACCTCGCCGAGGACGAGCTTATCGAGCTTTACGCCCTGGCGCTGGTCGGGCGCGGCAGCTTCGACGCCAGCGAGTGGGACGAGGCGCTGGACGTGGCCGATACCGAACTGCGCGACGGTGGTGTCGACGGCATGATCGATGAGCTGCTGGAGATGGCGATGCTGGCCTCCTATCTCGAAGCCGGGCTCGCCGCCTTCGATCTCAGCTGCGACGGCATGGGAGGTCTCAGCTGAGCCTCTAGCCCCGGAACGGGAATCTTCGCACCATCTCCCACGGCCCGCCACGATAGCGCCACAGGCCCAGACCAGCGACGTGCAACGGCGTGGGCCGGAACGTCGGCGCCAACGCATCCGCCAGCGCCAGCGCCGTGGACCGCTCCACCTTGTTCTGGATTGTCACATGCGGCCACCAACGGGCCTGATCCTGGGGCGTCAGCACGCCCGCGAACGCCTCGGCAAGCCGCTCCCTGATTGCGGCGAGCGCGGGAGACTCCACGGCGAAGGCAACGCCGCCGCCAAGTAACCGCACCGACGCCAACCGCGCGGCGGGTCGCGCCTCGGCGCGGGCCTCTTCCACCAATCGCCCAATCAGTTCGCGCTCGATACTGGGCGGCAGATGGTGAAACAGCGTGAGGTGAGCCGGAAGGCGATTGCGTCCGGGCGGAAAATGCGCCCGGCGAAGGGCGTCGAGCAGGGACTGGTCGGCAGGCCCGAGCAGCGCATCGACGATCAGTGGCGCTGTCATGGACTTTTCCCGGGCCATTCCGGCACCCGCGCAGGCCAGTGATCACAGCGAATGGCAGGCGCGGCAGAGAGGGCGGGCGCGGTCACAGCGAGCCGCGCTTCTTGCTCGCTCACTTCGATCATCCACCATGGTACCGCATGCAGAGTTTCGCCGATCCCCCCAATGCCGCCTTCCGACACCACGACATAGGCGACCAATCCGTCATCGGCGCCGATCATGGCATCCACCACCTGCCCCGCCTTTTGCCCGTTCCTGTCTGAAACCACCATGCCGACAAGCGTCGAGGCGGCGAACAGCCGCTGTCCGGATGCGGCATCGCTGGCACGCTCGACGGCCGTGGCTGCGTCGCCATGACCGGCGGCGCGGAACAGCCATCGCCACACACCGAACAGGTTGACGGCCAGCAACGCCAGATTCTGCCAGACCAGATTGGCCTGCCCGGTCGCCGCGCCATAGGCCGTCCAGCTGATCGAGCCGACAGCGAACACGGCGAACCCCCAGCCGGTGAAGCGTGCGCCGGCGTTGGCGGCCGTCATCAGCGCCGCGATGGTGATCAGGATCGGCGCGATCCAGCCGGCGACGTCTGCCATGGGTGTCGGTCCTTCAGATTGCTCGAAGCCATGCCTTAACGCAGCTGCAACCATCCTGGAGGCATGGCATCATCGGGAAACAGCCGGAAACGAACGACGGGGGGCGGGAACGGACAATGGCGGGCGTCGGCTTCGCGCTGAAGCGGATGATGACCGATCACGGCCTGGCCGGCGCGGCGGCGGGCGCCGGTCATGGCGCCTTGATCGCGGCCGGTCCATGGCTGATCACGCTTGCGCTTCTCGGCCTCGTCCAGGTCACGATGGCTGCCAGCGCTAATCCCGATCTGCTGCCCTTCCAGGCGGTGCTGGTCTATGCTTTCTGCTTTTCCAACCTCATCGCCGCCCCGGTGGTGATGGTCGCCACCCGTCGCCTGTCGGACGCCTTGTTCGCCGCCACGCCCGAGGAAGGCCCCCCACTTTTGCTGGCGGCGACGGTCACGGTCGTTCCACCCGCACTTGCTGTCGGGGCGGTCCTGTTTTTCTGGGCGGGCGGTCTGCGCGGGATCGAGGGGCTGCTCGCGACGATGACGGTGCCGCTGCTTGCGGCGATCTGGATCGCCAACCTGTTTCTGACCGCCATCCGTCGCTTCGGCCATATCAGCCTTGCCTATCTGATCGGCTTCGGGATCGCCGCGAGCCTGATCTGGCTGTGGTCGGACAAGGGCCTTATCGGCATGCTGATCGGGCTGGACATCGGCCTGACGGCGCTCGCCGCGCTCCTTCTGGGATCGATCCTGCGGGAGTTTCCCGGGCGGCTGGACTGGCCCCGTGACTGGAGCGGCGCTTTCCGTCGCTACCGCCTGCTGGCGGTCGCCGGACTGTTCGGCGTCGCCGCCTTGTGGGTCGACAAATGGCTGATGTGGATGACTGCCAGCGCGCGTCCGGCGCTGGGCGGGCTGATGCTGAACCCGCTTTACGACGCGGCGAGCTTTCTGGGCCTGCTGACCCTGGTGCCGGCGATGGTGACCCTGATGGTGACGGTCGAGACCAGCTTTCACACCGCCCACCGCCGGATGATGGCGAGCGCCGTCCATCATGCGACCTGGCAGCGGCTCGACGCCGACCGTGACGAGGTTCGGCGCACGCTGATCCAGGCGGGACGCATCCTTGTCGTCGTGCAACTCGTCGTCGCCTGGACGGTCTGGTTTCCGGCCCCCCTGATCCTGGAAGGGCTGCATATCGACCTTAGGCAGCTGTGGGTGTTCCGCTTCATCGTCGTCGGCGCCCTGTTTCACGCCGTCGCGCTGCTCGCCGCCACCGTGCTGTCCTATTACGACCTGAGGCGAGAGGGGGCGATGCTGGCCATCATCTTCTTTCTTGGCAACCTCGTCGGCACGTCGATCGGAATTGTCATCGGCGACAGCTTGTGGGGCTGGGGCTATCTGGCCGGTGCGCTGGCCGCCGCCTGCTATGGCGTCGCCGCCTTGACGCTTGCCACCAGCGACCTTCTCTACCTCGTCTTTGTCCGCAACAACCCCTCCGTCACCGGCGACAGGTGACGATGACGACGTTTCGTCCGATCCGTCTTGCGCTGGCCCTCATTGCGTTGGTCATCGGCACTGTGCCTGCGCTCGCCCAGCAGCTGCCGCGTACCATCGTCGCCCTGTACGACGGCAGGGCGACGTCGCCCGCGGCCAGCGACGTCCACCTCACGCTCGAAATGCCGCTCAACTGGCTGGGCATGCGTGTGCGCTACGCCGACATCCGCGACACCCTGCCCGAAATCGCCGCCGATCCCGAGATACGCGGCATCCTGCTGTTGTGGCAGGGGGAGCGGCTGGCCGAGCCGGCGGCGCTGGTCGGCTGGATCGAGCGCGCACGCGCGGCTGGAAAGCGCCTCGTCCTGATCGGGCCCTCGCCTGTCGACGCGCGCCTCCACCCCGACCTTCACCGCCGCCTGCTGGCCAGCGCCGGTATGGCGGGCGGCGGACGCGTGCTGGGCGGAGGGCGAACCCGCCTTCTCCACGCCCGCCCTGGCTTTACCGGGTTCGAACGGCCAATGCCCACGCCCCTGCCGGGATTCGAGCGGTTGCGGGCGCTGCCGGGATCGGAAATCCTGATCCGGGTCGGGGCAGGCTCTGCCTTTGCGGACGTGGTCGCGATCACGCCGGCTGGGGGCTATGCCGCGCGCGACTACATTCTGCACGCCGGCCGCTCGGGCGGCCCACGCCAATGGCTGGTCGACCCCTTCACCTTCCTGCGCGAGGCTCTGGCGCTGGGCGGGGGTCCGTTTCCCGACGTCACCACCTTGGTCGGGCGGCGTATCTATTTCAGTCATGTCGACGGCGACGGCTGGCGTTCGGTCTCGCGCATCCCGGCCTATCAGCGGCGGCGCATGATGGCGGCGGAGGTCGTCGCCCGCCACCTGATCCTGCCCTATCCGGATATGCCGGTGTCCGTGGCACCGATCGCCGCCGATCTCGACCCCGCCTATGGCGGCACCGCAGCTGCCGGGGTGATCGCGCGCGCGCTGTTCGCCATGCCGCAGGTCCGGATCGGCAGCCATTCCTACACCCACCCGTTCGCTTGGGGCTTTTTTCAGGACTATAGCTGGCCCCTCGAACAGGCCATCCAAGCCGGGATCGTCGCGCCCGACGCCGCGCTCGGCCCAGCCGGCAAACCCCGTGCCGTCGCCCGCCAGCCCTTTGACCTCGGCCAGGAAGTCGCAGCCGCCGCCGCACGCATCAACCGCCTCGCGCCCACCGCCAAGCGAGTGGAAGTGATGCAATGGAGCGGCGACGCCCACCCCTTCCCCGCCGTCATCGCGGCGACGCGGGCGGCGCGCCTGCTCAACATCAATGGCGGCGCATCACGGGTCGACACCGCCGTTCCGTCGATCACCGGCCTCTCCGCCATCGGCGTCGCGGCCGGGGGCCAGCGCCAGATTTATGCCGGGGCCGGTAACGAGGGTGGCTATACCAAGGACGGTACGGCGGATTTCTGGGCCTTTCGCTATGCCGACACGACCTTCCGCCAGGCCGACCGGCCACGCCGCCTGAAACCCATCAACATCTACTACAACATGTATTCGGGCGAGCGGGAAGCAAGCGTGCGCGCCGTCCGTCACCTGATCGACCAGGCCCGCAGCCAGCAGATCGTCCCGGTAACGCTGGCCGACTATGCCCGCATTGCCGAGGGATTCTATCGCGTTTCGGTCGAACGGATCGGCCCCGGTCGCTTCCGCATCCTTGATCGCGGCGCCCTGCAGACGATGCGCTTCGACGTCCCGGCTGACTTCGCGCTCGATGCCGGCTGTTCGATCGGAGCGCTCGGCGCGCGACGGGTCAACGACAGCCTGTATGTCGCGCTGGACCCCGCCGTCGGCGCCCCCGAGCTTTGCATCATGCGCGATCCGCCGTCCTTTGCCGGCGCGCTTCTGATCCAGTCGCGCTGGCCGGTCAGCCGTCTTCGGCGGGCGGAGGGGCGCTTCGATTTCGTCGCGGGCGGATTCGGGAAAGGGGTGATGCTGTGGCGGGCGGTACCGGGCCGTTGGCAGGTGACAGCCCGCCGCGATGGACAGGTGATCGCCAGCGCTGTCGGACGCGCCGACGCGCATGGTCTGATCCGCATCGTCCTGCCGCCGTCGACCAGCCCCCTCACCGTGACGGCCGAAGCCCTGTGACCCGTGCCCGTCGCATTCATGTCCTGGCTGCCGGAGCGGCACTACTGGGCGCGCTGGCGGCCGCCGCCATCCTGCGCCCGGCCATGCTGGATCGGGCCCAGGCGGCGCTCAGCGCTGGCGACTATGCCGCAGTCGGGCGATTGCTCGGCAACCGCGCCGATGTCGCGGCCGACGAAGGATTGCTGATGACGGCGGTGGACGGACGACTTGGCCGGGGCGACGCCGAGGGCGCGCTGGTCCTGCTCACCCGCTACACCGCAAGCCACCCGGATGCCTTGACCGCACGCCGCAAGACTGCCGAGATTCTTGCCGTGCGTGGCCCCCGTTCCGCGTTGCTGGCCGAGCGGCGGGCGATCGCCCGCCTGGCGCGCAGCCCCGAGGACTGGCTCGCCCTGTGGCGGGATGCGGATCTGAATGCCGACACCCGCGCCGAGCGGGAAGCCCTGGAAGGGCTTGCGAAAGCACGGCCGCTCCTGCTTGTCGAAAGCCTGCGCTTGGCCGAGATCGAGGCGGCATCAGGCGCCTCGGACGCCGCCTTTCGTCGGTTGACGGAGGCGCTGCCGCGCGCCACCAGCGACGCTGTGGCGCCTGACGCCGCCAGCCTGCTGTTCGCGCTGCTCGCCGAATCCGGGCGCGCGGAGCTTGCCTATCGCTGGTGGCAACGACTGGCCCCGGACCGGCTGGCTCCCCTGCCCAGCCTTCTGGCTCTCCAGATGGCGGACCATGATCCGGTGGCGGCAAAGCGGCTGGTCGATTGTTTCATGGCCGGCTCCCAGCCCAACGCCGACCGGGCAGGTTGCCGATAGCGCCATTATGCTCGAAGTCTTAACCATTATTCGGCATTACCCGTCCATCCGGTCCCGTCAGCGTCGGAGACGCTTGCCGATTATGTCGAGCTTCCCATTCCCGATGCTCGCCCGAGATCACGGATGACAGCACCGTTCGTCGACCGTCGCGCCGCGCGTCCACTGCCGCGCCCCGGACTGCGTGCTGCCCTCGAGGTCGCAGCGCTGTTCGCGTTGCTGATCGCCCTCGACATCGGCGTCCTCGGCGGCACCCGCTTTGCGGGCATCAATCCGTCGCCCTACTGGCTTCCCGTGCTCTTGGCCGCCAGCCTCTATGGGACGGGCATGGGCTTGCTCGCCGCGGCCCTGGCGACGCTGTGCTATCTCAGTGGCCCCCTGACCGCGCTGGCTGCCGGCGAAAGCTATTTCCGCCAGGGGGTCGCCCTTGCCCTGCCGCCAATGCTGTGGGGATTGGGCGCGCTGGCCATTGGCGAGATCAGCCTTGCCCGTCGCCGTGCCGTCGCGGCCGCGCGGCATCGAGCCGAGCGGCTGACCGGCGAAGTCGACGCCCTCAGCCGCCGTATCCGGCACCTGGGCGACAATTACCGCCAGTTGCAGAACAGTCATGCCGGCCTCACCGACACGCGCATGGCGGCCTATGCCAACGCCGTGTCGCTTGCCGACCCCGACCCCGCCATCTTCTGGCCGGCCGTCGGACAGTTGATCCGGGGCGTCACCGGCGCCGACGCCTTCACCCTTTACAGCGTCGTCGCGGGAGGCCTGCAGCCCGTGATACGCTGGCGTGTCCGACCGGACGGCGGGATCGCCACCGCCCCGCCACCCGGCCCCGCGCTCTCCGCCACATTGATCGCCAACCCACGCTGGCTGACTGCCGAACGCGAGGCCGATCGTGCATTGCTGGGCGATGCGGGCCTGGTCGCCGGGTCGATCCAGGCGAGCAACGGACGGGTCCGCGCAGTGCTCGTGATCGAGGCGCTGCCTTTTGCCCAGTTCAACCGATTAATGCTCGCCAATGCCGAGACGATGGCGACGTGGATCGGCGCTTTGCTCGAACGACACCGGCTGCCGCGACCTGAGTGTCGCGGCGCCCCTGTGGTCGAGGCATCCCATTCCCGGATGACACGGCAGGCTGCGGGATGAATCTCCTTCTCCTCATCCTGATTTGGGAAGCGGCCGTCGCCGGCATCCTCGTCATACTACTGACCCGCATGCCTCCCTCCCCGCAACGCGACGCGTTGCTGCTGACGGCGATGCTGGCCATGGCCGCAGGGCCAGCTGGTGCGCTTGCCGGCTTTGCAGCCTGGCTGATCGCTCGCGCGCGGCCCGCC
Source organism: Sphingomonas sanxanigenens (assembly GCA_037190805.1). Classification (GTDB taxonomy): domain Bacteria; phylum Pseudomonadota; class Alphaproteobacteria; order Sphingomonadales; family Sphingomonadaceae; genus JBBCJR01. The sequence continues at coordinate 33,411 of JBBCJR010000020.1, read as the reverse complement.
CGCGACAGCGAAGATGTCGCCCGATGGCTCGCCACGCTTACCGGCCCTGGCAGCGCCAGCGGGGGACGACGCACGGGCGATCGGGTGCTCGATGGGCGCGCGATGGTTGTCGAACCTGAATTTCTGGCCTCGTTCGCCGACGTGCTCCGCTTTGGAGACGATGGATCGAAACATGAGCTGATCGCTAAACTTTCCAATAACTTTCAGCCCACTCTTGCCCCAGCTTTGGAGCTCGCATTGACGACCCCGGACCCGACGGTGCGGGCGCATGCGGCGGCGGCGGCCATCGATATCGGCGCCCGCTTCCATCATCACCGCCGCGATCTTGAAGCCGCGCTTCACGCGTCTCCCGACAGTATTGACGCAACGGCGCGTCTCGCCCGGCATCTCGACGACTATGCCTATTCGGGCATTCTCGATCCCGGCGCTGAGGCCGAGGCGCGAGCCGACGCGATCGTTTATCTCGGCGGATGGCTGGCTCTGTGCCCCGAGGAGGGCGAGGCGATAAAACGCCTTGGCCGCGCGCTCCATCGCCAGGGCCGACATGCGGAGGCGTTGGCCTATTTCGAGGCCGCGAGAGCTGCCGAAGGCGACGCCCCCGATATCGCCGGCTGGTATCTGGAATGCCTGTACGCGCTCAGGGATTTCGACCGGCTGCACAGCGTCGCCACCCGGCTGCGGACAACCGGGGAGGACTGGTCGCCACCCGCTCCCGTGAACCGCGCGGTCGATTTCTGGTCGAGGGCGACGACATGATCCGCACGCCCGATGCCGATATCTGCCTGATCGTCGAGGGTGCCTACCCCTATGTCACGGGCGGCGTGTCGTCCTGGGTGCTCGACCTGGTCCGCGCCCAGCCGCATCTGGCCTTCCACATCGTCGCGCTGAAGCCCGACGATCAGCCCCTGCCCCATCGCCTGCCGCTTGCCGACAATATCGTCGGGATGACGGAGATCGGGCTGGCCATACCGCCCAGCCGCCGGGCCATGACCCTGCCGGCGGCGGAGGCGCATGCGATCGGGGAAGCACTCCAGTCCCTGTGGCAAGGCGGCGGCATTGCGGCACTGGGTCGGCTGATCGGAATACTCCACCGGCTGGACGGTCCGATCGACCCCGCCGGACTGCTGGGCGCCCGGACGCTGTTCGACACGATCATTACCCAATATGGCCAGATGGCGCCGGCGGCATCGTTCAACCACTTCTTCTGGGCCTGGCGAACACTGGCCGGGGGATTGCTGTCGGTGCTGGCCGCGCCGCTGCCTCGCGCCTCGGTCTATCATGCGGTCTCCACCGGCTATGCCGGGCTGCTGGCCGCGCGAGCCCATATCGAGACGGCGCGCCCGACGATGCTCACGGAACACGGCCTCTATCTCGTCGAACGCCGGATCGAGATCATGATGGCGGGATGGCTGGCGCTGGAGGTCGACACCGGCCTGTCGCTGGCCACCGGCACCCGCGATCTCAAGGATCTGTGGATGGATGCCTTCGCGGGCTATGCCACCGCCTGCTACGAAGCTTCGGACCCGATCATCGCTCTTTATGCCGCCAATGCCGAGGCACAGGTAAAGCTGGGCGCGTCGCTGGCGCGGGCGCGGGTGATCCCCAACGGCGTCGATGTCGCACGCTTCGGTCGCATCCGCCGCCGTCCCGGCCCACCCACCGCCGCCCTGATCGGGCGGGTCGTGCCGATCAAGGACGTCAAGGGCTTCCTCCGCGCCGCCGCCCTCACCCGCCGGACATTGCCGGAGGCGCGATTCCTGGTCATCGGCCCATTGGACGAGGACCCCGCCTACGCCACCGAATGCGTTGCCCTGGCAAGATCCCTTGGCCTCGATGAAGCGGTCGAGTTCACAGGCCGCATCGACATCGACACCCGGCTGGGCGAGGTCGACGTCGTCGTCCTCACCAGCCTGTCCGAAGCGCAGCCGTTCGCCATCCTTGAAGCGGGGGCGGCGGGCATCCCCGCGATCGCACCCGACATCGGTTGCTGCCGAGAGTTGATCGAGGGGATGGCCGGCGCAGGCGAGCTCCCCGGCGGTATCGTCACCCCGCTGGCCGATCCGGTTTCCACGGTAAAGGCGATGACGACGCTGCTGGGCGACGCACCAGCCCGCGTTCGCGCCGGGGCCGCGCTCAAGGCTCGCATCGCCGACCAGTATCAACGCGACCAGGTGGCGGCCGCCTATCGCGACGTTTATCACGGACTGATCGCGAGGACCGATCGTGCAGCCGCTTGACCATAGCCCGCGCACGCGCCACGGCGCGAATGATATCGGGGGGACTATTTGATGGCGCGATCGAAGGACGATGTGACCCGGCTTGCCGAACGCAGCCATCCGCTGCGCGCGTCACTGTCCGAGGAAATGCATGTCCGCAAGCTGCCGCGATTCACGCCGCCGGCAAGGGTCGTGCAGATCGTCATGCTGTCGGGCGAACGGGACAGCGATCGCGGCCTGGCCCACGTCCGGGCGCTTGCCTCCGATGTGGGCATCAAGATCGGCAGCGACGAGCGCCATGTCAGTTTCCGCCTCGGGCGCATCGACTTCACCTGGGAACGGCATACCGAGGCGGCGACCTACACCTTCATTGGCGGCCCCGGTGAAGGCGACGATCCGTTCACGACCGATCTGCTCGATGCGCTGCCATCCGGATGGCTGGGGGCGCTGCCTGGACTCGTCATCCGCGCGACGCTGATCAGCTGCCTCGGCCGCGGCGCCCCGGAACCGACGGAGGAGCAGCTCAGCACCTGGTTTTCGGCCGAGGATCTGGTGATCTGCGACGTCGCGGACGGCACGGCGCGGATATGGTCGGACTTCCGCCTGCATCCCGGCGGTTTCGGCCGGCTGCTGCTCGCCGATCGCAGCCTCGAAGGCGGCGAGACCGCGCAACTCGTCCAGCGCGTCCAGGAACTGGGCAATTATCGCAACCTGGCGCTTCTCGGCCTGCCGCTCGCACAACGGCTGACGCCCGAGGTAACGAAGCTGGAGGCCCGCCTCGCTCATCTGACCGCCGCCGTGTCCGAACCGGTGTCGGACGACGCCAATCTACTTGCCGAACTGTCGGAGCTGTCTGCCGCCCTCGCCCGGCTGATGGCGGAAACCCGCTATCGGATGAGCGCATCACGCGCCTATGCCGAACTCAGCCACGACCGGCTGGAACGGCTGGGGATCGGACGTGTGCGCGGCTACCAGACGCTGACCGATTTCATCGAACGGCGGCTGGCGCCCGCGACACGCACCTGCGCGTCCTTTTCGAATCGGCTGGAGGATCTGTCGCAGCGGGTGGCCTGGACCAGCTCGCTGCTTCGCACCCGCGTCGACACCGCGCTTGCCCGTCAGAATCGCGACCTGCTGGCCTCGATGAACCGTCGCACCGGCATGCAGCTCAGGCTCCAGCAGACGGTCGAGGGATTGTCGGTCGTGGCCATCAGCTATTATCTGATCGGCCTCATCGGCTATGGCGTGAAGGCGTTGCACGGCTTGTGGCCCGACCTGTCGACCGAGATCATGACCGGAGCACTGGTGCCACCCGTGGTCCTGCTGGTATGGCTGGCCCTGCGCCGGATCCGCCATCCGTTCGGCAGCAGCTGATGGGATACCGCCTCCTCTCGGCCTGGCCCCTGCGGTCCGTCGCCCTGACGGCGCCGCTCGCGCTGCTCGCCGCGTGCGGTGGTGGTGGTGGTGGTAGCAGCGGTGGCGTCCAGCCGCTGCCGGCGCCGCCGATCACGACACCCCCACCCGTAACGACCCCACCAACGACCACCAGCCCGTCCTCTCCGGACGATTTTCTCAGCAACGAATATAACCGCTCCGACGGCGTCGCCGCCGCCAGGGCCAATGTCGCCTATGCCCGCGGCGCAACCGGGAACGGCGTCACCGCCGCCATCATCGACACCGGCATCAATAGCCAGAGCGCGGAATTCAGCGGCCGCATTCTCGCCAGTTCGCGCGATGTCGCCGGATCCCGCGGGATCATGGACCAGGATGGCCACGGCACGGCCGTCGCCTCGGTTCTGGCCGGCGCGCGCAATGACAGTGGCATGATGGGCATCGCCTTCGACGCCAGCCTGCTGATCCTGCGCACCGATATGCCAGGCAGCTGCGCCGGCGACGAGGATTGCCGGTTCAGCCACGCCCATATCGCTGCCGGCATCGACGCCGCCATCGCCGCCCGCGCAAAGGTGATCAACATCTCCCTCGGCGGCGACCAGACTGCAACGATGACGCGTGACGCCCTCGCACGGGCGGCGGCGGCGGGTCTGGTCACGGTCATCTCCGCGGGCAATGACGCGGCCGCCGATCCCACCGCCCTCGCGCTGACGGCCATGGACAGCGGCATCCGCGGATCGACGATCATTGCCGGCTCGGTCGACAGCAGCGGCCAGATGTCGACGTTCAGCAACCGGGCCGGCAGCGGGGCCGAGGTCTATTTGTCCGCGATGGGCGATGAGGTGCTGGCTCCCGATCACGAAGGGGCTTTCTTCCGCTGGAGCGGCACGTCGATGGCGGCGCCCCTGGTATCTGGCGCCGTCGCGCTGCTCGCCCAGGCCTTTCCCAACCTGACCGGCCGCCAACTGGTCGATCTGCTGCTCTCCACCGCCCGCGACGCCGGGGCGACTGGTACAGACGCCCAGTTCGGGCGCGGTATCCTCGACCTATCCCGCGCCTTCGCGCCGCAGGGCACGACGACCCTCGCCGGATCGGGCGAGGCGATATCGCTCAGCGCGAACGGTGTTCTCAGTCCCGCGATGGGCGATGCCGGCCTCGCCGGCGCGCTGGGCGAGACAGTGATCCTCGACGGCTATGACCGCGCCTACCAGATCCAACTCGGCCACACGGTCCAGCGTGCCGGCCACAGCCGCCCCCTGTTGCGGGCCGTACAGGGGGCCGTCGCGCACACCGGCCTCGCCATCGGCGACGCGGCCATGTCGGTGACGATGGCGCCGGGCCGCGACGCCGCGTTCCCGCTTGAACGGGTGCGCTTCGGTGCGATCCCGAGTGCCACCGACCGCGACCGCACCCGACCATTGGCAGGCCTTGCCGAGGCCCGCCTTGGCCGGGATACCGCCATCGCCATGGGCTATGCCCGCGACGGCGCCGCGCTCGGCCAGCGCCTGGCCGGCACCGGCACGCCCTTTCAGATCGCCCCTGCTCCGGCTGCGACACTGGGATTTGAGGCACGGCACGGTTTGGCGCTGGCCATGCGTCAGCGGCTGGGCGGTTTCGCCCTGACCGTCTCGGCTGAAAAGGGCAGCGTCGCCACGGCCGGAGTCGACCCGTTCACGACGCGAGAACCCGCTTATCATCTGACCCGCGCCACGCTGCAACGCGTCTTCGGGCCCCTCAGCATTTCTGCGGGAGCCGGTCTGCTCCATGAGCAGTCGAGCGTGCTCGGCGCCCGCTTCGGCACCGCCATCGCTGGCGGCGCGCGGAGCTGGCTGACCGATATCGCCCTCGGCCTTGACGCAGGCGACGGCTGGCGGATCGACGCCGCCCTGCGACAAGGTTGGACACGGGCCGAAACCCAGGGTCGTGTCGCCGGCGGCAAAATCGTCAGTCGCGCCATGGCGGTGGAGGCACAGCGGGACGGTCTGCTAATTCCAGGCGATCGCCTCGGCCTCAGGATCGCGCGGCCCCTGCGGGTCGTCTCTGGCGGCTTCACCCTCAGCCTGCCGACCGGCTATGATTATGCGAGCGGCGGCGTCACCTACGCTGACCGCCGGCTGGACCTCAGTCCGCGCGGCCGTGAAACCATGCTGGAAGCGGCTTATGATCTGCGGCTCAGCCGTGGCGCGATCGGCTTTGGTCTCTTTCGGCGCAACCAGCCCGACAATGTCGCCACCGCCCCGACCGACACGGGTGGCATCATCCGTTTTTCGCAGGGATTTTAACGGCGGCCGCGCTGGCGCAGCGAGCTCGCTTTTTCTATTCCGGCTGGAACGATGGACTGGCCGATCCTCTTTTCCACCCTGGCGACACGCGCTCTGATCGCCGGCCGCAAGTATCAGGCGCGGCGGCTGGCCAACTCACCGCTGGCCGCCTGCCGGCCGGGCGACCGCCTGTGGGTGAAAGAGCCCTTCGCCGCGCGCCGTCATGGCGCGCGCCACGAGGCGCTGGGACGTTGGAGCCCCGTGCGTGAAGCCGATTTCGTGGTGTTCGGCGATGGCACCCGCCGCGACCGACAGGGAACAAACACGGCTGGCCACGCCCCGCCGCCCGATCAGGTGGCGTGGGCGCCTGCCCTGCATCTACCGCAATGGGCCAGCCGTCTGACACTGCTCGTGGAGCGGGTCGATATGCAGAGCCTTCACGCCATCTCGCACGAAGCCGCAGTCGCGGAAGGCATGGCCACCGTCCTGCCCGGCCTGTGGCGCCGCCCTGGCGACTGGCGCCTGTGGCGTAGCCCCCGCGCGGCTTTTGCGCGGCAATGGGACATCGATCATGGCACCGACATCGACCGCTGGGCGGCGAACCCGGCCATCGTGATGCTCGAATTCAGCGTGGTCCGCGCGAATATCGCCGACCTGCCGGAAAAGCCCGGGAGATGATTGAAAAGAAGGATGAAATCTGGAGCCGGTAAAAGCGCACGCGCGCTCAGCCCCGGATCCCGAAACTATCTCCATAGCGCTCGCGCAACACCGTCTTCTGCACTTTTCCCATGCTGTTCTTGGGCAGCGCGGAGACGAAGACGATGTGACGTGGTTGCTTGAAACGGGCCAGACGATCGGCAAGCGCCGCCTTCACGCGCTCGGTGTCGGCAAAGCCCGCTTCGCGGGGAACCACGACTGCGACCACGCCTTCGCCCATGTCGGGGTGGGGAACCCCGACCACAGCGGATTCATGCACCTCGGGCAGTTCGTCCAGCGCCGCTTCCACCTCGGCCGGATAAACATTGTAGCCGCCGCAGATGATCAGGTCCTTGGCCCGCCCGACGATCGACACATAGCCCCGCCCATCGATGAGGCCGAGGTCGCCCGAGATGAAATGACCGTCCCGAAACTCGGCCGCCGTCTTTTCCGGCATCCGCCAATAACCCTGGAAGACGTTGGGCCCGGCGATTTCGATCACCCCGACCTCGCCGTCCGGCAGCACCCGGCCGCTATCGGGATCGGCGATGCGGATCGATACGCCCGGCAGCGGCAGCCCGACCGTTCCCGGCACCCGGTCGCCGTCATAGGGGTTGGACGTGTTCATGTTGGTTTCGGTCATGCCATAGCGCTCAAGGATGGCATGGCCGGTTCGGTCGCTGAACTCACGGTGGATATCCGCCGACAGCGGCGCCGAACCGGAGATGAACAGCCGGATGTGGGCGACGCTCTCCCGCGTGAAGCGCGCATCGCCCAGCAGGCGGATATAGAAGGTCGGCACGCCCATCATGACCGTCGCGCGCGGCAAGGCGCGCAGCACCTGCTCGACGTCAAACTGTGGCAGGAAAATCATTCCCGCTCCCGCCGCCAGTGTCACATTGGTGGCGACGAACAGGCCGTGGGTGTGGAAGATCGGCAGGGCGTGAAGCAACACATCGTCAGCGGTGAACCGCCAATACTCCTTCAGCGTCAGGCCGTTGGACGCAAGATTGCCATGGCTGAGCATCGCGCCCTTCGATCGGCCGGTCGTGCCGGACGTATAAAGGATGGCGGCCAGCGCATCGTCGTCGACGTTCACCGTGTCGAACCACTCCGCGGCGGCGTCGGCCAGGGCGGTCAAAGTCCCACTACCCGCCGTGTCGAGGGTTTCGACGGATGGCACCCCGGCCCTCGTCGCCAGACCGCACACGACCTCCCGTGTCCCCGGCGTGCAGACGACGAGCGCCGGCTCGGCATCGCGAATGAAATAATCCAGTTCGACCGCCGTATAAGCCGGGTTGAGCGGCAGAAACACTATCCCCGCGCGCAGACAGCCGAGATAGAGGAATAGCATGTCGATGCTTTTGTCGGCCTGCACGGCAACCCGGTCGCCAACCCGGACGCCCAGCGTCGACAAGGCGTTCGCATATTGGGCCGACCGTCGGTCGAGGGCATCATAGCTGACCGTCGATTCGTCCGGCAGCCACGCAAAGACACGAGCGTCGTCACGCGAAAAGCCGGCGGCCAGGCGAGTGTAGAGATTGGTCATGACGGGCGCTCGCAAGCAGGATTTCCTCTCCCTGTAACGTCCATCCGCCTTGAAGTCAGGCCGGCAAACGCATCAGCGATGCCAGCTGGAACACATTCACATCGCTAAAGGATAATGGGCATGCCTTCGCCCGCATCCCGTGAAACGGGTTGCGCTAATCGATCCAAAAGCTAAGGGTCGAACGCGTCGGGGAGTAGCGCAGTCTGGTAGCGCATCTGGTTTGGGACCAGAGGGTCGCAGGTTCGAATCCTGTCTCCCCGACCATATCTCGACCATTGCGTATCCGGGTCAGGAATTGACGGTCCAGATCGCCCTGTCGCCCTCGTTCCCGTCCAATGTACCAAACTCCTGGACCGAGATCCGATTTCGACCACTGGTCTTGCTCAGATACAGTTGCTTGTCGGCTTCCGCGATCCAGCGCGTGGGTGCCATTTCGCGATCGCAGCGCGCGCTGGCCAAGCCGATGCTGACGGTTACGAACGGGCTTATTTCAGAACGCTCATGGGGAATATTCAGCGACTTTATCTGCGAGCGGATTTCTTCTGCGACACGCATGGCGGTCGCGGCGTCGGAACCCGGTAGAACGCAGGCGAACTCCTCGCCGCCATAGCGCGCCGACAAATCGCTCGCGCGTTTCACGGCTCTGGTCAGGGCGGACGCCACCATGGCGATGCAGCGGTCGCCGGCGGGATGCCCGTAAGTGTCGTTGAACTGCTTGAAGAAGTCGATGTCGACCATGATGACCGACAACCACTCCTGATTCCGCTGCAACCGCGCGCACTCGACCTTCAGGCGCCCCTCGAGCGATCGCCGGTTGTGCAGCCCGGTCAACGCATCCGTGACCGCGAGATCGGCAAGCTGATCGCGGAGCCGCTTCAGCTCGACATGGTTGGCGACCCTGGCGCGCAGGATAACTGGCTCAATGGGTTTGGTCACATAGTCGATCGCGCCCAGCGACAGGCCGCGAATTTCGTCCTTCGTATCGCCAAGGCCGGTCGTGAAGATGATGGGGATATCGACCAGTGCCAGGTCCTGCTTGATCGTCTGGCAAACCTCGAACCCATCGATTCCCGGCAACAGGATGTCGAGCAGGACGAGATCCGGTGGCGTCTGCCGGACCCGCTCCAACGCTTCTTCCCCCGACATGGCGAAGCAAATCTCATAGTCCTCTTCCAGGACGGCATTCATGATCTCGATATTGGCGATATCGTCATCGACGATCAGGACGGTGGGCCGAGACGTCACGACACTTCCTCATCAACATTGAACGCCGTCGCCATCAGGGCAAGGGCCGCGTCATAGTCGAGGTTCTGCAGCGCCTGATGAAGCGGATGGGCGGACCGTTCGGATGCGGTCATGCCCATCGCCGAAGCTAGGTCGTCGAACGCCCGCCGGGCGGCAAGGCTGCGACGACCGATCAGATCCTGCAACCTTGTCCGCGTCTGCTCCACGGCTGCGGCGTCGCGTGCCACGGCGCCCGGCTCGGCAAGCTGAGCGTCCGGAGATGCCCCAAGACTGCGAGCAGCATTGACCGCCGGGCCGATCATCGCGGCAAGATCGTCCAATTCGGCTAGCGCCTCGTTGGCACGGCCTTCCGCCAGCAATCGTTCTACATGAGCGGCAGCCGCTTGCACCCCATCAAGCTCCAGCGATCCAGCCACGCCCTTCAGACTATGGGCCAATCGCCGCGCCTCCACCAGCATCCCGGCCGAAATCTGCGTCCGGAGCTCGGACCCCACCTCTGCATAGGTATCGGCGAAATTGAGTATCAACTTGCGCAGCAAGGCTTCCTTGCCGTTCACCCGCTTCAGCGCCGCCTCTATATTGAACGGCGGCAGCTGGCGGGGCAACATATCGGATGACACGGCCGCCACGGTTGCCACCACCTCGCGCACGCCAGCGCGTGGCTTGAGCCAGCGATTGAGCGCCGCTGTCAGCAGGAGCGGATCAACGGGCTTCGCGACATGGTCGTTCATGCCGACCGAGAAGCAGCGTTGCCGCTCCTCCTCGAACGCGTGGGCGGTCATTGCGATGATCGGCAGCTTGTCGCTATTCCAGCTGGCGCGAATGATCCGGGTCGCCTCGATGCCGTCCATCTCGGGCATCTGCACGTCCATCAGGATCGCGGCGTAATCCTTGCCGTTGGCCTCCACCCGTTCACAGGCGACCCGTCCGTTTTCGGCACAATCGACGGTCAGGCCAGCGTCGGTCAGAAGCTCCATGGCAATTTCGCGGTTGATGTCGTTGTCCTCCACCAACAGCACGCGCAGCCCCCGCAGATTGTCGGCAACCACTGGCAAGGCGGGCTCCACGACATCGGGCCGCGAGTCCCGTTCCCCCTGGCGCGTGTGTTCGTCGATGACCGGAAACAGGGTATTGATGGCGTCCAGCAGAGCGCGCGGATCAATCGGCTTCGACAGGAAAGCGGAAATGCCGGTGCTGCCCGCCTGGGTGACGAGATCGTCGGTGCCGTAGGCGGTCACGATGAGGATCGCCGGAACTCGCGGCAGCCGCTGCGTCTCGTGCAGCAACCTGACCGTCTCGACACCGTCCATGCCTGGCATCTTCCAGTCGAGCAGCACGAGATCATAGCCCTGTCCGCGTTCGGCAGCATCGCGGCAAGCGGCGATCGCTTCCTGGCCGGAGGCCACAAGGTCGATGGCCATGCCCCACTGCTCGAAGATTTCCTGCATGATCTGGCGTGCGGCTGGATTGTCGTCGGCCGCCAGTATTCTGAGTTTCTGAACACGCGCGCTCGGCTTCACCTCGGCCCTGGCCTCCACCTCATCCTTCGCGAGAACGAAGTGACAGGTGAAGGTGCTGCCCTGGCCGGGCGCGCTGTCGACACGGATTGCGCCGTCCATCTGCTCGACGATCTGGCGGCAGATCGCGAGGCCGAGACCCGTGCCGCCGAACTTGCGGGTCGTCGAACTGTCGGCCTGCGTGAAGGAATTGAACAGTCCCGCCTGCTGATCGGCGGGAATGCCCACGCCGTTGTCACGGACGAACATTTCCAGCCGCACGCCATCCTTTTCGGCGCCGGCCACAGAAACGCCAACGGTGACCCGACCCTGGCTGGAGAATTTGATCGCGTTGCTGAGCAGATTCAGCAGCACCTGGTTGAAACGCAGCTCATCACCGACCAGCACCTTGGGCAAGGCGGGATCGATTTCGGACACCGTTTCGACGCCCTTTGCCGCCGCGTCGGCAGCGACCAGCTGGATCTGGCTGGCGACCGCCGCCCTGAGATCGAAGGGACGCACCTCCAGCGTCAGCTTGCCGGCATCGTTCTTCGAAAAATCCAGTATGTCGTTGATCAGGCGTAGCAATGACACGGCCGCGCCATTTATTTTGGTCACGTAATCGCGCTGCTTGTCGTTCAGGTCGGTCCGGGCGACGAGATGACAGAAGCCGAGGATGGCATTCATCGGCGTCCGGATCTCGTGGCTCATATTAGCCAGGAACATGCTCTTGGCCTTGCTGGCGGCCTCCGCCTCGCGGGTGCGTTCTTCCAGGGCCTCGTTCTTGACCAGAATCTCCTGCCGCATCCTGTCGATCCGGTGAAAACTGGAGACCAGCATATTGCTGAACCACACCAGCGCCACCGTCTGAAAGGCGACGATCGCGGCATGGAGCAGGACGCGCGGCAGATCACCGTCAGCCGGGAACACCGCATAGGGCAGGAGGTAAAGCAGCAGCAGATGATGCAGGGCCACCGTGGTCGCCGCGACCAGGATGGTCCAGCGATCGCACCAGGCGACCGTCAACGCCAGCATCGCGAAGAAATACATGTGCATGTCCATCTGCCACGCATGCCCGCGCAGCAGGAGGAGCAGGATGGCTGGTTCCGCCATCAGTGCGACGGCCGACAGATAGCGCGTTGCCGGCGCGATGCCGTTGCGCCACCACGTCAGATGATAGACCCCGGCAAGAAGCGCGGCGGCAAGCGCGTAGGCAGGCGAATCGCCCATGAGCCAAGCGACTGCTCCCAGCAGCGGTACATGCGCCCAGAACAGGATCAGCAGAAAGCGGCTGAACCGCCAGCGCAACGTGTCGAGTTCGACGATCACAGAGCTGCCCTTTCATCCGCGCCACCGCAATCCCACGCCGCAGGCACCGGCAGGACCAGCCATGCGCCGGCGGCACGCGCCGTGCTTGCAAAGTCCGTGCGGGGCGAGATGACGAATGCCGTGTTGGACCAACGGCCCGGCTTCACCAATCGCGCATCATTGGAAACGGCTAGATTCAAGGTGCGAGCCATCGACCAGCCGATGGGCGCAACGATCAGATACTGATCATCGTCATCAGCCTGCGAAACATAGATCACGGCCAGCGCAATGATCAGCACCGCCAGCAGGATGGTGGCAGGCACGAAATCAACGATACCGCACCGCCGGGCGTCCGGTTGTGATTTATGGTCAGCCCAGAAAACAGTTCTGTTCATGCCTCACACACCTCGACACACAACGCAAAGCCTACCCGACTTTATTTATCAGTCACCCCGTTTTCGTTTAGTTAAGGCATAAACTGTTGCCAGCGCTACAGAAGTCAAGAATTCATCAGTATATCATCGGCAATTGCGCTCGCCTTTGGTGGATGCCGAGTACCGATGCACACATCACGCTGGCACCGGCCAAGCATTTCGATCACGCCGCCGGGAGGTCCAATACCACCTTCAGCCCCGGCGCGTTATCACTCAGCGCCAGTGATCCATCGTGCAATTTCGCCACGGCGGCGCCCATCGCCAGGCCAAGACCGGAGCCCGGGCGCGACCGACTGCGATCCATGCGGTAGAAGCGTTGCAGCACCTTCTCGCGCTCCTCGGGCGGGATACCGGCGCCCTGGTCCGCCACGGACAGGCGGATGCGATCACCGGCGCGCTCGCCGTCCAGGGCGATGACCGGCGGCACGCCGCCATGGACCATCGCGTTCTCGATCAAATTTGACAGCGCCTGGGTAAGAAGGGCCGCGTCACCCCTGACCATCAAGGGTCCGGCGCCCGCGATCCGCAACCTGCCGCCGGCATCCTCGATCACCGGGCGGTAGATTTCGCCCACGCTATTGAGAAGGTCGACGACATCGACCATCGCCAAACGGGACGTCACCCTTCCCCCCTCGACCTGGGACAGGACCAGAAGAGATTCGAATAAATCCGTGATCTGATTGATTTCCTGAACCGCCAGGTCGATCCCTGACTGCCACTTGACCGGGTCGTCAGCAGCGGCTTCGACCTCCTCGAGCCGGTTGCGGAGCCGGCCGAGAGGGGTCCGTAGATCGTGGGCAATGCCCTCGGACACGGTCTTGAGCGCATCCATCGTCGCTTCCTGACGATCGAGCATGCGGTTGAGATTGCGTGCCAGGTCGTCGAACTCCCGCCCGAAGCCGATAGCGGGGAGGCGCTCAGCGGCATCGCCGGAAATGATCCTTTCGACGGTGCGGTTGACGCCATCCAGCCGGCGCAGGAACAGATAACCCATGGAGAGCCCGGCCAGCAGGGCCAATGCGATCACCGCCAGGCCGCCCCAGAGGGCAAAGGCGCGAATGCCACCGCGCAACTCATCGAGATGCTGGGTATCGCGGCCGATGGCGAGCAAAGTCCCATCCGGCTCGGTATGGCTCAGGATCAGCATGTTGGGTCGCTGGTCCGGCCAGCGCGCGGCGCGCGGCTTGCTGGCCTGATTGTGGCGAAAGCCCTCATTGTTGACGGCGGCACGGGTCAAACCGTTGGAAAACGCACGTCCGTTCGGTGTGACAACCAGAAACAGATAACGGCGTGCCTCGCGATTATGGGCCTGGGATTCGAGCATCTCGACGACGCCATCCGGGCCCAGGCGCTCGACATCGTCATGCATGATATCCATCTGGTGATTGAGCGCGGCGCGCACTTCCGCCTCGGCGAACCGGATCAATCCGAAGTCCACGCCAACGAACAGCACCGCTCCACCCAGGCCGAAGAGGGCCGAAAACGCCAGCGCGAGGCGCAGGCTGGCAGTCGACCACAAGGCCCCGAGGCTGACCCTATTCGGGCTGCTGGAGGACATATCCGACCCCTCGGACGGTACGGATCAGCTCGACATCGAAATCGCGATCGATCTTGGCCCTGAGGCGGCTGATATGAGCATCGACGATATTGGTGCGGGGATCGAAATGAAATCCCCACAGCGCCTCGAGCAGCATCGTCCGCGTCACCACCTGGCCAGCGCGGCGCGCCAGATAGTCGATCAGCTTGAACTCGTGCGAGGTGAGGACGATCGGCCGGCCGGCGCGAGTCACGCGATGGGCGACCGGATCGACCTCCAGGTCCCCCACGCGCAGCCGATCGGGCTGACGCGACAAGGGGGGACGCCGTTCCAGCGCCTGCAGGCGTGCCAGCAATTCGCTGAACGCGAAGGGTTTCACCAGATAATCGTCCGCCCCGGCGTTGAGGCCCTCCACACGATCCTCGACCGCGCCCACGGCAGTCAGGATCAGGCACGGCGTGGCGATCCCCTGCGCACGCACCGCCCGCACCACATCAAGGCCCGAGCAGCCCGGCAGCATCCTGTCGACGACCAGTACGTCGTAGGTGTCAACCAGCGCCAGATCGAGACCGGCGGGGCCATCCTCGGCCTCATCGACGATATGCCCGCTCTGTCGCATACCCTGCACGATGAAACTGCGGGTCCGGGGGTCATCCTCCACAACCAGCATCTTCATCGCACCACCTCCACACCGGCAGCGTGGCGCGGGGAGGCACTCCACGACGGATTTAATGTTGTCGTCATCTTACGCGAATGTTTCCCAAGCTAACGGCAACCTGACTTGAGAATGAGAACCAGTCTCATAGATAGCCGGAAGGATATGTGATGCAAGCGGCCTTTATGGGCAGTCGGTTCAGGGCCGCTATACGGTCGTTCCATTCGACCCGGCCCGGAGCCCCGTTGGCGTCCCTCCCCTCTCTCGATGCATTGGCCGCACGGTGAAACTGATGCTCGATGACTATGAGGCGACCTTAGCTCGCGCAACGCCGTGGATTTTCGCGCTGGCGGCGGCGGACTCGCAACTGTTTGCCAGCGGGCTGCGTCAGCGCCTGACGCCAGGACCGGCCGATACGCTGGCGGAGCGGGTCAGCGCATTCTTTGCCAACGAGCGAGGGGGGACCCAAGTCCCGGACTTGCTGGTTGGTGCTCTCCCGTTCGATCGGGCGGCGGACGATTGCCTGTTCCAGCCGGAAACCGCATCCGACATTCCCTGGGCCCTGAAGGCAGCCGCCCCCCCGGCGCGGCAGGCCTGGAGAGTCACGGCCGAGCCCAGCCGGGCAGACTATCAGCGGGCCGTGGCCCGCGCCCTCGAGATCATCACCGCTTCGCATCGCGACGGCGCGCCGTTGGACAAGATCGTCCTGTCCCGCAGCCTAGTGCTGGAATCAGATGCTC
Source organism: Sphingomonas sanxanigenens (assembly GCA_037190805.1). Taxonomy (GTDB): domain Bacteria; phylum Pseudomonadota; class Alphaproteobacteria; order Sphingomonadales; family Sphingomonadaceae; genus JBBCJR01. The sequence goes on along the minus strand of JBBCJR010000020.1, from coordinate 17,882 downwards.
CGATCGACGTCCTGGCGCTGTCGGCCCGGCTGACCGGGGATCCGGGCGCAGTGCGGTTCCTGACCCCCCTCGACCACGGCGCGGACAATCGGCCCCGTCATCTGGTCGGCGCGACGCCGGAACTGCTGATCTCCAAGACCGGCGAGGCGATCCGCTCCTATCCGCTCGCCGGCTCATCCCGTCGCAGTACCGACGCGATCGAGGATCGCGCGTCCGCCACCGCCCTGATGCGGTCGGACAAGGATCGGCGCGAGCATCGCTGGGTAGTCGAAGCAATTCTCGACCGTCTCGCACCGCTGTGCAGCGACCTTGTCGCGCCCGAACGACCCGTGATGGTGTCGACCCGTACCATGTGGCATCTGGGCACCCAGATTACCGGCAGGCTGAAACATCCCGACAGGGTATCGGCGGCCGAACTGGCTGCGCTCCTCCACCCCACGCCTGCGGTTGGTGGCACCCCCCGTGACCGGGCCGCCGCACTGATCCCGCAGCTGGAGGGCTATGACCGCGGCTTCTATGCGGGTGCGGTGGGGTGGACGGATCGGGCGGGCGACGGCGCCTGGTACGTCTCCCTGCGCTGCGCCGAGGTCAGCGGACATCGCGCGCGGATATTTGCCGGTGCCGGCATCGTCGACGGGTCGAACCCGGCCGAAGAAGCCGACGAAACCTCCGCCAAGCTGCAGGCCATCCTGAAAGCGCTGAACATCGACGAGAACGGCCAGCCGCTCGCCGCCTGATCCGAACGGGTTGACGAAGCCGGCTGCAACCCGCAGCAAGGTCGTTCCATCCAGACGTCGACCAGGCGGGGCGGCCAACAATGTCCATCGTCACCGAATGCAGCGGCGGGATCATGGTCCTGACGCTCGATCGCGCCGAGAAACGCAATGCGCTGACCCGTGCCATGTATGCCCGGCTGGCCGACGAGCTGAGCCGCGCAGGTCAGGATCCCGCCGTCCGCGTCGTCCTGATACGTGGCGCGGGCGAGCATTTCTGCGCCGGCAACGACATTCCCGACTTCATCGAAGCCAATGCCGGTGGCATTGGAAACGTCGCCGACAGTCCGGTCGGCCGCTTCCTCCTCACGCTCAACCGCCTGCCAGTGCCGGTCGTCACCGCCGTTCGGGGTCATGCGGTAGGGATCGGCGCGACACTTCTGCTGCACGCTGATATGGTGCTGGTCGCCGACAATGCCCGACTGTCGATGCCGTTCGCGAACCTTGCCCTGTGTCCCGAGGCGGCGTCGAGTTTGCTGCTGCCCGAACGGATCGGCCATGCACGCGCCTTTGCGATGATGGCGCTGGGCGAGGCGATATCGGGGACCGAGGCGGCGACGCTGGGTCTTGCCAATCAGGCGACCGCCAGCGCCGATGTCGACGATCTGGCCATGGCGGCGGCAAGGGCACTGGCGGCGCGCCCGCCCGGCGCACTGGCCGCGACCAAGGGCCTGATGCGGCGCACGGAGACGATCGAAGCGGTCATGCGGGCGGAGTTCGACGCCTTCGCCGCCCGACTGACGACACCCGAAGCGGCGGAAGCCTTCGCCGCCTTCATCGAGCGGCGCCCACCCGATTTCAGCCGGTTCTGAGCGCTTCGCCCAGGAACGAGGCCAGATCCGCCAGCACGGGCGCGCGCCGGCGATAGGGCCTGGCGATCACCTCGATCATGTCGTTATGCCCCAGCCCGCGATAAATGCCGAGGCGCGAGCGACCTCCGGCTTTCCGGATCGCGGCATCGAGGCGGATGCTGTTGTCCGGCGCGATCACGTCATCAGCATCTCCGGTCAGCAGCAGCACCGGCGGCGCGTCCCCGCGCGCGAAGCGGATCGGTTGGGTCAGCATCGGGTCGGATACGTTGCCGAACGCCGCTTCGGCCTGCCAGCTGGGAAAGGGCAGGAAATCATAGGGGCCAGCAAGGCCCGCCGCGGCCCGGAGGGCAGTCGGATCCGCTCCAGCGCGCGTTAGCCAACGCGAGTCGAGAGCCAGCATCAGGGCGATATAAGCCCCGGCGGAATGGCCCGTGACCGCAATCCGGCTGGCATCGCCGCCGAAAGTCTCCGCATGACGCGTGGTCCAGCGGAGCGCAGCGGCGGCGTCCTCGACAAAGGCGGGAAAGCGGACCTCGGGAACCAGACGGTAATCGGGAATGACGGTGACGAAGCCCAGATCGGCGAGCGCCGAACCGATGAAACGATAATCCTGCCGCTGTCCGCTGCGCCAATAACCGCCATAGAAGAACAGCACGATCGGCAGCGGCCCGGCCGCGGCCCGCGGAGCGTAGATGTCGAGCTTGTGACGGCCGTCTGGGCCATAGGCGACATCGCGTGCCACCCGCCGGCCGCCGCCACCCGGGACCATCCGGTCAACGATGTCGAGCCATTCGAGTGGTGAGCAGGCTGCGGTCAGACCGCCAGCCAGCGCGGCCGCAAGCACACTCCGTCGATCAGGCGAAAACATCGTCACCCGGCGAACGCTAGCCAGCCACGCGAGTCAGGGGAAGCAGGCAGGGGCGAGGCGGAACAGGATGATCCCGCCCCGCCTCGACGTCATCAGCGCTGGCGCTGCCCTTCGGCCCGGCGATCGCCTTGAGGCCGGCCACGCGGACCACGGCGACGCTGGCCCTGGGGCTGGCCGCCACCACGGTCGTGCCGCCTGTCCCCGTCGCGCGGTCCCTGGCCGTGTGGCCGCTGCTGTTGTTGCTGCTGGGGCGGCGGCGCGTTCTTGCGCAGCTTGGCCGCCTCGGCGGCGAAATCGGCGGGCAGCGGCAGGATGGCGAGCTTCTGACGGGTCAGCTTCTCGATATCGCGCAGATAGGGCCGCTCGTCATCGGCGACCAGCGACATGGCCAAACCCGTCGCCCCCGCCCGCGCGGTGCGGCCGATGCGGTGGACATATTGTTCCGGAACGTTCGGGATCTCGAAGTTGAAGACATGGCTGACGCCATCGACGTCGATACCCCGCGCCGCGATATCGGTCGCGACCAGCACCGGCGTTTCACCCGATCGGAAGGCCGCCAGAGCCCGCTCGCGCTGCGGCTGGCTCTTGTTGCCGTGGATGGCGACGGCGGCGATGCCGGCGTGACCCAGCTGACGGACGACACGGTCGGCGCCATGCTTGGTCCGGGTGAACACGAGCGCCCGGTCGATCGCCGGATCGCGCAGCAGGATGGTCAGCAGCGCCTGCTTGTCCGCCTGCGGCAGGAAGGTGGCGCGCTGCTCCACCCGTTCGGCGGTGGTCGCGACCGGCGTCACCGCGACCTTGACCGGATTGGTCAGGTAGCGGTCGGCCAGTTCGGCGATGGTCTTGGGCATGGTGGCGGAGAAGAACAGCGTCTGCCGCCGCTTGGGCAGCATCGGCACGATCCGCTTCAGCGCATGGATGAAGCCGAGATCGAGCATCTGATCGGCCTCGTCCAGCACCAGAATCTCGACATGGTTCAGGGTCAGCGCCTTCTGGTCGATGAGGTCGAGGAGGCGGCCGGGAGTCGCGACCAGCACATCGACGCCGGGCGCCAGCTCGCGGATCTGGCGGTTGATCGGCACACCGCCGAACACCGTGGCGACGCGGGCACGCAGATTGGCGCCATAGGCACGGAAGCTGTCGGCGATCTGGCTGGCCAGCTCACGCGTCGGCGCCAGCACCAGCATCCGGCAGCCGTGACGCGGCGTCGGCTTTGCCTCGTTGGTCAGATGGTGGAGCGACGGCAGCGCGAACGCCGCCGTCTTGCCGGTGCCGGTCTGGGCGATGCCCAGCAGGTCACGGCCGGCAAGGGCCAGTGGAATGGCCTGCGCCTGGATCGGCGTCGGCGTCTCATAGCCTTCGGCGGCAAGCGCGGACTGAATCGCGGCGTTAAGGCCGAAGTCGGAAAATTTGGTCAATGTGAAAACCTTGGAAAAAAGGGCGCCGGCACCATCCGCAAAGACGCGGACGCGCGAACGCCAGGCGGGACTGACGACCCGCGTGACATGGGCTGCCTGAAACAGGGAGCGGTCTAGAGTTCGTGGCCTGTTCCGACTGGCGGAACCATCACGCGGCCCGAACATGCGCCCGACGAGGGGCGCCAACGCTCGCCGGCCAGATGGCAGCGAAGGCGCGAAAAGTCAATATCCTGGTGCGGGACGCTGGATGGTAGGCCCGGAGGGACTCGAACCCCCAACCAAGCCGTTATGAGCGGCCGGCTCTAACCATTGAGCTACGGGCCCCCATCCGGCGGCCCGCACCGATCACGCGGATAGCGGCTCGGTAGCGGGCACGGCAAGCGTCTTGCGCGCCGCCACCAGCACCTCTTCGACGGTGCCGGCCTCGACCCCGCTTTTCGCCATCAGGTTCAGGACCCCGTCCCACCAGGCGTTGAAGCACGCAAGATCGGCGGCATCGCGGACATAGGGCGTATGCCCCGGCACCACCGACGGCGAATGGTAGGAGATCGAGAACACACGCTGACCCTCACCCAGGCCGATGCGAACCGCCTCCAATGCTTCGGCAAGGCGCGTACCTTCCGGCGTCAGCGGCACCCGGCAGAGCAGGCGGCCACGAGCCAGCAGACCAGGCAGGCGCGGCACGCGGCACGCGGCATGAAACAGTCTGCTACCCCAAGGCCGCAGCAGTCCGGTGTAAAGCGTGGACAGAGGAATCTCGAGCAGGCGCCGCTCGGGCCCGACCCAGAAGGGGCGCGGCTGGACCAGATGAAAGCGCGGCCCGCCTTCCGCGCCATAGTCGAACCCGGCCCGCACCGAGACATCCACTTCATAGCCCAGCCGCTCGAGCAGGGCGGCGCTGTTCGGGCCGACACCGTAGCGACCGGCACGATAGACTGTGGGGCGAACGCCGAAAGATTGCTCGATCCGGTCGGTCAGCCGGGTGAGCTTTTCCGCCTCCAGGCCCTTCGGCAGATTGCCCGAAAAGCTGTTGGGAACCGTCAGCGCTTCATCGAAGGGCGGGTTTACCCAGGGGTGCAGCTGGGTGCCGATGCTGCATTCCCCAGCCTCCAGAAAATCACGCAATACAGCGACGGCAACCGGCGAGTCCGCAACCGGATAATCCACCATATAGGCGGTGCGGATACCGAAACCGAAGAGGCGACGATGCAATTCGGGCAATGAGGCGATCGTCCGGGTCGCGGTGGAATCACGGCGGCGAGGCTGTGCCCAGTCGAACTCCTCCTCGGTATCGGCGAAGACCAGAACGCGGCGCCCGAAGCCCTCCGGCAGGTCGACGTAGCGATCGGGGGACGGCGGTTCGTCGAGCCCCCCCAGTCCCAGCCGTGCCCGGTAGCGCAATGTCCGCGACATTACCCCCGCCCCCGGCTCAGCCCGCCCCGCCGCGCTGGCGATGGCGCCCACTCGCCGCTGGCAGATAGATCGAGAACCCGCTGGCATCGATCCGGAAACCGCCGTCGAGCGACTGGGTCAGCTGGCGCACCAGCCTGAGACCGAAGCTGAGGCCGAGCGCCGGCGCCTCGCGACCCAGATCCTCGATCCGCATTTCGGGGTCGAGCAGTTCGGCCTCGCTCCGCCCAGCCAGCATGCGGGGCCGCGACAGCATCAGGCTGACCCCCGTCCCGGTCGATTCGAGCTCGATATCCAGCTGCTCGCCGGCATGGGTCGTGGCGAGCACGGACGCCAGCAGGCGTCCCACCAGCCGGTCGACCGCTTCCACAGTCGCCACGACCGGCGGCAGATCATCGGGAATGTGGGAAACCAGGGCGACGCCACGATTGCGGGCGAGCGGACGATAGCGATCGACCAGCTGCACGATGGCGGCGTCGATGTCGGTATGGGGGGCTTCCGCATCGCCCGTCTGCGCCAAGGTGTCCAGATCCTCGACCGCAGTCAGCAGGCGTCGGGCCTCGTCCAGAATCTCGCCGGCGCGGTCGCGATAGCTGCTGGCCGCGGGCCCCAGCATCTGCCGCTCGATCATCTCGGCAAAACCCATGATGGCGTTCAGGGGCGTGCGCAACTCGTGCACCATCTGGCGAACGCCGTCCGGGGTCAGGGTGCGGAGGCCGTCGCCATCCTTCGGCGCCTCGGCAACCCCGGGCAGCGGACCGCGCGGGCGCCGTGCCGTGCCCCGAAAGCCAGTGAAACGGCCGTCGCGAGGGTCGAAGAACGGCACGCCCGACAGCCGCCATTCGCCGCTGAATCCAGCTTCGCCGGGCAACATCAACCGTGCGTCGCGAAACGGCGTCCGGCGCATGAAGGCGCTGACGACACCGGCATCGACGCCATCGTCCGGTTCCATGGCGGGGACGGCGATCGACCGCCCGACCAGCGCGGCGCGCTCGATCCCCTCACACCAGATGATCTGGCCGCCGATATCGCTTTCCCAACGAAAATCCTCCGACGTCGGCCACCGAGCGATGGATGGCGGAGACGCAGGAGGTTCGGCCGATGCCGCTGCCTCGTCCGAACTGGATGACGTCCCGCGATCCGGCATGTCCGCGCGGTCGCGAAACGCCTCGATGCGGGACAGAAGGTCGCGAATCTGGTCCTGCCCGGCTCTGACCGCCGGGTCGATCCGTTCGTCGGGGAAAATGCCGCCCAGCAGTTCGGGCGGCGCGGTGATCGGCAATGGCGGCACCACCCAGGGCGATTCCGGGGCTAGCCGGTCCTCCTCTTCGCTCGCTGTCTCCGCCGCGACGTCGTCCCACGGGAGATCGGCAAACGGCGCTTCATCCATGTCGAGGCTGGGGGGAGCGCGATCAGCATCGACGTCGGGGATGACCTCTTCAACGACCACGCCCATGTCGTCGCGTGCGGTGAGCGCCCGGCCGGAATGACCGAAGGCGTCGATCGCCGCCATCACCGGGCCGGGCAGGTCGCGCCGCTCGCGCAGCAATGCACGGATTGGCGGGGCCAGGCTGGGCAGCAGTTCCAGCCAGTCATCCTCGGCCAGATGGAGGGCAAGGTAGAAGTCGGCGACATCACGCACCGCTTCGTCCGCGAACAGGGCGGCGAGGCGAACCGGCACCGGGCTGCCCGCCAGTCGCTGCGCGGCACGGGCACGGATGGGGGTTGGAAGATCGGGCTTCAGTTCGGCCAGCAGGGCGTAGGCGGCGTCGAGCAGTTGGACATCGCCCCCTCCCCGACCTTGCGCCAGCAGGTCGACGAGCTGCCGGAACGCGCCCGCGCGCGCGGACCCGACCAGCGGCTGCTGGGCAAGGATGGTTCCGATCATGTCGTCGAAACGCACCTGCCGCCCGCCTCCAACCTCATCCCAGCCTTGACTAGCCATGGTCCGGCTATCAACTCATTCTCTTAATATCGTCTTTCCAGGGAACCGCGCGCATCCGCCGATGTTCGCCGGACGTTCCGGGAAAACCGATCGTTTAGCGCCAATAACTTAGCCGGGCGACGGAAAACTATTTCCGCCCCCTCCCCCATCACAGTGAGGGCCTGAGCCGTGGCTGAGCGCCCCCGCGTCCAGTCGCTGGCCGCGTTCGCGACTGAGCGTGGCCTGACCACTGAATATGATGTTCTGTCGCATATTCACGCCGGCCTCCGATCAGCGCCGCAAACCAAAACCTATGACCGCTGGAATAAGGCGACATTGGCGAGATTGCAGGCTGAGGCCGACGCAACAAAGGCCGCCTATCATGCTGCGCTCGAGGTCGGAGAAGTCGTCGCGCCCGTCGTGACGCTCGAAGATCGGGCGAACGGCCATCCAGACCTGGAATCGACGAAGGCGGCTCAGCGCCTACTCGAAAAGCGCCGCCGCGCCATCCTCGCATCCGAGGGGACGGCCCATGCCGGGTGATCGGATGGTGGCTGCACTCTATGTCGAGACGGGCGGGTGCTATTTCGGCCTTCCTGGCGTGGTTGTCGCGGGCCATGGCGAGGACCACGCGGACGGTAGCACCACGGTTCATCTGGACGGCCGGAGCTATCGTGGCCCGTGGCCTGTGGTCGCGCATCCGGTCTGCAAACGCTGGGGCCGTTTCTGGCACGGCAGTACGCGCAAACCTCATCAGTTCAAGCTTGGAGACGATGGCGGCCTGTTCGCTCACACACTGAAAACCCTCCGGGAGTTCGGTGGTGTGGCGGAGCACCCATGCGACAGCAGAGCATGGCCGGTCTTCAATCTCAACCCGCCGCCCCGTGACGGAGGATGGATTTCGACAGGTGATGGCGGTTGGACCTGTTGTGTCGATCAGAGCCACTATGGCCACTTCGCCAACAAGCTGACGTGGCTACTCGTTTATGGCGTCGATCCTGCTGACCTGCCCGATCTGGTCTGGGGCAAGGGGCCGCAGCGCCTGCATCCGGTCGCCCTTGAGCGCCATGGCTACGAGAAGGCCCGCCGGATCGGAATGATGGCCATGGTCGGTGGCAAGGACAAGGTTCGCATCCGCAATGCGACGCCGGTCCCCTTTCGCGACATTCTCCTCTCGCTCGCCCGCTCGGTTAATCAGGAAAGGCTCGCAGCATGACTGACCGGACCTTCGATGCGGCAGCGGTCGCGGCGATCACCGCCTTATCCAGAGCAAATTGGGAGATGAGCCATGCTGAGCGTTCTCGGCACAACCGCGCTTGCGCTCGGGCTTCCCTATTTCAGCACGCCCGACGAACGCATCACGAACGTCCATCGAAGGCGGGACGAACTCGAATACGTCCACACGCCGAAGCCCCTGACGAAGCGGGCAAAGCGTCGCGCTCGCGGCAAAACGAAAGGCCAGCCATGACCGATAAGCAGCAGCTTCTCGACCTGGCCGTCAAATTCGAAAAGCGGGCCATCGCGCTTGCTGAACACGTGGCGAGGTCCCGTTTCCGCGCCGAGATCATCGAACTAGAGCACGTCAGCTTCCTGCTCACCTTCGCGGCCGGACTCCGCGCCCACGCCGCCATGATGGAGGACAGCAATGAGCCTCGCTAATTACGAGGAATATGGCTGGGCCATCGGGCGCGGAGGGCTGAGCATATCCGATCCGGATGACAATGGCTTCAGGACTGGCGTGTACCGCCATCGGCTCGGCCTGGTTGAGGTCGACCTCGGCTATGGCTGGACCTCTATCGCCGTGATCCGAGGCGGCCGTTCGGTGCGTCGTCGTTGGCCCAGGGAACTTGGCCTCAGAACGATATCGCGCCTCTGCCGCGAGATGATGGAGGACAGCAATGTCGCAGGATGAAAAGCTGAAATTGGCGCGGGACGTTGTTCGCAAACGTCTTCCAGATAAACCGACTTGGACGGAGGTTTATTGTGAGCACCTAGAGGTCGCCCTCGCCGCAATCGAAGCAACCGAAGCGCGGGTGGCTGAGATGAAATCAGAGGCCGCATTCTTGATCGACCGCATCATGAACCTCGATCAGGGGTCGATGGATAAGGACACAGCCCGCGACCTCTACGGCCACGTGATGCCGTCCGTCGAGCGGCTACGCACCTATCTCAAGGACAACAGCAATGAGCAGCGATAATCCGATCGACGTTTATAAAGAACTAGCAACGGACCTCCTGACAGCAACTCACCTTGGGATGGATCAGGCCGTTGCTATCGTCAGCTTCCTTAAAGACGAAGGGTTCATCGACTACGATCAATTAAAAGAATACTATATCTATGAGGATGACGATTGATGAGCAGCGATAATCTCGTCACCCGCCCTTGTCGTGGGTGCCATCCAGCTATTCCAATCTGTCTAGCCTGCGATGGAACAGGCGTGATCACCTCTCCGGGCGGCATCGTTACATCGAAAGAGCTAATAGCTATGGGCGACCATCCCGGCGTGAAGGACGCTATTGCCCCTAAATCGAGGTGGGCGTGATGGAGGGCACCCTACCGTGTCCATTTTGCGGTGGAGCGCCCGAACTATTGGAAACAGGCGCGTCACAGGCATCGGGGTCACTGACTGTATTTCGTGTGGTTTGCGCGGATTGCGGAATCTACCAGGATTCGTGGGACGAGAAGCAGACCGCTGTTAATACTTGGAACACCCGCGCTTGCACGGCTGCCGAACGCCAGCGCGACGCCGCTATGGATGCGCTGCGGGTGGCGAGGGAGGCGCTGGTCCAAGGCCGGCACCAGTTCAGCCACTATGAGTTGCAGCACCTCGATAAGCAAACGGCTGAGGGAAATGCGAAGGCTGACACGAATGCACGGTTCGCCGACATCATGTCCCAAGCCCTCTCCCAGATCGACAGCATCCTTGCGACGGATGGCGCAAGTGCTGGCTGAAGCTGCGGCCGTTTGCCTCGCGCTGGTCGTCGTAGACGGCGACACCGTGCGATGTGGGCCAGAGAGGGTTCGCATAGCTTCGATCGACGCCCCGGAGATAAGCCCCTGCGCGCGCAACCGCGCCTGCACCCCCGGAGATGGCGCGGCAAGCAAGCGTGCGCTGGCGGGGCTGCTGGAGAGCAAGACGGTGATGATTCAGCGCATGGGTCACGACCGCTTCGGACGTACCGTCGCCCGTCTCACCGTCGAGGGTCAGGACGTCGGATGCTGGATGGTCGCCAATGGGTGGGCCGTCGAGCGCTATGGCCGGCTCAACTGCTAGGCGTATTCGAACTCTTTCCCGCAAGCAGCGCTGACATACTTCTCCATCTCGTAGGCCCAATTCCGCAGCGGATCGGCGCGCATCAGGTCAACCAGCTCATCCCGATCGTCAGCGCCGAAGTGGGCGTAAATATCAGGGGTTGAGATGGGGCTGGTTGGCGAATTGCTGTTTCCGCCCAGGTCGTTGATCGTCAGGTTGTCGTAGCCTGGCTGTACCAAGTGAATCGTATCGCAATAATCGAACAGCCAGTTTTCGAACACGTCGACCTCGCACGGAGCATATGGGCCGCCTAGTGGATACTCGGACTTGATCCAGATTGCCGCCTGGAGGTTCGCCTTCTGTGGGCCGCCGTTGATAAACAGGTTCCTCGCCGCGAACGACGGGGCGACCGCGTTTCCAGCCTGCATACCCTGCGATGTCATCGACCCCCCGTTTCCGGTTTCCAGCCCCATGACGAGATTGTCATGCTGCTTGGACACGATCCCGTCCGGGTTCTCTGTCGACCAATCCGCGACCTGGCCACCACCGATGAACGCCTGCGGGCAGTCTATCGCCACATTGTTGTAGCTCTCCACATTCCCGCGCGCAGACACGCCACCATAGCCGGCCGCGATGAGGACATTGTATCGAACGATGCTCGTCGAGCCGCGAACATTGCTGAGATAGAGGCTGTGCTTCCGGCCGTTTGACCCTCCGTCATTATTGGACGCGCTTCGCAGGGCGCCTTCCTTCCAGCCGTTGTGGTAGAAAATATTATATTCGTAGGTAGCATCCGTGGCGTAGTTGTGCGTCCCGCTGGGTCCGTTGCCACTAGCCGATCCCCACTGAAGATCGATGACACACCGACGAACGATGATGTTCGTGCCGATATAATCATCGGGGAAATTAGTGGTCGTAAAATCCTGCACGATGCTGACATTCTCGAACCTGCAATTCTCTGTCAGGATATCGATCTGGGAACCGATCTGATTGACCGCTCGGCCCTCTGTCTCGCTTTGCGCGGTCCACAGGTGGAGTCCCCGAAGGGCGAAACGCCCATAAGGTCCCTGACCTCGGTAAGTCCCGAATATCGTCGTCCCGGTTGGATTGACGCTGACAAATGGCCGTGCACCATTCCCGTGTATTCCGGCTCGACCATGCTTCCCCTTGTTCCAGGGATCGTCCCGCTCATAGGACTGGATGCAGAACGGATAGGCGACGCTCAGGCCGGATCGAGAATCCCACCCATTGGAAGCCGGCGCGGTCGCCGTATAGCTTTCCCCCGAGCATACGAACAGCTGGTGAGGCTGCCCGTTCGGGGCGCCATCTGTTGCTGTTTCCGGAACCGCATTGAACCCCGCCATGAGCGTGGCTTTCGGCCCATAGTTCCCATCGGATGAGCCCTGCCCCGTCGCGCCATATTGGTAATAGCTACCGGTGCCGTTGCCCCGGTATCCGGCGTAAGGGGACAGACCGTTATAGCTGTCATTCCCGTTGACCGGATCGACGAAGAACATCCGCGCGTTGCCGTTCTCCAGCAGCGGGAACTCCTTGACCAGGCCATATTGGTCGGTCTCGCCCATGCCCTGGTCATAAGATGGAGACCATACCGGCGGGGTGGGTGCCCCTCCCCCACCCTGAACGCCGAAGCCCAGCCCCAGTCCAAGCCCGAGGGCCATGCCGGCAAAGCCGCGCGGCGCTGGCGGAGTTGGCCCCCCGGTCGCGGTGTATTCCAATGGCGCAGGATCAGTCAGCCCGCCGTCATTGGTGAAGGTGATCGTCTTCACACCAGCGGATGACGGCGTGTAGGTAAATGTTGGAGTGTCGTCACCCGACAGGTCAACGGTCGCAGGGTCGAACGTCCCGCCGTTGCCATCGCTCGGGGTGACGGTGACAGTTCCTTCAACGGGGCCGTTCGGCGTGACCGTGAACGGGTCGGATTCGACGCCTGAAGGACCAGTTGTCGGGCCTGTGACGCTGTAGGCCGTGGCGAACGATACTTCCTCGGCCTCCAGCGCCCTCAAACCATATCCGAAGAACGGGCTCGCATTGAGATAAAGCGCGATATAGCCGGTGCCCTGAATCCGCGCTCCATTGGTGTCTTCAACGACAATCGGAGATTGGCCGGCGACATTCGTTTCAATCGTGATCCGAACGCAAGGCGCCTCGGCATCCGTTTCCGTGTTGACGTGAGTGATGATCGCATCGAAGTCGATGCCATCGGCTGGACGCACCCATGATCCCGTGTAAATCGCCGTGCCGTCGACAGACGCGACATGGCGGTAAACCACCAGATCGCCATTGGTGTGGAATCTGACGCGGTAAAAGGTGAACGCTGCCGCAGATTCCCGAAACCTGACGTCCGTCTGGCCTGACGTGTTGGCGATCGAGCGCAGAGTGACGGTGATCTTCTGATCGGGGTTCGTGATCAGATCGCTCGTGCGGACCTGGCTGAACTGGTTCGCGGTCGTCCGGCCGATGAATTTCACATCACCCGAGACAGTCCTGACCCCTGGAGGCGTCGACCAGCCGAAGGCGTTGACCCACGAAATTCCACCTTGGGCGGGAAGCGCCGTGATCAGTGTGTCATCATCGGCATCAGGCGGGACAACCCAATTGATCGAGGTAACGGCCATCAGCGCGCCTCCTTCACGAGGATGCCCCAGACGGCCTCATAGGCGCGCACCACGGCCGAGTGCCGGGCACTGCACTCAGCGTAGAGAGTTGCTGCCTCAGCGTCCGCCATCGCCAGCCCTCCCAGCGTCGCGTCGGTGATCTTCGGCAGTGGCGGGCAAGGGGATGTAAAGCTCGCTTGCAGACGCGGCGGGATCGGTAGCGGCGCGGGCGCGGTTGAGCGCGTCGAGCACGCCTGGAGTGAGAGAGCAGCTAGGATCACGATAGCGCGGGTCACTGATCGTCTCCCGTTGGATGATCGGTTGAAGGGTTTCGCGGATGACGCGGATCTGGGTCAGGCGGTCGGAGAGGTTGCCGTCGATCTTGGCGAGCGCGGCGGTCATCGCCTGTTCGAGTTTGGCGGTGCGGCGACGGGCGAGGATTTCGGCTGTCAGCTGGTCGACCTGCGCGTCACGCCGCGCGCGTTCATAGCCCCGGTGGTCGACCCACCAGATGGCGGACAGGACGATGGCGACGGCTGCCCCATAGGGCCAAAGACGGATCACGCCAGCCGCTCCAGCAATTGAGCGATAGCGAACAGCAGGAATGCAACATAGACGATCAGGGCGATGACGAGACTCATAGGCCCGTCAGGCAAAGCTTGCGCTCCGCCTCCCTGCGATTGACGAGACCTTGAACACGCTTCCCGCCTGCGTTGACCCAGGCGCGGAAACCGTCACACGCGCCGCGCAGATCGCCAGCGTTGAACCGCTTCGCAATGGTCGACCGGCAATAGGCCCCTGCCCCGATATTGTAGGCGAGCGAGGTAGCGGCGGCGAGTTGCTCAGGGCGATTGATCAGCCCCGGCGTGCAGTCGATCACCGGCTGCATGAAATCGCCCACGGCCTTGATCAACAGCGCGGAACATTCGCTGTCCGAGTAACGGCGCATGGCAACGCGGGTCTCGCCGTAGCAGACGGTCTGGACGCCCACGATGTCGCGATAAGGATCGTTCCTCTTACCCTCCCAGCCCGCAATGAACGGGGTGGCAATCGCCATGGCGCCCACGATGGACCCGGCGATAAGGCGCGGGTTCATTTCTGCCCCCAAACGGTCGCCCAGAGGGCTGCGGCGGCGGATGCGAGAATGACGATCGGGCCGCCCCATTTCGCGACGACATGGATGAACTTGAGAAGCTTCCCGGCCGTCTTCCATGCTTCAACGAGGTCCGCGACATCAGCACTCGTCTTCCGAACGTCAGCGGCGATACTGTCCACCTTGGTTTCGACCGACGCGATGCGGCCCTCTACTCGGTCCACACGCGCCCCCAGTTGCTCGTTGGTGACAGACATCACGCCCCCGCGATCTGGACCGACTGGCCCGCGAAATCGGAGATGCTCTCCACCGTCACCGTCGCGTCGAACCGCAGCGCCGTCGTCACCGTGAACACAAGGTTCCGCCCGACAATGGCCGAGGTGAAATTCGTCTCCGTCCCGCTGGAAATGTCGATCGCCGTACTGCCCGCCGTGGTCAGGCGGCTGATGTCGTAGGCGACCCGGCGATGGTTGCTGGTGTTGCTGTCAACGATCGCGTTGATGACGACACGATATGAACCGTTGTCCTGAAACTCCACCGGAACCGTGAAGGTCGTGGTCGTCGAAGCATCCGTCTTGGAGAAGATGAACTTGCGCGTATAGTTTTCCGGCCGGTCATTGTTGGGCAGGTATCGCCCGCCAGACGCGAACGAGTAATTTGCCACGGTGCCAAGGCCAGGAAGACGACCCCGCAGCGTGGAGGTCGCGTCTCCCCGCGCCATGTACTGAAAGAAGTCCTGCCCAGTGGCCCCGGATACCTCGACCGTCGAATTATACTGGTCCAGTGCCACAGTATAGGGCGAGCTGACGTCCGCACCCTGGACGAACAGCCCGGCGATCCGCACAAGCCGCTGGTCGCGGATCATTAGCGGGCGATCGGTGGCCTCCGCATAGATGTTGGACCAGTCGTGCGCCCAGCCCTGATCCGCCGTCTTACCGCCATCGACCCAGATGCCGGTACGGAGAGCGCCCGGCGATAGGAACTGGTTTCCGGCAGGATCGCCATTCTGGCCCTGCGCGGTGACGTTGTTGAGCGACACGCCAGCGCCCAGCGCGCCCATCAGGCCCACTTCGCCACCAAGAAACAGGATATTGTCCAGTGTCAGCGCATTGTGGAACCAGCCCGTGCCGTTGAGCGCGTTCCAGCCCGAGACCGCATCCGGGTTGCTCGGATTGAGCATGTCATTGTTTCGGGCAACGCGGATGCCACAGAGGTTGTCGATAAACGCCAGATCGCGGAACGACGACCAAAGCGAATAGCGCGCCGCGAGACCGACCTTGAAGTTTGAAATCTTGAGCCGCTCGAACTGGCAGTAATTGGCCTGCCCCGCCGCGATCGTCGTCGGGGTGGTCAGCGCGACGCCGGTCCCGGCCGTGCCCCGCTGCTCAATCGCCAAATCCGCCAGCCGCAGATTGGAGCCGAACGAGAAGATGCTGACGTCGCCGTCGACGAACAGGCGGCTATATTCGCGATCGACGCCCTCAATCGTGCAGCCGGTCTGCAAGCCGTCCGGTTGCAGATTGACCGCACCGCTCAGTTCCCATTCGCCATCAGGGATCAGCAGGCGGCCTCGGGCCTCAGAGCCTCCCTCCGCCACCGCCTCGGCAAAATCATTCAATGCCGCCGTGTTGGCCGACGAGTTCCCGACCGCCCCGCCGAAATTGCGGAGCGACACGCCCTCGCGGAGCTTATCGGCGATAGTGAGATAGGCTGGGGCGACGGTGGCTGAGTGCTGGTAGCGCAGCGTCGGGATGAGCTTGTCGCCTATCGCCTCCAGTTCTCCGGGGTCGTTGGTGAGGCTGTTGGCAGTGACCGCGCCATCTGATGGCGTGTTGGCGCCGTTGATCGGGTCGCGCGTGACAAGCGTGACATCGTCAAAAGATTTCAGAACAATCTTATACGCGAGAGGCGAAAGCCATATCGGGGGGAAACGCCCGTCCGCCGCAGCAACGACAGGATTTGCGTTCGGGATGGTCAGGTCATCATCGGCATAGGTCGCTTGCGGCGTAGAACTGCCCGAGGCGTAAAAGAACAGCTTCGCGCCTGGGAGAACTTCCCCCGACAGGCCCTCGATGCTGAAAATACCCTGGTCGAAGAGAACGGCCATGCAGACAACTCGCCATCGTGTGAACCGATGTGGTTGTCTGGCCGTCAGGCGGTCCCACTACCGCCGCGCAGAGAGCGCTGTCGACCCGACGATTACTAGCACGGAGAGGTTAGGATGGGAAGGGAGGACTAGCTTCAACTTCGGCAGCAGGCGCCTTGTTCAGATCCACAAACATCACGGGCTCATCGCGGTTTCGGTTCGCGGCTGTGTCGAGCATTGTGAAGCCGCATTTTTCGTAGAAACCGATGGATTCCTTTTTTGAGTCAACCATGACAAATCTACACCCAACTGCCGGACATATTATGCTCTTCGCCCGTCCAAAGGCCAGCTCAACTAATGCACGGCCCAACCCCTTCCCGCCAATGCGGTGATCAACAGCAAGTCGGGCAATTTTGACGGCCGGATAGTGATTGTAGAGAAACTTTAAACCCGGCTCTTCGACGAGTGAACCGTCACCATCGTTCGTTACAACTTCGCCGCAAACGAGCGTTACGTACCCCATGATCCTGTGAGTATTGGGATCGAACGCACCATAGGTTCGAGCGAGACTTTTAGCTTCATATGCTTGGGCATGGCGTTGGAGGAACGTCTTCAGTGGAGCGAACTTCGCGTCACCAAGCTTGAGGCCGGTGAGTTTGTCACCGGCCTCTATCTGCTTAATATCAACGGAAAGACTGTCCTCAGCCAAGAGCTAAGCTGGTTCTTTCAGCCGAATCCGCACCATTCCCTCCTTGGCGAGGGCCTGAGAGAGCTTCACGCCCTCCACCACGCTGCGCTTGGCTGCGGCCTTGGGCCGACCATAGGTGACCTGATTCTTGAATTTGGCCGCGTCGTCGTCGGTTAAAACTACCCGGCCAAACGCGTTCGAACTGATGCTCATTTGACCCTCCCAGCCTCACTGGGGAGACTCCCTAAGTGCGCTCACATTGATATAAGATTGACAGTCCTCATTCAACGGATTACGCGGCTCGTGCCTCGCCGCGTAATCCGCAGTTTTGCCCCTCACAACAATCAAACGAGTGATTGGGCCTAAATCTGATTCGGATAACATAACGCCGCTGGGTGGCGTGGGGTCCGCCAAAAATGCGCGCCTCCCCATTTACCACACCCTCTTTGGCCATCGTTGCGGGTGTGGAAAGGCGGATTTCCACAAACCCGCTTGTGTAAGGCCGAGGCGCGTTCCTCTTTTCACAAGGTAAGGGGCGGACACTTGGCCCGCCCCGAGGTTTACGCCGCCTTCGACACCTGCTCCCGCTCGGCACGAACAGCCGCGAGGTCGACGAGATTGCCTGGAAGGCGCTTACGACGCCGCCAATGCGCTACAAATGAGGGCGCAGGGTTTTGCGCCAACTCTATCGCTTTGTGCATGTGGGCGAGTGCCACGGTATTAAGCTGCCGGGCCAAACCCTCGTTCTCAGAGGAATGTGCCTCATGGGACTCACGCTTGAGACGGAAGTATTCCACCATCTCGCGACCCCACGGCCCATGGTGGGCATAGATTGGGAAATTGACGACATTCGTGATATTTAGCTGTTCAGCCATGACGATCTCCTGGATCGGTTGTGGTCAGGAGCGGCGCGGGTGGACTAGACCCGCGCCGCTCTG
>JBBCJR010000019.1:0-123749 GCA_037190805.1 Sphingomonas sanxanigenens | reverse complement strand
GGCGAAAGTGAACAGCCGCTCGCGGCCAAGGGCAGGATCGACCACGGGTCGCGCCATGGCCGCCTCGTCATCGCCATGCCCCGCCCGCGCCAGCCGGGCGCCGCCGAACAGGAAGAAGATGACGACCGCGATGGCGGCATTGAAGCCCAGGCTCGCCAGGAACAGGAATGTCGGATCCCCGATCAGGCCGGCCCGCTCGACCACCTGATTGGTGATGCCGCCATAGACCGAGATCGGCGAAAAGCCGCCCGCCTGCGCACCGTGAATCGTCATCAGGCCCATCAGCAGCGGATTGATCCGGTGATGAGCGGCAAAGCGCAGGGCGATGGGGGCGATGATCGCCACCGCCGCCGGGCCCAGCGCGCCGACGCTGGTCAGGATCGCTGCAACCACGAACACCAGCCACGGCATGGCCAGCGCGTGATGCCCCATCAGCCGGGCCGCACCGCCCACCAGTTGGTCGACCGACCCGTTTTTTTCGGCCATGGCGAACAGAAATGTGATGCCGACCAGCGTGACGAACAGATCGCCGGGAAACCCGGTCAGGATCTCCGCCGGCGTGAAGCCCGCCAAGCCGCTGCCAAGCACGAAGGCGGCCGCCAGGGCGGGAATGCCCATGTTGATCGGCAGAACTGTCGCGATCAAAAAGATCGCGATCAGCACCGCAATGGATGCAAGCTCGATCGGCATTCCCCCTCCTCTTGGCGGCTGACTGTTCTTCTGTCGCTCGACCGCCGCCCGTCGCTGACCAAGATCAGCACTGTGTGTCGCAAGCGGCGATGACAGGCAATCGCCCGCGTTGCGCCAGGTCCCTCATTCATACGCAAACGGGCACGAGAGCGCCTGGCGCCGCCGTGCCCGTTTCCTGTCGTTCCTGCCGTCAGCCCGCTGAAGGGCTTTCGCGCAGGCATTCCTCCATGGCCGCAGCCATTGAGGCCAGGCCGATCAATTCTCGGTCTTCAAGGCCTCGATGAAGAATTTCTGTACCGTGGGGAACAGCGGCATGGCGCTGTGCCCGACACCCGGCACGACATCCATCTGGACGGCGATACCGTTGCTTTCGAAGTTCTTCTTCAAGGTTTGCATACGCTCGATCCGATTGCGCCCGGCGGCGGTGAAGCTGGCGCCCTTGACGCCTTCGCCCATATAATAAGGGGAGTTGGGGCTGATATCGCGCGCCCATTCGGAATTGTCGTTGTCGTCCCCGCCGATCACCATCTGAACCTTGACCTTACGGATCGCATCCAGGTTCAGTCGGGCATTGAACCGCTGATAGAGGTTCTTCGTCCCGACCCACCAGTCCGAGCTGTCATCGATCTGCGTGATCATACCCGGCGCGCCGATCGAGATCGCGTGCAGGCGATGCGGGTGCAGATAGAGGAAACGGTGCGCGAAATGACCGCCACCGGAAAATCCGTGCAGATAGAACTTGTTGTCCCTGAGCCGGTACTGCGCTGCTATTTCGTCGATCATGCTGAGCAGGACGAGATCGTAACGCGTGCCTTTATAGTCGATCAGCTTGTAATTCTCCAGATCCTGCTGACCATGGGTGTTCAGGGGAAACAGCGGCGCCAGCAGAATGACGTCATTCTGCTCGGCGAACTCCTGATTGCCCCTGAGATATTCATGCGGGGACCGTTCGGTGCCGTGCACCAGAACCACCAGCGGATAGGTCTTGGTGCCCTTCACGTCATAATCGTCGGGGACATGGACCTTGTAGATGAATCGGGCATCGATCTGCGCCGCTATGAACGGCGTCGTGCGCGCCGAGGCGATGGACGGAGTAAAGATAACCAGAATGAATGCCAATATTCTCATGATCATGGCCGTTCCCCTATTGATGAAAAACCCGAGTCCTGCGTGAAAAACTAAGCAAAAAATGCGCGCAAACCACAGGGATTTGCGCGCCAGTCGTGGGGATCAAAAACTCGTCCTTCATGCCGCGCAGGACCCCGGCCCCACGATATGGCAGCTATCCTTCCTCGTCACCGAAGCAGGCACGACATCCCGCTCCTCGATATCGAACTATTTCTGGGCGTTCAGAACCGTAGTGAAGAACTTCTGGACCGTCGGGAACAGAGGGGTCTGATCATGTCCGACACCAGGCACGACATCCATCTGGACGGCGATGCCATGGCTCTCGAAATTCTTCTTCAGGGTCTCCATGCGCTCGATCCGGTGACGTCCGGCGGCGGTGAAGCTCGCGCCCTTTACACCTTCGCCCATCCAGTACTCCGAATCAGGGCCGATCTGCGCCTCGTTCCACTCCTGATTGTCGTCGCCACCGATGACCATCTGGACCTTGACCTTCCTGATCGCATCCAGATTCAGCCGGGCATTGAAACGCTGATAGAGGTTGCCGGTCCCCACCCACCAGTCCGAACTGTCGTCGATCAGTGTCACCATGCCCGGTGCGCCGATCGAGGCGGCATGCAGGCGATGCGGATGCAGATAGAGGAACCGATGGGTGAAATGGCCACCACCGGAAAAGCCGTGAAGGTAGAATTTATTGTCCTTCAAGCGATACTTTGACGCCACTTCATCGACCATGCTGAGAAGAACCAAGTCATACCTGGTTCCCTTGTAATCGATCAGTTTATAATTCTCCAGATCTTGACGCCCGTGCGTATTCAGAGGAAACAAGGGCGCCAATAGAATAACATCATTCTGTTCGGCAAACTCCTGATTTCCCCTGATATACTCTTCAGGCGAACGCTCCGTGCCATGGACCAGGACCACCAACGGGTAGGTCTTGGTCCCATTCTCATCGTAGTTTCTGGGAATATGGAGCTTGTAAATAAAGCGTGCGTCGATCTGTGAAGCAATGAACGGAGTCGTGCGTTTATCATGCCAGGAAAACCTGGGTGCGGCATCCGCAACCTGAGAAACCATTGCCATGCACATCGATGCTAGAAGGAATTTTTTCATAATTCTGCCTTCCCAAATCAAAGAAGCCCCACAATTCAACGAATTCTCTGATACTTAGAAATTGACTCTAGCTCCGACCGAAACACGACGTCCAATTGCATCATAAGCTGATGTATCGACGTTACCCGATGCAATCGGGTATTGCGGCGGCGTCTTATCCAACAGATTATTCACTGTCGCGAAGATCGTGAAATTATCCACCGGCCGAACCGACATGTTCAAGTCGAAATAGCTGAAAGCCTTCACACCTTCGACGGTGCAATTCGGAACACCCACACAAGACGAAGCCGTCTGCGAGCCGATATAGCGCCACGCGCCCCCCAGACTTGCTGCGCCAATCTGGTAGTTGAGTGTCATCAGACCGCGCCAGTGCGGCTTATTGCTACCACCGCCCTGAACCTGAGTGTTACCGATCGTTCCCGCATACTCATCGAAGGGGTCGCCTGGCCGGTTCTGAAGCTTATATGTCAGCAAACGGCTCACCACGCCCTTTAAGGTAAGATCCCCCGGACCAACGGGAACCCGCCAATCAAGCTGCGCATCGATGCCAGACGTCTTGTAGCCGCCCAGATTGAGCTGGAGCACGTCCACATTGGACAATTCACCCGTGGGACCGCGCGCGATCTGACGGCAGTAAAGGTTATTGGCGTCGTAATCCGGGTTTGAGCCGCCATTGGCATTAAAGCAAAGCTGAGTCACTTGAGGCGCAGAAACCGTACCGATCGCGCCATCCAGCGAAATGTTGAAATAATCGATCGAAAAACTCAGCCTTCTTAGCAATTCGGATTCGAAAGGCGACGTCACGACCGCGCCAATCGAGAAGGTATCCGCCTTCTCGGCATCCAAATTAGGATTGCCGCCCACAGTTACCGGATAAGTAATGGAGGGTGATTGAAACTGATCGATCGCTACGTTCGGAACACCTTGTGCCAGACATAGGTTTCTGACTGCCGTCGCATTCGGGCCAGTGCGAAACTGCGTTCGGACATCGCAAGGATCGCCACCCAAGGGCGGCTGACCGAAGGTATCAGCAAATGCGCGCCGCTGCGGGTCTGTCAGCTGTCCAATCGAAGGAGAACGCACAGCCCGTTCATACCCACCCCGTAACCGGAAAGCATCGCTCACTTCCCAGTTCGCATCCGCCTTGTAAGCATGGACGGTGCCGATAAACCGGTAGTCTGAGTAGCGATATCCGAGGCTCAGTTCGAGCTTCTGCATCAAGAAGGTATTGTGAACGAGCGGGAGCGCGACTTCGCCGAAAACCTCCTTGACATCATCGACCCCCTGCGTTGGGGCGGTGCTATAGAAGGCAATATCGCTTCTGCCGCTAAAGGTCTGGGAATCTGGACGATATTTTGATGTATTGCGCCGATAATCCGCACCGATGGCGACCCGGACCTCACCCGCAGGAAGGTTGAACAACCCACCCTGCATCGTCACCTCGATGATTTGCTGACGTGTCGTCGTCGTTTCCCGCACCTCGCGTTCAACGAAATTCCGACATTGATCATTCAAAGCTTGATAGCCGAATGGGTTATAGCCGCCGGGACAGATCGAAGCACCGCCATCGGGGGCCGACAGCAGGGTCTGCAACGCAGCCATGCTGTAATGGCGCTCGCCGATGAAGTTGGTGTCGACACCGCCGCGTGAGACATAGGCGTCCCAGGTCCAGTCCTTGAAAGGCAGTTTTCCAGCCAGTCCAACCGTTACCTGGTAGAAATCCGTCTGCGTATGATACGGGCGACTTCCGACGTTATCGGCGCTGAAATAATATGTCACCGGCGCGTTAGGATTGGTTCGCGATTGAAGCAGGGTGCGCAAATCATCCGGAATGTATGGATTGGTCACCGGAATCTGAAGGAGAACGTCGTTACCCTTCAGCCCTGTCGCATTGCCGAAGGTCAGGCTGTTATTACGTCCCGCCTGAACTTGCACGAACGTCTGCAAATTATCCGTCAGTTCATATGACACACGCGCGAACAGATTCTTTCGAGTAAGCTGACTGCTACCCGTCAGGCTCCGCTGCGCCCGCGTATCATAAAGACGCGCATTGCCGACATTGATATAGCTGCCCGCAACATAGCTCGGCTGAGACCACGGCCTGACATTATAGACACCCAGACCCGTGCTGTAGAGCGTCCCATCTGGATTGAATGAGACACTGCTTCCAGGCCTGACCAGGCCGGCCCCGACGCCATAAGCTCCGAAGACCTGGTTAAACGCATCCTGGGTGGGACGATTGTTCCCGAAGCTGACCTCGCCCTCCGGCAAATTCCCCTGTCGGAAAGTTCCGTTCGTCCAGTCGCGCTCATTCATCATCACCAGGTCCTGGTGGAAATATTCGAGAGACAGGACGGCGTTGCCGCGGCCATCATCGAAGTTCCCGCCCAAGGTAACTGCCCCTTGCCAGTCAGGAGCATCGCCCGCAGTTCTGATGGATTGAGAGGCGCTGATTTGCAGGCCACTGAAATTCTTCTTCAAGATGAAATTGGCAACACCCGCGATGGCATCAGAACCATAGGCCGCGGAAGCACCGCCGGTGATGAGTTCCACATTTTCGACCAGCGCCTGCGGCAGCAGGGTGAGATTGCTCGAAACCGGGCGTCGGCCGTCAATCAGAGTCAGCGTCCTCGCCGTGCCGAGGCCGCGTAGATTAAGAGAGGTGCCACCCGTTGGGGCGATCTGCGGCAACTGTCGCATGGTGTCCGCCAGGGTCGGCTGACCTACGCTGGCGAGCGTTTCAGACCCAAAAGAAGTCAAGGGGCTGTTCGAAGTGTAGTCGCGGCGAGCAATGCGCGAGCCGGTGACGATAATGTCACCATCCACAACCGTTCCCATCGAAAAACTTGTTCCGGAGGGTTGCGCCTCTCCTCCTTGTGCGGACTGAGCAGACGTAGATTCACCCGTCTGCTGCGCTATAGCCGAAGTTGCCCCGCAGGCAGACATAGCTATGGTAATCGCGAAAAGCGATGCTCCCTTGTTCATGTCTTTCCACCCTCTTCAGTATATATTTTCTGGAGACTGGATTAAGACGACAACCTGTCATCAGCCTTTCAACATTTGAAAGTTTCACGATAATATTGTTATTACTCCATACATCTTGTATCAATCTCCCCCCGATACAGGAATGACATCAAACGCCATCGTCAAGCGCTGATCGTGACTGTCGAAAGAAGTTGTTCCATGCCAGAAAAATGACGGGAATATCACCACCTGGCCACATCTCGGCTTGATATAATATTCTCCAGTCAATCTAGAGATTGTCTCAATACCAGGTTTACCAAATTCCAGCCATCCCGGCTTATTTTTACCTATCAATACTTCATCTGGAAGATTGATATAAAATGCCGATGAGAGCCATCCTCGCGGATGAACGTGGCTGTCATGGAGTCCGCCGCCAGAAAGTCGCACGGACCAGAGATCCGCTATTTCGAATTCTCTGCCTCTCCGTCGTCGGACAACATCCTCTCCCTCCCCCAGCCACGACACATAGCGTGCGATGACATCATCGAAGCCTTCTCGGGCCGCTTGCACCGCGGACGACCGATGATGCTTCAGATTGTCGCTGGTCTGACTGCCCCAGCGCACGGACATGCCAGCCGGGTGAACGGGAAGATCGTGCAGGGGCGCAAGCTCCCTCGTCAGATCGCCCAGGAACGATGGCAGGTCGGGCCACCCCTTCGGCACTGGCAGGTCGAACGTCTTTACCAGCCCATAGTCGACCAGTTCTTCATAGCGCGGGTCGCCGCCGAGCCGATAGCAGGTGGCGAGAAGGGCGAGGGCCAACTGGTCCGTGGCATCGCGCGTTACCAGCCACGTCGATTCCGCAAGAGCGATATCCAGCTTCCCGCAAGCGAGTGCCGCCTGAACCAGCGCCGTGACGCTGCCGCTACAGCGATGTGCCGCAACCGCCCGGCCGGCGATATCGAATGCCAGGCCGCCGTCGGTTCTGCATGCGATCTCGGCTGCGGTGGACAGAAACTCGGCATCGCGCCCCACCCCGTCCAGCGCCGGGATCAGCAGCGCCAGCGCCTCGGCATCCTTGCCTGCCGCCTGCAATATCGCCGACTTGCACATCAGCAGCTGCGTCGAGGGATTACCGAGGGCATCGATCGCGCTGGTGGCGAGGGCCGCATCTCCGGTGCGTCGCCAGACAAGCTGAGACAATTCCCGGTGCGCGAGCAGATGGTCGGCTTTCCGGGCCAACGCCTTGCGATAGGCGACCTCAGCGGCATCATGATCGCCGCAACCGCGCCGAGCGCGGGCGAGCACCACCCAGGCATCGGGCGCGTCGAGCCCTAGCTGGATTCCAGCCCTGGCGGCTTCCGCCGCTTCGCGACGAAGGCCCAGGTCATTCTGCGCCGACGCGAGGTTCAGCCAGGCCGCCCCGTCATCGGAGCGCCGGCGAACCTGATCCTGGCGGATGGTGACGACGTCGCACAGTCGCCCCGAAGAGCGAAGCGCGCGCGCATAAACGTCGAGCAGCGGATCATGCGCGCAATGCCGATGGGACGCGAGCATGGAGATCGCAAGATCAGGACGGTTGCGGGCCAGGTGAACATCCGCCTGACTCGCCAACGCCATATAGTCGACAGAAGACCGAAGGCTCACGGCATCCCCCGCATATCGCCGACAACGGCGTCCCGGTCAGATCGAACGATGCACCTTCAGCCGAACGAGGCGAACCTTCGCTGACCCGAGCCCTGCCCTGGGCAGGCGCTCCATTTCTTCCGACCGGCGACGGACGCCATAAGCGGCCGCGACCCGAGACACGTTCAGGCGGGGATCAAACCCGCCGTCCGACCAGCGTGGGCCGCTCCCGCGCAGCCGAGTTGACATTGACACGCCGGTCATAAGTCACGCGATCACCGGCGAACTTCAGCGTCACATGATCGCGGAACGCCGTCTCGTTGAACATCCAAACCATTTCCAGCGTATCCGGCGCGGTCCATCCGGCACCGGCGGTCACGCGCATGCTGTCCGGCTGATATTCGTGATGGAGCTTGTTTCCGGTCATCGAGGTATGGCCTTCGACCCAGCTCCCCAGTCCGCAAGCCACCTTGTGCTCACCCCGATCGTCAACCAGCGTGAAGGTGCAGCGATCACTCGTGAAATCCAGCCTGATCGATCGCACCGCGTCCTCGTTCGGATCGAAGTCGAAACGGCGCCCCGACACGGCGGCTGCTGTCGAACTGGTAGGCGCGCCCAACGTCGCCTTGATCCGCAACGCCCGCGTCGTGGCGCGCAGCTTTTCGTCGCCCGCAGGATCCACCTGCATCGGCCCGGCGCCAAACATCGCTGGAAAATGCTTTTCCAGGATCGCCGACCACCCGTCACGACGCTCCCCGGTCGCCGACATCACCGCCAGCACCGCGCCGTGATTGGGATAGACATAGGCATATTGGCCGAACAGCCCATGGGCCGCGTAACGCCCTTCTGGCCCCAGCCACCATTGATAGCCATAAACACCCGGCACATGCGGTTGATGAACGGCATCTACCCAGTCGCGCGGAATGACCTGCCGCCCCTGCCATTGGCCACCCTGCTGATGAACGAGGCCGAGCTTCATGGAATCCGACACTTTCCAGCTGAGACCATTCGCGCCTGGCGTGATGTTGTTGGGCCCCACCTCCCACTCCGCGTCACGAATGCCCAGCGGCTCGAAGAAGCGAGGCTTCATATAGTCGAAGGTCGGCAGGCCGGTGGTCTTGGTGAGGATCGCCGACAGCATGTAGGTCGACGCGCTGGTGTAGACGAACTTCGTTCCGGGCTTGAACACCACCGGGATTTTGAAGAACTCAGCCACCCAGCTGGTCTTGATCGGACGCCAGACCGAACCGGAGACGTTGAACTCGTGCCCGGTCCGCTGGGTCAGCAGGTCCTCGACCGTCATCATCGCCAGATTCTCGCTGACGACGGGCGGCAATTCCGCATCGAAGAACGACACCACCTTGTCGCGCAGCCCGAACCGCCCCTCGGCGATGGCGATGCCGACACCGCTGGCGGTCACGCTCTTGGTCAGCGAGTGAGTCATGTGAGGCAGTTCGGGCCGATAGGGGGTCCAGTAACCCTCGGCGACCACCTTGCCGTTTCGCGCCAGCATGAAGCTGTGCATTTCCTGATTGCGCTGCTCAAGCTCGGCCAGAAAGGCGAGGATCGCCAGGGGATCGATATTCTCGTCCTCGGGACGGGCGCGAACGAGGCCGTCATCGGGATGGTCCCGGGTCGCGGCGAGGGCGAAACCGCCCGGCATCATGCTGACCGCATAGCCCCCCAGAAGCAGCTTCATGGTTCCGCGGCGGTCGATTGCCGTAAACGGCGCCCCTAATGTCATCGCTGGCACCTTCTCTTTTTGATTATGCATCCCCTCTATCATGGAAATAACCGGGGTTGCTTTCAACAAGCTGTCATCGGTCAACCATGGGTCGGAACCACAATTCGAACCGCGCGCCCGGCTCATCGCCGCGATCGGTAAGAACCAGATCGATCCCGATCTGGTCGGCCAGCGCCTTGACGATCGACAGGCCCAGCCCCGATCCAGGTTCGTTGTTGCTGTTCCGCAGCCGGATGAAGCGCTCGAACACGCGATCCCGATCCTCGGGCTTGACCCCTGGCCCCGTGTCGTCGACCTGGATGACCAGATGATCGCCGCGCTTCAGAACGCGCACCAGAACCGACCCGCCGGGCCGATTGTAGCGGACCGCATTGTCGATCAGATTGGCGAGCATCTCGACTAGCGTCTCGGAATCGCTCCGGACCTTCATCACCGGCCTGTCGCTGTCCAGCGTCACGTCGATGTGACGCTCCACCGCCATCGGAGCGATTTCCGCCAGCACCGAGCGCGCCGTGGCGACGAGATCGACCATCTGCCTGGGCGCGCGTCGCCGCCGGTCATGGTCCGCACGCCCTTGCGCCAGCAGCTGCAGCAGCAGCCGCTCGAGTCGCTGAATAGCGTGGTCGATATCATCCAAGGCGTGCTGGCGGTCCAGGGCTGACAGATCCGGACGCTTCAGGATGTCGACATGCGTCCGCAACACCGACAAGGGGGTCCGCATCTGGTGAGAGGCGTCGGCCGAAAAGCGCCGGCTGGCCTCAATCAGTCGCTCGAGGCGGGACAGCAGGATATTGAAGCCGTTGACCAGCGGCGTAAGTTCCGAAGGTGTTCGAGCGGTCGGCAAGGGCGTGAAATCACCGCTCCCTTCGCCACTACGCGCTTCCAGCTCGGCCTGCAGATGATGCAGCGGACGCACGCCCCAGTGGACCGCAAAGGGGATCAACGCCGCAGTGATCAGCACCAGCGAGAATTCGAGCGCCGCCAAGCCCATCAACATCCGCGTTTCCAGGGCATTGCGCGAATCCATGGTCTCGGCGGTCGTTACCAACACTGGCTTTTGAATCTGCGGCAGATATCGGGACTGGGTCGCCAAGCGGATCGTCTGGCCACGATAGCGGCTATAGCCAAATGCCGTTTCACCCCGCTGAGGCGCAGCCCCGCTGGCCGCCGGCAACTCTGGATAGCCCGTCAGCACCCGCCCGTCATGAATGACGCTGTAATAGATGTTATCCCGCTCGACACTCTCCAGCATCCCAAGCGCGAACGGAGGCAGATCGAGGGTGATGACGCCGTCCTCGACCGCCAGCGTTTCCACGATCGCCCGCGTCGAGGCAGCCAGCAGGCGGTCGCTGACGTCCTGCGTGATCCGTTCGATCAGCAATGCGCCGCCGATGCCCAGCATCAGCGCCAACGCCGCCATCGGACCAATCAGGCCGCGCAGCAATCGCCCGGTCAGCGATTGGGCACGAAACCCCTGGGTCCAGCCCGCGCTCAGTGCGCCTCGAGCATATAGCCCACCCCTCTTATGGTTCTGAGCGCCGGGCCGTCGGGCTCCAGCTTGCGGCGCAACCGCGCGACATAGACCTCGATCGCATTGGGGGCGACCGGTTCGTCATGGCCGTAGATCTCGTTGGTCAACCGATCCTTGGACACCACCCGGCCGGCGCGGGTCGCCAGCGCCTCCAGCACGGCCCATTCCCGCCGGCGCAGCATCAGCGCGCGACCGAACAAGGTGGCGTCGGTGGCGCACCGATCCAGCACCAGACCGCCAACGACCAGCTTCGGCACAGGGTCGCCATGCTGTCGCCGGATCAGTGCCCGGACACGGGCCTGCAGCTCCTCGGGTGCGAACGGTTTCAGCAGATAGTCGTCGGCACCGAGATCAAGACCTCTGACGCGATCCTCGAGCGCGTCGCGGGCGGTCAGGATCAGGACCGGGGTCCTGACATTCCGGGCTCGCAACTGCGCCAGCACTTCGAAGCCGGGAATGTCCGGGAGTCCCAGATCGAGAATGATCAGACTATAGGCGTCCTCGGTCGTCGCGATGTCGATTGCGGCCTCGCCTTCCTCAGCAAGATCGACCGCCAGACCAAGCGCCCGGAGGCCGTTTGCGATCCCCCGCGCCAGCGGCGGATCGTCCTCGATCAACAGGATTCGGGCCATCAATCCCCCTCCGCGACAGCTTTACGAAAGGCAGGGATTCTATAAGCCTGATCCAAGCAATGAAAGTGGAGAGGGAAAGAATGGAATGGTGAATGTCCTTTCGAGGCGTGGCCTGCTTGCCGCGACAGTGGCAACGACGGCGGCCGGCCTCACGGGACTGATCTATAGTCGGCACTCCTCTCCGTCTTCGCCGGCATCAGGAAATACTCCCGTCTCTAGCACCTCGCTGGTCCCACCCCGTTATCCGCGGTCCTATGTCGACATCGTCGATGCGGCGGCGCGCGAAGGGGCGCTCAGCATCTATTCCGCCACCGACGCCCGCGAGGTCGACACTCTGCTGGCCGACTTTCGCAAGGTTCACCCGTCTATCCGGGTCGAATATGCCGATTTGAACTCGACCGAGCTGTACAGCCGCTTCATCGCCGAGGTCGCGGCCAATGAGGGCACTGCCGACATCCTGTGGAGTTCGGCGATGGACCTGCAGATCAAGCTGGTCAACGACAGCTACGCCCAGGCCTATGCATCGCCGGAAAAGCCCAACCTGCCCGAATGGGCGGTGTGGAAGAACGAGGCATGGGGAACAACAGCGGAACCGATCGTGTTCGCCTACAACCGACGCCTGATGCCGCCGGAAGATGTGCCGAGCACCCACGCCGAGCTCGCGGCCCTGCTGCGCGCCAAACCCGATTTCTATCGCGGCAAGATCGCTTCCTATAACCCGGAGCGCTCTGGGGTCGGCTATCTCTACATCACCCAGGATATCCAGGCGAGCCGGGACACCTGGGATCTGATCCGCGCGATGGGGGGTGTCGATCCCAAATTCTATACCTCCACCGGCGCGATGATGGAGCGGGTCGCCTCAGGCGAGCATTTGCTGGCCTATAACATGATCGGATCCTACGCGTTGGAGCGGCAGGCCCGTGATCCGTCTCTGGGGGTCGTGCTGCCGTCCGACTATACACTGGTGATGTCGCGGATCGCGCTGATCCCGGCCGACGCCCGCCATCCCAACGCCGCCAAGCTGTTTCTGGACTTTCTGCTGTCGCAGCGCGGGCAGGCCCACCTCGCCGGCCGCCACATGACCCCGGTGCGCGAGGATGTACCATCTCCCGAGGGTGCCCGCGCCGATACGGACATCACCCGTGCGATCCGGGTCGGTCCGGGCCTGCTGGTCAACCTTGACCAGCTCACGCGGCTCAACTTTCTGAAAAGCTGGCGCCAGGCACTCGCGGCATCCGGTGCGCAGGCATGACCAGACCGACCCGTATCCTCGTCATCCTGAGTGCCGCGGTCGCCATTCTGGCGCCCCTGCTGCTGGTGATGTACCAGAGTTTCCTCAGCGGACCGTTCTTCGCCCACAATATCCACGTCACGCTCGACGCCTACCGGTTCGTGTTCGGTGACCCGAACTTCTATTCCGCGTTCGGCAATACGGTGCTGGTGGCGTTCGGGATGGTCGCCATCGCCCTTCCTATCGGCGCGATCCTGGCGTTCCTTCTCGTCCGGACAGACCTGCCGGGCAGGCGATGGCTGGAACCGATGATCCTGGCGCCGATGTTCATCTCTTCCATCGTGCTCGCCTTCGGGTTCATCGTCTCGCTGGGGCCGGTCGGGCTGGTCACCAATCTGTGGCGCGACCTGTTCGGCTTCGTGCCCTGGTCGATCTATTCCAAGACGTCGCTGATCGTTCTGGCGGGGCTGACGCATGTGCCGCACGTCTTCCTCTATGCCGCCTCGGCGCTGCGTGGCCTGGGGTCGGACGTCGAGGAAGCGGCGCGTGCCGCCGGCGCCGGACCGCTGCGCACCGCCCTCACCGTGTCGCTGCCGATGATCATGCCCAGCCTGCTCTATGCCGGCGTGCTGGTGTTCTTCCTCGGGATCGAGTTGTTCGGCCTTCCCCTCATCCTCGCCGATCCCAGCGGCGTGATGGTGCTTGCGACCTATCTCTACAGTCTCACCAACGTCCTCGGCGTACCGTCATACCAGCTGATGGCGATCGTCGTCATGGTGATCATCCTCATCGCCCTGCCGCTGGTTTTCCTGCAGCGCCACCTGTTGCGTCATGCCAATCGCTATATCGCCATCCGCGGCAAGGCGCAGGCGCAGCGGCCGATCCGGATCGGCATCTGGCGGTGGCCGGCGGTCGGCCTGATCGCGACGTGGCTGCTGATCACCGTGGTGATGCCGGTCGCGGGTCTGATCCTGCGTTCTTTCCTGTCCACCTGGGGGGAAGGCGTGACGTTGAGCGAAGCCCTGACGCTCGACAACTATGCTCAGGTTGCGGCCTACCCCAACGTCGTCAGGGGCATCACGAACACGCTGTTGCTGGCGATCGTCGGCGGCGCGGCGGCCGTTGCCGTCTATACCCTGCTGAACCTCGCGGTGCACCGCTGGCAATCGCGCTGGACGGCGGTGCTCGACTATCTGTCGCTGCTGCCCAGGGCGATGCCCGGTATCGTTGCGGGCCTCGCGATCTTCTGGGTGTTTCTGTTCGTGCCGTTCCTGCAACCCTTCCGCCAGACGCTGCTCGCCCTGTGGGTCGCCTACAGCCTGGTGTGGATGGCCTATGGCATGCGACTGGTCTCCGCCGCGCTGCTGCAGGTCGGCCCCGAACTGGAGGAAGCCGCACGCATCGCGGGCGCTTCGCCGGGCCGGGTCAGCCGCGAGATCACACTGCCCCTGATCAGCGCCGGCCTGTTCGGCAGCTGGCTGCTGATCTTCGTCACGTTCGCGCGTGAATATTCGACCGGCGTCTATCTGCTGGCGCCGGGTACGGAGGTCATCGGATCGCTGCTGGTGTCGCTGTGGGCTACGGGCGGTGTGGATATCGTGGTCGCTCTTTCGGTCATAAACATCGCGATGATTACGGCCGGTCTTCTTCTCATGACGATGTTTGGAAAAGCCCGAAATGGCCAAGCTTAGTGTTTCCGGTCTCAATGTTCGGCTGGGCAACAACGACATTCTGCGAGGAGTCGATGCCGAGTTGGCCGACGGCGAGATCATCGCCTTGCTCGGCAGATCCGGCAGCGGCAAATCGACGCTGCTGCGGGCGATCGCCGGGCTGGAAACGCCCAGCGCCGGCCGCATCACGATCGGCGAACGGCCTGTCTTCGACAGCGAGGCGGGGATCAACCTGCCACCCGAACAGCGCGCGCTCGGCCTCGTTTTCCAATCCTATGCGCTATGGCCGCACAAAACCGTGCGTGACAATGTCGGCTATGGCCTCAAGGTACGTGGGCGAAGCGCCGCCGAGATCGATGCCGTCGTCAACGAAGCGCTGACCGGGGTCGGCCTCGGCGGTCTCGAGGGGCGCTATCCGGGGCAACTCTCAGGCGGCCAGCAACAACGCGTCGCCCTGGCGCGCGCCCTGGCCTATCGTCCGCCGCTGATCCTGCTCGACGAGCCGCTATCCAACCTCGACGCCAAGCTGCGCGAGGAAGCCAGATTGTGGATTCGCGAGCTGATCAAGTCCGCCGGCCTGACCGCCGTGTTCGTCACACATGACCAGAGCGAGGCCATGGCCATCGCCGATCGCGTCATGCTGCTGGACGGCGGCGTCGTGGTTCAGCACGGCACCCCCCAGGCCCTCTACCGAAATCCCGAAAACCTGTTCGCAGCCGATTTCATGGGCATCAACAACAGCTTTCCCACCACCGTCATCGCGATCGACAATGCCTATGCCCAGATCGCCATCAACGGCCAGACCTTCTGGGGCGCCAATTGCAGCGGGTTGCAGCCGGGCGATGCCGCGACCGCCGTCATCCGCCTCGAGCAGACGGCCCTGGTCGACGAGCCGGCGACCGACGCGGTCGCGGCGCGGCGGGTGGTCTCGACCTATCTGGGCGACCGCTGGGAGCATAGCTTCGACGCCCACGGCATTCGTCTGCGCGCCACCTCGCCAGACGATCTGGCGGGCGACAGCGCCAGCCTGCGCCTGCCGCGCGACGCCCTGTGGCTGTTCTGACGGGTTCGGCAGCCTGAATCCACATCGGCGGCTGGACCCGTGCCGGACGCAGGGGATATGACTCCACCGACAGACAGTCGGGGACAGGATGAGCGAAGCCATCAAGCTGCATGAAAGCTGGAAACAGCCACTCGCCCAGGAATTTTCAGCTCCGCATATGCAGGCCCTGAAGGAATTCCTGGTCGCCGAAAAGGCGCGCGGCCGACGCATCTTTCCGCGCGGCAGCGAATATTTCCGAGCGCTGGACCTGACGCCGCTGGACGAGGTCAAGGTCGTGATCCTGGGCCAGGATCCCTATCACGGCGAGGGGCAGGCGCATGGCCTGTGCTTCAGCGTGAAGCCCGGCGTTCGCACACCGCCGTCCCTGGTCAACATCTACAAGGAGTTGCAAACCGACCTGGGCATCACGCCGCCCCGTCACGGCTTCCTCGAACATTGGGCACGGCAGGGTGTGCTACTGCTCAACAGCGTGCTGACGGTCGAAATGGGACGCGCCGCGTCCCATCAGGGCAAGGGGTGGGAAAAGTTTACCGACAGCGTCATCCGGCTGATCAACGATCGCCCGACGCCGGTCGTGTTCATGCTGTGGGGCGCCTATGCCCAGCGCAAGGCCGCCTTCGTGGATCAGCGCCGTCATCTGGTGCTGAAATCAGCGCATCCTTCCCCCCTTTCAGCGCATAATGGCTTCCTGGGTTCGCGCCCCTTCTCGCAGGCGAACCGCTTTCTCGAATCCCATGGCATGACGCCGATCGACTGGGCCTTGCCCGAAGTCGCCGGCTGACCCGGCCGGGGCCGAGGCGCAAACGCGAAGTCTATCCCGCCCCAAGGATGATGAACGAGGCAAGATCGACTGGATCAAAAGCCGCTCACGGCCCCGGCAACACCGGCGGCGGCGCGCACTGCGTGACGTCGCCCGCCCGGCAGGCGGCGGCGCGACGCTCCCAGGCAGCCATCGCTTCGGCATGCCTGCGCTCACGGGCGAACAATTCGGATTCATAGGCGGCGCGGGCGGCGGCCGCCGCCTGCACCTCTGTCTGATAGCGATCGTCGACGGCACGCTGGCGTTCCGCCGTGGCGTCGATCGACGTACGCTGCTGCTGGTTCAGTTCCATCACCCGCCGCTGGGCGGCCAGAGCTTCGGCCTCCGCTTCGGGCGTCAACGTGGTAGCCGGCGACGAGGCGGGAGTTGGCGGCGCTGCCGTGGGCGTCGACGCGCTTCCCGGCAGTCCGTCGGGGAATAATGGCGCGCGCCCGTCCTCTTCCATTTCCACCGGCGGTGGCACGGCACCGGGTGCAACAGCGCTTTCCGGCAACGGAACGGTCTGAACCGCGCTCGGCGCTGGCTGGGCGGTCAAAGGGGCGGCAAGTCCGCACATTGCGGCCATCAGCACGAAAACCGGGCGTCGCATTCCTGACCTGCTCCTCGATTCGAGATCATTCCCAAGCGCACTCGGGACGACAACGCATGGCCCCGGCAATCCGCCCCAGCCTTGTGACCCTAGGGCCGTCGCGCCGCAAGGCATCGCGTTTCACGACCGTCGCATTTCGCCTATGCTGGGCCACGATGACCGTTCTCGATGCCGATCTTCTCGTCCGCGCCTATTCTGCGGGCATATTCCCGATGGCGGATGCCCGCGATGCCGATGACATCTTCTGGGTCGAACCGCGCCGGCGGGGAATAATGCCGCTGGACCGCTTTCACCTGCCCCGCTCGCTGGCGAAGCTGCTGCGCGCGGAACGGTTCGAGCTGACTGCCGATCGCGCCTTCACCGACGTGATGCGCGCTTGCGCCGAACCGACGCCCGACCGCCCCGACACCTGGATCAACGACCTGATCCTCGACGCCTATCAGGCGCTGCACGAACGCGGCCAGGCCCATTCACTGGAATGCTGGCAGGATGGCCAGCTGGTCGGGGGGCTTTATGGCGTTCATCTCGGCGCCGCCTTTTTCGGTGAAAGCATGTTCACCAGGGTGCGCGATGCCTCGAAAGTTGCCCTGGCCCACCTGGTCGCGCGACTGAGGGCGGGTGGCTTCACCCTGCTCGACACCCAGTTCCTCACCGATCATCTAGCCCGGTTCGGAACCATCGAGATCGATCGGGCCGATTACAGGCTGTTGCTGGCCGCCTCGATCCGGGGCGCCGGTTGCTGGGGCGCATTTGATGGCACCGGGGCCGGTGACGCGGGCGTCGACTGTGGCTGGGGCGAGGACCGGACCACAACTGTGTCAGGGCCGGTTTCGGGGAAACGCATCGCGCAATCCTTGACCCAGATGTCATAGATCGGATGCTGGACGGCATTCAGCGACGGCGACTCCTTGTAGGTCCAGCCTGAAAAGACGCGCCGACTCTGGCCGCGCGGCTCGACGACATCGATCTGAACGAAGGCACCGGTCAGGGGCTGCTGCCAATCCGGCGTCGCTTCGCAGGCGGCAAGGCGCACGGTCACGCCGCCCCAGCGTACAGCCTGGCCCGGCTTCATCTTGACGTCGCGGGTCAGTCCATTCTGTTTGTTGAGGATGGCGATCGTCGCCACCCGTTCCGCCATGGGCGTCTCCACCTGCGGCGCTGGGCGTGGTGCGGCCGGTCGGGCGGGTGCCGGGGTCGTCGCCGGGGCAGGCGTGGCCGCTGGTTGTTCGGTTGCGCCGGAGGTCACGGCATTCTGCGCGATGGCGCCGCCGGCGGCCATGGCCAGCATCAGGAAGACAGTGCCCCGCAGCCGAGTCACGGCGTCGACGGCACGGCTCCATCCGTGCCGCCCGACGCGCCCCCGGTCGAGCCGACGCCGCCGGACTGATTCACATATTGGCCGATCATCGCCATCAGATCCATCGCGCCCTGGGTGTCGATGATAACGTCACCCTGTTTCAGCGGCGCCGGATCACCGCCCGGCAGCAACGCGATATAGGTGCCGCCCAACAGGCCTTCGGACGTGATAGCCGCGCTGGAATCAGCCGGAACCTTCACGCCATCATAGATCGAAAGCGTCAGCTTGGCCTGATAGCTTTCAGGATCGAGCGTGGTGCCGGTGACCGACCCCACCTTCATACCCGCGACG
Organism: Sphingomonas sanxanigenens; assembly: GCA_037190805.1. Taxonomy (GTDB): domain Bacteria; phylum Pseudomonadota; class Alphaproteobacteria; order Sphingomonadales; family Sphingomonadaceae; genus JBBCJR01. The sequence goes on along the minus strand of JBBCJR010000019.1, from coordinate 105,303 downwards.
CGCACGTCCGTGCCGACGGTGACCCCACTGATGTTCCCGAACAAGGCCGATACCGAATAGCTGTTGCCGCGCAGGCCGCCGCCGGTGCGCTGGTAGGCGAACAGGACGAACCAGGCCGACAGCAGCACCACGAACAGGCCGATCAGCGCCTCGATCAGGTTTTCCTTGAACAGCGCTCGCATGGCCTATTCGGGCCTCCATGCCTCATAGTCCCCGGTCGCGGCCGCGCGAACGCCACGCGAGTCCAGCGCGCCCGAGGGGCGGTAGGCGGCTGGCGTACCAGTCGCATTGGGCCGATGCGGCTGTTCCCATGCCCGTACCAGCGGAGGCCGCTCGCTCGGTGGCTCGTCGACGCTGCGGTGCAGCCATCCATGCCATTCCGCCGGGACGCGGCTACTGTCGGCCGGGCCATTGTAGATGACCCAGCGGCGCCCGCCCTGCTTCGCCTGATAATAGACGTTACCGGCGTCGTCGGTGCCGACGCGGCTGCCGGCACGCGCCGTGAACAGCTGGGTGCCGATGGTGGCGCCGTCCCACCAGGTAAAGATGCGCTTCAAGATGCTCACGCCGGGCTTAGAGCCTGAAAGCGGGCGACATGCAAGAGGGGAGCACCCCGAAACCGGCGATCCGGGGGGTCAAAGCGCCGGCCAGACGATCCGGTCGCCCGCTTTCAGCCCCAACGCCGCCGCGCGTCCGCCGACCAGCTCCAACACGGCGGCCGCAGGCTCGCCCGATTCGATCGGGGCCAGCGAGTAAGGCGTGGTCCTCTCCGCCACCCGAATCACGGTGCCATTGGCGCGGATGAAGATGATGTCGAGCGGAATGCGGGTATTCTTCATCCAGAACGCCGCCGGACGTGGAGGCGAGAAGGGAAACAACATGCCCGCGTCTGGAGCCAGCGAGTCGCGATCCATCAGTCCCTTGGCCTGTTCGGCCGGGGTCAGCGCCACCTCCGCCGCGATGGCATGACGGCCGCGCGCTGTGACCAGCGTCACCGGCGCGATCCTCAATCCGGATTCCGCCACGGTCGCGGGCGGGCTTTCGGTGCGGGCGACGGAAGGAAGCGATGTCGTGACGGCGAGCACCGTCGCCAGGGTCATACAGAGGCGGACTCTCTTCACGGATCGACAGGCTCCAGATGCACGACGAGCGGGCCTTTGGGGCCATCGGCGATCCGTACCTGAACCGGCTGGTCGGGTATCAGTTCGTCGAGGCCCGCCCGGCGGACAATCTCCATATGGACGAAAATGTCCGGCGAACCATCCCCCCGATTGACGAATCCATAGCCCTTCAAACGATTGAACCATTTCACGACAGCCGGCTCGGGATCGCCCGCATCGGCGGCAAGGGCATGGGGATTGACGCGCTCGGCTACCCGCCGCGCGATTTCGTCCGGGTCGGGACCGACTGCCGTGGACAGATCGATAGACAGGATGTCGCGCGCCTGCCGCCCCCGCTCGCGTGCTACCGCCGTGCACTCGATCCGCGCCCCTTCGGGCAGAGTACGGCGACCCACAGTCCGTAACGCGCTGTAATGGATCAGAACATCGCCACCGCCATCCTCGACGGCCAGAAAACCATATCCCCGGGCCGCGTCGAACCATTTCACCTGACCCGAAACCCTGCTAGCTTCGATATCCAGAAAATCCGGCTCGACGGCTGCTCCATCTGGAAGCCCGCTTTGCGCCGCTGACCCCAATCCCGAACCTGGCTCCGTCATCTGCCCCCCTAACCCCGACCCCACCGGGACCAGGGACCTTAACAGTTTTATGACCGTAAATTAAGAGGGTTGTTGCCTTCATCATCCAGTAAACGGAAAGTCATCATGCAGAGCGCGCCGATGTCGACAGATCAAAACGCAAAGTCGGTCGGCGCCATTCTTCTGGCTGCCGGCTCGGGAACCCGTTTCGGTGGCAGAAAGCTTGTGGCCGACTTCAATGGTCCTTTGGTGGCAAGCGCAGCCCACAGCGCTCGACAAGCAGACCTGCCGCTCATCACAGTCATCGCGCCAGGCGAGGATGCCGTAGCGTCATCGGTCGGTTTGCCGGTCACGATCGTGGTTGCGGAGGATGCCCGCTCGGGTCTTTCCCGTTCACTTGCTGCGGGCCTCGCCGCCGCGCCCGACGAATGGCACGTGGTGCTGATCCTGTTGGGGGACATGCCATGCGTTCGGCCATCGACTCTGAAGCTCATCGCCGATCACGCGCCGCGCACCGACAGCATTGTCACGGTCGAATATCGCGGCCAGCGCGGCAACCCGGTGGCCTGGGGCCGGGCCTATTGGCCGATGCTGATGGCGCTGACGGGAGATCGTGGCGGCGGCGCGCTGCTGCAGCAGTTTTCGGAACGCGTGACATGTCTTCCGGTGGACGATCCCGGCATCCTCATCGACGTCGACACCCCGGCCGATCTCGATGCACTGCGTCGCGCGCGCGACGCGCGCGCGATATGACCTCGTCAGGACGCCAGATCCGCCAACAGCGCCTCCAGCCCCTCCTCATCCCGGGCCTCGAGAATGCGACGCGCCAAGCCAATGTCGTGGCCGCCACGCAGAAACACCCCCATGGCGCGCTCCCGGGCCTTCGCGTCGACAAGCGGCGGCCCGAAGGGACCAAGGCGACGGCGCCGGGCCAGCGCAATGGCCGAAGCGACCCGGTCATGCGCCGCGGTCGCCCTGGCGCGCAGGTCCGCATCGATGCCATCCGCCGCGAGCGCGCCCGCGATCCGTCGACCACCCAGCCCGCGCCGCGCCATGGCGCGTTCCCTGGCCGCCGCATAAGCCTCATCGTCGATATAGCCGAGCGCCACGAGCCGCGCCGCCAGCATCTCCACCGCGGGCGGGCCCTCCCCACTCCAGCCGCGCTCGCCGAGCTTGCGCTCCAGATAGCGCACCAGCTTGGCACGGCTCGTCGCGAACCGCTCGACATAGCGGATCGCCAGCCGCTCCAGACCTGCGGAATCCAGGGCTTTGATCTGCTTCATGGCCACGCGCCATCTTCCTGCCATAGTGGGCTACGATTGAGAATGGCGCGCACGGCTGTTATCGCGCGCGATAGATTGCGTGTGCGGACAATTCGCACCACAGCTAGAGTTCGATCGGGAGCGAAACGCCTTGCCAGATGCCACCCCCCAGCATGACGGGGCCAATACCAACGCGAATCGACCGGTTCCGACACCCACCTATGATGGCCGGGCGCGCCGTTTCTCGGATTTCGTCACCCTTGGCGAAGCGCTGGATTTCGCTGCCGGTGACGCGCGCGGACTCAACTTCCATGACGCGCGCGGCACCCTGGTGCGTGCCTATCCCTATGCCAAGCTGCGCGTCGACGCGCTGGCGCAGGCGCGCCGCCTGATCGCGGCCGGGCTGAAGCCCGGCGACCGGCTGGCGATGCTGGCCGAAACCGGACCCGATTTCGCCGCCCTGTTCTTTGGCGCCGTCTATGCGGGCGTGTGGCCGGTGCCGCTGCCGCTGCCAACGTCGTTCGGCGGACGCGAGGCCTATGTCGACCAGCTGCGCGTCCAGCTCCAAAGCTCCGACCCGGCGCTGCTGCTCGCGCCGGCCGACCTGTTCGCCATGGCGGAGGAGGCCGCGACCTCGCTCGGCATCCAGGCCGAGGCGTTCGATGCCTTCACCCTGCGCGACGCGCCCGACATCACGCTGCCGCAGGCCAATGGCGACGACATCTGCTATCTGCAGTATAGCAGCGGCTCGACCCGCTTTCCCCACGGCGTCGCCGTGACCCACCACGCCCTGCTGAACAACCTGGCCGCCCACAGCCATGGCATGCAGCTGATCGACAGCGACCGCTGCGTGTCCTGGCTGCCCTGGTATCATGACATGGGACTGGTCGGCTGCTTCCTGTCGCCCGTCGCCAATCAGGTGTCGGTCGATTATCTGGCGACCGAGGATTTCGCCCGGCGGCCGCTGTCGTGGCTGGACCTGATCAGCCGCAACCCCGGCACGACGCTCAGCTATTCGCCCACCTTCGGCTACGACATCTGCGCGCGCCGGATCGGCGCCCAATCCGACGTCGCCGGCCGGTTCGACCTGTCGCGCTGGCGCGTCGCCGGCAATGGCGCCGACATGATCCGTCCCGACGTCATGCAGTCCTTCGTCGACGCCTTCGCCCCCGCCGGGTTCGATGCGGGCGCCTTCCTGCCCAGCTATGGCCTGGCGGAGGCGACGCTTGCCGTCACGCTGATGCCGCCGGGCGAAGGCATCGTCGTCGATCTGGTCGAGGAAACCCTGCTCGCCGGCGGCGAGGCGTCCCAAGGCGCGGAGGACCGGCCGGTGCGCTATCGCTCGATCGTCAACTGCGGCAAGGCGGTGCGCGACATGATCGTCGAAATCCGCGACGAGGACGATCGCGTCGTTCCCGACCGCGCGATCGGCAAGGTGTTCGCCAAGGGGCCGTCGATCATGGCCGGCTATTTCCGCGACGAGGAGTCGACCCGCGCCTGCCTGTCCGAGGATGGCTGGCTGGACACCGGCGACATGGGGTATCTGGCGGACGGTTATCTATTCATCGTCGGCCGGGCGAAGGACATGATCATCATCAACGGCAAGAACCACTGGCCGCAGGATATCGAATGGGCGATCGAACAGATGCCCGGCTTCAAGGGCGGCGACATCGCGGCCTTCGCCATCACCACGCCGGGAGGCGAGGAAACGCCCGCCGTGCTGGTCCAGTGCCGCACCTCTGCGCCGGAAGAACGCGCCCGCCTGCGTGATGAAATCCGCAACAAGGTGCGTTCGATCACCGGCATGAATTGCGTCGTCGAACTGGTGCCCCCGCGTACCCTGCCGCGCACCAGCTCGGGCAAGCTCAGCCGGTCGAAGGCGCGAAACCTCTACTTGTCGGGCGCCATCCAGACGTTCGAGATCGCGGCGTAAACTCGGCCCACACTTCCACCCGGCTACTCATCCGAGATACTTTTGTGGGGTGGGCCGTGGGCCCGGCCGGCTTCCGGTATCAAGCGGACTAATAAGCCCGCAGGACCGCGAACTCGGCCGCTTCGGTCATCGCGGCGCGGGCCGCGCCCTGCGGGAAGATCGCCAGCGCGTCGATCGCGCGCCGGGCGTAGAGGCGGGCGCGCTCCAGCGTGTCGGCAAGCGCATTGGTCTGCTCCAGCAGCCGGCAGGCATGGGCGAGATCGTCATCGCTGGTCCGCTCGCCCTGCATGGCCGATTTCCAGAAGGCGCGATCCGCATCCCGCCCCCGCGCATAAGCCAGGATGACCGGCAGCGTTACCTTGCCGTCGCGAAAGTCGTCGCCCTGCCCCTTGCCCATCGTGCCGGCATCGGAGGAATAGTCGATGGCATCGTCGACCAGCTGGAATGCGATACCCAGATTGCGGCCATAGGCATCGAGCGCCAGCTCGGCCGCCTCGTCCCGTTCGGCGACGACGGCGGCGATGCGGGTCGCGGCGGCGAACAGGGCAGCGGTCTTGGCGCTGATGATATCGAGATAGCGGTCCTCGCCGATCGTCACCTGACGCTGGGCGGTCAGCTGGTTGACCTCCCCTTCCGCGATCACCGCGGAGGCGTTCGACAGGATACGCAGAACGCGCAGCGACCCATCCTCGACCATCAGCTCGAACGACCGCGAAAACAGGAAATCCCCCACGAGGACGCTGGCGGGATTGCCCCAGATCAGGTTCGCCGTGCGCCGCCCGCGCCTGAGCCCCGAACCGTCGACAACGTCGTCGTGCAACAGCGTCGCGGTGTGGATGAACTCCACGCACGCCGCCAGTTTGTGATGGCGCGAGCCCGGATAATCGAGCAGCCGTGCCGCCGCCAGCGTCAGCATCGGCCGCATCCGCTTGCCGCCACCTGCGATCAGGTGCCCGGCCAGCTCAGGGATCAACGCCACCTCGCTCTGCATCCGGTCGAGGATGACGCTGTTCACCTGGTTCAGTTCTGGCGCGACGAGGGCGATCAAGGGGTCGAGCGACGGCTGGCGATCGGCGCCAAGGTGATGGACGGTGGCGGTCATGTCAGCCCGCTTCATAGGGCCGGGACCGCGAATCGCAAGCGAGCCCCTTGCGCGGAAGCCGGCGCCTTGCCATGCCCATGGCATGATAGCCAACAAGACACCGCTGGAAAATTTCCGCCAGAGCATCGACAACATTGATGCCGCGCTCGTGTACATGCTGGCGGAACGCTTTCGCATCACCAAGGCGGTCGGCGAGCACAAGGCGAAGTCCGGTTTGCCGGCCGCCGACCCCACCCGTGAGCAGGCCCAGATCGCCCGCCTGCGCGCGCTGGCGAGAGAGGCCAACCTCGACCCCGAATTTTCCGAGAAGTTCCTGCGCTTCATCATCGACGAAGTGATCCGTCACCACGAGCAGATCCGACAGGCGGGATAAAACCGGGCGCTATCGCCATCGGTCACTGCAATAGCCGCCAGGGCCAGCGATTTTTCTGGAAGATCATTCCAGAGGCAACCACGTCTGTCCGCGCTCTGTCGCTCATCGGTTCCGAGCCCCGGATATGAGAGGAAAGCAGATCGTGACTTCCCTGCATGTGGTGCTTTCCGGCTGTTCCGGCGGAGGAAAATCCACTCTTCTGACTGAACTGGCACGCAGAGGATTTTCAACCGTAGCGGAGCCGGGCCGCCGGATCGTCGAAGAAGAAATGCACGGCGAAGGAGCGGCGCTTCCATGGATAGACTTGGAGCATTTCGCCCGCCGTGCGGCTGTCATGGCTTCCGAAGATCGCCGGCGAGCGGCGTCGCTATCCGGGTGGATTTTCTTCGATCGAGGTCTTGTCGACGCTGTGGTCGCGCTCAACCATGCGACTGGTAGGCCCTTGTCCTTCGGTCTTGAACGAAGTCCGCTCTATCATTCCCGGGTTTTTATGACGCCGCCCTGGCCCGAGATCTACGTTACAGACAGCGAACGGCAACATGGGCTGGAAAGTGCGGTTGCCGAATATGACCGCCTTTTGGTCGCCTATCGCGCACTGGGGTACGGGACCATTATTCTGCCTAAGCTGGACGTCGGCGAGCGCGCAGATTTCGTGTTGGAGCATCTTCCGGCGAGTGAGTGAAAGGCATTGGTCCGCCGATCTAACGCCAATCCCCCGCCGCCGCCTGCCAGAGCGACACCGCCGCCACCGCCGCCGTATCGGCGCGCAGGATGCGGGGCCCGAGGCTGACACGAACCGCCTGGGGCAGGGCTGCGAGGCGTTCGCGCTCGGCCGGGTCGAAGCCGCCTTCCGGGCCGATCAGGATCGCCGCCGGCTCAGGCAGGCCTGGCGCGACCTCGGCCAGAGGCGCCCCGCCCTCCTCGTCGGCGAAGATCAGTCGCCGCCCCTCCGGCCAGCCGTCCAGCAGGCGCTCGAGCGTGACGATGTCGCCCAGTTCCGGGAGCGCGGTGCGGCCGCATTGCTCGGCTGCCTCGATCATGTGGGCACGCACGCGGTCGGGCTTCGGGCGGTCCACGCCGGTGCGTCGCGTGATAACGGGGATGAAGCGGGCGACACCAAGCTCGCACGCCTTTTCCGCCACCCAGTCGCCTCGGGCCTTCTTGATCGGCGCGGCGCATAGCCAGAGGTCGGGCACCACCTCACGCGTGCGGGTGAGCCGTTCCGGCACCGCCACCGCGCGCTTGCGGGTGACAGCAGCCAAACGCGCCGACCATTCGCCGGTGCGGTCGTCGAACAGCCGGACCTCGTCGCCGTCGCCAAGGCGCATGACCGTCACCAGATAGTGAACGGCGGGCAATGGCAGGGCAACCGCGACGCCGGCGGCCAGCGGCTCTTCGATGAACAGGCGGGGGGTGGTGGACATGATCCCCCTCCGATAGAGGATCGGCATGACTGCGCCAACCGACACCCCGCCGGACAGCGAATATCGCGGCTGGGTCGGGGCGCTGCCTGCGGCACTGCGCGACTATGCGCTGCTGGCGCGCTTCGACCGGCCGATCGGCACCTGGCTGCTGTTCTGGCCCTGCGCGTGGAGCGTGGCCCTGGCGGGTGGCCTGCCGGAGCGGGCGGGACTGGTGCTGCTGCTCGGCATCGGCGCGCTCACGATGCGCGGCGCAGGCTGCGTCTATAACGATATCGTCGACCGTCGGCTGGACGCGGCGGTGGCGCGCACCCGGTCGCGCCCGATCGCTGCCGGACGGGTGTCTGTACAGGCTGCTTCGGTCTGGCTGGTGCTGCTCTGTCTCGTGGGCCTTGCGGTGCTGCTGAGTCTGCCAGGACTGGCCCAGATCGTCGCGCTCGGTTCGCTGGGACTGGTCGCCGCCTATCCGTTCATGAAACGGATCACCTGGTGGCCGCAGGCATGGCTGGGTCTCACCTTCAACTGGGGCGCACTGGTGGGCTGGACGGCGATCACCGGCAGCCTCGATGCACCGATGCTCGCCCTCTATGCCGCCGGCCTGTTCTGGACGCTGGGCTATGACACCATCTACGCGCTTCAGGACAAGGAAGACGACGCGCTGGCCGGCATCCGGTCGTCGGCGCTGGCACTCGGCAACCGCGCCCGGACAGGCATCGGCTTATTCTATGTCGTCGCCGTAGCACTGCTGGCCGTGGCGCTCCTGCTGCGTCTACCTGATCCGCTGGTGCCGCTGGTGCTTCTGCCAGCAGCCCTGCACTTCATCTGGCAGACGGCGGCATTGCGACCCGAACACGACGGCAGCGCGCTCGCCATGTTCCGGTCGAACAGGTTTGCGGGCCTCCTGATTTTCCTGGCCTGCTGGGTCGTCAGCAGCGCGGGCTGATGGATCGCCTGAAAAACTAGCGCTGCGCCTGGCGGCGGGCAAAATGCGCCTCCACCGCCTTGCGCACGCCAGTCGCGATGGCGTCCTGCCCTTTCTTGGAGAACAGGAACTTCGCATCCTCCATATTGCTGAGATAGCCCGTCTCCAGCAGCACCGCCGGGGTATCGGCCGCCTTCAGCACCCGGAAACCGGCGAAACGGTGAAAGCCGGTCTTGAACTTCACATGCGGCGCCAGTTCGCGTTGGAGCAGGGCCGCGAAGGCGGAGGAGACGTTCATCGTTTCCCGCTGGGCGAGGTCGATGAGGATCGACGACACGTCGCCCGCCTCGCGGCCGAGGTCGACGCCGTTGATGATGTCAGACTTGTTTTCCTTCGCGGCCAGCCGCGCCGCCTCGCGATCGGACGAAACCTCCGACAACGTATAGACGGTGGCACCGCTGGCATCGGCGTTGGCGGCACTGTCGGCATGAACGGAGATGAAGAGTTCAGCCCGCTGCCGCCGGGCCACCTCGACCCGCTCACCCAGAACCAGGAAGCGATCGTCGCTGCGCGTCAATACGGCGCGAGCGCGACCGGAGGTGTTGATCTCAGCGACGATCGCCTTTGCGATGGCCAGCGTCACGTCCTTTTCGCGCCGGCTTTCCAGAACCGAGATCGCGCCTGTGTCATGGCCGCCATGTCCAGCATCGATAACCACCAGCGGACGCGCGCCGCGGACATCCGCCGACACGCGGGGCGGTGATGGGGGTGCTGCCGACGGCGCCTGGCGAGGCGGCGGCGGGGCGGCGACCTGCGCCGGCGATGACGCAGCAGCCGGCGTCTGCGGCGGGACAGGCGGCGTCGCGGCCGGTGGGGATGGATCAGGGGAAGGCGAAGCCGCTGCCACATCAGTCGCACCACGACGAACCGTACGGCGCGGCGCCTTCGCAAAACGCCCGAAGGCGTCGGCGCTGCTCGCACCGAGACGCAGGGTCAGCGCGCGCCCATCAGCGCTGAACTCCGCCGCCGCGACCGCCAGCGGCGCGGACAGATCGAGGACGACGCGGGCCTGCGTGGACGAGAATTGAGCCGTGCGAAGCTTTTCGATCGAGCCAGCACCGGCGATGGTCCGGCCTCCGGTGCGCCCGCCAGGCAGATCGACGACGATGCGGTCCGGTCCGCCCAGCGCCATGATTTCGGCGCGGTCCATGGCCGCGTCGAAGCGGATCACGACCTCGGCACCCCCGCCCGCCGCCGTCACGGTCGCACCGGCCAGGTCAGCCGCGCGCGCCGTGCCTGCAAGGCAAAGGGCCAGCAGCAGGCCGATCAGGAAACGCATCTGCTCAGTCATTCAGCGGGCCGACGACGCGTCAACCATCATGACGCCCCTTCCAGTGAACGCGCGGGCTTTATGCCTAACGACTCGCGGAATCCTCGGCAACCCGCCACTTTGCGGGATCCATATGGAGAGTTGCGACATCCCCTGCCCAGTGCTAGCAAACATATCGGCGAGCGTTGCCTCCATAGTAAGCGACGCCGCCGGCGAGAGGATTGTGGCGACAAAAGCCCAGGCATTTTCCTGGCCCCACGTCAGCCCGGCCTTTTCGTCATGACAAGTTCCGCCATCCTCTCAAGACGGCGAGAACGACGAGGTTGACGCTGTATGATCCTTCCCTCCCCAATGTTCGGCATGATCGCGCTTCAGGGCGTGACGCCGGCGGTGGCGAACGATCCGACAGCGCCCACACACCCCAACCCAGGACGCACGCAACCGCGTGCCCACCCCAACATTGTTCACGCCCTGTCGCGCGGCCGCCCATCAGGCCCGGCGCGGGGCGAGTGGAGATATCTTGATGACAACGCGCATGCTCATCGACGCGCGCCACCCGGAGGAAACCCGGGTCGCCGTCGTGAATGGAAACCGGATCGAGGAGTTTGATTTTGAGTCCGCCGAACGCCGGCAGCTCAAGGGAAATATCTATCTTGCCAAGGTGACCCGCGTCGAACCGTCGCTGCAGGCGGCGTTCGTCGACTATGGCGGCAACCGCCACGGCTTCCTCGCCTTCTCGGAAATCCATCCCGATTATTACCAGATTCCGCGCGAGGACCGCGAGGCGCTGATGCGCGAGGAAGCGGAGTATGCCGCGGCTGAGGAAGCCGCGCGCAATGCTCCCCCTCCGCCAGAGGATGATGGCGAACACCCTGACGGCGAGGATGCCGAACATCATCCCCCGGAGGAATCGGGCGGACATGAGGAGAACGCGACCGAGGCGCTGCGCCGCCGCCGCCAGTCGCTGCGCCGCCATTACAAGATTCAGGAAGTCATCAAGCGCCGCCAGGTGCTGCTGGTCCAGGTCGTCAAGGAAGAGCGGGGCAACAAGGGCGCCGCGCTGACCACCTACCTCTCCTTGGCCGGCCGCTACTGCGTGCTGATGCCCAATACCAGCCATGGCGGCGGGATCAGCCGCAAGATTTCCAGCGTTGCCGACCGGAAGCGGCTGAAGTCGATCATGGCCGACCTCGCCCTGCCGCCGTCGATGGGCTGCATCGTCCGCACCGCGGGACTTCAGCGGACCAAAACCGAGATCAAGCGCGACTTCGACTATCTGACCCGGCTGTGGGACGAGATCCGCGACGGCACCCTGAAATCGACCGCGCCGGCCCTGATCTATCAGGACAGCGACCTGATCAAGCGGGCCATCCGCGACATCTATAACCGCGACATCGACGAGGTGCTGGTCGAGGGCGAGGACGGCTATCGCGCCGCGCGCTCTTTCATGAAGCTCCTGATGCCCAGCCATGCCAAGAAGGTCGTCAACTACGCCGACCCGGTGCCGCTGTTCCAGCGCTGGGGCGTCGAAGCGCAACTGGCCGCGATGTATCATCCGGTCGTGCAGCTGAAATCGGGCGGCTATCTGGTCATCAACCCGACCGAGGCGCTGGTGTCGATCGACATCAACTCGGGCCGGTCGACCCGCGAGCACAATATCGAGGAAACCGCCCTCAAGACCAACCTTGAAGCGGCAGAAGAAATCGCCCGCCAGCTGCGCCTGCGCGACATGGCGGGCCTGGTCGTCATCGACTTCATCGACATGGAATCGAACGGCAACACCCGCAAGGTCGAGCGGACGATGAAGGAGGCGCTGAAGAACGACCGCGCCCGCATTCAGGTCGGCCGCATCTCCAGCTTCGGGCTGATGGAAATGAGCCGCCAGCGCTTGCGTACCGGCGTGCTCGAGGCGTCCACGCATACCTGCCCGACCTGCGAGGGCACGGGCCTGGTCCGCACCACCTCGTCCGCCGCGCTCGCCGCGCTGCGCGGTCTGGAGGAGGAGGCCGTCAAGGGTCGGTCGAGCCAGCTGGTGCTGAGGACCGGCATCGAGGCGGCGATCTACATCCTCAACAAGAAGCGCGATGGCTTAGGCCAGATCGAAGAGCGCTATGGCGTCTCGATCGACGTAACCCCGGATGATGAGCTGCATTCACCGCAATTCGTCATCGAAGGGGCGGGTCCGCCGCCGGTCCGTTCTCATACCCCGATCGCGCCTGCGGCGCCGATCGAGGACGATGACGACGACATCGTCGAGGAAGAAGAAATCTACGACGACGCGGAGGACAACGAGGCCGAGCGCGAAGCCGAGGCCCCGCGCGAAGATGGCGACCGCCGTCGCCGTCGCCGTCGCCGTCGCCGTGGCGGACGCCGCGATGCGATTGAAGCCGCAGGCACCGACACGTCCGACGAGGATGAGGCTTCGGCCGAGGCCGAGGCTGAGAGCGACCTCGAGGCTCCATCCGCCGTCGAGGCAACGGAGGGTGAACAGCGCCGCCGTCGCCGTGGACGCCGTGGCGGACGCCGTCGCAACCAGAACGGTGAATCCGAGCGCGGCAACGATGCCGGCGAAGCGGACGTGGAGGCCGTCAGCGAAGCCGAGGATTCCACGCCGGCGCCGCAGGATGCACCGGCTCCCTCCGACGCGGGCGACCCGGCAACCGAAGACGCCGCTGATCCGGCGGAACGTCCCAAGAGTCGTCGCAGGCCCCGCGCCCGCAAGGCTGCGACCGCCGATGTTCAGCCTGAAATCGTTCAGGCCGTCGAAGTCGTCGCGCCGACCGAAGACGCCGAACCGGACGCCCCGCCGGCACCGAAGGCCCGTCGCACTCGGCGCAAGGCGACGCCTGTCGAGGCACCCGTAGAGGCAGAAAGTGCGGCTCCCGCCGACGTTGAGGAGCCGGCAGCGGAGCCCGCTCCGGCCGAAGCGCCGAAACCGCGCCGTGGACGGCGCAAGGCGACAGCCGCCGCACCGGCAGCCGAAGGCGCCAGCACCGCCGAACTGGCTGTGGCGGAAGCCCCCGCGGGTGAAGGCGACGCCGAGGGCGACGCATCGGCTTCCCCCCGGCGCGGCTGGTGGCAGCGCACCTTCGGGGCCTGACCGGAAAGGCCGCCATGCGCCGCTCCGCATCCGGCTCTGACGACCGGCGGCGGGGCGGCCTGTGGCGACCGTTCGGCTTCATACGCGGTTCAGTGACGACAGGGCACGGTTGCGGCGCGATGGCCCTTGCCTCCCGTCTCGTCCGCCTCGTCATCCTTGTGGTGGCGATCTTGTGCGTCGCCGGCCGCCCGGCGGCCGCCCAGTCGATCCTGCGCGATGCCGAGACGGAACGGTTCTTCGACGACATTTCCCGGCCGATCATCGTTGCCGCCGGCCTGGATCCCGCCAACGTCAAGGTGGTGCTGATCAACGATCCATCGATCAACGCCTTCGTCGCGGGCGGCCAGATCGTCTATATCCACAGCGGCCTCATCACCGCCGCCGATAGCGCCAATCAGGTTCAGGGCGTAATCGCACACGAGCTGGGCCACATCACCGGCGGCCACATCATCCGTTTTTCCGAGGGCGCTTCGGCCGCGACCGGCATTACCATCCTGTCGATGCTGCTGGGAGTGGCGGCGATGGCAGCGGGCGCCGGTGAGGCTGGCATGGGCATCCTCAGCGCGGGCCAGCAGGCGGCGATGGGCAAGTTCCTGGCGTTCACCAGAAACCAGGAAAGCTCGGCCGACCAGGCGGGCGCGAAGTTCCTGAACGACGCCGGCATTTCCGGACGCGGTTCGCTGGAGTTCTTCCGCAAGCTGCAGAATCAGGAATATCGCCTCGCGATCCCGCAGACGGACAGCTATGCCCGCACCCACCCGCTGACCGGAGAGCGGATCTCGGCGCTGGAAAATGTCTATACGACGGCGCCGGCCTGGGACAAAGCCGAGGACCCGACGGTCACCGCCCGCTTCCAGCGGATCAAGGCGAAGCTGAGCGGCTTCATCGACGATCCGACACGGACCCTCAACGCCTATCCCCTGACGGACAACAGCGTCCCCGCCCATTATGCGCGCGCTTATGCCTATCATCGCGGCGCCTATCCCGATCAGGCGGTGAAGGAAGTCGATGCGCTGGTCGCCGCCGACCCGCACGATCCCTATTTCCTGGAACTGAAAGGGCAGATTCTGCTCGAATCCGGGAAACCAACGGAGGCAATCCCGCCGCTGCGCGAGGCGGTGCAGCGGTCGGGCGGTCAGCCGATGATCTCCGCCCTGCTCGGCCATGCGTTGATCGCGACCGAAGACAAGGCCAATTTCGAGGAAGCCAAGCGCATCCTGCGCGCTGCCGTCAGCCGCGACAACGACAATCCCTTCGCCTGGTATCAGCTGGGCGTCGTGTACGACCGCGAGGGGGATCGGGCCCGCGCCGCGCTGGCGACGGCGGAGCGCTACAATCTTCAGGGTGACGCGCGCGGAGCCCTCACCAATGCGCGCATGGCGCTGAACGGCCTCAAGACCGGCACGGCGGACTGGATCAGGGCGCAGGATATCGCCATGGTGTCCGAGAACGAAATGTCGAGGGACAGGAAACGCCGTTGATCGATCGTGCCGACCGCAAGCCGCCGGCTACTCCGCGCCGGCGACTGGCCGCCGCCATGCAGGGCCTGAAGGAACAGCCACGCAATGTCGCCTTATGGGCCGGGCTCGGCTTGCTGACGCTGTTGCTGTGCGCGGCGGTCGCCGTCGGCATCGCCCATCAGCAGGATGGCGCGGGCGGCGTTTCGGGCAGTGAGCGGGAGCGGATGGAGGCGGTGATCCGCGACTATCTGCTCACCCATCCGGAAATCATTCCCGAAGCCATCAAGCGGCTGCAGGACCGCGAGGTGGCCAAGGTTCTGGATTCGAGCCGCGAGGCCTTTGAAACACCGTTCGCCGGGGCCTGGGCCGGCGCCGAGGACGGCGACGTCGTGCTGGTCGAGTTCTTCGATTATGCCTGCCCCTATTGCAAGGCGAGCGTTCCCGACGTCAAACGCCTGCTGGACGAGGACAAGAAACTGAAGGTGGTGTGGCGCGACTTCCCCGTGCTCGGCCCCGACAGCGAGGAAGCAGCACTGGCCAGCCTGGCGGCAGCGCAGCAGGGCCGCTACCGGAATTTCTACGAGCGCATGTTCGCTACCTCGCGGCCCAGCCGCGAAAGCGTGATCCAGGCCGTCCGTTCCGCCGGCATGAACGAGGTGCGCACCGCCGACGCGATGAAGGGCGCCGAGATCAAGGCCGAGGTCGAAAAGAATCTCGATCTTGGCCGCACTCTCGGCCTGACCGGCACACCCAGCTATATCGTCGGTGATCGCATCCTGTCGGGTGCGGTCGGCTATGAGGAGCTGAAAAAGGCGATCGCGGAGGCGCGAGCGCGCAAATAGGCGATGGGCCTCCGAAAGGGGTCCACGCCATCGCCCGCTGCGTCATGATCAGGAAAGCGCGGCTGCCCGCTTGACGCTGGCCGCTGTCCGCGCCACTCGAACGCCATGTCCGAGCCTGCCCTCCCCGCCCGTCGCGGCCTCCTGTTCGTGCTGTCCTCGCCCAGCGGCGCGGGCAAGACCACTGTTGCCCGCGCGCTGCTCGCCGCCGACCCGACAATCACCCTGTCGGTGTCGGCCACCACCCGGCCGAAGCGCGATGGCGAGATTGACGGGCGCGATTATCATTTCGTCGATGACACGCGCTTCGCGGCCATGGTCGACGACGGCGCCTTTCTGGAATGGGCGCATGTCTTCGGCCGCCGCTACGGCACACCCCGCGCGCCGGTCGAGGCGACGCTGGCGGCGGGCCGCGACGTGTTGTTCGATATCGACTGGCAGGGCACCCAGCAGCTGCACGACAAGCTGCCCAGCGATCTGGTGCGTGTCTTCATCCTGCCGCCGTCGATGGCGGAGCTGGAGCATCGCCTGCGGGCGCGGGGGACCGACAGCGATCAGGTGATCGCCGGTCGCATGGCGCGCGCCGCCGCCGAAATCAGCCATTATGCCGAATATGACTATGTTCTGATCAATCACGAGGTCGGCAGCTGCCTGGCCCAGGTCCAGTCGATTCTGGCGGCGGAGCGACTGCGTCGCGCCCGGGCAACGGGTCTGTCCGCCTTCGTGCGCGGCCTGATCGGCGACTGACCTCAATCCGGCTATAGACGCCGGCGCCATCTTGCCTATCCTTGGCGGCAACGCTGAGGGAGGATTGCAATGATCGGTCGCCTCGTCATCGGCGGCGTTGCCGCCGCCATCGCTATGTTCCTTTTGAGCTTCCTGTTCTTCGCCTCCCCACTTAGCCGCCTGGCCTATGGCGTGGCCGCGCCCGAGGCGAACCGCGCCGTCCAGCAGACTCTGTCCGGCAACCTGCCGGGCACCGGCACCTATATCGTCCCCTGGCCGTCCGATGCCGCCGGCATGGCCGCCTACGAGGCGGGCCCGGTCGCCACTATCCATTTCAACGCCGGGGGATTTCCGGTCATGGGCGCCGGCACGCTGACTGCCGGTTTCCTCCATATTCTGGTCGCCATCCTGCTGATCGGCGGCGGCCTTTATGCGGTGAAGGACCGGCTGCCGCTGTTCGCCGAACGGGCGCGGCTGGTCGTGTTCAGCGCCGTGGGGATGGCGCTCTACGCCCGGCTGGGCAGTCCGATCTGGTATCACCAAGACTGGCGCCACGCGCTCTACCTGTTCGTCGCCGACGCGCTGATCCTCAGCGCCGGCGGCCTGATCCTCGCCCGCTGGTTCCTGCCGGCCAGAAGCTGACAGCGCGCAACGACCGGGCGCGATCCCTAGCGATTCTGGAGGGTGGTGACGCGGGATCCTACCTTGTTGTCGGCGATCGCCAGGGTTTCGCCGGACCAGTTCGAAACGAAGGACGTGCTGTAGAGCGCGCCCTGACCCAGAGACGCATCATTGCCGATGATCTTCAGCCCCTCGGACGGGTTCTTGCCCCCTTCCGGCGCAACGGTGATCATGCAGCAGCGATTGTCCGCAGCCCGACCCTTGATCAATATGTTGCGGCTGACTTCGCCCACCGCGCCTTCGGACAGGTCGATCAGATAGCTGGTTCCCCGTCCCTGACTGTCGTCGATGCGATTTTCCGAGATCAGAACCTCGCGCGCGCGGCTTTTGACATAATGGCCGCCAAAGCCCTGTTCGAAGGTGGAACGGGTCAGCTGGAAGCGGTCAATCTGACCGATATAGATGCTGTGGCTGCACGTGCTCGAACAGCGGCCGAGCTGGGAAAATTGCGACCGGTCGACGGTGGTCTTAAGCAGATGATCGTCGGTGGTGAGGATGCTGGTCTCGCTACGCTCGAAGCGCGAATTGAGGACGACCAGATCCCCGCGTTCCTGCCGGATGCCGGCGCCGTTGCGATCCGCGACCGATATGTTGGTGAAGGTCAAGCCGTCGACCAGCGCCCCCCGTCCGCGCAGCACCAGGGTCGCCTTGTCCTCGCAGACACCACCGTCGAAAATGGCCGTGCCCGTCTGGCGCGCCTTGTAGGTCACGACGCCCTTTTCCTGGATCGCGCAGCCCGAATAGCGCCCCGGCGCGATCAGGATCGTGCCCTTGGCCGAGATCGCATCCACCGCCGCCTGGAGCGTGCGATAGCTTTTCCCGGTCTCCTCGACCGTGAACGGATCGCTCCCCTGTGCCGCAGCCGGCACCGCCAGCGCGGTTGCCGCCAATAACACCCGCCACATCGTTCTCATCCCCGTCTCCCCTCTGCTGCCGATGGGAGGGGAGCATGGCCGCGCCCGCCGCGCAAGCCCCGGGTCACGCAAACCATTGTCGTTCAAGGGTCACTATGGCAGTCGGGGTGAATATGTTGTTCGGAGTTCCCCCGATGCGCGCCCTTGCCGCCCCCCTGCTTGCCTGCGCTGCCCTTGCGGGCTGCGCCACTCCCGGCCAGCAAAGGCTGGCCGAACAGGACCCGTTGGAACGCTACAACCGTGCCGTATGGGACATGAACATGGCGATCGACAAAAGCGTCGTGAAGCCGACCGCCAGCGCCTACCGCACCGTGACTCCGAAGGCCGCACGACGCGGCATCAGCCGGATCCTCGACAATTTCGACGAGCCCTTCTCGGCCATAAACTCGCTGCTTCAGGGTCGGCCGGACCGGGCGGTGCGCTCGCTCGGCCGGTTCGTGGTCAATTCCACCATCGGCGTCGGTGGCCTTGCCGACCACGCCACCGGACTGGGCCTGCCTGAAGAATCGGCGGATTTCGGACAGACCATGGCGGTATGGGGCATCAATGCCGGCCCCTATGTGGTTCTGCCGCTGCTCGGTCCGTCGACGTTTCGCGACTCGGTGGGCATTGGCGTCCAGTTCGCCTTCGACCCCCAGAATCTGGTCCAGCGCCAGGTGATGAGCACACCATCGCGCTGGAGCCTGCGCGCCTTCGAAGCGATCGACCTCAGGGCCAAGTTGATGGACATGGGCGCCGATGCGGTGCTCGAAACCTCCGCCGACCCTTATGCAACGGCGCGTTCCGCCTATCTGCAACGGCGTGCCGCGATTGTCGCCGGCGTCAGACAACAAGCCCCATCAGGCGTCGATCCGGCGGATTTCGAGGGGTTGGGCGATACCGGCGCGACCCCCGCCCCTGCCGACGACACGGGGGAATTCGACGCCATTCCAGATAGTTATAATCAAGGCACTTCTCCAACCGGAGAGGCCCCGCCAACGCCAGCCCCATAAAGGCTATCAGGATTATAGACTAATCTTGCGTTGTGGTTCCGAAATCTGTAGGTGCGCCATCGCTATCGGGGGTCAGGTCGCAAATGGCCTTCCACCGCCTGGGCTAAGTGAACAGACAAAGGAAGACCTAATGACCAAGACCATGATCCTGTCGCTCGCCGTTGCCGCTTCGTTCGGTCTGGCGGCTTGCAGCCAGCAGACCGCTGACGACGCGGCGGCCACCGCCAACTCGGTCGCGACCGACGTTGAGGCCGCCACCGACGAAGCGCTGACCGATCTGAACGCCGCCGCCGCCGATGCCGCCGCGACCACCGACGCCGCGCTCGACAACGCCGGTGCCGCTGCCGCGAACGCCGTCGAAGGCGCCGCGGACGCGACCGCCAACGCTCTGCACGACGCCGGCAACACCGTCGCCGCGCATTGATCGGATTTCCCGGCGCCTGAGCGGCGCCGGGCATTCGACAAGACAAGGCCGCGCTCCTTCGGGGACGCGGCCTTTTCTTTGACTGCAAAGAAAGGCACCATGGGGCTTTCATCAATCGGGGAGCCATCCATGATCCGTCGCCTGTTCCTGCCAGCCGCCGCTCTGCTGATCCTCGGCGCCTGCGGCAGTTCGAACCCCGAAGCGGACGCCGCCGCCAATGAGGCGGCCGCCCTCGACAACGCGGCCGAGGTCGTCGACGCATCAGCCGACGGCCTGTCGACCGAAGATGCGGGGCTGGGCGGCGATGGCGCCCTCGCGCTCGACAACGAGACGATGCCATCCAATCGCGAGACGGCACCCGACAATGTCGGCGGCAACAACCTGTAACGGCTCGAGCCCTCTACAACGCTCTCGCTGTCCGCGCGGGCATGAAAAAAGGGCCGGGGATCGCTCCCCGGCCCTTTTCGTTTTCGAGCGTCGCAGCCGGACTTAGAAGTCCATGCCACCCATGCCGCCCATGCCGCCGGGCATGCCGGCCGGGGCCGGCTTGTCCTCGGGCAGTTCGGACACGGCCGCTTCGGTGGTGATCAGCAGGCCGGCGACCGACGCGGCATCCTGGAGGGCGGTGCGCACGACCTTGGTCGGGTCGATGACGCCGGCCGAAACCAGGTTCTCGTAGGTGTCGGTCTGGGCGTTGAAGCCGAGGGTGGTGTCGTTACCCTCGAGCAGCTTGCCCGAGATCACGGCACCGTCATGGCCGGCATTCTGGGCGATCTGACGGACCGGAGCCTGCAGCGCGCGACGGATGATGTCGATACCGCGGGTCTGGTCGTCGTTGGTGCCCTTGAGGCCGTCCAGCGCCTTGATGGCGTACAACAGCGCCGTACCGCCACCGGGGACGATGCCTTCCTCGACCGCCGCGCGGGTGGCGTGAAGGGCGTCGTCGACGCGATCCTTGCGCTCCTTCACCTCGACCTCGGACGCACCGCCGACCTTGATGACGGCAACGCCGCCAGCCAGCTTCGCCAGCCGCTCCTGCAGCTTCTCGCGGTCATAGTCCGACGTGGTGATCTCGATCTGCGCGCGGATCTGCTCGACCCGGCCCTTGATCGCCTCGGCATCACCGGCGCCATCGACGATGGTGGTGTTGTCCTTGTCGATGGTGACGCGCTTGGCGGTGCCCAGCATCTGCAGGGTGACGTTCTCGAGCTTGATGCCCAGATCCTCGGAGATCACCTCGCCCTTGGTCAGGACGGCGATGTCCTCGAGCATCGCCTTGCGGCGATCGCCGAAGCCCGGCGCCTTGACGGCCGCGACCTTCAGGCCGCCGCGCAGCTTGTTGACGACCAGGGTCGCCAGCGCCTCGCCCTCGACGTCCTCGGCGATGATGAGGAGCGGACGGCCGCTCTGCACCACGGCCTCGAGCACCGGCAGGATCGCCTGCAGGTTCGACAGCTTCTTCTCGTGGATGAGGATGTAGGGGTCGGCAAGCTCGACCTGCATCTTCTCGGGGTTGGTGATGAAGTAGGGCGACAGGTAGCCGCGATCGAACTGCATGCCCTCGACGACGTCCAGCTCGAACTCGAGACCCTTGGCCTCCTCGACGGTGATGACGCCTTCCTTGCCAACCTTCTCCATCGCCTCGGCGATCTTCTGGCCGACGACTTCGTCGCCATTAGCCGAGATGATGCCGACCTGGGCGATCTCGTTCGAGCCGGCGACCGGCTTCGAGCGCGACTTGATGTCCTCGATCACCTTGACGACGGCCTGGTCGATGCCGCGCTTCAGGTCCATCGGGTTCATGCCGGCAGCAACCGACTTCATGCCCTCGCGGACGATCGCCTGGGCGAGCACGGTGGCGGTGGTGGTGCCATCACCGGCCAGGTCATTGGTCTTCGACGCCACCTCGCGCAGCATCTGCGCGCCCATGTTCTCGAACTTGTCCTTAAGCTCGATTTCCTTGGCGACGGTGACGCCGTCCTTGGTGATGCGGGGGGCGCCGAACGACTTGTCGATGACGACGTTGCGGCCCTTGGGGCCCAGGGTCACCTTGACCGCGTCGGCCAGGATGTCGACGCCGCGCAGGATGCGCTCGCGGGCGTCGCGCGAAAACTTGACGTCTTTCGCTGCCATGATCGTGTTCCTCTATCTAAACTGAATGACGTGTAGGACGGACTGATGGTTCAGCCGACGATGCCCAGGATGTCGCTCTCTTTCATGATGAGCAGATCCTCGCCGTCGATCTTCACCTCGGTGCCCGACCACTTGCCGAACAGCACCCGGTCGCCAGCCTTGACGTCCAGCGGCGTGACCTTGCCAGCCTCGTCCTTGGCGCCGGCACCCGCGGAGACGACTTCGCCTTCCTGCGGCTTTTCCTTGGCGGTGTCGGGAATGATGATGCCGCCGGCCGTCTTCTCCTCGGCTTCGACGCGGCGGACCAGCACGCGATCGTGCAACGGACGAAAAGCCATGATGCCCTTCCTCAAAATATGCTCCGCGTCGGAGACGGGGCGAGCCCCGGAGTCGGCCGCGGAAGTGGTTAATCCTCGATTAGCACTCACCCGTTGCGAGTGCTAACGCACGACCATATGTGTCCCGCCTCCGGCGGCGTCAAGCGGACGTCCGGATAAAATTATCCGTCATGATTGCATGGCCAGGACATCCGGGCGGATTGCCAGCACGGATCGCAACGACTAGCGGTGAAGCGGTCTGGTTCGAGGTCGATCGATGCGATTCCTGCGGGGCATTTGGCGCTTCCTGGTGGGGGTGAAGGACGCGCTGGTGCTCCTTCTTCTGCTGCTGTTCTTTGGCGGCTTCTATGCCGCGCTGTCGATGCGGCCGACCGCGACGGTGCCGCAGGGATCGGCCCTGACCCTGAACCTGGCCGGCACCATCGTCGACCAGGCGACCGAGGAAGCGCCGCTCACCATCGTCACCGGCGGCGGCTCGGTCAGCCGCGAGATCGTGCTGCGCGACGTCATCCGCGCGGTGGACAGCGCCGCCGCCGACAAGCGTATCAAGGCCATCGTCCTCGATCTCGACGGCCTGTTCGGCGCCGGGCAGGCGCATCTGCAATCGATCGGCAATGCCCTCGCCCGCTTCCGCCGGGCAGGCAAGCCCATCTATGCCTATGCCAGCGCCTATACGGATGACAGCTACTATCTCGCAGCCCACGCCAACGAGATTTGGCTCAATCCGCTGGGCGGGGTGCTGGTGACGGGGCCGGGCGGCAACAATCTCTATTTCAAGGCGCTGCTCGACAAGCTGGGCGTGGAGGTCGAGGTCTTCCGGGTCGGCACCTATAAATCCTATGTCGAGCCGTTCACCCGCAACGACCAGTCCCCCGAAGCGCGGGAGGCGGCGCAAGCGCTCGCCGACACCCTGTGGACGAGCTGGACCGACGACGTCGCCCGCGCCCGCCCCAACGCCACGCTGGCACCCTATCTCGCCGAGCTGCCCGAGCGGCTGGCCGCGACCGGCGGCGACCTCGGCCAGGCGGCGCTGGGGGCACGGCTGGTCGACCGGCTGGGCGACCGCACCAGCTTTGCCCGGCGCGTGGCCGAGATCGCCGGCGAGAACAGCGACAAGCAGATCGGCCACTGGTCCGAGGTGAAGCTGGCCGACTATGCCGCCGCCACCGCTCCATCGACCATCGCCAGCGGACCGGCGGTCGGCGTCGTCTATGTCACGGGCGCCATCGTCGACGGCGAGGCGCCGGCAGGCACGGCGGGCGGCGACACCATCGCCGCGCTGGTCGAGGATGCGCTGACCAACAAGGATATCAAGGCGTTGGTCGTCCGCGTCGACAGCCCCGGCGGGTCGGTGCTGGCGTCCGAACGGATTCGGGGCGCCGTGGTCCGCGCCCGCGCGGCGGGATTGCCGGTAGTCGCCTCGATGGGCTCCGTCGCGGCGTCGGGCGGCTATTGGGTGTCGACTGCTGCGGGCACCATCTTCGCCGAACCGGCCACGATCACAGGATCGATCGGCGTGTTCGGCATCATCCCGACCTTCAAGGCCTCGCTGGACAAGATCGGCGTCACCGCCGACGGCGTTCGTACCACCCCCTATTCCGGCCAGCCCGATCCGCTGGGCGGCCTGACGCAGGAGGTGCGCCAGATTCTGCAACTGTCGGTGGAAAACAGCTACAACCGCTTCCTCGCGCTGGTGGCCCGCGCGCGGAACATGACGCCGACGGCGGTCGACAATGTCGCCCAGGGCCGGGTCTGGGCCGGCGCGACCGCCCGCCAGATCGGCCTGGTCGACAAGTTCGGCGGACTGGACGAAGCCGTTGCGGAAGCCGCCCGGCAGGCCAAGCTTGATCCGGCCAAGACCCGCACCCTGATCATCGAGAAGACGCCGTCATTGCCTTTTCAGGTGCTGCGCCAGTGGTTCACCAGCGACGAGAGCGAGCAGCGCGGGGACGCCCTGGCCAGCCTGGCGCGCAGCGGCCGCCACCGCCTTCTCGCCGCCGCCACCGATGCCGCCCAGATCACGGGCGGCGCCACCATCCAGGCCCGCTGCCTGGAGTGCGCTGTCGCCACACCACCGGCCGGCCGCGCCAAGACGCGGTCCTGGTTGGCCACCGCCGCAAGGGGACTGCTTGAATGATTGGAATACGTGTCGCGACGGCTGGCGATGGTGCCGCCATCGCCCAGATCTATGCGCCCTTCGTTGAAGCAAGCGCGGTCTCGTTCGAGGACCGGGCACCCTCGCCCGATACCATGGCCAAGCGCGTCGTCGCTGGTCTCGGCCGCTATCCCTGGCTGATCGCGGAGGAGAACGAAACCGTCGTCGCCTTCGCCTATGCCGCGCCGTTTCGCGAGCGCACCGCCTATCGCTTCGCGGTTGAAACCAGCATCTATGTCGCGCCCGAAGCCCAGCGGCGGGGCGTCGGCACCCTGCTCTATGGTGCGCTGCTCGACACGCTGGACGCACAAGGCTTCACCCAGGCGATGGGCACGATCGCGCTGCCCAATGACGCCTCGATCCGTCTGCACGAGATGATGGGTTTCTTCCGCGCCGGCACATGGCGTTCCGTCGGTTGGAAGCGCGACCGCTGGCGCGACGTCGGCCTGTGGCAGCGTCCCCTTTCCGATCCGCCCGAACCGCCGCCCGAGCCCAAGCCGTTTCCGGAAGTGGGAATGGTCAGGCTACCCTGATCAATGGATCGGCCGGTTCCGGCCGCTTCGACCCACGCTAGCCGCCGTAGGTTGGCAGACCGACCCCGGTGACGATCGCATAGGCGCGGAGCAGAAAGCCCGCCCCCGCGCCGATCAACGCGGCCGCGATGACGGGCACCCCCAGCGTCAACAAACCCACAAACAGACCCGCCGCCAGCATCGCGGCGGTGACATAGATTTCCGGGCGGATGACGATCGACGGCTCGCCGGCCAGCATGTCGCGAATGATACCCCCGACGCAGGCCGTGAACACGCCCATCACCACCGCCGCCAGCGGCGGCACGCCATGATCCAGCGCCTTGGCAGCGCCATAGACGGCGAAGATGGCAAGTCCCACGGCATCCGCCCAGTCCAGCGCCTTTGGCCGCCACCAGCGTTTGGGCGTCAGCCACACGACTGCCGCCATCGTCAGGCAGATGGCCAGATAGACCGGCTGCACCAGCCAGAACACCGGCGCGTCGATCAACAGGTCGCGGAAGGTGCCGCCCCCCAGCCCTGTCGCCAGCGCGAAGAAGGCGAAGGTCACCGGCGTCAGCCGCTTGTCCGCCGCCGCCAGCGCCCCGGATGCGGCGAACAGGCCGATCCCGGCAAGGTTCATCACCCGCATCGCCGGCTCGATCAGACGAGGAAGCTCGGCGGCGTCCATAGACGGATCAAACGTGGATCGGCTTGCCCGCGACGGCCATGGCGGCTTCCTTGAAAGCCTCCGAGTGGGTCGGGTGCGCGTGGCAGGTATAAGCGATGTCTTCCGACGTCGCGCCGAACTCCATCGCCTGCGCAGCCTGAGCGATCATCGTGCCCGCGACGCTGGCGATCATCCAGACGCCCAGCACACGATCGGTCTCGGCATCGGCAATGACTTTCACAAAGCCGTCCGGCTCGTGGTTTGTCTTGGCGCGGCTGTTGGCCAGCATCGGGAACTTGCCGACCTTGATCTCGCCCTTTTCCCGCGCCTGCTCCTCGGTCAGGCCAACGCCGGCGATCTCCGGCGCGGTATAGACGACGCTGGGGATGACATCGTGGTTTACGATGCCGGTGAGGCCAGCGATGTTCTCGGCCACCGCGATGCCCTCGTCCTCGGCCTTGTGGGCCAGCATCGGGCCGGGGACGACGTCGCCGATCGCCCAGATGCCCGGCACGCTGGTGCCGAAGTCATGGTCGATCTCGATCTGCCCACGCTTGTTGACGGCAAGGCCGGCCTTGTCGAGCGCCAGGCCCTCGGTGTTGGGCCGGCGACCGATGGCCACCAGCACGACATCGGCCTCGATCGTTTCGGCGGCCCCACCGGCGGCCGGCTCGACGGTCAGGCTGGCGCCTGTCTTGGTCGTCTTGGCGGCTGTTACCTTGGTGCCGAGGCGGAAATCGAAACCCTGCTTCTTGAAGATCTTGAGGGCTTCCTTGCGGACGTCACCGTCCATGCCGGGCAGGATCTGGTCGAGATATTCGACCACCGTCACCTTGGCGCCCAGCCGCCGCCACACCGAGCCAAGCTCGAGACCGATGACACCACCACCGATGACGACCAGATGTCCCGGTACTTTCGGCAGTTCGAGCGCACCAGTCGAATCGACGATGACCTTGCCGTCTACATCGACGCCGGGCAGCGGCGTCACCGACGACCCGGTGGCGATGACGATGTTCTTCGCCCTGACCTTGTGGTCGCCGACGGCGACTGTATCCGCGCTTTCGAACCGGGCCTGGCCCTTCAGCCAGTCGACCTTGTTCTTCTTGAACAGATATTCGATGCCGCCGGTCAGGCCCGTCACCGCGTCGCGGCGCTGACCGTGCAAGGCCTCTAGGTCGAGGCCCATCTTGTCGATCCTGACCCCGAGCTTGGCGAGCGCGCCGCTGGCTGCCTCCTCGTAGCGTTCCGACGCATGGAGCAGCGCCTTCGACGGGATGCAGCCGACATTGAGGCAGGTGCCCCCCAGCGTCTCCCGGCTTTCCGCGCAGGCGGTCTTCAGTCCCAGCTGCGCGGCGCGGATCGCCGCGACATAGCCGCCGGGGCCGGCACCGATGACAAGCACGTCATAGTCAAAATCGGCCATGTTCAGTCCTGACAAGCGTTACTCAAAGATCGATCAGCAGGCGGGTCGGGTCCTCGATCGCCTCCTTGATGCGCACGAGGAAGGTTACCGCCTCGCGACCGTCGATCAGGCGATGATCATAGCTGAGCGCCATGTACATCATGGGACGGATCACGACCTGTCCGTTCACCGCCACCGGCCGCTCGTCGATGCGATGGAGGCCGAGCACCGCCGACTGCGGCGGGTTGATGATCGGGGTCGACAGCAGCGAACCGAACACGCCGCCATTGGAGATGGTGAACGTGCCGCCCCGCATCTCATCGAGCTTCAGCGTGCCGTCCTTGGCGCGGCGGCCGAAGTCGGCGATCGTCTTCTCGATCTCGGCGAAGCTCAGCCGGTCGGCATTGCGCACCACGGGCACCACCAGCCCCTGCGGGGCCGAGACGGCGACCGAGATGTCAGCATAGTCGCGATAGACGATCTCGTCGCCCTCGATCGAGGCGTTGACCGCGGGCACGTCCTTCAGCGCCAGCACCGCCGCCTTGGCGAAGAAGCTCATGAAGCCGAGGCGAATGCCATGCTTCTTTTCGAACAGATCCTTATAGCGGTTGCGCGCCTCGATCACCGCCGTCATGTCGACGTCGTTGAAGGTCGTCAGCAGCGCCGCCGTATTCTGGGCTTCCTTGAGCCGGCTGGCGATGGTCTGACGCAGACGGGTCATGCGGACCCGTTCCTCGCGCCGGTCGCCCGCGGGAGCCGCGGGCACGGCCGGGGCGGCAACGCTGGCCGGTGCCGCAGCGGGCTTCGTCGTGCTCTGGGTCTTGGCGGCGGCGAGCACATCTTCCTTCGTCAGACGGCCATCCCTGCCAGTGCCCTTGATCTGGGACGGGTCGACACCATGCTCCAGGACCACGCGCCGCACCGCCGGGGACAGGGTCAGCGGCTGGGTGTCGGCATCGCTGGCGGGCGCGGCAGCAGGCTCGGGCGGCGCGGCGGCCTCGGCTTTCCCGACCTCGGTGCGGTCTTCCTTGGCGGGCGTGGCGTCGGTCACCGCCGCTTTGCCCACGTCGATCCGCGCGATCGCGGCACCGACCTGAACGGTGTCGCCTTCAGCCACCAGCTGTTCCGACAGCACACCATCGGCAGGCGCGTTCACCTCGACCGCGACCTTGTCGGTCTCCAGGCTGGCGATCGGCTCGTCCGCCTTCACCGCTTCGCCCGGCGCCTTCAGCCACTGGCCAAGCGTCGCTTCCGTGATCGATTCACCCAGCGTCGGGACAACAACGTCGGTCGCCATCTCACTTTCCTTCCGTCTGATGACCCAGCGCTTCGGCGATCAGCGCCGCCTGCTGGACAGAATGATTCTTGGCCAGGCCTGTCGCGGTCGCTGCCGAGGCCTTGCGACCGGCATAGAGGGCGCGAACGGGCTCGGCACCGGCTTCGGCCAGGCATTCCTCGATCAAGGGTTCGACAAAGAACCAGGCGCCGTTGTTCTTCGGTTCTTCCTGCGCCCAGACCACAGTCTCCAGATTGCTCATCCGCTTCAGTCGGGCGACCAGCGCATCCGATGGGAAGGGATAGATCTGCTCGACCCTGACGATGCTGGTGTTGCGGTCGCCGGCTGCGTCGCGCGCATCCAGCAGGTCGTAGAACACCTTGCCCGAACACAGCACGAGCCGCCGGACGTCGGCATCCGCGGGCGCGTTGGGATCGGACAGCAGACGCATGAAATGGCTGTCGCCCACGAACTGGTCGATGGTCGACACCGCCGCCTTGTGCCGCAGCAGCGATTTCGGCGTCATGATCACCAGCGGCTTCCGGAACGGCCGCATCATCTGCCGACGCAGGATGTGGAAGTAATTGGCCGGCGTGGTGCAGTTGGCGACCTGCATATTATCCTCGGCACACAGCTGGAGATAACGTTCCAGACGGGCCGAGCTATGTTCCGGCCCCTGCCCTTCATAGCCGTGGGGCAGCAGCATGACGAGGCCGTTGACCCGCAGCCACTTCGCTTCTCCGGCGGCGATGAACTGGTCGATGATCACCTGTGCGCCGTTGGCGAAATCGCCGAACTGCGCTTCCCACAGCACCAGCGTGTTGGGCGCTGCCGACGCATAGCCATATTCGAAGCCGAGCACGCCGAACTCGCTCAAGGGGCTGTCCAGCACCTGGAAGCGGCGGTCGATCGAGGACAGCGGGACGTATTTATGGCCGTCCTTCTGGTCAATCCATGCGGCATGACGCTGGCTGAACGTCCCGCGCCCGGAATCCTGGCCCGACAGGCGCACGCCAAAACCGTCCTGAAGCAGGGTCCCGAACGCCAGCGCTTCCGCCGTCGCCCAGTCGATGCCCTCGCCGGTGTCCAGCATCGCCTTCTTCGCCTCGAGAATCCGGGCGAGGGTCTTGTGGATGGAAAAGTCGGCCGGCGGCGTGGTGATCACCCGGGCAACCTCGTCCAGCCGGTCGCGCGGCACGCCGGTCGCAGCGGCGCGGCGTTCCGTGATTGCCTCGCGCGGGGCGGCGAAACCGCTCCAGTCGCCCTCGAACCAGTCCGCCTTGTTGACGCGGAACCCCTTGGCGGCCTCGAACTCCTGCTCGAGCTGGGCGACGAAGCTGTTGGAAACGCCCTCCATCCAGGCCTCGTCGACGACGCCTTCGGCCTTCAGACGTTCGCCATAGACCGCCGACACCGGCGGATGCCGGCGGATCGCGTCATACATGAGCGGCTGCGTGAAGCCCGGCTCGTCGCCCTCGTTGTGGCCGAAGCGGCGATAGCACCACATGTCGACCACGACATCGCGCTTGAAGGTCTGGCGGAACTCCGTCGCTACCTTGCAGGCGAAGGTCACCGCTTCGGGATCGTCGCCGTTGACGTGCAGGATCGGAGCCTGGACCATCTTCGCGATGTCCGACGGATAGGGCGACGAGCGCGCGAACTGCGGGCTGGTGGTGAACCCGACCTGGTTGTTGATGACGAAATGGATGGTGCCGCCGGTATTGTAACCGACAAGGCCGGAGAAGCCGAAGCATTCCATGACGATGCCCTGGCCGGCAAAGGCCGCGTCGCCATGCAGCAACAGCGGCAGCACTGCCGTCCGCTCGACATCGTCCATCTTGGTCTGCTTGGCCCGCGCCTTGCCGAGCACGACCGCGTTGACCGCCTCCAGATGACTGGGATTGGGCGCCAGAGACATATGGACGCTGATGCCGTCGAACTCGCGGTCGGTCGACGTTCCCAGGTGATATTTGACGTCGCCAGAACCGCCGACATCGTCGGGATTGGCCGACCCGCCCGCGAACTCGGAGAAGATCGCGCGATAGGGCTTGGCCATTACATTGGTCAGCACGTTGAGGCGGCCGCGATGGGCCATGCCGATGCTGATCTCGCGAACCCCGTACTGGCCGCCATATTTGATCACGGCTTCCAGCGCCGGGATCATCGATTCGCCGCCATCGAGGCCGAAGCGCTTGGTGCCGACATATTTGCGGCCCAAGAACTTCTCATACTGCTCCGCCTCGATCACCTTGCTCAGGATGGCGCGCTTGCCTTCACGCGAAAACTCGATGACCGCGCCCTTGCCCTCCATCCGTTCCTGGAGGAAGCGACGCTCCTCGACGTCGGAGATATGCATATATTCCAGGCCGACCGGGCCGCAGTAATTGCTGCGCAGGATCGCCACCACCTCGCGGACGGTAGCGAACTCCAGCCCCAGCGTACCGCCGAGATAGATCGGCCGGTCGAGGTCTGGGCCGTCGAAACCATGATATTCGGGCGTCAGATCGGCCGGCAGATCGTGATGGGTGAGGCCCAGCGGATCGAGATTGGCCGCCAGATGGCCACGCACCCGGTAAGTACGGATCAACATCTGCAACCGGATGGCATCGCCCGCCGCGCGGACGACCTGGTCACGGTCGGGTTGCGCGATCGGCGCAGGGACCGACGCCGAAGCGGCCTTGCGCGCCGCCCGGTCATCGACCTTGACGGCCGGCTGGCTTTGCGTGGGATCGAAGCCCGCGGTCAGACTGTCGGTGTCCGACAGGGGCCAGCCGGACCTCGTCCAGCTTGGCCCGGAGATGCCGCGCTCCAGGCCTTCGAACCATTGCCGCCAGCCCTGCTCCACGGAAGCCGGATCGGCCACGTAACGACGATAGAGGTCCTCGACGAATGCCGGGCTTACGCCCTCGATATCGGTGAGACCGACCGCATCAAATCCCATCTTACCGCCCCTCGGCGCTAATCGCGCATCGGCGATATGGGCCGAGGCGCGTTGATCTTCAAACTCAACCACCCCTGGGTCAGGGACGGTTAACTATGCCTTAAGCAGGGCCGCCAGCGTGGTGCCCAGCTCCGCCGGGCTGTCGGCGACACGAATGCCCGCTGAGGTCATCGCCTCGATCTTGTCATCGGCGCCGCCCTTGCCGCCCGACACGATCGCACCCGCATGACCCATCCGACGTCCAGGGGGCGCGGTGCGCCCGGCGATGAAGCCGACCATGGGTTTCTTGCGACCGCGTTTCGCCTCGTCCTTCAGGAACTGGGCGGCGTCCTCCTCGGCCGAGCCACCGATCTCGCCGATCATGATGATCGACTTGGTCGCGTCGTCGGCGAGAAACAGCTCGAGCACGTCGATGAAGTTCGTGCCGTTGACGGGATCGCCGCCGATGCCCACTGCCGTGGTCTGACCCAAGCCCTGCTGGCTGGTCTGGAACACCGCTTCATAGGTCAGCGTGCCCGACCGGCTGACGACGCCGACCGAGCCCTTGGAAAAGATATTGCCCGGCATGATGCCGATCTTGCATTCGCCCGGAGTCAGCACGCCAGGGCAATTCGGGCCGATCAGCCGCGACTTGGAACCGGTCAGCGCCCGCTTCACCCGCACCATGTCGAGCACCGGAATGCCCTCGGTGATGCAGACGATCAGCGGCACCTCGGCATCGATGGCCTCGAGGATGGAATCAGCCGCGAACGGCGGCGGGACGTAAATGGCGCTGGCGGTGGCGCCAGTGGTGGTGACCGCTTCGGCGACGGTGTTGAACACCGGTACGCCGATATGGGTCTGACCGCCCTTGCCCGGCGTCACGCCGCCGACCAGCTTGGTACCATAGGCCAGGGCCTGTTCCGAATGGAACGTCCCCTGCGCGCCGGTGATACCCTGGGTGATGACCTTGGTATTCGCGTCGATGAGAATGGACATGAAGTCGAACGCCTTTCCTGGGGAGGGGTGGGATCGAAGGCCGGCCGATCAGGCCAGCGTGCTGTCGATCCCCTTGCAGGCGACCAGCAGTTCCTTCACCGCATCCACCGACATGTCGAAATTGGCCTTGGCCTCGCCATTGAGGGCGATCTCGACCACCTTCTCGACACCGCCGGCGCCGATCACCACCGGAACGCCGACATAGAGGTCGTCGACGCCGTACTGACCCGCGAGGTGGGCCGCGCAGGGCAGGACGCGCTTCTTGTCCTTCAGATACGCTTCCGCCATCGCGATCGCGCTGGTCGCCGGAGCGTAATAGGCCGAACCGGTCTTCAAGAGGCCGACGATCTCGCCGCCGCCGGAGCGGGTGCGCTGAACGATGGCGTCGATCCGCTCCTTGGTCGACCAGCCCATCTTGATGAGGTCGGGGATCGGGATGCCGGCGACGGTCGAATATTCGACGACCGGCACCATGGTGTCGCCATGGCCGCCCAGCACGAAGGCGGTGACATCCTCGACCGACACCTGGAACTCGTCGGCCAGGAAGTGACGGAAGCGGGCGGAATCGAGCACACCCGCCATGCCCACCACCTTGTTGTGCGGCAGGCCGGAGAATTCGCGCAGCGCCCACACCATCGCGTCGAGCGGGTTGGTGATGCAGATCACGAAAGCGTCGGGAGCATGGGCCTTCAGCCCCTCGCCCACCGACTTCATCACCTTGAGATTGATACCCAGCAGGTCGTCACGGCTCATGCCCGGCTTGCGCGGCACGCCGGCGGTGACGATCACCACGTCGGCGCCGGCGATGTCGGCATAGTCGTTGGTGCCCTTGAGGTTTGAGTCGAAGCCTTCGACCGGACCGGACTGGGCGAGGTCGAGCGCCTTGCCCTGCGGCATTCCCTCGGCAATGTCGAACAGAACGACGTCGCCCATTTCCTTGGCGGCCGCCAGGTGAGCCAGCGTTCCGCCGATCATGCCGGCACCGATAAGCGCGATCTTCTTACGAGCCATTCGACTCTCCCCGAGAGTGTGTTTGATGGCGGGCGCGGACACGGCCCGCCGCAAGCGACGCCCGCTTAACCCGATCAATCGGGTGGGGCAACCGCCCAACGGCCCCATTCACACTTCGTCAGAAAACAATCGGCGCTTTTTTGGAACGAAGCGATGCTCACGCGTCGCCATGACCACTGGCGAGATAATCGGCCGACCGCATTTCGGTGAGGCGCGACACCGTGCGCTCGAATTCGAACGCGCCGCCGGCATCGGCATAGCCGGGCCCGACGACGTACAGATTCTCCGGCTCGTCGTCGGCCGAGGCGAGCAGCTTGACCTTGTGCTCATAGAGGGTGTCGACCAGGGTCTTGAACCGCGCCGCCTCGTTGCGCCGCTCCGGACCCAGCACCGGAATGCCGACGATGATCACCGTGTGATAACGCCGGGCGATCGCCAGATAATCGGCGGCGCCCCGCGCTTCACCGCACAGCCGCTTGAACGAGAAGACGGCGACGCCCTTCAAGCTCTTGGGCACGTGCAGCGTACGGCCTCCCGGCACCGCGATGTCGGTGGACGGCACATTCGCCCGATCCTCGGGCGGATAGTCGGTGAGACGGAAGAAGGCCCGGCTCAGCGCCTCTGTCGCCGCCGGACCATTGGGTACATACCAGGTCGGAAAGCCTCCCAGCCGTTGCAGCCGGTAATCGGTCGGGCCGTTCAGGCTCATCACATCCAGCCGCGCCTCCATCAGGGCGATGAAGGGCAGGAACAGCTCGCGATTGAGACCGTCCTTATAGAGGTCCGACGGCGGCCGGTTCGAGGTCGTCACCACCGTCACGCCGGCGTCGAACAAGCCCGTGAACAGCCGCGACAGGATCATCGCATCGGCGGTGTTATTCACCACCATCTCGTCGAAGCAGAGCAGGCGCGCGCCCTCGGCGACAGCGGCGACGACGACCGGGATCGGATCGCCGCGCTCGTCCTGACGGGCCAGACGCAGCCGATCGTGCACCTCGAGCATGAATTCGTGAAAATGAACCCGCCGCTTCGCCGCCACCTCGGCCTCGGTGAAGAACAGGTCCATCAGCATCGACTTGCCGCGACCGACTCCGCCCCACAGGTAGACGCCGCGCGGTGTCGGCGCCTTCCGGCCGATCAAGCGGCCGAACAAACCGGGCGGGGACGCTGTCGCCAACACCTCGGCCAGCGCGTCGAGGCGGGCAGCGGCTGCTTCCTGATCGGTATCCGGCCGCAGTTCCCCGGCCGCGATCAGCGCGTGATAGCGGTCGAGAACCCTGCTCAAATCTGCCGTTCGAGCATCAGCTTCTTGGTTTCCGCGATCGCCTTGGCCGGCGACAGGCCCTTGGGGCACACATTCGCGCAGTTCATGATCGTGTGGCAGCGGTAGAGACGGAACGGGTCCTCAAGCTCGTCCAGACGCTCGCCGGTCATCTCGTCGCGGCTGTCGGCCAGCCAGCGATAGGCCTGGAGCAGGATTGCCGGACCCAGGAACTTCTCGCTGTTCCACCAATAGCTGGGGCACGAGGTCGAGCAGCAGGCGCACAGGATGCACTCGTACAGCCCGTCGAGCTTCGCCCGCTCCTCGGGGCTCTGCAGCCGCTCGGTGCCCGACGGGACCGGCGTCACGGTCTGCAACCACGGCTTGATCGAGGCATATTGGGCGTAGAAATGGGTGAAGTCGGGGACCAGATCCTTGATCACGTCCATGTGCGGCAGCGGGGTCACCCGCACGTCGCCCTTCACGTCGTCGATCGCCTTGGTGCAGGCCAGCGTGTTCGACCCGTCGATGTTCATCGAGCAGGAGCCGCAGATGCCTTCACGGCACGACCGGCGGAACGTCAGCGTCGCATCCTGCTCGCCCTTGATCTTGATCAGCGCGTCAAGGACCATCGGCCCGCACTTGTCGAGGTCGATCTCGTAGGTGTCGTAGCGTGGATTTTCGCCGGTATCGGGGTCCCAGCGGTAGATCTTGAACTTCTTAACCCGTGTTGCCCCCGCTTCGGCGGGATAGGTTTTGCCACCGCCTTTGATCTTGCTGTTCTTGGGCAACGTGAATTCGGCCATGATCTCAGGGTCCCTTCGTCGCCGGTGGCGATAGCCAATCCCGGCCGGGAACGGCAAGCCCTAACCGTCCCGTTTCCGCAGATAGGCAAGGATCGCGTCCGCCGCCCGCCGCGCGGAGGGCCGGTCGGTAAGCGAAAAGGTCTCGGTAAAGGCGGCCCGCTGCCGGTCGGCGAAAACGTCGGGATCCGCCATGGCGCGGTCGAGCGCGGCGGGCAGCCCAGCGACGTCGTCCACCACCTCGCCCAGCCGCCAATGGGCATAGTTCGGGTCGTTCCGCCAATCTGCCCCGTGTGCATTGAGAAAGATCGCCGGGCGCGGCCGGGCGATCCATTCATAGATCTGGCTGCTGGCATCGCCGAGATAGATATCGGCGGCGCGGGTGTAGGTCATATCGACGCTGCACCGGCTGCCGGTATCGATGAGGATGTGGGGAATCTCCCGGAACCGCGCCGGAATATTGCTCCGCCAGCGCAGGCGGCGATGCTCGACCGAGGCATGGACACGGCGCTGGAACAGCATGACGTGCGGCGCGACGACGAGGTTGAACCGGTCCTGGCGCTCGAACCAGTCCAGCACCGCCTCGCCCATCGTCCACCAGGACGACAGGCGCGGGTCGAAATGGGGATTGTAGAGCACTACCGGCCTGTCGTCGGCGAACAGGCGCGGGCGAACGTCGAGGTCGACGGTGTCGAACTTTGGATAGCCAACGATGGCATGATGCCCCTCGCGGATCAGCCCGCCGGCCAGCATCCGGTCGCGGACCTTGCGGCCCGACAGCAGCACGAGGTCGAACACCCCCGTCACCGGCCGGAACCCCACCGACCGGTCCCCCGCCCCATGCGGCAGATAGATCAGCGCCGGCTTGTCGAGGCCGAAGCGGGTGCGCAGGAAAGCACTGGTCGTCTCCGGTACCACGAGCGCGTCGAGGGCCGCGAAAAGGGCCAGGTTTTCCTTAAGCACCGCAACCCGGCGGAACGGCGCGATCCAGCGCGCCAGCCGGTCGATCCGCGTCGCCCACGGCCCGACGTGGAGCTGGACGAACGTCACGCGCTCCGCCGCATCTGCCGAAAGCAGAGCGCGCACCGCGGCTTCCTGCGCCGGGCTGGAGGCAAGGACGGTGACGGCGACGCCTGCCTCCCCGGCCAGCGCGGCGATGATGGGCGCGGTGTGGGCGATCTGATGTCCCGCATCGTGGTTGAAGAGAAATCCGATGGCGATGGGCGCAGTCATACCCGCCCTTTCGCCATGAAGGTCAGGATCGCATCCGCCGCCCGCCGCGCCGCGCCTGGGCTGCGGTCTCCAAGACTGGCGGCCGCCAATTCCTCCTGCCGGTCGCGGTAAAGATGGTGTCGGCCAGGCGCAGCCTTCAGCGCCCCCATCAAGTCGGCCGGATCGTCCACGACGTCGCCCAGCGTCCAGTGCAGATAGCTGGGATCGTCCCGCCACTTCACGCCGTTGGCGTTGAGGAACACGCAGGGGCGCGGGTTGGCCAGGAACTCGTAAACCTGGCTGCTGACGTCTCCGACATAGATGTCCGAGACCGACGAATAGCTCATGTCGAGCAGTCGGTCGGAACTGGTATCGATCAGGACATTCGCAGTGCTGCGCCCCTCCCAGCGCCGCCGCACCGCCTCGCCCTTGCGCCTGAACATCTTGATGTGCGGTGCGACGATCAGGTTCATATCGGCATCGGCCGCGAAGCCTGCCAACATCGGTTCGATAAACCGGCTCCAGGATTCGAGACCCGGCGCCTTGTGGGCGTTGTAGAGCACGATCGGCCGGTGGTTCGCGAACAACGGCCCTTCAACGCGGGCAAGCGCGGCGGCCGTTTCCAGCTTGGGATAGCCGGGGCTGGCATAATGGCCAGGCTTGATCAGGCCCAGCTCAAGCATCCGCGCGACAGTCTTCGGCCCGGCGGGGAGGTTGAGGTCGAAACGGGCGATGCGGGGAATGAAGCCCCTTGCCCGATCGCCCGGCCCGTGCGGGATATAAACAAGGCGAGGCCGGGTGACGCCGATATCCCGAACCGATGCGACGCTGTTCTCTGTGGCGACGATAACATCATAGCCATCCAGCCGCCGCCGATCATCGCGCATCGCCGGGGTCTTCATCATCCCCAGCACCATCAGCGACTGTAGCGCCCGTGTCACCAGCCCGCGCCGCAGCGGCTCTACCGACAAGGCCGGCACGTCCAGCGCGGCGCGGATACGCTCGATATGGCGCGGCGTCGTCGGGTCGTTATAGAGGATGTCGACGCTGACACCGGGGCGGCCCGCCAGTTCGAAGGCGACCGACGCGGTATGATAGCATTGATAGGCCTCGGCGATGTAAAGGAAGGCGACGCGCATCGTCCCGTCTCTTACTCTCCTTCGGCCGCCATTGGGAATTGCCGTTGAACGCGAAACGCTGGCGACCGGGTGGAAAGGGAGGGAGCACGCGAACCGGCACTCTCGGCCGCATTCTCGAAAACGCCGTGTGGCTGCTCGCCGGCAAGGGCGTGGGCGCGGTCCTCAGCCTCATTTATCTCGGCCTCGCCACGCGGACATTGGGCCCGGCGGGTTTCGGCCAGTTCGTCCTCGTCCTCGGCACCGCGCAAACGGTGGGGGCGCTGGTCGGTTTCCAGACCTGGCAGCTCGTCGTCCGCTACGGCATGAGCCACCTGAACGCGGGCCGCACCGATGCGCTCGGCCGGCTGATCGCCTTCGCCGCCACCCTCGATATCGCCGGCGCGGTCGCGGGCTGCGCCATCGCTGCGATCGCCATCCCGCTGCTCGGCCCGCATTTTGGGTGGGATGAGGACGTGCGCCGCATGGCGTTGGCCTTCGCCGTCGTTACCCTGTTGTCGATCCGTTCGACCCCGGTCGGCATCCTGCGCCTTCACGATCGGTTCGGCGTCGGCGCGGTCGCGGATTCGATGACTCCGATCATGCGACTCTTGGGAGCGCTGGTGGTGTTCACGCTCGGCGTCAGCGTGAAGGGCTTCCTGATCGCCTGGGCAGTGGCGGAAATCGTCACCGCCATCACCTACTGGACGCTGGCCGCACGCGTTGGAGGGGCGAGCGTCGGCTGGCGGCATCTGGGTCATTTTCGCGGCGTCGCTGCCGACAATCCTGGAATCACCGGCTTTGCCGCGATCACCAATCTCGGGGCGACGCTGAATGCGGTTGGCAAGCAGTTCGCGGTCGTCCTCGTCGGCCTCGTCGCCGGGCCGGCAGCGGCCGGCGGCTATCGCCTCGCCCATCAGCTCGGCCAGGCGCTGGCCAAGCTGTCCGAGATGATGTCGCGCGCCGTGTTCGCCGAGCTGACGCGAGTCAATTTCGGCGCCATGCAAGCCAATCTGCCACGCCTGTTCCGTAACGCCACACGCTTCTCGCTGATCGCGGCGGCGGTGATCGTCGCCCTCCTGCTGCTCATCGGCAAGCCGACGCTACACCTTGTCGCGGGCGAGGCGTTCGTCGGCGCCTATCCCCTTCTCCTCATCCTCGGCACCGCCGCCGCGCTCGATCTCGGCGGCGTCAGCTTCGAGCCGGCGCTGATGGCCACCGACCGCGCCTGGCTCGCCTTCCGCCTGCGCGTCGCGGCGACGCTGTTGCTGGCCGGGCTGATGGCGGTGCTGCTGCCCGCCTGGGGGCCCGTGGGCGCGGCCTGGGCCACCCTCGCCGCTTCCGCCGCCGGGCTGCTGATGTTCGGCTTGGCCGCCTGGCGGGCGGTGCATCAACCGGCGCGGTCGACGCCAGATCGGTAGCGGGCTTGCGCGCAGCCATATCACGCACTAAATGAAGTTACATGAAACGCGACAGCCGTCTCTCCGGCGTTCT
This sequence comes from Sphingomonas sanxanigenens, assembly GCA_037190805.1. Taxonomy (GTDB): domain Bacteria; phylum Pseudomonadota; class Alphaproteobacteria; order Sphingomonadales; family Sphingomonadaceae; genus JBBCJR01. The sequence goes on along the minus strand of JBBCJR010000019.1, from coordinate 66,827 downwards.
CCATATCCTGCTGCACATGGCGCAGGGAGATGGGCCGACCACGTCCGAGCAATTGGCCAGGGCGATGGACACCAACCCGGTCGTCGTGCGCCGCATCCTCGCCGGCCTCCGCCGCGTGGGCTATGTCCAGTCCAGCAAGGGCCATGGTGGCGGCTGGACGATCGCTCGCGACCTCGGTGAAATCAGCTTGCGTGACGTCTATGACGCACTTGGCCGCCCGCCGCTGCTGGCGATCGGCAACCGCACGGAAGCGCCCGGTTGCCTGGTCGAACAGGCCGTCAACGCCGCCCTCGACAGCGCCTTTTACGAAGCGGAGGCAGTCCTGCTCGCCCGGCTCGGCGATGTCAGCCTCGAGGCTTTGAGCGCTGATTTCGGTGCCCGCATGGCCCGCCGCTCCTCCACTCGGAAAAAGGCACCCACGCATGACCAATGACGGCAACCGCCATTTCCTGGATGCCTTCTCCGACCCGAAGGCGATGGCCGCCTATGCCGAGGGCCCACCCCGCTTCGTACCGGGATTCGACGCGCTGCACCGGATGACCGGCATCCTTCTGGCCGAACGGGCGCCCGCCGATGCGAAGGTGCTGGTCCTGGGCGCCGGTGGCGGGTTGGAGTTGAAGGCTTTGGCGCTGGCGCACCCCGGCTGGCGCTTCGTCGGCGTCGATCCGTCGCAGGTCATGCTGGACGTCGCGGCACGCGCCCTGGGGCCGCTCGCGGACCGGGTCGACCTGATCTGCGGTTATATCGACGATGCGCCGGACGAGCCATTCGACGCCGCCACCTGCCTGCTCACGCTCCATTTCCTCGATGAGGCCGAGCGCGTCCGCACCTTGGCCGCCATTCACCGGCGCCTGAAGCCTGGCGCGCCGTTCGTGGCGGCCCACAGCAGCTTCCCCCAAGCAGGGTCGGCACGGTCGCGCTGGTTGGACCGCTATGCGGCCTACGCTATCGCCTCGGGTTCCGATCCGGATCAGGCCCGCAACGGCCGGGACGCGGTTGACAGGAGCCTGACCCTGCTCGACCCGGAGCGGGAGGAAGCGCTCATGCGAGAGGCCGGTTTCCAGGACCCGGAGATGTTCTTCGCCGCCTTTACGTGGCGGGGATGGATCGCCCACGCCTAGGGTCGCGGGCCAGTATCTGTGTCACTAGCGCATGGTCCGCTGGCGAATCGACGTCGATGCACGCCTCGGCGATTGGCAACGGGATTGCAGCAGCGCTGAGGCCGAGACGGCGTCCCGCCCGGTGCAGCGCAGCGTGGATGTCGAGCAGGCGCAGGGCCACACCGGCCAGCATGACGGAGCCGAAGGCGGCGACGATGGCGCGGCCTTTCTTGCGCTGCTGCTCGATACCGCGCCACAATCTGAGGGCAGCCAAGGCGCGCAGGTCGGTGATCAGGAAAAGGTTCGCGCCCGACCATGCGCCACCCCTGAAGCGCAGCCAGGTGCGACGGTTGCCGGGATAGGCGGCCTCGAGCACGCGACGCTCGACAAGGCCGACTGCGATATCCGCTTCCGTCGCAAGGGCCGGGCCGATGAAGGCGTCAAGGATCGCACGGTCCAGCAAGGCATGGTCGGCGGTGGTGACGAGGATCGGCAGCGCGCTGGCATGACGCTCGACCGCTTCCGCGACCGCAGCGCTCACCGAGCCGCCGGCGACCTCGAAGGCGATCCGGGGATCATCCGCAAGCCAGGCGGTATCGGCCTCTCCGGTCAGCAGGCTGGGATTCTGCGCCAGCACCACCACCCGCGCGACCGCCGGATGGTCGGCCAGCGTGCGCGCGACCCGCGACAGCATCGCCTCTCCCCCCACCCGCACCAGAGCCTTGGCGGGGGCATCGAAGGCGGCAGCGAGCGGATCGACTCCCGGACGGCTGCCAGCCAGCAGCAGCGCGGTCAGGCCAGATGCAGGCAGCTTGGGCGCGGCCTGCGCGCCCGCCGGCATCAGTACACCCGCGCCTTGGGTTTGATGTATTCGATGTCGTCGGTCAGCGTGTAGTCGTGGACCGGCCGGCTATCGAGCGTCACCCGGCCCTTGTCGAACCAGACGATGCTGTGCTTCATCCAGTTGACGTCGTCGCGTTCGGGGAAATCCTCGTGCATGTGCGCGCCGCGGCTTTCATGCCGGTTGGCGGCCGAATGCATCGTCACCACCGCCTGACCGATCATGTTGTCGAGTTCCAGCGTCTCGATCAGGTCGGTGTTGAAGATCAGGCTGCGGTCCTGGATGCCGAGGTCGGCCATCTGGCCATAGACCTTGTCGATCTTGCCCTTGCCTTCCTCGAGGCTGGCGGAGGTGCGGAACACCGCGCAATCGGCCTGCATCGTTCGCTGCATGTTGAGGCGCACGTCCGCTGTCGGGGCGGGGCCGGACGCGTGGCGATAATGGTCGAGCCGCGCCAGCGCCGCCTCGTCCGCCGCCGTGGCGATGGGAGCGTGCTTGGTACCGGGCCGGACGGTCTCGGCGATGCGATGGCCAGTGGCGCGGCCGAACACGACAAGGTCGATGAGGCTGTTCGATCCCAGGCGGTTGGCGCCGTGCACCGACACGCAGGCCGCCTCGCCGATCGCGAACAGGCCGGGGACGACGGTGTCGGGATTACCGTCCTTCAGCGTCACCACCTCGCCATGATAGTTGGTCGGGATGCCGCCCATATTATAGTGGACGGTCGGCACCACCGGCAGCGGCTGGCGGGTCAGGTCGACGCCGGCGAAGATCTTGCCCGTCTCGGTGATGCCGGGCAGCCGTTCGTGCAGCACCGCCGGATCGATATGGTCGAGGTGCAGGTAGATGTGGTCCTTGTTGGCGCCGACGCCCCGTCCCTCGCGAATCTCCATCGCCATCGAGCGCGACACGACGTCGCGACTGGCAAGGTCCTTGGCCGAGGGGGCATAGCGCTCCATGAATCGCTCGCCCTCGGAGTTAGTGAGGTAGCCGCCCTCGCCGCGCGCACCCTCGGTGATGAGGACGCCGGCGCCGTAGATGCCGGTCGGGTGGAACTGGACGAACTCCATGTCCTGCAGCGGCAGGCCGGCGCGCAGCACCATGCCGCCGCCGTCGCCGGTGCAGGTATGGGCCGAGGTCGCCGAGAAATAGCAGCGGCCATAGCCGCCCGTCGCCAGCACCGTCGCATGGCTGCGGAAGCGGTGGATGGTGCCGTCCTCCATGCACATGGCGATGACGCCGCGGCATTCGCCGCCATCCATGATCAGGTCGAGGGCGAAATATTCGATGAAGAAGTCGGCGTCGTACTTCAGGCTCTGCTGATAGAGCGAATGAAGCATGGCGTGGCCGGTACGGTCGGCGGCGGCGCAGGTGCGCTGCGCCGGCGGGCCCGCGCCCATGTTCTGCATCATGCCGCCGAACGGGCGCTGGTAGATGCGCCCTTCCTCGGTGCGGCTGAACGGGACGCCGTAATGCTCGAGCTCGTAGACCGCGGCCGGCGCCTCGCGGCAGAGATATTCGATCGCGTCCTGGTCGCCCAGCCAGTCCGACCCCTTGACGGTGTCGTACATGTGCCAGGTCCAGTGGTCCGGCCCCATGTTGCCGAGCGAGGCGGCGATGCCACCCTGCGCCGCGACGGTGTGACTGCGGGTCGGGAACACCTTGGTGATGCAGGCGGTCTTCAGCCCCGCTTCCGCCGCGCCCATGGTGGCACGCAGGCCCGAGCCGCCGGCCCCGACCACAACCGCGTCATAGACATGATCGATGATCTTGTAAGCCTCGGCCATTATGCGGCGGTCCCTGCAAAAGCGATCTTGAGGATCGAGAAGATGCCGAGCGCGGCCCCGGCGACGGCATAGAAATTGAGGGCGAGAAGCGCTGCGACCTTGTTCCCTTCCTCATGGACATAGTCTTCGATGAAGATCTGCAGGCCCATTTTCAGGTGCCAGAACAGATTGGCGACGAGCAGCAGCAGCGGCACCGTCACCCAGGGCGAGCCGATCCATTCCACCACCGTCTTGTGATCGAACGACGGCATGCGGACGAGCGAGATCAGCAGCCAGGGCAGCAGCACGACATTGGCCACCGCCGACACACGCTGCATCCACCAGTGATGCGCCCCCGACTTGGCGGAGCCCAGACCCCTGACGCGGCCCAATCCGGTTCCGTTCCCCATGGCTCAGATCCCCCGATCCAGAATGACGGCCCACAGCACCAGCGTCGCCGCAACCGACCCGACGATCGTCATCGTCGCCCACAGCCGGTTGGTCTTCAGCTCATAGCCGGCGCCGGTATCGAGCACGAAATGCCGCAACCCCGAGAACATGTGCTGAAAGAAGGACCAGGTGAGGCCGATAAGCACCACCGCCGTGTACCAGGCGAGCCCGCCGTCATCGTTTGTCACACAGGCTATGAAGCGCTCATAGCCCTCCTGGCCACTTGCCGCTGCGGCCAGCCAGCCGATCAGCAGCACCGCGCCGGCGGTCGCCAGCGCCGTGCCGGTGGCCCGATGCAGGATCGAAACCAGCATATGTACGCGCCAGCGCCAGATCGACAGGTGCGGCGACAGGGGGCGGGGGCGCGATACGGCCATCGAATTCTTCCCTGAATGTGATTGCCCGGCCTTTTAGTAGATGCGGCCGCTGGCGCAACCCATCTCGACCCCGTCCCGTTCGGTTACCGATCCTTTACCCTCGTCATTTACCGATTTCGTACCGGGACATCTCAACGTGAAGGCAGGGCAATGACGATCATCGCGGACCAGGCGGAATTCAGCGCCGGTCAGGCCCCGGCCATCGATCTCGGGCCCAGGGCCTATGCGGAGCGCCTCGCCGCCTATGATCCGGACGGCACCTTCACGGACAATCTGCGCGCGGTTTATGAACGCGCCAGCACGCTGATCGAGTCGGCTGTCGTGGACTTCTGGAGCCGCGTCGCCGTCACCCCGGCCATGGCCTTGTCCAGGCTGTCGCCACAGCAGATCGTCGACCGGGCGCTGGAAAGCGAACGCCGCCGCTATCTCATGCCCTTCGATTCGGCATGGCTGCATCGTATGGTCGCCAATGGCGAAGAGGTGCACGCCCTTCAAATCCCGATCCCGACCTTCGTATCCGGCGTTCAGCAACTGAGCGACGCGATCATCGAGAACATCCGCGCCCACCATGCCGGCGACGTTCCCTTCCTGCGGCTGGCGAACGACACGCTGCACCGCAAGGCGTGTATCGAGATCGAGCTGACCCTGCTTTCGATCCGCCGGCTGGAAACCGGCGCCGCCGCCGCCGCCGCGCGCGCCAGGGCCGAGCGCTTCCAGGAACAGATCGCCGCCATCGTCGCCGAAGCATCACGGTCCAGCCGGCAGGTGCGCGATCGCGCGTCGCATGCCGCCGGCACGACGCGCGGCATGCTGGGCCAGGCCGCCGAGGTCGCCGCCGCCGCCGAGCAGTCGGCGATGGCGATGCGCGAAGCCGCCCATACCGCCGCCGGCCTGATCCGCGCGATCGAGGAAGCACGCAGCGAGGTCGAAAGCTCCGCCGACATCGCCGATCGCGCCGCCAGCCAGGCGGGCGATGCGGTCGATGCCGCCGCAACTCTGGCCGACCACGCCAGGGCGATCGAATCGATCCTCGGCCTCATCCGCGACATTGCCGGCCAGACCAACCTGCTCGCCCTCAATGCGACGATCGAGGCGGCCCGGGCGGGCGATGCCGGACGTGGCTTCGCCGTGGTCGCGCAAGAGGTGAAGAGCCTTGCCAGCCAGACCGCGCGGGCAACCGACGACATCGCCAAGCAGATCCAGGCCATTCAGTCGGCGACTCGCCAGACGGTGGAAGCGAACGGTTCGATTCGCGCCACGGTGGGCGAGGTCCAGCTTTCGGCCGCCCGCATCCGGCAGGCGATGGATGCCCAGGCACAGACTGTGACCATGATCACCTCGGCCGTCGACGAAACGGCGCTCGCAGCGGATTCGATGTCCAACACCATCGCCACCGTCCGGGCTGAGACCGAGCATGTCGCCACCGAGATCGACCAGGTCGACGGCGGCGTGTCCGAGGTTGACGACCAACTGGGCCAGCTTCACGTCGCCGTCAGCGAGTTCGTGGCCCTGAGCGCCTGACGACCGCAGCACCGATCAGTCTTGTCGCGCTGTCGCTGGCGCAAGACGAAGCCGCTTTGCCAAGCCGTCCGGCTTCTCGTAAAGCCGCGCCATGACGGTCAACATCCTCCTTACTGGCGCCACCCGGGGCATCGGCGCCGCCACCTTCGCGGCCCTGAAGTCCGCCGGGGCGCGCATCGTCGGCACCGGCTCGGCCGATGGCGACCTCGCCGACCCGGCCGTGCCGGCACGGCTATGGGCACGCGCGCTCGACCTGCTCAACGGACGCATCGACGTGCTGATCAACAATGCGGCTTTCTATGCGCCGCTGCCGATCGAGGGCGACGATGATCAATGGCAGGCTGGCTGGCGCCGGGCGATGGCGATCAACCTGGACGCGCCATCGGCGCTGTCCCGCCTCGCCGTCAATCACTGGCTGGGGATGCGTATCCCTGGCCGGCTGGTCAACGTCGCCAGCCGCGCCGGCCATCGCGGCGACACCGCGGAACACTGGTATTACGGCACGGCCAAGGGGGGCCTTCTGGCCCTGACCAAGACCATTGCCCGCGCCTATGCCGATCGCGGCATCCTGGCCTTTGCCGCCTCGCCCGGCCTCACCCTGACCGACATGGCCGCGCCCGATCTGACCGATGGCGGCGCGGCGGCGATCGCCCAGATTCCGCTCGGCCGCCTGTCCACGCCGGCCGAAGTGGCCGAGGTGATCCGCTGGCTGGCGCTCGACGCGCCCGAGGCACTGACCGGGGCGACTCTCGATATCAATGGGGCCAGTTATGTCCGCTAGCTGGAAGCTGACCCTGCCCTGCCGCCGGGATGAGGTCGACGGCATCAATGACGCTCTGGAACTGGCCATCTTCGACGACCCCGCGCCGACGGTGATCACGCGCGAGATCGATGCCACGCGTCCCGACGAATGGATTCTGGAAGCCTATCTGGAAACGCGGCCCGATGCCGTCGTCATTTCCCGGCTTCGCGCCCTCGTCCCCAGCGCCCTGGGTGTCGAGGAAGTGGTCGAGGAACTGCCGGACGCCGATTGGGTGACGATGAGCCAGGCAGGGCTGACGCCGATCCACGAGGGTCGGTTTTACGTCCACGCCGGCCCTGCGCCGGACAATCTGCCGCTGAATTCGATCCGCTTTCGCGTCGATGCCGGACGCGCCTTCGGCACCGGCCAGCACGAAACCACTGCCGGCTGTCTGGCGATGATCGACCGATTGCGCCGCGAGGGCCGGCGCTATGGCCATGTCCTGGACCTGGGCACCGGCACCGGACTGCTGGCTTTCGCCGCAGCCCGCGCCTGGCCGCTGGCACGTGTCACCGCGTCCGATATCGACCCCGTGTCGGTCGAGGTAGCGGCGGAGAATGCAGCACTGAACAATGTGGCGCTGGGCGATGCACCCGGTAAGGTGCTGCTGCTGGTTGCCGACGGGTTTGCGCACCGTCTGCTGGTCAGACGTGCCCCCTATGAACTGATCGTCGCCAACATCCTTGCCGGGCCGCTGATCGATATGGCCCCATCGATCACCGCGGCGTTGGCACCCGGCGGAGATGTGATCCTGGCGGGCCTGCTGACAATACAAGCGGATGCCGTGCTGGCGGCCTATCTGCGCGTCGGCTGTCGGCCCCACGCTCGACTTGAGCGGGGCGACTGGACCATCCTCAGACTGCGTGGACCGCGTTGAGCCTTTGATATCGACAGGGGTGGTTCCGGTGGGGCACCGGGCAATCAGACCAGCCGATTGACTCCGCCGCCATCCAGCACCTCGCGCACCTTGCGCGCCAACTGGTCCATGGTGAACGGTTTCGGCAGAAAGGCCACGCCGGGGTCCAGCATGCCGTTGTGAACCACGGCATTGCGGGTATAACCGGTGGTATAGAGAACCTTGAGGTCTGACCTCAGTTCCCGGGCCAGCTCGGCAAGGCGGCGGCCGTTCATGTCGGGCATCACGACGTCGGTGAACAGCAGATCAATGCGTGGTTGCTGGCGCAACTGCTCAAGCGCCTGATTCGCATTCGATGCCTGGATGACCGTGTAACCAAGCTCGCGCAGCGCATCGACGCTCATGTGGCGCACACGCATCTCATCCTCCACGACGAGGATGAACTCGTCCGCCGCCCCGAGCGGCAGATCCATGCTCTCGGGACCCGTTTCACTGCCCCTCTCGACGCCGAACCAGCGGGGCAGATAGAGGCGGATGGTCGTCCCCTCGCCGATCTCGGAATAGATCTTGATGTGGCCCCCAGACTGCTTGAGGAAGCCGAAGACCTGACTGAGCCCGAGCCCGGTGCCCTTGCCCACGGACTTGGTGGTGAAAAACGGATCGAAGGCCCGCTCGATCACCTCCTTCGTCATGCCGGTCCCAGTATCGGACACGCAGACGCAGACATACTGTCCCGCCTCGACCTCTTCATGTCCCCGCGCATAGTCGTCGTCGAGATGAGCGTTCTGGGTCTCGATGGTCAGACGCCCACCTTCCGGCATCGCGTCCCGCGCGTTCACGGCAAGGTTGAGCAGCGCGTTTTCAAGCTGCGTCGGGTCGACATAACAGCGCCACAGCCCACCGGCGAGGACGGTTTCGACCCGCACTGGTTCACCCAGCGTCCGCCGCAGCATTTCCGACATGCCGCTGACCAGCTTGTTGGCGTCGGTCGGCGACGGCGCCAGCGGCTGCTGCCGGGAAAAGGCAAGCAGGCGTGCCGTCAACTGCGCGGCCCGGTCCGCCCCCTCGCGGGCGTTGTCGAGATAGGTTCCGACCTTGGCGGGATCACTGGTCAGCCGGCGCTTGGCGAGGTCCAGGCTGCCGATGACGATCGCCAGCATATTGTTGAAATCATGCGCGATGCCCCCGGTCAGCTGCCCGATGGATTCCATCTTCTGAATCTGGCGAACCTGGGTTTCGGCCGCCTCGCGCGCTTCGATCTGGGTTCTGAGCGCCTGATTGCCGGCCTCCGCCTCGTCACGCGCCGCCAGCAACAGCCGCAGTTGCCGACTGTGGTTGCGCATCCACATCCAGGCCAGCCCGATCACCGCGAGCAGGCCCGTCACCAGCCCCGCCGACAGCAGATAGGAGAAATGGGCGATCCGTTCGTTGAGCGCGTCGATCTGACCCTTGGTCTCGCCCCTTGCCTCGCCGATTATGGCGCGCAGGCGCTGCATCAGCCGTTCGCCGAAGTCGGTGCGAACGATGGCGCGGGCATCTTCGATGCGCCCCGCGCCGGCCAGCGCAACGGTGCGCTCGATTTCTTCCAGCTTGGACGTGACCAGGGAACCAAGGGCAACGGTATCCGGTTCCGGCCCGGTATTGCGGGCCAGCGCTTCCCGCGCGCGGTAAACCCGCGCGACGCTTTCCCGGTAAGGCGCGAGATAGAGCGCGTCGCCGGTAAGCAGATAGCCACGCTGGCTGGCTTCCACATCCTTCAAGGCCGACAGAATTTCGACCAGGGTCAACTCATGCTCGAACAGCCGGCGGGTTTCGTTGCTGGCCTGAATCTGGGCGCGCGCGAACCACAGGCTGGAGACCACCATGGCCAGCAGCAACGCAAACCCGATGACGATATGGACGGGCAGGCGCTGTCGGGTCTGAACGGGCATGGCTTCTGCCTCTAGCCTGCCCGCCGCTTTGCGGGAAGAGGCCGATTAACCACCCGCCAAGAGCGGCTTAGCCGCCTGCCGCCGCCACGATTTCCCGCCACTGCGCCTCATCGATCACGCGAATGCCGAGTTCCCCGGCCTTCTTCAGCTTCGACCCCGCGCCCGGCCCCGCGACCACGAGATCGGTTTTGGCCGAGACGGACCCTGCCACCCGAGCCCCGAGCGATTCGGCCTGGGCCTTCGCTTCATCCCGGCTCATCGTCTCCAGCGTCCCCGTGAACACCACGCTCTTGCCCGACACTTCGGACGCGCGAGCAGTAAAATGCACCGGCTGGGGAGCGACTTCGCGCAACAGGTCCGCGACGACCTCGCGATTGTGCGGTTCGGCAAAGAAGTCGACCAGCGCCTCGGCCACTTCGGGACCGACGCCGGGCACCTCGAACATCGCCGCCAGCGTCTTGGCGACACGCTGGGCGAACTTGTCCTCGGTTTCGCCAACGGCGGGGGTCAGGTTCTCGCGCGCCATGACCGCCTCGTCGATCGCCGCCTGAAGCGACGGAAAGTCGACATAACGGCGGGCGAGATCACGGGCCGTCACCTGTCCGACATGGCGAATGCCAAGGGCGAACAGGAAACGATCAAGCGGCGGTTTCCGACGCGCGTCGATCGCCGCTTCCAGATTGGCGACCGATACCTCGCCCCACCCCTCGCGCTGGACCAGCGCTTCCCGCTGCAGGGTAAGACGGAAGATGTCGGCCGGCGAATGGATCAGGCCGTCGCGAAACAGGCTTTCGACCTGCACCAGCCCCAGCCCCTCGATATCCATCGCATAGCGACTGACGAAATGGCGCAGCCGCTCGACCCGCTGGGCTGGGCAGATCAAGCCACCGGTACAGCGCCAGACGACCCCGCCGGCCTCCCGCTCCGCTGTCGATCCGCATTCGGGACATTGATGGGGAAAGTGATAGATTTCGCGCCTAACATCCGGTGTGAGATTCTGGACGATCTGCGGAATGACGTCGCCGGCGCGCTGCACCAACACCCGGTCGCCGAGGCGCAGACCATGTCGCTCGATCTCGTCGGCATTGTGGAGCGTGGCGTTAGTGACGACGACACCGCCCACCGTCACGGGCTCGAGCCGCGCAACCGGGGTCAGGGCGCCCGTGCGGCCGACCTGGATATCGATTGCGACCAGCGTGGTCTGAGCCTGCTCCGCCGGGAATTTATGCGCCAGCGCCCAACGCGGCGCCTTTGCCACCTGCCCCAGCCGCGCCTGCCAGTCGAGCCGGTCCACCTTGTAGACGACCCCATCGATGTCGAACGGCAGGTCGGCGCGAGCCGCCTCGATCTCCCGATACCGGCCCAGCGCGGTGTCGACATCGGGACATGATGCCAGATCCTGCGATACCGGCAGGCCCCAGCGCCCGATCGCCTCCATCATCCCGGCCTGCGTGTCCGCGACCGGCACCGACAGTTCGCCCCAGCCATGGGCGAGAAAGTGGAGCGGCCGGCTGGCCGTGATCGCGGCATCGAGCTGGCGGAGAGAGCCGGCGGCGGCATTGCGTGGATTGGCGAAGACCTTGCCCCCCGCCTCGGCCTGCCGGGCGTTGAGCGCCGCGAAATCGGCCTTGGTCATGAAGACCTCGCCCCGAATCTCCACCACGGCGGGCACATCGTCGCCGGCCAGCCGCTCCGGAACGCCGGCGATGGTACGCAGATTGGCGGTCACATCCTCCCCGGTCTGGCCGTCGCCGCGCGTCAGCCCCTGGACGAAACGTCCGTTTTCGAACCTCAGCGACGCGCTCAGTCCATCAATCTTGGGTTCGGCGGTCAGGGCCACCGGCACATCGGCCGCCAGCTTCAGAAAACGGCGGACGCGGGCGATGAACTCCATCACCTCGTCATCGGAAAAGGCATTGTCGAGGCTGAGCATCGGCCGGGCGTGGGCGACCTTGCCCAAATGTCCCGCAGGCGTCGCACCAACCGCGAGCGAGGGACTGTCGGCACGGATGAGAGCAGGGAACGCGGCCTCGATCGCCGCATTGCGGCGCATCAGTGCATCATAGTGTGCGTCTGAAATTTCCGGCTCATCCTGCTGATGATAGAGGATATTATGACGCGCGATCTCGCTCGCCAGCCGCGCCAGCTCGGCCTTGGCCTCGTCTTCGGTCATCTCAATGGTCATGCTGTTTCCAGAAGGCGGGCGGCTTGCGCCCTGGCTTCCTCGGTGACGGCCGCGCCGGATAGCATGCGCGCGATCTCCTCACGTCGCTCGGCAACATCGAGCGGCTCGACGCTGGTCCGGGTGACATCGCCCTCATGACGCTTGGCGATGCGGAACTGGCGGCCACCCCGGGCGGCGACCTGCGGGCTGTGCGTGACGACCAGAACCTGCGTCCGCCGCGCCAGCCGGGCAAGACGCTCGCCGATCGCGCTCGCCACCGCGCCGCCGACGCCGCGATCGATCTCGTCGAACACCAGCGTCCCGGCTTCGCGTTCGCCGGCAAGCGCGACCTTGAGGGCCAGGATGAAGCGGCTGAGCTCGCCGCCGCTGGCGATCTTGACCAGCGGCGCGAACGGCGCCCCGGGATTGGTCGCGATCTCGAACTCGATCCGGTCCGCCCCGGCCGGTCCCCAGCTGCTTTCGGGCAACGGTTCGACAACGGTACGGAAGCGGGCGCTATCCAGCTTCAACGGCGCCAGCTCCGCCGCCACCGCCGCGTCGAGGCGGAGCGCGGCATCGCGGCGCTCGGCACTCAGCCGTTCTGCCGCCACAACATAGGTGGCCCGCGCCTGCTCCGCCCCGTGGATCAGGGCACGAATACCCGACTCGCCCATTTTCAGCCGCTCCAGCCGCGCCCCGAGATCGGTGGCAAGCTGCGGCAGCTGGGCCGGGTCGATGCGATGCTTGCGGGCCAGCGCGCGCAACTCGAACAGCCGCGCCTCGACAGCCTCCAAACGCGCCGGGTCCGCCGCCAATGCCTGGGCCGCGCGGGCGAGCGCATCCTCAGCCTCGCTCGCCTCGATCACCGCACGATCCAACGCCGCCAGCGCCGCTGTCAGTTCGCTATCCTCGGCCGCGATCCTGTCCAGCCGCCTCGCCGCCTGGCGCAGTTGTGCAAGACCGCCGTCCGACCCTTCGAGATGACCGATCACGGCGCCAAGGTCGTCGGCGATCCGGCCGCCCCGCTGCATCAGCGCCCGTTCCTCGGCCAGCCGCGCCTCCTCCCCTTCCTCGGGAGCGAACTGGTCCAACTCGGCGACGGCATGATCCAGCCAGTCGCGGTCACGCTCCGCCGCCTCCGCCTCGGCGCGAGCAGCGGCCACCGCGATGCCGGCCGCCTGCCAACGCCGGCTGGCCGTCGCCACCTCGCTGACGGGCAGCGCCGCATAGGCATCGAGCAGCGCCCGGTGTCCGGCGGCCGCCAGCAGACCGCGATCGTCGTTCTGGCCGTGAATCTCGACCAGCAGGGCACCCACTTCGCGCAGCAAGCCCGCGGAGACGGGCCGATCGTTGACGAACGCCCGGCTGCCGCCATCAGCCTTCAGGGCACGGCGCAGGATGATCGCTTCGCCCGGCTCGGCCTCGATGTCGTTGTCGACAAGAAGCGCCCGCGCCGGATGGTCGCTTCCTACCTCGAAGCTGGCCGTCACCTGTGCCTGGGTCATGCCCTGCCGGACAAGACCGGCATCGGCGCGCTGGCCGAGCGCTAGGCCCAGACTGTCGAGCAGGATCGACTTGCCAGCGCCGGTTTCCCCGGTCAGCACGCAGAGGCCATCGGTGAAGTCGAGGTCCAGCGCGTCGATCAGCACGACATCGCGAATCGACAGCGCGCTCAGCACGCCGTCACCCCTGCCAGAGTCACCCCTGTCAGGCCGCCTTCTTCTGGACGAGGTTGTAGGCGCGCTCGTACCATTGGGACCCTGGATAGTTCGCGCCCAGCACGGCGGCCGCCTTGGTCGCCTCCTCCGGAATGCCGATCGCCATGTAGGTTTCGACCAGGCGGAACAGCGCCTCGGGCACGTGGCTGGTGGTCTGATAGGTCTCCACCACCTTCCGGTAGCGCAGCGTCGCCGCCAGCAGCCGCCCGGTCCGCTCATAGTACCGGCCGACTTCCATTTCCTTGCCCGCCAGATGATCGTTCACCAGGTCGACCTTCAGCCGGGCATCGGCGGCATAGCGGGTGTTCGGATAGCGGCGGACCAGCTCGCCCAGCGCGCCCAGCGCCTGCTGGGTGATCTTCTGGTCGTGGCTGACGTCCTGGATCTGCTCATAATAGGACAGGGCGATCAGATAATAGGCGTAGGGCGCGTCCCGATTGCCGGGATGAATCGACAGAAAACGCTGCGCCGACAGCACCGACTGGCTGTAGTCGCGCGCCGCATAATAGCTGAACGCGCTCATCAGCTGAGCACGGCGGGCCCAGACGGAATAGGGATGCTGGCGCTCCACCTCGTCGAAGATCACGGCCGCCTGCTTGAACTGCGCCCGGTCCAGACGCTCGCGCGCGGCGTTGTAGAGCGTCTCGACATCGGTCGCGACATAGCTGGTGTCCGCCTTGTTGCCCCGCCCCGCGCACGCGGACAGGGTGGTGGCAAGGCCAAGGACGGCGAAGGCGGCAAGCGCACGGGCGGCAACGGACTGCATTGCCTCGTCTTAGCCGAGGCCCGCCCCTACGCCAAGCGGGATAGGGTGGATGATGACGAGAACTGGAGGCCGGTGATGGTTTCGCAACCGGCACGGCGCTATGCCTCACCCTCATGCTGCGCGTTTTGACGCTGTCGACCCTGTTCCCCGATGCCGCGCGACCCGGCTTCGGCAGCTTTGTCGCGCGCCAAACGCAAGCGCTGGCCGCGCTCCCGGATGTCGAGGTGACGGTGGTGGCACCTCTGGGGCTGCCACCATGGCCGATGACGCTGCACCCCCGCTACCAGGCCCTGGCGCGCCTGCCGCATATCGAGATGATGGCGGGACTGGTCGTTCATCGCCCGCGCTTTCCGATCTTTCCTGGTCTCAGCGCGGCGATCAACCCCGCCCTGATGGCGCGCGCGGCGCTGCCGCTGGTCCGCCGCCTGCACCGCGACCGGCGCTTCGACGTCATCGACGCCGAATTCTTCTATCCCGACGGGCCGGCGGCGATTCGGATCGGCCGGGCGCTTGGCCTGCCCGTGTCGATCAAGGCGCGAGGGTCCGACATCAACCTGTGGAGCCAGCGCCCCGCCTGCCGTCGCCAGATCACCGCCGCCGCCGAGACCGCCGACGGGCTGCTGGCCGTCTCCGCCGCGCAGGCGGACGCGCTGGCGAGCCTCGGTGTGGTGCGCAGGCGCATCCGGGTCCACTATACCGGCGTCGACCTCGACCGCTTTCGCCCGCGCGATCGGGACAAGGAAAAAGCGGCGCTGGGCTTGTCAGGACCGCTGCTCATCCAGGTCGGAACGTTGAACGACAATAAAGGGCCGCACATCACGATGGGCGCCCTGCCCCAACTACCCGAGGCGACCCTCGCCCTGCTGGGCGATGGCCCGTCGCGCATAGCGCTTGAGGCGCTGGCGCGGCGGCTGGGCGTCGCGGATCGGGTCCGCTTTCTCGGCCGAACACCGCACGACGTCACCGCCCGCTGGATGGCGGCGGCTGACGTTCTGGTCGCGCCATCGGCCAATGAAGGGCTCGCCAATGTGTGGGTGGAGGCGCTGGCGTCGGGAACACCGGTGGTCGCGACCCGCGCCGGCGGCGCCGCAGAGGTGATCGACCGCCCCGCTTATGGTCGGCTGGTCGAACGGACAGAAGCCGCGGTTGCTGCGGGCATCACCGACCTTCTTGCCGACCCACCCGATCGAGCCGCGCTCAGGCGCGGTGCGCGGCGGTTCAGCTGGACGACCAACGCAGAAGCCCTTCGCCAGCACTTGTTGGAGATGGTTCGCGGCGGCGACGCTACGCGCATGCCTATCCCTTGAGAATATGATCCCAGGCGACCGGGTGGCGGTCCAGGCCGATGCCGCCCTGTGCCGCCAGGCGCATACTCACGCATCAAGCGGGTATAATGCCACCGCGACCCGCCGACCTTCGCCCACCAGCAGGTTATAGGTGCGGGCGGCGGCACGGCTGTCCATCGCCTCAACCCCGATGCGGTGCGCGGCCATGGCCTCGACCAGCGACCGTGACGGGCGGACCAGCCGCGCGCCGGTGCCGATGATCAGCAACTCGATAGGCGGCGTGACCGGCTCGAGCAGTACGAAATCGGCCGGTGTCAGGTCAGCGACGGACGGCGGCTGCCACGCCTCACCGCCCTCGCCCCAGACCAGCGCCGCGCCGGCGCTGATGCCGTTACCGATGCGAAAGCCGGTGCCCGAGAACCCCCGGATGACGACGGCCCCGCCGGTGTCCATCCGGTCGAGCGTCGGCATGGCTCAGGCCTTGCCCGCGCGCTCCGCCGCGCTCGTCGGATCCTTGGCGAACGTGTGCGAGCCGACGCCGAGCGAGATCAGCAGCGAGGACGAGACATACATCGACGAATAGGTGCCGATGACGATGCCGAGCAGCATCGCCGCGGTGAAGCCGCGCAGCACCTCGCCGCCCAGGAGCAGCAGAGAACCTAGCGCCAGCACCATCGACATCGTGGTCATGAAGGTGCGCGGCAGGGTTTCGTTCAAGGACAGGTCGATCAGGTCCCGAATGTCCATCTGCCGGTATTTGCGCAGATTTTCACGGATACGATCATCGATGACGATCTTGTCGTTCAGCGAATAGCCGACGATGGTCAGGATCGCCGCGACGATGTTGAGGTCGAACTCCATCCGCGTCAGCGAGAAGAAGCCCAGCGTCACGATGACGTCGTGGGCCAACGCCACGAGCGTCGACACGCCGAAATGCCATTCGAACCGGAACCAGGAAAAGATCGCGATGCCGACCATGGCCATCAGCACGGCGATGATGCCGTCGCGGATCAGCTCGCCCGACACCTTGCCCGACACGGTTTCGACCCGGCGGAAGGAAACGCCAGGATATTCGGCCTCGATCTGGGCCTGGATGTGCTTCACCGACGCTTGCACGGCGGCATCGTCGCCCGGCGGTAACGGCAGGCGGATGGCGACGTTGGTCGGGCTGCCGAACTGCTGGAGCGAGACGTCGCCGACACCCATGGCGCCGATCTTGCCCCGCAGGTCGTCGAGCGGCACGGGCTGCTCGAACCCCGCCTCGATCATCAGACCGCCGACGAAATCGACGCCGAGATTAAAACCGCGCGTCCCGATGAGAGCGAGCGATCCGATCGTCAGCAGCAAGGTGAGGCTGAACGCGATCCAGCGCAGCCGAACAAAGCGGAACCGGGTATTGTCGGGAACGATTTTCAGAAGGCGCATGACAAGACCCTAGATGACCAGCTGCGTCGGCCGCTTGGTTTTCAGCCAACGGGCGGCCATCAGGCGCGAGACGGTAACGGCGGTGAACACCGAGGTGACGATGCCGATCGTCAGCACGACCGCGAACCCCTTGATCGGCCCCGACCCGAAGGCGATCATGATCAGCGCCGCGATGAGGTTGGTGACGTTGGCGTCGAAGATCGTCCGGCTGGCTTCCGAATAGCCCAGCTCGATCGACGTGACGATGCCCTTGCCCTTGCGCTGCTCCTCGCGGATGCGCTCGTTGATCAGCACGTTGGCGTCGACCGCCGCACCGATCGTCAGCACGAATCCGGCAATGCCCGGCAGGGTCAGCGTCGCCCCGAAGATCGCCATGATACCGACGATGAGGATGATGTTGAGGGCAAGCGCGATCGTCGCGTAAATGCCGAACCGGCCGTAGGTCATGATGATGAACATCACCACGGCGATCGTCGCGACGATACCGGCGATGACGCCGGCGCGGATCGAATCGGCGCCGAGATCCGGGCCGACGGTGCGTTCCTCGATCACCTTCAGCTCGACCGGCAGCTTGCCCGAGCGGAGCATGATCGCCAGCTGGTTAGCACTGTCGGTGTTGAAATTGCCCGAGATGATGCCCGACCCGCCCAGGATCGGTTCGTTGATAACGGGCGCCGAGATCACCTGCCCGTCAAGGACGATGGCAAACGGCTTACCGACATTTTCCTGCGTCGCGCGGGCGAAGCGGCGTCCGCCGGCGGCATCGAAACGGAAGCTGACGGCAGGCTGGCCATATTGGTCCTGGCTGATGGATGCGTCGACCAGCTGCTCGCCCGAGACCAGCACCCGACGTTGAAGGGCGACGACCGGCGCCCCAGAGGGGTTGTCGGGATAAGGCACGAGCTGGCTGCCGATCGGCGCCCGCCCCTCGGCGATCATGCTGGGGTCGGCATTGACGTCGACCATCTTGAACTCAAGCTTGGCGGTCTTGCCGATCAGGGCCTTCAGTTCCTCAGGGTCCTGAAGGCCGGGAACCTGGACGACGATGCGATTCTCGCCCTGGCGGATGATGGTCGGTTCGCGCGTACCCAGTTCGTCGATGCGGCGGCGGATGACCTCGACCGCCTGCGTCATCGCGCTGTCGGCCGCCGAACGGGCGCCGCTTTCGGTCTGGGTAAGGACGAGGCGGGAGCCGTCGACCACGGCGACGTCCCAGTCGCGCTGGCCGGAAATTCCGACCGGCTGGGTAATCGCGCGCATCCGTTCGACCGCAGCGTCGATCTGGCCGGGGTCGCGCAGCATGAAGCTGAGGCGTCCACCAGCAGTCGAAACATCACCGATATCGATGCGTCCCGCCGGGTTCTGGCGGAGTTCCGACCGGACGGTCTCTTCCATCACCTGCATGCGCTGGCGGGCGATGTCGGCAGTCGCGGCTTCGAGCAGGATGTGGCTGCCGCCCCGAAGGTCGAGGCCGAGGTTGACGCGCTGGTTGAACAGCGCCGGCCATTTCGCGGTCGTCGCCTCCGGGATGAAGGTGGGGATGGCGAAGAGAATGCCGACGAGCAGCGTCAGCAGGATTCCCCAGACCTTCCAACGCGGAAACTCAAGCATGGCTCAGTCGTTCGCCGGCTTAGCGCCGGACTGGCGCACGTCCTGCAGGGTCGCCTTCAGGGCCTTCACCCGGACATTGGGCGCCAGTTCGATCTCGATTTCGGGATCGCCCTCTGCAGCGCGGGTGACACGTCCAACAAGGCCCCCGCCGGTAACGACGGTATCGCCCTTCTTCGTTGCCTCGATCATCCCCCGATGCTCCTTCATCCGCCGCTGCTGCGGGCGGATCATCAGGAAATAGAAGATCACGAAAATGAGGACGAGCGGCACGAACTGGATAAAGGCGGCCATCCCGCCGCCCCCGGGCGCGGCGGCTGCGGTCTGGGCGAAGGCGGGCGAGGAGAACATCGGGCTGGCGCTTTCGTATAGAAAGTTGATGGCTTGACTGGCCGGCGCGTCTATCGGGATTTGGCCCGTCATGCAATCGAGGCGTCCCGTGACCGACGAACAGACTATCCTGATGGCCCGCATCGCCACCGCCCTCGAAAGGCTGGCGCCACCGCCCGAGGCCGATACCGACCCCGCTGCCCATCCCGCCTATCTCTGGCGACGCGGCGCATTGACGGCGGCCGCCGCCTTTCGGGCCCCGTCCCTCGACCTGCTGGCGGGCATCGACAGCCAGAAGGCGGCCCTAGGCGAAAACAGCCGCCGCCTCGCGGACGGCTTGCCGGCCCACGACGTGCTGCTGTGGGGATCGCGCGGCATGGGCAAGTCGACTTTGGTGAAGTCGATCGTCGCCGACCTTCAGCGCAGCGGTTCCGATATCGCGCTGGTCGAGGTCGGCCGCGACGGTCTTTCCGACCTGCGCGCCCTGTTCGGCCGTCTGCGCCCCCTGTCCCGCCGTTTCATCCTGTTCGCCGACGACATCAGCTTCGATGCCAATGCGGAGGAAGCGAAGGCGCTGCGCTCCCTGCTGGAAGGGGGAGCCGAGGCGCGGCCCGACAATGTTCGTCTCTACGTCACCTCGAACCGCCGCCATCTGGTGCCGCGTGACATCGCCGAACAGGACAGCGCCATCAACGTCCGCGACGTTGTCGACGACCGGCTGGCGCTCAGCGATCGTTTCGGCCTCAGCCTCGGCTTCCATAATGCCGACCAGGCGACCTATCTCGCCATGGTCGAGGGCTATTGCCGTCATTTCGGCCTGGCCTTCGACGAGCATGCGGCGCTGGCCTGGAGCGTCGCACGCGGCGGACGTTCTGGTCGGGTGGCGTGGCAATATGTTCAGGAACGCGCCGGCGAGGAAGGCAACCGGCTGAGCACCTGATCCAAGTCTTCAGCCCAGCTTTTCGGCCAGCTCAGCGACCTCCAGCCAACGCATCTCGGCGCTGTCCTTCGCGGCACGCGCCTCGTTGAGGGCACGCTCGACCGCGTTGAAGACCGCCGGATCGCGCGCATAGAGGTCAGGATCGGCAAGCTTGCCCTCCTCGGCGGCGATCACGCCGTCCAGCCGTTCGATCTCCGCCGGCAACCGGTCGAGGTCGCGCTGGTCCTTATAGCTCAGCTTGCGCGCCGGGGTCGTGGGTGCAGTCGGGGTCGCGGCCTTGCCAGGGGATTTGGGGGTCTGGACGGCGGGCGCGCGGCGTTTGGCATCCCAGTCGGCATAGCCGCCAGCGACGATATCCGCGCGCCCCGAACCGTCGAGGCCGATGGTCAGCGTCACGGTGCGGTCCAGAAAGTCACGATCGTGGCTGACCAGCAGCACGGTGCCGGCATAGTCGGCGATCACCTCCTGCAACAGGTCGAGCGTTTCCATGTCGAGATCGTTGGTCGGCTCGTCGAGCACCAGCAGGTTCGATTCGCGGGCGAACTCGCGCGCCAGCACCAGCCGCGACCGTTCGCCGCCCGAGAGCACATCGACCGGCGTGTCCACCATGCCGGGATCGAAAAGGAAGTCCTTCAGATACCCGATGACATGCTTCTTCTCGCCCTTCACGGTCACCCAATCGCCACCGTCGGCCAGGATATCCCGCACCGTGGCCCCCGGCCTCAGCAGGCTGCGCTGCTGATCGATGACGATGCCGTCCAGCGTCTTGGCCTGCTTCACCATGCCTTCGTCGGGCGCGATCTGGCCGGTCATAAGCTTGAGCAGCGTCGACTTGCCGGCGCCGTTCGCGCCGACAATGCCGATGCGGTCGCCGCGCTGAACCTTCAGCGAAAAATCGCGAATCACCGTGCGCTCGCCAAAACCCTTGCTGACATGCTCCAGCTCGATCACGTCCTTGGTGCGGGTGGCATCGCGGGCCAGCGACAGCTTGGCCGCCCCTGGTCCTGCGATCATCGCCCGCCGTTCGGCCCGCATGTCGTTCAAACGCGCCAGCCGGCCCTGGTTGCGTCGCCGCCGGGCGGTGACGCCGCGCTGCAGCCAGTGCAGCTCCTGCGCCAGCTTGGTGTCGAGCTTCTCCGCCGCGCGGGCCTCCTCGGCATAGACCTGCTCCGTCCAGGCCTCGAACCCGCCATAGCCGACCTCGGCCCGGCGAACCGTCCCACGATCCAGCCACAGGGTCGATCGGGTCAGCCGGGTCAGGAAGGTGCGATCATGGCTGATGACCACGAAGGCGCCGGTGAACCGCTTCAGCCAGTCCTCCAGCCAGTCGATCGCCGCAAGGTCGAGGTGATTGGTTGGCTCGTCGAGCAGCAGCACGTCCGGCGCCTGCGCCAGCGCGCGGACGATCGCCGCCCGCCGCCGCTCACCCCCGCTCGCCCCCGCCGCCGCGCGGTCAAGATCGATGCCCAGCTGATCTGCGATGGCGTCGGCCTCGTGCGCGGCCGGGGCGGCCGGCCCGGTCAGCACATAGTCTCGCAAGGTGGCATGACCGGCCAGTGATGGGTCCTGTTCTAGCAGCACGACGTTCAGGCCGGGACGGATCGTCCGTCGGCCCTCGTCCGCCTCGATCTGCCCGGCGATAAGCTTGAGAAGCGTCGTCTTTCCGGCCCCATTGCGGCCGATCAGCGCCAGCCGGTCCCGTTCGCCGATGAAGATGTCCAGACCCCGGAACAACCATCCCGCTCCCTGGACAAGGCCAAGACTCTGGACGGCGAGGACGGGGGCGGACATGATATCGGTAACCTTTCTGGGGCAATGGTCTGGTGCCGTAAGGCATTCAGGGGGTATTCACGGCGGATAGGGCATGTCAAAAAGCCTATGGGAACCATGAGCAAGATTTCGGCACCCGTGTTGCTGGCCGTAGCGTCCATGTCCATGCCGGCGCTGTCGTCGGCAGGGGACCGTCGCGACCAGGACGCCGCCTACCAGGCCGCCCGTTCAGGCGCGATACGGCCGCTGCCCGACATTCTGGCCAAGGTCAATCCACGCATGGGCGGCGCCGACTTCCTGGGTTCGGAACTCGATGCCGGCAATCGCGTCTATCGACTGAAATATATGCGGGGGTCGTCGGTGATGTGGGTCGACGTCGATGCCCGCACCGGTAATGTGGTCCGTCATTCAGGTCAGTAAACGGGCCAGATCTGGCCTGGCCTCCAGCATTTCCAGACCCAGCTTTTAGGAAGGACAGCGATGCGCGTTCTGATCGTAGAGGACGAACCCAATCTCGGTCGCCAGCTGCGCGCCACGCTGGAAGGCGCGGGCTATGCCGTCGACCTCGCCACGGACGGGCAGGACGGCCACTATCTGGGCTCGAACGAAAGCTATGACGCAATCGTTCTCGACCTCGGCTTGCCGGAAATCGACGGCCTCACGGTCCTCGACCGCTGGCGCAAGGAGGGACAGCAGACGCCGGTTCTGGTGCTGACGGCACGCGACAGCTGGTCGGACAAGGTCGCGGGTCTCGATGCCGGCGCCGACGACTATCTGGCCAAGCCGTTCCGGACGGAGGAACTGATCGCCCGGCTGCGCGCCCTGATTCGCCGATCGTCGGGCAATGCCTCTGCCGAGATGACTGCCGGCGCCGTCCGTCTCGACACGCGGTCCGGTCGCGTCACGCTGGATGGCGAACCCGCCAAGCTGACCGCGCAGGAATTCAAGCTGCTCAGCTATCTAATGCACCATAAAGGAAAGGTGGTGTCGCGCACCGAGCTGATCGAGCATATCTACGATCAGGATTTCGACCGTGACTCGAACACCATCGAGGTGTTCGTAACCCGTATCCGCAAGAAGCTGGGCGCTGATGTCATCACCACCATCCGTGGCCTCGGCTACAGCCTCAACGACCCCGACCAGGGCTGATCCGCCGCCGCTTCTGCGGCAAGGAAAGGTCCGCCCCGGGTCGCTGACCCGGCGTATGATCGCGATCGCGGCGGCGTGGATCTTCATCCTGCTGCTGGGCGGCGGAGTCGCGCTCGACCGGGTGCTGTCCAGCGCCATCACCCGCAACTTCGACGCCCAGCTCAGCTATGCACTGACCGCGATGATCGCCTCGGCCGAGATCGGCCCTGACAACGAAGTGCGGTTCAACCGCCCCCTCGGCGATCAGCGCTTTCTGGAACCCTATTCGGGCCTGTACTGGCAGGTCAGCGCATCCGGCGTCGATCCGTTCCGCTCGCGATCGCTGTGGGACCGGGCACTGGCGGTCGGCTCCATCCGTGCCGACGAGGCCCCACGCGCCTACAGTTCCGACCAGTTCAGCACCGAGCCGCTCCGTCTGATGGAACGCGACGTCCACCTGCCTGGCAGCGACCGGGTGTGGCGCTTCCAGGTCGCGGAAAGCCGTGTCGGGCTGGACGAGCAGATCAGCGTGCTGCGCCGGACGCTGATCTATTCCTTCGTCGCCCTAGGGGCCGGACTGATCATTCTCGCCGCCCTGCAGGCGATGTTCGGGCTATGGCCGCTCCGTCAGGTCCGGCGCGCGCTGACGCTGGTCCGGTCGGGCAAACTGGCCCGCGTGCCGGAAACCTTCCCGCCCGAGATCGCGCCGCTGGTCGAGGAAATCAACGAGCTGCTCGACCATGCCGAGCGCCAGGCGGACGATGCGCGCATGCACGCCGGCAACCTCGCCCATGCCCTCAAGACACCGATGACGGTGATCATGAACGATGCCATGGCCGGCGGTCCCGACCTTGCCGGCAGCGTCATCCGCGAGGCGACCGTGATGCGCCGCCAGGTCGACCATCACCTCGCCCGCGCCCGCGCGCTCGGTCGCCGCTCCACCGCCCACATGCGGACCGAGCTGTGGCCCTCTTTGGAAGCGGTGGAGCGTGCGGTCACCCGCATGTATCCCGACGTCACCCTCGACCTTGCCGGCCAGCGCGGCCTGTGGTTCCGCGGCGAACGGCAGGACCTTGAGGAGATGCTCGGCAACCTCATTGAAAACGCCGCTAAATATGGCGGCGGCCGCGTGTTCGTGACCGTCGCCCAGTCGAACGGGATGATCGAGATCGAGATCGAGGATGACGGCAACGGCATTCCCGCGGACGCGCGCGACGACCTGTTCGGACGTGGCGCGCGCCTGGACACCAGCAAGCCGGGGACGGGCCTTGGCCTCGCCATTGTCCGCGACGTCGCGGAGATTTACGGGGGCTCGGTCGGTCTGGGCGCAAGCGAGGATCTGGGCGGCCTGTCGGCGACGCTCAGCCTGCCGGCCGTGACGGATTGATGCGGGTTGCGGGCGATCCCATATAGAGACCAACAGCGCGGGCGAATCGGGCGACGATCATGGCGCCCGGCCACGTCCCGCGAGGAGTGAGAATGACCGAGTCCCAAGTCGTCCTGCCGCTGCGCGACATCGTCGTCTTTCCGCAGATGATCGTGCCGCTGTTTGTCGGGCGGGAGAAGTCGGTCGCCGCGTTGGAAGCGGCCATGGCCGGCGACAAGAGCATTTTCCTCGTCGCCCAGCTCGATCCCGCCAACGAGGACCCGGGCCGCGACGACATCTACGATATCGGCACCGTCGCCACCGTTCTGCAGCTGGTCAAGCTGCCCGATGGCACGGTGAAGGTGCTGGTCGAGGGCCGCACGCGGGGGCAGATCGAGACCCTGGATGCCACCGGCGACTATCTGACCGCGACGATCGCCGAGGTCGACACGCCCGAGGTCGACCCGACCGAGGCTGAAGCGCTGATGCGCTCGGTGAACGAGCGGTTCGAGACCTATGCCCGCCTCAATCGCAAGATCGCTCCGGAAGTGGTGACCCAACTCGGGCAGATCGAGGATATCGGCCGTCTTTCCGACGCCGTCGCCGCCCATCTGACCGCCAAGGTGGCCGACAAGCAGTCGATGCTGTCGACCGTTGACCCGCTGAAGCGGCTGGAGATGGCGTTCGCCTTCATCGAGGGCGAAATGGGCGTTCTGCAGGTCGAGAAGAAGATCCGCAGCCGCGTCAAGCGCCAGATGGAGAAGACGCAGCGCGAATATTATCTGAACGAGCAGCTGAAGGCGATCCAGAAGGAACTGGGCGGCGCCGGCGAGGACGGTCGCGACGAAGTCGCCGAGCTGGAGGAGAAGGTCACCAAGACCAAGCTCAGCAAGGAAGCGCGCGAAAAGGCCACGGCCGAGATCAAGAAGCTGAAGTCGATGGCGCCGATGTCGGCCGAGGCGACTGTCAGCCGCAATTATCTCGACACCCTGCTCGGCCTGCCGTGGGGCAAGAAGTCGAAGGTGAAGCGCGACATCGTGGCCGCCCAGACCGTCCTCGACGAGGATCATTTCGGACTTGAAAAGGTCAAGGAGCGGATCGTCGAGTATCTGGCGGTCCAGGCGCGGACCAACAAGATCAAGGGGCCGATCCTGTGCCTGGTCGGCCCGCCCGGCGTCGGCAAGACCTCGCTCGGCCGCTCGATCGCCAAGGCGACGGGACGCGAGTTCGTGCGCCAGTCGCTGGGTGGCGTCCGCGACGAGGCCGAGATCCGGGGCCACCGCCGCACCTATATCGGCTCGCTGCCGGGCAAGATCGTTCAGAACCTGAAGAAGGCCGGAACGTCGAACCCGCTGTTCCTGCTCGACGAGATCGACAAGCTTGGCCAGGATTTCCGCGGCGACCCGTCATCCGCGCTGCTGGAGGTGCTGGACCCGGAACAGAACAGCAGCTTCAACGACCATTATCTGGAAATCGATTACGATCTCTCGGATGTGATGTTCGTGACGACGGCCAACTCGCTCAACATGCCGCAGCCGCTGCTCGACCGCATGGAGATCATCAACCTGTCCGGTTACACCGAGGACGAAAAGGTCGAGATCGCCCGTCGCCATCTGATGACCAAGCAGATCGAAGCGCATGGTTTAAAGGACGGCGAACTCACCGTTACCGAGGACGCGCTGCGCGACCTCATCCGCTACTACACCCGCGAGGCGGGTGTCCGGCGGCTCGAGCGCGAGCTGGCAAAGCTCGCGCGGAAGTCCTTGCGCCGTATCCTTGAGGGCAAGGCCGAGCGGATCGAGATCACGCCGGATAACCTCGGCGACTTCGCCGGCGTCCGCCGTTTCCGCCACGGCGCCTCCGAAACCGAGGATCAGATCGGCGCCGCCACCGGTCTCGCCTGGACCGAGGTCGGCGGCGAGCTGCTGACCATCGAGGCGGTGACCGTGCCCGGCAAGGGACAGATCAAGACCACCGGCAAGCTCGGCGACGTAATGCAGGAATCGATTTCGGCCGCGTTGTCGTTCGTCAAGGCGCGGGCGCCGTCCTATGGCATCCGTCCCAGCATTTTTCACCGCAAGGACATCCACGTCCACCTGCCGGAAGGCGCGACGCCCAAGGACGGCCCGTCCGCGGGCATCGCCATGGTGACCGCGATCATCTCCACCCTCACCGGCATTCCGATCCGGCGCGAGGTGGCGATGACGGGCGAGGTGACGCTGCGCGGCCGGGTGCTGCCGATCGGCGGCCTCAAGGAAAAGCTGCTGGCGGCCCTGCGCGGCGGCATCACAACCGTGCTGATCCCGGCGGAGAACGAAAAGGATCTGGCCGACATCCCGGAGAATGTGCGCGAGGGGCTGGACATCATTCCCGTCAGCCACGTCGACGAGGTGCTGACGCGCGCGCTGGCGACCCCGCTGGAGCCGATTGAATGGACGGAAGCGGATGAACTGGCGACCGAGCCGTCGCCTGTCTCCACACGGCCCGCCTCCACCAGCGCGGACGGCACCGTCCGCCATTGATCTGAAGGGAGCACGACACCGATCCGTCATGCTCCCTTCGTTCTTTCGTATTGGTCCTCGCTGATAATTCGGCGTTGCCGGGTCCCAGGCAATCATTTGGTCTCTGTCCGGGGGTATTTGGACCGAGCTTTGGTTACCTACCCGTTAGGAGATGGTCTTCGCTGCGCTGCAGCAGCGGATTCGTCGTAAAATAGGCTCTTTGCGGCCTGCTTTCCCTTTGACTCTTGGGATCGGACGGTTCTTAGATGGCGCCCGGCTAAACGGCCGTCAGGCAATCTTCCAACCGTCTGGGGGTAGAGAATGAACAAACAGGAGCTTATCAGCACGGTGGCTGATGCCACCGGCCTCAGCAAGAACGACGCCGGCAAGGCGGTCGAGTCCGTGTTTGACACCATCACCCGTACGCTGAAGCGCGGCGACGAGGTTCGCTTGGTCGGCTTCGGCACCTTCTCCGCCTCCAAGCGCAAGGCGTCTACCGGACGCAATCCGCGCACCGGGGAACCGATGCAGATCAAGGCCAGTGTCCAGCCGAAGTTCAAGGCCGGCAAGGTTTTGAAGGATGCCGTGAACTGATTTCCTGTTTCGGGCGGTTTTCTGCCCGAATCTCTGGACAGGTGGACGGCGCGCATCTATGCACCCGCCCGCCTGCTGGGCAGGTTTTGGGACGTGGGCGCGTAGCTCAGTGGTAGAGCACTGTGTTCACACCGCAGGGGTCGCAGGTTCAAACCCTGCCGCGCCCACCACGTCCCTCTCCCCTGCCTTGCGTTCTGCCTTTGCCCGTCAGGTCTGGAGCCGGACGTATCCCTTTCAAAGTGCCGACCCTCCCACCGCGACCGGATATCCGGGGACACCGGCCTCCGTTCGCCCTTTTAAAGGACTATCATAATGAACAATGCCGAGATCGCTGACCGCATCGCCGCCAGCCATGGCCTGACCAAGGCCGACGCCCGCAAGGTCGTCGACGCCGTTTTCGACGCCGTCGCCGATGCGGCCGCCAAAGGCGAGGAAGTGTCACTGAACGGCTTCGGCAAGTTCAAGGTCAAGCAGACCGCCGCCCGCGAGGGTCGCAACCCCGCCAACGGCCAGACCATCCAGATCGCCGCCTCGAAGAAGCTGGGCTTCGCGCCGGCCAAGGCGATCAAGGACCGGCTGAACAAGTAATCGTCAGCCGGCCATAAGCCAAAGAGAAGGGCCGGCCCTCCTCGCCAGATGGCGGTGGATGGGCCGGCCCTTATTTTTTGCTTCAATTCAGCATGTCAGAAAAGCGGCCCCGGCCGCCTCAGAAGCGTCCAAGCGCCTCGTCAAAGATACTCGCTTCCCATCAACGGGCGCAGCGCCTGGGGCAGCAGCACGCGGCCATCGGCCTGCTGATGGTTCTCCAGCAGCGGCACCAGGATGCGGGGCGAGGCGAGCGCGGTATTGTTGAGCGTGTGGACGAACCGCACCTTCCGCTCGCCGTCCCGCCAGCGCAGGTTCGCGCGCCGCGCCTGCCAGTCGTGCAGGGTCGAACAGCTATGGGTTTCGCGGTATTTGCCCAGGCTCGGTACCCAGGTCTCGATATCGTTCATCCGATATTTGCCGAGGCCCATGTCGCCGGTCGACGTTTCGACCACCTGATAGGGTAGCTCCAGGTCGGCCAGCAGCCCCTCGGCGATGCCCAGCAGTCGGGCGTGCCAGCGGGCCGACTCCTCGGGGTCGTCCTGACAGATGACATATTGCTCGACCTTCAGGAACTGGTGGACGCGCAGCAGGCCGCGCACATCGCGTCCCGCGCTGCCCGCCTCGCGCCGGAAGCAGGGCGAGACGCCTGCGTAGAGGATCGGCAACGCCGCTTCGTCCAGAATCTCGCCCGAATGGAGGCTGGTCAGCGCGATCTCGCCGGTGCCAGCGAGGAACAGGTCGTCCTTGGGGACCTCATAGGCGTCTTCGCGCCCGCCAGGGAAATGGCCGGTGGCGATGAACGCCTGCTCGCGCGCGATGGCGGGCACCGTCATCAGGGTGAAGCCTTCCGCCGCCAGCCGGGTCTGCGCGTGGAACATCAGCGCCTGCTCGAGCAGAGCCAGCCGCCCCTTCAGACAATAGGTGCGCGACCCCGACACCTGCACGATGCGGCCAAGGTCGGCCCAATCGTTCATCTCAACCAGTTCGACATGGTCACGGACCGCGAAGTCGAACGCGCGCGGGGTGCCGACAGTACGGATGACGACGTTGCTATTCTCGTCCGGTCCAACCGGCGCCCCATCCCAGGGGATGCCCGGCAACGTCAGCAGAAGCGCGTCCAGCTCGGTCGCCTTGGCGGCGATGTCGGCCTCGACCTCTGCCGCACGAGTCCCCATTGCTTTCGCCTGCGCACCCAGCGCCGCGCGGTCCGCTGGATCTGCGGTCTTGAAACCAGCGCTGATCTCGTTGCGCTGGCGCCGCAGTTCGTCGATCTCGCCCTTGGCGGCGCGCACAGCGGTATCGAGGGTGAGGATGCGGTCGAGGTCGACGGCGACATTCTTGTCGACGATCGCCTGTTCCACGGTGGCGCGATGATCTCGGATGAAGGACAGGCTGAGCATGGATGGCCTATTAAAGCGGCAAGGATGACCGTTCGGCTAACGCGCCGGCTGGGGATGCGTCAATCTCGCCGTCGCTCAGCCGGCCGGGAACAGCCGCACCCGCGTCGGCCGGATCGCGACATGATCACCGACACGCGGCGCCTTGTCGGGCGCGACATCGACTTCCAGCGGCACGTCTAGCCCCGCTGCGGTCGCCTCGACGCGAACCGCGCCACCCCGGGGCCGCGTCAAGGTCACGACCGCCGGCAGCGCATCGCCGTCATCGACGATCTGGGCATCATGGGGACGGAAGAATAGCGTTCCCGGTCCCGACCCGGCGACATCGGTCGCCAGCACCCGGCCCTGGAAGTCCGCGCGCCCATCCGCAATCATGACCGGCAGACGGTTCGATTCGCCAACAAAGTCGAACACGAAGGCCGTTGCGGGGTCCTGATATACCGCCTCGGGCGCCGCCACCTGCTCGATCACGCCATGGTCCATCACCACGACCCGGTCGGCCAGCTCCAGCGCTTCCTCCTGGTCATGGGTGACGAAGATCGAGGTCAGGCCCATGCGATCATGCAGTTCGCGCAGCCAGCGGCGAAGATCCTTCCGGACCTTGGCGTCGAGCGCGCCGAACGGTTCGTCGAGCAGCAGGATGCGCGGCCGCACCGCCAGCGCCCGCGCCAGCGCCACCCGCTGCCGCTGCCCTCCCGACAATTGAGCCGGATAGCGCCCACCCAGCGCACCAAGCTGAACAAGATCGAGGAGTTCAGCCACCCGCGCATCGATCTCCGCCCTCGCCGGCCGATCGCGCCGCTTCTTCACCGTCAGACCGAAAGCGACATTGTCGGCCACCGTCATGTGGCGAAACAGCGCATAGTGCTGGAACACGAAGCCGACGCCGCGCTCGCTAACCGACTGGCCGGTCACGTCTTCACCGTCGAACAACACGCTGCCGACATCGGGAAAATCCAGCCCCGCCATGATCCTGAGCAGCGTCGTCTTGCCCGATCCCGACGGGCCGAGCAGGGCCAGGAACTCGCCCGGCTCGACGTCCAAGCTGACGTCGCCCAGCGCCGTGAATGCGCCGAAACGCTTGGTGATGCTGTTTAGGGTAATGCTCATTTCTAGTGACCGGCCCCCGAGCCGTGATAGCCGTAGCGCCATTCGAGCGCGGTCTTAAGAACCAGGGTCACCAGCGCCAGCAAGGCCAGCAACGAGGCGACCGCGAAGGCGGCGACGAAATTATACTCGTTGTAGAGGATCTCGACATGGAGCGGCATGGTGTTGGTCTGGCCGCGAATATGGCCCGATACCACCGACACGGCGCCGAACTCTCCCATCGCCCGCGCATTGCACAGCAGGACGCCATAAAGCAGACCCCAGCGAATGTTCGGTAACGTGACCCGCCAAAAGGTCTGCCAGCCACTGGCGCCCAGCGACAGCGCCGCCTCCTCGTCATCGCGGCCCTGCTCGGCCATCAGTGGAATCAGTTCGCGGGCGACGAAGGGGAAGGTCACAAAAATCGTCGCCAGGACGATGCCGGGCACGGCGAACACGATCTGGATATCGTTGGCGATCAACCACGGACCCAGCCAGCCCTGGGCGCCGAACAGCAGCACGTAGATCAGGCCAGACACGACGGGCGACACCGAGAACGGCAGATCGATCAGGGTGATGAGGATGCTTTTCCCCGGAAAGTCGAACTTGGTGATTGCCCAGGCGGCGGCAACGCCGAACACGACGTTCAGCGGCACGCTGATCGCCGCGACCAGCAGCGTCAATTTGATCGCGGCCAGCGCGTCGGGCTCGACGATCGCGGTGCCGAAGGCGGCGATGCCCTGCTTCAGCGCCTCCACGAACACCGCCGCCAGCGGCAGCAGCAGCACGAGGCCGAGGAAGGCAAGCGCGATGCCGATCAGCAGCGCACGGACCAGCGGCGATTCGCTGCTGGCGGACCGAAAGCCGGCGACGGGGGTGTCCACGGCCATCAGTTGCTCATCCTGACGCGGCTCCACGCCTGGATCAGGTTGACCAGCAACAGGATGGCGAAGGACGCGACCAGCATCACCACGGCAATCGCGGTCGCGCCGCCATAATCATATTGCTCGAGCTGAGTGATAATGAGCAACGGGGCGATCTCGGACTTGAACGGCATGTTGCCGGCCATGAAGATCACCGAGCCATATTCCCCCACCCCACGCGCGAAGGCGAGCGCGAAGCCGGTCAAGAGCGCCGGCATGATCGCCGGCAGGATGACCCGGCGGAAGGTCTGCCAGCGGCTGGCGCCCAGCGACGCCGCCGCTTCCTCGACCTCATGGCCGAGGTCGCCCAGCACCGGCTCGACGCTGCGGACGACGAACGGCAAGCCGACGAAGATCAAGGCGATGACAACGCCAGCCGGCGTGTAGGCGATCTTGATGCCCAAAGGCTCGATCAATTGCCCGATCCAGCCATTGCCTGCGTAGAGCGCGGTCAGCGCGATGCCGGCCACCGCGGTCGGCAGCGCGAAGGGCAGGTCGACCAGCGCGC
Source organism: Sphingomonas sanxanigenens (assembly GCA_037190805.1). Lineage (GTDB taxonomy): Bacteria > Pseudomonadota > Alphaproteobacteria > Sphingomonadales > Sphingomonadaceae > JBBCJR01. Next base: position 35,085 of record JBBCJR010000019.1, on the reverse strand, counting down.
TCACCACCCGTTTGCCGACAAAGTCGTAGCGCACCAGCACCCAGGCGATCAGCAGCCCGAAGCCGGCATTGACCGCCGCCGCCGCCAGCGCGGCGCCGAAGCTGAGACGATAGGCGGCAAGCGCCCGAGGCGAAAAGGCGACGGTCTGGAACTCGGTCCAGCTCATCAGCGAACGGACGAACACCGCCGACAGGGGACTGAGGACGATGAGGCAGAGATAGGTGATCGTAAAGCCGAGGGTGAGGCCGAATCCGGGAATGATCGTCCGCCGCCGGGGGCCGATGCCATCCAGCGCGCGCCCGGCCGGGCCAGTATCGATGGCAGTTGCCCCCCCCACCGACGTCAGCGCTTGGCTTCGGCGAAGATGGTGTCGAACAGGCCGCCGTCTGCGAAATGCTCGGTCTGGGCTTTCTGCCAGCCGCCGAAGTCGTCGATCGACACCAGCTTCAGGTCAGGGAAACTGGCCTTGTATTTTTCGGCCACAGCGGCATCACGCGGCCGATAGAAGTTGCGGGCGACAATGTCCTGCCCTTCCGGGGTGTAGAGGAAACGCAGATAGGCCTCGGCCACTGCCTCGGTCCCATGCTTGCGAACATTGGCATCGACAACCGCGACCGGGGGCTCGGCCCGGATCGACTGCGAGGGGACGACAATCTGCAGCTTGCCCGCACCGGCTTCACGCATCGCCAGCAATGCCTCGTTCTCCCAGGCCAGCAGCACATCGCCCATACCGCGCTCCACGAACGTGGTGGTGGCGCCGCGTGCGCCGGAATCGAGGACCGGCACATTCTTCAGAAGACGCGTCACATAGTCGCGGGCGCCCGCCTCGCTCCCCGTTTTCTGTCGACCATGCGCCCAGGCAGCGAGATAGTTCCAGCGCGCCCCGCCCGAGGTCTTGGGATTGGGCGTAATCACCGAGACGCCGGACCGCACCAGATCGTCCCAGTCGCGAATCCGCTTCGGATTGCCGCCGCGAACCAGGAACACGATCGTGGAATAATAGGGCGAGCTGTTGTCGGGCAGCCGCGCCTGCCAGTCGGCAGGCAGCAGCTTCGCCCGTTCGGCGATGGCATCGATGTCATAGGCGAGCGCCAAGGTGACGACATCCGCCTCCAGCCCGTCGATCACCGAGCGCGACTGCTTGCCCGAGCCGCCATGGCTCATCCGAAACTCGACGTCCTGTCCATGCTTGGCCTTCCAGTCGGCGGCGAAGGCGGCGTTGACATCACGATACAGCTCACGGGTCGGATCATAGGAAACGTTGAGCAACTGCGGTCGGTCGGGGTTCGAGCTTCCGTCACCGCATGCGCCAAGCGCCGTCAACGCGGCAAGGGCGGCAGCGGCGGCGAAGGCCTTGCGCAGTGATGGCATCAACAATTCCTATCAGCCCTTCCGACGGTCTCCAGCCACTACCCTAGTCCTGCAGTAGGCATCCGTCAGTTTTTCTTGCCCGCCTTAAAGTCGGACAAATCCTAACCCTCGGTCGGTGTTCCACGGGCACAAGAACCCTGCCGACCAATCGCGGCATGGTTTAGGGGAGGATGACAGGGCAGGCCAGTCCGCTGCACCCCGTTCACCGGCGAAGTCGCGCCGGTCGAACGGAGGAATGCGGTCAGTCGCGCGGATTCAGCGGCTTTTCGGCAACCTGCGGCGCCTCCGCCCAGCCGCCGCCCAGGGCCTTGAACAACGCCACCTGCACTTCGGCAAGCGCCGCGTCCGACTGGGCCAGGGCAGCACGAGCACTGGCCCGCGACCGCTCGGCATCGAGCAACTGAAGGAAGCTGTCCGCGCCGCTGTCGAACCGCAAACGCGACAGAGCGGCCGCATCGTCGCTGGCCGTCGAGGCACGGCGCAATGCGCCGTTGCGCTCGATCTCACCGGCATAGCGCGCCAGCGCCTGCTCGGTTTCCCTGAGAGCGGTCAGCACCGTCCCGTCGAAGCTGGCCAGCGAGGCCTCCGCCGTCGCCCGCGCCTGGCGTATCCGCGCGCGCGCGACGCCGATGTTGGGGAAGCTCCAGGAAATCAACGGCCCGATCGACGCGTTGAACGACGACGAACGCCCCAGTTGATCGATGTCGTTGCCGCCGACACTGACCGAACCCATCAGCCGGATCTGGGGATAGAGCGCGGCTGTCGCGACGCCGATCCGCGCCGTATCCGCCGCCAACTGCCTTTCGGCGGCGGCGACATCCGGCCGACGCTTCAGCAGCGCCGCGCCATCGCCTACGGGAATCGCCTGAGTCACGCGCGGCGGCGTCACGCAAGCGGCGGCGGCCTCGTCGATCTCGGACGGCGGACGCCCGGTCAAGGTGGCAAGCGCATAGAGGGCGGCACGGCGCTCCGCTTCCAGTCCGGGAACCTGAGCCCGAGCCTGCTCGGCCAGGGTTTCGGCCTGGGACACATCGCGCCGGCTGCCGCGACCGGCATCGAGCAGACGGCGGGTGAGGTCGAGCGTCCGGTCCTGAAGCCGCGCCGTTTCACGCGCCACCGACGCCTGAGCGGCATTGCCGCAGGCACTGGTATAGGCCAGCGCGGTTTCAGCTGCGATCGAGATGCGCGCGGCATCCAGCTGCGCAGCTGCAACCGACGTGTCGCCCCGCGCCGCCTCGATCTGACGCGAAACGCGCCCGAACAGATCGACTTCGTAGGCCGCGTCGAGCCCAGCGGTGAAGAAGTCGCTGGTGATCGAATCCGGAAAATTCCCTCCGGCTCCACCCATCAGACCGCCGCCTTGGGCGATCGCCGCACCAGTCCCGATCCGCTGACGGGTGTAGCGCGCCGTGACATCCGTCGTGGGCAGGCGGCCAACCCCCGCCTCGTTCAGCAGCGCCCGCGCCCGTCTGAGATTGGCGGCCGCGACGCGGACGTCGGTGTTGTTGATCAGGGCGTCGGTCACCAGACGGTCCAGCGTGGGGTCGTCGAACAACCGCCACCATTGGTCGGCCGCCGGAGCGGTCGTCACAGCGTCGACGCGAGCGCTTTCGACCAGCTGTCCGGTCGCCGGAGGTGGCGGAACGGGTGACACGTGATTGGGGCCGACGGCACAGGCGGTCAGCATGGTCGCCGCCAGCAGCGGAGCGATCGTCCGCATCATGGCTTCACCTCCGTGGCGGTGACGGGGGGCAGCTTGCGCCAGCGTCGGGTCGTCGCCACCACGCTGTCACCGAACTTCCGGCTGATCACATAGAAGGCCGGCGTGAACACGAGGCCGAACAGGGTGACGCCGATCATGCCGAAGAACACCGCCACGCCGAGTGCCTGACGCATCTCCGACCCAGGCCCTGACCCGATCACCAGCGGCAGCACGCCGAGAATGAAGGCGATCGATGTCATCAGGATCGGGCGTAGGCGCTGATGTGCCGCACGTTCCGCCGCCTCGTGCGGGCTCAACCCTTCATCCTCACCCTGACGCGCGAACTCAACGATCAGGATGGCGTTCTTGGCGGCCAGGCCGATCAGCACGACAAGGCCGATCTGGGTCAGGATGTTATTGTCCATTCCCATCAGGTTGACGCCCAATATGGCCGCCAGCAGACACATCGGCACGATCAGGATGACGGCCAGCGGCAACACCAGACTTTCGTACAGCGCGGCGAGCAGCAGAAACACGAACACCACGGCGAGACCAAAGGCGATCATGCCGGTATTGCCCGCCTGCTTCTGCTGGAAGGCCAGTTCCGTCCATTCGAACGAGAAGCCCTGCGGCAGGGTGCGGGCCGCAAGCTCCTCCATCGCCGTCAGCGTCTGTCCGGTGGAATAGCCCGGCTTGCTGTCGCCCTGAAGCTCGGCCGAAGGATAGAGATTGTAGCGCACGACGCGATAGGGGCCTGCCTCGTCACGCAGCGAGACCACCGCTCCCAAGGGCACCATCGCGCCGGATTCCGACCGCGTCCTCAACTGCAGAATGTCTCCCGGCTCGCTGCGGTAGGGCGCGTCCGCCTGTGCCGTGACGCGGAAGGTGCGCCCCAGGTAGTTGAAATCATTGACATAGGACGAGCCGAGATAGGCATTGAGCGTCGAGAAGATCGACGGCACCGACACGCCCATCTGCTCCGCCCGCTCACGGTCGACATCAGCGGCAATGCGGGGCGTGCCGACATTGTAGGTCGAAAAGGCGGCATTGACGCTTTCGACCTGATTGGCCGCCATCATCATCTGCATGGTGGCAGCCGCCAGCGCCTCATAGCCGGCACCACGACGGTCCTCGATCATCATCTTGAACCCGCCGCCAGTGCCGATACCCTGCACGGGTGGCGGCTGGATGACCATGATCTGGCCAGCGGTGATCGCCGAGAAGGCCCCGTAAAGCCCGTTCTGGACTTCATCCAGCGTGGCGCGCTCGTGCTTGTCCTTGAGAACAAAGAAGATCGTTCCCGCATTGGGCGCGGGCGAGAAGGTCGCGCCGTCGAAGCCCGCGAAGCCAACAGCATTCTTGATGCCGGGAGTCTTGAGCGCGAGGTCAAGCGCCTGACGCAGGACCGCATCCGTGCGGTCGAGCGACGCGCCCGGCGGCAACTGGACAACGCCGATCAGCACGCTCTGGTCCTGCGACGGGATGAAACCCGACGGGGTGGACCAGAAACGCCATCCGGTCAGACCGATCAGCAGGGCATAGACGATGCCGATGATCGCCAGCATGCGGACCAGGCGGGCGGTCAGCCGGCCATAGCGCACCGACAACGTGTCGAACGCTTGATTGAAACGGTGCGCGAATCGTCCCGGTAACCCCCGCCAGCCGGGTGTCACCGGGGCATGAAGGTCACGCGGCTTCAGCAGCAGCGCCGCCATCGCCGGTGACAAGGTGAGCGACACGAACGCCGAGATCACCGTCGCCGACGAGATGGTCAGCGCGAACTGCTGATAGAACTGGCCCGAAATGCCCGGAATGAACATCGTCGGCACGAACACGCCGGCAAGGACCAGGGCGATGGCGATCAGCGCGCCCGAGACCTCCCGCATCGTCTCATGCGCCGCCTCGCGGGGGCTGAGGCCGTTCTCCTCCATCAACCGCTCGACATTCTCGATGACGACGATGGCATCGTCGACGACGATGCCGATCGCCAGCACCATGCCGAACAGCGACAGGTTGTTGAGCGAATAGCCGAAGGCGGCCAGCACCGCCATCGACCCGACCAGCGAGATCGGAATGGCGATGATCGGAATGATCGCCGCCCGCCAGCTTTGCAGAAAGACGAGGACCACCAGCGCGACCAGGACCACCGCCTCGATCAGCGTGTGTTCGACGGCGCTGATCGATTCCTGAATATAGGTCGTGGGATCGTAGGTGACGTCATAGGCAAGATCGGCGGGAAAGCTCTTGGCGGCCTCGGCCAGTTCGGCCCGCACTGCCTGAGCGGTCTCCAGCGCGTTCGACCCTGGCAACTGGGTGACCGCCATGACGGTCGACGGCTTGCTGCCCAGATAACCGTTGGTGCCGTATTCCTGCGCCCCGAGTTCGATCCGCGCCACATCGCGCAACCGCGTCATGGCGCCGTTTTCGGCCCGCTTGATGATGACCTGACCGAACTCCTCGGTCGTCACCAGGCGGCCCTTGACCTGCACGCCCAGTTCGAACGCCGCGCCGCCCTTGCCGAACGGCGGCTGTCCCACCGCGCCGGCAGCGACCTGCACGTTCTGACCCCGAAGGGCGCCGACAACCTCATCGACGGTCAGATCACGCGCCGCGGCAAGCCCGGGATCGATCCAGATCCGCATCGAATAGTCACGGCCGCCGATCGACCGGATACCGCCAACACCGGGGATGCGCGAAATCCGGTCCTGGACCTGCAGCGTCACGTAATTGGCGACATACTGGTTGGTCAGCGTCCCGTTGGGCGATGTGAAGAACACCGCCATCAGGATATCCGGCGAGTTCTTGTTGACCGTGATGCCGATGCGCCGGACATCCTCCGGCAGACGGGGTTCGGCGGTCGACACACGGTTCTGGACCAGCACCTGTGCCTGGTCGATGTTCGTCCCCGGCTTGAAGGTGACGGTGATCTGGACGATGCCGTTGCCGGTCGACGACGAGGACATGTAGATCATATTCTCGATGCCGTTCACCGCCTGCTCGATCGGTGCGGCGACGGTTTCGGCCAGCGTTTCCGCCGTGGCACCGGGATAGGTGGCCTGGATAACCACCGTCGGCGGAGCGATCGACGGATATTGCGCAATCGGCAACGTCGGATAGGCGATCGCGCCGATAATCACGATCAGCACCGAGAGCACCGCCGCGAAGATCGGGCGTTCGATGAAGAAGTGCGGGAACTTCATGTCAGTTCGCGTCCGCAGCCGTCGCCTGCGCCGAGGGCGGCGTTTCCAACGGCGCGGTCTTGGGCGATTCATCGGCGGCCCGCGGTTTCAGCACGATCTTCTTGGGCGCGATGGCAACGCCCGGCTGGAGGTGAGCCAGCCCATCGATGACAACGAGATCGTTGGGAGTCAGACCGTCACGGACGACGCGCAGCCCTTCGACCAGCGGCCCGGTTTCCACGGGACGCGGCTCGACCTTGTTCTCGCGGTTCATCACCCACACCAGCTTGCGCGACTGATCGGTGGTGATCGCCTCGTCGGGAATCAGGAGCGCCTTGTAGGTCCCCGAACCCAGCAACCGGGCTCGGCCGAACATTCCCGGGGTCAGGAAACCGTCCGGGTTCGGAACGACTGCCTTGGCCCGAATAGTGCCCGAATTGGGATCGATGGCGTTGTCCAGGAACTCCATGCGCCCGCGCCAGCGATAGCCGGTCTCGTCCGCCAGCTGGATTTCGATCGGGTTGGCGGTGTAGCGCGATGAACCGCGCTCGCCACGCTGATCCTGGCGCAAATTCTTGAGATAGAAGCTCTCCGCCCCTTCGAAACTGAACCAGATAGGGTTGAGCGAGACCACCCGTGTCATCACCGTCGTGCCATCGGCAACCGAATCGCCAAGATCGACCCGGCGATCCGAAACTCGGCCCGAAATGGGCGCGCGCGTGGTCGTGAAATCAAGATTGAGGCGCGCGGTCGCGGCCTGAGCGCGCGCGGCGGCCAGGTCCGCATCGGCACTGCGGGCGGTCGCTTCGTTGGCTTCGAGCTCCTCGCGGCTGACGGCCTGGGCCTCGAACAGGGTCCGCGCGCGCTTTTCCACCTGACGCGCGTTGGTCACTGCAGCCTGGGCGCGCGCCACCTGCGCCTCCGCCTGCTGAAGGGCGGCGCGATAGGGGCGCGGGTCGATCTCGAACAAAGGCTGGCCGGCGCGGACATCCTGTCCGTTCCTGAAGAAGATGCGCGTGACGACACCCGTTGCCCGGGCCCGGACCTCGACATCCTGGGGCGCCTCGAACCGGCCGACATAATCGTCCCAGTCGACCACGTCACGCTGCAGAGGCTGGGCGATGTTGGCCGCAGGCGGCGGCGGGGCCGGCTGCTCGGCCGCGCCGCAAGCGGTAAGACCGAGAAGCAATAGCAGGCCGACTGCGTTTTTCGGATTCATGGAATACCCCAACAACAATGCTCTAGCGTCCGCGGCGTCCAGATGGCGAGAGCCGGGCCGACATACAAGCGTTTTCTGTTGAAACCTAATTTTTCGGCCCGGAAGGGCGACCAATGTCGCCCCTTCCCTGCCGGGTGAGACGCCACCACTCACGCCGCCGGACATACTCCTCGCGCACGCGGACGCTGCGCGTGGCGATCGACACCTCGATCATGAACAGCACCAGGCCGGCAATCAGAAAGGCCATGGCGGCGATGAACATGATCGCGATCGGCCGCCCGAACTCCAGCGAGACGAGGTCGGCCACGAACAGCAACGCCACCACCAGGCAAACGAACAGCGCACCGGCAACCACCCCGTTGATTGCCCAGTGAATGACCGCCATGCGTTGGTCGAGGATCACCAGTTCGGCCAACGCCATTTCGCGGTCGCGATCGTTCAGAGCCGGTATCTCCGCCTCCAGCCTGCGGGCCCGGTCGATGACCCGCGAAAGCCGGCCGGCGAACACGTTGAGCAGCGAACCGATGCCAGTCAGCAGGAATACCGGCGCGACGGCCAGTTGAATGATGTGGGCGACATTGGCGGTCGTGTTCGGCTGATTGACCGAGCGCAGCAGCAGATCGATGATCCCGGCGCTGTCCACCGCACCCTGCATGAGATCGCCTCCCATCATGAACCTCCCGTCGGGTCATGAATATTCACCGCCTGCGAGATCATACTCGTGTTCGCCCGCTACTCTATGCCCTTCAGAAAGCCGAGAACCGCATCGTTGAAAGCATCGGGCTGCTCCCAATAGGCCGAATGGCCGCAATCGGGGACGATCAGCAATTCGGTGTCTCGCATCCGGGATACCACCGCCCGCGCCCGTGCCGGCGGCATGTACAGATCGGCATCACCGGTCAGGAAGAGGCTGGGAACGGCGATCGTGCCCAGTGCCTGCCAGCTGATGTGGTTTTCGAGCTTCTGGGTAACTCGCGGGCCGGGGCGGGCGATACGCTCCAGCGCTTCCCACGCCGCGACGCCTTCGGGAAAGGCCGCCCGATAGGATGGACCCAGTTCGCGGAAGGAGGCGGGCATCTCCATCCAGGGCGCGGGCGTCAGTGCCGCCGTTTGCCTGACATAGTCCTCCTCCGCGATGCCAGCCATGGTCGACGCCAGGATGATCGCGTGCACACGATCGGGATGCGAGATCGCATAGTCCGTGGCCGTATAGCCGCCCAAAGCACTGCCGATCAGCGCGAAGCGATCGAGGCCCAGATGATCGGCCAGCCGGTGCAGGTCGCCCGTCGAGGTGCCGGCATCGGCGTCCGCCGCCACCTCGCTGCGATAATGGCCACGTCGGGAATAGCCGATGACGCGCAGCCCCGCCTTGACGAAGACGGGTTGCTGATACCCCCACACCGCGCCGCTGCCGGTCGCAGCATGAAGAAGAATGACGGGCAGGCCATCGCCGCCCGTATCCCAATACCACAACCGGGCTCCGCCGACCTCGAGCGTCCCTTCGCGCACCGGCACGGGCGTCGTCGGCAGGGTCCAGCTCGACTGGGCAGACAGGCGACGCTCCCGCACCGCTCCCGAAGCCGCACCGGCGGTCATGGCGGCGCCGACGAGGCTGGACGCCGTCAGCAGGGCGGCTCTGCGCGTAAAGCCCGAATCCATCCCCTTATCTCTCCCCTCTCAGCGCCCGGCACTGCACGGCGACACCGGCCAACCGGCTACCGTTATCATGTCTGGACGATCCGGCTAGGCCGCGGCCTGCTTATCCAGCAACGGCTTCAGATAGCTCCCGGTATAGCTGCGGGTTACGCGCGCTACATCTTCCGGTGTCCCTTCCGCCACGATCTCGCCACCCTTGTCGCCACCTTCGGGGCCGAGGTCGATAACCCAGTCGGCGGTCTTGATGACCTCCAGATTATGCTCGATCACGACGACGCTGTTGCCCTGTTCGACCAGCGCGTGCAGCACCTCCAGCAGCTTCCGGACATCCTCGAAATGGAGGCCCGTGGTCGGTTCGTCGAGGATGTATAGTGTGTTGCCGGTCGCCCGGCGCGACAGCTCCTTGGCCAGCTTCACCCGCTGCGCCTCGCCGCCCGACAGGGTCGTCGCCTGCTGGCCGACATGGACATAGCCGAGGCCCACCTCGACCAGCATCGCCATCTTGTCGCGGATCGGCGGCACCGCCTTGAAGAACTCGGCCGCGTCCTCGCCCGTCATGTCGAGGACGTCGGCGATGCTCTTGCCCTTGAACTGCACCTCCAGCGTCTCACGGTTGTAGCGTCGGCCATGGCAGACGTCGCAGGTGACATAGACGTCGGGCAGGAAGTGCATCTCGATCTTCAGCACCCCATCACCCTGGCACGCCTCGCACCGCCCGCCTTTGACGTTGAAGCTGAACCGGCCGGGTTTGTAGCCACGCGCCTGCGCCTCGGGCAGCCCGGCGAACCAGTCGCGGATCTGGGTGAAGGCGCCGGTATAGGTGGCCGGGTTGGACCGGGGCGTGCGGCCGATCGGCGACTGGTCGATGTCGATGACCTTGTCGAGATGCTCCAGCCCCTCGACCGCCTCATGGTCGCCCGCCAGCACCCGGGCGCCGTTCAGGGTCCGCGCCGCAGCAGCATAGAGGGTGTCGATTGTGAAGGTCGACTTCCCCGATCCCGACACGCCGGTGATGCAGGTGAAGGTGCCGAGCGGGATCGACGCGCTCACCGACTTCAGATTGTTGGCGCGCGCGCCCTTGACCGTCAGCCGCTTGCCGCTGCCCTTCCGCCGCGTCACGGGCACGGGCACCGACCGGCGCCCGGCCAGATAGTCGCCAGTCAGGCTGCCGGGGTTGGCGAGAATATCCGCCAGCGTTCCTTCGGCCACCACCTGCCCGCCGCGCGAGCCCGCGCCCGGCCCCATGTCGACGATATGGTCGGCGGTGCGGATCGCGTCCTCATCATGTTCAACCACCAGCACCGTGTTGCCGAGGTCGCGCAGCCGCTTGAGGGTTTCCAGCAGCCGGTCGTTGTCGCGCTGGTGAAGGCCGATGGACGGTTCGTCGAGTACATAGAGCACGCCGGACAGGCCCGAGCCGATCTGGCTGGCAAGGCGGATACGCTGGCTTTCGCCACCCGACAGCGTGCCCGAGGCACGGTCGAGGTTCAGATAATCGAGGCCGACATTGTTGAGGAACCCCAGCCGCTCGACGATCTCCTTGAGGATGCGCTCGGCGATCTGGCGCTGCTGATCGGTCAGCTTGTCGGCGAGCCCCGAGAAGAAGGCCAACGCCGGCCCCACCGCACGGCGCGCGGCAACGCTGATATCCTCGCCTGCCACCTTCACCGCCAGCGCCTCTGGCTTCAGTCGCGCGCCGTTGCAGGCCTCGCACGGCGCGGCAGTCTGGAAACGGGCCAGCTCCTCGCGCATCCAGGCGCTCTCGGTCTGGAGCATCCGCCGCTCGAGATTGCCGATGACGCCCTCGAACGGCTTTTTCACCTCGTAGCTCTTGCGCCCGTCCTCGAAGCGCAGGGTCACGGGTTTGCCGTCGGTGCCGTGCAGGATCCCTCCCTGCACCGCCTCCGGCAGCTCTCGCCACGGCGTGTCGAGGGCGAAGCCATATTCGCGCGCCAGGCTGGACAGGACCTGCATATAATAAGGGCTGGGCGGGTTCGACTTCGCCCATGGCACCACCGCCCCGCCCTTCAGCGACAGCGCTTCGTTGGGCACCACCAGGCGCGGGTCGAAATACAGCTTCTCTCCCAGCCCGTCGCAGGCCGGGCACGCACCCTGCGGCGCGTTGAACGAGAACAGGCGCGGCTCGATCTCGGCGATAGTGAAGCCCGACACCGGACAAGCGAATTTTTCCGAGAAGGTCAGCCTCTCGGCGATCCCGGCCGGCAGCTCGATACCCTTCATCTTCTGGTCGCCATCGGTCCGGGTGCCGGCATCCGCATCGGCGGCGATGTCGACATAGGCAAGGCCGTCCGCCAGCTTCAGCGCGGTTTCGAAACTATCGGCGAGGCGGGTTTCGAGGTCTTCACGCACGACCAGGCGATCGACGACGATATCGATGTCATGCTTGTATTTCTTGTCGAGCGCCGGGGCTTCGTCGATCTCGTGGAAGGCACCGTCGATGCGGACGCGGGTGAACCCCGCCTTGCGCCATTCGAGCAGTTCCTTGCCGTAGCTGCCCTTGCGGCCGCGCACGACAGGGGCGAGCAGATAGATGCGGGTTCCCTCGGGCAGCAGCATCACCCGGTCTACCATCTGGCTGACCGTCTGGGCGCTGATCGGCAGGCCCGTGGCCGGCGAATAGGGCACCCCCACCCGCGCCCACAACAGGCGCATATAGTCGTAGATCTCCGTCACCGTGGCGACGGTCGAGCGCGGGTTGCGGCTGGTCGTCTTCTGCTCGATCGAGATCGCTGGCGAAAGGCCCTCGATATGGTCGACGTCCGGCTTCTGCATCAGCTCAAGGAACTGCCGGGCATAGGCGGACAGCGATTCGACATAGCGTCGCTGCCCCTCCGCATAGATGGTGTCGAAGGCGAGGCTCGATTTACCCGAGCCCGACAGGCCAGTGATCACCACCAGCTTGTCGCGCGGCAGGTCGATGTCGACGCCCTTCAGATTGTGCTCACGGGCGCCGCGCACGGAGATATGGGTCAGCATGAAGCGGGTTGTTCCATATTTGTTCGCGAATGGCAACGGGGTTCCGAAGCCCTTCCGGCACAGGAGCAGACGGGGCCGGCACCGGGTCGCCGTCCGGATATCCGCCCTGAACCGCATCCTAGATGGGGCCGCCCCTCAATGGCGGCAAGCGGGTTCACCTGACGCCGCCGATCCGATAGAGAGACAGGCCATGGTCTGGCGCCACCTGCTTCCCTTTGCCGTTCTGCCTCTCGTTGCCGGGTGCGGCGACGCGGACACGGCCTCCACCCCCGGCGCGGTGGTTCAAGTCGATGTCCTGAGCGAACCCGCCGGACGTCTTGACCCAACGCGACCCGACTGGAACACGGCCTCGGCGATGCTCGCCGGCGCGACCGCCAGCGGTCTGGTGACGACGGACGCGGCCGGCGATGTCATCCCTGCTCTCGCCCAGTCATGGCGGGTCAGCGACGACGGTTTCAGCTACATCTTCCGCCTGGGCGACGCGCAATGGTCGGATGGACGCAAGGTTACGGGGGCGGATTTCGTCCGCATGTTCCGTCAGGCGGCCGCGCCCGGCTCACGCCACCCGCTGGCCGACCAGCTGAGCGCGATCGAGAATGCCCCCGATGTCGCGGCCGGACGGCGGCCCTTATCTGCGCTCGGCGTCGCATCGCCGATGGCCGACATCATCGAGATCCGCTTGTCCTCGCCACGCCCAGGCCTGTTGCGGCTGCTGACGCTGCCCGAGCTTGGTCTGCCGGCGCGCGACGACGGACGCATCACGCTAGGGACTTTCCGGGTCGAACGAACCGAAGGCCCGCTGACCATCCTTGTCGCCCAGCCGGGGGCGGCGGCGGGCGCCAGCGGCCTCAAACTGCTCGCCGAAACCAACGTCGCCAGCGCCATCGATCGGTTTCGCCGGGGCGAAACATCGGTCGTCGCGGGCGGCACCACCAACACCTATCTGGCGACGCGCGCCGCCCGACTGGACCGCTTTCTTCAACTCGATCCCGTTGCGGGCGTTTATGGCTACCGGGTCGATCGAATGCAGGGAGCGATCGCCGATCCGCGCCTGCGCCGCGCCTTGGCGATGGCGATCGATCGGCAGCGACTGATCACCACGCTCGGCGCCAGTGGCCTGTCGCCGTTGATGAGCCTGGTGCCGCCGGGACTGGAGGACCTGGCCACACCGGCGGTCCCCGACTGGGTAGGCCTGGACGCGGCCCGCCGGATCGAGGAAGCCCGCAGCCTGGTGGCAAACGTTCGGGGCGACTCTCAAGATCCCATCCGGGTGACGGTGTCGCTGCCGGTCGGGGCCGGTCATCGGCAGATATTCGGTCTGGTCGCCGCCGACTGGGCCGCGATCGGCGTCGAAAGCGAATTGGTCGAGGTCGGTGACGATGCCGATCTGCGCCTGTTCGAGAGCGTCGCGCCCACCGATCTGGCGACGTGGTTTCTGCGTCCGTTTGTCTGCACACGGCGCGGCTATTGCAATGAAGCGGCGGACCGGGCGCTATCCGATGCCCGCGTGTCGCTGGCTCGCATCGGGCGGATCCAGGCGCTGGCGACGGCGGACCGGGCACTGGTCGACGATACCGCCTTCATCAGCCTGATGACGCCGGCGCGCTGGTCGCTGGTCGCGCCACGGGTCGAGGGCTGGACGCCCAATCGCTGGGCCTCCCACCCGCTCTCGACCATCCGCGTCGGCAATCGTCGCTGATACGGGAAGGTCACAATCGCCGATCAATCCACGCCGGAACGGAACCTGTTGCCTTATCCTGTGTTAAGCAGCGAACTGGGACACAATCCGTAACGGAAGTGTCATGTGGGCCAGAATGTTGCAGGAGCCATGACGGACATTTTTTCTGATAATGGTGGCGGGGTGCCATTACGGGTGTTGCTGGTCGAGGACGAGCCCTTCCTGGCGCTGGACCTCGAGCAATGCTTCAACGACAGAGGCGCAGTCGTCCATATCGTGGACAATGTCGCCGGGGCCTTCGACTGCGACCTCGCCACGATCGACGTGGCGGTTCTCGACATCGACATCGATGGCGAGCAGGTGTGGCCGGTCGCGGACTGGCTGCTGGCCCAGGACAAGCCCTATATGCTGGCGAGCGGCCTGTGCTCCACCCCCGAAAGGATCGCGCCGGCCCACCGCCATGTGCCATGCCTGACCAAGCCGGTCGAAACGGTACGGGTGGTCGAGCTGGCCTATTCGGTCGCCCATCGGCTATCGACCCAGAAATGATCTCTCAGCAACGCTTCGACACCATGGCGGCCCAGATCGGCCTGTCGCGCGACCCAGCCGCGACGCTGCGTCGGATCGAGGCGCTGGAAAAATTGCTCGAACGCAGCATCTCGCTTCCCGGTCTGCGGCAACGCGTCGGGGTCGACGCCGCGCTCGGGCTGGTGCCCGTGGTCGGCGATATCATTGCAGCGGCGATGTCCGCCTATCTGATCTGGGAAGCGCGCAATCTCGGCATGTCGAAATGGCAGATGACGCGGATGGGCGGCAATGTCGTGGTCGATACGGCTCTGGGCGCCATTCCCTTCGTCGGCGACCTGTTCGACATCGCCTTCCGGTCGAACACCCGCAATCTCAGGATCATCCGCCGCCATCTCGACCGCAACCATCCGTCGCTGGTCACCGTCGAGGGGTCGAGCCGCCCCGCCAGATAGACACGGGCACCGCCGCCTCGACGCCGCGGACATGAGCCGGGCAGGCACGCGGCCGGAAATCGGGGCCGAGGCAGAGTTGCACCTCCTGCAGCCACTGGCGCCGGTTGGCCTTGATCCGTACCGCCGCAATCGGCAGGCCGGGATTGGCCTCGGCAAAGGCCCGCGCCACCTCGCCCGCCGTCACGCCCCGGCGCGACAGCACGTCCATGTCCGGAAAGTCGAGCGCCCGCCACAGGCTGTCCGCCGCTGCCAGATAACGCGCCGGGTCCGACCAGCCGCAGCTGCCATGCTTTTGCCATTCATGCTGGATCAGGTCGGCGGAGGGGGTCATGCACAAATGCTGCCGCACCACGGGTTCGGGTACCCGGCTCGCCGGTTGACAGTAACGCGGGTAATCCGAACCCGCCGCCTCGGGCCACAAGCCGTGGACGATGAAGCCGAACCGCCCGGCCCCGCCGCATTGCAGCCGGTCACCGGCGCTGCCGACGCGCGTGCGGCAATATTCCGGTGACCAGGACAGGCTGAGCAGATAGCCCGCTACAGGCGTCCGGCGCGGGCGCGCGTCCGGGCGAGAGATTTCATAGGGCGGCACCGTGACAACCGGCCGACAGTCCGCCGCCTGGGCCAGGGCGGGCACGGGACTGACAGCAAGAGCGATAACAAACAGTGATTTACTGTTCACTACGCAGTTCGCGATTGAGATAGGTGATGATCAGCGCCGCCCGATAGGCATCTTCGCGGCGGTCGGCCCCGGCGGCATGGCCGCCCTCGATATTCTCATAATAGTGGAAGGGCAGTCCCAGCGCCTCGAACTGCGCCGCGAACTTCCGGGCATGGGCGGGATGGACGCGATCGTCGCGGGTCGAGGTATAGAGAAGTGGCGCCGCATAGCGAATGCCCGGCCGCAGATTGTGATAGGGTGAATAGGCACGAAGCCACGTCCACTCCTCCGGCTTGTCGGGATCGCCATATTCGCCGATCCACGATGCGCCGGCCAGCAGATGGGAATAGCGCCGCATGTCGGCCAGTGGCGATCCCATCACCGCCGCCCGCCACAGATCGGGCCGCTGGGTGATGGCGACACCCGCCAGCAGCCCCCCGTTCGACCGCCCGGAGACGCCGATCCGCCCTTTCTGGGCGATACCAGCGGCGATCAGATCCTCAGCGACGGCGTGAAGGTCGTCGAACGCCCGTTGCCGGTTCTGCTTCAGCGCGGCGGCGTGCCACACCGGACCGAACTCGCCCCCGCCCCGGATATTGGCGAGGACATAGGCGTTGCCGCCTTCAACCCAGAACAGTCCTGCCGGGCCGCCTCGATAGGGCTGCTGGGTCAGGTAGGTCGGCGTCTGCGGCAACCGGAAGCCGCCATAGGCATGGACCAGCGTCGGCACCGGACCCGTCAGGCCCTTTCGCCGCACCAGATAATAGGGAATCTTCGTGCCATCGGTCGAGGTCGCGAAGCGCTGGACCACCGTCATCGTCGCCGCCGGAAACCGGTCGGGCAACGACTGGAGGCGGTTGGGCGCGGCCCCGCCCGGCGCCACTGCATAGAGCGTCGGGGGCGTCAGCATCCCCTCGACGGTGACGAAGGCCATGTCGACGATGCCGCCGGCGGCATTCAGCGTCACCGTACTGCTGGCCGGCAGCGGGACGGTCGCCACCGTCCATTTGCCGTCCCCGCCGCGCTCGAGCGACAGCAGCTTGCCCGACACATTGTCGAGAATCTTGACCCAGAGCGACAGTTCGCCAGCGGTGACCTGCTCCACCGCCTGCGACGTCCTGGGCGCGAACACCAGCTCGATCGCGGGGGAACCGCCGGCCAGCAGTTCATCTATCGAATAAGCGACCAGCGCGCCCGCCGGATGGTCGCCCCACGGACTGCCCAGCGAGGCGATCAGGCGGCCATCCAGCACCTCCCTGATCTCCGCATCGGCAGGCAGCGGCGCCGCGACCAGCCGTCCGTCGGGCGCGACATGGTTGATCTGGCTGGTGTAGAAATCGATCTGACGCACCACCACAGGCCAGCGTCGTTCGCCGTCGGTGAAGCCCATCGCCGTCATCGCGACGTCACCGGCCTCGCCCTCGGCGATCAGCCGCGCCTCGGCCAGCGGCGTCCCGCGCGACCAGCGGCGCACCGTGCGCGGATAGCCTGAGCTCGTGAGGCTGCCGGCCCCGAAATCGGTTGCAACCAGCAGGTCGTCTCCGTCCCAGGCGACGTCGCTCTTGGCTTCGGGGACAACGAAGCCGCCGTCGACAAAGGCCCGGCGGGCAACATCGAACTCGCGCCACAGCATCGCGTCGGTGCCGCCATTGGCCAGCGCGACCATGCAGCGGTCGTGGGTGGGCTTGCGGCACACCGCACCGCCCCACACCCAGCTCTTGCCCTCCGCACGGCCGAGCGCGTCGATGTCGATCAAGGTCTGCCACGCCGCGCGGCCCGATACCGCCGCGCCCACCTCCGCCATCCGCCACAGGCCACGCGGATTGCGGGCGTCGCGCCACAGGTTGAACACCGCGTCGCCGATCACCGCATCCGGAGTGGCGATCTGCGCCCTGTCGTCCAGCAACTGCTCGGCTCGCGCCCGATAGGCGGCAAAGCGCGGGCTGGCGGTCAGCGCGGTCGCCGTCCTGTCATTCCAGCCCTTGACCGCCGCCATTGACCGCTCACCACCGATATCCTCCAGCCAAGCGAAGGCATCGGGCGGCTCGGACGGCTCACGCTGGGGCGTAGCGCAGGCGGCGAGCGACAGGGCAAGGGCGGGAGCGAGCGGAAGACGGCGCATGGGATAGAGCCTATGCAAGCGCGTCTTTTCTGGAAAGGGGAAACGCCAGAGGGCCTGTAAGCCGGGTTCTGTCCACCGGCCGAAGCCGGATGGGCGACCATTCCTCTAGGCGCCGTGTCGCCACGGCGCTCAAGCAACCAACCCGGGCGACGGGGCCGGAGACAGGCCCATATGCCGCCCCTATTCGGTCTTGCTCCCGGTGGGGTTTGCCGTGCCGCCCCCGTTGCCGGAGGCGCGGTGCGCTCTTGCCGCACCCTTTCGCCCTTGCCTGGCCGAAGCCGCGGCGGTTTCCTTTCTGTGGCACTGTCCCTGAGACGGCGAACCGCCCCGCCGGGCGTTACCCGGCACCGTGTCTCCGTGGAGCCCGGACTTTCCTCCCCCTCTCCCTTCGCAGGGATCAGCGGCGGCCGCCCGGCCCTCTGGCCCGACCTAGCTAGCCGCTTCGCGCTCGATCGCCAAGAGCAGGCCAAGCAGAATCGCCCGGCACTCGCCATCGACGCCGCCGTCGATCCGTTCAGGCCGGAACCGGCGCTGAAAGGCGCGGATCGCCGCCCCCGGCTCGGTCACGTCGTAGCCGAACCGTTCCAGCGCCAGCAGAAACCCGCCATAGGTCCATTGCGGGTCGCCCGCCGGCTGCGGTCGCGCCAGCGCCAGACCGAAGCGCGCCAGCCGCTCCCAGTCGAACAGCTCCCCAGGGTCCTTCTTGCGCGCCGGCGCGACGTCGGAATGGCCGACAACGTTGCGCGGCTTGATGCCATGCCGAAAGACGATATCGGCAACCAGCGGCACCAGCGCCGCCATCTGCGGTTCCGGGAACGGGCGATACCCGAAATCATGGCCGGGATTGACGATCTCGATGCCGATGCTGGCCGAGTTGACGTTGCTCACCCCGCGCCATAGCGCTCGGCCCGCGTGCCAGGCGCGGTTTTCCTCCGCCACCATGCGCAGCACCTCGCCATCCTCGGCTATGACATAATGGGCGGAAACCTTTGCCTCGGGATCGGCCAGCCGTGCGATGGCGGCCGCCGCGCTTTCCATGCCGGTATAGTGGAGGACCAGCATCGTCACCGGCAGGGTCCGGGCATCGAAATTGGGCGATGGACAGTCGATCATCGACCCAGCCTAACGGCTGTCCGTTTCAAGCGGAAGCGGCGCCGGCCGGCACGCTCACCACAACGGGCGCGGCGCGCTTGAGGCGATAGACCCCGCGCATCGCCTGATCGGGCTGGAACAGTTCCGTCTGGCCAAGCACCGTTTCCGACGCCCCCAAAACGAGCGCGCCATGCGGGGCGATACTGCCTGCGAGCCGACGGAAGACCTCGCCACGCCGCTCCTGATCGAAATAAAGCAGCAGATTGCGGCACAGAATCAGGTCGAACTGACCGGCCGGGGCAGCGTCCAGAATATTCTGCCGCAGGAAGCTGACGCGCGAGCGAATGCCGGGGGTCAACCGGTAGCTATCGCCAACCATTGTCGCATGATCCAGAATCTGCCGCGAACCGAGGCCGCGCTGGATTTCAAACCGGGAATAGGTGGCCGCGCGCGCCCTGGCGATCGCCGAGGCAGAGATATCGGTCCCGACGATATCGATCCGCCACCCATCCATATCCGTGCGGCCGGCGATCATCATCGCCAGCGAATACGCCTCCTGCCCCGTCGACACACCTGCCGACCAGATCGCCAATCGCCGCACCCCAGCACGCGCCGCCATCAGCGAAGGCAGTATCCGGTCGTCGATCAGGACAAAGAGCGCGCTGTCGCGAAAGAAACTGGTTTCATTGTTGATCAGCGCTTCGACGATCTCCTCCGCCAGCCCGTCATCTCCGGTAACGAAGCAGCGATCGACCAGAGCGTTGATGTCGGCCACGCCCCATCGCCGGGCCAGTGGCAGCAACGCGCTCTCGATGCGATAGGCGCGGTCGCCGCTGAGCGACTGGCCGGTCCGCTCACGAAGCAGCCGGTCAAGCTGAGCGAGCAAGTCGGGGCGCACCGTCATCCGATCCGTCCCCGCCGCCCGATTTCGGCCGCCAGGCTGCGCGGCGACAGCAGTGCCGACGCCAGTCCGTCGCGCGCCACCGCCCCCGGCATCCCCCAGACGACCGAACTTTCCTCGTCCTGAACCAGCAAGGCGCCACCGGCATCGACCAGTCGCGCGGCGCCGTCCGCGCCATCATGACCCATGCCTGACAACATCACGGCGAGGCCCCGGGCGCCAAATACCTCACCCACGCTCTCGAACATGGGATCAACCGACGGACAGCAACCGTTCGCCGCGCGGCTGTCGTCCAGCTTCGCCACCAGCCGGGTGCCAAGTCGGCTGATGCGCAGATGGGCATGACCCGGCGCGACCAGGATCGTCCGTTGCGTCACCGGCATACCGTCCTCGGCCACCGTGGCGGGACGACCATGGCGGTGCAGATGGCGGGCGAAAACGCTCATGAAGGGCGGCGGCAGATGCTGGGTAATCAGGATCGGCGCCTCGAAATCGTCCGGCAGGGCCTCGATAAGCTCGTGCAGCGCCTGCGGCCCACCCGTCGAGGCACCGATCGCCAGACAGGCAACTCTCGCCGTCGGCGGAGATGTGCGCAGACGGACGCCAGCCGGTGGCGCAGCCATCGCCGGCGCCCGGCGCCGACCCGTCCCTTCGCGTTCCGCAAACAGGCCATCGACCTTGGTGATCAGAATGTCCTCGAACCGGCTAAGTTCGCCAGCGACGGCGACACTGGGCTTGGCCAGCGTATCGGCCGCTCCCAGGCGCAACGCCTCGATAGAGGCGGCCGCACCGGTTGCGGTGGCGGACGAAACGATCAGGACCGTCGGCCCCCGCATCGCAACGATCTCCGGCAATGCCGACAGGCCGTCCAGTTCCGGCATCTCGACATCGAGCAGGACAATATCGGCGCGAGCCGTCCCAAGCAGCGCCAGCGCTTCACGGCCGTTGCGGGCAAAGCCGACGATATTCGCCCGACCCGCCAATGACCGGGCGATGATCGCCCGCGCGACGCTGGAATCGTCGACGACCAGCACGTCGGGCAGGCGGGCCGAGCCATCGTCCGCCATCATTCGTGCCTGAGGGGGCATCATGCCGTCCGCCCTCGCGCGGCGGTCAGGCGAGCGCGACCTGAGCCAGCTTCGATTGCAGGATCTCGCGGTCGAAGGGCTTCATGATATACTCGTCTGCCCCTGCCTCCAGCGCGGCGCGGATATGCGCCATGTCATTCTCGGTCGTGCAGAACACCACCTTGGGCTGGATCGCGAGACTCTGTTCGGACCGCAGCGCGCGGAGGAATTCCATGCCGCTCATTACCGGCATGTTCCAGTCGAGCAGGATGACGTCAGGCGGCACCGCCATGACGCGGTCCAGCGCCTCGCGGCCGTCGCCCGCCTCGTCGATATCGAAGTCCAGACTTTCGAGAATCCGGCGGGCCACCTTGCGGATCACCTTCGAGTCATCGACGATCAGGCAGGATTTCATGGCGCACGCTCACACTGGAAAAACAATCCGGCCATCTCTTAACCACAAAGCTCTTGCCTAAGGGTTAAGCGATCAAGCCGGTGAGCCGGCCGTCTGGCCGAGTTCGAAAAGCGTCAGGAACCGACCGGGGGAAAACACCGCCAGCCGTCGCATCCCCACTTGCGCGGTGCCAAGCGAGACTGATTGCCAAGTCAGGGAAAAGCCGCTGGGGGACGGCGCGAGATCGGCATCGTCCACCTCGCGCACCTCTGCGGCGCGGTCGCAGAGCAGCGCATAGCCATGCTCACCCCACCGGACGACCACCGCCACCGCCTCGTGGAGGGATCCGACGGACCCGCCCAGGCGGACCGCCGGGTCGATCACCGTGAGGACCCGCCCGCGCAGGGTCATGATGCCGATAATATCAGGGGCTACACCCGGCACCGGCTCGATATAGCCTGGCCGCACCACCGCCTGAACCTGATCTGCCGGGATCAGCACCTCCTGCCCGGCGATGTCGACCTGAAGCATGTACCCCATCAGCTCTGCCCCGCCACGGCAGCAAGCGCAGCAAGCACGGCATCGCGGTCATTCGCCTTGAGGCCGCCGCGCGGCACATCGGGGCCGCCGAGGCGAACCTGCGGTACGCCGTCCACGCGCCCGCCCGCGGCCAGTCGTCGCGCGCCCTCCTCGTCGCACAGCACCGCCGTCAGCGTGCCGTTGAACCATTCCGGCCTGCCGAGGCCCTCGGCATCGGCGATGATCACGTCGTAACCGGCCCGCTCCAGCGCCGGCTTCAGCAGCATCGCCGCCCAGCCGCTCTTCAGCGCGCACAGCACCGTGCCGCGCCGCCGCGAGGTGACGGATACGTCTCCGAGCAACGCGGTCGGGTCCAATATTTCCGTCACCTGTCCATCGATGACGGCGGTGCCCGCCACCATCGGATCATCACTGATGGCGGACTGGATGACGACCGGATCGGTAACGATGTCGACGACCGCGCTGATCGGCAGCGCCATCTGCGCGCCGTCCTGGTCGATGATCAACACCTGCGATGCCACGACAGGATCGATGCCAGCCAGCGCGCGCAGCGGTATCGTCATATCGTCTCGTACCAGCACCCACTCCCGGCTGGTACGCTGGATGGCGCCCGACGGTACGGTTTCGACGCGCGAGACCAGTACGGCAGGGATAGCCCTCTGGATGCCGTCATCCATCCGGAACAACACCAGCGGATCGATGGCTGCCGCTGGTGGGGGAGCATCGCGCGCCGCGCCAAGGCTGCCCCCGTCCCGCTCCACAAGATTCGCGGCGACGCCGATCGCCGACAGATCGAGGATCAGCACTGGCCGACCATCGCCAAGGACCGCCGCACCCGAATAGAGGCCCGAGGCGGCAATCACGGGCGCCACGGGCTTGATCACGATCTCTTCCTGATCGAGCAGCCTGTCGACGAGAAAGGCACAGGGTTCCAGCCGCCCCGATCTGACGAGGACGGCAAAGCGCTCACCCTCGTCCGGCACAAGGCCCAGTTGGCGGGCGAGGTCAATCACGGGAAAATGACTGCCCCGCAGACGCAGCAGTTCGGTGTCGCCGATCACCTCCACAGCGACCGGGCCATCAACGCGAGCGACCTCGAGAATGCCGGCCTGAGGGATCGCCAGGCGCTGTCCGCCCACCTCAACCATCAGCGCCGGTACGATGCTGAGCGTCAGGGGTACGCGCACGGCGATGCACGTGCCCTGACCGGGCGTACTGTCCAGATCGACCGTTCCGCCAATGCGTTCGATGTTGGTTTTGACGACGTCCATGCCGACGCCACGCCCCGAAATGGCGGTAACGGTGCGCGAGGTACTCAGGCCCGGCTCGAATATCAGCTGGCGCGCGTCGTCATCCGACATACGCAGGACGTCGGCTGCAGGGCGCAGGCCAGCGCCGACCACCTTGGACCTCAGCTGCTCGACGTCGATGCCGGCGCCATCGTCCGACAGTTCAATGACGATCTGGCTGCCGGATTGATGGGCGCTGACGGTGATCAATCCCTCTTCACGCTTTCCTCTGCGGCGGCGTTCGTCGGGAAACTCGATGCCATGATCGACGGCGTTGCGGATCATGTGGCTGACCGGATCGCGGATTGCCTCGATCAGCTGGCGATCAAGCTCGGTCCTCCCTCCCGCAAGGTCCAGGCGCACCGACTTGCCCAGTTCCGCCGCCAGATCGCGAACCATGCGGGGCAACGGGCCGAACAGGGTCTCGATGGGCTGCATGCGCGTGCGCGTCACCCGGTCCTGCACCTCCGAGACGGACGCGGAGAGACGCTCGATCGCGGTCGCCAGCGCACCGCCATCCTCGGCCATGCCAAGCTGGAGCAGGGCATTGCGGGCCAGAACCAGCTCCGAAACGCTTTCCATCAACTCGTCGAGCAGGTTCACCCCGATGCGCACGGCCGCAGCGGGCCGGGCCGCACCCGGCAGCGGGTTGCGGCGATCGATGCCGCTGCGCTCAACGACACCGGCATCCCGGCCGACGGTTTCCAGCACAGCGATCAAGGCGTCGTCATTGCCATCCGGTTCGGCGCCCTCGGCCTCGAGAGCCGCCAGTTGCGCCTGGATGGCGTCGAATGCCGCAAGAATGGTCGAGATGAAATGGTTGTCGGGTACGGTGGCACCGTCACGCGCTTTGGCCAGCGGCGCTTCGGCAGCATGGGCCAGCCGACCCAGGCGCGGCAGGTTCAGGAAACCGCAGGTGCCCTTGATGGTATGAACGACGCGGAACACCCGATCGAGCAGGGCGCGATCGCCAGGCGCTTCTTCCCAGCGCACCAGATCGGCGCCGATGCTTTCCAGATTTTCCGCCGATTCCGACAGGAAATCGACAAGCAGCTCATCCATGGTCCCGGAACCGCGACTGGAAATGGTCGCACCGGCCTAGGTGGCGGGGGTAAACGGGCGGTTAAGGCTATGCGATCGGCGCGCCGGTCAGCCCACCGTCCGTCAATGCCATTTCAGGCAGAGTGGCGCCGAACAGCAGCACCCCTTCCTCGGGTTCGGACACGATCAGCGTTCCGCCCACTTCGGCCAGCACGGCACTGATCAGACAGGCGACAGCGGCGCGCGGCGTCGCGGCCTCCAGCCCGGTTTGACCATCCAGCGCGGCGCGCAGCTCATGGTCGAGTATCAGGCGCGGGCCAGCCGCGCGGACGGCGACCTCCGTGCCTTCCCCGGTCACCTCGCAGCCGACATGCAGATCGCCGCCGCGAATCAATGCGTCCCCGGCGATAAGAGCAAGGTTGAGCAGCACCTTGAGCGCCGGCTTGGTGAGCGGCGCATCGCTGGCCAGCCAGTGCAGACGAACCTTGCCGTCTTCGCCAAACAGCCCCTCCAGCGCGGCGCGGGCCTCACGCGGGTCGACGCGCTCTCCGAACCCGCCGGCGGCGCCGAACGCGAGCCGGAAGAAACGGAGCTTGTGCGTGGTCGCGCGCGCGCTTTCGGCCAGAAGGTCCAGGCAGCGGGCGCGCATGTCTGGATCCTGTTCGTCCGCCAGCAGCTCGATCCCATTATAGATCGAGCCGACCGGACTGATGAGATCATGACAAAGCCGCGAGCACAAAAGACTGGCGAATTCGAGGCTATTACCCACCGATCCTCCCTTATCGTCATGACAGCTTTAGGCGGCACTGCCCCTGTAGCGCAACCTTCGGCAGTTCACAGCCGCTCGATTGCCTGAGCGGTCAGGCGGCCATCCTTGAGCTGGATCAGCTCGAACTGCACCCTGTCGCCCTCGTCCAGCGCGTCGATCGCACTCTGCCGCAGAGACGTGACATGGACGAAAACGTCGCGCGGACCCATGTCGGGGGTGATGAAGCCGAAACCGCGTTTGCGGTCGAACCAGCGGACGCTGCCGGTCGCCATCAGACCACCGTCCAGGCAACGCGGTCGAAGCGGCCCGCAAAGGCTCCCCCCGCCCTGACGATGAAGGCGCCGATCTCGCCCCCCGCCGCGATCAGCCACAGCCAGCCAGCCTGATCGGCCGCGGCGGCATCGGTCAGCGACGGCTCCGCCCGCCCGGCGGGGTGAGAATGGTAGCAGCCGACGACGGCCGTGCCCGCCAGTCGCGCCTCGCGATGCGTGGCGAGCAGAATCTGCGGATCGACCTCGAACAATCGCCGCCGGTCGTCGGCGACGTTCCGCGCCGGCACCGTTTTCTCGACATGCCCAGGAAAACCGAGCAGCAGTCCGCACACTTCCTCCACCCCGCCCATGTCGACGTGGCGACGGATCGCGTCCAGCGCGGCGCTTGCAATTGCGACCGTCATGGCGTCTTCGCTAGGCGATGGATGCGCCGGAGTCGATTCACCATGGCACGCTTGACCCCGAGGCCGCCGGCTGGCGGCTGGACCGGGCGCTGGCAGCCACCTTCACCACCCTCTCCCGCGAGCGGCTGAAGGCGCTGACGGCGGCCGGCAAGGTGACGGTGGACGGCAGCCTCGCTCGCGATCCCGCGCGCAAGATGAAGGGCGGTGAGGCGGTGTCGGTATCCATTCCGGCCCCCATGACGGCCGAGGCGGTGGCTCAGGACATTCCACTCGTCGTGCCTTACGAGGATGATCACCTGCTGGTCGTGGACAAGCCCGCCGGCCTGGTCGTGCATCCGGCTGCGGGCAATCTCGACAGCACACTGGTCAATGCCCTGCTCCACCACTGCGCGGGACGGTTGTCGGGCATCGGCGGGGTGGCCCGACCCGGCATCGTCCATCGCATCGACAAGGACACGTCGGGCCTGCTCGTGGTCGCCAAGACCGACCGCGCGCATGTGGGGCTGGCGCGCCAGTTCGCCGATCACAGCATCGAGCGTGTCTATCGCGCCATCGTCGCCGGCCGGCCCGTCCCGCCCGCCGGTACCGTCGATACATGGCTGGCGCGCAGCCCGCACGACCGCAAGAAGGTTGCGGTGATGCCGACGGGGCGCGGCAAGCATGCCATCACCCATTACCGCACCATCGAACCGCTGGCCGATGCGACGCTGATCGAATGCCGACTGGAAACCGGGCGTACCCACCAGGTGCGTGTCCACATGGCGTCGATCGGCCATCCGCTGCTCGGCGATCCGGCTTACGGCCGGGCGCGGGGAAAGCTGCGCGATGTGCTGGCCAAGCAGAATTTTCGCCGTCAGGCCCTTCATGCGGCCACGTTGGCCTTCAAACACCCGATCACCAACACTAGATTGTCCTTCACGAGCCACGATCCGGCCGATCTACAGGAACTGTTCAGGGCGCTCAGGATATAAACCTCCTGAACGGCCAAGAGCGGTCACTATGTCAGGGAGATGAGGTTCACATGGCTGCTGCCGGCACTTTGCCAGCGACGATCCCGGCCCTGGGTCCGGAAACGTCTCTCAATCGCTATCTGGCGGAGATCAAGAAGTTCCCCCTGCTCCAGCCGGAGGAGGAGTATATGCTGGCGAAGCGCTGGCAGGAGCATCAGGATCCGCAGGCCGCCGCGCGCCTCGTCACCTCGCACCTGCGTCTCGTCGCCAAGATCGCGATGGGCTATCGCGGTTATGGCCTGCCGATCGCCGAGCTGATCAGCGAAGGCAATATCGGCCTGATGCAGGGCGTGAAGAAGTTCGAGCCCGACAAGGGCTTCCGCCTCGCCACCTATGCGATGTGGTGGATTCGCGCCTCGATGCAGGAGTTCATCCTGCGGTCGTGGAGCCTGGTGAAGATTGGCACCACGGCGGCGCAGAAGAAGCTGTTCTTCAACCTCAGGCGCGAAAAGGCGCGGATCAGCGCCTTCGAGGACGGCGATCTGAAGCCCGAGGATGTCGAGACCATCGCCACCAATCTCGGCGTCACCCATGACGAGGTGGTGTCGATGAACCGTCGCATGGCGATGGGCGGCGATACCAGTCTCAACGCGCCGATGCGCGAGGACGGCGAAGGCGAGTGGCAGGACTGGCTGACCGATACGGGCCCGCTTCAGGATGAGCGGGTCGCCGAGGCGCAGGAAGCGAGCCTGCGCCATGATCTGCTCAATCAGGCGATGGCCGGGCTGAACGAGCGCGAGCAGCATATCCTGACCGAACGTCGCCTGCGCGATGAGCCGCAGACGCTGGAGGAACTGAGCCAGGTCTATGGTGTCAGCCGAGAGCGGATTCGCCAGATCGAGGTTCGCGCCTTCGAAAAGCTGCAGAAAGCGATGATGCGGCTGGCCGGTGAGAAGAAGCTGCTACCCGCCAGCTGACCTCCTGAACCCGACACGACCAGCGAAACGGCCTCCGTTCCGATCCGGAACGGGGGCCGTTTCCTTTTGCCCTCGGCATCAGTTCGTCCTCCTGGGTGATGGCATTGACCCGCCGCCTTGCTTGACTAAGGCTTCAGCGCATGGCGGGACGCAAAAACCCTACTGGAGCAAGGCGGATCGCGCGCTGGATCGCGCGCGCGGCGATCGCATTCCTGCTCGTGTCGGTGGGCTGGGTCGCCTTGTACCGCTTCGTGCCGCCGCCCGTCACCATGACCATGATCGGCAACTGGATGGATGGTCATTCGGTCACAAAGGACTGGATGAGCCTCGACCGCATGGTCCGCAACATGGCCCGCGCGGCCATCGCCGCCGAGGATTCGGGTTTCTGCGACCATTGGGGATTCGATTTCGACGCCATCCAGACCGCCATGACCCACAACGCCAAGGGCAGCCGCCTGCGCGGCGGATCGACCATCAGCCAGCAGACGGCGAAGAACGTGTTTTTGTGGCAGGGTCGATCCTGGGTGCGCAAAGGGCTGGAAGCCTGGTTCACCCTGCTGATCGAAGGGCTGTGGCCGAAGCACCGGATCATGGAAATCTATCTGAACGTCGCCGAGACCGGCATCGGCACCTATGGCGCCAATGCCGGCGCGATGCGCTATTTCGGCCATGATGCCACCCGTCTCAGCACAACCGAGGCTGCCCGCATCGCCGCCGTCCTGCCCTTGCCCAAGCGTCGCGAAGGCGTCTCGCCGTCGGGTTACACGCGCCGCTATGGCAACCGCGTCGCCGCCCGCATCGCCATCGTTCGCCGCGATGGTCTGGACGCCTGCTTGTGGCGATGAATCCAGGCGGGGCATCTGGCACGATGATTCACATCGAACGCCAGGGTGACGTTTCACTCATGATCTGATCAACTAAGGCGACATTCCTGGATGCGCCACACAGCAAGGGCGCTGAAGACGCCCTCAACGGAATGAGATAGGCGTCAACGCCGGTAGAAGCTTCGGCTGATCAACTTGAGGTGGAGTGCGTGGGCGAAGGCAAAGCTGAGCGCCATGACCACAAGCGCTGTCAGGGCCTCGCCATCTTCCGGCGATCGAAGCGTCAGAATGGTAACGGCACCCATGATCAGGGCCGCCAGAACCGGCGTGAGAAACAGCGCCACACCGCGCGGGGCTGACCAGATCACGCGCCCGGTCAGCGACCATTGCATCGGCAGACGGTCGATCGTCCGATAGCGGGTGGACGCCCGCAAGGAGGCGCCAGCCAACACCGCCGTCGTCACAAGGGTGATCAACAGGCCGAACACCCGCTTCCTCGACCTAGAACGGCAGCTTGAAGCCCGGCGGCAGCGGCAGGCCGGCAGTCATCTTGCTCATCTGCTGGCCGGCGGCGGCATCCGCCTTGGCGCGGGCATCGTTGAAGGCGGCGGTGATCAGATCCTCCAGCATGCCCTTGTCCTCGGGCTTCAGCAGCGACGGATCGATGTCGATGCCGATGATCCGGCCCTTGGCCGACGCGCGCACCCTGATCAGTCCGCCGCCCGAAACGCCCTCGACCTCGACCGAGTCGAGCGTCGCTTGGGCCTTTTCCATCTCTGCCTGCACATTCTGTGCGGCCTTCAGGATATCGTCGAGATTCTTCATGGGGTTACGCCACCTTGCTGTCAGGAAGTCTGTAATGTTCGAGTTCGGCGTCCGGAAACGCATCCAGCGCCGCGCGGACCAGCGGGGTCGCCTTGATCATCTCGCGCTCGCCAGCGATCCGTGCCTCTTCCTGCGCGCGCAGAGAGGGCTGGGCGTCGCCCTCGGCAATGCGCACGTCCCAAGTCAGACCGGTCCACTCCTTCAACGCCGGCCGCAGCTTTTCGACCCAGCGCGTGTCCGAACCGACTGTCGCAAAGCTGAGGACGCCGGGCCGATAATCGACCAGCCGCACCTCGTCATGCAGCTTCTGTTCGAGCTGATAGGCCTGGTTCGCCGCCGCCAGCGCGACGAGGCCGGGAAAATCCGCCGGGACGTTGGACGACGGGACCGGATCGACCTCCGGCGCAGGCATCACCATTACGGGCGCCATAGCGGACGCAGCGAGCAGGGGAGCCTGCGTTTCCGCAACGGGCACCGGAGCTACTGCCGGAGCTGTCACCCCTTCCCCGTCCCCGCTTTCGGTCAGGCGACGGACCAGCGTGCCGGGATCCGGCAGGGTCGAAGCGTGGATGATCCGCAGCAACGCCATTTCCCCGGCATCGGCCGGCATCGGCGCCGTCTGGATTTCGTCCAACCCTTTCAGCAGCAACTGCCACAGCCGATGCAGGGTGCCATGGCCCAATTGGCTCGCCCATTCGACCAGGGCGGCCCGTTCCTCGCTGCTCATCGCCGGGTCGTCGGCGGTCGCGACCTTGGTCCGGGTGATCCCGTGAACCAGTTCGAGAAGGGCGCGGAACACCGCCGCCGGCTCTACTCCCAGATCATATTGACGCCGCATGAGGTCCAGCGTCAGCATCGCGTCACCCGTCATCATCGCCGCGAACTGCTGGCGGATGACCCCGCGATCGGACAGGCCCAGCATGTCGCGGACCTGTGCGGCCGTCACCGCCCCGCCCTCGCCATGCGCGATCGCCTGGTCGAGAATCGACAGGCCGTCGCGCGCCGACCCTTCCGCCGCGCGGGCGATCACAGCCAGCGCGTCGGGCTCGGCCGTCACCCCCTCGGCTGCCGCGACATGGGCGAAATGGGCGGCCAATAATTCAGCCGGAATCCGCTTCAGATCGAAGCGCTGGCAGCGCGACAGGACGGTGACCGGCACCTTCTGGATCTCCGTCGTCGCGAACAGGAACTTCACATGCGCCGGCGGCTCCTCCAGCGTCTTCAGGAGCGCGTTGAATGCGCTCTTCGACAGCATGTGGACCTCGTCGATGATATAGACCTTGTAGCGCGCCGAGACGGCGGCATAACGCACCGCCTCGATGATTTCGCGCACGTCGTCGACGCCGGTATGGGACGCGGCATCCATCTCGACGACGTCGATATGCCGTCCCTCGGCGATGGCGGTGCAGGGTTCGCACTGGCCGCAGGGATCGATGGTCGGGCCGCCGGTGCCGTCGGGGCCGACGCAGTTCAGTGACTTGGCGATCAGCCGCGCCGTCGACGTCTTGCCGACCCCGCGCACCCCGGTCAGCAGGAAGGCATGGGCCAGCCGGTCGCGGGCGATGGCGTTGGCCAGCGTCTGGATCATGGCATCCTGCCCGATCAGCTCGGAAAAGCGCTGCGGACGGTATTTGCGCGCCAGGACGCGATAGGGTTGCGCGGAATCAGTCACGGCGGAACCCTATCGCCTGAACCCCCGCCAGACAAATTGTGTGTGGCGCGCCGCACCGGCCCGCGCCCCCACCCGGCCACCCAACGGAAGCTTATGCTATGGGTGGCCGGGTGGGGGCGCGGGCCGGGGCCGCCCGTACTCAATCCAGACTCAGCTTCACCGCCGTGCCGGAGACCGACACCATCAGCATGGACCCGCCCTGGCCCAGCACCTCATAGTCGATGTCGACACCGATGACGGCATCGGCGCCAAGGTCTTTCGCCTCGGCCGTCAGCTCGGCGAAGGCGGTGCGCCGGGCGTCGCGCAACGCCCCCTCATAGGCGCCCGAGCGGCCGCCGACGATGTCGCGGACCGATGCGAACAGGTCGCGGAAGATGTTGGCGCCGACGATCACCTCGCCGGTGACGACGCCCAGATAGTCGCGGACCGGGCGACCTTCGATCGCGGTCGTGGTGGTGATGATCATGCCATGCCCTCCTGATTGGCGGGCATCAGTTTAAAGGCTGTCCGCTGCGAGCGAAAGCCGCACCCGTCCGTACCCCGCCCGTCAGCATGATCCTGAACCGGGCGTGGGACGGTGCGGCTCGCACGGGCCCGGCCAGGGAATGCTCAACCCAGGCCGAGGGCCGACTTGTAGGTGTCGAGCAGCGCCTCCGCCTCGTCGCGGGCGGCCTTTTCCATCTTCCTCAGGCGGACGATGGCGCGCATGGTCTTGGTGTCGTAGCCTTGACCCTTGGCTTCGGCATAGACGTCCTTGATGTCGTCGGCGATGCCCTTCTTCTCTTCTTCCAGACGCTCGATCCGCTCGATGAACAGGCGGAGCTGATCGGCCGCGACATTGCCGTCCGACATGGACGTGATCTCCCTCGAATTGATGTGGATGTCGGCACCCCTAGGGCAGGTCGGCCCGTTGCCTCAAGCCTTGTTGCGACGGACGCTCTCGTCCATCCGCGCCATCTGCTCCGCCGTGGCGGGCGCTTGGTGGCGCGCCTTCCACTCCGGCTGGGGCATGCCATAGACATGGGTACGGGCGGCGTCGCGGTCGATCGGCCGCCCGCGATCCTCCGCAGCTTCGGCCAGCCAGTCCGCCAGGCAGTTGCGGCAGAAGCCGCCCCAACCCATCAGATCGACATTCTGGACGTCGGTGCGGTGGCGAAGATGGTCGAGCAGGCGACGAAACGCCGCTGCCTCGACGGCATCGCCGACGGGGGGCTTGTCCTCGTTCATCGGATGGGCCAGCCTTGAACTGTCATAGCGCCCGTTTAACCCTTGCGGGCCAAAGCACAACCGATCGCGATTGAAAGGACCTTTGTGTCGAACCCTGCTGTCCCCCGGAATCGCAATGTCCGGGTTCTTGCCACGCTTGGCCCGGCATCACGCGACCCGTCGATGATCCGGGCGCTTTATCTCGCTGGCGCCGATGCGTTCCGCATCAACATGAGCCACGGGACACAGGCCGACCGGGCCGAGATCATCGGCCATCTGCGCGAACTGGAGCGCGAGCTGGAGCGGCCGATGACGATCCTCGTCGATCTTCAGGGCCCGAAGCTGCGCGTCGGCACTTTCGCCGAGGGGCTGGTGCAGCTGGCCCTGGGGACGCCGTTTCGCCTCGATACCGATCCCGCGCCGGGCGATTCGACCCGCGTCCACCTGCCCCATCGCGAGCTGTTCGCCGCGCTCCAGCCCGGCACCCGCCTGCTGCTCGATGACGGCAAGGTGGCATTGAGGGTGAAGTCGGTGACCGCCGAAACGATCGACACCGAGGTCGAGGTTGCCGGAACCTTGTCCAACCACAAGGGCCTGAATGTCCCCGACGTGGTCGTGCCGATGGCGGCGCTGACCGAAAAGGACCGCTCCGACCTCGCTTTCGCGCTCGACCAGGGCGTGGACTGGATCGCCTTGAGCTTCGTCCAGCGGCCCGAGGATGTCGCCGAGGCGCGGCGGCTGATCGGCGGCAAGGCGGCCCTCCTCGCCAAGATCGAGAAGCCGGCGGCGGTCGAGCGACTCGATGAGATTCTTGAGCTGGCCGATGCGGTGATGGTCGCGCGCGGCGATCTGGGTGTCGAACTGCCGCCGCAGGAGGTGCCGCCCTTGCAGAAGAAGATCGTCCAGCGCGCGCGCCAGCTCGGCCGGCCGGTGGTGGTCGCGACCCAGATGCTGGAATCGATGATCCATGCCCCCACCCCGACCCGGGCCGAGGTGTCGGACGTCGCCACCGCCATCTATGATGGCGCCGACGCGATCATGCTGTCAGCCGAATCGGCTTCGGGCGCCTGGCCGGAGCGCGCGGTGGCGATGATGGATTCGATCGCCCGCGCGGTCGAAGCCGACCCGGAATATCAGCGTCGCATCCACTTCACCGAAACCCCGATGGAAGCGACGACCGCCGACGCGCTGTCCGGTGCGGCCGGGCAGATCGCCAGCACGGTATCGGCCACCGGCATCATCTGCTTCACGACGTCCGGTTCGACCGCCCGCCGCGTCTCGCGCGAGCGGCCGATGGTGCCGCTGCTGGTCCTGACGCCCAAGCTGGCGACGGCGCGCCGCCTTGGCCTGCTGTGGGGCGCACATGCCGTCCACACCCGCGACGTCAAGAATTTCGAGGAAATGGTCGGCAAGTCGAAGCGCATGGCGCTGCGCCACCGCGCGGCGCAAGCGGGCGATCGCTTCGTGCTGATGGCCGGCGTGCCGTTCGGAACGCCGGGATCGACCAACGTCCTCCATGTCGTGCGGCTGATCGGCGACGAGTTGAAGGATCAGACCAGAGATTGATCCGGAGTCCGGGCGGGGCCGGTTCAGGCCCCGCCTGAAAATCGACTGAGTATGCCCAGTGATTCGAGGTGCCGCTTCAGCGTCGGCGCGTCGGCGAAGTGATGCCCCGGGAAACCCGCCGCCTCTGCTGCCCGGACATTGTCGTCGCGGTCGTCAACGAACAGGCCTTCCCCCGGCGCAAGGCCGAAGCGGTCGAGGGCGAGAGCGTAGATGGTGGGATCAGGCTTCACCAGCCGTTCCTCGCCCGACACGACGATGTCCCGGAAGCGATCGAACAGCGCCGCCTCGCGAGCCCGGAACGGAGGCCAGAACTCCGCCGAGAAATTCGTGATTCCGAACAGCGGTACGTCGGCGGCGTCGAGCGCCTCAACCAGCTCGGTCATGCCCGCGACCGGCCCGGTGATGGTGGCGCCGAACTCAGGCCCCCAGCGCGCGATGAGGTCGCGATGCTCGGGGTAGCGAACACCAAGCTCGGCGCTGGTTTCGGCAAAGGGCCGGCCGGCGTCGTGCTGGAAATGCCAGTCGGGCGTCACCACGTCCGTCAGGAAGTGGTCGAGCGTCTGTGCATCGGGGATCAACGGGGCGTAAAGCGCCCTCGGCTCCCAGTGATAGAGGACGTTGCCGACGTCGAAGACGACGGCCGACGGGCGGTTGATCAGCCCTGGCGCGCCTTGAAGCGACGGTTCGTCTTATTGATCACATAGGTGCGCCCACGGCGACGGATCACCCGGCAGTCACGATGACGTCCCTTGAGGGACTTCAGGGAATTGCGAATCTTCATGACCGGGCAACCTTGATGGCGTTAAGCGCTTATGCTGGAAGCGGCGGCGTTTATGGTGCCGCGCCCGCAGAGTCAAGCCGAGGGAAGCCCTGGTCGTCGTCATGTTCGAATGGTTGAAACCCCGCCGTCCCCAGCCGCGCATCCCTGATGGGCACCGGGTTTACGCGATTGGCGATGTCCACGGTCGGCTGGACCTGTTCGCCCAGCTTCTGAACCGGATCGAGGTCGACAACGCCGGTCGCCCTCCCGCCTCGGTCGAAGTCGTCCTGCTCGGCGATATCATCGATCGGGGCGCGCAATCGGCCCAGATGGTCGACATGCTGATGACCATCGAGGCCGATATGGGCACCCTCCATGTTCTGAAGGGCAACCATGAATCGGCGATGGTCGAGGCGCTGTCGGGCGATCCCGCGGCGATGAGCCGGTGGATCGTCAACGGCGGTGATGCCGCGCTGACGAGCTGGGGGATCGCTGCGGACGTGATCGACGCCGCCGATCCTGCGGCGCTGCTCGAGGCGATGGAGGCCGCGGTGCCCGAGCCGGTGATCGCCTGGCTGGATGGTTTGCCGCTCAGCCATCAGGTGGGCGATTATCTGTTCGTCCATGCCGGCATCCGTCCGGGCATTCCGATCGACGATCAGGACCCGATCGACCTGATGTGGATCCGCGCCGACTTCCTCAACAGTCGCGCGGATCATGGCGTGATGGTCGTCCACGGTCACACTATCCGGCCCGAGGTCGAGACGCGGCGCAACCGCATCGGCATCGATACCGGCGCCTATCGCAGCGGCAAGCTGACCGCGCTCGGCCTGGAAGGCACCGACCGCTGGGTGTTGAGCACGTGATCGCAGGAGCGTCGTTTCAGCGTTGCTGAATCGTTGGCGGCGGCACCGGCCCGCGCCTCCACCCGGCCACCCAACGGAAGCTATTCGATGGGTGGCCGGGTGGAG
>JBBCJR010000018.1:0-4271 GCA_037190805.1 Sphingomonas sanxanigenens | reverse complement strand
GGCTGCGCTGACCTCGACGTCAAATATTCGATGGCGGCGGCGATGCCCTTCGGGCGCCTCAAGGTCCGGCTGAAAAAGGAAATCGTGACGATGAAGGTGCCGGGAATCGACCCGGCGCGCGAGGTCGGCGCCTATGTCGACCCCGCCGACTGGAACGCGCTGGTCGACGATCCCGACACGGTGCTGATCGACACGCGCAACGATTTCGAGGTCAGCTACGGCAGTTTCGACGGCGCGATCAACCCGCGCACCCGCAGTTTCGGCGATTTTCCCGACTGGTGGCGCGCCAATGCCGATCGCTTCGCGGGCAAGCGCGTCGCGATGTTCTGTACCGGCGGCATTCGCTGCGAGAAATCGACCGCCTTCCTGAAGCGCGAGGGCGTCGCCGACGTGGTCCATCTGAAGGGCGGCATCCTCGCCTATCTCGAACAGGTGCCCGAGGCGGAGAGCCGCTGGCAGGGCGGCTGTTTCGTCTTCGACGAACGCGTGAGCATCGGCCATGGTCTGGTCGAGATGGGGGAGAAGGAAGGCCACGAACTTCGCTGAACCCCACCTGCGTCATGCTGAACTTGTTTCAGCATTCACGGCCCGGTCTCACGGTAAACGCCGCGTCAATCGAGGCTTGTTCCCCGGCGAAAGCCGGGGTCCAGACAGGGGCAGCACTACACCATATGGACCCCGGCTTTCGCCGGGGAACAGCTACCTGCCGAAAAGGGACGATTACCGAATAACTTCCGCATAACGAACAAGGCGCGCCGATCCTCGACTCAGCCAACCGCACGCGCCGCGCCATATTCGATCCAGCCGAACGGGCGCGGGGTCTTGGGCATATAGTGCGCGGCCTGCCGATCGACCGCAAAGCCCGCCTTGGCATAGGCGTCGGAAATCGGCCGCGTCAGGTGGCAATTGCCGCCGATGCGCTTCCACACCGGCTCGATCCGCCGCTGCCATTTCGCGACCCCCGCGTCGGGCGCGCCGCCATGTTCGAGGAACAGCGCGGTGCCGCCTGGTTTCAGAACCCGGCGAATCTCCGCCAGCACCGCCGCCTGATCGGCGACTGAGCACAGGGTGAAGGTGGTGACCACCGTGTCGAAGCGCCCGCTGTCGAAGGGCATCGCCTCGCCGACCCCGCCCGCGATCGTCGCCTCGATCCCGCGCTCCTGCGCCGCGGCGCGGCTCATCGCGAGCAGTTCGGGCGACGGGTCGAGGCCCGTGAAGCTGGAGACCCGGCTCCAGTCATAGAATTCCATGTTGATACCGCCACCGCAGCCCAGTTCCAGCACGTCGCCCGCCGCGTTCGGAACGACCTTGCTGCGCGCCTTCATGATCTGACCCTGCGAACAGGCGCAGCGGATCAGGCGCGGTACGGCGTGACGGTCCCACCAGCTAGCCATTGTCTCTCTCCCCTTGGCGCGCAGCCTGTCCCTTGCTAGCGCGCTTGACAACACCCATCTGACCGGGCGGTTCGATTGTTCCGTTCGTGTCGAGCGAAGTCGAGACACCCATCGTTGCCGCGCAAGGCCGATGGGTGTCTCGACTTTGCTTGATGCGAACGGATAAGGAAACGTTCGAAACGCTCATCGATCACGCAGCAACAGGACGATCATGCCCACCACTCACCACACCAAGATGCTCATCCTCGGCTCCGGCCCGGCGGGCCTGTCCGCCGCCATCTATGCTGCGCGTGCCGGGATGCAGCCGATCGTCGTGCAGGGACTCCAGCCCGGCGGCCAGTTGACCATCACCACCGACGTCGAAAATTATCCCGGTTTTGCCGAGGTGATCCAGGGCCCCTGGCTGATGGAACAGATGACCGCGCAGGCGGTGCATGTCGGGACCAGCATGATCTGGGACACGATCGTCGACGTCGACCTGTCGCACCGCCCCTTCCGGCTCACCGGCGACGGCGGCGACGTCTATGTCGCCGAAACGCTGGTGATCGCGACCGGCGCGCAGGCGAAATGGCTGAGCGTTCCCGGCGAGCAGGAACTGGGCGGCAAGGGCGTGTCGGCCTGCGCGACGTGCGACGGTTTCTTCTATCGCGGCAAGAAAGTGGTGGTGATCGGCGGCGGCAACACCGCGGTCGAGGAAGCGCTCTACCTCACCAACCACAGCGACGACGTGACGCTGATCCACCGTCGCGATTCGCTGCGCGCCGAAAAGATTCTGCAGGATCGGCTGTTCGCCAATCCGAAGATCAGGGTCATCTGGAACAAGAAGGTCGATCGCTTCGTCGCGGGCGAAGGCGCCGCGGGGCTGGTCGGTGTCGACCTGATCGACACGGTGACGGGCGAGGCGAGTCACGAGCCGACCGACGGCGGCTTCGTTGCGATCGGGCACAAACCCTCGACCGAATTGTTCGTCGGCAAGCTGCCGCTTGACGACGACGGCTATCTGCAGGTGACGCCCGGCACCTCGCTGACCGCCGTTCCCGGCGTCTTCGCGGCGGGCGACGTGACCGACAAGGTCTACCGCCAGGCGGTGACTGCGGCGGGCATGGGCTGCATGGCCGCCCTCGACGCCGAACGCTTCCTTGCCGAGGCGGAGTATCGCGCCACGGTGGATGCGTAGACGGAGCCCGAACGGAGGGGCTTCGGTCAAAGCTGACATTCAGATTTCGTCGTCACCCTGAACTTGTTTGGCGTTTATACCCTTGAGACAGGGACGCTGGTGATCCCCGGCGAAAGCCGGGGTCCATGCGAGGCAGGCGCACATAGCTGGACCCCGGCTTTCGCCGGGGAACGGTTACCTGACGAATAGGGGTAATTGCCAACTTGTTTCAGGGCCGATGGTCGGGCTTTCCGTTGAGTACGGCGCTGAACGAGAGCGCTGGCCATGGACGCTGAAACGAGTTCAGCATGACGAGTTTGGAAGGGGCGGTTCCCTATCCGAAACCGGAAGTCAGCCCAGTCTTTCCAATATCCGTGTCGCCAGCCAGTCGCCATCCGCACCCGCAAAGCTGTGCGATGCGCTGTCGAGCCGTTCGACCGGCAGCGCGCCCCGCTTGCAATTCTCCGCAAATGCCTGTGCCGTCCGGTCGCCCGTGGCGAGCAGGATCGTCGCGGGGCAGGGAAGCTCTGCCAGCGCCTTGTCGAGCCGCGCGGCAAGGCTGTCGGGAGCCGTTTCCGGCTTCCTCCGGCCGAGCGCCGACAGTCCGCGCGCCAGCTTGCGAAGATCGACCTCGCCCTTCACCAGCCTGAGCAGGCTTTTGGGGTCCTTCAGCCGCGACAGATAGCGCGCCCGGATCGCCGCCGCCGGCGGCAGCGCCGGTTCGGCTTCCCCGTCACCGTCGGCTTCCTCTTCATAGGTCCACGGGTTGGCGAGGATCAGCGCGTCGAGCGGCAGCGGCCGATGGAGCAGCAGCGCGCTCGCCGCGTCGCAATTGCCGAAGGCGACGATCCGCGCGACCTGCGGCGCCGCGGTGCGAAAGGCGGCGATGGCGGCGGCGATGTCGGGGGCGCTCGACTCGAACCCGCCGTTCTCGCCCTCGCTGTCGCCGATGCCGCGGCGGTCGAAGCGAAAGACCGGATGACCGGCTTCAGCGATCCGCTGCGCGAGCGTCGCCATGCCGCGATGCGCGCCGCTGCGGATTTCGTTGCCGCCCGACACGATCAGCAGCCCGCTCGTTCCCGGCGCGTCGTCGAGCGTCGCGGCGAGCGCCGCACCCTCGCAGGCGAAACTCAGTTGATGCCGCATGCCACCCCCCAGGCCGCAATGTCGGTCGCGATCGTGTGCGCCATCGCGGCGTCCTCGCCCGGCTCGGCGCGCAGCCACAATGGCGTGCCTGGCAGCGCGCCGTCGCCGCTGCCGAGCGGGAGGCTGCGCAACGGCGCGACCGGCTGGACCTCGGCGCCGCCAAGCTGGGCGATCATCGCGGGTGACAGCAGATTCCCCGCGAGGAGCAATGGGGTATTGCGCGCTTCGGCTTGCAGGCTTTCGAGCGACGAAGAAGCTCCGGCCTCGCGGTCGGCGCTGACGCGCGCGCGCAGCAGGGTGCGGAGCAACGACGCGCCGCCCGCCGGGGCCAGTCGCCAATGGGCCGCGGCCTTGGAGCGATGGTCGATCAGGCAGCCGCCGCGCAGCGACGCGACGATCAGCGGGCCGTCGATTCGCTCTGCGATCGCGGCCAGTGCTTCGATCCAGCGCGCCAGATCGACCTCGACGAGCGGGGTCAGGCTTTCATTCTGTCCGGGCAGGTCGGGCAGCAGCGCGGCGAATCCGTCGGCCGCCAGCGCGCGCATCGCCAGCACCAGCGTGCGGCGCGTGCGGTT
>JBBCJR010000017.1:0-14013 GCA_037190805.1 Sphingomonas sanxanigenens | reverse complement strand
CGAACAACGGCAACACCGACAACTCGAACAGCGGCAACACCGCCGTCGCGGTTGCTGACTCGGGCAACGACAATTCGACCAACACCAACACCGACAACACCAACAACTCGGTGGCCGACAGCGGCAACACCGCCGTTTCGGTTGGCGATGTCGCTTCGAACAACGGCAACACCGCGGTTGCTGACTCGGGCAACGACAATTCGGTCAACACCGACAACTCGAACAACTCGATCAACACCGCCGTCGACGTCGCTGACTCGGGCAACGACAACTCGAACAACTCGGTGAACGACAGCGGCAACACCGACATCGCGGTTGGCGACGTTGCCTCGAACAACGGCAACACCGACAACTCGAACAGCGGCAACACCGCCGTTGCGGTTGCTGACTCGGGCAACGACAACTCGGTCAACACCGACAACTCGAACAACTCGATCAACACCGCCGTCGACGTCGCCGACTCGGGCAACGACAATTCGACGACCAACACCGACAACTCGGTCGCCGACAGCGGCAACACCGCCGTCACGGTTGGCGACGTTGCCTCGAACAACGGCAACAGCGACAGCTCGGTCAACGACAGCGGCAACACTGCCGTTGCGGTTGCTGACTCGGGCAACGACAACTCGACGACCAACACCGACGCGTCGATCAACACCAACGTCAATGTCGCCGACTCGGGTAACGACAACTCGGACAACTCGGTCAACGACAGCGGCAACACCGCGATCAACGTCGCTGACTCGGGCAACGACAACTCGGTCGACAACACCAACAACTCGGTGAACGACAGCGGCAACACCGACATCGCAGTTGGCGACGTCGCCTCGAACAACGGCAACACCTCGGTCGCCGACTCGGGCAACACCGACAGCTCGACCAACACCAACGTCGGCATCGACGTCGCTGACTCGGGCAACGACAACTCGACCAACACCGACAACTCGAACAACTCGACGAACGTCAGTGTCGCCGACTCGGGCAACGACAACAGCGGCGCCAGCGCCGGTGGTGCGGCTGCCAACAATGGCGGCACCGCGATCGCCGTGGCTGACTCGGGCAACACCGACAATTCGAACAGCGGCAACACCGACAGCTCGACCAACACCAACACGACGACCAACACCAACGTTGGCATCGATGTTGCTGACTCGGGCAACGACAACTCGGTCAACACCGACAATTCGAACAACTCGACGAACGTCAATGTCGCCGACTCGGGTAACGACAACTCGAACAACTCGGTCAACGACAGCGGCAACACCGCGATCAGCGTGGCTGACTCGGGCAACACCGACAACTCGGTCAACGACAGCGGCAACGTTTCGATCGCTGACTCGGGTAACACCGACAGCTCGAACAGCGGCAACACTGACAGCTCGACCAACACCAACACGACGACCAACGTTGGCATTGACGTGGCTGACTCGGGCAACACCGACAACTCGGTGAACACCACGACCAACACGACCACCAACACCTCGATCGACGTGGCTGACTCGGGCAACGACAACAGCGACAACTCGGTGAACACCGATATCGCGGTTGGCGATGTGGCCCTGGGCAGCAACAACGACAACTCGGTCACCGACAGCAACAACGACTCGTCGGACAACTCGCTGAACGTCGACATCGCCGACAGCTTCAACACCGACAATTCGGTGGTGACGACGCAGGGCGGCGCGACGACCAGCAACGCCTTCGGCGACTCGGCGGTTGTGGCCACGGCCTCGCTGTCGAACTTCGTGACCGG
Source organism: Sphingomonas sanxanigenens (assembly GCA_037190805.1). Classification (GTDB taxonomy): domain Bacteria; phylum Pseudomonadota; class Alphaproteobacteria; order Sphingomonadales; family Sphingomonadaceae; genus JBBCJR01. Next base: position 12,260 of record JBBCJR010000017.1, on the reverse strand, counting down.
CGTGACGGTGACCTACGGCGGCGCCGAGAGCGGCACGCCGGCGGTTGACAATCGTCTGACCAACGACGGCAGTGCCTTCCAGAACTTCGCTGGTATCCAGGCGCTGAACCAGAACACCGGTGCGGCGGCTTCGCAGAACGCGAACGTCAACGTCTCGGCCACGGTCGGCGACGTCAGCTTCCAGTAAGAAGCAGGCAATGGGGATCGGCGGTAACGCCGGTCCCCACCTTTTCCGCGATCAAGGAGAGCCAAGCGTGTCACCGCGAAGCCTCACCCTAAAGGCCCTGATCCCGATGCTGCTGCTGGTTGCCGGCAGCGCCACCGCCCGGGCCGAAGCGGCCGACGACGCCACCTCCGCCTTCGGGGCGGCCGGTGTCATCGCCGACGATCAGTTGGGCGCGATCGCCGGACGTGCGAACCTCAACGTCATCTCCCAGTCGGAGCAGGCGGCGGCGGTTTCCCAGTCCAGCGTTTCGGGGACATCGACCACTGGCGATATCGCCATTGACGGTCAGGCATTCCAGAACCTATCCGGGTTCGCGATGCTCAATGCAAATACGGGTAACAACGTGGCCATGAACTCGTCGATGAACGTCAGCATCGCGATTTCGCCGATTAATCCGTGATGTCGGGAGTGTCAGGCCGCCTGGCCATCCAGGGCCTGCCACTCCTGGCCTTTTTTCTGTCGCTGGGCGGGTGCGCCCCGACGGTCGACAATCGCACCACCTTTCTCGGCGCCGCCACCTCCAGCATCGGCGACTTCTATGTCCCGGTCCAGTCGATGGAAGACCGGCGCTTCTCCACCGTGGTTCGTCAGCGTTACGACTTCAGCTGCGGCTCGGCCGCGCTCGCGACGCTGCTCCACTTCCATTACGGCGACCCGCAGACCGAGGAAGGAGTCTTCCAAGGCATGTGGCGGGACGGGGATCGCGAGGCGATTCGCCGCGTCGGCTTTTCCCTGCTCGACATGAAGCGATACCTTGCCGCGCGCGGGCTTCGCGCCGACGGCTTTCGGGTGACGCTGGAGCAGATCGCTCAGGCCGGCGTGCCCGGGATCGTCCTCATCAACATACGCGGTTATCGTCATTTCGTCGTCGTGAAGGGTATCAACGGCGAGGAAGTACTGGTCGGCGATCCGTCGCTGGGCCTGCGCGTGATGCCGGTGAAGGAGTTCACCGAGGCCTGGAACGGCATCTATTTCGCGCTCAATTCCAACCTCGAAGAGGGCCGGACGCGTTTCAACCGCGACGCCCAATGGGCCGCCTTCTCCCGCGCGCCGATCGGCGGTCGCTTTCTCGATCCGGTCAGCATGCAGGCGTTGATGCTGACCGCGCCCTTCTACAGGGAATTCTGACGTGATCCGGCGCCTGATCCTTGCCTGCTTCTTCATGGTCTGGGCGCTGCCGCTCGGCGCCAGCGATTTTTCAAGCGCCTTCGCCGGCGTCGAGCCGGTGTCGGACGATGAACTGAGCGAAGCGCAGGGCAAGTTCGTGCTGCCCAGCGGCATTGAGGTCGCCATGGCGGTCCGGACGGACACCAGCGTCGACGGCGCCCTTCTGCTGCGCAGCGTGTTCATCGTCAACGACGGCCCGCCCGCCTTGTCGGTCTATGCGCCGGCAGTCGGCGACCGGGTAGAGCAGCAGTCCGGCGGCGATGCTCCGGCGGCGGGCAGCGGCAGTGTCGGCAATGTCTCGGTGGTCGTCGACCGCGCCAGCGGCATCACCATGGTCCGGACGGCCGGCGGCGTCGACGCGCCCAAGGTCAGCATCGGCGTCACGACTGGAGAGGCCTTGCCCGACGGTCTGGCCCAGGTCGTGCTGCCGGCGGACGGCGATGCGGTCGCCACCGGTGGCGGCCAGGTGTCGGTGCAGACATCCGACAGGGGCGCGCGCGTCATGCTGGCAGGCGACGCCCTCAGCGTCAGTCATCTGTTCGGGCAGAGCTATGGCTCGATCGTTGCCAACACGGCTAACAATCGGGCGATCGATACCGCGGTGAATATCTCGATCGAGCTGGGTAATGTGAACGTGACCAATGCCGGATCGGCGGCAGCACGCATCGACAGCCTGGCTCTCGACTCGCTACGTGGCCTTCTGAGATAAGGGCGGCGGGGCGCGAAAAGCGAATCAGGGGGACGAATGACCAGAGCCAAGCTGATCGTGGCCGCATGCGCGCCGCTGCTGGCTGTCGCCACGCCGGCTGTGGCGCAGTCCGCCGACATTGGAACGCTGCAGGCCGAACTGGCCCGTGCACGGGCGCAGATCGATGCCCAGCAGGATGCGTTGCGCGCCCAGGACGAGCGCCTCAAGGCGCTTGAGGCACGCCTCAACGCCGCAGCGCCAGCTGCTGCGGCGGCTGCGACCGCCGCTCCGGCACGACCGGCCGGCACCGCCGTCGCCCAGGCTGCGTCCCCGGCACCCCAGAACGACCGGCTCGAACAGGTTGGCGAGGCACCTGCGGATGCCGACAAGCCGCCCGAGGTCGCGGTACTCGGCGATCAGGGCAGCATCGTCACCCGCCGGGGCCAGCTGACCATCGAAAGCCAGGTCGAATATGCCCGTGCCGACCGTAACCGCGCGATTTTCCGTGGCATCGAGCTGGCGCCCGCGATCCTGGTCGGGGCGTTCGATATCAACGAAAACCGTCAGGATGTGCTGACCAGTGGTGTCAGCCTGCGCTACGGCCTGTTCTCGAATCTGGAAATCGGTGCCCGTATCCCGTTCGTCTACCGGTCGGACAAGTCGGTGCTGGCGCCCATCCAGGGCTCTGGCCCGGATGCGGCGACGGTCGACAGTTCGGCTTCCGGCAGCGGTATCGGCGATCTCGAACTGTCCGCGCGCTATCAGATCCGCTCGGCGCGTGGCGGCTGGCCGTTCCTGATCGGTAACCTGGGCGTGGTGATCCCGACCGGCACCGATCCGTTCGAGATGCCGCGCAATACCAACGGTGTCGCCACCCGGGCAGCGACCGGTTCCGGCTTCTACGGGGTCTCGCCCAGCCTGACGGCGATTTTGCCGACCGATCCGGCGGTACTGTTCGGCACTGTCGGTTACACCAAGAATTTCGGCCGCGACGTCAATACCTTCATCGCGCCGGTCAATATCAACCGGGTCGAGCCCGGTGACGCAGTGTCGTTCAGCGCGGGCCTGGGCGTGTCGCTCAACCAGCGGACGTCGTTCAACCTCGGCTATGCGCATAGCTGGGCGTTCGGCACCCGGACGATCACCAGCGATCCCGAAACCGGCGCCATGTTCCGCAGCACGGCGCGCCAGCTGCAACTGGGCCGACTACTGCTCGGCGTCACCTACCGGATGAGCGACCGCGCCAGCCTGAACTGGTCGGTCGAGGTGGGCGCGACCGACGATGCGACGGACCTGCGCACCGTGCTCAGGATTCCACTCACGCTGCTGACCGGGAAATAGGCAGGGCTCGGCTCCGCTGCGCTGAAGCGAGGCTTTCAGGCAGCGGCGGCACCGGCCTCACCCCACCGGTCACCCTTGCGGGATGGCGGTGGAGTGAATGTGGCCTTCACTCAATACATGTGTTGCCCGCCATTGATCGACAGCGTCGATCCGGTGACGAACCCGGCATCCTCGCCGCACAGGAAGGCGACGCCGCGGGCAATCTCCTCCGCGCGGCCGAGCCGGCCGACGGGGACGCGGGCGACGATCTTGGCCAGCACGTCCTGCGGCACGGCGGCGACCATGTCGGTGTCGATATAGCCCGGCGCCAGCGCGTTGACGGTGATGCCGGCCTTGGCGCCTTCCTGGGCCAGCGCCTTGGTGAAGCCGTGGATGCCCGACTTCGCGGCGGCATAGTTGACCTGGCCATATTGACCGCCCTGGCCGTTGATCGAGCCGATGTTGACGATCCGCCCCCAGCCGCGCTCGCGCATGCCGCCGAACACCGCCTTGGCCATGTTGAAGCAGCCGCCGAGATTGACGTCGATCACCTCGCGCCACATCTCATAGCTCATCTTGAGCATGGTGCCGTCGCGGGTGATGCCGGCATTGTTGACCAGAACGTCGACGGGGCCGAGGTCCTCGACGACGCGCGCGACACCGGCTTGGCAGGCATCGAAATCGGCGACGTTCCAGCGATAGGCGCGAATGCCGGTGCGTTCGGTAAAGGCCTGCGCTGCCGCGTCATTGCCTGCATAGTTGGCCGCCACCGTCATGCCGGCCCCCTTGAGCGCTAGGCTGATCGCCTCGCCAATGCCACGGGTGCCGCCGGTAACGATCGCGATCCTGCTCATAAGCCTCTCTCCGCCTGATTTTATCCAGACGTTAGGGCCGTGAAATCCAGCCTTCAAGCTCACGCGACAACAAAGATTCGAGCAGGTGCATTCCCGTCGGCCGTGCATTCAGACATGGCAGATAATCGAACCGTTCGCCCCCGGCCTCGATAAACGTCTCGCGGCCACGAATCGCGATTTCCTCCAGCGTTTCCAGACAGTCGGCGGCAAAGCCCGGAGCGAATACCGCGAGCCGGCGGATGCCCCGGCCCGGCAGTTCGGCCAACACCTCATCGGTGGCGGGCTCCAGCCATTTCGCGCGCCCGAATCGGGACTGGAACGAGACCATTATCTCGCGTCCCAGCGCCGCCCCGACCAGCCGGGCGGTTGCAAGGCATTGGTCGTGATAGGGGTCGCCCAGCGCCCGGGTCCGCTCCGGCATGCCGTGGAAGGTGGCGAGTATGGCGTCGGGCGCCTCCGGCAAGGCGGCGATCGATTCCATGACATCGGTGGCCAAGGCATCGATATAGGCGGGATCGTCATAATAGGGCGGCAGCGTTCGGATCGTCGGCTGATGCCGCATCGCCGCCAGGGTCCGGCCGACACTGTCGACGACGGTCGCCGTCGTGGCGGCGCAATATTGGGGATAGAGCGGCGCGACCAGAATTCGGTCGCAGCCGTCTGCTTGCAGGGCCGCAATCCGATCACCGATCGCCGGACGGCCATACCGCATCGCGTGGTCGACGATGACGTCCGGTCCGAACCGGCCAGTCAGTGCTGCCGCCTGATCCTCGGTGATCAGCCTGAGCGGCGAGCCCTTTCGCGCCTTGTCCCACACCAGCTGATAGGCATGGGCGGACTTGCGCGGGCGGGTGTTGAGGATGATGCCCCTGAGAATCGGCTGCCACGCCAGGGGAGGGATTTCCACAACCCGCCGGTCAGACAGAAACTCCGCAAGATAGCGGCGGACGGCTGGTGCATCGGGTGCGTCGGGGGTGCCGAGGTTGACGAGCAGCACGCCGATCCGGGCGTGAGGAAGGGCGGTGTCGATCATGGAGCCTCGTCAGGACAGGGTCTGGCCAGCGATCGGCAGGCGGCGGATGCGCTTGCCGCCGGCAACGAACAGGGCGTTGGCGATGGCCGGCGCGACCGGCGGCACCGCGATCTCGCCGACCCCGCCGGGCGGTTCGGCGCTGTCGATCAGGTGAACCTCGATCTCGGGCATATCGGCCAGGATCGGCAGCGCGAAGCCGTCGAAATTGCGTTCTTCCGGCAGGCCGTCCCGATAGCTGAGTTTGCCGGTCATGGCCGCTGCCAGTCCCCAGATCAGGCCGCCTTCCAGCTGCTGGCGGACGATATCGGGATTGATGATCCGGCCGCAATCGGCGGCGCAGACCATCCGGCGGACGCGAACGCCGCTGGACAGGTCGGGGTCGACTTCCGCCATCATCGCGACGATCGATCCGAAACAGGCATGGAGTGCCAGGCCCTGGGCGGCCTCGCTGCTGCCGGGCGCATAGCCGCCAAGGCTAGCGGCGGTCTTCAGCACCTCGGCATGGCGAGGCTGGTCGGTCAGCAACCGCAACCGGAAGCTGAGCGGATCGAGGGCGGCTGCCGTCGCCAGCTCGTCGACAAAGCATTCGGAAAAGAAGGCAGTGTAGCTGTGCGCCACCGATCTCCAGATTCCCGACGGCACGCCGACAGTGGCCGGTGCGTGGGCGACCCTGACGGCGGGAATGGCATAGGGCGGCATCGCACCCTCCACAGCCCCCGCTTCGGCACCTCCGCCGCCGCCGCGCCCGGTCAGGCGGGCCATCATCTCGCCACCCGCCGAGGGCGTGGCGATGGTCGCATCCCAGGCGGCGATCATCTTGTCGGCGTTCAGGGTCGCGGCCAGTCGCGCCCGGGCGGGGGGGCGCGGATAGCTGGCGATGCTGTCCTGCAGGCGAGACCAGACCAACTGCACGGGACGATTGACGCGGCGGGCGATGGTCGCGGCCTGGACGGCGGCATCGACCTCGATCTTGCGACCGAAACCGCCGCCCAGCAGTGTCTGATAGACCACCACATCGCTGTCCCTCAGGTCCAGCGCGCGGGCGACCGCCGCGCGGGTGAAACTGATCGACTGGCTCGGCACCCACAGCTCCAGCCGGTTGTCCCGGAACCGGGCAGTGGCGGTCAAGGTTTCCATCGGCGCGTGGATCACCGGCGGCACCGCGAACTCCGCCCGGATCACCGTCGCTCCCGATTCCTCGATCCGTCCCCGCGCCCCACCGATGTCGACGAAGGCCCGGTCGTTCCCGCCGGTCAGGGCGTCGACCAGCGCCTTGTCGATCGTCGTATCGTCCGGCACCGCGCCATGGGCGAACACCGGTTTCAGCAGCGGTAGGGCGCGCTCGGCAGCCCACCAGTTCGTTGCCACCGCCGCCACCCAGCCGGGCTCGTCCACCACTGCGACGAAGCCATTGATATTGCGCGCGCCGTCATGGACGAAGCTGTCCAGGCGGCTGCCCGGGGGGCCGGAGCGGACCGAGGCGAAGACCATGTTCGGAAGGCGGATATCGGCCCCGAACGGCGCCGTGCCGTCGACCTTGGCCGGCGTGTCGAGCCGGGGCAACGACCGTCCGGCCAATTGCCGCTCGCCATCGGTACGCAGCACGATCTGGGCAGGCGGGGTGAGCATCGCCGCGTCCGCCGCCAGCGCCCCGAACCCGATGCGGTCGCGGCCGTGGCTGATCTGGTTGTCCCGCGCTTCGCAGGCCGTCCAGTCGACGCCCCACCGCGCCGCCGCCACCATCGCCAGCAGGGAGCGGGCGGTGGCACCCGCCTCGCGGAGGGGCAGGTCGAAGGCCCGGACGGAGGTGGACCCGCCAGTCAGCTGAAGGGCCATGCGCCGGCCAACCTCGTTCCCGAATTTGAGGCCGACGCCATGCAGCCAAGAGGGAAGGTTGTCTTCCACCACCTCGCCGATGATCGCGCGATTGATATAGGCCGGGTGGATCGGGGCGGGTTCCACCCCCACCATTCGCCAATCGGCGCCCAGTTCGTCCGCCAGGATCTGCGGCAGGCTGGTATAGACGCCCTGGCCCATCTCGGCCTGCGGCACGACCACCGTCACCCGGCCGTCGGTACCGATCTTGAGGAAGGCGTTGACGACCGTCTCGCCCTTCCCGGCCACAATGTTCAGCGGATAATCGCGCGGCCATGCGGCCCAGGCGACCACCAGCCCGGCCGCCGCGCCGCCGCCGACCAGCAGCCGGCGGCGAGTGAGGGCGGGCGCGCGCATGCCAGGTTCAGCCATGGCTGGACTGATAGGCGCGCAGGTGCGGCCGCGCCAGCCATTTGACGCCAGCGCTGATCAGCCGCCACGTCTCTGCTTGGATCGGCGCGACCAGATGTTGAGCATCTCGACGCCGGCCGAAAAGGCCATGGCGGCATAGATGTAGCCCTTGGGCACATGGGCGCCGAATCCTTCGGCGATCAGCACCATGCCGATCATCAGCAGGAAGCCGAGCGCCAGCATCACCACCGTCGGGTTCGCCTCGATGAAGCGCGAGAGCGGATTGACGGCTAGCAGCATCGTTCCCACCGCGACCAGCACCGCGATCACCATCACCGGCACGTCGTCGGTCATGCCGACCGCGGTGATGATCGAATCGATCGAGAACACGAGGTCGAGCAGGATGATCTGAAAGATCGCGGCGCCGAAGCCGAGGGATACGGCCTTGCCGGCGTCGAACACGCTGTCGGCGGGGGTGGGGTCGACGCTGTGATGGATTTCCTTGGTTGCCTTCCACACCAGGAACAGGCCGCCCGCGATGAGGATCAGGTCGCGCGCCGATACCGGATGGTAGCGGATGGTGATCAGCGGCTGGGTCAGCGTGACGATCCACGCGACCAGTGAAAGCAGGACGAGGCGCATGCCAAGCGCCAGGCCGATGCCGATCCGCCGGGCCGTCGCGCGATGCTCCTCCGGCAGCTTGTTGGTGAGGATCGAGATGAAGATGAGGTTGTCGATGCCCAGCACCACCTCCATCACGATCAGGGTAGCAAGGGCTGCCCAGGTCGCGGGCGCGGAAAACAGGTCGATCAGGCCTTCCATGTGGTGGAATTCCGATTCAGGGTTGAGTGGACGCGAACAATGGCGGTGTCCGCGCCATTGGCAAGAGGCAATGATTCATGTGGGGTTAAGGGACATTTTGGTGACTAAACAGGTCGAATGGTGGCCACGCCACGCCGCGCTGCGCGATAAAAATCGTGCCGCGCTGGCGTTTTCCGTGTTTTTTTGCTAGACGAAGCATGGGCTGATGTGTGTTCATGCGGCCCTCGGCTGGTGATTCGCGCTGACGCAGGCGGAATAATTCCGGGCGTTGGCACGGCGATTTTTGAGAAAGTTAGTTCACAGATGGGTTTCGACAGGGGACGGCGCGGTTCGCGCGGTGACAAGCGCGGCGGTTTCGACGGCGATAGTGGTTTCGACGGCGGCGGCTTTGGTGGCGGATTCGAACGTCAGGGTTACGGCGGCGGTGGCGGCGGTGGCCGTTTCGGCGGCGGCGGCAACTACGGCGGCGGTGGCGGCTATGGCGGCGGCGGTGGTGGCAACTACGGCGGCGGCGGCGGCGGTTATGGCGGCGGCGGTGGTGGCCGTTTCGGTGGCGGCGGTGGCGGCGGCGGTGGTCGCGGCAATCCCGGCGTCCCGGTCGGAACCGCGCGTGGCATCGTCAAGTTCTTCAACGGTCAGAAGGGCTTTGGCTTCATCGTTCGCGATGACGGCGGCGAGGACGTGTTCGTCCATATCTCCGCGGTCGAGCAGGCCGGCCTGACTGGTCTTGCCGAAGGTCAGCCGCTCGAGTTCACGCTGATGGATCGCGGCGGCCGGGTGTCGGCGGCCGAACTGAAGATCGAGGGCGAGCCCTTGCCGGTGCCGGAAGGCGGCTCGTCCGATCGTGGTGATCGCGGCGGCGCTGGTGGCGGCAACTTCGAGCGCACCGTGAGTGACGAGCGGGTCGAAGGCACGGTCAAGTTCTTCAACGCGATGAAGGGCTTTGGTTTCATCCAGCGCGATGACGGCCAGCCGGATGCGTTCGTGCACATCTCCGCTGTGGAGCGCTCAGGCCTCCATAATCTGGATGAGGGCCAGCGCGTCAGCTTCCAGCTTGAGACCGATCGTCGCGGCAAGACGGCAGCGACCAACCTTAACGCGCTGTAAGAAGCGCGGGCAGCTTTGCCACCCGCCTTAAATCGAGGCGGGCTTGAGACCAAGGCGTATGAAAAAGGGCTCCACCGTTCGGTGCGAGCCCTTTTTTGTGATCCAGACGACTGCAAGCTCCGCGAATTGCCATATTGTCCGGTCGATTTCGTGGAGCCGTTGCTCCTGCCTGGTTCAGCGCGCCCAGGGCCAGAGCGGATAGCCGGGAAGTCTGAGCTGCACGTGCGCCAGCTCAGGGCAGGACGGTGACCGGTTCCGGTTCCTTGTTCATGGCGCGGTTGGCGCGGATGGCGCGCAGGTTGCAGCCCGTCGCGCCGCCGGGGCCGACATTGGAGCAGCTGCCGATGCCGCCGGACGATGCGGCGGCTTCCTCGCGGATTGAATCGCCCTGATTGGCCCAGCTGCGTCCGGTCTTGGGATTGGTCGGATCGCGCAGGTCGCGCGGCAGGCGATAACGCTGCTCTTCCGGCAACTTGCGACAGACAACGATCTCGCCGTCATTGCTGGGCGGGCAGGGATCGGTTCCATAAACGGTCATCTGCACCACACGGCGCCCGTCCGCTGCGACTTCGACCTGCGCCGTTGCGGGCAGCGCGGCCACCAGACCAGCGGCCAGCGTAACGGCGGCGGGGATGATGAAACGGGGCATGGACGGTCCTTTCATCCTGCGCTGAGGTAACAGCCTTATCCTGCACTAACGTGTGCGGCGCGTGAATGACACACGAAAGGCGCTGCCAGATCGGCGATCGACGGCAAGGCGATAGCAAGATGCTCGAGATTCGCCGTCCGGCTTCCAGTCAGGGTCGCCCCGCGGGGGGCGGCGTTCCGACATGAAAATGGCCGGCCCGGATCGACCGGGCCGGCCATCAATTCATCGCTTCCGAACGACGATCAGTCGTCGTCTTTGCGGTTCAGGAACGCCGGCGCGAACTCGGGCTCACCCTCGGGCGCGCGGTCGCCGCGAGGACCCCGGTCGCGGTCACGACCACCGTCACGACCACCGCCATCCCGGCGCGGTCCACGGCCGCGATCACCATCGCGGCGCGGTCCACGGTCGCGGTCGCCGCGCGGACCCCGGTCCTCGCGCGGTTCGCGCGGGGGACGCGTGTCCTCCAGCTCGGCGCCGGTTTCCTGATCGACCAGGCGCATCGACAGGCGCACCTTGCCGCGCGGGTCGACCTCCAGCACCTTGACCTTGACCTCCTGGCCCTCGGACAGGACATCGCCGACCTTGGCGACCCGCTCGTTGCTGATCTCGGAAATGTGGACGAGGCCGTCCTTGGCGCCCATGAAGTTCACGAACGCGCCGAAATCGACCATCGACACGACCTTGCCGGTGTAGATCTTGCCGACCTCGGCCTCCTGGGTGATGCCGAGGATCCAGTTGCGGGCGGCCTCGATCTTCTCGGGGTCCGACGATGCGATCTTGATCGTGCCGTCGTCCTCGATGTCGACCTTGGCGCCGGTGGTGGCGACGATCTCGCGGATCACCTTGCCGCCGGTGCCGATGACATCGCGGATCTTGTCCTTGGCGATGGTCAGCGTCTCGATGCGGGGCGCATGAGCCGACAGCTCGGTCCGGGTCGCGCCCAGCGCCTTGTTCATCTCGGCGAGGATATGGGCGCGGCCTTCCTTCGCCTGGGCGAGGGCGATCTTCATGATCTCCTCGGTGATGCCGGCGATCTTGATGTCCATCTGGAGGCTGGTGATGCCTTCCGACGTGCCGGCGACCTTGAAGTCCATGTCGCCGAGGTGATCCTCGTCGCCCAGGATGTCGGAGAGGACCGCATAGTCCTTACCTTCCAGGATCAGGCCCATGGCGATGCCCGAAACCGGCCGCTTGATCGGCACGCCCGCGTCCATCAGCGCCAGCGAGCCGCCGCACACGGTGGCCATCGACGACGAGCCGTTGGACTCGGTGATGTCCGAGGTCACGCGGATGGTGTAGGGGAACTCCTCCTTCGTCGGCAGCACGGGATGCAGCGCGCGCCAGGCGAGCTTGCCGTGCCCGACCTCGCGGCGGCCCGGCGCGCCGAAGCGGCCGACCTCGCCCACCGAATAGGGCGGGAAGTTATAGTGCAGCATGAAATGCTGGTAGCTGAGGCCGCCAAGGCCATCGATCATCTGCTCTGCGTCCCGGGTGCCGAGCGTGGTGGTGGCGATGGTCTGGGTCTCGCCGCGCGTGAACAGCGCCGAGCCGTGGGCGCGGGGCAGGAAGTGCACCTCGGCCTCGATCGGACGCACCGTGCGGGTGTCGCGGCCGTCGATACGGATGCCATCCTTGAGGATGGCGGTGCGGACGACTTCGGCCTCCAGCTTCTTCACCAGCTTCAGCGTGCCCAGATACTGGGCGGGGTCGCTTTCCTTGAGGTCGGCGAAGGCGTCGCGGGCCTTGGTCCGCACCACGTTGATGGCGTTCTGGCGCTCGGCCTTGTTGGTGAGCTTGTAGGCGGCCTTGAGGTCCGCGCCGATCAGTTTCTTCAGCTTGGTCTTGGCGGCGGCCTGGTCGGCGACCGGGGCCAACTCCCACGGATCCTTAGCGGCCTGCTCGGCCAGCTTGATGATCGCGCCGATGACCTTCTGCGATTCCCGGTGGGCGAACATGACTGCGCCCAGCATGATCTCTTCCGACAGCTCCTTGGCTTCGGATTCGACCATCATCACCGCGTCCTGGGTCGCGGCGACGACCAGGTCGAGATCGCCCTCGGCGACCTCGGTGTCGGTCGGGTTCAGCTGGTACTCGCCGTCTTTGTAGCCGACGCGGGCGGCGCCGATCGGGCCCATGAACGGCACGCCCGACAGGGTGAGAGCGGCCGA
>JBBCJR010000016.1:0-27224 GCA_037190805.1 Sphingomonas sanxanigenens | reverse complement strand
AGGCCGTCGTCCACCGCCTTCCGATAGCGGTGGATGCAGTCGGTCAGCGTTCGGTCGCCGAACAGGCCGCGGGCGTGGCGGTCGGCGATCGCTTCCTGCGCCAGCCAGGCATTGACCGTGGTCGCGCCGATCCCGATCAGCACCGCGAAATAATGGGTGTCGAGGCATTCGGCTGACCGCACGTTGACCGAGGCGAAGGACCTGAGGCCCTTGCGCACCAGATGGGTGTGGACGGCGGCGGCGGCCAGGATCATCGGGATGCCGACCCGGCTAGCATCGGCATGCTCGTCGGTCAGAAACAGCTCGCTCTTGCCCGCGCGCACCGCCATTTCGGCTTCGGCGCGGATGCGGGCAATCGCCTCTCTGAGACCGTCGGTGCCGCTGTCGTCAACGAAACTGCAGTCGATCTCGGCGCTCTGGGCGCCGAAGCGGTCCTTCAGCCACAGCCACTCGCGGTTGGTGAGCACCGGCGATTCCAGCACCAGAACGCCGGCCTGCCGACTGTGCCGGTCGAGGATGTTGCTGAGATTGCCGAAGCGCGTCTTCAGGCTCATCACCCGCGTCTCGCGCAAGGGGTCGATCGGCGGATTGGTGACCTGGCTGAAATTCTGGCGGAAGAAATGGCTGATCGGGCGCGGATTGTTCGAGATGACGGCCAGCGGCGTGTCGTCGCCCATCGAACCGACGGCTTCCTTGGCGTCCTCGACCATCGGCGCCAGCAGCAGCTCCATGTCCTCCAGCGTCTGGCCGGCGGCGATCTGGCGCCGGCGCAACTGGTCGCGGCTGAGGGCCGGGCTCGGCTCGTCGTCGCGGCTGCCGTCGCGGGCAAGGGCGGCGAAATCCTTCACCCATTCGCCATAGGGCGCCTCGCCGGCGATGCGGTCCTTGATCGCCCGGTCGTTCAGCATCGTGCCGTTGTCGAGATCGACGGCGATCATCTGCCCCGGCCCGAGCCGGCCCTTCGCCGAAATCTGGCTTTCGGGAACGACGACCATGCCGGTTTCCGACCCGACGATCAGCAGATCGTCGGCGGTGACGGTATAGCGCAGCGGCCTCAGCGCATTGCGGTCCATGCCGGCCACCACCCAGCGGCCGTCGGTCATCGCCAGCGCCGCCGGGCCGTCCCACGGCTCCATGACGCTGGCGAAATAGGCGTACATCTCGGCATGGTCCGGCGGCAGGTCGGCGCCATGCTGCCAGGCCTCGGGCACCAGCATCAGCTTGGCGGTCGGCGCATCGCGGCCGGCGCGGCAGATCGCCTCGAACACCGCGTCGAGCGCCGCCGTGTCCGACGCGCCCGCCGGGATCAGCGGCTTGATGTCCTCCGAATGCTCGCCAAAGGCGAGGCTGGCCATCTTGATCTCGTGGCTTTTCATCCAGTTGCGGTTGCCGCGGATCGTGTTGATCTCGCCATTGTGCGCCAGCGTGCGGAACGGCTGGGCGAGCCACCATTGCGGAAAGGTGTTGGTCGAGTAACGCTGATGGAAGATCGCGAACCGGCTGGTGAACCGCTCGTCGAGAAGATCGGGATAGAAGACCGACAAGGCCTCGGCCAGGAACAGGCCCTTGTAGATGATCGACCGGCACGACAGCGAACAGATGTAGAAGCCCTGGATCTGGGCTTCGATCACCTTCTTCTCGATCCGGCGGCGGATGAGGTAGAGGTTCTTCTCGAACTCGTCGGCCGACACGGTATCGAGGTCCGGCCCGGCGATCATGATCTGTTCGATCTCGGGCCGGGTCTGCATAGCCTTGTCGCCGATCACGGACACGTCGACCGGCACCTGGCGCCAGCCATAGATAGTATAGCCGAAATCGATGATCTCGCTCTCGACGATGGTCCTGCAGGCTTCCTGCGCGGCAAGGTCGGTGCGCGGCAGGAACACCATGCCGACCGCCATCCGCCGGTCGTCATGATGCTTGTGGCCGGACCGTTCGATCGCTTCCTCGAAAAAGCCGGTCGGCAGCTCGATATGAATGCCGGCCCCGTCACCGGTCTTGCCGTCGGCATCGACCGCGCCCCGGTGCCACACCGCTTTCAGCGCGTCGATGGCTGCCGCCACCACCCTCCGCGAGGTCACACCGTCGACGGCCGCGACCAGCCCGACACCGCAGGCATCGCCCTCGAATTCAGGGCGATACATGCCTTCCCGGGAAAGGCGCTCGCGCGCCTCCGCGGCGGGCGTGGGGATGTCGGCGTGGCTCATCGATCGTGCGTCCGTGCGAAGATGGGGGAGGAGGAGAGGGCGGCGGCCTATTGGCCGGGCTGCCGGGGCAGGAGGTTGCGGGTTTCGGCCTCGATCTGCGGCCTCAGCTGCTGGAGCGTCTCCTGCATGCGCGGCATCACCACCTGTTGCATGAAGCTGGCGCCGTCGGCGGCGATCACGGGCATGTTCCTGACCACCGTCTGGCCCAACGGAGTTTCATAGAAGGCGATCAGACCGCGCAACTGCTCTGCCGTGAAATGGCGCGAATAGCTGTCGATGACCTGCGTTTCGACCTGCGGGGCGATGTCGGTCATCAGCCCGCGCAGGGCGTCGGCCTGCATCGCGCCGATGCGCTTGAACGCGGCGTCCCATTTGGCCGGATCCTTAGCGCGCTCCATCCGCATCGCCGGATTGGCGTCCGCCTGGCGGCTGAGCGTGACGCCGGAGCGCATCTGCTCCTCCATGTTCTGAACCGGCGCCAGCATCTGCTCGCGCACGTTCAGCATGGCGACCAGTTGCCGGGCCAGGTCCTCGCTTTCCGGCGATGCCGCGACTGCGGGGGGAACCGCCGGGGCGGGAGCCTGGGCGGTCGCCGGCGCTGCAATGGCGACAGCGATCAGGGCGGCGAACAAGGTCGACTTCATCGCTAGGGTGCTCCGGTCAACGAGGGATGTCATGCCGCGATCGCTTCGCGGGCGGCGGCGCGGGCCTTCAGGTAAGTGTGCATGTGCTCGGCAACGTCGCGGCCGTCGCGGATCGCCCACACCACCAGCGAGGCGCCGCGCACGATGTCGCCGGCCGCGAACACGCCGTCGATGCTGGTCTGCATGGTGCGATGATCGACCCGGACCGTTCCCCAGCGGGTCACCGACAGGTCGGTCGAGCCGAACAGGCCGGGCAGATCCTCGGCATCGAAGCCCAGCGCCTTGATCACCAGGTCGGCGTCGAGACTGAAGTCGGCCCCAGGTTCGACTTCCGGTGCACGGCGGCCGCTGGCATCGGCGGTGCCGAGGCGCATTTTCTGAACCTTGACGCCGGTCACCCGCTCCGTGCCTTCAAACGCTAGTGGAGCCGAGAGCCAGATGAACTCGACGCCTTCCTCCTCGGCATTGGCGACCTCGCGCTGCGAACCGGGCATGTTGGCGCGGTCGCGGCGATAGAGGCACTTCACCGATGTGGCGCCCTGGCGGATCGCGGTGCGCACGCAATCCATCGCCGTGTCGCCGCCGCCGATCACCACCACGGTCTTGTTCTTCGCATCCAGCGTGCCGTCGTCGAATTCCGCTACCGCATCGCCAAAGCTCTTGCGGTTGGAGGCGGTCAGATAGTCGAGCGCACGCACGATACCCGCCGTGCCGACGCCCGGTGCCTTGATGTCGCGCGCCTTGTAGACGCCGGTGGCGATCAGCAGCGCGTCGTGACGCTGGCGCAGCGCCGCCAGCGTGGCGTCACTGCCGACGTCGAAGCCATGATGAAAGACGATCCCGCTGTCGACCAGCCGCTGGACGCGGCGGGCGACGACCTCCTTCTCCAGCTTGAAGCCTGGGATGCCATAGGTCAGCAGGCCGCCTGCGCGATCGTGGCGATCATAGACATGTACCTCATGGCCGCGCCCCCGAAGCAGTTCGGCTGCCGTCAGCCCGGCGGGACCCGCACCGATGATACCGACCGACTGGCCGCTCGGACGGTCCGGCACGTCGACCGGCTGCACCCAGCCTTCCTTCCACGCGGTGTCGGTGATGAATTTTTCGACCGAACCGATGGTGACGGCGCCATGGCCGGAAAACTCGATCACGCAATTGCCCTCGCACAGCCGATCCTGCGGGCAGATGCGGCCGCAGATCTCCGGCATGGTCGAGGTGGCGTTGGACAGCTCATAGGCTTCCTGCAGCCGCCCCTCGGCGGTCAGGCGCAGCCAGTCCGGGATATGGTTGTGCAGCGGGCAGTGGACCGAGCAGTAAGGCACGCCGCACTGCGAGCAGCGCGACGCCTGCTCCTCCGCCTTGGCCAGCAGATAGGGACGGGCGATTTCTAGGAAATCCCCGTCGCGTTCATCCGCCGCGCGCTTCTCCGGATAGGATTGCGGCGTGCCCACGAAGCGCAGCATCGGATTGTCGGCCAAAGTCGATCCCCAAGCAGAAAAGCATGAGGCTTATGCCGCAAAAAAGCATCGGAGTCACGAAAGAACCGCCAATTAGGTCAGTAACTATTCCCTATAAAGGGATTCATTGCAGTCTTTGGAGGAATTCTAAGGATTTTTCAGGCCTAAAAGGTCCGATGTGGCCATATTTAAACGCTCAACCATATCAAGGCGGCTGTTCCAAGGACGATCCGGTACCAGGCGAATGGTGCGAATCCGTAACGACCGACAATGGCGACGAACGCTCGTACGACCATCAAGGCGACGATGAAGGCGGCGAGAAAGCCGACGCCGATGACCAGAAGCTCGTCTCCGCCCAAGGCGTCGCGGTTCTTCATCAGGTCGTAGGTGGCGGCGGCGATCATCGTCGGCACCGCAAGAAAGAAGCTGAACTCCGCCGCTGTCTTGCGCTCCACGCCCAGCGACAAGGCGCCCATGATCGTCGCGCCGGACCGGCTGACGCCCGGGATCATCGCCAGACACTGGATAACGCCGATGACCAGCGCGCTACGCGCCGGCAAGGCCTCGACGCTGTGATGGCGCACCCGCTTCGCCAGCCGCTCGATGATCAGGATCGCGATGCCGCCAAGCAGCAGCGCCCAGGCAACGATCACCGGCGTTTCCAGCATGGCCCGGACCGCTTTGTAGGCCAGAGCGCCGATCACCATCGCCGGCAGGAAGCCCAGCAGGATGTTGCGGGTGAAGGCGATGGCCGTCGGCTCCCGCCGCGCCAGACCCGCAAGCACGTCGGTGAATCGCTGGCGATAGGCGACCAGCACGGCGAGAATCGCGCCCAGCTGGATGACGATCTTGAACGTCTTCGAGGCCTCGCCCTCGAAACCCAGCAGCCGGCTGGCGAGGATGAGATGCCCGGTCGACGAAACCGGCAGGAACTCCGTCAGCCCCTCGATCAAACCGAGGAGGACGGCGGTGCCGAGATCGGCGCTCAATGAGGCATCGTTTCGGCAGTCGTGCGCAGGTCGGTGAAACGGCCCTGGCGCCGGTACTGGACCAGCCACGCCGCGGCCTTGGCCTCGAGCGGCGTCGGCGCGATGCCCAACGCCGACAATCCCTCGGCATCGCTGGCGACGATGTTGTCCCGTTGCAGCATCAGCCACTGGTCCCAGGTGATCGGCGCGCCCGGCAGCAGCCCGGCCAGCCGGGCGAACGGCTCGGCGACCGCGTCCGGCAGGTCGATCAGCATGCGTTTCGACCCGATCTCGGTCTTGATCAGCGCGATCAGCTCATGAAAGCTGTAGGTCGCTGGTCCGCCCAGCTCGAACAGCTTGCCGCCGAACTTGTCCGGAGCGATCGCGGCCGTGGTCACCGCCGCCGCCACGTCGCCCACCCACACCGGCTGGAACCGTGTCGCCGGTTTCAGCACCGGCACCACTGGCGCGCACCGGGCCAGCCGGGCGAAGCGGTTGGTGAAATTGTCCTCGGGACCAAAGATCACCGAGGGACGCAGGATGGTGGCATTAGGAAAGGCGGCGCGCACCCGGGCCTCACCCTCGCCCTTGCTGCGGCCATAGCGCGATTGAGCGTTCGGATCGGCGCCGATCGCCGAGACATGGACCAGCGCCGTGGCGCCGACAGCGGCGGCCGCCTTGGCCACTGCTTCGGCGCCGTCTGCCTGCACGGCCGAGAAATTGCCGGTGAGAATGCCGGCCAGGTTGATGACTCCATCGCAACCGGCCAGCGCCCGGGCAATCGATTCGGGCCGGGTGACGTCGCCGCGCACGATCTGGATCTGCCCAAGCCCGCCAAGCGGCTTCAGGAACTGGGCCATTTCCGTCCGGCGGCAGATAACCCGTACCCGCACGTCCGCCCGGCACAGGGCCTGCACGACATAGCGCCCGACAAAGCCGGATCCACCGACAACCGCCACCAGACCGCTCATCACACCCTTCCGCTTTACAAAGAATATCGCCGGTGGGCCTTGCCATGCCCCAGCCCCGGTTGACAAGGCCAGGGCGAGGCCGTAGCGAGCGCGGCCTACCCCGTGCCCAGATGGCGGAATTGGTAGACGCACCAGCTTCAGGTGCTGGCGATCGCAAGGTCGTGGAGGTTCGAGTCCTCTTCTGGGCACCATTGCTTCTCACCTGGATAAGTCCTGTGGCCAGGAAGCAGCAGCCCTACGGCATAATCTGAAAAGCAAGTCAGGCGGCTCCGCTGGGGTGATTGGCCATCATCGGCAGCGATTATGTGGCACCTCTGCTCGGGCCAGGGTGAGCGCAATTCGATTCTTTACAATCCGGCTGTTGCTGCTTTTCGCTGGGCCTATGACAATGCAAGCGTGACATGCCGTGGGCGCGCCGGGCGGGTCTTGGGTTGAAGGGCAGGTGAATGCGGCGATGACGGTGGATAGGATCGAGGCGGCGCGCCTGGACGGCGTGCCGCACGGCTTTTTCGGGCGGAGCGGGGGTGTATCGACCGGTCTGTTCGCTGGGCTTAACACGGGCCTGGGATCCAGTGATGATCGCGACGCGGTGCACGAAAACCGGCGTCGGGTGACCGCGGCCGTGCGGCCGGGCGCCCGGCTGGTGACCGTACATCAGGTGCACAGCGCCGTCGCCGTCGCTGCCGGCGACTGGCCCGACAGCGCGCGTCCCCATGCGGATGCGCTGGTCACGGACCAGCCCGGCATCCTCATCGGCATTCTTACCGCCGATTGTGCTCCGGTGCTGCTGGCCGACCGGCAAGCCGGCGTCGTCGGCGCGGCCCATGCCGGCTGGCGCGGGGCGCTGGACGGCGTGCTGGCGGCGACGGTCGCGGAGATGGAGCGGCTGGGCGCGCGGGTGGAGCGGATCGCGGCCGCCGTCGGACCGACCATCGCCCAGGCCTCCTATGAGGTAGACGAGGCGTTTCGTGACCGCTTCCTTGCTGTCGATCCCGCCCATGAGCGCTTCTTCAAGGACGGGCGTCCCGGCCATGCGAGGTTCGATCTCGAAGGGTTCAACCTGGCGGCATTGCAGGCCGCCGGCGTCGAGCGGGTCGAGGCCATGGGGCTGGACACCTATTCCGATGCGGGGCGCTTCTACAGCTATCGTCGCGCCACCCATCGCGGCGAGGCGGATTATGGCCGGCAGATCAGCGTGATCGGGGTCGGCTGATGGGACTGCGAACGTGTTCCTTTGTCATCATGCTGACATGAGCGCGCTTGATGAACCGGGCGCCAGTTCGTAAAGCCCCGACGTCAGCAAAAGGGGTTGGGCGCACGATGAAGATACTCGCTGGTAATTCCAATCGGGCGCTGGCGCAGGCGATCGCCGATTATCTGGAGATGCCACTGACCGACGCTGCCGTCCGGCGCTTCGCCGATGAGGAGGTTTTCGTCGAGATTCACGAGAATGTCCGCGGCGAAGATGTGTTCGTGGTCCAGCCCACGGCTTATCCGGCCAACGACAACCTCATGGAGTTGCTGATCTGCATCGACGCGCTGAAGCGGGCGTCGGCCAAGCGGATCACGGCCGTCATCCCTTATTTCGGCTATGCCCGCCAGGATCGTAAGCCGGGGCCGCGCACGCCGATCTCGGCCAAGCTGGTGGCCAATCTGATTACCGTCGCCGGTGCCAACCGGGTGCTGTCGGTCGATCTGCACGCCGGCCAGATCCAGGGCTTCTTCGATATCCCCACCGACAATCTCTATGCCGCGCCGGTGATGTCGGCCGACATCCAGAGCCGCTTCGGTGATCGCAACCTGATGGTGGTGTCGCCGGACGTCGGCGGCGTGGTCCGCGCCCGCGCGCTTGCCAAGCGGTTGGACAACGCCCCCCTCGCCATCGTCGACAAGCGCCGCGAGCGGCCGGGCGAGTCGGAGGTGATGAACATCATCGGCGACGTGTCGGGCCGGTTCTGCATCCTCGTCGACGATATCGTCGATTCGGCCGGCACGCTGTGCAACGCCGCCGCCGCCTTGCGCGCCCAGGGGGCGGAAGATGTCGTTGCCTATGTCAGCCATGGCGTGTTGTCGGGCGGCGCGGTGGCGCGAGTCGAAGCGTCGCAGCTGAGCGAACTGGTCATCACCGATTCGATCGGCGTGCCCGAAGCGGTGCTCGGCGCCAACCGGATTCGCCTGCTGACCATCGCTCCGTTGCTCGCGGAAGCCATTCGCCGCATCGCCGACGAAAGCTCTGTCTCCAGCCTGTTCGACTGAGTCCGTCGCGGAATTGGGCCGGGCGTTATCACCCTCCAACCCAGCCCGATCAGGCTTCAGCCGATGTCCTCGACAAGCTCGATGACGCGCAGCAGGTCGTCGCCATCGTTCACCAGCGCATAGTCGGATACACCGTTGAGGATGACGGTTCGGCCGCGTGACAGAGCCTGCCCGTTGGCGATGCTGCCGACGCCCTCGACCAGGCGCAGGCTGACGGCGGAACTGGCGGGACGCTGCGGGCAGCGCTCTCCGGGCGCGACGATCAATTCGCTGAGGCGGAAACCGGGCGCCTCGCTCAACAGCCGGGCATAGCCCCAGTCGCCGGTATGCCGGGCACCATGATCGAGCGTCCGGTGCTCGCGCGCCTTCAGAGCGTCGACAGCGCGCTTTACCTCCTGACTACGGCCCCGCGGGGTCACCAGCACGGCATCGTCGGTGGCGATGATGGTCAATCCTGCGAGGCCTACCGCGGCGACCAGCGGCCCGTCGCTCCGGATCAGGCAGTCGCTGGCATCGATCGCGATGACGTCTCCGGCCAGATGGTTGCCCGCCGGATCACGTGGATAATAAGCGTGTAGGGCGTCCCAGCTACCGATGTCCGACCAGTCCATGTCGACGCGAACGACGGCGACCTGGCCGGCCTTTTCCATCACCGCGTAATCGATCGAATCGGCGGGTGATTCGGCGAAGGCGAGGGGATCGGGGCGAATGATCGCGCCCTCGCGCCGCGCCCCGGCGATGGCGGCCGTCGCCGCAGACCCGATGCCGGGCGCATGGGCGCCCAGTGCCGCGAGATAGGCGTCGGCGCGGAATAGGAAGATACCGCCGTTCCACAGGAAGCGACCGGAGGCGAGATAAGTCTCGGCCGTCTTGTGATCGGGCTTTTCGACGAAATGGCTGACGCGCGAGACACCGGGCGCGATGTCCTCGCCTACCTCGATATAGCCATAGCCGGTTTCGGGCAGGGTCGGCTGGATGCCAAAGGTTGCCAGCCAGCCTTCGCCGACCGGTCGCTCCAGGGCGGCGATCGCGGCATGGAAGGCCGGCAGGTCGCCGATCACATGATCGGACGGCATGACGAGCAGCGGGACATGGGGATCGTCCTCGGCCTGCAGCGCGGCGGCAAGAGCGATGGCGGGCGCCGTATTGCGGCCCTCGGGCTCCAGGATCAGGCCGCCCATGGCGATTCCCGCCTCGGCGAACTGGGCGCCGATGGTGACGGCGTGTCGGGCGTTGGCGACGATGAACGGCGGCAGAAAGCGCGATGCGTCCGCCGCCCGCCGCGCCGTGGCCTGCAGCAGCGTGCCGGTCTCGGCGAGCGGCAGAAGCTGCTTGGGCCGTTCGGCCCGGGACATCGGCCACAGCCGGGTTCCAGAGCCACCTGACAGGATGACCGGCCTGATCCGACGCGTGCTCACTGGGTAATCTCTCCTCGTCTCGGGGCGGCGAGTCGGATGCCGGGCCGTCCAAATGTGGCCGTTGGGATGAAACAGGCGGTCATTCAGTTCGGTGAAATCGGACTTTAATCGTCACCAGCAACTATCGGCCAGTCCCTTTGGTGCCCGCAGCGTGGTGAAAATCTTTTCTTGACCTCCTGTGGGCTATATGGCCCGACTGTCGAAATTTCTTACACATACAGGTGGGCGTCGTCGGTTGGTCAGGCTTTTCAAACATTATGTCCCCACCGGCGTGGTGCTGCTGGCGCTGATCGACTTCCTGCTGCTGATGGTGGCGGCGGAGGCGGCATGGGTCATGCGCGCCGTCCAGATCGGCATGGACGTGATGCCGACCGCCGGCCGCCTCGGCCAGCTGACCGCCTATGCCATGGCATTGTGGATCGCGATGCTGGGCGTCGGCATGTATCAGCCGGAAAGCGTGCGGTCGCTGCGGTCCGCCGCGTCGCGGTTGCTGGTGGCGCTGTCGCTGGGCGTCCTCTGCCTGTCGTTCATCTTTTTCCTCATTCCGGGGGTCCGGCTGTGGCGATCGAACTCGCTTTACGCGATGCTTCTGTCCTTCGTGCTGATCATCGGCGCGAGAGCGCTGTTCGGCAGGATGGTCGGTGATCGTCGTCTGCGTCGCCATATCCTGATCCTGGGATCGGGCGCGCGGGCGTTGCGGATCGCCGACCTGGTCGCAAGGGCCGGCAGCGGCCTCACTTCGGTCGGTCATGTGGCGATGCCGGGTGAGCAACCCCGGGTAATGGGCGCGGTGCCGAGGAACGAGATCGCCTCGCTGCCCGACCATGTGCTCCGCCGTGGCGCGAGCGAGGTGGTGCTGGCGCTGGAGGAGCGGCGCGGTGCTTTGCCGGTCGACGACCTCCTCACGCTGCGCGGCCTGGGGGTCAGAGTGCATGACATGCCCAGTTTTCTGGAACGTGAAACCGGGCGTCTCGACCTCGCATCGACCTCGCCTTCCTATCTGATCTTCGCCGACGGCTTTTCAGCCGGCGAACGCCTGACCCGGATGTTGAAGCGCGGCTTCGATGTCGTCATGGCCTCGCTGATCCTTGTCGCCGCACTGCCGCTTGTCCTGCTCGGGATGCTGGCGGTACGCCTCGACAGTCCGGGTCCGGCCTTTTTCCGCCAGACGCGTGTCGGCCTGTTCGGCGCTCCCTTCACGATATACAAGCTCCGCTCCATGCGGATCGATGCCGAGGCGGCCGGCGCCGTCTGGGCGACCGAAAACGACCCCCGCATCACCCGGATCGGTGCTTTCCTGCGGAAAACCCGCATCGATGAACTGCCGCAGCTGTGGAACGTGCTGAAAGGCGATATGAGCTTCGTCGGTCCGCGCCCGGAACGCCCCGAATTCGTCGACGATCTTGCCCGCCAGATTCCGTTCTATAACGAACGGCATATCGTGAAACCGGGCATCACCGGCTGGGCGCAGCTCAACTTTCCCTATGGGGCGAGTGTCGAGGACGCGCGCGGCAAGCTGGAATACGACCTCTATTATGTGAAGAATTATTCGCCCTTCCTCGACCTGCTGATCCTCATCCAGACCTTGCGCGTCGTGCTGTGGTTCGACGGGGCGCGATAATGGCGGGGCGCGCGCGATGAGCGGCACGGTCGGCCTGTGGAGCCATCTGGGCGCGGCGATCGGCTTCGGCCTGTTCACCGTCTGGTTGCTGATCCGACGCAGTGAAAGCCGCGTCGGCCTGTGGCTGGCGCTGGCGGCGATGCTGACCGCCGCCTGGGCGTTCATCGCGGCGGTCGGCGCGCGCTACATCGACGTCGCCGCGCTGTGGGTGCCGTTCATCGAGACGATCCGCAATGCCGTCTGGATGATCGTACTGGTTGCGCTGATCGACCAGGGCCGGAAAGGCGCGCGCCTTGCCGGCACCCCGCGCCGGGCGACTGGAATCCTGGCGGTCCTGTTCGTCGCCCAGATTCTCGTCGACCTTGCCGCGCCGATGGCGCCGGGCGGAGGATTCGTCGCGCTGGGTCAGGTCCTGGCCATTACCCTCCGTCTGGCCAGTTCGATCGGCCTGCTGCTGCTGGTCCACAATCTCTATGTCGCCGCGACGCCGGGATCGCGCTGGGGCGTTCGCCTGTTGTGCGTCGGCCTGGGGGCAGCGTTCGCCTATGACCTCAACCTTTATACCATCGCCTTCCTGACCCGCGAGCTGTCGGTCGACCTGTGGGCGATGCGCGGCTTTGCCATGCTGACGGTGTTGCCGCTGCTGGCGCTTGCCGCCAAGCGCAACCGCGACTGGCGCATCCAGCTGTCGCACAGCGCCGCCTTCCAGACGTTTTCCCTCGCCGGCATCGGCAGCTATCTGATCGTCATGGCGATCGCCGCCTATGGTATCCGGCTGGTGGGTGGCGATTGGGGGCGGCTGATCCAGATCGCCTTCCTGTTCGTGGTGCTGGTCGCCACCGCCGTCGTCGTCCTGTCCGGCAAAGCACGCGCCTGGGCGCGAGTGGTGATCGCCAAGCATTTCTTCGCCTATCGCTACGACTATCGCGAGGAGTGGCTGCGCTTCATGCGCACGGTGGGACGGGTCGGCGACGGCTACGGCTCGCTGCCCGAACGCGTCATCCAGGCGGTGGCGGACATCTTCGATTCGCCCGGCGGCGTGCTGTTCACGCGCGGCGATGGCGGCGAACTGCATCCCGCCGCGCGCTGGAACTGGCCCGATGCCGACATGCGGCCGCTACGGATCGATCACCCGATGCCGCTGTGGCTGGCGGCCGAGGGCAGGATCGTGGTGCTCGACGAATTGCGTGCGGACCCTGCTGCCGGACCAGAGGTGCCGGACTGGCTGATGGCCGACCGTCGCGCCTGGGCGATCGTGCCGCTGATCCATATCGACCAGTTCGCCGGCCTGCTGGTGCTGGAGCGCTCGCGCGCGGGGCGGGACCTTAACTGGGAGGATTTCGACCTGCTGCGCACCATCGGCCGGCAGGCGGCAAGCTATATCGCCGAGGCGCAGGGTGCCGCGGCGCTGGCCGACGCGCGCAAGTTCGACGAGTTCAACCGTCGCTTCGCCTTCATCATGCACGACATCAAGAATCTGGTCAGCCAGCTCAGCCTGGTGTCCCGCAATGCCGAACGCCATGCCGACAACCCAGAGTTCCGCGCCGACATGGTCGCGACGCTGCAAAGCTCGGTCGGCAAGATGAACGACCTGCTCGCCCGCCTGTCACAGCACAGCGGTCACAAGGAGGAGCGTCGGCGGGCCGTGTCGCTGGCCGATATCGCCCGTGAAGTCGGTCGGGCGAAGGGACGGCAGCACCGGATCGACGTCGACGTTCACGGGTTGGCAATCGTTTGGGGCGATGCGGGGCGGCTGGAACAGGTGGTGGCCCACCTCGTCCAGAACGCGATCGAGGCGAGTGCCCCGGGCCAGCCGGTGCGGATCATTGTCGATGAAGCGGAGGACGAAGCGCGCGTGGTGATCGAGGACAAGGGAAGCGGAATGTCGGCGGCGTTCATTCGCGACGGGCTGTTCAAGCCGTTCGTGTCGACCAAGCCCAGCGGCTTCGGCGTTGGCGCCTATGAAGCGCGCGCGATCGTCCAGGCGCTGGACGGCCGCCTGGATGTCACCAGCCGGGAAGGCGAGGGCACCCGTTTCACCATCCGCCTGCTGCTGATGCCTGGCGGTGCTTCGGCAATGGAGGTGCCCCATGGCTGACGAACTTCCAAAGCTGCTGGTGGTCGAGGACGACGAAGGACTGCAGCGTCAGCTGAAATGGTCTTACGAGAATTACCAGGTGATCATCGCCGGCGATCGTCAGAGCGCCATAGACGCACTGCGCGCCCACGAGCCGGCGGTGGTGACGCTGGACCTCGGCCTGCCGCCCGATCCGGACGGTACCAGTGAAGGTTTCGCCACCTTGCAGGAGATCCTGCGGCTGAAACCCGATACCAAGATCATCGTCGCCTCCGGCCACGGCGCTCGCGAAAGCGCGCTCAAGGCGATCGCGCTGGGCGCCTACGACTTCTACAAAAAGCCGGTCGACATCGACGAACTGGGCCTGATCGTCGCCCGTGCCTTCCATCTCCATGCCATCGAGGCGGAGAATGTCCGCCTTGCCGAGACCATGACGAGTGGCCAGCGGGCGCTGGGTGGTCTCATCACCGCCGCGCCCGAGATGCTGAAGATCGCCCGCACCGTCGAGCGGGTGGCCGCGGCGGACGTGTCGCTGATGCTGCTCGGCGCGTCGGGCACCGGCAAGGAAGTTCTGGCGCGCGGGGCGCATGAGGCGAGCCGGCGGGCCAGGGGGGCGTTCGTCGCCATCAACTGCGCCGCGATCCCTGAAAACCTGCTCGAAGCCGAATTGTTCGGCTATGAGAAAGGCGCCTTCACCGGCGCGGTCAAGACCACCGAGGGCAAGATCGAGCTGGCCCAGGGCGGCACCCTGTTCCTGGACGAGGTCGGCGACATTCCGCTGCCCCTGCAGGTCAAGTTGCTGCGTTTCCTGCAGGAACGGGTGATCGAGCGTATCGGCGGCCGCAAGCCGATCCCGGTCGATACCCGCGTCATCTGCGCCACCCACCAGAATCTGGAGGCGATGATCGCCGACGGGCGGTTCCGTGAGGACCTCTATTACCGCCTTGCCGAAATTGTCGTGCGCATCCCGTCGCTGGCCGAGCGCCATGGCGACGTCACGCTGCTCGCCAGCCACTTTCTCCAGCGCTTCGCAGCCGAGATGAACCCCCAGGTCAAAGGCTTCGCCCCCGACGCGCTGGCCGCGCTCAACGATTGGGGGTGGCCAGGCAACGTCCGGGAGCTGGAGAACCGTCTCAAGCGGGCGGTGATCATGTCTGAGGGCCGGCTGGTGACGGCCGCCGACCTCGACCTGTCGGGCGATCCCGACGATGCCCTGCCCCTGAACCTGAAGGCGGCGCGCGAGCTGACCGATCGTCAGGCGATTCGTCAGGCGCTGGCGCGCACCGAGGGCAATATCTCGGGCGCAGCCAAGCTGCTCGGGATCAGCCGGCCAACGCTCTACGACCTGTTGAAACAATATAATATTCAAACCTGATCAGCGCGAGGAACCGACATGAAGGGCAAATCGACGTCGCTGGTGATGGCGGCCTTGCTGGCGGGGTTGCCGCTGGGCGTTGCCCATGCCGATCCGCGCGCGGAGTCAGTGCAGACATACAAACGCGCCTATGCGCAGTTCCAGCGCGGCGACGTGCGCGCGGCGCGGGTGGAATTGCTGAACGCGATCAAGACCGATCCGGACAACGGCCCGGCGCGCCTGCTCCAGGCCCGTGTTTATCTGTGGCTGGACAATGGTCTCGCCGCTCAGTCGGAAGTCGACAATGCCCGCCGCGTCGGCGTTCCCGTCGACAAGACCCATCACCTGATGGCCCATGCGCTGCTGTTGCAGGACGAGGCCGACCGCGCCCTGCAGGAAGCCGACCCCCGTCGTGTGCCGATCCAGTTCGCGTCCTATGCGGCGCGTATCCGGGGCCGCGCGCAGGCCCTGCTCGGCAAGGTTGATCTGGCCGCCGCCGAGTTCGCGCTGGCGGTGCGGCTAGCGCCCGACAATGCCGAGAATCACGCCGACCTGGCCCGGTTCAAGAGCGCTACCGGCGATGCCGCGAGCGCCATGACGGAGGTCGACCGCGCCCTCCAGCTCGCGCCCCGCGATGTCGCCATCCTGACGTTGAAGGGCGCGCTGGTTCGGGACGCCTCGGGGCCGGCGGCGGCGCTGCCGTGGTTCGACAAGGCGTTGGCGATCGACGGCAATGACATCAGCGCGCTGCTTGAACGGGGGGCGACGCTGTCAGCCGTCCGACGCAACAAGGACATGCTGGTCGACACGCGCCGCGTGCTGTCGATGGCCAAGGATCATCCGCTCGCCCTGTATCTGCACGCCGTCCTCGCCGCGCGGGCCGGCAACTACCCGCTTGCGGCGCAGATCATGGGGCGGACGCGCGGGGCGCTCGACCAGGGGCCGCATGCGCTGCTGCTGCAGGGCGTGGTCGCGTTCCAGACCGAAAATTACGAACAGGCCCAGTCCTTTCTGCAGAAACTGACGCAGATGCAGCCGGACAATCTCTGGGCGCGCCGGCTCTACGGCGCGGCGCAGTTCCGGGCCGGCGATCTGGCCGGAGCGGTCAAGACGCTGCGGCCGCTGGCCGACCGGCCTGACGCGGACGCGCTGACTCTGGGGATGGTCGGCTCTGCCTTCCAGCGGGGGGGACAACCCGGGGTGGCCGCCGCTTATCTGCAACGTGCCCAGCAGGCTGCACCGGAATCCGCCGACGTGCTGGCCCAGCTCGCCCTGTCGCGGTCGTCGATCGGCGATATCGCGGGCGCGCGGCGTGATGCCCAGCGCCTGCTGGCCAGTGATCCCGGTGCTGCCCGCAACCAGTTGCTGGCGGGTATCGTCGCGCTGCGTGCTGGGCGCGGCGCCGAGGCGCTGGCCGCCGCCGACAAGGCGCTGGAAGCCAGCCCCGGCAATGTCGAAGCCTTCAGGCTGAAGGGTGGGGCGCAGATGACGCTGGGCGACCTCAAGGGCGCCGAAGCAACCTTGCGCACGGCGGTGGACAAGACCCCGCGCAGTAGCGATCTGCGCCGCAACCTGGCCGAACTGCTTGTCACCCGCCGCGATTTCGATGGCGCGCGGGCCGAGATCAAGACGCTGTTCGAGGTCGATGCCAACGACGTGCCGACGATGTTGGTCGCCGCGCGTCTCGCCACCGCCGAGGGCAAGATGGATCAGGCGCTTGACTGGCTGAAGCGCGCGACGCTGGCCGCGCCCCAAAATGGGCGCGCGCGCATCGCCGAGATCGGCGGCCTCATCGCCGCCGGCCGCAAGGATCAGGCGCTGGTCGCGGCCGCCGCAGCCGAGCAGGCTCTGCCGCGGGACCCGGCTGTGCTGCGGGCCTCCGGGGGGGCGCGGATCATGGCCGGCCGGCCGGGGGAAGCGGTCGCCACTTTTACCCGGCTGTCCCAGATTCAGCCTGACATCGCCGATCCGCTACGGCTGCTCGCCGCCGCCCAGGCGGCCGCCGGGCAGCAGGCCGAGGCGCGCCGGACGCTGGACAAGGCAGCCGCGTTGCCTGGCGGGGCGCTCGCTTATGGCGATATCGCGCGAATGGAACAGCGGCAGGGCAATGTCGACGCGGCGCTCGCCGCGGCGGAGAAGCTGGTCGCCGCCCAGCCGCAGTCGGCCCCGGGGCGGGTGCTGCTGGGCGACCTTCAGGGCGCCAAGGGCCGGACGGCCGATGCGCTGCGCAATTACGAGGCGGCACGCCAGGCCGCCTTCACCGACGACGTCCTGCTGCGGCTGGTCGGCGCCTATCGGCGCGCCGGCCGCAATGCCGACGCGATGGCTGCGGTCAACGCCTTCGCCAAGGCGAAGCCCGACAGCCCGACGCCGCTGCTCATCATGGGTGACATCCAGCTCGAGGCGGGACGCTGGCAGCAGGCGGTCGGCTATTATGAGCGGCTGCGCAAGCAACGGGGCGATCATGATGCGGCGATGCTGAACAACCTCGCCTGGGCGCAGTTCCAGCTCGGCCGCAACGCCGAGGCGCTGGAAGCGGCTGAAAAGGCATGGAAGCTGGCGCCCGAAGCGCCGCCGATCATGGACACCTATGGCTGGGTGCTGGCGTCCAGCGGGACCGATCGGACGCGGGGTATCGCCTTGCTGAGGAAGGCGGCTGATGCCGCGCCGCGCGACCCCGGCATCCGCTGGCATCTGGCGCAGGCGCTCGCCGCCAATGGCGATCGCCCAGGGGCCCTGGCGGCCGCCCGCGCTGCACTCAGCCTGCCCGGCTTCGCAGAAGCCGACAAGGCCCGCGCCATGGTCGGCGCGGGCGGCTGAGGGAATCGGGTCAGCTGGCTGTCGAGTTGGTCACCGGAACCAGCTTGATTTCCACCCGACGGTTGGCCTGACGGCCGGAGTCGGTGTCGTTTGACGCGATCGGCTGGGTGGCGCCGAAGCCGCGCGTGCCGATGCGGGCCAGCGCGACCCCGCGGGTGCTGAGATAATCGGCCACGGCCTTGGCGCGATTTTCTGACAGGGGCTGGTTGATCGCCGGGGTGCCCGTCGAATCGGTGTGGCCGTAAACGTCGACGAAGGTCTGGTTATACTGCGCCAGCGTCTGCGCGACATTGTCGAGGGTTGAGCGGAACTCGGGCTTGATGATGTAGCTGTTGGTATCGAACGTGATGCCGGCCGGCATGTTGAGCAGGATTTCATCGCCCTGCCGTGTCACCTCGATATCGGTGCCGGCGGTCTTCTCGCGCAGTTCGCGCTCCTGCCGATCCATGTAGCCGCCGATCGCGCCGCCGGCGATCGCGCCGATGCCGGTGCCCAGAATCTTCTCGGTCCGGTCGCTGCGACCGCCGACGACATCGCCGAGAATATAGCCGCCCGCCGCGCCGGCCAGCGCGCCGATCGCCGCGCGCGACATGCGTCGCTCGCCCGTCTCGGGATTGGTCGTGCAGGCGCTGGTGGCCAGAAGCGCGGTCGCAGCCGCGGCGATTGAAAGGCGCTTGGTCATGTCCATCTGAATTCCTCCATCCGCATGCCGGGGTGGCGGCTGTCGAACCCACGGCCTTCTATCATGTTCCGTTACGGGACACGAACGACAGCTGAACGACTATGCGACTTGGGTGTTGGCGGATGGGGTGTGCGTCGCTTATGGTCGCTTCCTCACCATGCCAGACCCTTCCAGTACCCCCTTTCCGTGGATCGACGTGGCCATCATCCTTGGCCTCGTCCTTCTGAACGGCCTGTTCGCAATGTCCGAATTGGCGATCGTGTCCGCCCGCAAGCCGCGCCTCGCGGCGATGGCGGCGAAGGGGCGGCGGGGGGCGGCGACGGCGCTCGCGCTCGCCAACGATCCCGGACGCTTTCTGTCGACGGTGCAGATCGGCATCACCCTGATCGGCATTCTTGCCGGCGCCTATTCGGGAGCCAGCCTCGGCGGGCCGGTCGGCGACCGGCTGGCGATGCTGGGCCTCAACCCCCGGATCGCCGACGAGGTCGGGTTCGCCATCGTCATCGTCCTGACAACCTACGCCTCGCTGATCGTCGGCGAACTGGTGCCCAAGCAGTTCGCCCTGCGCGCGCCCGAGCCGATCGCCGCGCTGGTGGCCGGACCGATGCTGGCCCTGTCACGTGTCACGGCGCCGGTGGTGTGGTTGCTCGACAGGTCGAGCGCGCTGATCTTCCGCCTCCTTCGCCTCGACCGTGAAAGCGCGGCCCAGGTGACGGCGGAGGAACTGCATCTGGTGGTGGCCGAGGCGCATACGGCCGGCGTCATCGACGAGGACGAACGGGCGATCATCTCGTCGGTGGTCCGCCTCGCCGAACGACCGGTACGCAGCGTCATGACACCGCGCGGCGAGGTCGACTGGATCGATGCCAGCGCCGACGCGGCGACCATCCTCGCCCGCCTGGCCGAAACGCCTCATACCCGGCTGCCGGTCGGCCGCGGCTCGGCGGAGGAGATTGTCGGCGTGGTCCAGGCGCGCGACCTGGTGGCGGCGCTGATCGGTGGCCAACCGCTCGATCTCGTCGCGCTCGCCCGCTCGGCGCCGGTGGTGCCCGACGTGACGGACGCAATGGACGCGCTGACGGCGTTGCAGGGGGCGGAAGTGCCGATGGCGCTGGTCCACGACGAATATGGACATTTCGAGGGCATCGTGACCCCCGCCGACCTGCTGACGGCGATCGCCGGTACTTTCGCATCGGACATCGACGACGAGGATGATCCCCCTGCGGTCGAGCGCGAGGACGGCAGCTGGCTGTTGGCCGGCTCGCTGTCGGCCGATGGCATGGCCGACTATCTGTCTCTGACCCTGCCGGTCGATCGCGACTACGAAACGACGGCGGGCTTCGTCCTCTCCTGTCTCAGGCGCCTGCCCGAAACCGGCGAGCATTTCGACTATAAGGGCTGGCGCTTCGAAATCGTCGACATGGACGGCCGCAAGATCGACAAGCTGCTGGCGTCGCCGTTGAGGTGACGGTCGAGGGCTGATGCTGCCCTCATGAACCGCCTACGGCGCGCCGAACTCCAGTTCGAAATCGCCATCGCGATGGTCGGCCAGCAGCAGTGCCTGCTGTTGCCAGCGGTCGCGGGCGATGCGGCCGGCGAAGCTACCCAGTTGCGCATCGACGACGACGACCTGCTCCGGGGTCCATTCGGCGATCTGGTGAAAATGATAGACGCCGAGGCCGCCGAGCAGGGTGGCGAGCTTCGGCCCGACCCCTTTGAGCTGGGTGAGGTCATCCGGCTCGCCGACGGGCGCATCGAGGAACGGCGACGGCACGCCTGCGTGGGCGGCGGCGCTTGCTCTTTGCGCGGCGGGCGATGGCGGTGGCGCGGGCTGGGGCGTGGCGGATTGGGCGGGCGGTGCCGCCCGCTCCAGCGTCCGTGCCAGCGGGCGATCGTCATCCGTTTCGGCCAGCGAGATGCGGTGGCGCGCGCGCGCCCAGATCCACCAGCCGGTCGCGATGCCGATGACCAGCGCCGCCAGGACGGTGATCAAATTGTTCTGGATAAGATAAATCATGGCACTCAGCCCTCCCGCCGCTGGCGGCCCCAGAGGAGCCAGGACAGGCCGAGGCCGAGGCCGAAGGCGGCGAGACCGATCAACAGAAATTCGGCGAACAGGTACAGCACCGGCTTTCTCCTAATAGGTGGCGGGCGAAGGAGCCTCGCGATCCCAGACCGCGAAGCCGACGCCCGGCACGGCCGAGACGATGGTCATTGCGCGCGCCTGCTGCTCTGGCGGCATGGTGCCGCTCAGATGGGCGATCCGCCGCAGCGGATGAGCTTCCAGCGCCACGGTGACGCCGATGATGTTGTTGTCCACCAGCGCCTGGTTGGCGCGTGCGGTCAGCGTGTTGATCGTCCGTTCGCCGTTTCCGGCCAGATAGAAGCTGCCGTAGATCAGCAACACGACCGCCAGCACGCCGATCGCCAGCTTGGCGAGGGGATTCATATCCTGTCCCAACCTAGGTCATTGATAGCGGTCGTTAGACCACCAATCGGTCGGGCCGGGCAAGACCTTTGTCGTCGGCGCCCGTCTCAGCCGGCCCTCGCCGCCCGTTCGCGTGCGACCTCGCGCCAGCCGATGTCGCGGCGGCAGAAGCCGGTCGGGAAGCGGATGGCATCGACGGCACGATAAGCGGCCGCCTGCGCTTCCGCGACGCTGGTTCCGGTCGCGGTGACGGCAAGAACGCGCCCCCCCGCGGCAGCGATGCTCCCGTCGGGCGCGGTCTGGGTGCCGGCGTGAAAGACGATCGCGCCGGTATCCTCCGCCGCGTCGAGGCCGTCGATACGTCCCCCCTTCTCGGGGGTGCCGGGATAGCCGCA
Source organism: Sphingomonas sanxanigenens (assembly GCA_037190805.1). Classification (GTDB taxonomy): domain Bacteria; phylum Pseudomonadota; class Alphaproteobacteria; order Sphingomonadales; family Sphingomonadaceae; genus JBBCJR01. The sequence continues at coordinate 5,926 of JBBCJR010000016.1, read as the reverse complement.
CGCGGCCAGCACGACGGTCAGCGCCGTGTCGCCCGACCAGCGGGCGCGAACACCGTCCAGCCTGCGGTCGATAACCGCGTCGATGAGGTCGAGGAGATCATCCTCCAGCCGCACCATCAGCACCTGGGCTTCCGGGTCGCCGAAGCGGGCGTTGTATTCGATCAGCGAGGGGCCGTCGGTGGTCAGCATCAGGCCGGCATAGAGAACGCCTTCATAGGGCGTGCCCGCCGCCGCCATGGCATCGACCGTGGGCTGGATGATCCGCGCCATCACGTCTATTTCCAGCGCCGGCGTCAGCACCCGCGCCGGGCTGTAGGCGCCCATGCCGCCGGTATTGGGCCCCACGTCGCCGTCGCCGACCCGCTTGTGGTCCTGAGCGGAGCTGAGGGGAATGGCCACCCGCCCGTCCGACAGAGCGAAGAAGCTGGCTTCCTCGCCGGTCAGGAAAGCCTCGATCACCACCTCGGCCCCCGCCGCGCCGAAGCCGCCGGCGAAGATATGGTCGACCGCCTCCGCCGCCTCCGCCGCCGTCTCGGCGATGACGACGCCCTTGCCGGCGGCCAGGCCGTCCGCCTTGATCACTACCGGCAGGCCGAAGCCCGCCAGCGCCGCCTTCGCCCCCCCGGCATCGGTGAAGCGGCGATAGGCGGCGGTCGGAATGCCGGCCCTGGCGCAAAGGTCCTTGGTGAAGCCCTTCGACCCCTCCAGCTGCGCGGCCGCCTGGCTGGGACCGAAGACGCGCACGCCGGCACCGCGCAGGGCGTCCGACAGGCCGTCGACCAGCGGCTGCTCTGGCCCGATCACGACGAGGTCGACGCCATGATCGCGGCAGAAACCGATCACCGCGGTCTGATCGGTAATGTCGAGGGGAACAAGCTCGGCATGGCGGGCGATGCCGGGATTACCCGGCGCTGCCCAGAGTTTGTCCAAGCGCGATGATCGGCTAAGCTTCCAAGCCAGCGCATGTTCGCGCCCACCCGACCCCAGCAACAGGACTTTCATGACCGACTTGCCTCTCAACGACGATGCTGGGCTGCTAGCGAAGGTCGGGCCGGCGGACAATGACCAGCCGCTTTCGGTCAGCGATCTGTCGGCGGCGCTGAAGCGCGCGGTCGAGGACCGCTTCGGCCATGTCCGGGTGCGCGGCGAGATTTCCGGGTTCAAGCGGGTCGCGTCCGGCCATTGCTATCTGGCGTTGAAGGACGAAGGCGCGGTCATCGACGGGGTGATCTGGAAGGGCACGGCGCAGGGCCTGCGCTTCCGCCCCGAGGACGGGATCGAGGTCATCGCCACCGGGCGCCTCACGACCTATCCCGGCCGGTCGAAGTATCAGATCGTTATCGAACGGCTGGAGTTGGCGGGCGCCGGCGCGCTGATGGCGCTGCTCGAAAAGCGGCGACAGGCGCTGGCGGCCGAGGGCCTGTTCGACGCCGGCCGCAAGAAGGGGCTGCCGTTCCTGCCGGAGCATATCGGCGTCGTCACCTCGCCTACGGGCGCGGTCATTCGCGACATCCTCCACCGCCTGGCCGATCGTTTCCCGCGCCGCGTCACCCTGTGGCCGGTGAAGGTGCAGGGCGACGGTGCGGCGGCCGAGGTGGCTGCCGCCGTCGCCGGTTTCAACGCCATGGCGGCCGGCGATCGCCCCGACCTGATCATCGTCGCACGCGGGGGTGGGTCGATCGAGGATTTGTGGCCGTTCAACGAGGAGGTTGTGGTGCGTGCCGTCGCCGACAGCGCGTTGCCGGTCATTTCCGCCGTCGGACACGAGACGGATACCACGCTATGCGATTTCGCCGCCGACGTGCGCGCGCCAACCCCCACCGCCGCCGCCGAGATGGCGGTGCCGGTCAGGGCCGAGCTGCTGTCCGGCGTACGTCAGCTCGCCCTGCGCGCCGAACGCTGCGCCCGGCGCGGGCTGGAGCTGAAACGCGAGCAGTCGACCGGCCTTGCGCGCCGTCTGCCGGGGCCGCGGCAGTTGCTCGATCTCAAGCGCCAGCGCGCCGATGACCTTGGCGAGCGTTTGCCGAGAGCCCTGGGCGCCCGCCTGAGCGCCGCGCGGGCCGCGCTGGCGACGGCGGGCGGCGCGGTCAGGCCGCGCCTGCTGATCGACCGCGTCCAGCTGGCCCGCCACAAGCTGGATGGGGCACGGTTGCGGCCGGCGGTGATCGAGCGGCTGGTCGATAGTCGCAAGGCGTCGCTCGACCAGTTGTGGCGGGTGGCGCAGAGCCTCGATCCGCGCGCGCTGCTGGGACGGGGCTATGTCCTGGTCGCGGGCGTCGACGGGCGGCTCATCACCAGCGCCGGCGCCGCACGCTCCGCAGGGCGATTGCGGCTGGGCTTCGCCGATGGCGAAGTGCCGGTGCGCGTCGAAGGCACTGGCGGCGCGAAACCGGCCCGGGCCGATGATCAACCCATGGTTCAGCCGCGCCTGATATGATGTTTTTCCGTTCATGGAGTCCGACATGTTGAATGCCATTGGCGGCCGCCCCGCCCGCGTCCATTATCTGGCCAGCTCGTTCCGGGTGCTCAGCGCTGGCGATCATGTGCTGTGCGCGGTGACCGGGCAGAAGATTCCGCTGGATCGCCTGCGTTACTGGTCGCCGGCGCGGCAGGAAGCCTATGTCGATGCCGCCGCCTCGGCGAAGCGGGAGGCCGAGCTCGGGTGACGGCCGGACGCCGATCCGTCCTGCCGGCTGCGCTGCTGATCGCGGGATGCGCCGCCGCCGATCCTCCGCTTCCGCCGCCACCACCGCCGCCCGTCAGCGCTGGCCCGTCCGTCGTGCGCCCGCAGGAACCGGTCCAGCCCCGAACGCTGAGTTTCCAGGGAGCCATCACCCAGGGCGGACTCGCCATCGGTCAGGCGCCGGTCGATGCCGTCACGGTGATGCTGGATGACCAGCCGGTAACGATGGATGCCAACCGGCGCTTCGTCATCGGCTTTGGCCGTGACGCGGGGCCGACCGCGATCGTCACCGCCCGTTTCGCCGACGGTGCGACGATCCGCCAGACACTCAGCATCGTGAAGCGTCAATGGGATATCCAGAGCATTCCCGGCCTGCGCCGCCGCCCGACGTCCGACCCTGACTATGAACGCATCCGCGCCGCCGAGATCGCCCGTATCGTCGCGGCGCGGGACAAGCGCAATGCCAGCGACGGCTGGCAGCAGCGCTGGCTGTGGCCGGCAACGGGACGGATCAGCGGCGTCTATGGCTCGCAGCGTATCCTGGGCGGTGAACCGTCCGCGCCCCATGCCGGCCTCGACATCGCGCGGCCGACCGGCACGCCGGTGGCGACGCCAGCCGACGGGGTCGTCGTGCTCGCCGGCCCGCCGCAGTTCAGCCTTGAGGGCAATCTCGTCATCATCGATCACGGCATGGGGGTGAACAGCGCATTCCTGCACCTCAGTCGCGTCGACGTGACCGAGGGTCAGCAGGTCAAGCGCGGCCAGACGATCGGCGCCATCGGCGCCACCGGCCGCGTTACCGGCCCCCATCTCCACTGGGCTGTCGCCTGGGGCGGTGTACGGCTTGACCCGGCCCTGCTGCTCGGGCCGATGCCGGAGTGAATCTCACACTGGCTCTGCTCGCCTGAAGGTGAGTGTTTCGGCCACCATATCGACTCCTGCCGTTTCCCAACCGGCGGCCGACCAAGCCATTGACTGGCTGTGGCCGGAATATTGCTGATTTGCCCACCAGGGGCGGTGAATTCTGGCGCTGTCGGGCAGGGGAAACCCCAGAATCAATTCGATGGCTTCGAAGCTCGTGCGCCACTCCGATACCCCCAGCTTTGAAAGATGGTTGTAGAGAGGGGCGTATTTCCCACGCTTGGCCGCCTTGCGGACGAGTTCATCCCGAGACATTCCCCCACCTCCATAGTTAGGTAGTTAGTACCTAACTAGCCTCATGGAATCGGTCAACTTTTACGGAGGACAGTTAACGCGCCGCCTTCCTCAGCGCGAGCCGAACCAGCGCGTCGAGCGTGGCGCCGGCGCCCAGTTCATCCTCGGCGGCGGTGACGGCGCGGCTGGCTTCGGCGGGCTTGAAGCCCAGATTGGCGAGGGCCGACAGGGCGTCGGCGGCGGCGCCCTTGGCCGGCACGGGCGCCCCGGCCCCGGCAGCGACCGGGCCGAGGGCGCCGACCTTGTCCTTCAGTTCGTTGACGATGCGCTGGGCCAGCTTGGGGCCGACGCCCTGGGCGCGGGCGACCATCGCCTTGTCCTCGCGCGCGATTGCCTGGGTCAGTTCATCGGCGGTGAGGGCGGAGAGGATGGCCAGCGCCACCCGGCCGCCCACCCCCTGCACGCTGGTCAGCAGCCGATACCAGTCGCGCTCGCCGGCGGTGGCGAAACCGAACAGGCGGATGGCATCCTCGCTGACCTGCATCTCGGTCAGGATCATCGCCTCGACCCCGACCGCGCTCAGTGCGGCGAGCGTGCGGCTGGAGGCGGCGACCAGATAGCCGACGCCGCCGACCTGGATCACCGCATGGTCGGTGCCCAGCGCCTGCACCGTGCCGGACAGGCTGGCGATCATGCCGCGCTCTGCCCCAGCGCGCGGGCGCTGGCGATGTGATGGGCATGGCAGATGGCGACGGCCAGCGCGTCGGCGGCGTCGCTGCCGGCGATGGCGGTGCCGGGCAGCAGCCGGGCGACCATGGCGTGGACTTGGGTCTTGTCGGCGGCGCCGGTGCCGACCACCGCCTTCTTGACCAGACGGGCGGCATATTCGCCCACCGGTACTCCGGCGCGCGCCGCCGACAGCAGCACGACCCCGCGGGCCTGACCCAGTTTCAGCGTCGAGGCCGGGTTCTGGTTGACGAAGGTTTCCTCCACCGCCGCGCCGTCCGGGCGATGGGCGAGGATGATGTCGTGAAGTGCGTCGGCCAGCGTCAGCAGGCGGGTGGCGAGCGGTTCGGCCGGGCGGGTGGCGATCTGGCCGTTGGCGACGTGCGACAGGCGGTTGCCGCTTGCCGCGATGACGCCCCAGCCGGTGGAGGTCAGCCCCGGATCGAGGCCGATCAGGATCATCCGCCGAGCTTTTCCATGACGTCGTCGGGAACCTCGTAATTGCCCCAGACGGTCTGGACGTCGTCGTCATCCTCCAGCGCGTCGATCAGCTTGAGCAGCGTGGCGGCCGCACTCTCGTCGACGACAACCGGGGTCTGCGGCCGCCAGGCGAGCTTCGCACCCTCGGCCTCGCCCAGCGCGGGTTCCAGCGCCTTGGCAACTTCGTGCAGGCTGTCTTGCGCGGTCCAGATCTCGTGCCCGTCGTCCGATGACTGGACGTCCTCGGCGCCGGCTTCCAGCGCTGCCTCGAACACCTGCTCGGCATCGCCGGCGCCGGCTGGGTAATTGATCAGGCCCATGCGATCGAAGCCGTGGCTGACCGATCCCGACGCGCCCAGATTGCCCCCGTTCTTCGAAAAGGCGAGACGGACGTTGGTCGCGGTACGGTTGCGGTTGTCGGTCAGCGTCTCGACGATCAGCGACACGCCGCCGGGGCCGAAGCCCTCGTAGCGGATGTCCTCATAGGCATCGCCCTCGCTGCCCTCGGCCTTCTTGATCGAGCGTTCGATATTGTCCTTGGGCATGCCGCCGGCACGCGCCGCGAGCACGGCGGCGCGCAGACGGGCGTTCATGGCGGGGTCGGGCAGGCCGGATTTGGCGGCGACGGTGATGTCGCGGGAGAGCTTGGAAAACAGGGCGGAGCGCTTCTTATCCTGGGCGCCCTTGCGGTGCATGATGTTCTTGAACTTGCTGTGGCCGGCCATGCGCCGTCGCCTCCCTTGTCTTGTCGCACGGGCCTTCTAGCCGGGTGGTTGCCGGAACGGCAACCTTGGAGTCTGATCGGCTGCACCGATGCGGCACCGGCCCGCGCCCCCACCCGGCCACCCAACGGAAGCTTATGCTATGGGTGGCCGGGTGGGG
>JBBCJR010000015.1:0-85483 GCA_037190805.1 Sphingomonas sanxanigenens | reverse complement strand
CGCCCCCCCCCCCGGCGCCCCGCCTGCGTCGCGACTTCGGCGAGATCGAACAGCTTCAGGTCAGCCGCAAGGGGCCGGCCGATTTCGTGTCGATGGCCGACCGCCGCGCCGAGCAGACGATCCGCGAGGAATTGACCCGCGCGCGCCCCGACTGGGGCTGGGTGATGGAGGAAGAAGGCGAATCCGCCGGCACCAACCCGCGTTTCCGCTGGATCGTCGACCCGCTCGACGGCACCTCCAACTTCCTGCACGGCGTGCCGCATTTTGCCATCTCGATCGCCGCGGAAGAGGGTGGCGAGGTTGTCGCCGGTCTGGTCTATCAGCCGCTGACCGATGAGAGCTTCTGGGCCGAGCGGGGACGGGGGGCGTGGCTCCACGACCGCCGTCTCAGGGTTGGCGCCAGGAAGGATCTAGCCGACTGCCTGATCGCCACCGGTATTCCCTACAAGGGCCACGGCAAGTTCGACCAGTTCGACCGCCAGCTGGCGGCGATCGCGCCCGAAGTGGCGGGCATCCGCCGCTTCGGATCGGCCGCGCTCGACCTCGCCTGGGTCGCGGCGGGCCGCTATGACGGCTATTGGGAAGCCGATCTCAAGATTTGGGACGTCGCGGCAGGCCTGCTGCTGGTCCGCGAAGCGGGTGGATTCGTGAGCGATTATCGCGGCGGCGAACGCATGGTCGATCGGGCCGAGATCGTGGCCGGCAGCGCCGCCGTCCACTCCAAGCTCCAGAAGCTGGTCGCCGGCACGCTCCGCTGATTTGTCGAGGCGCCACAGGCGCTTCGTGATCACATGCCGGGGCTGTGAATTGCGAGTCGTTCTCACCCCTCAGAACCTTGCTTCGCCGCGCCCCCCGGCCTAGAAGCCCGCCCAGTTGTCATGTCCAGCCGCGAGTAAACCGCCTTGGTCCTCGATCTGTCGCAATATCTGCCGATCCTGCTGTTCCTTGGCGTGGCTGTGATCCTGTCGGCGGTGTTCGTGTTCGCGCCGCTCCTGATCGCCCAGTTCACCGGCGTTCAGAAGCCCTATGCGGACAAGCTGGCGGAATATGAGTGCGGTTTCCCCGCGTTCGAGGACAGTCGACGCAAATTCGACGTCCGCTTCTATCTGGTGGCCATCCTGTTCATCATCTTCGATCTGGAAGCGGCGTTCCTGTTCCCCTGGGCGGTCAGCCTAGGCGAGATCGGCTGGCTGGGCTGGGGCGCGATGATGGTGTTCATCACGGAACTGGCCCTCGGCTTCGTTTATGTCTGGAAGCGAGGAGCTCTGGAATGGGAGTAGAACTCGCCCGCCCGTCGACGCTGCCGATCGGTGCGCCGGCGCCCGGCACTCAGCCTGATCCGGGTTTCTTCGCCGATCTCAATTCCGAGCTGAACGACAAGGGCTTCCTCGTCACATCGACCGAGGATCTGTTCACCTGGGCGCGGACCGGCTCCCTGTGGTGGATGACGTTCGGTCTTGCCTGCTGCGCGGTCGAGATGATCCACCTCAACATGCCGCGCTACGATCTGGAGCGGTTCGGCGCCGCGCCGCGCGCGTCGCCGCGCCAATCGGACTGCATGATCGTCGCCGGTACCCTGTGCAACAAGATGGCGCCGGCGCTCCGCCGCGTCTACGACCAGATGTCCGAGCCGCGCTACGTCATCTCCATGGGCTCCTGCGCCAATGGCGGCGGCTATTATCACTACAGCTATTCGGTGGTGCGCGGCTGTGACCGCATCGTGCCGGTCGACGTCTATGTGCCGGGCTGTCCGCCGACGGCCGAGGCGCTGCTCTACGGCATCATGACGTTGCAGCGGAAAATTCGCCGGATCGGGACCTTCGAACGGTGAGCAGTCCCGCGCCCCGTTATACGTCCAACGATGGCGTCGCCGAGCGCGTGCACGCCGCCCTGGGCGACGTCGTGATCGAGGTCGTCGAGGCGGTGGGCGAGCTTGCGGTCCATGTTCGCCGCGATGCGCTGGTCGACGCGATGCGCGCGCTGCGCGATACGCCGGGCCTTGAATATCAGCAGTTGATGGAAATCGCCGGCGTCGACTGGCCCAGCCGTCCCGAGCGGTTCGAGGTCGTCTATTGCCTGCTGTCCGTGACCCGCAATCATCGTCTCCGCGTCCATGTGGCCACGAACGAGGACGATGCCGTGCCGTCCGTCACCGGCTTGTGGCCGGTCGCCGGCTGGCTGGAGCGCGAAGTCTACGACATGTACGGGGTGCTGTTCGACGGCAACACCGACCTTCGTCGTATCCTGACCGACTATGGCTTCCAGGGGCATCCGCAGCGCAAGGACTTTCCGCTGACCGGCTATGTCGAGCTGCGCTATTCCGAAGAGCATAAGCGCGTCGTCTATGAGCCGGTGAAGCTCGCGCAGGACTTCCGCAGCTTCGACTTCATGAGCCCGTGGGAAGGGGCGGAGTATATCCTGCCCGGCGACGAGAAGGCGCAAGGCGAAGCCCCCGGCGCGCCGACGCCGGTGAAGGCCGACGAGGTGAAGAAGTGACCGACACGCTCGCCACCAGTGCCGCGCCGGCGGCCGACGTCCCCCACGACGTCGAGATCGCCAACTACACGCTGAATTTCGGTCCCCAGCATCCGGCAGCGCACGGCGTGCTGCGCATGATCATGGAGCTGGACGGCGAAGTGGTCGAGCGCATCGACCCGCATATCGGCCTGCTCCATCGCGGCACCGAGAAGCTGATCGAGTACAAGACCTATCTGCAGGCGCTGCCTTATTTCGACCGGCTCGACTACGCCTCGCCGATGGCGATGGAATATAGCTACGTCCTCGCCATCGAGAAGCTGCTTGGCCTCGAGGTGCCGCTGCGCGCCCAGTATATCCGGGTCATGTTCGCGGAAATCACCCGCGTCATGAACCATATGCTGAACATCGCCAGCTACGTTATCGACGTCGGCGCGCTGACGCCCGGTCTGTGGCTGTACGAAATCCGCGAACAGACGATGGGCTTCTACGAGCGCGCTTCGGGTGCCCGGATGCACACCGCCTATATGCGGCCCGGCGGCGTCCATCAGGACCTGCCGGTCAAGCTGATCGCCGACATCGCCGACTGGGCCGAGAACGCGCCGAAGCTGTTCGAGGACGCGATCTCACTGGTCCTGGAAAATCGCATCTTCAAGCAGCGCTCGGTCGATATCGGCACCGTGTCGAAGGAAGACGCGCTGGCCTGGGGCTTTTCGGGACCGATGCTGCGCGGGTCGGGCGTCGCCTGGGACCTGCGCAGATCCCAGCCTTATGACGTCTATGACCGGATGCAGTTCGAGATCCCGGTCGGCACGCGCGGCGACTGCTATGACCGGATGCTGGTGCGGTTCGAGGAGGTGCGCCAGTCGTTCCGTATCGTTCGCCAGTGCCTGAGCGAGTTGCCGGAAGGACCGATCGCCAGCATCGACCGCAAGGTGGTGCCGCCAAAGCGGGGCGAGATGAAGCGCTCGATGGAAGCGCTCATCCACCACTTCAAGCTCTATACCGAGGGTTTCCACGTGCCCGCCGGCGAGGTCTACGTCGCTACCGAAAGTCCCAAGGGCGAGTTCGGCGTCTATCTGGTCGCGGACGGCACCAACAAGCCCTACCGCTGCAAGATCCGTCCCACCGCCTTCAGTCACCTGCAGGCGATGGAGTTCATGTCCAAGGGTCATATGCTCGCCGATACCGTGCCCATCCTTGGCGCCGTCGATGTCGTTTTCGGGGAGTGCGATCGCTGATGGCCGACACCCCGCACATTCCCGACGAGGCCGAGGTCCGCGCCCGCTGGGGCGATTTCGAATGGACGCCCGCCAACGCCGAAAAGGCGAAGGTGATCATCGCACGCTATCCGCCGGGGCGCGAGCACAGCGCGGTCATGCCGCTGCTCGATCTTGCCCAGCGGCAGGTGGGGGCGGAAACCCACACCCAGGGCTGGCTGCCGGTGCCGGTGATCGAGTTCGTCGCGAAAGCGGTGAACATGCCCTATATGCGCGCCTATGAGGTCGTGACCTTCTACACCATGTACAACATGGCGCCGGTCGGCCGGCACCATGTTCAGGTGTGCGGGACCACGCCCTGCATGCTGCGAGGCTCCGACGATGTGCTGCGGGCGTGCAAGGATCGCGGGCTGAAGAAGGGCGCGACCACCGCAGACGGGCTGTTCACCCTGACCGAGGTCGAGTGCCTGGGCACCTGCGCCAACGCGCCGATGGTCCAGATCAACGACGACAATTACGAAGACCTGACCTACGAGACGACGCTTAGCCTGCTCGACGCGTTGGCACGCGGTGAGACGCCGAAGGCCGGACCGCAGAACGGCCGCCAGGCGAGCTGCCCCGAGGGTGGCCCGACGACCCTGGCGGAGATGGCGAGCGAGAATCACGATTATCGTGGCCAGTGGGGAGCGGCGTCGTAATGTTGGACGACAAGGACCGCATCTTCACCAACGTCTACGGCTTCCAGCCGTGGACCGTGGACGCCGCCATCAAGCGCGGTGACTGGGACAACACCAAGGATATCCTGGCCAAGGGGCCGGACGCGATCATCGAGGAGATCAAGGCCTCGGGTCTGCGCGGACGTGGCGGCGCGGGCTTCCCGACCGGTATGAAGTGGAGCTTCATGCCCAAGGAAAACGCGCCCGGCCGGCCGAGCTTCCTGGTCATCAACGCCGACGAGTCCGAGCCGGGATCGTGCAAGGATCGCGAGATCATCCGCCACGACCCGCACAAGCTGATCGAAGGGGCGCTGGTCGCCGGCTTCGCGATGCGCGCGCGCGCGGCCTATATCTATATCCGCGGCGAGTTCATCCGCGAGGCGGAGACGCTGTTCGCCGCCGTGGCCGAGGCCTATGATCGCGGCTTCATCGGCAAGAATGCGTGCGGCTCGGGCTATGATTTCGACGTCTTCGTCCATCGCGGCGCCGGCGCCTATATCTGCGGCGAGGAAACCGCGCTGATCGAGAGCCTGGAGGGCAAGAAGGGCCAGCCGCGCCTGAAGCCCCCATTCCCGGCCGGCGTCGGCCTCTATGGCTGCCCGACCACGGTCAACAATGTCGAATCGATCGCGGTGGCGCCGACGATCATGCGGCGCGGCGCGGCCTGGTTCACCAGCTTCGGGCGGGAGAACAACAAGGGCACCAAGCTGTTCCAGATCAGCGGCCATGTGAACAAGCCTTGCGTGGTCGAGGACGCGATGAGCGTGCCGTTCCGCGAGTTGATCGAGCGCCACGCCGGCGGCGTGCGCGGCGGCTGGGACAACTTGCTCGCCGTCATTCCGGGCGGTTCGTCGGTGCCGCTGGTGCCGGCGGCCGAGATCATGGACGCGCCGATGGATTTCGACGGTCTGCGCGCGCTCGGCTCCGGCCTCGGCACGGCGGCGGTCATCGTCATGGACAAGTCGACCGACATCGTCCGCGCGATCAGCCGAATCTCCTACTTCTACAAGCATGAAAGCTGCGGCCAGTGCACGCCGTGTCGCGAAGGCACCGGCTGGATGTGGCGGGTGATGGAGCGGCTGCGCGAAGGTAATGCCGACCCCAGCGAGATCGACATGCTGTTCGAAGTGACGAAACAGGTCGAAGGTCACACCATCTGCGCCCTGGGCGACGCGGCCGCCTGGCCGATCCAGGGCCTGATCCGCCATTTCCGCCCCGAGATCGAGCGGCGGATCAACGAGCGTCGTGCTGGCGCTCTCGAGGCAGCGGAATGACGTTCAGCGCGCACCGGAGCATGGGGTTTTTTAGCGTGGTCGCCTTTGGCGTGGGCTCGGCGGACGCAGCCGAGTCGTCGACAAAGGAGCAGGTTCGCGTTGCCCGTGTTGCTGCGACCTTTGCTGATTGCGTGATAAATAGAAACGCTCCCGTAGTTCGCGCAATGATACTTGAGGGTGTATCGAACACCTCGATTTTTAGGGATGGCGTCAAACTGTTGGATGAGTATTGCCTTCTGCGCGCAACTGGTCCGACCGGTGATGTGACGTTAAGTTTTTCGTACGATTATTTTCCATACACATTGGCTGAGGGGTTGGTTAGGCGCGATTATCCTTCCGCTTCAACATTTGAATTTTCAAAGGTGCCCGCGTTGACGCGCGCTTTGCCTGAGTCAGTTGATCCCGATCTAGTAGGAAAAACCAATCGCAAAGCGAAAGATGCGCAAGAACAATACGACAAAAAAAATACCTTCTATGCCTTATCCAAATGGGCGGAATGCGTGGTGCGCCAAGACCCGTCAAAGGCACACGCGCTGCTGCTGACAGAAATCGGCTCAACGTCCGAAGGCGCTGCTATAAGCGCGTTGTCTCAAGCGTTCGGTGATTGCCTAGACATACAGCAGATAAAAATCACCCGGACACTCGCTCGCGGCGCACTAGCTGTGAATTTCTATCGTCTCGCGGGAGCCCCGGCTGGTGCGTCCGTCAAACGTCTGAAAGCAAACTGATGCCTAAGCTCACCGTCGACGGGATCGAGGTCGAAGTCCCCGCGGGCGCCACCGTGCTTCAGGCATGCGAGGCGGCGGGGAAGGAGATTCCGCGCTTCTGTTATCACGAGCGGCTGTCGATCGCCGGCAACTGCCGCATGTGCTTGGTCGAGGTGAAGCCGGGGCCGCCCAAGCCCCAGGCGTCGTGCGCGCTGCCGGCCGCCGAGGGCCAGACCGTCTCCACCCAGTCGGAGATGGTCAAGAAGGCGCGTGAGGGTGTGATGGAGTTCCTGCTCATCAACCACCCGCTCGACTGCCCGATCTGCGATCAGGGCGGCGAGTGCGACCTGCAGGACCAGTCGGTCGCCTATGGCAAGGGCCAGAGCCGCTACGACGAGAATAAGCGGGCGGTCACCGACAAATATATGGGTCCGATCGTCAAGACGATCATGACCCGCTGCATCCAGTGCACCCGCTGCGTGCGCTTCGCCGAGGAAGTCGCTGGGGTCGAGGAGATCGGCGCCATCTATCGCGGCGAGAACATGCAGATCACGACCTATCTGGAAAAGGCCGCGACGTCGGAACTGTCCGGCAATGTCGTCGATCTGTGCCCGGTCGGCGCGCTGACGTCCAAGCCCTATGCCTTCGAGGCGCGGCCGTGGGAGCTGCGCAAGACGCCGGCGATCGACGTCATGGACGCGGTCGGCACCAATATCCGCCTCGACAGCCGGGGCCGGCAGGTGCTGCGGGCGCTGCCGCGCGTCAACGACCTCGTCAACGAGGAATGGGCACACGACAAGACTCGCCACGCCGTCGACGGCCTGGTGCGCCGGCGCCTCGATAGCCCCTATGTCCGCCGTGACGGCAAGCTGGTGCAGGCGACCTGGGGCGAGGCGTTCGCCGCTATCGCTGAAAAGGCGAAAACCGCCAAGGCCGGCGTCGCCGCGATCGCGGGCGATCTGGTCGAGGTGGAAAGCCTGTTCGCTGTAAAGGCGCTGCTGGCCAGCCTGGGCTCGGACCTGACCGAGATACGGCAGACCGGCCTTGCCTATGATACGTCCAGCCTGTCGGCGCTGCGCTTCGCATCGACGCTGCCGGGCATCGAGAGCGCCGATGTCATTCTGCTCGTCGGCAGCAATCCGCGCTGGGAAGCGCCGCTGGTCAACACCCGCATCCGCAAGGCCGTGAAGGCTGGCGCCAAGGTGCTGGCGATCGGTCCTGAGGTCGACCTCACCTATCCGGTGACCTGGCTGGGCGACGATCTGTCGCTGCTCGCCAAGCTGCCGAAGGATGCCGCCAAGGCGCTGAAGGATGCCAAGGCACCCGCCGTCATCGTCGCTGAGGCGGTGCTGGCGGGCGAGGGCGTGTTCGCGGCGGCGCTGAAGCTGGCGGGGAAGGGGGCGTTCAACGTCCTCCACACCGCCGCCTCGCGCATGGGCGGGCTGGAGCTTGGTTTCACAGTGGCCGGCGGCACCGCCGCCATCGCCGAGGCGAAACCGAAGCTGTTGTTCCTGCTCGGCGCGGACGAGCTTGACCTCGCGCCGTTCGCCAAGAGCTTCAAGGCCTATGTCGGCCATCATGGCGACCGCGCGGCGGCCCATGCCGACGTGATCCTGCCGGGCGCCGCCTATGCCGAGAAGCCCGGCACCTGGGTCAACCTGGAAGGGCGGGTCCAGCGCGGCGAGCGGGCGGTCTACCCGCCGGGCGACGCGCGTGAGGACTGGACGATCTTCCGCGCCTTGTCGGAAGTCCTGGGCAAAACGCTGCCGTTCGACGACCTGCGCCAGCTGCGCGCGGCGATCGCTGCGACGCACCCCCAGCTGGCGACCGAGGGGTTGATCGAGCGGCCGTTCGCGGCGCCGTCGCTGCCTGACACGGCCGCGCCCGGCGGTCCGGTCACTTACGCGATCGATGATTTCTACCTGACCAACGCCATCTGCCGCGCGTCGCCGACCATGGCGCGCTGCTCGGCCGAACTCCTTCATGGCCAGAGCTTCGCGGAGGCCGCGGAATGACGGCGTTCTTCCAGACCTATCTCGGCTATGGCTTCGGCTGGTTTGTCGCCACGCTGCTGCTGATCCTGCTGATCGTGCTGCCGCTGCTGCTGGTGGTTGCCCTGTCGGTCTATTTCGACCGCAAGATCTGGGCCGCGATCCAGATGCGGCGCGGTCCCAATGTCGTCGGTCCGTTCGGCATCCTTCAGAGCTTTGCCGATGGCGCCAAGCTGTTCCTGAAGGAAACCATCGTTCCGGCGAGCGCCAACAAGGGCATTTTCATCCTGGCGCCGATGATCACCTTCACGCTGGCCCTGGTCGGCTGGGCGGTGGTTCCGTTCTCGGCCGAAGCCGTGCTTGCCGATATCAATATCGGCGTCCTCTACATCCTCGCGATCTCGTCACTGGGCGTTTACGGCATCATCATGTCGGGCTGGGCGTCGAACTCGAAATACCCGTTCCTGTCGTCGCTCAGGTCCGCCGCGCAGATGGTCAGCTACGAAGTCTCGATCGGCTTCGTCATCGTCTGTGTCGTGCTCTACGCCGCCAGCTTCAACATGAACGACATCATCTGGGCGCAGAAGGGCGCGGTGCTGGGGCTGGTCAACGCCAACTTCTTCAACCCGCTGCTGCTGCCGATGGGCGTGGTGTTCTTCATCTCGGCGCTGGCCGAGACCAACCGGCCCCCCTTCGACCTCGCCGAAGCGGAATCGGAACTGGTCGCCGGCTACCAGACCGAATATTCGTCGATGGCGTTCGCGCTGTTCTTCCTCGGCGAATATGCCAACATCCTCCTGATGTGCGCGCTGACCAGCGTGCTGTTCTTCGGCGGCTGGCTGCCCCCGCTCGACCTTGAACCGCTCTATCTGGTGCCGGGCTTCATCTGGCTCGTCCTCAAGATGGCGTTCTTCTTCTTCGTCTTCGCCTGGGTGAAGGCGACGGTGCCCAGGTATCGCTACGACCAGCTGATGCGGCTGGGGTGGAAGATATTCTTTCCGCTGTCGCTGTTCTGGGTCGTCCTCGTCTCCGGGTGGCTGATGCTCACCCGCTACGGAGCCTGATCCGATGTCCGCTGTTCGCGCGATCAAGTCGCTGTTCCTCATCGAATTCATCCAGGCGCACTGGCTGACCTTGAAGTATTTCTTCAAGCCCAAGGCGACGGTGAACTACCCCTATGAGAAGAACCCAATCTCGCCCCGCTTTCGCGGCGAGCACGTGCTGCGCCGTTATCCGAACGGCGAGGAACGCTGCATCGCGTGCAAGCTTTGCGAGGCTGTATGCCCGGCGCAGGCGATCACCATCGAGGCCGAGCCGCGCGAGGACGGCTCGCGCCGCACAACCCGCTATGACATCGACATGACCAAATGCATCTACTGCGGCTTCTGTCAGGAAGCCTGCCCGGTGGATGCGGTGGTCGAGGGGCCGAATTTCGAGTTTTCGACCGAGACGCGAGAAGAGCTGATCTACGACAAGGCCAAATTGCTGGCCAATGGCGACCGCTGGGAGCGCGCCATTGCCCAGAACCTTGCCGCAGACGCACCCTATCGTTAATCGCCACGTCAATAACCAAAGGGGCTGATTCACCGCCGTGATCCAGGCTTTCGCCTTTTATCTGTTTGCAACCATCCTCATCGCGTCCGCCGCGTTGACGATCTTTGCGCGCAATCCGGTGCATTCGGTCCTGTGGCTGATACTGGCGTTCTTCAACGCCGCTGGCCTGTTCCTGCTGCTGGGGGCGGAGTTCCTGGCTGCCCTGCTGGTCATCGTCTATGTCGGCGCGGTCGCGGTGCTGTTCCTGTTCGTGGTGATGATGCTCGACATCGATTTCGCCGCATTGAGGGCCGGCTTCGTCCGCTATTTGCCGTTCGGCGTGATCCTGGGCATCATCTTCTTCGCCGAACTGGTGTTCGCCATCGGCGCCTGGCAGGCGGGCGCGATCGCCCCGACGGCCAAGGCGCTGCCAACGGCGGCGGCCGCGGGCATGACCAATATCGAGGCGATGGGCAGCGTCATCTACACCCGCTACGCCTTCATCTTCGAGGCTTCGGGCCTTGTGCTGCTGGTGGCGATGATCGGCGCGATCGTCCTCACCCATCGTGAGCGCAGCGGCGTGCGTCGCCAGAATATCAACGATCAGGTCGCCCGCCGCTCGGCGGACGCGGTGCGCAACGTCGATCAGCCGGTCGGGCAGGGAGTGGAGCTGTGATCGGTCTTGGCCACTATCTGACCGTCGGCGCGATCCTGTTCGTGCTGGGCGTGCTCGGCATCTTCATCAACCGGAAGAACGTCATCATCATCCTGATGTCGGTCGAGCTGATCCTGCTCGCCGTCAACATCAACTTCGTGGCGTTCTCGTCCTTTCTGGGCGACCTGGTCGGGCAGGTGTTCGCGCTGTTCGTGCTGACCGTCGCCGCTGCCGAGGCCGCGATCGGCCTTGCCATCCTGGTCCTCTATTTCCGCAACCGCGGCACCATCGCGGTCGACGACGTCGCGCAGATGAAGGGCTGATCCGACATCATGATTCAGGCCCTTGTCTTCCTTCCGCTGCTGGCTGCGGCGATCGCCGGGCTCGGCAATCGCGCCATCGGCAATGTCCCGGCGAAGATCATCACCACCGGATCGGTGTTCATCGCGTGTGCGATCGCCTGGCCGATCTTTATCGGCTTTCTGACCGGCGCGAGCGAGGCGCATGTCGTCCCGGTGCTGTCGTGGATCCGCTCGGGCGATTTCGTCGTCGACTGGGCGCTTCGGGTCGACACGCTGACGGCGGTGATGCTGGTCGTTGTGACCTCGGTTTCGGCGCTCGTCCACCTCTACAGCTGGGGCTATATGGCGGAAGATCCGGACCAGCCCCGCTTCTTCGCCTATCTGTCGCTGTTCACCTTCGCCATGCTGATGCTGGTGACGGCCGACAATCTCATCCAGATGTTCTTCGGCTGGGAAGGGGTGGGGCTGGCGTCCTATCTCCTCATCGGCTTCTGGTATCACAAGCCGTCCGCCAATGCGGCCGCGATCAAGGCGTTCGTCGTCAACCGCGTCGGCGACTTCGGCTTCCTGCTCGGTATTTTCGGCACCTTCCTGGTGTTCGGCACCGTCTCGATCCCGGCGATCCTGGCCGCCGCGCCCGACATGGCGGGGATGACCATCGGCTTCCTCGGCATGCGCCTCGACGTCATGACGATCATCTGCCTGCTGCTGTTCATCGGCGCGATGGGCAAGTCGGCGCAGCTCGGCCTCCACACCTGGCTGCCGGACGCGATGGAGGGCCCGACCCCGGTCAGCGCCCTCATCCATGCGGCGACGATGGTGACGGCCGGCGTGTTCATGGTCTGCCGCCTGTCGCCGATGTTCGAGGTCAGCCCGACCGCGCTCGCCGTCGTCACGATTGTCGGCGCCGCGACGGCGCTGTTCGCAGCGACCGTCGGCCTCGTCCAGACCGACATCAAGCGGGTCATCGCCTATTCGACCTGCTCGCAGCTCGGCTACATGTTCTTTGCTGCGGGCGTCGGTGCCTATAGCGCGGCGATGTTCCACCTGTTCACGCACGCCTTCTTCAAGGCGCTGCTGTTCCTGGGCGCCGGCTCGGTCATCCATGCCATGCACCATGAGCAGGACATGCGCTTCTATGGCGGCCTTCGCCGTCACATCCCGCTGACCTACTGGGCGATGATGGCTGGTACGCTGGCGATCACCGGCGTCGGCGTCATCGGGGTGTTCGGTTTTGCCGGCTTCTATTCGAAGGACGCGATCATCGAGGCGGCGTTCGCTGCCGGCACCACGACCGGCGGCGTCGCCTTTGCGGTCGGTGTGTTCGCGGCGCTGCTGACCAGCTTCTATTCCTGGCGGCTGATTTTCCTTACCTTCTTCGGTCAGCCGCGCTGGGCGGGGTCTGAGCATATCCAGCATGCCGTCCATGATGCCCATGGCCACCACCATGATGAGCCGGCCGACGAAGATTCAGGGCATGAGCCGCATGCTCACGGCGCCGATGCTCATGACGTGGCGCATGGCACGGCCGGCTATCATCCGCATGAAAGCCCGTGGGTGATGCTGGTGCCGCTCGTGGTGTTGTCGGTGGGTGCGGTGTTCGCCGGCTTCGCCTTCCATCACGCCTTCGTCGATGCGGAGCATGGTGCGCATTTCTGGGCCGGCAGCCTGGCGTTCGACGAGCACCTGATGCACGCGCTGCACGAGGTGCCCCTGTGGGTGAAGCTGTCGCCGGCGGTTGTGATGCTGACGGGCCTTTACCTCGCCTGGGCGAATTACATCCGCAATCCGGCGGCGCCGGCAAAAACGGCGGCGCAGTTCCGGGGGCTGTACGATTTCCTGCTCAACAAGTGGTATTTCGACCAGCTCTATGACCGCATCTTCGTGCGGCCGGCTTTCTGGCTTGGCCGGGTGTTCTGGAAGCGCGGCGACCAGGGCACGATCGATCGCTTCGGCCCCAATGGCGTCGCGGCGGTGGTCGCTGGCGGCAGCGTCGTCGCCCGCCGTTTCCAGACCGGCTACCTCTATAGTTACGCGCTGGTGATGCTGCTGGGCCTGGCCGCGGCCGCGACCTGGGCGATGGTGCACTGATCCGATGAACCAGCTCAGCTTCCCCATCCTGTCGATCATGCTGGCGGTGCCGCTCGCCGCCGCCCTGTTGATCCTGTTCGCACCGGGCGATACGGAACAGCGCAATCGCTTCGCGCGCTCCACGGCGCTGATCGCGACGTTGATCGACTTCGCGCTCGGCATCATCCTGTGGCTGACCTTCGACCAGTCAGCGGGGGCGCCGGCCTGGCAGTTCGTCGAGCGGGCCGATCTGTTCGCGCCCTGGTTTTCCTGGGCGCTGGGCATCGACGGCATCGCCCTGATGCTGATCGTGCTGTCGGTATTCCTGATGCCGATCTGCATTGGCGCGTCGTGGGTCGCGATCGAAAAGCGCGTGCCCGAATATATGGCGGCGTTCCTGCTGATGGAAACGCTGATGATCGGCGTGTTCGCGGCGCAGGACCTGTTCCTGTTCTACATCTTCTTCGAGGCTGGCCTGATCCCGATGTACCTGATCATCGGCATTTGGGGCGGTGCGGAGCGGATCTACGCATCGTACAAATTCTTCCTCTATACGCTCCTCGGCTCGGTCGTCATGCTGGTCGCGATGCTGTGGATGGCGCGTGTCGCCGGCACCACGGACATTCCGACTCTGATGGCCTATGATTTCCCGGCCGACGCCCAGACCTGGCTGTTCCTGGCCTTCTTCGCCTCGTTCGCGGTCAAGATGCCGATGTGGCCGGTCCACACCTGGCTGCCCGACGCGCACGTGCAGGCGCCGACCGCGGGCTCGGTGATCCTGGCGGGCGTGCTGCTGAAGATGGGCGGCTACGGTTTCGTCCGCTTCTCGCTGCCGATGTTCCCGGAAGCCTCTGCCCAGCTGGTCTGGCTGGTCATGGGTCTGTCGATGGTCGCGGTCGTCTACACCTCGCTCGTCGCGCTGGTGCAGAGCGACATGAAGAAGCTGATCGCCTATTCCTCGGTCGCCCACATGGCGTTCGTCACCATCGGCCTGTTCGCCTTCAACCAGCAGGCGATCGAGGGCGCGATGGTGGTAATGCTCAGCCACGGCCTCGTGTCGGGCGCGCTGTTCCTGTGCGTCGGTGTGATCTACGATCGGCTGCACACGCGTGAGATCAGCCGTTACGGCGGGCTTTCCGATAATATGCCGCGCTATGCGATCCTGTTCCTGCTGTTCACCATGGCCTCGGTCGGCCTGCCGGGGACTAGCGGGTTCGTGGGTGAGTTCCTGGTGCTGATCGGCGCCTACAAGCTGTCGTCCTGGGTCGCCTTCGTCGCTGCCACCGGCGTCATTCTGGGCGCGGCCTATATGCTCTACCTCTATCGCCGCGTCGCCTATGGCCCGCTCGACAAGCCGGACGTGGCCGCGATGCCCGATCTGTCGGCGCGCGAGCTGCTGCTGCTGGCGCCGATCGCGGCGGCGGTGCTGTGGATGGGCGTCTATCCCGAAAGCTTCATGAAGCCGATGCGGCCGGCGGTCGAACGCCTGGTCGCTCGTATTGACCGCGCGGCGCCTGCCGGCGACGCGCAGATCGCGAAGGCGCCGGCCCCGTCCGCGGATGACGCCGCGGCCGCGCCCGCCGCCGAGGGGCACCACTGATGCAATCCTACGCCCATTCGCTGTCGCTCGTTCTACCTGAGATGACCTTGTCAGCCGGCGCCATCCTGCTGCTGCTGGTCGGCGTGTTCCAAGGCGATCGTAGCTTGAAGCAGCTCGGCTGGTTGGCGGTCGGCGTTTATGCTGTCGCCCTCGTCTTGTTGCTGGGGGGCAGTGGCGGCAGCGCATTCGATGGCCTCTATGTCGCCGATGCCTTCTCGACCTTTTTGAAGGTGCTGATCATCGCCGCGGCGGCGGTCTCGACGCTGCTGGCGCTGCCCTATCTTGCCAAGAGTCCGACTGCCCGGTTCGAATACCCGGTGCTGCTGCTGCTGTCGGCGACCGGCATGGGCATGATGGTGTCGGCCAGTGACCTCCTGACCCTCTATGTCGGCCTCGAGCTGCAGTCGCTCGCGGCCTATGTGCTGGCAGCGTTCCACCGCTATGAATCGCGGTCCTCGGAAGCCGGCCTCAAATATTTCGTTCTGGGCGCGCTGGCGTCGGGGATGCTGCTCTATGGCGTGTCGCTGCTCTATGGCTTCACGGGCACGACCAGCTTCGCCGGCATCGCCGCCGCGACCGAGGCGGGAGCGCCGTCGCTGGGCGTCGTGTTCGGCATCGTCTTCGTGCTCGCCGGCCTGGCGTTCAAGATTTCGGCGGTGCCGTTCCACATGTGGACGCCCGACGTCTATGAGGGCGCGCCGACGCCGGTCGCCGCTTTCTTCGCCGCCGCGCCCAAGGTGGCGGCGATGGGCCTCTTGCTGCGCATCTCCCTGACTGCGTTCGGCGAGGGGGCGGTCGCCACCTGGCAGCAGATCATCATCTTCGCTGCGCTTGCCTCCATCATCCTTGGCGCGGTGGGCGCCATCGGCCAGCGCAATATCAAACGGCTGCTGGCCTATTCGTCGATCAACAATGTCGGTTTCGCGCTGATCGGCCTGGCCGCCGCGAACGAGGCCGGTGTCGCGGCGGTGCTGTTCTACATGGCGGTCTATGT
Organism: Sphingomonas sanxanigenens; assembly: GCA_037190805.1. Lineage (GTDB taxonomy): Bacteria > Pseudomonadota > Alphaproteobacteria > Sphingomonadales > Sphingomonadaceae > JBBCJR01. The sequence continues at coordinate 69,946 of JBBCJR010000015.1, read as the reverse complement.
CGCAATGACGCTGGGCTCGTTCCTGTGCGTCCTCCAGATGCGCGATGTCCATGACCGCCCGGTCGAGGATATCGCCGCCCTGTCCGGCCTGTCGCGCACGCGTCCGGGTCTGGCGGCGGCGTTCGCGATTTTCATGTTCTCGCTTGCGGGTATTCCGCCGCTGTTCGGCTTCTGGCCTAAATTCCTGGTATTCGATGCCGCCGTCCAGGCCGGATTGATCCCGTTGGCGGTGATCGGCATCGCCGCGTCGGTGATTGGCGCCTTCTATTATCTGCGCATCGTCAAGACGATCTATTTCGACGAGCCGGTGGAAGGCTTCGCGCCCGCCGACAGCCCGGTCAACACGGCGCTGATCGCCGTGACCGCCCTGTTCGTATCGCCGCTCGGCTACCTCGCGATCCCGCTGATGTCGGCGGCGGCGCTGTTGGCGGCGCGGTCGATCCTCTGACGGGCGATCCGCTTCTGGTCGAGCTGGCCAGCGTCGATTCGACCAGCCGCTGGCTGCAGGGCAGGGCCGATGCGCCTGACGGGCTGTGGGTGCGGGCCGAGGTGCAGACGGCGGGTTACGGCCGGCGCGGCCGATCATGGGATCATCGTCCTGGCAATCTCGCCGCCAGTCTTTGCCTGCGCCCCGGTGCAGGTGAGCCGGCGCATCAGCTGAGCCTCGTGGCTGGAGTGGCGCTGGACGATGCCCTTGCCGGGTGGGTGCCGGCGAACCGCCTGATGCTGAAATGGCCAAATGATGTGCTGCGCGATGGCGCGAAGCTGGCCGGAATTCTGGTCGAGCGGGCGGGCGAGGCTGTGATCCTGGGGTTCGGGGTCAATCTTGCCCATCACCCCGACGGTCTTGATCCCCCCTCGACAAGCCTGGCAGCGGCTGGCCTTCCCGCCATGCCGTCGCCGACGCAGCTGCTTGAGGCGTTGCGTGATGCGGTGGGGCGCTGGCGTGACCGCTGGCGGGCTGAGGGACTGGCGCCGGTGCGTGAGCGTTTCCTTGCCCGCGCGCACCCGCCGGGCGCGCGACTGGTGGCGCGGCTGGCCGACGGCAGCGCCATACCGGGGCGGTTCGAGGGACTGGCGGCGGACGGCGCGCTCAACCTGCGCTTGGACAATGGCAGCATCCGTGCCATCCACGCCGCCGACGTCTTCGCGATCTGACGCGGCACTGACGGAAGGGACGGGGATGCTGCTCGCGATCGATGCCGGCAACACCAACTGCGTGTTCGCGCTGATCGACGAAGGCGTGATCCGTCACCGATGGCGGATCGCCAGCGACGCGCGGCGAACCGGCGACGAATATGCGGTATGGCTGCATCAGTTGCTCGAGTTGGAGGGGTTGGAGCGCGGTATCGTCGACGGCGTGATCATCGCCACGGTCGTGCCGCGCGCTCTGCACAACCTGACCGTGCTGGCGACCAAATATTTCGGTCTGACGCCACTGATCGCGGGACAGGGCGAGGCCGGGTGGGGCATTCCCATTCACCTCACCAACCCGGCGGAGGTCGGCGCGGATCGGGTCATCAACGCCATTGCCGGGCATCATATGGTGGCCGGCGACCTGATCGTCGTCGATTTCGGAACGGCGACGACATTCGACGTGGTCGATGCAGAGGGCGGCTATCGTGGTGGCATCATCTGTCCGGGCATCAACCTGTCGCTGGACGCACTGGTCGCGGCGACCGCGCGGCTGCCGCGCATTGCCATCGAGGCGCCGCCGGTGGGCCAATCGGTCATCGGACAGTCGACGGCCGAGGCGATGCAGTCCGGCATCTTCTGGGGCTATGTCGGGATCATCGAGGGGCTGGTGGCGCGGATTCGCACTGAAGTTGGCCGGCCGATGACCGTGATCGCGACCGGCGGGCTTGCGGTTCTGTTCGACAAGCATACAGCGGTCTTCGACCGCATCGAACCCGATCTCACCATTCAAGGCCTGGCGCTTCTGCACGACCGGGCGACAGGCAGGATATGACACCCAAAAACGAGCTGCTCTTCCTTCCCCTCGGCGGTTCCGGGGAGATTGGCATGAACGTCAATCTTTACGGCTGCCAGGGCAAATGGCTGATGGTCGACCTTGGCATGACCTTCGCCGATCCAGCCTATCCCGGCATCGACCTGATCCTGCCGGACCTGGCCTTCATCGAAGAGCGGCGGAAGGATCTGGCCGGTATCGTCCTCACCCACGGGCACGAGGACCATATCGGCGCCATTCCCTACCTGGCGGGCGATCTTGGCGTACCGCTCTATGCAACGCCGTTCACCGCCGGCCTCATCCGCGGCAAGCTGGAGGAGGAAGGGATCGCGGGCGAGGTCGAACTCAATGTCGTCCGTGAAGAAGCGCCGTTCGATGTGGGTCCGTTCCGGATCAGCTATGTGCCGCTCGCGCATTCGATTCCCGAGGGCAATGCGCTGCTGATCGAAACACCCTATGGCCGCATCTTCCACACCGGTGACTGGAAACTGGACGAGGAGCCGGTTCTGGGCGTGCCGTCGACCGGGGCCGAACTCAGCGTGATCGGGGATGCCGGCGTGCTGGCGCTGGTGTGCGATTCGACCAACGTGTTCAATCCCCGGCCGTCCGGCTCCGAAGGCGCTGTCCGGCGCGGGCTGGACGAAGTGGTTGGCAAGGCGCGCGGCCGGGTGCTGGTGACGACCTTCGCGTCCAACGCGGCGCGGCTGGCGACGCTCGCTGCCGTCGCCCAGGATACCGGGCGTAAGCTGGTGGTTGCCGGCCGATCGTTGGACCGGATCATACGGGTCGCCAAGAGTGTCGGCTATCTCACTGATTTTCCTGATCCGATCAGCTTCGACGCGGCGATGAACCTGCCGCCGTCGGAGGTACTGATCGTCGCTACCGGCGGGCAGGGCGAAGACCGGGCGGCGTTGTCGCGCATCGCCTTCGGCCAGCACCAGCTCAAGCTCTCCGAAGGTGACCTCGTGATCTTCTCGTCGCGTCAGATTCCCGGCAATGAGATGGCGATCGCGCGGATTCAGAACCGGTTGGCGGGTGACGGTATCGAGATGATTACCGACCGCCAGGCGCATGTCCACGTCTCCGGTCATCCTGGCCGGCCCGAACTGGCCGAGATGTATCGCTGGATCCGGCCGGACATCGTGGTGCCCGTCCACGGCGAGATGCGACATATGATGGAGCAGGCTCGATTCGCGCTGTCCGAAGGAGTCGCCAATGCCGTGGTGCCGGAAAACGGTCGCTGCATCCGTCTGGCGCCGGGCAAGCCGGGGGTGATTTCCTACGAGACGGCCGGGCGGTTGATCGTCGACGGCGACGTCATCCTGCCGGCGGACGGCGCGACGATGCAGGCCCGGCGGCGGTTGGCCAATAACGGCCATATGGGTGTGACGGTGGTGCTGGACGGCGGGCGGCTGGCCGCACGGTCAAGGATCACGCTCCAGGGTTTGCCGGTGGAGGAGGACCGCGAGGACTTCATCGACGATGTCTGCGATCAGGTCGATCAGGCGGCAAAGGCCGGTGCCGGGGATGCCGACGACAAGCTGCGCGAGGCATTGCGCCTGGCCGCGCGGCGGACGGCGACCAGCTGGACGGGCAAGAAGCCGGTCGTCGACGTGACCCTGGTGCGGCTATGAACGGACCAAGGGCGTCGGCATGAAACTGACCTCCATCCTGGCGATCTATGCCCTGTTCTGGATGCTGTGCCTGTTCATCGTCCTGCCCATCGGCGTCAGAACGAGCGAGGAGGAAGGGCAGCGAACCAACCTCGGCAATGCCGACAGTGCTCCGCATAACCATAATCTGTGGAAGAAGGCATGGTGGACGACGCTGCTGTCCGCAGCCTTGTTCGGCGTATTTTACGCCAACTATGTGTTCGGCTGGATCGAGACCGCCGATCTTGTCGCGCTGGGGCCGCAAATGAACGACATGCACGCGCCCAAATAATTTTACCCGGATATAATTGACGGCATCATTTCACCCGGATAAAATGGAGTGAAGGAGCCACTTCATGTCCTATACCGCCTTTGCCGACGACCATGTTGTCGCGCGTGGTGATGCCGCCAGCGTGGCGGCCGCCGTCGCCGACATGTCCGGCGTCCTCGTCTTTGACGATGAAACCGGCCGTCAGACGGAGTTGCCGCTTGCCCCGTCGCCAACCAAACGCGGACGCCCGTCGCTGGGCGTCGTGGCGCGCGAAGTGACGCTGCTGCCCCGCCATTGGGCTTGGCTGGCCGATCGTCCGGAGGGGGTGTCCGGGGCGCTGCGTCGGCTGGTCGACGAGGCCCGGCGACAGGATGATGGCGCGCGGGCCCGCAAGGATGCGGCCTATCATTTCCTGATGGCGATCGCCGGCGACCGACCGCGCTATGAGGACGCGTTGAGGGCATTATATGCTGGCGACCGGGCCGGACTCGAGGGGGTCATGGCATCCTGGCCCCCAGCCGTGAGCGGACATGCCCTGCGTCTCGCCTATGGGGATGCGGCGCCCGGCGCATGAGCGGCGCCGGCCTGTCTCCCGTCCGGCCGTCACCGAATTGATGCTATGGGTGGCCGTGTGGCAGCGGGGGGCAGCGCAGCCTTGGAAAGCGCCTTTCCAAGATCTGAAGCGGCATCATCTCAGGTCCGCAGACGGTCGATGGCCTGGGCGAGCGCGACGTAGAGCTTGCCGGTGTCTGACGACAGCAGGGTGACGGCCATCGGGCTGCCCTCGCGGTCGGCCATGACGCGGCGGATCATCGCCTCGAAATCGTGAATGTAGCGATTGACGCCGTCCCGGAACTCCGGTTCGGTCTCGTAATGGCGCAGGATCGTCTTGACTTCGCTGTTGTCGATCAGGCGGACCGCGCGGCGCGTGAACACGGTGCGGTCTCCCTTCAGATAGGCCGCCCAGGACATGTCGGGCACTTCGTTCGACAGGACCTTGCTGATGTCGATCGACAGCGAGTTCAGGGATTCGATGAGGAGCGCCGAACGGCGCGCGAAATCTTCCTTGGCCGCTTCCTCGTGCCGCTGGTTCGCCTCGGCGATCCGCGCCTCGATGGCGGCCGTGGTGTCGGCGATGGTCAGCATCTGCCGGGCCAGGCGCTCGGCGGCACTCTGCGCCGTGGCGACGGCCGCCTCGGCGGCGGTACCCAGCGCGGCAATTTCCTCCTGAACCTGTTCATCGACGATGCCTGACAAGCTGTCACTCGCGGCCTGGGCCAGTCGGACGCGCGTATCCTCGACGACCCGGTCGAGCGAGCCGCGGCTGTTCTCGATCGCCTGGGTCGCGCTGTCGCGGACTCGGCCGAGCATGTCGGCCAGGCGCGCCGATGCGGCAAGCCCGATGCTTTCGCTGTCCCGATCGAGCGCGGCGAGGCTCTGACCGAGAGTGGCCACCTGGGCCTCGATTCCGGCGAGACGGCTGGTCATGACGTCGGCCTGCGCCGTGATCGCGGTGTCGATGCCCGCGGCGCTGCCGCTCAGGCGCTTGGCATTGCCCAGTAGATCCGACTGGCGCGCGGCGATGCCGGCCAGCAGCGCGTCGGCGTCGGCAAGGTCGCCGCGCGCCGCGCTCAATGCCTCGCGCGTTCCCGACAGGCCTGCGGGCAGAGTGTCGACGAGGATGGTGGAGGCGTCCCCCAGCACGCTGCGCAACTCGCTTGCCTGAGCGATCAACGCCTCGGCCCGTGCTTCGCCGTCGATGATCGGGCGGGTCAGTGCCTCGACTTCGGCACGGATTGTCGACAGACGCTGGGCGAGGGCGGCGGCACGTTGATCGCCGTCGGCCGACAGCGCAGTGAACCGCTGGGCGACCGCATCGATGCTGGTTTCGAGCCCGCCCGCCATCTCGGCCATGATGCTGCGCTGATGGTCGAGCTGCTGGCCGAACGCGGCGGTCAGGGCGCTGATCTGGTCCAACCGATCCGCGACGCCGCGCGTCGCCTCGGTCCCGGCCAGCTCGATGGCATCATGACCATGGGCGATCAGGGCGTGCATGGCTTCCGATTGCACGGCGAGAGTGGAACGGGTCGCCTCCAGTGCGGCCTCGGCGCGCTCTACGGCATTGCCGATGGTGCCGCCGATGGTGTCTGCCTGCTCTGCCAGCCGCGCCTGCAGGGCATCTGACATGGCGGCGAGACCCGCGACGCGCTGGACCAGAAGCTCGCCGGCGCGATCGGCGGAGGTTGCCGCGGCTTCGCTTTCGGTGCGCAGCGCAGCAAGGCGGCCATTGATCTCTTCCGCCCGGCGGTGAGCGGCGCGGGTCTCCTCATTGAGCGCCGCCGCCATCGAGCGGGCCGCGGCTTCGGCGAGCGGCAGGTCGGCCAGCATCACGCCAAGATCGGTACGGGCGGACGTCGCCGCCGCGTCCAGCAGCGCGGCGCGGGTCGCCACGTCCTCGCTCTGCCGGGCCATCAGCACGGCGGCCTCGGATGCTCTCCGGGCAAGATCGTCCCCGGCGGCCATCATCGCATCGCGTTCGGCGGCGAAATGGGTGCGCTCATTCTCCATTGCCGCAGCGATGCGGACCAGCATCCGCTCGACCTCCGCCAATTCGCTCCGACTGTCAGCGGCGACCTCTGAAAACATCAGGCGCGCGTGCGCGGTCATCTGGTTGCGGGCTAGGGCGGAAAACCGCATCCAGGCAAGGGTGACGATGCCGATCAGCGCCAGCGGCGCCGTGACGCCTGCTGCCAATGCCGCCCAATCGAGCAGATCAAGGCCGGCCGGCGTACGATAATAGAGAATCAGCGCGATCGACGCGGCGCCCAGCGCCAGCCACAGGAAGGCGGCGAACGCCGCCCAGCGCAGCGGGCGGCGCAGGGTTCCCAGATCTTCCACCTCGCGCGGCGGTGGCGGGAAGGCGGTGTCGCCGTCGTCTATGGCGACGCTCTCGACGACAGCCAGATCGCGCATAGTTTGTCCCACCCTGATTATGATCGTGCTTTTTACCATGAAGCCCGGCGGGCGCCACACGTTTCGCCCCGGTCCGCGACCGGCGCGCCGCCTATCGTCGAGGCAGAAGGTCGAGATCGATGCGCCGCAGCCCCGCGCGCCCGACCAGCGTCACCAGCGTCAGGCCGATGATCGTCCACCACCAGAACAGGGCCGGCCGGTCGGCAAGGCAGGCAAGGAAGATCGCCAGCGTTCGGCCATTGGCGCTGAGCAGCGTGTTGAATCGCATCCAGAAGACCGCGCGGCGGACATAGCGCTCTCGCAGCGCCTCGGCCTCCGGATCGGCAAGGGCGGCGTCGACGGCGCGAGCGGTGGCTCCCCCGGAGGTCGCCATCGCGGCATAGAGGCTTTCGATGACGCCGCCGAAACGCGTCGGTTCCCACGGCAGTGGCGGCTGACCCTTGGCGCGGCGGAAGAATCGCGCCCGTTCACCCTCGTAAAGCGCGGACTGGATGATATGGGCGCCGCCGGCGATGACCATCGCGGCATAGCTGGAAAGCGGTTCATCCCAGGGCAGCGTCGCGCCGAGTACCAGATAGACGAGGATGAAGCTCATATAATCGCACAGGCCGTCGAGCAGGCGGCCGGTTTCCGAAGCGCTGTTGGTCGCCCGTGCGATGCGCCCGTCCAGGCCATCACAAACATGCCACCCGATCATCAGCAGGAAGCCCGTCATCGCCCATAGCGGCTCCATCCACCGCGAATAGGCGAGGGCGGCAAGAAAGCCGAGCACCAGCCCGGTCACCGATATCGCATTGGCGGTAATGCCCAGGCGCAGGGCAAGCGGCAGCAGTCCATCGGAAATCGGATGAATGAGCGCCCGGTTGGACATGTCGTCGATTGATGGATGCAGCGCCGTCATGGTGCATTTTTATCATGTTCGCCGGGCACGTCATTCATTCATTTCGTCCTGTCGGCGGCAGGGAGGCTCTTGGCAAGTCCCGCCTGGTGTCGCTATCTGCCCATTCCGCCAGCATATCGAGGACAGGACGGCATGGCGCTGATCGCGCTTCTTTCAGCGCATCGCGAGACCGCTGGCGTTACCGGTCCTCTGGCCATGCTGTCTCTGGCGGGCCGTACGATATTGGAACGCCAGGCGCGGCAGGCCATGCGCGTCGGGGTGAGTCGTATCATTCTGGACGTCCGCGCGGTGCCGGCGCCACTGGTTCAGGCGATTGAGCGGATCAAGGCGCTGGGCCTCGACGTCGGCCTCGCCCGTGGTCTCGCCGAGGTCGGGCGCCTTATCGAGCCCGAGGATGAGGTTCTGCTGTTCGCCGACGCCGTCGTCGTCGACGATCGCATGGTTCAGCGCGTGGCCGAATGCGATGCTCCGCTGGCGCTGGTGGTGGGGACGCGCGAACCGGATGGTCCGGGCCTGGATCTGATCGACGGCGAAACGATGTGGGCGGGCCTCGCCAAAGCGCCCGGTGCCATGGTCAGCGATACCGCGTGGCGTCATGACGACTGGGATCTGCCCGCGACGCTCGTCCGTCTCGCCGTCCAGCAGGGTGCGCGGCGGCTGCGCCTGGCCGATATCGAAACCTACGCGCCCAACCGGCGGCGGGCGGTGCCGCTGCTGTGGCATGCGCCGGCGAGTCGGGCAGACGCCGACGCCGCTACTCGTGACCTGCAGCGCAGTGCCCAGAAGGGCTGTCTCGACTGGCCGGCGCGTTATCTTCATCCGCCGGTAGAGGACGCCATCGTGCGCCTGCTGCTGCCGACCCGGATCACGCCGAACATCGTCACGGTTGTAACGGGTCTGGTCGGGTTCGCCGGGGTATTCGCCTTTGCCGGTGGGTGGCTGTGGGCGGGACTCGTGCTGATGCTGCTGAACGGGCCGCTCGACGGCGTCGATGGCAAGCTGGCGCGCACGCGGCTGGAATTCTCGCGCTGGGGCGACCTTGAACATGTCGTCGACAAGCTGGTCGAATATGGAGCCTTCCTGGCGCTTGGCGGCTGGCTGGCCGGCCAGGCGGGGCATTATGGTCCCTGGGTGGTCGCGATCCTGCTGATCTTCTTCGCGCTGGCCGAAGCGTTGCAGGGCGAGATTTACTATCGCTTCACGGGCCGGCAGCTTGATGATCGCGGGCCACTGGAGCGCGCGGTGCGGCTGGTGGCGGGACGGCGAAACACTTTTTTCTGGATGTTGGTGCCCTTTGCCGCCTTCGGCGCGTGGGAGACAGGGCTGATCGTCCTTTCGGCCTACAGCGTCATGACATTCTTCGTCGCCCAGGCGCTCTTCATTCGTGGAATGCGCGCCTTCGCCCTGGCCGAAGTTCCCATTGCCGCCGCCAATTTTCGCCGGACTGCTTACCCGTTCTTGGCAACGCCCCGGCGCTCCGCTAGGTGACAGTGCAATGACAGATAATTGTGGTCGGTTTGACCCGCCTCTGCAAGGAAAGCGCAGCATCTGATGAACAGCATCAATGTCGGTATCGTGGGCGTTGGCAATTGCGCCAGTTCGCTCGTTCAGGGTCTTGCCCATTATGCGAACGGTGGCGCCAACGAGGCGATCGGTCTGATGCATTGGGACCTTGCCGGATACCGGCCGACCGACATCAAGGTCGTTTCAGCCTGGGACGTCGACAGCCGCAAGGTCGGCAAGCCCGTTGGCCGCGCCATATTTGAAAAGCCCAACTGCACGGAAGTGTTCGAGGCAAACGTGCCGGATGGCGATGTGCTCGTCGAAATGGGCAATGTCCTCGACGGCGTGTCGGATCATATGGATGCGCATCCGCTCGACCGCCGGTTCGATATCGCCGACCGACCGCAGCCGACCCGTGACGACGTCGTTCGCCGGCTGCAGGAAACCGAAACCCAGATTCTGATGAACTACCTGCCTGTCGGTTCGCAGAAGGCGACCGAATTCTATGCCGAATGCGCGCTTGCCGCCGGCACGGCCTTCGTCAACAATATCCCGGTTTTCATCGCCAGCGACCCGGTGTGGGCGAAGCGCTTCACCGAGGCGGGCGTGCCGATCCTGGGCGACGACATCAAGGCGCAGCTGGGTGCGACCATCGTCCACCGGGTGCTGACCGATCTGTTCCACAAGCGTGGTGTCCGGCTGGACCGGACCTACCAGCTCAATACCGGCGGCAACACCGACTTCCTCAACATGACCAACCGTGACCGGCTGGCGTCGAAGAAGACCTCGAAGACCGAAGCTGTCCAGTCGGTCGCCGAGCAGCGGCTGGAGGCCGAGAATATTCACGTCGGCCCATCCGACTATGTCGCCTGGCAGAACGACAACAAGGTCTGCTTCCTGCGCATGGAAGGCCGGCTGTTCGGTGGCGTGCCGATGAACCTGGAACTGCGTCTGTCGGTCGAGGACAGCCCCAATTCGGCCGGTGTCGCCATCGACATGATCCGCTGTGCGCGTCTGGCGCTGGATCGCAAGCTGGGTGGTCCCATCCTGGTTCCGTCGGCCGCCTTCTGCAAGCATCCGCCTCAGCAGGTGCCTGACGACCAGGCGCATATCGCGCTCAACGCATACATCGCCGGAAATTGAGCCTCGATCAGGCGATTATTCTCGCGGCTGGCGCAGGCAGCCGGCTGCGGGATGCTGCGCCATCGAAGCCGCTCTGTCCGGTGGCTGGTCGGCCGCTGATCGATCACGCGCTTGATCGGCTGGCATCGGCTGGTATCCGACGCGTCATCGTCGTCACCGGTTATGAGGCCGACGCGGTCGAAGCGCATCTGGCGACCGTGGCCCGTGATGACGGGTTTGCGGTCGAGACTGTGCGCAGCCCTGACTGGCGGCGGCCCAATGGCGTCTCGGCGCTGGCGGCGGCGGAAGCCGCGAGCGGGCGCGACAGCCTGTTGCTGATGGCGGATCATCTGGTCGATCCGGCGCTTTACCGGTTGCTGGCATCGGCGGGGGCCGGGGGCGGTCTTCGGCTGGGCGTCGACAGGCGACTCGACCATCCCTGGATCGACCTTGACGATGTTACCCGGGTTAGGACCGAGGGCGACCGCATCGTTGCCATCGGCAAGCATCTGGACGGCTATGACGCCTTCGATACCGGCGTGTTCGCTGTCGGACCGGCGTTGTTCGACGCGCTGGCGGCATTGCCCGATCCGTCCCTCAGTGAGGCGGTGGGACGGTTGGCCGATGCCGGCAGAGCCGAGGTGGTCGATATCGGCGCGATCGACTGGATCGATGTCGACGATCCGCGCGCGCTCGCCATGGCGGAAGCCTGGATCGGGTCGACGCGACCGCAATAGACCGGGCGGTTGCTGCTGGCTATGCCGGGCGCGCTGAGGTGAGTTTGTTGGGATAAAGCCATGCGTTCGGTCATCGTTCTTGCCACCGCTCTCGCCGTGTCGCCTGCCGTGGCCTTGGCCTCGCCATGGGCGGAAGTCGGCGACCGGCAATTGCGCGAGGATGTCGAACGGCTGAAGGCCGCGCGGGTCATCAGCGGACCGGTCAATGCGTGGCCGTTGCCCTGGGCGGTGATGAGCGACGTGACCGCTGCCGCTCGCGATCCGGCGCTCGATCCTGTCGTCCAGGCCGCGGCCAAACGGGTGGCGCGCCATCTCGCGGTCGCGGACGAAGGCGGCGGCTATGAAATTCGCACGGGCTTCACCAACCGGCCGGCCTTGATTCGCGACTTCGGCACCACGGCGCGGGAAAAAGCGGACGTGTCGGTGCGCAGCCATGGGCAACTGGGGCCGCTCTATATCAGCCTGGGCGCGGGCTACCGGCCGGATCAGCGTGGCCGCGACTGGCATTTCGAGCCCAGCTATGTCGCGCTGAAAGCTGGCAACTGGGCACTGTACGGCGGCTATGTCGAAAGCTGGTGGGGCCCCGGCAACGACAGCGCGCTGCTGTTTTCCAACGCCACCCGGCCCCGCCCGACCATCGGCATCAAGCGGCTGGAGGCGCATCCGATCGACTTTCCCGTGCTCCGTTGGCTGGGCCCATGGCGACTGGACATGTTCGCCAGCGTCCTCAACGAGAAGCGCAGCGACGGCTTCGACAGTCCCAAGGTCATCGGCATGCGGTTCAATTTCGAACCGGCGCGCGGGCTGGAGATCGGTTTGAACCGAGCGCTGCAACTATGCGGCAAGAACCGGCCTTGCAGCTTGTCGACGATCGGGAGCGCGCTGGTCGGCTTCGGCGATGCCGACAACACTGGTACGCCCGACGAACCGGGCAATCAGCTGGCCGGGTTCGACATCAGCTACACCACCCGGATCGGCGCGGTGACCGCCCGTTTCTATGGCGAAGCCGAAGCGGAGGATGAGGACAATCTGATCGTCGACAAGTTCGCCCGCATGGCCGGCGCGAAATTCTCCGGCCCCATCGATGCCGACGGCACCAGCTGGGAGCTGGGCGTCGAATGGACCGATACCCAGTCATGGGAACTGAAGACCGGCCAACGGCATCGGGGGGTGGTCTACAATAACTTCATCTACCGGTCGGGCTTCACCTATCGCGGGCGGCCGATCGGCGCCTCGATCGACGCAGATTCGCGGCTGATCGGGGTCAGCGGCGCCATCACCGACACCGACAACCGGCGCTGGTATGGCAGCGTCCGGCGGGCGGACCTCAATTATCCCAATCCCAACGGCGCCAGCACCAACCGTGTTTCCTTCAGCCGCGAACGGATTCATGTCGCCACCGCAGGCATCGAATGGCCGACGGCGATCGGCGACGTGAAGCTGGAGGGGCGGTTGATGGACAATGCCCCTGACACCCCCGGACGGTCGCCGGCACGGGGGGAGATCGAACTGGGCTGGCGCAGTCGATTCTGACGTCGGACGATGCGGTTAGGGCGCCTTTAACCTCATCCGCTTAGGTCTTGCTGCCGTGACCAAGGGTGCGGATCAGGAATGACGGACGGCAACGGCCAGATCACGGCGCTGCTGGCGCGGGCGGCGAGTCATGCCCGCGACGTCGCCGGGCGCCTCGACCATCAGTCGGTCGCGCTGCGCTTGCCAGACGATGCCCGGCTGTCGGACCGCCAGCGCGCGCTGATCCTTCACATCCTCACCGGCCTGATCGACCATTTCGAGGTGGCCATCGCTCATCGGCTGCTGACCAAGGCGGAACTGGCCGAGCAGCCGGCATCCGATCTGGTCGACGCGGCGGGGCGGCTGGCCGGCCTCGCCACCGCGGATCCGCAACCCTCCCTGCAGCTCTTGTCGGACATCGCGCTATTGAAGGTGCTGAAGCGTCGCGCGGAAGAACATCGGATGACCATAAAGGTGGCCGAGCGGGCCGAAGTGGTTCCAGCTGGCGACATCGTCGGTCGTCTGGTGCGCAGTCCTGACCCGGATCTGTCGCGCCTGACGATGGAAATGCTGATCGCCGACAGCCGCCGCCGCGATCGTTTTCAGGAGCCGTTGTTAGCGTTGTCGGAATTGCCTGCCGGCGCTTATCGGCGTCTGGTATGGTGGACTGCAGCGATGCTGCGCGATCATCTATTGTCCGAAGCGGGCCTTGCGGCGGCAACAGTCGACTCCGCGATCGACGAGGCCGTGACCGATGTGTTGCAGGCGCCACCATCCGATCCGGACCCCATGGCACGCGCGATCAAGGTCGCGCGCAAGCTGGACGAGCTCGGCGCGCTTGGCGATGCGATGCTGCTCGACTGCCTGCGCTCCTCGCGGCTGTCCCTGCTAGTCGCGGCACTATCCGTGCGCGCCGATGTCGACCCCTCGCTGATCTGGGGCCTGCTAGCCGAGCCGGGCATCGACGCAATGGCAGTCCTGCTGCGCGGTATTGCCATGGGCCGGCGGCAGGCCCTGTTGCTGCTGGCCGAGATCGACAGCCTGAGGGAAGGCGACGTCGGCCAGAATGCACCGCATCTTGCCCTGATCGCCGAACTTTATGACAGTCTGCCCGCAGACGGAGTCGCGGCGCAGTTGGCCCATTGGCGGCTGAACCCGGAGTTTCGTGACGCGCTCGCCCGCCGGGCTGCCGCCTGATCATGTCCGATCTGCCATTGCGCCTCCATGCGGTCATCGACAGCGATGGCCGGCTGATCGACGCGGACCCGATATTGAATGAGATCAACCGCCGAGCGGGCGGTGGCGACCGGTTGCTGGTCGCGGGGTTGGCCGGGCTGGTGCAACGGGCCGTGGCGACAGGGACTCCTGTCGTCGCCCTGCAGGCGATCGCGTTCGATGAGCGCATACGCCGGTATTGGGCACGGCTGGTGCCTGGCGAGGCGGCAATCCGCATCGACCTCGTCGCCTGTGATCCGGGTCTCGCCACGGATATCCCGTTGCAGCCGCTCAGTGAGCGCGACTTTACGCGGGTCAGTGCCGATTGGCTGTGGGAGGTGGACGCCTCGCTTCACGTCACCGCCATGTCCGAAAGCGCCGTTGGGCTGTTCGGCGTGCCGATCGAGTTGATGATCGGGCAGCCGATTACCCGCCTATTGATGCTGGTGGCGCCGGGCGGCCGGGCGCCGCTCGTCGAGGCGCTGCGTCTGGGCCGACCCCTGGAAGCCCAGATCGCGGAGATCGACAGCCATCCCGAACAAGGCCGTTTCCTGCTGTCCGCGGCGCTGGTTACGGGAGGGGATGGAGAGGTTCTGGGTTTACGGGGAACCGCCGTGGCGATTCCGGCGGACGTCGCCGCCGTTCCGGATGTGGTTGCCGTTGACGACCCGCATGTGGCGGACGGGTTTTCGCCCGGCCTATCCTCCGCCGGCCTGGCGCAGACTTTGGGCGGGCCGATCGCGGCGATCGTCGAGGCGGCCGAGGCGATGGAGGCTCAACGCTTTGGCCCCCTGCGGCGTGTCTATGCCGACTATGCTGCCCATATCGCTGATGCCGGCCGCATGTTGTCTGGCTTGGTCACCGACATGACGGAGGCGGATACGATCGAAAGCGGTTCGCTGGCGGTGGAATTCGGACCCGTCGATCTGGACGCTGTGGTCCACAGCGCTGTAGCGCTGCTTGAGCTGCAGGCGGGACGCAAGGCGATTGTCCTCGATGTCGATCCCGCGCCAGCGTTCGGGCAAATCTTTGGCGATCGGAACCATGTGCTTCAGATTCTGGTCAACCTGATCGGCAATGCCGTCAAATTCTCGCCGGGGGGCAGCACGGTCAGGATCCGCGCCGATGCCGCGGGCCTGTCCGCGCGCGGCGTTGCCGTGGAGGATGAGGGGCCCGGCATCGCCGAAGCCAACCGGACCCGTGTGTTCGAGAAGTTCGAGCGGTTGGGCGCCGGGGGGGAGGGGGTCGGCCTTGGCCTCTACATCGCCCGGGGCATGGCGCGGGCCATGGCGGGCGACCTCAGGGTCGACGCCGCCCCCGGCGGCGGGGCGAGATTCCTGCTCAGCCTGCCGGTGGCGTGACGCCGGTCGCCGGCGCCACGGTCAGGCCCATGACCCGTTAGCGCTTGTCGATCGAGACATAATCGCGCTGATCGGCCCCGATATAGAGCTGGCGCGGCCGGCCGATCTTCTGCTCGGGGTCAGAAATCATTTCGTTCCACTGCGCAACCCAGCCGACGGTGCGGGCGAGGGCGAACAGCACCGTGAACATCGTCGTCGGGAAACCGATCGCTGACAGGATGATGCCGGAATAGAAATCGACGTTCGGATACAGCTTCTTGTCGACGAAATACTGGTCCTTGAGCGCGATCTGCTCCAGCTCGCGGGCGACGTCGAACACGGGATCGGTGACGCCCAGCTTCTTCAACACCTCGGCCGCCGTCTGCTGCATCACCTTCGCGCGCGGATCGTAGTTCTTGTACACCCGGTGGCCAAAGCCCATCAGGCGGAACGGATCGTCCTTGTTCTTGGCGCGGGCGATATATTCCGGGATGCGGTCGGGCGTGCCGATCTCGTGCAGCATGTTGAGCGCCGCCTCGTTCGCGCCGCCATGCGCCGGACCCCACAGGCAGGCGATGCCCGCCGCGATGCAGGCAAAGGGATTGGCGCCCGACGACCCGGCCAAACGCACGGTGGACGTCGACGCATTCTGTTCATGGTCGGCATGGAGGATGAAGATGCGGTCCATCGCCTGCTCGACGACGGGATCGATCTCATATTCCTCGGCCGGGACCGAAAAGGTCATGCGCAGGAAATTGCCCGTATAGCTGAGGTCGTTGCGCGGATAGACGAAGGGCTGCCCGGCCGAATATTTATAGGCCATCGCCGCGATCGTCGGCATCTTCGCGATCAGCCGGTGGCTGGCGATCATCCGCTGCTGGGGATCGGTGATATCGGTCGAGTCGTGATAGAAGGCGCTCAGCGCGCCGACGACCCCGCACATGATGGCCATGGGGTGCGCGTCGCGACGAAAACCACGATAGAATTGCGCCAGCTGTTCGTGGACCATCGTGTGCCGGGTGATCGTCCGTTCGAATGTGGTCATCTCCTCGGCGCTGGGCAGATTGCCGCGCAGCAGCAGATAAGCGACCTCCATGAAGCTCGACTGTTCGGCCAGCTGGTCGATTGGATAGCCGCGATGGAGAAGGACACCCTGATCGCCGTCGATATAGGTGATCGCGGAGGCGCAACTGGCGGTCGACGTAAACCCCGGATCGTAGGTGAAGTCACCGGTCTGGGCGTAGAGTTTGCGTATATCTATGACATCGGGGCCGACGGTTCCCGACATAACCGGGTATTGGAGGTCCTTGTCGCCAAGGGTCAGTTTCGCGGTATTGTCGGCCATTGATGTCATTCCCCTGCTTCGGCGCCAGGCGGGGCCTTCTGCGGCCGCAGCTGATCATCCATTCGTCCCAAACCCTCGTCTCGGCCAAGCGTGACGAGGACGTCGAAGATACCAGGCGAGGTGGTCTGCCCGGTGAGTGCGGCGCGCAGCGGTTGGGCGATCTTGCCCAAGCCAACGGCCTCGCGATCCGCTACGCCGCGCACGGCGCCTTCCAGCGCCTCCGCGGTCCATTCGGCGACGTCGCCGATCGCGGCGCGCGCCTCGCTGAGGAGACGGCGCCCGTCACCTTCTAGCAATTGCTCGGCACGCTCGTCGAGCGAAAGCGGGCGAGTGCGAAATAAAAACAGCGCACTGTCCGCTAAGTCGTTGAGAGTTTTAGCTCTTGGCTTCAGCTCTTTCATGATGCCACGCAGCAAAGTTAACTCGGCTGTGGTGGGCTGGCGACCGATGGCGGCGGCAATGCGCGGTGTTGCCAGATGGGCCAGCCGCTCGTCATCGGCGAGCCGGAGATAATGGGCGTTGACGCTTTCCAGCTTCTTCTGATCGAAACGCGCCGGCGCCCGGCCGACACCAGCCAGATCAAACAGCTTGACCGCTTCCGGACGGTCGATGAACTCGACATCGCCATGACCCCAGCCGAGGCGAAGGAGGTAATTCTCCACGGCCTCGGGCAGCATGCCGAGCTCGTCGCGATAGGCATCGACGCCCAGCGCGCCGTGGCGCTTCGACAGCTTGGCCCCGTCCGCGCCATGGATCAGCGGAATATGGGCATAGACCGGCTCTTGCCAGGCCAGCGCGCGGATCAGCGCCAGCTGGCGGAACGCGTTGTTGATGTGGTCATCGCCCCGAATGACGTGGGTGATGCCCATGTCATGATCGTCGACCACGACCGCCAGCATGTAGGTCGGTGTGCCGTCCGAACGCAGCAGGACCATGTCGTCCAGCTCCGCATTCTGAACCGTGATCGAGCCCTGGACCCGATCCTTGATCGTCGCCGACCCGTCGCGCGGTGCCTTCAGGCGGATGACATAGGGCGCGCCCGCTGGCGCCTCCGACGAATCGCGGTCCCGCCAGCGGCCATCGTAACGCAGCGGCAGCTTCTTGGCCCGCTGCTCTTCGCGCATCGCCTCAAGTTCCTCGGCGCTCGCATAGCAGCGATAGGCGCCGCCCGAGGCGAGGAGCTGGCGCGCCACCTCGGCGTGTCGGTCGGCGCGCGTGACCTGATAAACTTCGGGCTCGTCCCAATCGAGGTCCAGCCAGCGCAGCCCGTCCAGAATCGCCGCGATCGCCGCATCGGTCGAGCGGGCGCGATCGGTGTCCTCGATCCTCAGCAGGAACCTGCCACCGTGGTGGCGGGCGAAAAGATAGTTGAACAACGCGGTGCGAGCGCCGCCGATATGGAGGAATCCGGTCGGTGATGGGGCGAACCGGGTAACGACCTGACCCTGATCCGTCCGGATGTCATTGCTTGCGCCCAAACGCGGAAACTCCCAAAATCTTCGCGACGAGGCGCGGAGGCGGCGGGTGTCTAGCATAGCGCCACAGGGGGTTCAAACGGGCTGTCAGGAGGCTGTCACGGCACGGTTTTCGACCGCTCCGGCCAGACTGTGCGATGCCGTCGAGCAATGGCTGGACAGTCAGCGGGACCGCCTGCCGCTGTGGTTGCCGGTGGCGCTGGGGGCGGGCATCGCGGCATGGTTCACGCTGCCGACGCCCGGATCATGGCGCGGCGCCCTGTTCGGGATGCTGGCGCTGGCCTGCGCGGGCGTGGCGTTGCGCGGTCGGCTCGGGCGTTGTTTGATCGTTCTTGGGCTGTTGATGGCGCTCGGTCTGGGTCTTGCCTGGTCACGGGCGGAGCGGGTTGCGGCGCCCCGCCTCGACCGCCCGGTGGTGGCGGTGATCGAGGGGCGGGTAATCCGTGTCGAACGATTGGCCGAGCGGGATGCCGTGCGTCTGACGCTGGCCGACTCCGGCCCTGCCGGTGTGCCTCCCACCGTGCGGATCTCCGTGGTCAGCGCGCTGCCCGAGGGTGTCGTCCCTGGTGCCCGAATCGCTATGCGGGCGCGACTTATGCCGCCGCCGCCGCCGGTTGCGCCGGGCGGCTATGATTTCCAGCGCCGGGCCTGGTTCATGGGTCTTGGCGCCAGCGGACGGGCCATCGGGCCTGTGACGCTGATCGTTCCGGCTGCCGAGGATGGCTGGCGACTGGCACTCGCGCGCTTGCGCGACCGGCTGACCCG
The DNA here is from genome assembly GCA_037190805.1 of Sphingomonas sanxanigenens. Taxonomy (GTDB): domain Bacteria; phylum Pseudomonadota; class Alphaproteobacteria; order Sphingomonadales; family Sphingomonadaceae; genus JBBCJR01. The sequence goes on along the minus strand of JBBCJR010000015.1, from coordinate 51,166 downwards.
CCATGTCACGACGGCTGTTGGCGGTGGCGAGGGCGGGATCGCCGCGGCGTTGCTGACCGGCGACCAGAGCGGTGTGCCCGAATCGGTCGCCCAGCCGCTCAGGGACACCGGCCTGGCCCATCTGCTGTCCATATCGGGCCTGCATGTCGCGGCCGTCATCGGCTTTGCGATGCTCGCGACCCGGCGGCTGTTGGCGCTCAGCCCCTGGCTGGCGCTGCATTGGCCGCTGACCCTGATCGCCGCCGGGGTAGGGGCGGCAGTCGGTATCGGCTACACCCTGCTTGCCGGGTCCGAAGTGCCGACCGTCCGGTCATGCATCGCCGCACTGGTGGTTCTGGCCGGGCTTGCCCTGGGGCGCGAGGCGATCTCGCTGAGGACGGTGGCGATCGGCGCGTTCCTGATCCTGCTGGTGCGGCCGGAGGCGCTGATCGGCCCCAGTTTCCAGCTGTCCTTTGCCGCAGTGGTGGCGATCATCTGTCTTTATGAAAGCCCGCGCCTCAAGCCGCTCTTCGCGCCGCGCGACGCGCCCTGGTGGGAAGGAGCGCTGCGCGGCATTGCCGTGCTTCTGGTCACCGGTCTGGCGGTCGAGGCGGCGCTGACGCCGATCGCGCTGTTCCATTTCAATCGGACGGGCGTCTATGGCGCGCTGGCCAACATCGTTGCGATTCCGCTGACGACATTCGTCATCATGCCGCTGGAGGCGTTGGCATTGGTCGCGGATATCGTCGGCCTTGGTACGCCCTTGTGGTGGCTGCTGCATAAAGCGATCGCGGTCTTGATCGCGCTCGCCACCACGGTCGCCGGCTGGCCCGCCGCCACCGCCCTGCTGCCGACGATGCCGATGACGGCGTTCGGCACCATGGTCGCCGGGGGACTGTGGCTGGCCCTGTGGACGGGGCGGCTGCGTTGGCTGGGGCTGATCATGCTTGCGAGCGGCGCGGCTCAGGCATTGACGCATCGGCCGCCCGACCTGCTGGTGACGGGCGACGGTCGTCATGTCGGGGTTCGGGATGCGGCCGGGCGGCTGGGTCTGCTCCGCGTCCGCGCGGGGGATTTCACCCGCGACATGCTGGGGGACGCGGCCGGTAGCCGCTATGTCCGCGCCCTGGACAATGCGCCCGGTGCGCGCTGCAGTCCCGACCTGTGTGTGGTCACGATTCTGGCCGAGGGGCGGCGTTGGCGGATCGCGGCGACCCGGACGCCCTATTTCATCGATCGGCCATTGTTCGAGCCCGTCTGCCGTGAAGCCGACATCATGATCAGCGATCGGCGCTTGCCGGCATGGTGTACTCCGCGCTGGCTGAAGCTCGACCGCCCGGCGCTGGCCAAAACCGGGGCCGTCGCCATCCGCCTCGCGCCGCCCGGCGTCGATAGCGTGGCCGTGCGCAATGGCCTTCGCCCCTGGGCGATCAGGCAGCCATCACCATGAACAGATAAGAAAGGGGCGAGTGAGCGCGGGCATGCAGTCTCAACCACCTGCTTCGCCCGATGGCCGCTTGTTACCGGGCGATCGCGGATCCGATGGATGGTCGCGGCCGACGGTGGATGCTTCCCAACCCATCGCAAACGGCCTAGTTTGCACGTCGCGTCGGGCTCAGGTGAGGATCAATAGCGGCGCAACAGTCCAGATAGCCGACCCTGAACCCGGACGCGGGCGGGGGCATAGCGCTGCGCATCATAGGCGCGGTTCGCGGGATCGAGACGGATCATCGAGCCCTCGCGGCGGAAATATTTCAGCGTCGCTTCACTATCGTCGATGAGGGCGACCACGATGTCGCCATCGTGCGCCGTTTCGCAGCGGCGGACGAGGGCGTAATCGCCATCCAATATCCCCGCCTCGACCATCGAATCCCCTGAAACTTCCAGTGCATAATGTTCGCCACTGCCGAGGAGCGCAGCGGGAACGGCAAGTGTGTTCTGCCCTTCCAGCGCCTCGATCGGCTGGCCGGCGGCGATGCGGCCGTGCAGCGGCAATTCGATGATGTCGTCATTGGCCGGGGCAGGCCGCGTCACGGCGGCAGGAGGCGCTGCCTGGGCGGGTGTCGGCATGGTGACGCCGGCATCGGGCACCCGCAGCACCTCGAGCGCCCGAGCACGGTTCGGCAGGCGGCGGATGAACTGACGTTCCTCGAGCGCGCCGATGAGGCGATGAACACCCGACTTCGACTTGAGGTCGAGCGCCTCCTTCATTTCCTCGAACGAGGGTGAGATGCCGGTGGCACGCAGGCGCTGGTCGATGAACAGCAGCAGCTGATGTTGCTTGCGCGTGAGCATGACCGATCGATCCCTCGACTGCTATGAACGAATAGGGAACGTGTAGGAAACCTGCGCGAACATGTCAAGCGATGTCGAGCGTGTCCACCAGATCTCCGGTCGCGGCGGGCGGGGCATGGGCGGGGCGGCGGATCAACAGCGTGGCGCCGGCCAGCGCGCGGAGGGCACCGCTGTCCTGTCCCGTGATGGCACAGACGCCGCCGCCCTCCTCGATGCCGCGCAGATATTCGTCCCGGTCTCCGCCGGCGCCGATCGGGACGGCAAGGCTTGCCCGGCGAAACGGGTCGACGGGTGCGGCATCGCCCATCATTGCGCGGACGAGCGGAACCGCGAACAGCCGCGCGGTGACCAGGGCCGATACCGGGTTGCCGGGAAGGCCAAGGATGATCTGATCGCCGCGCCGCCCGGCCATCAGGGGCTTTCCGGGCCTGAGGGCGACTTTCCAGAAGTCGATTGACGCCCCGGCGGCAAGGAGGGCGGGACGGACGAGGTCATGATCGCCGACGGACGCGCCGCCGGTGGTGATCAGCAGGTCGGCATCGTCCGCCTTGCCGATCGCCGCCGCAAGCTCGTCCAGATCATCGCGAGCGATTCCGAGATCGGTCACAGCGCAGCCCAGCGCGCCGAACAGGGCGGCCAGCATGGTGGCGTTGGACGATGGCAGGCGGCCCGGTGGCACGGGCACGCCGGGGGGGAGCAATTCGTCTCCGGTGGACAGCAGCGCCACACGCGCGCGGCCGCTCACCGCCAGTGCGCCATGTCCCGCCACCGCCGCCAGGGCGAGACGGGCGGGTGTCAGTCGTTCGCCGGCAGCGATCAGCGGATCATCGGCGAGAAAATCGGATCCCCGCCCGCGGACATTGCGGCCGGGATGCGCTGGCCCTTCGCCAGCCAGCGACAGCGTATCGCCGGTCCGTGCCGCCTCCTCCTGCACCAGAACGCAGTCGGCGCCCGGGGGCATCGGCGCGCCGGTGAAAATGCGCAGCGCGGAGCCGGGAGCCAATGGCTGAGGCATGGAGGCGCCGGCAGCGCTCTCACCCGTCACGCGCCAGGGGCCCGGCAGCTCGGCGTGGCGGATCGCATAGCCATCCATCGCCGACAGGTCGGCCCAGGGCTGGTCGCGGGTCGCGGCGACCAGCCGGGCCGCCCATCGTCCGGCGGCGTCGCGCAGCGGCACGGTTTCGACCGGCAGGGTGGGGGCCAGCGCCAGCAGGCGGTCACGGGCCTCCTCGACCGGCAACAGGCGGCTCACGTCGCTCGCCAGTCCCCCGAGCGGCCCCCGGACTTGGCGAGCAGTCGGACTCCGTCGATCACCATTGCCCGGTCGAGGCTCTTGGCCATGTCGTAGATGGTGAGGAGGGCGACATTGACGGCGGTCAGCGCCTCCATCTCGACACCGGTCTGGTGGGTGGTGCGAACCCGCGCTTCCGCCCGGATGCCGCCGTCGACCGGCACGAGGTCGAGGCTGACGCCGCTCAATGGCAGCGGATGGCAGAGCGGGATGAGGTCGGCGGTGCGCTTGGCGGCCATGATCCCGGCGATGCGGGCCACGGCCAGCACGTCGCCCTTCTTGACCAGGCCGCCGGCGATGGCGGTCAGGGCCGGGGGGGACATGCGGATCATGCCTTCCGCCACCGCCTCGCGCAGGGTGGCGTCCTTGGCCGAGACGTCGACCATGCGGGCCGCGCCGGATTCGTCGATATGGGTGAGGCGGTCGGTCATCGGGTGAGGATGGCGCGGGTGGCGGCGGCAACGTCCGGCTGCCGCATCAGCGACTCGCCGATCAGGAAGCAGTCGATGCCGTGGGCCGACAGGTCTGCGAGGTCGGCAGCCGAACCGAGGCCGCTTTCGGCGACCAGAGTCGTTCCCGCCGGCACACCGGGGGCCAGCGCGATGGTGCGCCGGGTGTCGACGGAGAAGTCCCGCAGGTCGCGGTTGTTGACACCGATCAGTCGGCTTTCGAGGCGCAGGGCGCGCTCAAGCTCGGCGGCATCGTGCACTTCGACCAGCACGTCGAGGCCATGATCGATGGCGGCGGCTTCCAGTTCGGCGAGCTGGCCATCATCCAGCGCGGCGATGATCAGCAGGATGCAGTCTGCGCCCAGCGCACGCGCCTCGGCGACCTGATAGGGATCGACCATGAAATCCTTACGCAGCACCGGCAGGGTGACAGCCGCCCGCGCCGCGACCAGATAGTCGTCGGAGCCCTGGAAGAAAGGCACGTCAGTGAGAACGCTGAGGCAGGCGGCGCCGCCGTCCGCATAGGCCATGGCATGGGCCGGCGGGTCGAAATCGGCGCGGATCAGGCCCTTGGATGGGCTCGCTTTCTTGATCTCGGCAATCAGGCCCCACTGGCCGGCGGCGCGCTTCGCCTCCAGCGCGGCGCGGAAGCCGCGTGGCGGGGCCTGGTCGCGGGCCAACGCCTCGACCTCGGCCAGCGGCGCGCGCGCCTTGCAGGCGACGACATGGTCGCGCTTGGCGTCGAGGATGCGGGTCAGGCGGTCGGTCATGGCGTCAGAAGGCGATCCAGCAGTCGAGCAGCGCGTTGGCGAGGCCGGCGTCGATGGTTTCGGCGGCCCGTTCGGCGGCCTCGGTCCAATCCTCCGCCTCGCCGGCGACGATGAGGGCGGCGGCGGCGTTGAGCACCACCGCGTCCCGATAGGCACCCGCTTCACCGGCGAGCAGACGGCGCAGGGCGGCGGCGTTGAAGGCTGGATCGCCGCCCCGGATGGCATCGAGGCCATGGCGGAGAAGGCCGGCATCCTCCGGCGTCACCACCGTATCGCGGTTGCCGATGCGGCCGATGCGGATGGCCCGGCTGGGACCGGCGATCGACAGCTCGTCGAGATTTTCCTCGCCCGAGACGATCATCGCCGCCTCCGCGCCCAGCAGGTCCAGGGCGGTGGCGATGGTCGGCAGATAGTCCACCCTGGCGACGCCGATCAGCTGGCGCGTCACTCGTGCCGGATTGGCGAGCGGGCCGAGCAGGTTGAAGATCGTCCGTCGCCCGATCGCCCGCCGGATGGGCGCGAGGCGGCCAAGGGCGGGGTGATGCTTCTGCGCGAACAGGAAGGCGATGCCGAGATCAGCGAGGCTCTCCTCCGCCCGCGCCGAAGCCCGGTCGAGATCGAGGCCGAGGGCCTCCAGCGTGTCGGCGGCCCCGGCCTTGCTCGACGCGGCGCGGTTGCCGTGCTTGGCGACCGGCACCCCCGCCGCCGCCACGACCAGCGCCACGGCGGTGGAGATGTTGAGGCTGTGCGCGCCGTCGCCGCCGGTGCCGCAGACGTCGATGGCGTCGTCCGGGGCGGTGATGGGGATCATCCGGGCGCGCATGACGCGGGCGGCGGCGGCGATCTCGACTGCCGTCTCGTCGCGTTCGGCCATGGTGGTGAGGAAACGGGCAATGTCCTCGTCAGGCACCTTGCCGTCGAGGATATCGGCGAACGCCGCTTCCGCCGTCTGGCCGTCGAGCGGGGTCTCGGCATCCGGAAGCAGGGCGAGCGTGGTCATGCGGCGCGCGCCTTCACCGGCGTCCCTGTCTGAGCGAGGAAATTGGCGAGCAGGGCATGACCGTGCTGCGTGGCGATGCTTTCGGGATGGAACTGGACGCCGTGGATCGGCAGCGTCCGGTGGCGCAGGCCCATGATCACGCCGTCCGCCGTGCGGGCGTTGACGACGAGATCATCGGGGAGGCCGTCCGCGTCCACCACCAGCGAATGATAGCGGGTGGCGGTGAAGGGGGAGGGCAGGCCCGCGAAGACGCCGGTACCGTCGTGCTCTACCTCCGACGTCTTGCCGTGCATCAGGGTGGCGGCGCGCACGACCTTGCCGCCAAAGCTCTGCCCGATCGCCTGATGACCGAGGCAGACGCCGAGCAAGGGGCGGCCATCGGTCTTCAGCGCCTCGACCAGTTCCAGCGACATTCCAGCCTCATTGGGCGTGCAGGGGCCGGGGGAGATGAGGAAACCGGCGGCGCCACTCGACAGCGCCTGTCCAACGGACATGGCGTCATTGCGAACCACCTCGACGCGCGCCCCCAGTTCCTGGAGATAGTGCACCAGGTTCCAGGTGAAGCTGTCGTAATTGTCGATGACCAGGATCATGCCGAAGGCCTTACGCATCCCGCGTCCGCTGGGGAAGAGGGTCAGGGAAAGAGGTGGGTGACGTCGGCGTCCGGTGCAACCGCTTTCAGCAGCAGGGAACGGTGGCAGCCGGCGGGGTCGCGCTCGTAGCAGAGGAGGACCGATTTTTCAGTCGCGGCGAGGTCGAGCATGATCGCGGCTTCGGCGATGGCACGCGGCGTCGCGAGCTGGGCAGCGTAGATGCGCTCCAGCGCGACATGATCACCGCGACGAACGGCGGCGCGGCCGTCGGGTGGGGTGCCGAGCGCGCGCAAATGAGTGTAGCCGATCCCCGCTTCCGCCAGCGCGGCGGACAGCGGCGTCTTGGAGAATCCAGGCCGGCGCGACAGCGGCAGGGCACGGACGTCGATCAGGCGGGTGACGCCGGCGGCACGAAGGGTCGCGATCAACTCGGCGACGGTCGCGCCTTCATAGCCGATCGTGAAGATGCTCAGCGTTGGCGGATGAACAGCCAGCGATCCTCCTCCGACCCTTGCGCGTCGAACGCATAGCCGTCGCTGTCGAAACCCTTCAGCCCCTCAGGATCGGCGATACGATGTTCGCAGAGGTAACGGGCCAGCATGCCTCGAGCCTTCTTGGCACCGAAGCTGTTGAAATAAAGTCCCTTCGGCCCATGCTCGCGGAAGTCGACGGTGATCACGCGCGCGCCGGCGGGAAGAGCCCGTTCCGCCGCCTTCCAATATTCCTGGCTGGCGAGGTTGAGGATGACGCCGGACCCTTCCTGGGCCAGATCGGCGGCGATCGCCCCCCCGACCTTGTCGCCCCACCAGTCATAGAGCGTCTTCTTGCGGCCCGGCGCCCAGCGGGTCCCCATTTCCAGCCGATAGGCCTGCATCAGGTCCAGCGGACGCAGCAGGCCATACAGGCCCGAGATGATCCGCAGGTGATCCTGCGCATAGGCGACTGCCGTTTCGTCCAGGCTGTCGATCTCGAACCCGGTATAGACGTCCCCGGCAAAGGTGTAGATCGCCGGCCGCGCGTTGTCGGTCGTGAACGGCAGGTGGAAATCCCGGAACCGCTCGACGTTCAACGTTGCGATCTTGTCAGAGACGTGCATCAGATCGGACAGTTTCTTCGCGTTCAGCTTGGCGGCGGCGGTGGCCAGCTCCTCCGCCTCAGGCAAGAAGCGGGGCTGAGTCAGATCGTTCATCGGGAACGTCCGCTTGAGGTCGAGCGTCTTTGCGGGAGAGATGATAGCAAGCATGATCCGTCGATATCCCCAGGCCGGGGGCGCGTCAAAGCGGGTTCAATTCCCGTTCAGCGCGGATTCGACACAAAGGGGGCTTATGGACCCAGGCAAACCTCTTGTCGGCAACGGCCCAAAGCGGTTAATCCGGTCGGCAACCGGACGGCAGTCACTGCCGATGACATTTTAGGAGAAGGATATGACCCCGAAGATTTCACGCCTTGCGCTGGCGCTTGTGCTGGCCACTGGGGTGGTCGGCACCGTCACGGTGACGGACTCCGCGGTCGCCCAGCGGAACAACCGTGAAAAGGCGCCGGCGGCGCCTAAGCCCCAGTTCACGAAGGAAGTGCAGAACGCCCTCGCTGAAGCGCAGAAGCTTGAGCAGAAGGGCGACCTCGACGGCGCCCAGGCCAAGCTGAATGAGGCGTTGGCCGGTGCCCAGACGCCCGATGATAAATTCTATGGCGGCCAGATGCTCTACAATGTTGGCGTTGCCAAGAAAGATAACGCCATCATCGAAAAGAGCACGCTGGCCATGCTCGAATCCGGCAAAGCGAACGACGATGCCGCGCTTCACGGCCAACTGCTGCAGAATGCGGCTGCGTTCGCCCTCCAGCGCCAGGACAATGCGGCGGCGCTGAAATATTATGAGCAACTGGTGCAACTGCAGCCTGGTGATGGCGATGCCATCGTCGGCCTGGCTGAGCTTTATGCACAGAGCAACAATAGCGCTCAGGCCGTCACCACGCTTCAGCGCGCGATCGATGCCAAGAAGGCGGAAGGCGAAGCGGTGCCGGAAACCTGGTACAAGCGCATGCTAGCGATCGCCTATGATGCCAAGCGCAACGACCTTGTGACTTCGGCCTCGATGGCGCTTGTCGCGGCCTACCCGACGCCGGATAACTGGCGCGATTCGCTGGTCCTGTTCAAGACCGGTACTCAGATTGACGATCAGACCAACCTTGACGTCATGCGTTTGCAGAAGGCGGCGAGCGCGCTGAAGGGTGAATCGGATTATTACGAATATGCCGATCTCGCCTATCGCCGCGGCCTCTATGGCGAGAGCAAGGCGGTGATCGACGCTGGCGTCGCGGCGAACCAGGTCAGCCTGACCAAGGACACCTTCAAGGAACTGAACGGCCTCGCCAGCGGCCGAATCGCCGCTGACAAGGCGTCACTCGGCAAGTTCGAAACCGCCGCCAAAGCGGCCGCCAATGGCCGCGAAGCCTTGGCGACCGGCGATGCCTTCCTCAACTATGGCGACAACGCCAAGGCGGCCGAAATGTATCGGCTGGCTTTGACCAAGGGCGGCGTCGATGCCGATGTCGCCAACACCCGGCTGGGCATCGCGCTCGCGAACAGCGGTGACAAGGCCGGCGCCAGTGAGGCGTTTGCCAAGGTGACCAACGGCGCGCGCGCCCAGGTCGCCCAGTTCTGGAATGCCTGGGTGAAGACACCGGCCTGATCGCAGGACATTGTTCATGAGGGGGCGGTCCTGCGGGGCCGCCCTTTTCATGTCTGCAATTCCGACGATTCGCCTTGTCGCCAGTCAGGGCGACTGCCACATCCGTCCGATGATCCTCTCGCTTGCTGCGCTCCTCATGGCGGCCGCTTCGCCCGCGCCGTCGCCTGTCATCGATCCCGCCCGCATCGCGGCGCACGTCGCCGCGCTGGCGAGCGATGCCTATGAGGGGCGGGCGCCGAATACGCCGGGAGAAGCCCGCACCATTCAATATGTGATCGACCAGATGGCCGCCGCCGGCCTGTCGCCTGCTGCTGCCGATGGCGGGTGGCGCCAACCGGTCGAACTGGTTGCTCGCACGCCGGACACCGCGCGCCTGTCGGTGGGGCGTCAGCGCACCGCCTCGTCCGATCTACTGCTCACCGGGACCCGGGAATTGGAAACCGCGAGCGGGCCGCTGGTGTTCGCCGGCTATGCCGATGGCGCGGTCTCGACAGATGTGGAGGGGGCGGTGGTCCTCTACCTTGCCGGCCAGCGACCGGGGGCGGCGGGGACGCCTTCCGTCGCCGAACGGCGCGCGGCGCTTCGTCGGTCCGGAGCGGTGGCCGCGATCGGTCTTATCGCTGACGATGATTGGCAGACCGCATCCGCATCGCTGCGTCAGGGTGGGACCGGCCTTGCCGGCGAACCGGAACTTGCCATTCGCGGCAGCATGCGGGCCGGCGCGGCGGTGCCGTTGATCGCTGCTGGTGGCGGCGATCTGGCGCAACTGATCGAGGCGGCGGAGGGGGAAGGCTTCGTGCCCTGGCGAGGCAATATCCAGGCCGAGCTGTCGGCGAAAACCGAGGTCCGGCCGTTCACGAGCTGGAATGTCGCCGGTCTGCTGCCGGGACGGATTGAGCCGGACAAGCTGATCGTCGTTACCGCCCATTGGGATCATCTGGGCATTTGTCGTCCGGTGGGAGCGGGGGATCGCATCTGCAATGGCGCGGTCGACAATGCGAGCGGCATCGGCGGCATGATCGAGATGGCCCGTGCCCTTGCCGCCGGGCCGCGCCCGGATCGTTCGGTGCTATTCCTGGCGACCACGGCGGAAGAGATGGGTTTGCTTGGTGCGCGCGCCTATACGCGTGCGCCGCTGCGTCCGCTGGCCGACACGGTGGCGGCGCTGAATCTCGATACCATCGCCTTGCGTCCGGCCGGCGCGCCGGTGGCTCTGGTGGGGCGGCGGCTGTCGACCATCGATAGCATCGTCGCTGCCGCCGCCGAGTCGCAGGGGCGGCAGATGGACGCCACGGACGGCGCGGACGCCTTCGTTCGCCGATCCGATGCGTTCGCCTTTCTGAACTCGGGCGTTCCCGCCATCGTTGCGACCGGAGTGCTGGCTGGCGATATCGAGCATGATCCCCTGCTCGCGGGCTTTTTCCGGGATCGCTATCATCAGCCGGGTGACGAGGCGGCCGCGATTGCGGATTGGAGCGGAGCGGCGGAGGACGTGGCGCTGAACCTGGCCATCCTCCGCGCGCTGACGCGGAGCGACGTGCAGGTGAACTGGCTGCCGGATTCTCCCTGGCAACGTGGCCAGCCCCGCTAGGCAGCGGCAGCCTCAGCCCCTATAGAGCCGCCTCGGCGCAAGGAGATTGGCTCTCATGGACATCAGGCTTGGACTCACTTTCGACGATGTCCTGCTGGTGCCCGGCGAATCGAGCGTTTTGCCAAGCGCGGCCGACACCGCAACGCGGGTGACGAAGGAGATCGGCCTCAACATCCCGATCCTGTCGTCCGCCATGGATACGGTGACCGAGGCGGACATGGCGATCGTCATGGCGCAGCTTGGCGGACTGGGCGTCCTTCATCGCAATCTTTCGGTCGACGAGCAGGCTGCCGCCGTGCGCGCTGTGAAGCGGTTCGAAAGCGGCATGGTGGTCAATCCCATCACCATCACCCCCGACCAGACGCTGGCCGATGCGCAGGCGCTGATGGCCCATCATCGCATCTCGGGCATTCCAGTGGTCGAGGCGAGCGGCCGGCTGGTGGGCATCCTCACCAACCGCGACGTCCGCTTCGCCGAGAATCCGGCCCAGCCAGTCAGCGAGCTGATGACGCGCGACAACCTCGCCACCGTTCCCGCAGGCGTATCGCAGGAAGAGGCCCGGCGCCTGCTCCACCAGCGGCGCATCGAGAAGCTGCTGGTCGTCGACGGCGCCTATCGGTGCGTCGGCCTGATCACGGTCAAGGATATCGAAAAGGCGGTCACCTATCCGGCGGCGACCAAGGACGCGAACGGCCGCCTGCGCGTCGCTGCCGCGACCACGGTCGGCGACAAGGGCTATGAGCGTACCGAGGCGCTGATCGACGCCGAATGTGACCTGATCGTCGTCGACACCGCCCATGGTCATTCCGAGATGGTGGCGGTGGCGGTCGAACGGATCAAGAAGCTGTCGAACACGGTCCAGATCGTCGCCGGCAACGTCGCGACGGCGGAGGCCACCCGGGCGCTGATCGGCGCGGGCGCCGACGGTATCAAGGTCGGCATTGGGCCGGGGTCGATCTGCACCACCCGCGTGGTCGCGGGCGTTGGCGTGCCGCAGCTGACCGCCGTGCTCGATGCTGCCGAGGAAGCGGCCAAGTCCGGTGTGCCGGTGATCGCCGATGGTGGCCTTCGCACCTCCGGCGACATCGCGAAGGCGCTGGCGGCGGGCGCGGCGACGGTGATGGTCGGCTCTCTCCTCGCCGGCACCGAGGAGGCGCCGGGGGAAACCTTCCTTTATCAGGGTCGGGCCTATAAATCCTATCGCGGCATGGGCTCGGTCGGAGCGATGGCGCGCGGGTCGGCCGATCGTTATTTCCAGCAGGACATCAAGGACCAGCTGAAGCTGGTACCGGAAGGAATCGAGGGCCAGGTGCCCTATAAGGGTCCGGCCAAGGACGTCATCCACCAGCTCGTCGGCGGCGTGAAGGCGGCGATGGGCTATACTGGCGCTGCGACGCTGGAAGAGCTGAAGGCCAGGGCCCGGTTCGTCCGCATCACCAATGCCGGTTTGAGAGAGAGTCACGTTCATGACGTCACCATCACCCGCGAGGCGCCGAACTATCCGACGCGTTGATGGCGGTGCCGCATGACCCCCGCCGCGCGCGCCCAGGCGGCGGTGGAAATCCTTGATCAGGTGATCGCCGCCGCCCGGGACGACGGGGCCGCCGCCGACACACTGATCGCCCGCTATTTCCACGATCGTCGCTATGCCGGTTCGAAGGACAGGCGGGCGGTGCGCGATCTGGTTTATCGGGCCATCCGCCGCGCCGGCGCCCGGCCTGCCAGTGGTCGCGCGGCGATGGTCGGCCTCGCCCGCGAGGATGCGGAGGTCGCGGTGCTGTTCGATGGCACCGCCCATGGCCCTGCGCCGATCACCGCCGAGGAGCCAGGCGCCCGCCCGTCCCTGGCGCCGACCTGGCTGATGAAGCGGCTGGTGCCGGCGGTGGGCAAGGCGGAACTGCGCGCCATGGCAGAGCGCGCACCGCTCGATCTCAGGGCCAACACGCTGAAGACCAGCCGCGCCGATCTGGCCGCGATGATTCCGGGCGCGCATCCCACTGATCGCGCTGCAACCGGTCTCCGGCTGGAGGAAGGGGCAGCGGTGGAATCGCTGCCTGCCTTCGCCGAGGGACTGTTCGAGGTTCAGGACGAAGGCAGCCAGTTGATCGTCGCCGCCACCGGGGCGCGGCCGGGCATGACGGTGATCGACTTGTGCGCCGGCGCTGGCGGCAAGACCTTGGCGCTGGCGGCCGAGATGGCGAATGACGGGCAACTGATCGCCAGCGACACGGACCGCAGGCGGCTTTCTCGCCTCGGTCCGCGTGCCGAGCGGGCCGGAGCGCGCAACATCACGTCGGTGCTGCTCGATCCCGGCCGCGAACTGGCGGCGCTGGACGCGTGGGTAGGGCAGGCGGACATTGTGCTGATCGACGCGCCCTGTTCGGGAACCGGAACCTGGCGTCGGAACCCCGAGGCACGGTGGCGGTTGAACCCTGAACGGATGGCTCGGCTCGGCCTCGTCCAGTCGCGGCTGCTGGATATCGGGGCCGCGCTGGTCCGGCCGGGCGGTCGGCTGGTCTATGCCGTCTGCTCATTGCTGGATGAGGAGGGTGCGGACCGGTTCGCCGACTTCCTTACGCGCCAGCCGGATTGGCGGGCACTGCCGCTGCTGCCCGGCACGCCCCGGGCAGGTGCCGGCGTGCGGCTAAGCCCACTGGCGACGGAAACCGACGGGTTTTTCATCGCCGGTGCAGAAAAGCCATGATAAGCATTGATCTGCATCGGATCTGGGAGTTCATCATGCGTCACTATCCGCTCGGTATCGCCCTGTCGCTGGCTCTGGCCTGCGTGGCGAGCGCGGCGCAGGGTCAGCTTCCCGATAGCCAGATCAATCCACGGTCCACCGCGCTGGTCCAGCAGGGCCGGCAGGCGCTGGCGCGGGGCGCGCATCTGGATGCGGCCAATCTTTTCGAAACCGCGCTGGCCGTCGATCCGCGCAACCGCGGCGCGCTGATCGCGCTGGCGGAGGTGGCCCGCGCGCAGGAACTGCCCGGCAAGGCCGTGCGCCTCTATCGTGAAGCCCTGCAGATGGACCCCAACGATCTCGCCGCGCTCGAAGGGCAGGGCGAGGCGTTGATTCAGCGGGGCGCGGTCACCAAGGCGCAGATCAACCTCGCGCGCATCAAGTCGCTCTGCAAGGCGGACTGCGCGCCGGCGACCCGCCTGACCGCAGCCATCGCCAAGGGCCCGCCGCCGGCGGTTGTCGCCAAGACCGAGGCGACCTCGGTGCCCGACCCCACCGAGAAAGAAACCGACGCCAACTGAGCGAGGGGGGACCGCTGACGACAACGCGGCGCCCGCTCAAATTTTCAGGCGGGGCGGGCGGCGTCCAGCGTCCTCGCCACCCCGATATAATCGTCGACGGTCAGGGTTTCTCCACGCCGGGCCGGATCGATACCCAGCGTGTCGAGCGCGGCGAGGGCGCCCGGCACGCCCTTCAGGCTTTGCCGCAGCATCTTGCGCCGTTGGCCGAAGGCAGCCGCCGTCAACCGTTCGAGGGTTCTGACCGACACATCCGCCGGCGCCTCGCCGGGGAGAATGTGGATGACCGCCGATGTCACCTTGGGCGGCGGCACGAAGGCCATGCGGTTGACCTCGAACGCGATGCGCGGGCGGCTGCGCCATTGGGCGAGGACCGCCAGCCGGCCATAGTCGGACGTTCCCGGCGAGGCGACCAGCCGTTCGGCAACTTCCTTTTGCAGCATCAGGGTCAATGACGCCCACCAGGGCCGCCACGACGCCGTCAGCCAGCGGGTGAGGAGCACGGTGCCGATATTATAGGGAAGGTTGGCGACGACGTGAATGTCGCGGCCAAGGCGGCGTTCCTCGTCCTCTGCCAACGCATCGCCATGAACGACGGTCAGCCGGCCATCCGCCGCTGCCGATAGCGTTTCCAGGATCGGGATCGCGCGTTTGTCGTGCTCGACCGCGGTGACCTGTGCGCCGGCCCTGAGCAGGGCGCGGGTCAGGCCACCGGGGCCGGGTCCGACCTCATAAACCCGGCAACCCTCGAGCGGCCCCGGCACGCGGGCGATGCGGTCGAGCAGGTTACCGTCGAGCAGGAAGTTCTGGCCCAGCGCCTTCTTCGCCGACAGCCCCGCTTCGGCGATCACCGCTTTGAGCGGCGGCAGGTCTTTCAGGCTCATCCGATCGTCGGTTCAGCAGTCGGTGCCGGCGCGGCGATGGAGGGCGCAGCTGGCGGCGGTTTCGATGGCGGCAATCATCGCGTCGGCGCGGGCGCGGCTGCGACCGGCGAGTGCGAAGGCAGTGCCATGGTCCGGCGCGGTGCGTACGATGGGCAGGCCCAGCGTCATATTGATCCCGGCGTCGAAATGAAGCGCCTTCAGCGGGATCAGGGCCTGATCATGATACATGCAGACCGCCGCATCATAGCCGGAACGGGCATAATCGTCGAACAGCGCGTCCGCGGCGAAGGGACCGGTGGCATCGATGCCCTCGGCGACAGCCAGCTCGATCGCGGGACGAATGATCTCGATCTCCTCATCGCCCATCGCGCCGCTTTCCCCGGCATGCGGGTTGAGGCCGGACACGACGATGCGCGGGTCGATGATACCGAAATGACGTTTCAGGCCCCGCGCGGTGGTGCGGATGCGGGCCAGGATCAGCTCGATCGTGAGAAGATCGGGAACGTCGCGCAAGCGCTCGTGGATCGTCACCGGCACGGTTCGCAGGGTCGGGCCGATCATCATCATCGCGGCGTTTTCGCGTGCGATGCCGCAGCGTTCGGCGACGAACTCGGTCTGGCCGGGGTGGGTGAAGCCGATGGCGTAAAGCTCCGCCTTGGAGACCGGGCCGGTGACCAGCGCGCTAGCCGCTCCGGAACGGGCGAGGCCGACCGCGATCTCCAGCGAATCGAGCGCACAGCGGGCGCCGGCCAGATTGGGTGATCCGGGCACGATGTCGCCGGGATCGTCGACCTGGATGATCGGCAGCGCCTTGTCGAAAAGGTCTCGGGCCTCGTCCGGACCGCCGATGCGAACCACCGGCCCCTGCCACACGGCCTCGATCGAACGAATATCGCCGACCGCGAAGAAGCAGGCCAGACGCCTGCGCGCGCGCGCTTCCCAAGCCTTGGCCACGATTTCCGGCCCGATGCCGGCCGGATCGCCCAGCGACACCGTCAGCGGGGGGAGAGGCTCACCGTCAACGATAGTCGACCACCGCATCACGCCGCAGATCTCGGAGATAACGCTGGGCACGCATGTTGACGCGCTGGTCGTTCAGCTGGCTATAGACCTCGTCGAACGAGGGGGCGGAGGCCGCCTGGCTTTCGTCGCGTCCGCACAGGATGAGGACGCGGACGCCTTCCTCCAGAGATCCGAAGGGCGGTGTCGCCTCGCCGGTGCTGAGCCGTCCGACGATCTGCTGCAACTGCTCCGGCAGTTCGCGCATGCGGACGCCGTCATTCTGAACCACTTCGCCGCCAACGGAGCTGGCCACTTCCTCGGCGCGGCCGCAGCCGCCCATATTGCGGGTAGCGGCGCTCAACGCCTCAACCTTCGGCCCAGCTTGAGCCTCGCTGGTGCCGGCCGGGAAATTGACCGAAATCTGTTTGAGGCTGAGTACTGCTTCCATCGGATCGGCGCCCAGTACCGAGCGTTTCTCGATCAACGCGACCAGCATCACGCCGCCCGGCACGTCGATCGGCTCGCTGACCGAACCCGGCTGAATTTCGGTAACGGCCTTGGCCACATTGTCCTGAAGCTGGGCGGGGCGAACCCAACCCAGCTCGCCGCCGAGTGCGGCGGTCGAAGCCTCGGAAAACTGGCGCGCATAGGCGACGAACGATGCGCCGCCGCGCAGCTGATCGAGAATACGCGAGGCGTTGGCCCGAACCTCGGCCCTGGTTTCGGGCGTGGCGGACAGGAAAATCTCGCCGACGCGATATTCCTCGGTTCCCTTGGCTGCGTTCAGCTTGTTGATGATGAGGGTCACTTCCTCGTCACCGACGTTGACGAAGGGCTCGATCCGGCTGCGGAGCAGGCGATTCCACGCCAGTTCGCCACGGACCTGCTGCTTCAGCGAGTTGGCCGATGATCCGTTGTTCTTCAGATAATCGGCGAACTGCGCCGGTTGCTGGCGGAAATTGGCGGCGACGCGCTGGAAGGTCTGCTCGACCTCCTCCTCGGCCACGGTCACTTCGTGACTGCGCGCCTCCTGGATCTGCAGCTTCTCGTCGATCAGGTTGCGCAGCACCTGCAGGCGCAACCGCTCGCGCTCCTCGCCGGTTATGCGGCCGCCATTGGCGGTCAGCACGAGGTTCAGCCGCTGTTCGACGTCGGTATCGGTGATGACCTCGCCATTGACCAGCGCCGTCGCCTTGCGGATCGTCGGGTCGGTCGGGCCGAAAACGGTCAGGTCGCTTGGCAGCCCAAGATCGGAATTTTCCGCGATGCTCTGGGCCGCGATGGGCACGGCAAGGATCGCTGAGGCGAGCAAAAGCAAACGCAGATGCATGTAAAAAATCTCTCCCCGCCCCCCAAGTCATGCGACGCCTACACCATGGCCGCCCCGAGGCAAAGTCCAGGCGATCTTCTAGCGATCCTTGGCTGAACCCAAGCTTAGCGCCCCAGATTCTTAAGCGCGATACGGAACATATAGGTGCTGCCCGTGCGGGCATCGCCGACCGCAGTATAATCCTTGCGCCAGGTCACGCCGATCTCCAGACATTCGTCCTCATAGGACAGGCCCAGCCGGTGGCGGATCGGCTCGAAACCGTCGGCGGTGGTCAAGGGGTCCTCGCGCCGCGAGGTCAGATCGACGACGGTCGATCCGAACACGGACCAGTAGCGCGCGAACGCCCAGCGCCCGCCCAGACGAACCTCCTCGCGGTCACCCAGATCACCAGTGACGATGTTGCGGTTCAGCCGCAGATAGCCCACCGTGGCATAGGTCCGGTTGGTGCCGACCACGGCATCGATCTCGTTGCGACGGACGGCGAAATTGTCCTTGTCCAGCCGGAAGCGGTGGGTCAGCGTTAGGAAACGCCGGAACTGCACGGTGGTGCGTCCAACATAGTCGGAAAAGCGGTCGGTCAGCCCGGTGCCGTCCGGGAACAGGGCGGGCTTGTCGCTCAGTCGATAGCTTTGCCCGAGTGATGACCGGATCGCGAAGCCCGGCAGGTCGAGCGACCAGTCGGCGCCATAGGTGACCCGTGCGCCATCTTCCCACCTGTCGTAGCCGGCGAACCGGTTGAGCGAGAACAGATTCGAATCCTCGAGGTCGAAGGCGCGCGAATCCTCGTTCGGGATGGCGGTATTGGCCGAGGCCGCAGAAGCCGCCAGCTGAACGCGGGGTGACAGCACCTGCTGTCCTCCAAACAGCGATCCGGCCAGCGGCCAGTCGACGTCGATCGCCGCCGCGCCGATCGCGCGGCTCCTGAAGCCGGACAGTCCGGCATAGTCGGCAACCGGATTCAGGCTGTTGCCATTGCTGTGGTAGATATCGCCGCGTCCAAGGCCGGTCAGCGTTATCCGCTGCCCGCCGGTCGTCACGCGGCGCAGATCCCAACGGATGCTGGCCAGCGCCCGGCGCGTGTCCTGACCATCGGTGCGGACGATGCCGAGGCTGTTCACCGCGGCTTCAATCCGGCCGCCCATCACGGTGTCGAGCGGCCGCCAGCGGAAATCGATCGCGGGCAGGGCGATCGCCTGCTGGCCCTGTGGATCGCCGAACCGCAGCGTCTGCACCGCCCATCCTGCCACCGACAGATAGGTTTCGGAGCCAAAGCGTTCCGCTTCAATGAAATTGCGCAGGCGATCGTCACGGGTCACGTCGTAACGTCGCAGGAAGGTCTTGTCGGTTGCCACCCGCCCGGCAAAGGTCAGTCGCCACCGCGGGTCGAACTGCAACTGGCCATTGGCGTGCAGATAGGCACGGACATCCTCGCGCACCACGCCGGCGCCGTCGGAATCGAAGAAACCCGGCCGCCGTTCGCCATAGGTCAGCAGGCCGCCGACCTGGAAGGCGCCAAGATCGGTCAGCCGTCGATAGCCGACCTCCAGCGCCGGCAGCACCTTGCTGTAGAGGCGCGGCGTGAAGGTCAGGTCGGCATCCGTCGACAACTTGAAATAATAGGGCGCGGCGACTTCGATCCCGTTCAGCCGGCTGTAGCGGGCGTTGGGGACGAGAAGGCCGGTCGATCCGTTCACGCTGCCGTCGGGATGCGACATCCGGGGCAGGGCGATGATCGGCACGCCCAGCAATTCCAGCCGCGCGTCGCGATAATAGATGCGATGACGCACTGGATCGTGACGGACCTGGCGTGCGTTCAGCTGCCACAGCGGATCTTTCGGGCAGTTACCATCGTCGACCACGCGGCAGGGAGAATAGGTGGCGTAGTCAAGCACGGTGACATCGTTCGATCGCGTGCCCGTGCGCGCGGCGATTCGCCCGCCATTGCCGAGAACCAGCAGCATGTTGTCGACAACGCCGTCCCTTAACGTGTCGGTCAGCTCGATTTCGTCGCCATAGGCGGTGTCGCCTTCCGCCCCCGTGAGGGCGACATCACCGCTGGCCACCACCCGTCCCGTGGTGCGATTCCAGGTCACGGTGTTGGCATTCAACCGATTGCCCTGGCGGCGCATGACGACATTGCCCGCTGCGGTAACGATCTCGGCATTGTTGTCATAGTCCAGCCGGTCCGCAGCGAAGTCGACGACGTCGGCATTGGGGTCCGCCGGATCGGGGGTGGTGGGCGCGGATGCAGACAATGTCGCCGGGGCGCCTGCCTGGGCCAATGCGGGCATCGGCGCAGCCAGGGCAAGCGCAACGATCAGGGATGGAGAAATGATCGGCGACTGCACGAGACTGTCCGCGGCGCGAGTGACGACAAGCGGCCGCGTATCGCACCGTCCGGCCGCGCGTGCAACGGGGCTGCCCTTGGCAGCGCCGCGCCGTGGCGGCTAAGGGACGGCTGGCGCCTGTCGCCGCCTGTCGATCCGCCGCCCTTGGTAAGGATATCCGCATGAAGATCGTTTTCGCCTCCGAACGCCCTGCAGAAGCCCATGCGCTGATCGTGCCGATCGCCAAGGGCGGCGCGGTGACCGATGCGACGTTGGCGTCGCTCGCCCAGCGTGCGGCGGCAACCGCGCGCTTCGACGGCGAAACGGCGGCGATCGTGGAACTGCTGGCGCCGGCGGAGCGGCCGGAAAGCCGCATCCTGCTTCTTGGCATCGGCGATCCGGCGACGGCGGACGCGGGTGTCTTCGAACGGGCGGGCGGCGCGGTGATGGCGCGGCTGCTGACGTCGGGTGAAACCCGACTGGTGATCGACGTCACCGGCCTGGATCCGGCCATCGGACTGGCTTCGGCGGCGGCAAGACTGGCCTATGGCGCCCTGCTGCGCGGCTGGCGGCACGATGTCTATCGTACCCGTCTGCCTGAAAAGCAGCGGCCGAGCGTCACTGAAATCATCGTCGTGGGCGGCGGCCCGCGCGCCGAGGCGGCGTACACGCCGCTGGCCCGGATTGCTGACGGTGTCGCTTTCGCGCGCGAGCTTGTGACGGAGCCGGCCAACATCATCTATCCCGAAACCTTCGTCGAACGGTGCCAGCGGCTGGCCGAACTGGGCGTCCGCATCCGGGTGCTGGACGAGGCTGAGATGAGCGCGCTGGGCATGGGGGCGCTGCTCGGTGTGTCGCAAGGATCGGCGCGCCCGCCGCGCCTGCTGGCGATGGAATGGGACGGCACGGACGGCAAGGCGAAACGGCCGGTGGTGCTGGTGGGCAAGGGGGTAACGTTCGACACCGGGGGCATCTCGATCAAGCCGGCGGCCGGCATGGAGGATATGAAGTGGGACATGGGCGGCGCCGCCGCCGTCGCCGGCACGATGATGGCGCTGGCCGGGCGGAAAGCGAGAGCGCATGTCGTCGGCATCTGCGGGCTGGTCGAGAACATGCCGTCGGGCACCGCCCAGCGGCCGGGCGACGTCGTCACCACCATGTCTGGCCAGACCGTCGAGGTGATCAACACTGATGCCGAGGGGCGGCTGGTGCTGTGCGACGCGATCACCTGGGCGCAGCGCGAATATGAGCCGGCGCTGCTGATCGACCTCGCCACCCTGACCGGCGCCATGATCATTGCGTTGGGCGACATTCATGGCGGGCTGTTCAGCAACGACGACGGGCTGGCGACCGACCTGCTCGACGCCGGCAAGGCCAGCGGCGACCCGCTGTGGCGCTTCCCGCTGGGCGAGGCCTACGACAAGCTGATCGACAGCCCGATCGCCGACATGAAGAATGTCGGGCCGCGCGGCGCGGGCTCGATCACCGCCGCGCAGTTCATCAAGCGTTTCGTCAACGATGGCGTGAAATGGGCGCATCTCGACATCGCCGGCATGGTGTGGGCGGCAAAGCCCGGCCCGGTGTGGGACAAGGGGGCGACCGGCTATGGCGTCCGCCTGCTCGACCGCTACATCGCGGAGCGGCACGAACTGGCCTGAGGCGGTCTTGCGGGTCGATTTCTACCATCTCACCGCGTCCCCGGTGGAAGCGGTGCTGCCGCGCCTCGTCCAGCGGGTGCTGGACGATGGCGCGCGGGCGCTGGTCCGCGCGGAGGAGCCGGGGCTGCTTGCCCAGCTTGACGCGGTGCTGTGGAGCTTCGCGCCAGACAGCTTCCTGCCCCATGGGTTGGAGGGGGGAAGCGACGATGCGACGCAACCGGTGCTGCTGTCGGCCGATCCGGCGCCGCTCAACGCCGCAACTCGCCTGATTCTCGCCGACGGACGATGGATCGAGCCGCCGGCGGGCTATGAGCGCGTCTTCTTCCTGTTCGGCGAGGACGAGATCGCCGCTGCCCGCGCGGCCTGGCGTACGGTGGATGGTGAGCGCCATTACTGGAAGCAGGACGGGCGTGGACGCTGGACGGAAGGGCCATGATTGCGCTGGAGCGCTCCTGCCGCTAAGGAGCGCGCCGACTTTCCGGTCTTAACCTTCACTTCACATGGAGCACCGCTCGCCATGGCGACGACCCGCACCTTTTCGATCATCAAGCCCGATGCCACCCGCCGCAACCTGACCGGCGCCGTCACCCGGATGCTGGAGGAAGCCGGCCTGCGCGTCGTCGCATCCAAGCGCATCCACATGACCCGCGAGCAGGCCGAAGGCTTCTACGCCGTCCACAAGGAACGCCCCTTCTTCGGCGAGCTGGTCGATTTCATGATTTCCGGCCCGGTCGTCGTCCAGGTCCTGGAGGGTGAGGACGCCGTCGCCCGCAACCGCCAGATCATGGGCGCCACCAACCCGGCCAATGCCGACGAAGGCACGATCCGCAAGGTGCACGCCGAATCGATCGAGGCGAACAGCGTCCACGGTTCCGACAGCGACGAGAATGCCGCGATCGAGATCGCCTATTTCTTCAAGCCGGAAGAAATCGTCGGCTGAACGTCTGCGGCCTCGCGGCCCGGTTTCCAACGCCGTCGAACGGTCCTGCGGGGCGCGTTCGGCGGTGTTGTCGTTATCGGGCGGGTCGCGGGTGGAGGCCACCCTCGTCGGCATCGACGGTGATCGACAGGGTGACGTGGCGTGGGCGGGTGATCGCGAACAGCACCGCCTCGACGATGTCGCGGTTGGTCGCCCGCTTGCCCTTGCGGCGCTCAGCGGCCGCATCCCATTGCGGGTCGTCTTGCCCGACATCGTCCAGATAGGGCGGATGGATGACGATGGAACGCACCGGCGTTCCCGCCAGCATCTGGGCAAAGCCGTCGGCCAGACCGGCCTGCGCGCGCTTGGCGGCGTAGAAGGGCACCGAGGCGCTTTGCAGCGGCGCATTGGGCAGGCCACTGATCGACCCGATGGTGACGATATCGGGCCTCTCCGAACGGCGCAGGGCCGGCAGCAATCCCTGGGTGAGCAGGAATGTACCCGTGACGGCGGCATTCACCACCGACAGCACCTCGTCGACCCGATGATCGGCGTCCGACGCCTCAAGCCACATGGCGCCATTATTAACCAGGATGTCGAGCCTTTGATGCTCGGCGATCACCGCCGCGACGGTTTCCGTCACGCTGACCGGGTCGGCGAGGTCGAGCCGCCGACATTCGCCGACGACTCCGGTTGCATCGGCGATCACGGTGGCGACCTGGCTCAGGGCGTCGATATCGCGGCCGCACAGGATAGGGGTGCAGCCCTGTTCCGCCAGCGCGCGGGCGAGTGCGGCGCCAAGGCCGCGCCCGGCACCCGTCACAAGTGTCTTCGTGCCGCGCAGATCGGGCATATTATCGCTTCTTCCCGCTTTCCTGGTGCGCGCGCCCCTGCCAGCGTGCGTCGAGGGCCGAGACCGAGGCGCTGTGCCTCACCAGGGAGATGCCCCGCAGCCGCACCGTGCTGCCGCCCAGCAGGCCGCCGCCGGTGACGGCATAACCGATGTCGTAAAGCGCGCGGTCGGTGCGCGTCTCCCCGCTGTCGACGTAGATCGTCTCGATCAGCACGGGCAGGCGTTCGTCGCCAACGGTCTCGTCAGGGCGTTTTTGCGCCCGGCGGGCCTTTTTCAAGGCGCTGGCGAACCAATCGGCGTCGATGCGTGGGTCGCCGCTGGTTTCGATCGGCGCGAGATCGAGCGCGGCGGGCAGGCGCAGGGTCTGGCTCTGCACCACCTGCCCGTCGCGGGTGGGGGCAAGGGCGAGCAGGCTGCCGTCGCGGTTGGCGCGGGCGGTGAGCAGCAGAACCGAGGCGCGCGCCGCGCGCTGCTCCTCGGCCGCGGCCTTGCGTTCGTCGGCGGCGCGTTCACGATCCTTGGACTGCCGCTCGCTCCAGCTGTTGAACAGGGTGAGGGCGGAAATGATCACCGCCAGCACGGCGACCAGCTCGCCCAGGCTAATCAGCCTGCGACGCGTCCTCTCCTTCTCGATGGCGACGGGGGTGGGGGTCTGATTGTCGTCGGTCATGGCTTCCTCACACCAATAGGGCGAGCCGGCGGGGGGCGACCAGGCGATAGCTGGCTCGAACGCGGTCCTCGACCGTGTCCCAGTCCGGCAACCCCCGGTCCAGCCGCATTCCGACCCAGCCGGCTGGGCCGACATAGGGCGGACGATAATAGATGTCGGGGTCGGCCTCGATCAGCATCGCCTGCTCGTCGAGGCCGCTGGTCTTGAGCCACAGGGCGATGATGTCGTCGCCATGTTTGTCGGCGACGAAATAGGCGAACATCTTCTTGCCCGCGACCTGAAAGGCATGTTCGCCATGCGACAATTTGGTCGTCGCCTCGGGCAGGGCGAGGCAGATGGCGCTGGCCCGGTCGAGCAGCGCGTCCACGGTCATCCCCCGACGCTCCGCACGAAATCGGCAAGCGCGCTGGGGTAGAGGCGATGCTCTTCCACCAGCACACGCGCCGCCAGCGTGTCGGCGGTATCGCCGGGCAGGATCGGCACTCGCGCCTGCGCGACGACAGGGCCGTCGTCCAGTTCCGGGGTGACGATGTGGACCGAGCAACCGGCCTCCTCATCCGCAGCGTCGATCGCCCGCTGATGCGTATCGAGTCCCTTGTAGAGCGGCAGCAAAGAGGGGTGGATATTGAGGATGCGACCCTCCCAGCCGGCGATGAACTCGGCCGACAGCAGCCGCATATAGCCCGCCAGCGCGATCACCTCCACCCCGGCGGCGCGCAGCCGGGCGTCGATCAGCCGGTCGAATTCGGCCCGCTTCAGGCCCCTGTGGCTGTGGGCGAACGTGGCGATGCCCTGCTTCGCCGCGTGGGCGAGGCCGGGCGCGTCCGGATCATTGGCCGCGACCAGCACCACTTGATAGGGACAATTCGCTGCATCCTCCGCCGCGACGAGCGCCGCCATGTTCGACCCCCGCCCGGAGATCAGGACGCCGACGCGCACGCGGGCGTCAGTCATTGTACGTGGCGGTCCAGGCGGCGAGCGCGCTCCAGCTGTCGGATGAGCCGGAGACGGTGCAGCCCCTGGTGCCGGCACGGATCTCGCCAATGCGGTGCACCGTTTCGCCGGCCTCGGTGAGGGCGTGGGTTACGCTGTCGACGTCGCCGTGGGCGATCACGACAGCCATGCCGATGCCGCAGTTGAAGGTCCGGGCCATCTCCTCGGGCTCGATCGCGCCCTGGGCCTGGAGGAAGGCCATCAGCCGGGGCTGATCCCACGCATCCGCGTCGATATGGGCGTGAAGATCAGCCGGCAGCACGCGTGGGATATTCTCCAGCAGTCCGCCGCCGGTAATGTGCGCGAGGGCGTGGGCGCGGCCATCGCGGACCAGAGGCAGCAGCGATTTCACATAGATGCGGGTCGGCGCCAGCAGCGCTTCGATCAGCAGCCGATCCTGATCGAACAGGGCGGGACGATCGAGTTTCCAGTCCTTGTCGGCCGCCAGCCGGCGGACGAGCGAGAAGCCGTTGGAATGAACGCCCGATGAGGCGAGGCCGAGGATGACGTCGCCTGCTGCTACCCGGTCGGCGGTCAACACCTGCGTGCGCTCCACCGCGCCCACCGCGAAACCGGCGAGATCATAGTCGCCCGGCGCGTACATGCCCGGCATCTCCGCCGTCTCACCGCCGATCAGGGCGCAACCGGCGATGCGGCAGCCCTCCGCGATGCCGGCGACGACGCGCTCGGCGACGCCATTGTCGAGCTTGCCGGTCGCGAAATAGTCGAGGAAGAACAGCGGCTCGGCGCCCTGGACGACGAGGTCGTTGACGCACATGGCGACGAGGTCGATGCCGACGCCGTCATGACGACCGCTGTCGATCGCGAGCTTCAGCTTGGTGCCGACACCATCATTAGCGGCGACCAGCAGCGGGTCGTCATAGCCCGCCGCCTTCAGGTCGAAGAAGCCCCCGAAACCGCCCAGTTCGGCATTGGCGCCGGGGCGGGCGGTGGCGCGGGCGAGGGGAGCGATCGCCTTCACCAGGGCGTTGCCGGCGGCGATGGAAACGCCGGCCTTGGCATAGGTGTAGGGTTCGGGTGCATTGAGCCTGTCAGTCATGGGCAAGCGCATAGCCGAGTCACTGGCAAGTTGAAACGGCGGCGAGCGCCTCCTAGAGCATGAAGCCGTGACGCGTTTTCGTTCTTCCCTTCGGCGGCTCCCCGTCGCTGCCCTTGTCGCCGTTCTGGGCATCGGGGGCGCCGTGGTGGCGCAGGACGCTCAGGACACGGTCGAAGCGGTGGATAGCGCGGGCGCGTTCGAGGTCGCGGGAATCGATGTCGACGTCGTCGCCCGCAATGCCGAAGCCGCGCGGGAAGCGGGCTACAAGGAGGCGATCCGGCGCGGCTGGCGGATGCTCTATGCCCGCATGACCGGACAGAGCGAATCGGCGGCGCCCGGCTTGTCTGCCGGTGTGCTCGACAGCCTGGTTTCGGGTGTGGTGGTCGAGGATGAGAAGGTCGGGCCGACGCGCTATGTCGCGCGCCTCGGAATCTTGTTCGACCGGGCACGGACCAGCGGTCTGTTGGGCGTTCACGGCCAGATCATGCGTTCGCCGCCCATGTTGATGATCCCGGTTCAGATCGAGGGTGGCGCTGCGACCAGTGTCGGCGTGGCCAGCCCCTGGCATCGCGCCTGGGGGCGTTTTCGGACCGGCGCCAGCCCGATCGACTATATCCGTTCGACGGGCGCCGGGGCCGACCCGCTTCTGCTCAGCTGGGGGCAAACCCGGCGCGGTGATCGCAACTGGTGGCTGGCGGTGCTGGAGCAATATGGCGCGTCCGACGTGCTGACGGCCGAGGCCAGGCTGGACCGCGCCTATCCGGGCGGGCCGGTGACCGGGCATTTCACCGCCCGGCATGGACCCGACGGCGACGTGTTCGGGCGGTTCAGCCTCAGGGCGCCGAATTCGGCGCAGCTCGACCGCATGCTCGACATGGCCGTCCAGCGCATCGACGGCATCTATGCCTCGGCGCTGCGCAGCGGCCGGCTGAAGCCCGATCCAGCCCTGAAGTTCGAGGAGTTCACCGACCTGTCGCTGATCGCGCCGGTTCTGGATCCCATCGTCGACATGGTCGCCACGAATGGCATCGAACTCGACATCGATACGCCCGACAATGCCGCCTTCCAGAGCATCGATCAGGTCCTGCGCGGCACTCAGGGCGTGCGCGGCACCAGCCTGACCAGTCTGGCGCTCGGCGGGGTGTCGCGGCTCAGGCTGTCGTTCGACGGACCGCTCGACGTCCTGCGCTATCGCCTCGATCAGCGCGGCTGGCGTCTGGAGGATGCCGGCGGGGCCTATCGGCTGCGGCCACGCGCCGGCGCCGAGGCGCCGTTGCCGATGCCGCAGGTGCTGGCCAATCCGCCTGCGCCGGCGCCCGAGGGGCCTGTCGTTCAGGCCCTGCCGAACGGCGATTAGGGCGGTCATGCAGCAGATCGGCTTGCCGCTCGACTGGCGTGCCGCATCGGGCGAATCGGATTTTCTCGTTTCGGACGCCAACCGGGCGGCGGTCAGGCATCTGGAACGCTGGACGCTCTGGCCGGTGCGCGCATCGATCCTCACCGGCCCACCCAAGTCCGGGCGCAGCCATCTGGCGCGAGTGTTCGCCCGCTGGTCGGGTGGCGAGGTGATCGACGACGCCGACGCGGTGTTCGATGAAGTGCTGTTCCATGCCTGGAACCGCGCACAGGAGAGCCGCCGCCCGCTGCTGCTGGTCGCCGACGCGGCACCGCCGCTCTGGCAGCCGCGCCTGCCCGACCTTGCCTCGCGCTTCGCCGCGACGCCTTTGGTGGAGATCGGCGCCCCCGACGAGACCTTGCTGGCGGCGGTTATGACCAAGCAGTTTCACGATCGCAGCCTGTCGCCCGCACCGGGTCTGATTTCCTATCTGATGACGCGGGTGGAACGCAGTTTTGCCGGCGTTGCCCAGGTCGTCGACGCGCTCGATCAGGCCGCGCTGTCGACCCGGCGACGGGTGGGCGTGCCCCTGGCGCGGGATGTTCTCGTCGAGCTCGGCCTTCTCGACGCTGTCACAATATCGTCTTAGAGTCGGCTGCTATGGAACTGGTCGATGCAAATGGCTCGCGAATCGCGCCTGGCCAACGCTATTTCAACCGCGAGCTGTCATGGCTGGCCTTCAATTCCCGCGTGCTGGAGGAAGCGGCCAATCCGCATCACCCGCTGTTGGAGCGTCTGCGCTTTCTGTCGATCTCGGGCGCCAATCTCGACGAGTTCTTCATGGTCCGCGTCGCCGGCCTCAAGGGACAGCAGCTGCAGGGCGTAGAGGAGCGTTCGGCCGACGGCCTGACCCCGGTCCAGCAACTCGCCGCGATCTCCGACGCGGTCGATCAGCTGATGACTCAGCAGCAGGAGAGCTGGGCGGAATTGAAGCAGGAACTGGCCGCAGCCAATTTCAAGGTCCTCGATGGCGGCGAGGTGCCGCCCGAATGCGCCGACTGGCTGGAGCGGCATTTCCGCGAACAGATTTTCCCTGTGCTGACGCCCCAGGCGCTCGATCCTGCGCATCCGTTTCCGTTCATTCCCAATCGCGGCTCGGCGGTGCTGTTCGAGCTGAAGCGCGTGAGCGATGGAGAAGCGGTGCGCGAGCTGCTGCTGCTGCCCGCCACTTTGCCCCGCTTCATCCGCCTGCCGGGAAAGGCGGCCCGCTACATCTCGTTGTCGGCGACTGTGCGTCGCTTTGTCGGGACGCTGTTTCCCGGATTCGAGGTCACGGCCTCCGGCGCTTTCCGCATCATTCGCGATTCCGATATCGAGATCGAGGAAGAGGCGGAGGATCTGGTCCGTTTCTACCGCTCGGCGTTGAAACGGCGGCGGCGGGGACGGGTCATCCTGCTCGAGATCGAGCGCCGCGTTCCCGATGCGCTGGAAGCGCTGGTTCTCGACGCGCTGACCGAGGGCGGCGCGATCATCACCGAGGTTGACGGCAATGTCGGTATCGCCGACCTTGCCGAACTGGTCGACGAGGATCGGGTCGACCTGAAGTTCACCCCGTTCACGCCGCGCTTTCCGGAGCGCATCCGCGAATATGACGGCGACTGTTTCGCTGCCATCCGCGCTAAGGACATCGTCGTCCACCATCCCTATGAAAGCTTCGACGTCGTCCTCGCCTTTCTCGGCCAAGCGGCGCAGGATCCCGATGTCGTCGCGATCAAGCAGACGCTCTATCGCGCCGGCAAGCAGTCGGCGGTGATCCGCGCCCTGATCGATGCCGCCGAGGCCGGCAAATCGGTTACCGCCGTCGTCGAACTCAAAGCCCGGTTCGACGAAGAGCAGAACCTGATGTGGGCGTCCCAGCTGGAGCGCGCCGGCGTCCAGGTGGTCTATGGCTTCATCGAGTGGAAGACCCATGCCAAGGTCTCCATGGTCGTCCGCCGCGAGGGGGACGAATTCCGCACCTACTGTCATTTCGGCACCGGCAACTATCACCCGGTGACGGCGCGCATCTATACCGACCTCAGCTTCTTCACCGCCGATCCGGCGCTGGGGCGCGACGCGGCGCAGCTGTTCAACTACATCACCGGCTATGTGCCGCCGACCAGCCTCGAACATCTGGTAATGTCGCCGCTCGCCATGCGCCAGCGCCTGTGCGACCTTATCGATGCCGAGATCGACCACGCCCGCGCCGGGCGGCCGGCCGCGATCTGGGCGAAGATGAACAGCCTGGTCGATACCGCCATCATCGAAAAGCTCTACCACGCGAGCGCGGCGGGGGTGGAGATCGACCTCAGCGTGCGTGGCATCTGCTGCCTCAGGCCGGGCGTTCCGGGATTGTCGGAGCGTATCCGGGTCCGCTCGGTCGTCGGCCGGTTCCTGGAGCACAGTCGCATCATCGTATTCGGGAATGGCGAGCCGCTGCCCAGCCGGCAGGCGAAGGTGTTCATTACCTCGGCCGACTGGATGCCGCGCAATTTCGACCGGCGGGTCGAAATCCTGCTGCCCATCCTCAACGAGACCGTCCATGCCCAGATTCTGGATCAGGTGATGGTCGCCAACTTCATGGATACGGAGCAGAGTTGGATGCTGGCGCCCGATGGCAGCTATCATCGGCACCCGGAGGTTTCCAACGGCTTCAACCTGCATCATTATTTCATGAACAACCCTTCCCTGTCGGGTCGCGGGGCGGCACTGAAGCGCCAGGAAAGCGTTCCGAGGTTGAGCCTCAACCGGCAATAAGGGGGTGGCGATGACGACAGTGACGACAAGTGGCGGGCACGATGACGCTTGTCCCTTTCTGCGGCCGGCCGTGGATCGGGCGGGCAGCGCTTGATGCCGGGGGCGTTGCTTAACTTTCGGCCTGGGAGCGGTCGTCGGCCCACGGCGGTTCCTGACGTCCGCAATCGGCGCGCGATCGTCGACATCGGTTCGAACTCCATCCGTCTCGTGGTTTATGAGGGCGATGGCCGGGCGCCTCAGGCGCTGTTGAACGAAAAGGTCCTGGTAGGGCTGGGGCGAGGCGTCGCCCATGGCGGACGGCTGGATGACGCCGATGTCGAACGCGCCGTCGCGGCGCTGAGGCGTTTCACCCTGCTGATCGAGGATATCGGCGTGGACACGGTCGACGCGGTGGCGACGGCGGCGGTCCGTGACGCGGAAAATGGCTCCTCCTTCATGGATCGGGTGCGGGGCGAGACCGGGTTGTCGATCCGCCTGCTATCGGGAGAAGAAGAGGCGCGCGCGTCGGCGCTGGGCGTCATCGCCGCCATTCCGGGCGCGCGGGGCGTGATGGGCGACCTCGGCGGGGGCAGCCTGGAACTGGTGCGCGTGGCCAACGGCGTGGTTCATCAGCGCCTGTCGCTGCCTTTGGGGGCGCTACGGCTGGCGGCGCTGCCGGATCGCGGATCGACGGCGTTGACGCGACGTCTCGCTGCGGCCCTGGCCGAGGCGGGTTGGGACGATATCGGGCAAAACGAGCCGTTCTACATGGTCGGTGGCTCCTGGCGGGCGCTGGCGATCCTCGACATGCATCTGACGCGGCACCCCTTGCCGATGGTGCACCAATATTCGATGCCGCCCGAGGAAGCCGGACGTCTGGTCCGGGCCGTATCGCAGATGTCCGCCAAACGGCTGAAGGCGATCCCCGGTCTGTCCGCGTCTCGCGTGCCTACCCTGCCGGACGCGGCCTCGCTGCTGACCGCGGTGGTGCGGTGCGTAAAGCCGTCGGTGATGATCGCGTCGGCCCACGGCCTGCGTGAAGGGTTGCTGTATGATGCCCTGCCGCCGGCGATGAAGCCGGTCGATCCGTTGATCGCGGCGGCGCGCGCGGAGGGAGCTCGCCAGGGTCGTTTTCCCGAGCATGGCGATCTGCTCGACGCCTGGATGGGGCCTCTGTTCGAAGAGGACGCGCCCGATGCTCGGCGTTTGCGGCACGCGGCCTGCCTGCTGGCCGACGTGTCGTGGCGCGCACACCCGGATTATCGTGCCGAACGCGGACTGGACATCGCCCTTCACGGCAACTGGGTAGGCATTGACGGGCGTGGCCGGGCGTTGCTGGGCGCGGCACTCTACGCCAATTTCGGCGGCGAGGAAGCGGACCGGCGGCTGGCCTTCCTCGATCGGCTGGCGGACCCCGGCGCGATGGCGCGGGCGCGGCAATGGGGATTGGCGATGCGGCTCGGCCAGCGCCTGTCGGGCGGAACGGTGCGCGGTTTGCTTCCCGGCGGGCTCCATGCTGACCAGGGGCGGCTGTGTCTGCGCCTTCCGTCGGATCAGGCTGCCCTCTACGGTGAGGCCGTGATTCGGCGGCACAAGGCGCTTGCGGCGATGCTTGGTCTGACGCCGGAACTGCTGGTGGATGGTTGAACGCGGCTGGCGGCCGGTTCAATTACTCAGTCGATACGATAGATCATCAGGATTACCTCTTCCGGCAGCCTTATACCATGGCCGAGGAAGATATGATCGCGCATCCAGCCATAGGGGCCGTCGCCGACATCGAAGCTGGGGACCGTGCGGAAATAATAGGCCTGCGGGTCGACCCGTTCTCCGGCAACCATCCGGGCAATAACGTCCGGCGGCCCGGAGCGGATGCCGCTATTCGTAACGCCGATCGCGTGGCCGTCGTGGGTTTTCAGAGTGTAGCGGGCATAGACGCGTGTCAGCCCATCGCCATCACGGATCGACTGCCAGTCGCCTCCGCCCGATAGGACTTCCGCTTTCAGGGACGGGCTGTCGATATGTCCCCCGGTGATGGGTATGAAGCGCTTCCGTAGATTGCCTTCCCGGCCCAGCTCGATCGCGGGTCCAACCTGGATATGGGCTTGGAACAGAAGCGTCAGGCCAGGAAGGGGTGGGCGCTGATCAGCCACAGCTGACGGATTTGACAGCGCCGTTGGCATCGCGTTCGATATTCAGTCGGTCGGGCCGATAATCCATGGTGACCGGCTGCCCGGGCCCATAGTCGCGCAGGGTCCGCGCGCTGGCGGCCTTGCGAGCCTGTTCACCCAGCGCCTGGCTGAAGGTCTGGCCCACCGCGAACTGTGCCTTGGCCGCGTCACAGGCGCCGGCTGCACCGCCCTCTACAGGCTGCGGCATGGGCGTCGCGCAGGCGGCAAGAACAACGGCGAGCGGTGGAACGAGCGCGATCTGTTTCATGACGACGGCGGTGCCTCCTCGGTCCGGGTCATGCGCAGCTTGCCATTCCTGACTGCAAAGGCAAGCCGTCCTTCGACGAGGTCGAGCGCATCCGATCCGAACAGGTCGCGTCGCCAGCCATTCAGGATCGTGAGCCCCTCGCGCTGTCCCGCGGCCAACGCCTCCATTTCGTCGCTGCGCGCGATGAGGCGGGGGGCCACGCCGGCTTCCTTGGCGCGAATCTTGAGCAGCAGCTTGACGAGATCGGCGACCAAGGCCCCCGACTGGCCGAGGCCGGGACGGCCATCGGAGCGTGGCGGCATTTCTTCAGCCGGCATCGGCTCTGCCTTGGTGAGCGCCGCCATCAGCCGCCCGCCAATATCGTTAGTCGCCCAGCTCGCCGAGAGGCCGCGCACCTTAGCGAGCCCGGTTTGCGTGGCGGGGGGCGAGCCGGCGAGGTCGGCGAGCGTTTCGTCCTTCATGATCCGGCCGCGCGGAATATTCTTGTTCTGCGCCTCCTTCTCGCGCCAGCGGGCCAGCGCCTTCATCCGTCCCAGCACATCGGGCTTGCGATTCGGCAGGCGCAGACGCGTCCAGGCGGTTTCGGGATCGACGACATAGGAGGCTGGATCGGTCAGGCGGAGCATCTCGTCGTCCAGCCATTCGCCGCGACCCTTGCGCTTCAGCTGATCCAGCATTTTCGGGAACAGGGCGACGAGGTGGGTGACGTCGGAGATCGCATAGTCGAGCTGGCGGTCGTCGAGTGGCCGGCGCGCCCAGTCGGTAAAGCGGGCGCCCTTGTCGACGCGTTCGCCGGTGTAGCTTTCGACCAGCGACGAATAGCCGACCTGTTCGCCCAGTCCCAGCGCCATCGCCGCGATCTGGGTGTCGAACATCGGATAGGGCACGCGGCCGGTGAGGTTGTAGACGATCTCCAGGTCCTGGCTGCCGGCGTGACAGACCTTCAGCACATCCTCGTTCGCGACCATCAGGTCGAGGAGGGGGGCGAGGTCGATGTCGGCGTGCGGATCGATCGCGGCGGCTTCGTCCGGGCTGGCGATCTGGATCAGGCACAGATCGGGATAATAGCTGTTCTCGCGCATGAATTCGGTGTCGAAGGCGATGAACGGCTGGGTGGCAAGGCGCTGGCAGAATTTTTCGAGCGTCTTGGTGTCGGTGATCAACGGATGGATAATCATCTTGCGCCTATACTCGTCTCGCGCGCCTTGACAAAGCTTGGGCGTGCGCGCGATGCGCAGCCGCATCGCTTCGGCATTTCTCTATTCAGGCGGACCCTTTTGACGATGCATCCATACCGCACCCACAACTGCGCCGCGCTCCGCGACTCCGATGTCGGCCAGACGGTCCGCCTGTCGGGCTGGGTGCACCGCAAGCGCGATCATGGCAATCTGCTGTTCGTCGATCTGCGCGATCATCATGGTATCACCCAAGTCGTCACCGACGCCGACGCGCCGGCGTTCGCCGCGATCGAGGGCGCCCGTGCCGAATCCGTGCTGACCATCACCGGCACGGTGGTGAAGCGGGCCGAAGGCACGGTGAACGCCAACCTGCCGACCGGCGGGATCGAGGTGCGGGCCGATACGGTGTCCGTCCAGTCCGCCGCCGCCGAATTGCCGCTGCCCGTGTTCGGCGATACCGAATACCCTGAGGATATCCGCCTCAAATATCGCTATCTGGACCTGCGGCGGGAGCGGCTGCACCGGAATATCATGCTGCGTTCGGCAGTGATCGCGTCGCTGCGCCGGCGGATGATCGACCAGGGCTTCACCGAGTTCCAGACCCCGATCCTGACCGCGTCCAGCCCCGAGGGCGCGCGCGACTATCTGGTGCCCAGCCGTGTCCATCCGGGCAAGTTCTACGCGCTGCCGCAGGCGCCGCAGATGTTCAAGCAGCTGCTGATGGTCGCTGGCTTCGACCGTTATTTCCAGATCGCTCCCTGCTTCCGCGACGAGGACGCCCGCGCCGACCGCAGCCCCGGCGAATTCTATCAGCTCGATTTCGAGATGAGCTTCGTCACCCAGGACGATGTCTTCAATGCCATCGAACCGGTTCTGCACGGCGTGTTCGAGGAATTTTCAAACGGCAAGGCGGTGACGCCGCTGCCGTTCCCGCGCATCCCCTATGCGACCTCGATGCTGAAATATGGCAACGACAAGCCCGACCTCAGGAACCCGATCGAGATCGTCGACGTCACCGAGCATTTCCGCGGGGCCGGTTTCGGCCTGTTCGCGCGGATGATCGACGGCGGGGCGGTGGTTCGCGCCATTCCCGCGCCGGGCGCCGGCTCGCGGCCCCGCAGCTTCTTCGACGGCATGAACGACTGGGTGCGCGGCGAAGGCTGGGCGGGTCTCGGCTATATCAACATCAAGGACGGTGAACCGGCTGGTCCGATCGCCAAGAATCTGGGGCCGGAGGCGACGGCGAAGCTGATCGCGGCGCTCGGCCTTGGCCCTGACGACGGCGTGTTCTTCGCCGCCGACAAGGAGCTGAAGGCGGCCAAGCTCGCCGGCATCGCCCGCACCCGGGTGGGCGAGGAATTGGGCCTGATCGAGGACGGCGTGTTCAAATTCTGCTGGATCGTCGACGTCCCGATGTTCGAGTATGACGAGGACGCCAAGAAGGTCGATTTCAGCCACAATCCCTTCTCGATGCCGCAGGGCGAGATGGATGCGCTGGAAACCAAGGACCCGCTCGATATCCTTGCCTATCAATATGATATCGTCTGCAATGGTGTCGAGCTGTCATCGGGCGCGATCCGGAATCACCGCCCCGACATCATGTACAAGGCGTTCGAGATCGCCGGCTACACCCAGCAGGATGTCGACACCAACTTCTCGGGCATGATCAACGCCTTCAAGTTCGGGGCGCCGCCGCATGGCGGGTCGGCCCCGGGCGTCGACCGGATGGTGATGCTGCTCGCCGATGAACCGAATATTCGTGAGGTCGTTCTGTTCCCCATGAACCAGAAGGCCGAGGACCTGATGATGAACGCGCCGTCGGCGGTGACGGTGAAGCAGCTGCGCGAGCTGAATATCCGCGTCGTCGAGCCGCAGAAGGCCTGACGCCGTGACCATCGACCTCAAGGACTATGAGAAGGGCGAGCCGCTAGAGTCCTCGGTCGATTACGGCAAGGCGCTGAAAAAGCTGCAGAAGCGGCTGGAGCGTATCCAGGCCGCTCATGTCGCGCAAAAGGCCCGCACCATCATCCTCATCGAAGGATGGGATGCGGGCGGCAAGAGCGGCGTAATCAAGCGGCTGACGGCCGAATTGGACGCGCGCCATCTGGCCGTGTGGCCGATCGCCGCGCCGACCGACGAGGAGAAACGCCATCATTTCCTCTGGCGGTTCTGGCAGCGCCTGCCGGGGGATGGCGACATCCATATCTTCGACCGCAGCTGGTATGGACGGGTTCTCGTCGAGCGGGTTGAAGGCTTCTGCACTCCCGCCGAATGGGAACGCGGCTATGACGAGATCAATGCCTTCGAGCATCAGCAGATCGAGGCGGGCACGACGCTGATCAAGCTGTTCCTGCACGTCACCCAGGCGGTTCAGGACGAGCAGCTGGCCGAGCGGCTGGAAGACCCGTGGAAACGGTGGAAGACCGGGGCAGACGATTATCGCAACCGCGCGCGCCGCCAGGATTATCTCGACGCGATGGCGGAGATGTTCGAGCGTACCAATACCGGCTGGGCGCCCTGGACGGTGATCGACGGCAACGACCGTCGTGCGGCGCGCGTCAATGCGCTGAGCCACATCGTCGATCACATGGAGTCCAGGCTGGACATGACCCCACCGGGCCTCGACCCCGATCTGGTGAAGATCGCGGAGAAGGCATTGAAGCGCAAGCTGGCCCTGTGACTCAGGGCCGATACAGGCCCACTTTCAGAACATCCGTCAGGTTCGTTTCGACGAGGTGATCGGCTTCCCTTCGGCTATTCCCGAGCCTGCGGCCTGGACGATGAGAGTCACCGACGCACCACACTTCGTCGCCGCTGGCACCCCGTCGTCGCAGCCTGAACGCCCCTCAGGGCTTATGATGGATAGCCTATGGCCAGAACTTCGATCTCCCTGCCGCCTCCCGGGAGGTCGACTCGCCTGAGGTCGCCCACCGCCGCCCCGCGCAGAGCCCGGGCGAGGGGGGCGTTCCAGTTGATGCGGCCTGCGGTGGCGTCGGCCTCGTCCACCCCCACCAGCGTCAGCGTGCGCTCGACGTCGTCCTCGTCCACCACAGTGACGATAGCGCCGAACCAGACCCGGCTTCTGTCCGGCTGTTGAGCCGGGTCGACGATGCGAACCGCCTTCATCCTTGATGACAGGCGATTGAGCTCGCGGTCGATTTCGCGCAGCCGTTTGCGACCATAGAGATAGTCGCCATTTTCCGACCGGTCACCATTGCCGGCCGCCCAGGACACGACCTCCACGATCCTGGGCCGCTCTTCCTCGAACAATCGGCGATGCGCCTCTCTCAGCGCGGCGAAGCCGGCGGGAGTGATCAGCGGCTGGGGAGCGCTCATCCCGGATTGCGCTTGCCCAGATAGGCCGACAGCCGGTTGGTCGCCGCCATCTTCGCCCGCGTAGGGTTCAGCGTGTCGTAGACGACCGCATTTTCCAGCACCCGCTGGACATAATTGCGGGTCTCGAAGAACGGAATCGCCTCCACCCATTCGACCACGTCGACGCCGGGCTGGCGCGGGTCGCCATTGGCGGCCAGCCACTTGTTCACGTTGCCTGGCCCGGCATTGTATGCGGCGACCGCCAGCACATGATTGCCGCCGTAGCGGTCGAGCAGGTTGGCAAAATAGGTCGAACCCAGCAGGATATTATAGTCGGTGTCGGTGATCAGCCGGCTGACGTCATATCCCTGGCCCACCTTGGCCGAGGTTTCCCGCGCCGTGCCCGGCATCAACTGCATCAGCCCGCGCGCGCCGGCATGGCTGACGGCGTCGCGCGCGAACTGGCTTTCCTGCCGGGTGATGGCGTGGATCATCGTCCACAGCCGGTCGAACATCGCGGGAAAGCTGAGCTTCGGATAACTGGCATCGAGCATGCCGATGCCGTTCAGCTTGCGCGCCTCGCGGGCGACCTGAACGCCCACCTCGGGGCGCCCGAGACTGCGGCCGAGGTCGGCGACCAGCATCTGGTTCTCCGGGCTGGCCGCGTCGAGCGCAAGCGCGCGCAGGAAAACGCCCTGCCGGCTGCGATCCCCCAGTTCGGCGAGCAGACGCGCGGCGCGCACGGGTTCGCTTGCCTCGAACGCGGCGCGCTGGGCGGCGGTGGGTGCGGCAATGAGGGCAGGGGCAAGCGTCAGCGGCCGGCCCATCCGCTCGAGCGCCAGCTGGCCATAGAAATGGTCCGGGTGCGTCGCGGCCTCTTCATAGGCGGCGCGGGCCGCCTGCGCCTGCCCTGCCGCCTCGGCCGCGCGGCCGGCCCAGTAATCGCCCTTGGACTGAGTCTGGGGGGTCTGGGCGGCAGCGCTGTAATTGCGGAAGTGCTGAATGGCGTCCGCTGGTCGACCCAGCTGGCGAAAGGCGGTCCAGCCGGCCAGCCATTCGAGGCTGGTATAGACGTCGCGGTCGGCGAGGGTGCGATCGCGCATCGACTGGCCCGCGGGCAGAGGCCGGACATGGTCGGCGATGCGATAGGCGAGGTCCCACTGCTTGTCGTTCGCGGCGCCCTGGGCGAAGGTCAGGCTGGTCTTCATCCATTCCAGCGGACTGCCCGCGGCGCCTGCCGTCACATCGGCGTTGGCGAGCAATTGGCGGGCGCCAGGCGAATTGGCGGTGTCGCGCATCCAATGCGCGCGCGCGGCCAGCAGGCCGGGGTCGTTGCGATATTGCGGCCAGATCGCCTGTGTCTGACTGTCGGCGTCGGGCCAGCGCAGCCGCAGCGCGAGTCTCGCCTGATAATAAGGGCGCTTCGCCGCGCTGGTGAACATCAGCTGGCGCTGGCCGGTGGCGAGCGAGGCGCTGGTGGCGGTCCACAGCAGCGTGTCCATCCGGGCGTCATGGTCGGCGGGACTGAGGGTGGCGCCGAACCGGCCGAGCAGGCGAATCTCGTCCTCGTTGGACAGGAGTCCGCCGGTCCAGGCGGTCCGGGCCTGCGCCCTGGCCTGATCGGTCTGGCCCAGGGCCAACAGGGCCTCGGCATAACGCAGTGCGCCGCTGGTGGTCAGCGGCGGATAGCGGGTGAAGTGGGCGGCGACCTCGCTGGGCGAGATCAGGTCCGGTTTCAGCACCCGCTCGGCGGCGCGGCGCATCGCCGTCTCGCCCGGCCAGCCGCGATGATCGCGCAGGAAACCGACATATTCGGGAAAGGTGAGATTGTCGGACTGGCGCAAGCGATCCCAGGTCAGAATCGCTTCGGCCAACGGATTGACCGTGGTTCCCGCCTGGGTCGGAGCGACGGTCCCTGAGATGCGCAGGCGCGCGCGGTACCACGCGGCCTGCTCGGGCGTCAGCGTCGCGGCGGTGAGGGTAAAACCCAGTCCCGCGATCGCGATCGTTCGCATCGCCCTTGTCAGGCGGCTGGACAGGCAAGGGACGCTATCCCTATTGGCGGCATTGGGTACAACTGACATAGCCATGCCCCTATCTTAACCCGCCTGAGCGTGGCGTGAAGGAGTTACGAATGTTTCAAGGGTCGATCCCGGCGCTGGTGACGCCTTTTCGCGACGGACTGGTGGACGAAGCCGCGTTTGCGGAGCTGGTCGACTGGCAGATCGCAGAAGGATCGAACGCGCTGGTGCCCTGCGGCACCACGGGCGAGGTGTCGACCCTGACCATCGAGGAGCATAACCGCCTGCTGGCCTTGTGCGTCGAGGTGGCGGCGGGGCGCGTACCGGTGATCGCCGGTTGCGGATCGAACGACACGCGCACCGCGCTTCTCCACATGCGTCACGCCAAGGCAGCGGGCGCCGATGCCGCGCTGGTGGTCGCGCCCTATTACAACCGGCCGGGCCAGTCGGGCCTGATCGCCCACTACACCCATCTGGCCGAAAACTGCGACCTGCCGATCATCGTCTATAACGTCCCGGCGCGCACGGTGACCGATGTCCTGCCCGAAACCCTGGCGGCGCTGGCGAAGCTGCCGAACATCGTCGGCATCAAGGACGCCAGCGGCAAGGTGGAGCGGGTTGCCGCGCATCGCCTGTCGTGCGGCGAGGATTTCTGTCAGCTGTCGGGCAATGACGACATGGCGCTGGGCTTCAACGCGATGGGCGGGGTCGGCTGCATCTCGGTCACCGCCAATGTCGCGCCCCGCTTGTGCGCCGATTTCCAGGCCGCCTGGGCGGACGGACGGCTGGCGGATGCGCTGGCCTTGCAGGATCGGCTTTATCCGCTTCATTCCGCGCTGTTCACCGACGCGTCACCTGGCCCGGTCAAATATGCGCTTGCCCGGATTCGCCCGTCCGTCTCGGACGAGGTGCGGTTGCCGCTGACCCCGCCATCGGCGTCCAGCCGCCGGGCGGTCGACGCGGCGCTGGAGCATGCTGGCCTGATCTGATGGCACGACCCCGCCGAGACAGCTTCGACAAGGTCAAGACGGTCGCCGAAAATCGGCGGGCGCGCTATGAATATGCGATCGACGACGTTTACGAGGCGGGGATCGTTCTGACCGGCACGGAGGTGAAATCGCTGCGTTTCGGCGAAGGGACGATCGCCGAAAGCTATGCGGCGGTCGAAAATGAGGCGATCTGGCTGATCAACTCCAACATTCCCGAATTCAGCCACGGCAACCGCTTCAACCACGAGCCGAAACGACCGCGCAAGCTGCTGCTCACCCATCGCGAGATCGCCAAGCTGACCGGCGCCGTCCAGCGCGAAGGGATGACGTTGGTGCCGCTGTCGATCTTCTTCAACGGCCGTGGCCGGGCGAAGGTGGAACTGGCGCTGGCCAAGGGCAAGAAGCTGCACGACAAGCGCGCCACCGAGAAGGAGCGCGACTGGAAGCGCGAGCAGGGCCGCCTGCTGAGGCAGCATGGGTAAGAGTAAGACGTGGCTGTCCGACTGGCTGCGGCGCAACATGCCGACGCGCGAGGAACTGGCTGGAAACCGCTTCATCCGTCCCTTCGCGCACCGGGTGCTGAGAAGCGAGCTGTGGCGCTTCACCCGCCGGTCGGTGCCGCGCGGCGTGGCGCTGGGAATGATCGTCGGCGTCCTGATCCCGGTCGCCCAGACCCTGTTCGCGGCACTGTTCTCCCTGCCGTTCCGGGCCAATGTCGCGGTCGCGGCGCTGACTACCTTCATCACCAACCCGCTGACGACGCCGCCCTTGTGGGTGGCAGCCTATTATCTGGGCAAAAAGATGCTGCATCTCGACGCCATCGCGCCCGAAGCGCCGATGAGCGAGGCGGCCCAGACCTGGCTGGCCAGCTCGCTTCAATGGCTGGTCGAGGCATCGTTGCCGACCGCGCTCGGCCTGTTCGTGATCGCCATTGTCGGCGCGATCCTGGGCTACATCATCTCGGCGCTGGCATGGCGGATGTGGATTTCCGCCAAGTGGCGCCGCCGGGCGCATCGGCGGCGGAAGGCGACGGTGCGGGGCTGATCGTCGCCGTGCGCCGCGCCGCCTGGCATGTCCTCCATTTCATCAGTCGAGGGGTTTTCCATGGCATCCGGATTGAACATTCTGGCCGCAACGACGGCACTGTGCCTCTGCTGCGCGGGTGCCGCGGGAGCGGCGGGACATGGCGCGGCGGATGCGCCCAGCTATGGCCGCTTCGGCTTTGACGAGGCGGGCATGGACCGCGCCACCAAGGCAGGCGACAGTTTCTACCGCTATGCCAATGGCGGCTGGGAGAAAGCGACGCCCATTCCCGCCGATCGATCCAATTACGGCGTGTTCACCGTTCTGGACGAGCTGTCCTTCAGCCGTACCCGCGCCATATTGGAAGAGGCGGCCAAGACGCCAGGGGCGAAGATCGGTGACCTATACGCCAGTTTCCTCGACGAGGCGGCGGCGGAGCGGAAGGGGCTGGAGCCGGTCAGGCCGCGTCTCGCGGCGCTGAAGCTGTTGCCCGATTCGGCCGGCTTCGCACGGGCTCTGGGTGCCGGAACCCGTGATGGCGTTGCCGGCCCGATCGGCATTTATGTCAACCAGGACGACAAGGCGCCCGATCGCTATGCCCTGATCGTCACGCAGGCCGGCCTCGGCCTTCCGGATCGGGATTATTATCTGAAGGACGACGCCGAGCTGGCCAAGACGCTGGCGGCTTATGAGACGCATCTGGCGACGATGTTGACGCTGGTCGGGGAAGGTGATGCCGCTACCCGTGCCCATGCGATCGCCGCCTTCGAAAAGGAGCTGGCCGCCGTCCACTGGACCCGGGCCGAGAGCCGCGATGCCGACCGCACCTATAACAGCCTGAGCTGGGAGCAGCTGAAGGCGCTGGCGCCGGGATTCGACTGGAACGGGTGGGCGGCGGGCCTCGGCCGCCAGCCGGCCAGCGTCATCGTCGCGCAGCCGAGCGCCATTACTGGCACTGCGGCGCTGATCGGCCGGACGCCGCTGGCGGTGTTGCGCGATTATGCCATCGTGCGCGAACTGGATGCCGCCGCCCCGTATCTGTCGAGCGCGTTCGTCGATGCCGACTTCGCGTTCAACGGTACTGTCCTGTCCGGCACGCCCCAGAATCGCGAACGCTGGAAGCGGGGCGTCGATCTGGTCAAGGCGGCGATGGGCGAGGCGGTGGGTGAGCGCTACGTCGCGCTCCATTTTCCGCCGGAGACCAAGCATGCCGCCGACGCCTTGGTGAAGAACGTCATCGCCGCCTTCGACCGGCGGTTGCAGGGCTTGGCGTGGATGGCACCCGAAACCCGGGCCAAGGCGAGGGAGAAGCTGGCCGCCTTCCGCCCCAAGATCGGCTACTCGGATCGCTGGCGCAATTATTCCGCGCTCACCATCCGTCGCGACGATCTTTACGGCAATGTCCTTGCCGCCAACCGTTTCGAGTTCGACCGCAACATGGCCAAGCTCGGCCAGCCGGTCGACCGGGACGAGTGGTTCATGACCCCGATGGAGGTCAACGCCTACGCCAACCCGACGATGAACGAGATCGTCTTTCCGGCTGCCATCCTCCAGCCGCCCTTTTTCGATCCCAAGGCCGACCCGGCGATCAACTATGGCGGCATCGGTGCGGTGATTGGTCACGAGATCAGCCATCACTTCGACGATCAGGGCCGCAAATACGACAAGGATGGCAAGCTTGCGGAATGGTGGACGGCCGAGGACGTCAAGCGTTTCACCGCGCTCGCCGATGGGCTGGTCAAACAATATGACGCCTATGAGCCGCTGCCCGGTCTCCATGTTCAGGGACGGCTGACGCTGGGCGAGAACATCGCCGATCTCGTCGGGCTGACCGTGGCCCATGACGCCTATCTGATGGCGCTGGAGGGCAAGCCGGCGCCCGTGGTCGACGGTTTCACGGCCGACCAGCGCTTCTACCTCGGTTGGGCGCAGGTCTGGCGGCGCAGCTATCGGCCGGAGAATCTGCGTCAGCGGCTGATGACCGACCCGCATTCGCCGTCCGAGCAGCGGGCGGCGGTGGTTCGCAATCTGGAGCCCTGGTATCCCGCGTTCGAGGTCAAGGACGGCCAGACCCTGTTCCTCGCCCCCGACCAGCGGGTCCGTATCTGGTAACCATGGTCGACCCTGTCCGGTCTTGACGCACTGCAGCGTGCTTTCCTAACCCGTTGTCATGCCCGGACTCGGACGTTTGTTCATCGATCATCTGGGGCGCCCTGTTTCTGACGGGGTAAACCATTTGATCGCGCGTGATTCGCTGATCGGCGACCCCCCGACCTTCGCGTCGGACCAGTTCGGGTGGACGGCGCCGATCGCCGCCGAATGGCAGACTATCGAGTCGGAGCTCGCCGCCTACGAGGCTGATGGACATGACATCCCATCGATCGGCGAGATTTCGCCCGATCATGATCCTCTGGACCATAGGCGCATCTGGAAGACGCTGTTCCTCTATGGCTATGGCTATAAAGTCCCGGCCAACTGTGCCCATTTTCCCCGCACGACCGAACTGGTCGAGACCGTGCCTGGCCTGATTTCGGCCTTTTTTTCGCGGATGGAGCCGGGGGCCCATCTTTATCGCCATCGCGGGCCGACCAAGGCCTTCATCACGGCTCATCTGGGCCTGCGTATTCCCCCATCGGGAGCACGGATGCAGGTTGAGGAGGTCGATCACCACTGGCAGGAGGGCCGCTGGCTGATCTTCGACGACTGCCGCTGGCATGAGGTGTGGAATGACAGCGACGTGCCGCGCACCATATTGCTGCTGCATGTCCGGCGTCCGACCAAGGGGCTGGGACGGCTTCTCCAGTCCGGCTTCATGGCGGCGGTGCGACGCACCCCCTTCGTGACCGATGCTTTGGCGGGCCTCCGGGCGCAGGGGACCGCGCCAGTTCTTCCCTGACAGGCTGTCCTTCCCTGACGATCGTCGTCGCGCTTTTGGCGGCTGCCGTCGCGCACAGGCACGATGCCCCTTGACGGGCGTGTCCGCCACCATTCTAGCTTGGCGGTATGTCGATGCTTGAACGTGTGAACCGGGTGGGCGGTGACGATGTGCTGGCCCCGCCGGGGCGGCGCTCGCTCGATCGGGCAACGCTGGTCGCGGCGTCGATCGTCGGCATTGCCGGTCTGGCATCGGCGGCGCTCATCGGCTGGGCGGTCGGAAGCCAGGCCGTCGCGGCCGTTTATGGCGCGATGGTGCTTGCGGCAGCGGGATTCGGCCTTGCCTTCACGGCGCGCGTCCGGGTGGAGAAGGTGGGAGTCGAACCTGATTGGCCGCTGGTTCGGGGCGCGCTCGACGGCGCGACCGAGGCAATGGCCCTGACGACCCCAGATGGCGATATGGCGAGTGCCAATCGCGCCTGGGCGGCGCTGACCGGCGGTTATGATCCGCCTGCGCGGCTGGTCGTGGCGAACGACGAGATCAGCTTGTTGGCGGCCGAGGCGATGCGTGAGGGGCATGCCGTCGCGCGCATGCCGGTGAATCTGGCCGGGGTTGAGACGCTGGTCGAGATGACGGTCCGCAGGATCGGTCGCGATGCGCCCCATCTGCTGTGGGTGGCCCGAGCGGTAGGCGGAGTCGCGTTGCGGTCGCGGGCGACAGCCCTGATGAACGATCATATCGGTCGCTGGCTGGGCCGGGCAGGCGTGCTCGCGGTGCTGGTGGATGAAAGCGGTCACATCCTGACCGCCAACCGTTCGTTTCGCGCGCTGGCATTGGGCGGTGCCGACGATGAGGTCGCGGGCCTGTCTTTCGCGTCCCACATCCGGATTGGAGCGGGCGGCGCGATTACCCTTATCGCAGCCGATGGCGAGCCGCGGCAGATGCGCCTGGTCGAGCTTGAGCTTGATGCCGATGGCGGCGACGCGACGCCGACCTATCTGTTCCTGCTGCTCGATAGGGAGGAGGAGGTCTCCAGCCTCCCGCAGGCGGCGGTGGGCTCTGTCGAAGGGTTGCTCGCCACGTTGCCGCTCGGCCTGGCGCTGGCCGATCGGGATGGCCGGTTCCAGTTCCTGAACGATGCTTTCCTGCGCGCCGCCGGTGCGACCGACGGGCCCGAGCCGCTCTATCCCAGCGACCTGGTGGTCGAGGAGGACAAG
Source organism: Sphingomonas sanxanigenens (assembly GCA_037190805.1). Lineage (GTDB taxonomy): Bacteria > Pseudomonadota > Alphaproteobacteria > Sphingomonadales > Sphingomonadaceae > JBBCJR01. The sequence goes on along the minus strand of JBBCJR010000015.1, from coordinate 6,386 downwards.
GCGATGGTCGCCGACACGATGCGCGGTATCGCCGTCGGCCGACAGGCGCCGCGCGATCTGCGTGTGCGTTTGAAAACCCGCCCTGACGAGCCGGTGGCGTTGACCGTCGCCCATGCGGTCGGCCTGGGGTCGTCGACCCTGGTTCTGTATCTCAAGGATAACAGCGAACAGGAAAAGCTGGAGCGCCAGGTCGCACAGGCGACGAAGATGCAGGCGGTCGGACAGCTGGCGGGCGGTGTTGCCCATGATTTCAATAATATATTGACCGCTGTTATCGGTTACTGTGACCTTATCCTGCTGCGCCATTCGCCGGGCGACAGCGATTTCGACGACATCAACCAGATTAAGCAGAACGCCAACCGGGCCGCCAATCTGGTTCGCCAGCTGCTCGCCTTTTCGCGCCAGCAGACGCTCAGGCTGCAGGTGCTGCAGATTTCCGATGTCGTGGCCGATCTGTCGCACATGCTGAAGCGGCTGCTGGGCGAACGGGTGCGGCTGAGCGTCAAGCATGGTCGCAATCTGGGCGCCGTGCGGGCCGATCCGGGCCAGCTCGAGCAGGTGATCGTCAACCTTGCCGTCAACGCCCGCGATGCGATGCCGATGGGCGGGGAGTTGACCATCTCGACCTATGCGGTGTCGATGGCGGAGGCGCGGCGCATGGGGTCGGACATCCTGCCGCCGGCCGATTATACCGTGCTGAGAATCCAGGACAGCGGCACCGGCATTCCGCCAGAGGTCCTGCCAAAGGTGTTCGAGCCGTTCTTCACCACCAAGGAGATCGGCAAGGGGACCGGTCTTGGTCTCTCCACCGTGTACGGGATCGTTAAGCAGTCAGGGGGCTTCGTCTTCGTTGATTCCGAGCCGGGGCGCGGCACCGCCTTCACCATTTATCTGCCGGTCGATCGCAGCGAGCCAGCCCCCGAAGCCGTGCCGGTCCGCCCCGAACGACCGGCCAGCGAAAGCTGGGGGGCCGGATCCATCCTGCTGGTCGAGGATGAAACCATGGTTCGGGCCGTCGCCGAACGGGCGCTCAGCCGGCGCGGATATCAGGTCCTGACCGCCGGCAATGGCGAGGAGGCGCTGGAGATATTGCAGACCGGCCCGGCGATCGACCTGCTCGTTACCGACGTGGTCATGCCGACCATGGACGGGCCGACGCTGGTCGGCCACGCACGGGCGATGTTCCCAGAGCTGCCGATCGTCTTCATGTCCGGCTATGCCGAGGAGCAGCTGCGCCGCTCGATCGATGTGCCGGATGTCGCCTTTCTACCTAAACCGTTTTCTGTTCAACAGCTGGCGGACGCTGTTGGGGATGCTTTGGCCGCTGCCGCTGCCAAGGACGCTTGATCCAAAGCAATGGACCCCTCCGCCTGCGGCGATTATGGAAACGTAATGACATCCTCCTCGCTGAACCTGTTGATCGTCGAGGATGAGCCCATCATCGCCATGATGCTGACGGACATGCTCGACATGCTCGGTCATGGGATCGCCGGGCATGCCGATACGCTCGATGCCGCTCATCAGCTGATCGAGGGGGGAGGCTTCGACGCGGCGATTCTCGACGTGCATTTGGCTGGCCAGCCGGTATGGCCGGTGGCCGAACGGCTGCGGGCCGAAGGCTGCCCCTTCGTGCTGGCGACCGGAGCGGGGCGGGGTGATTTGCCGCCCGAGTTTCAGGACTGCCCGGTGCTGGCCAAACCCTATGACATGCCCGGCATCGCCAAGGCTCTCGACGTGCTCCGGACTGTTTGAAATTTCCATCCGTTCCTCTCTTGTTCTTCAAGAACAAAGTGAGTATACACCATTGCGTTGATGGCGCTTCATCGAGCGTCTAGGGCAGGGAGCGACTGACATGGCGGCGGAGCTTAAGATCGTGAACGGAACTTCGGACCGGCAAAAGGCCCTTGACGCCGCCCTGGCGCAGATCGACCGCGCTTTCGGCAAGGGTTCGGCGATGAAGCTTGGCAGTCGCGAGAAGATCGAGATCGAAGCGATCTCGACCGGATCGCTTGGCCTGGACATCGCGCTGGGCATCGGCGGCCTGCCGCGCGGCCGGGTAATCGAAATTTACGGTCCCGAATCGTCGGGCAAGACGACACTGGCTCTCCATGCCATTGCCGAGGCCCAGCGCCAGGGTGGGACGGCCGCATTCGTCGACGCGGAACATGCGCTTGACCCCGTCTATGCCAAGAAGCTGGGCGTCGACATCGACGAACTGATCGTTTCCCAGCCGGATACCGGCGAGCAGGCTCTGGAGATTGTCGATACGTTGGTGCGTTCGAACGCCGTGGATGTGCTGGTCGTCGATTCCGTCGCCGCCCTGGTGCCGAGGGCTGAAATCGAGGGCGAGATGGGCGACAGCCATGTCGGCCTTCAGGCCCGGCTGATGAGCCAGGCGCTGAGAAAGCTGACCGGTTCGATTTCCCGCTCTCGCTGCCTCGTCATCTTCATCAATCAGGTGCGGATGAAGATCGGTGTCATGTACGGCAATCCGGAAACGACGACCGGCGGCAACGCGCTGAAATTCTATGCTTCGGTTCGTCTGGACATCCGTCGCACCGGCCAGATCAAGGATCGGGACGACATTGTCGGCAACACCACCCGCGTGAAGGTGGTCAAGAACAAGGTGGCGCCGCCGTTCAAGCAGGTCGAATTCGACATCATGTATGGCGAAGGCATCTCCAAGATCGGCGAGATCCTTGACCTCGGCGTTAAGGCGGGACTGGTGGAGAAATCCGGGGCCTGGTTCAGCTACGATTCGATCCGGATCGGCCAGGGGCGTGAAAACGCCAAGAATTATCTGCGCGAGAATCCCGAGTTGGCCACCCGGCTGGAAAGCGCCATCCGCGGCAAGACCGACACGGTCGCCGAGGCGTTGATGGTTGGGCCTGATCAGGAAGACGATCTCTGACCGATCGGACCAGAAGCGAGGTTGCGGGATCCGCGACCCCGCTTCTGCCATCCTGACGTTACTCCGGCCTGTCGACGTCGCCCGCCTTGCTCGTGCGTAAGTTCGCGAGGGTCTGCTGTCGCTGGCGTCAATTGCCTCTCCATCCGATCGTTGACGTCGTTCGGTTGAGCCTGCCATGCTGACCTACTGTCGCCGTTGAGGCGGTAGGGGCCGCCAAGCGATTTCGGCTGGTGATGCGGTCAGGCTGTCCTTAAGGGGACGAAATTAACCATAAAAGGAGGCGGGATGTTGCTTGGCCAGGTCACGATGCTGATGGTCGCTGCCGCCACCGTCGACCCGCCACCGCGCGGCTGGACGGTCGGCGATCAGAATGACTGGCAGGGGCATGCGGCGATCTGTCGTGCCGCTGTGGAGGCGCCCGACATGCAGGCCGAGATCGAGGCGCGGGCACGGCGCCTGTCCTATGATTCGGTGAAGCTGGACGGCCTGGTCCGCGACTGCCAGCTCTATGCCCAGGGCATGACCGACGCTTTCGACGGCACTCCGGAACCGGATTCCGCAATCCGGCCTTGAGCACGCAATCAATGCCAATAGGCTGACCCGCGAGACAGGACAGGCGCAGACGCATGGTCATCACCGTCCATCATCTGGAGAATTCGCGTTCGCAGCGCGTGCTTTGGATGCTGGAGGAACTCGGCTTGCCTTACGAGGTGCGCCGCTATGAGCGCGATCGCAAGACCATGTTGGCGCCGCCCGCGTTGAAGCGGATCCATCCGCTGGGCAAGGCGCCGGTGATCGACGTCGACGGCGAGATCGTGGCCGAGACGGGAGCCATCCTTACCTATCTGGTCGATTTGGCGGGTGGGCGGCTTGGCCCGCCCGGCGATCGCGCCGGCGTGCTGCGTTACCGTCACTTTATCCATTATGCCGAAGCCTCGCTGATGCCGCCGCTGTTCGCCATGCTGGTCGTCTCCCGGCTCGGCCTGCTCGGTAAGCCGGCGATGCCAACGCTGAAACGGATGCTTGCCGTTCACCTCGACTGGGTTGAGGACGAACTCGGTACGCGCCCCTGGTTCGCCGGCCAGGAGCTTAGCGCCGCCGACGTCATGATGAGCTTTCCGCTGGAAGCGGCGCGCGACCGTGCTGACGCGACCCGGGGGCGCCCGCGTATCGCCGAGTGGCTGGACCGCATCCATCAGCGTCCCGCCTACCAGCGCGCGCTGACCCGGGGCGGCCCTTATCGTTTCGCCTGACAGGCCTAGAGACGCCTTTTCTTAGATGTCCCTGTCGCCTAGATCAGCGCGATGACTTCGACCAACGATATCCGCCGCGCCTTCCTCGACCATTTCGGGTCCGCTGGCCATCAGATCGTGCCGTCGGCGCCGCTGGTGCCGCACAACGACCCGACGCTGATGTTCGTCAATGCCGGCATGGTGCCGTTCAAGAACCTGTTCACGGGGGTCGAGACCCGCGCCTACAGCCGCGCCGCTTCTGCCCAGAAGTGCGTGCGGGCGGGCGGCAAGCACAACGACCTCGATAATGTCGGCTATACCGCTCGGCATCACACCTTCTTCGAGATGCTGGGCAATTTCTCGTTCGGCGATTATTTTAAGGAACAGGCGATCGACCATGCCTGGTCATTGATTACCCGCGAATGGGCGATCTCGCCTGACCGACTGACCGTCACCGTCTTTCATACCGATGACGAGGCCGCCAGCCTGTGGAAGCGCATCGCCGGCCTGCCCGACGAGCGGATCATCCGCATTCCGACCAGCGATAATTTCTGGGCGATGGGCGATACCGGCCCCTGCGGTCCGTGCTCGGAAATCTTCTACGATCATGGCGACCACATTGCGGGTGGTCCGCCGGGATCGCCGGAGCAGGACGGCGACCGCTTCGTCGAGATCTGGAATCTGGTGTTCATGCAATATGAGCAGGTCGATCCCGAAACCCGCATCGACCTGCCGCGCCCGTCGATCGACACGGGCATGGGGCTGGAGCGCATCGCCGCCGTGCTTCAGGGCGTTCACGATAATTACGATACCGACACGTTCCGCACGCTGATTGCCGCGTCAGGCGAGCTGACCCGGACCGCGACCGACGGCGGTCATAAGGCCAGCCACCGGGTGATCGCCGACCATTTGCGCGCCGCCGGCTTCCTCGTTGCCGATGGCGTGCTGCCCGCGAATGAGGGACGCGGCTATGTGCTGCGCCGGATCATGCGCCGGGCGATGCGCCATGCCCATATCCTGGGCGCGGCTGAGCCGTTGATGCACCGGCTGGTTCCCTCGCTCGTGGCGGAAATGGGCGCGGCCTATCCGGAACTGGTTCGCGCTCAGCCCTTGATCGAGGAGACGCTGAAGCTGGAGGAGACCCGCTTCCGTCAGACGCTCGACAAGGGACTGAGACTGTTGGAGGACGCGACCGTCAACCTCAGGTCGGGCGAAGCGCTGCCCGGCGAGGTCGCGTTCCGCCTCTACGATACCTATGGCTTCCCCTTCGACCTGACCGAGGATGCGCTGAGAGCCGAGGGGCGGTCGGTCGATCGCGCGGGCTTTGACGCCGCCATGGCCGAGCAGAAGGCGCGGGCGCGGGCGGCATGGACGGGATCGGGCGAGAAAGCGTCGGACGCGGTCTGGTTCGACCTTGTCGAGAGCGTCGGCGTCACCGAGTTCACGGGCTATTCGGCGTCGTCGGGCGACGCTCAGGTTGTCGGCATCGTCAAGGGCGGCGAGCGCGTGACGGCCGCGAAAGCCGGCGAGGACGTCGCCATCCTCGTCAACCAGACGCCTTTTTACGGTGAAAGCGGCGGTCAGATGGGCGATGCCGGGACGATCACCGGCAGCGCGAATTTCGCCGCCACGGTGACCGACACGTCGAAGCCGCTGGGCCGGCTCCATGCCCATCATGTCCATATCGATGCGGGCGCCGTGAGCGTCGGCGATCATGTGCACCTGGCGATCGATGCCGAACGGCGGGCACAGGTCCGCGCCAATCACAGCGCCACCCACCTGCTGCATGCGGCGCTCCGCCGCCGTCTGGGCGGGCATGTGACCCAGAAGGGCAGTCTGGTGGCGGCCGACCGGCTGCGTTTCGACTTTTCGCATCCGCGTGCGCTGACCGCAGAGGACATCGCTGCAATCGAGACGGAGGTCAATTTCCACATTCGCGGCAACCAGCCGGTGACGACCCGGCTGATGACTCCCGACGACGCGATCGCCGCTGGCGCCATGGCGCTGTTCGGCGAAAAATATGGCGATGAGGTGCGGGTCCTGTCGATGGGCACGGCTGATGCGGCCGTCTATTCGGTCGAGTTGTGCGGCGGGACCCATGTCGGTGCGCTGGGCGATATCGGTGTGTTCCGGATCATTTCGGAAAGCGCGGTTGCAAGTGGCGTGCGGCGTATCGAGGCATTGACGGGGGAGGGCGCCCGCCTTTGGCTGACCGGCCGCGACGAGCGGCTGCGCGAAGTCGC
>JBBCJR010000014.1:0-133507 GCA_037190805.1 Sphingomonas sanxanigenens | reverse complement strand
GACCGGGACGCCGGCAACGCTGGCCATGCGATAAACGATGCCGGGCATGCCGCCGTCCTCGATCGTCCAGCCCAGCACCGCGCCGTAAAAGTCAGTCGCGGCATCCACCTCGGGTGTCATCAACTCGAACCAGATGAAGCGGCCATGATGATCGGACATCGAAACTCTCCTTCTCGATGAGGTCAAGCCGAGCAGCAGCCGGCGGCGGGGGCGGGGTTGCCATACTCGTCATGGCGGCGGACCCAGTTCATCGTGCCCTGCTCGTTGCGCCCCTTCGGAGTGCGGTCGAGGAGCAGCAGCGCGCCGATCAGGTCCTCGGCCCCCCGCGCATAGCTTGAATAGGTGTGAAAGATCCGACCGTCGGCGTCTTTGTAGAAGGCGCTGAGGCCGTGCAATTCCTCCAGCGCCTGGTCGCTGGGCAAGGGCTCGAAATTATAGAAAACGCTGCCCGAGGCGAGCTCTTCGGGCATGAACGAGACATGATAGTCATAATTGAAGCTGCTGCCGTGCGACGACACCCACGGAAAGGTCCAGCCCATGCGGCGGCGATAGGCCTCGATCTCGGCGATGGGCGCCCGCGACACGGCGGTCAGGGTTACGTCGTGATGGCTGACGTGGCGGATCATGCCGTCGAAATGGTCGGCCAGGAACGAGCAGCCGACGCAGCCCGCCTCCCATCCCGGCGCCAGCATGAAGTGATAGACGACGAGCTGGCTGCGCCCGTCGAACAGGTCGGCGAGAGAACGCTCGCCGTCCGGGGCGTTGAAGCGATAGTCCTGGTCCACCGCCACCCACGGCAGGCTTTGACGGGCAGCGCGAACGCAATCGCGCAAATGGGTTTCCTGCTTTTCGAGCAGCAGCAGCTCGCGTCGTGCCTCAAGCCAGTCGGCCCGCGATACGATGGGGTTCGTGGACATCATCCTGCTCCTCGTCGGGGCGGTCGGACCGTGATTCGATTGACAATATACGTTGATATCAATATAAATCTTCCATGTCAAAGTCAGCTCCAGCCGTGCCGTTTGCGACCACATTGGAGGTCCGCGATTCCTGCCTTTGCCTGCATGTCCAGCAGGCGGCGCGGGCATTGGCGCGACGGTTCGACGACGCCCTGCGGCCATTGGACCTGACCAGCGGCCAGTTCTCCCTGCTGATGGCGCTCAATCGCCCCGTGCCGCCTTCGGTCGGGATGGTGGCCGATACGCTGGCGCTGGACCGCACGACCTTGACCGCCAATCTGAAGCCGCTGGCCCGGCGCGGGCTGGTGGGGATCAGTGTCGACCCGGACGATCGGCGGGGCCGCCGCCTGTCGCTGACCGATGCGGGCATGGCGTTGCTGGTGCGCGCGGTGCCGGTGTGGGAGCGAGCCCATGGCGCGACCGAAGCCTTGCTCGACCCGGGCGGGGCGAATGTATTGAGAGCGGGGCTGGCCCGGCTGTCGCGCCCGGGCGGATGATTTCATCCGCCAAGCATTGGAACCCGTCCGGCCGATCCCCAACTGGGCAGGCGAGCCTCGACGTTCAGCTTGCCGGAGACCAACCGTGATCGATCTTTATTACTGGACGACGCCCAACGGCCATAAAGTCACGCTGTTCCTGGAGGAAGCGGGGCTGCCGTACCGCATCCATCCGATCAATATCGGTAAGGGAGAACAGTTCGCACCCGATTTCCTGGCGATCGCGCCCAACAACCGCATTCCCGCGATCGTCGATGACGAGCCTGCGGGCGGCGGCAATCCGATCAGCCTATTCGAATCCGGTGCGATCCTGCTCTACCTCGCTGAAAAGGCCGGCCGCTTCCTGCCGACCGACCCGCGCGGGCGGACCGAGGTGCTGCAATGGCTGTTCTGGCAGATGGGCGGGCTCGGGCCCATGGCCGGACAGAACCATCATTTCCGCAACTATGCGCCGGAAAAAATTCCTTACGCGATCGATCGCTATGTCAAGGAAACCAACCGCCTCTACGGCGTTCTCGATCGGCGATTGGCGGACCGCCGCTTCGTCGCGGGCGACGACTATACGATCGCCGACATGGCCAGCTATCCATGGATCCTGCCCGAACCGCAGGGCCAGAATATCGATGAGTTTCCGAACCTGAAGCGGTGGCGGGATGAGATCGCGGCGCGGCCGGCGACGGCGCGGGCCTATGCGCTGGTGGAGCAGGTGAATCCCAATGCTCCCGGTATCCGCACGGATGAGGAGCGTCGCATCCTGTTCGGCCAGACTGCCGGCTCTCATGGGCGCGGCGACTAAGGACGCGCTTGCCAGCCGCCTTGCGAAGGAGAATGCTGGGGGTGGAGGATGCTGTCATGGTGAGTTCCGCAACCCGCATGCTATTGTCGGGCGGCTTGGCATTGCTGCTTGCAAACCCCGCTTTTGCGGCGGGCAATTCGACGCCGCTGACCGGTCAGGTCTATCGCGAGCGCTGTTTGATGTGTCACGGGGAGACCGCACCCGAGGGGGTGGGGCCGCCGATCCTGCATGGGCTGGCGGCAAAGCCCACCGAGACCGGCGAACCGGTGGGCAAGGCTTCAAAGCTGATCGGCGTTTGCTGGCGCAGGTGCGAGAAATGCTGGCCCACCCGGTGACCGCGCCAGGCCCAGCCGGTCGCGCCGCATCCACCGCCTGACCATCAGCACCGCCACGATCGCAAGGCCGATCGCCAGTCCCCACCATATTCCGACTCCTTCGAGACCGAGGGGGAAAGCGAGCAGGGCGCCGACGCCGATTCCCAAACCCCAGTAGCCGATGCCCGCATAGATCATCGGCACGCGGGTATCGTGCAGGCCGCGCAGCACGCCGGCCGCCACCACCTGCGCGCCGTCGACGATCTGGAACAGGGCGGCGATAGCCAGAAAGGATGTCGCCAGAGCCACCACCGGCGCATTGGCCGGATCGGCGACGTCGATGAAGCCAGCGATCCACAGGCGGGGTAGCAGCCACATCAGCAGCGCCATCACCGCCATGAAGCCGGTGCCGATCGCCAGCGCCGTCCATCCGGCGCGACCTAACGCCACGGGGTCGCGCCGCCCCCACCACAGGCCGACCCGCACCGTTGCCGCCTGGCCGATGCCCAGCGGCACCATGAACGACACCGCCGCGATCTGAAGGGCGATGGCGTGGGCGGCCAGCGCCTGGTTGCTGATCAGGCCCATCAGGAAGATGGCGGCGCTGAACACCGACACTTCGAGGAGCACGGTGATCGCGATCGGCAGACCCAGGCGCCAGACTTCCCGATAGCGCGCCCAGTCCGCAACCCAGAAGCGGCCGAACAGCCGATAGCGGCGAAACTGCCCTTGCAGGCTGACGACCAGGACCATGCCGGCGCACATGAACAGCGCTGACAGCGCGCTGCCCAGGCCGGCCCCCTCCAGCCCCATCGCCGGCAGGCCGAAATGCCCGAAGATCAGCGCCCAGCAGATCAAGGCATTGAATCCGACGGTCAGCAGGGCGACGAGGAGGATCCACAGCGGTCGCTCCATCGCCGAGATATAGGCGCGCAGCGCCAGCTGGAGCAGATAGGGCAGCAAGCCCCATTGCAGCGCGCGCATGAACCGGCCGGCATCGGCGGCGAGCTTCGGATCCTGGCCAAGCAGCAGGAAGATATCTTCCGAATGCCACAGGATCAGCCAGAAGGGGACGACGATGCTGGCCGCTACCCACATGGTCTGGCGGACGGTCCGGCGCACGTCGCGTACCGAGTGCCGGCGCCGTCCGCGCTCGCTGGCGATCAGCGGTGAGGCGGCGGTGACGAGACCCAGGCCGAAATACATGAAGACGTTGTAGAGGTTGATCGCCAGCGCCCCGGCCGCCAGCGCATCGGGACCCAGGCGGCCCAGCAGCACCAGGTCGGTGGAATGGATCGCCGCCTGGGCGAGGTTCGACAGGATCAGCGGCGTCGCCAGCACCAGCAGCGCGCCAGCCTCGACCTTCCACGCTTGACGCGCACCCGACCCCATGACGACCCGACCCTTCACCGGAAGATCATGCCCAACAAATGGCCCCGACGGCCGACTGAAATGTGGATTCCGGCCGCATCGGCGGCGGCCGGTTCGGTTCATCCGGGGGGTGCGGATGAAATGCTGGTCGGGGCGACAGGATTCGAACCTGCGACCCCCAGACCCCCAGTCTGATGCGCTACCAGGCTGCGCTACGCCCCGACCAAGGTGGTGGGCTTTAGGCCGGGGACATGCGCTTGGCAAGCCGGGACCGGGGATACCCGACGGCGAAGGGAGCCTGTCCATCGCCGTACTGACTGTGGCAAGGATTCAACAGTTGTTGCGCCAATCATGGTCTCGGTGCCGAGAAGATGGCGTCACCCGGAATCACTGCTATATCGCCCGCAATATAGCGTTGCGGCGCACACCTGCGTGCCGACAAACAACCAAAGATAACGAAAGGGACTGGAACGATGCGTCTGCATGCAGCTTTGCTGATTGGAACGATCATGTCGGCCGGAGCCGCGCACGCCGCGGATGCGCCCGACGACGCTTTCACGCTTGGCCAGATCATCGTTACCGCGCCTCGGCCTGTGGCGGACGGACCGGCGATCGGCACCCTCAGCCTCAACGCCGATGCCATCTACAGCTTCAACCGTAACAGCCTCGACGAGGCGGTGGCGCTGATCCCCGGCGTCAACGCCGCCAACACCGGTGGATCGCGTAATGAGCGGCTGATCTTCGTGCGTGGCTTCGACCGGTTCCAGGTGCCGCTGTCGATCGACGGCATCCGCGTCTACCTGCCCGCCGACAACCGGCTGGATTTCGGCCGCTTCCTGACGCCCGATGTCGCGGAGATCCAGGTCACCAAGGGCTATGCCTCGGTCCTCGACGGGCCGGGCGCGATGGGCGGCGCGATCAACCTCGTTACCCGCAAGCCGACCAAGGAGATCGAGGGCGAGGTGCGCGGCACCCTGAACTTCGACCGCGGCGTCGATTATGCCGGCTACAACGTCTTCGGCATGCTCGGGACCCGGCAGGACAAATGGTATGCCCAGGCCTCCTATACCCGCAGTTTCAACGATCATTGGGACGTCGCCGGCGGTTTCACCCCGACCGTGAACCAGGGGCGTGGAGAACGCGACTTCACCCGCACCCGCGACTGGCGCGTCAACGCCAAATTCGGTTTCACCCCCAACGAGACCGACGAATATTCGATCAGCTATACCCGTCAGGAAGGGTCGAGGAACGCCCCGCTGCACGTCACCGATCCGGCGACGCGGCCCGCGCCGACGGGTGCCCCTGCACCGCGCTATTGGTCGTGGCCCTATTGGGATATCGAGAGCATCTATTTCCTCTCGACCACCGCGCTTGGCGATCAGGCGACGCTGAAGACCCGCGTCTATCGCAACACGTTCAAGAATCTGCTGGAATCGTTCAACGACGCCACCCAGACGGTCAAGAGCCAACCCTATGCCTTCGACAGCTTCTATGACGACGAAGCGTGGGGCGGTTCGGCGCAGCTGGATGTCGATCTGACCGAGGCGAACCGCCTCAGCATCGCCGCGCATTACCGCCGCGACAAGCATCTCGAGCGTCAGGACGGTTTCTACCGCACCGACACCGTTCCGCCCCGCGTCCTGCCCTACAGCGAACCATGGCAGGCGACCGAAGAAGATACCTACAGCGTGGCCGCCGAGAATGTGTACAGCTTCGACTCCGCGCTGAAGCTGACCTTGGGCGTGAGCTATGACTGGCGTGACCTAAAGAAGGCGGAGGAGGTCACCAACCCGCCGGCAATCGCGATCTTTGAATATCCGAAAGCCAATGCATCCGCCTTCAACTGGCAGGGACGTTTGGACTGGGTGTCCGACGATGGCACTGCCCTTTACGCCAGCGTATCGCGCCGCGCCCGTTTCCCGACGGTCTTCGAGCGGTTCAGCACCCAGTTCGGCAATGCCGCGTCGAATCCGGCTTTGAAGCCGGAGCGCGCCACGCATTATGAACTGGGCGCGTCGAAAAACTTTGGCGGCATCACCGCCGAGGCGGCGATCTTCTACAGCGATATCGACAATGCGATCGTCGCGGTGCGCCCGACGGGCTTCCCGGCGAACACCTCGCAGCGGCGCAACCTCGGCAACGCCGAATATTATGGCGCCGAGCTGTCGCTGACCGCACGACTTGGCGAAACGCTGGGCCTGGGGGCGAACTACAGCTACATCCACCGCAAGTTCGACATCACCCCCGAACAGAATGTCACGGTGCCGGTCTTCGCGCTGACCGACGTGCCCAAGCACAAGGGCTTCGTCTATGCCGACTGGTCACCGGTACCCATGGTGCACATCGTCCCCAATATCGAGGTAGCGTCGAAGCGGACCACGCTCGACACCTATGTGCCGACGTCGCCGGGCACGGTGCGTTACTACCGCACCGGCGGCTATGTGCAGGCCGGCCTCAGGGTCGATGTCGACGTGATGGAGAATGTCACGCTCGGCGTCGGCGCGCGCAATCTGTTCGACGACAACTATACGCTGACCGACGGCTTTCCGGAGCCGGGGCGCAGCTTCTTCGCGTCGCTGCGCGCGAAATACTGATCGCCCTCGACTCTTTGTTCCCCACCCGTCTAGGAACGGGTAGGGAACAAAGGGGGTGTTGAAATGGTCGCGCACGTCGCCACGGTGGCGTTTCTGGGGCTGGAGGCGCGGCCCGTCGATGTTCAGGTGCAGATCGCGCCCGGCCTGCCGGCGTTCCGCGTCGTCGGCCTGCCTGACAAGGCCGTGGGCGAAAGCCGCGACCGCGTGCAGGCCGCTCTCAGTGCTCTGGGCCTCGCGCTGCCGCCCAAGCGGATCACGGTCAACCTGTCGCCGGCGGACCTGCCCAAGGAAGGCTCGCACTACGACCTGCCGATCGCGCTCGCCCTCCTCGCCGGGATGGGCGTGGTCGATGCCGAGGATTTGTCCGGCCATGTCGTCATCGGCGAACTGGGGCTCGATGGGCGGCTCAGCGGCGTGCCGGGCGTGCTTCTGGCGGCACTCCACGCCTCGGAACGCGACCTCGGCCTGATCTGTCCTGCCGCGCAGGGCGGGGAAGCGGCCTGGGCGGGGCGGATCGAGGTGCTGGCGGCCGCCGATCTGCTGGCGTTGCTCAATCATTTCAAGGGCACTCAGCTTCTGACGCCGCCGGTGCCGGTGGCGGCCGATGACGGCCCGGCCGGGCCCGACCTCGGCAACGTCAAGGGCCAGGAAACAGCCAAGCGCGCGCTGGAGATCGCGGCCGCTGGCGGCCATAACCTGTTGATGAGCGGACCACCGGGGTCGGGCAAGTCCCTGCTCGCGGCTTGCCTGCCCGGCATCCTGCCGCCGCTGACCCCGACGGAGGCGCTGGAGGTATCGATGGTCGCCTCGGTCGCCGGTCAGCTTGAGGGTGGCCGGCTGATCCGGGCCCGCCCGTTTCGCGCGCCGCATCATTCGGCGTCGATGCCCGCGCTGGTCGGCGGCGGGCTGAGAGCGCGACCGGGAGAGGTCAGCCTTGCCCATCTCGGCGTCCTGTTCCTCGACGAATTGCCGGAGTTCCAGCGCACGGTGCTCGATTCCCTGCGACAACCCCTCGAAACCGGCAAGGTCAGCGTTGCTCGCGCCAACGCCCATGTCACCTTCCCGGCCAGGGTCCAGCTGGTCGCGGCGATGAATCCGTGCCGATGCGGGCATCTCGGCGATGCGGCGCTGGCCTGTGCCCGCGCGCCGCGCTGCGCCGCCGACTATCAGGCGAAGCTGTCAGGCCCGCTGCTCGACCGTATCGACCTCCATGTCGAGGTGGGCGCGGTCAGCGCCGCCGACCTGGTCCTCCCGCCGCCCGCCGAGGGATCGGCGGACGTTGCTGCCCGTGTCGCGTCCGCCCGCGCGATCCAGACCGAACGCTATGCACGTGCAGGCGTGCGGACCAACGCGGAGGCCGATGGTGACGTGCTGGCCCAGGCGGCGACGCCGGACGATGAGGGGCGCGTCCTGCTCGCCCAGGCGGCCGAGACGATGCGCCTGTCCGCGCGAGGCTTTCACCGGGTGCTGCGGGTCGCCCGGACGATGGCCGACCTGGCGGGCTCGGATGCCGTGCGGCGGCTGCACGTCGCCGAAGCGCTCAGCTATCGCCGCCGCGCGCCGGTGAATTGATCCTGCGGTTCGATCCAGACACGGCAGCCAGCCCCGTCCTGTCAGATTCTGGATTGCCGCATGGTGGGCATTTCGTCACGACGCAGCGTCAGAACCTCGACGCCAGTGGCGGTGACGGCGACCGTATGTTCGAATTGGGCGGAGAGCTTCCTGTCGTTGGTCACGACCGTCCACCCATCGCTCATGGTCGAGACCTTGCGCGTTCCCTGGTTGATCATCGGCTCGATGGTGAACACCATGCCCTCGCACAGTTTCAGGCCCGTTCCCGGCCGGCCGAAATTGAGCACCTGAGGTTCCTCGTGCATCTCGCGGCCGATGCCGTGCCCGCAATATTCCCGCACGACGGAATAGCCGTGTCTTTTGGCATGCCGCTCGATCGAAAAGCCGATATCGCCCATGCGGGCGCCCGGTCGCACCTGCTCTATGCCCTTCCACATCGCTTCCTGGGCGACGCGCACCAGTCGCCGCGCGGCGGGCGACGCATTGCCGACGAGATAGGTCTTGCTCGAATCCGCGATGAAGCCGTTCTTTTCGAGCGTGATGTCGAGGTTGATGATGTCGCCATCGCGAACGATGGTGTCCGCATCGGGTACGCCGTGGCAGACGACATGGTTGATCGAACAGTTCAGGACATATTCGAAACCATATTGCCCCTTGCTTGCGGGACGCGCGGCAAGATCCACGGTGATGAAGCGGTCGACCAGATCGTTCACCTGTAGCGTCGACATGCCGGCCAGGTCCTGCCCGTCCAGCATCTCGAAGACGGACGCCAACAACTTTCCCGATATGCGCATCAGCGCCAGTTCATCCGGAGTCTTCACCATCTCAGGCAGCCGCCAGATCCTCGACGCGTACGTCAGCCGCGGCGAATCGCATCCTTATGATGTCGTTGAAGGACAGGGTCGGATTGGCCTCGGCCAGCATACCCATCGTCATCCAGAATTCGGCCTGCGCATTGATGGAGCGGCACGTGACCGTGCTGGCCCGGCGCACGTCTTCATGCAGGTCGTCGTCGATTTTCACGATGCCCATGGGGGGTCTCTTCAAAACTGATAATATACGTACCGTATATGATACGTATATTATCAGTCAATCCGAATGCAGGGGTGGTTCCCAGCCGGGCGTGGGTTCTGATGCCACGGCCACGCCCGGCTGGGCGTCAGCTCTGACGCTGGCCCTGCCAGCGGGCGCGTATCTTCTCGCGCGCGGCCTTGCGTTCCTCGGGGCTGATCGTGCCGTTGCGGTCGGTGTCGATCGCATCGAAGCGCTCCAAGGGCTTGGCGAGCATGTCGGTCAACGACACGCGGCCGTCCTTGTCGGCATCGAGGCGGTCGAACCAGGCGCCGGCCATCGGTTCACCGCGCGAACCACGTGCACCCGGCCCCCGCCAGCGGCGGTCGGCAAAGCCTTCACCGCGTGCCTTTGGCGCTTCGCCGCGCGCTTTCTGGCCCTCGGCCCGGCGTTCGCGCGGGGCGTCGAACTCGGCCCGGCTGATCTGGCCGTCCTTGTTCGTGTCGAGCGCGGCGAAGTGCTGATCGCGCCGTGCCTTGGCGCGGGCCTGACGTTCGGATTTCAGCACATCGCGATGGGCATCGAACTCGGCCCGGGTGACGATGCCGTCCTTATTGGCGTCGACCTTGTCGAACCGTGCCTTGATGCCGGCTTCCAGCGCGGCACGGGTCACCGGCTGGCCGCGATCGGCGCGGGTCGGCTTCTGGGCTGTGGTTCCAGCAGGCGCGGCGGCAGGCGCGGCGACCGCGATGCCGCCCGCAGCGGCCAGGGCAAGGGCGGAAATGGTGATGATGGACTTTCGCATCGACATACTCCTCGAAAGCGGATGTGTACCCGATAACAAGGATTGCCTGTCTGGCGCTTGAATGGGACGGGGCCGCCCTGTATCGGGCGCGTTTCAATGTCTTTGCCCAGGAGATCGGGATGTCCGCCCAAGTGTCACGTGTAGTCCTTGCCTATTCGGGGGGGCTGGACACCAGCGTCATCCTGAAATGGCTGCGCGAGACCTATAATTGCGAGGTGGTGACGTTCACCGCCGACCTCGGCCAGGGCGAGGAACTGGAGCCGGCGCGCGCCAAGGCGCTGCTGATGGGCGTGAAGCCGGAGCACATCTTCATCGACGACCTGCGCGAGGAATTCGTGCGGGACTATGTGTTCCCGATGATGCGCGCCAATGCGCTCTACGAAGGGCTCTACCTGCTCGGCACCTCGATCGCGCGGCCGCTGATCGCCAAGCGCCAGATCGAGATCGCACGCCAGGTGGGCGCGGATGCGGTCAGCCACGGCGCGACCGGCAAGGGCAACGACCAGGTGCGGTTCGAACTGGGCTATTACGCCCTGCAGCCCGATATCCGGGTCATCGCCCCGTGGCGCGAATGGGACCTGACGAGCCGGACCCGGCTGATCGAATATGCCGAGCAGCACCAGATTCCCGTGCCCAAGGACAAGCGGGGCGAAAGTCCGTTCTCGACCGACGCAAACCTTCTCCACACCTCTTCGGAGGGCAAGGTGCTGGAAGACCCGTGGGAGGAGGTGCCGGACTATGTCTATTCGCGCACCGTCAACCCCGAGGACGCGCCCGACACGCCCGAGATCATCACCATCGATTTCGAGCGCGGCGATGCGGTGGCGGTGAATGGCGAAGGCCTCAGCCCCGCCAGCCTGCTGGCCAAGCTGAACGACCTCGGCCGCGCCCATGGCATCGGCCGCCTCGACCTCGTCGAGAACCGCTTCGTCGGCATGAAATCGCGCGGCATGTACGAGACGCCCGGCGGCACCATCCTCCATCTCGCCCATCGCGGGATCGAGCAGCTGACGCTGGATCGCGGCGCGGCGCATCTGAAGGACGAGTTGGCGCCCCGCTATGCCGAACTGATCTATAACGGCTTCTGGTTCAGCCCGGAGCGCGAGATGCTGCAGGCCGCGATCGACCAGAGTCAGGAGAAGGTCACCGGCACCGTCCGGCTGAAGCTCTACAAGGGTGGCGTCCACATCATCGGCCGCCGTTCGCCCAACAGCCTGTATTCGGAGAAGGTGGTGACGTTCGAGGACGACGCCGGCGCCTATGACCAGCGCGACGCCGAGGGCTTCATCAAGCTCAACGCGCTCCGCCTCCGCCTGCTGGGACGTCGCGACGGGCGATGACATCACGCACGGCACGCATGGTCGGACGGCCATGACCCGCGTGCCGTTCGCGTCCGGGGCAGAGCCTTGGTGGCAATCCCGCTTCTATGCGGCGGCGCTGATCCTGTTGGCGGCGGTGCCGCTGCTGGCGCCGACCGTGCCGCCGCTCGTCGATCTGCCGGGACATATGGGGCGGTATCGGGTGGCGACGGGACTTGCCACCTCCCCCTGGCTCGGCGATTATTTCAGCTACCAGTGGAGCCTGATGGGCAATCTGGGCGTCGACCTGCTGGTCGTGCCCCTGTCCCGGCTGTTCGGACTCGAACCGGCGGTCAAGCTGATCGTGATCGCCATCCCGATGCTGACGGTCGCCGGATTCCTGGCCGTGGCCCGGCAGGTGCATGGCCGCTTGCCCCCGACCGCCGCCTTCGCCGTACCGCTGGCCTATAGTTATCCGTTTCAGTTCGGCTTCGTGAATTTCGCGCTATCGATGGCGCTGGCGTTTCTGGCGTTCGCCCTGTGGCTGCGCCTCGGTCGCCGCCCCCGGTTGCGGGCGGCCCTGTTCGTGCCGCTCGCCTCGCTGATCTGGCTTTGCCATGCCTATGGTTGGGGAACGCTGGGGCTGCTGGTGCTGTCGTCGGAAGTGGTGCGGCATCGCGGAGACGGGCGCTGGCTGCGCGCGTTGTGGCACGCGGGGCTGGCCTGCCTGCCGCTGACGGTGCCGCTTGCCCTGATGGTGCTGTGGCGTGAAGGGGCTGGCGGCGCGACCGGGGATTGGTTCAACTGGCAGGCCAAACTGCAATGGCTGCTGTCTATCCTGCGCGAGCGATATCGCTGGTGGGATCTGGCGGGCGTGGCAGTGCTGTTCGGATTGATCTTCGCCGGCATCCGCGAACCCGCCCTGCGGTATAATCGCACCCTCGCGGCGACCGCCCTGGCGCTGGCGGTGACGTTCGTGGTGCTGCCCCGCATCATCTTCAGCTCGGCCTATGCCGATATGCGATTGGCCCCCTTCGCGGTCGCCACGGCGATCCTGGCCATCCGTTCGCCCGAAGGCTGGCGCCTGGCAAAAATGCTGGCGATCGGCGGTCTGCTGTTCGCGGGTGCACGATTGGCGACCACGACCGTTGCGTTCGCAAACTATGGGGCGGCGCACGACCGCCAGTTGCAGGCCCTGTCGGTCATTCCTTCCGGCGCGCGCATCCTGTCGCTGGTCGGCATGCCATGCGTGCCGGATTGGGCCACGGATCGTTATCAGCATCTGGCAGCACTGGCGATCGTACGGCGCGATGCCTTCGTCAACGACCAGTGGGAAATGCCCGGCGCGCGGCTGCTGTCGGTCCGGCATCGTGCGGCCGAACCCTATGCCTATGATCCAAGCCAGATGGTGCCTTTGCCTGAACGCTGTACCGACGAGCCGCAGGTCGGGCTGGATGAAACTCTGGCCAGTTTCCCGCGCGCTGCGTTCGACTATGTCTGGATGATCGACATTCCCCGCTCTCGCTGGCCTCGCGATCCGGCCCTTGAACCGGTTTGGCAGAATGACACGGGCATCGTTTATCGCATCCGGCGGGAGCGGGGTCGATGACCGTCGCCGGCAATGGCATCGCGCCTCCATCCCGTGTATCGACTGTCCCTTCGCCAGAGGTGGAGCCGGTGCCCCAGCTTTCGATCGTCATTCCCTGCCATAATGAAGAGGCTTGTCTGCCCGAACTGCACCGCCGGATTTCCGCGGCGGCGACGGCCGTGGTGGGCGCGGATCACGAGATCATCCTGGTCGATGACGGTTCGCGCGACCGCACCTGGTCCCTGATCCGCGAGTTGGCCGCCGGCGATCCGCGACTCCTTGGCATCCACTTGTCGCGCAATCATGGGCATCAGCTGGCGCTGACCGCCGGGCTCGACCTGGCGCGGGGCGCGCGCATCCTCATCATCGACGCCGATCTTCAGGACCCGCCGGAACTGCTGGGCGAGATGATGGCGATGATGGACCGAGAGGGCGCCGACGTCGTCTATGCCGTCCGCCGCCAGCGCCAAGGCGAAAGCGCCTTCAAAAAGGCATCCGCGGCGCTGTTCTATCGCGCGTTGTCGTCACTGACCGACACCGATATTCCGGTCGACACCGGCGATTTCCGGCTGATGACGCGTCGGGCGTTGGACGCCTTCCTGACCCTGCCTGAACAGGCGCGCTTCATTCGCGGCATGGTCGCCTGGGTAGGTTTTCGCCAGGTGCCGTTCGCTTATGACCGCGCCCAGCGGCTGGCCGGCGAGACCAGCTATCCCTTGAAGAAGATGGTCCGCTTCGCCTTCGACGCGCTGACCGGTTTTTCCACCGCGCCGCTGCGCTTTGCCAGCTATGTCGGGATCGCGCTTGCGCTGGGGTCGGTCGGGCTGCTCGCCTACACGATCATCGGCTATCTGAACGGCGCCGCGACCCAGGGCTGGACGTCGCTTATGCTGGTCATCCTGGTGCTGGGCGCGGTGCAGATGCTCGTGCTCGGGCTGCTCGGCGAATATCTGGGCCGCCTCTATATGGAGGTGAAGCGCCGGCCACTCTACATCATTGCCGATATCGCGGGGCAGGGCCCGGCGGGACGGCCTTCACTGGGTCACTTCGCCGGGGCCAGCACGGCCGCGATCGACACCCCCGCCGGCATCGTCACCCGCCCGATCCAGTAGCGTTCCAGGCCGAACACCGCTTTCAGCAGTCTGTTGACGGACGGGGATGGCATGGCGTCGTCGCTGCCCTCTCGTCCGGTCAGACGGCCGGCGGCACGTGCGGCGAGGACCAGCGGCAACAGCAGCATGTTGAAATAGCCGATGCGTTCGACGCGCAACCCGGCGGCCGTGGCGGCGGCGGCCAGCGTGGTTGCAGTATAGCGCCGCTTGTGATGGTTGGCGACGTCGTGGGCGCTCCACAGCCAGGAATAGGCCGGCACCGTCACCAGCAGTCGGCCGCCCGGCGCCAGCAGGCTGCCAAGGGCCCTCAGCGCGCCGACGTCGTCATCCACATGTTCGACAACGTCCAGCGAGGCGACGAGATCATATGCGCCCCGCGTCACGCCGGCGAGCTCGGGCAAGCTGGCGTCGACGACGTTGGCGCCGCGATCGCGGGCGATGGCGCGGGCATAGGCGTCAAGCTCGACCGCATCCACGGTTCCGAACCGACCGAGCATGTTCAGATTATGGCCCGTGCCGCAACCGACCTCGATCACTTTCCCGCCAGCCGGCGGCGCGATGCGATCGTGGATCAGCCGCTCCAGAATCTCGCGGCGGGCGACATACCACCAATGCCGGTCGGCATTGGTCGCCATGTGGTCGATCAGCGCCCGATCCATCAGGAAAAGGTCCAGTGGCGGTTGAGGACGAAGGTGACGACCGGTGTCACGAACAGGAAGCCCAGGATCGGCCACCACGTCGCCATCCCGAGATGCGTGACCAGCAGCCAGACGAAGCCGAGATTCATCAGATAGCCGATGAAGCTGGTGATGAAGAAGCGCGTGGTGCGAACCGCCGTACGGTCCCGGCCGCCATGCCCGCGAAAGCTGTAGCGGCTGTGCAGGATATATCCGATACCGACGACCAGCAGATAGGCGAGCGTGCTGGCCAGCCGCGCCTCGATCCCGAAGGGCGTGGCCAGCAGCCAATAGACCGCTGAGACAAGCAGGGTGAGCAGGACGCCCGACACGCCAAAGCGGACGAGTTGCGCCATGGCCGGATTGCTGGACAGTCGCTGGATGATGGCGATCATCTGGTTCCGTTAGTCGACTGCGTGGGACAGGGCGAGAGGGATCGAGACTCTGGTCGTTGCAGCTGCGGGGCGCTAGGGGCATGGCTTGGCGGGCATCGTCCCGAATCAGCAAAGCGCCCGAGGCCGCAGTCCGATGACCGACGAAGCCGCCGCCGTTTCTCCCGTACGCCGCGACCGACGGTGGCTGTGGCTGCTCCTGCTTGTCTGGATCGCGGCGTCGGGGCTGCTGATCGCCAACGAATGGCGAACGATCGCCATCCTGTCGCTCCCCGATACCGACGACAATATGCGTCTCCAGCAAGTCCGCGACTGGCTGGCCGGGCAGGGCTGGTCCGATCTCCGCCAGCATCGGATGCTGTGGCCGGACGGGGCCGACATCCACTGGAGCCGCCTCGTCGACCTGCCACTGGCTGGCCTCATCCTCCTGGCGCGGGCGGTCGGAGCGCCTGAGTTCGCGGACCGGTTCGCGGTGACGGTCGCACCGCTCCTGCCCTTGCTGGTGGCGATGGCGGCAGTCGCCGGAATCGTGCGCCGGACGATCGAGCCGGCGGTGTGGATTCTTGGCCCGGCGCTGCTGATGTGTGCCCATTCGGCGCTCGGCATGCTGACGCCGTTGAGGATCGACCATCATGGCTGGCAGATCGCCTTCGTCCTGGTCATGGTGCTGGGCCTGTTGATGCGGCGGTCGGCGCTGGGCGGGGCCATTGCGGGCCTGTGCGTGGGCCTGTCCCTGGCGATCGGGGTCGAGACATTGCCCTATCTGGGGCTGGGTGGCGCCATCGCCGCCGCCGCCTGGGTGCTCGACGAGCGCGAGGGCGACCGCTTCGCGGCCTTCGGCGCGGCCGCGGCGGGCAGCACGGCGCTGGCCTATCTGGTTTTCATTACCCCCGCCAATCGGGCACTGCCCTGGTGCGACGTGCTATCCGATGTGTGGCTGGCGCCGGTGCTGCTGGGTGGTGCCGGCGCGATGCTGGTGACGCGCTTCGCCGTGCCGCGGCGGCGCCTGCGGCTGGGGCTGGTCGTCGTGGTCGGCGCGGTGGCGGCCGCCTACGTATTTGGCCTCCACCCCACCTGCGTGCTCGACCCCTACAGCGCTGTCGATGCCGAGGCGCGCCGCATCTGGCTCGACAACGTCCGCGAGGCGCGGCCGGTCTACGAGCAGTCGTTGCTGGTCCAGACCGGGGTGCTGTCGTTGCCCGTGGCTGGCCTGATCGGCGCCGCCGTCGCTTTGTGGCGCGACCGGCACGACACCGATGTGCGCTGGCGGTGGACGGTGGTGACGGCGTTCACCCTGTTCGGCGTCGCGCTCGCCTTCACCCAGACCCGCGCGGGCATCATGGCGCAGGCGCTGGCGGTGCCGGGCGCCGCAGTGCTGACCTGGATGCTGTTCCAGTGGGCGCGCAGCTACGACAACGTCGCGGTCCGGGTGCTGGGCTCGGTGGCGGCGTTCATGATCGCGTCCGGCCTTGCCGGCCAGTGGCTGGTGAAGACGATTCCCGATCCCGATACCAAGCGCAGCAGCGGCTTTCGTCGCACCGACGCGGCCTGCGCGGTGCCGGCGCGGCTCCGGCAGCTCGACCGCTATCCGGCGGGGGTGATGATGACCTTCATCGACCTGTCGCCGCGGATCATCGTCCACAGCGGCCAGCGGCCCTTGATCGGTCCCTATCATCGCAACGGCAAGGCGATCGCCGATGTCATGGAGGGCTGGATAGGAAGCCCGGACAATGCGCGCGAGATCGCCCGGCGTTATGGCGCGGCTTATGTGATGATCTGTCCGGGCACGTCGGAATCGACCATCTACACCTCGCGCGGCCCAAGCGGCTTCTATGCCCGGCTTGAAAAGGGCGAGGTGCCTACCTGGCTGACGCGGCTGCCGCTGCCGAAAGGCGTTTCCTACCGCCTCTATCGCGTTACAGGCTGAACGCGCCCCGGATACCGTCGATGATGAACTGGGCGGCGAGCGCGGCGAGGATGACGCCGAGCAGGCGGGTCACCGCGGCCTCCACCTTGTCCCCCAGGACCCGCATCACCGGTCCCGCCGCCAGCAACGCGACGAGGGTGAGGGCCAGGACCAGCGCGAGGGCCAGCAGGACCATCGCCTGCGCGCCAAGGCTGGGCGCGCGCGACATCGCCAGCATGATCGACGCGATCGATCCGGGCCCGGCGATCATCGGGATCGCCATCGGGAAGACGGAGATATCCTCGACCTTGGGATCGGCGCGGGCGGCCTCGGCCCGTTCCTCACGGCGCACGGTGCGACGATCATAGACCATCTCGATGGCGATCGCGAACAGCATCACTCCCCCAGCGATCCGGAAGGCGTCCATGCTGATGCCGAGCGCGCCCAGCAGCGGTTGTCCGACCAGGCCGAAGCCGAGCAGGATCGCGCCGGCGATCAGCACGGCGCGGATCGCCATCGACCGCCGCTCGCGCTGGGTCGCGCCGTCGGTCAGCCCCGCAAAGATCGGCGCGCAGCCGGGCGGGTCGATAAGGACGAAGAAGCTGATCAGCGCCGAGATGAAGAGTTCAGTCACGGGCGCCGTCGTCTCACAGATCGGCGGGCGGCGCCAGACCGGCGCGGGCATGCGCCGCGACCAGCGTGTTACGCAGCAGGACGGCAATGGTCATCGGCCCGACCCCGCCCGGCACGGGCGTGATGGCGCCGACATGGCCCATCGCCTCGGCGAAATCGACGTCACCGACCAGCCGGGTCTTGTCTTCCTCGGCCGCCGGCACGCGGTTGATGCCAACATCGATGACGGTGGCGCCGTCCTTCAGCCAGGCGCCCTTGACCATTTCCGGGCGGCCGACGGCGGCGACGACGATATCGGCACGGCGCACCACCTCGGCGAGATTGCGGGTCCGCGAGTGGGCGATGGTGACGGTGCAGCTCTCGGCAAGCAGCAGCTGTGCCATCGGCTTGCCGACGATGTTGGACCGGCCCACGACCACGGCGTCGAGACCGGACAGATCGCCCAGTTCGTCCTTCAGCAGCATCAGGCAGCCCAAGGGTGTGCATGGCACCAGCCCTCTTGTCCCGACCGCCAGCCGGCCGGCATTGACGATGTGAAAGCCGTCGACGTCCTTGTCGGGGTCGATCGCGGCGATCACCGCTGCCTCGTCGATCTGCGCCGGCAGCGGCAGCTGGACAAGGATGCCATCGACCTCCTCCGCCTGGTTGAGCTGATCGATCAGCGCCAGCAGCTCGTCTCCGGTCGCGCTGGCGGGGAGGCGGTGTTCGATGCTGACCATGCCGGCATCCTTGGTCGCCTTGCCCTTTGACCGGACATAGACAGACGAGGCCGGGTCCTCGCCGACCAGCACGACCGCAAGACCCGGCGCGCGGCCCGTCGTTGCTGCGAACGACGCGACGCCCGCCGCGACCCGGTCCCTGAGGCTGGCGGCGAATGCCTTGCCGTCGATCACGCGTGCGCTCATTGGTTCCGATCCTTGATCATCTGTTCAAGCCGTATTGCCAGTGCTTGCGCGTCACCAGCGAGATTGAGCCGTTTCACGCGCGCCGTGCGGCCGCTGGCCAGGCTGACCGCGCTCGGCGGGATGCCGGCTGCCTTGGCCACCAGCCGGATCGCCGCCGCCGTGGCAGCGCCGTCCTCAGCGACGCTGGCGACCCTGAGTGCGAGAACGGTTCGTCCGTCCGCAAGTTGCCTCGGGCCCTCGATCGCATCGCGTCCGCCACGCGGCGTCACCCGGATGTCGAGCAACAGGCCGTCGCCGCCTTCCCGCCAGGCGGTCACAGCAGCAGGTCGGTGACGACCCCCGGTATCAGATAGTCGCGGAACCCGATCAGGATCAGGATCAGCGCCAGCGACGACAGGTCAACTCCGCCCAGTGGCGGCAGGACACGCCGGATGGGACGCAGCAGCGGTTCGCTCAGCCGGTCGAGGGTGACCACCACCGTGCGCACGAAGTCGTTGTAGGTATTGATGACGTTGAACGCGATCAGCCAGGACAGCACGGCCTGGATGACCAGCGCCCAGATCGCGATCGTGAGCAGCATCTGGACGATGCCGACCAGACCAAGGACGGTGTTCATTCGGCGCTCCCCTGTGCGACTGTCATGCGTGCGACTGCTTTTCGTGGGAATGGCATCGGATCAGCCGCGCCGGATCAAGGTGCCGGCGCCGCGACGGGTGAACATTTCGATCAGCATGGCGTGCGGCACCCGGCCGTCCAGCACCACCGCCGCGTCGACGCCGCCTTCAACTGCGCTGACGCAGGTTTCCAGCTTCGGAATCATGCCGCCGTGGATGGTGCCGTCGGCCCGCAGCCGGGCGATGTCGGCGGGCGTCAGGTCGGTCAACAGGCGCTTGTCGGCGTCCAGCACGCCGGCGACGTCGGTCAGCAGGAACAACCGCGCCGCCCCCATGGCGGCGGCGATGGCGCCGGCCATGGTGTCGGCGTTGATGTTGTAGGTCTGCCCGTCCTCGCCGACGCCGATCGGGGCGACGACGGGGATGACGCCCGCCGCGCTCAGCGTGTCGAGGATGTCGCGGTTGATCACCGCCGGATCGCCGACGAAGCCGAGGTCGAGAACCCGCTCGATATTGCTGTCGGGATCGCGCACGGTGCGTTCCAGCTTGCGCGCCACGACCAGCCGCGCGTCCTTGCCGGAAATGCCCACGGCGCGGCCGCCGGCACGGTCGATCCACGACACCAGTTCCTTGTTGATGGCACCCGACAGCACCATCTCGGCCACCGTCGCGGTCTCGGCGTCGGTGACGCGCAGCCCGTCGACGAAGCGGCTCTCGACGCCCAGCTTCTTCAGCATGGCGCCGATCTGTGGCCCGCCGCCATGGACGACGACCGGATTGATGCCCACTGCCTTCAGCAGCACCACATCCTCGGCGAAATCGCGCGCCAGTTCGGGATCGCCCATGGCATGGCCACCATATTTCACCACGAAGGTCTGACCGGCATAGCGCTGCAGATAAGGCAGCGCCTCGGTCAGGGTCTCGGCGCGGGCGAGCAGTGTCGGGTCGGGAGCGTGGCTGGTCGACATGGGGCGGGCCTTTAGCGCGTCGGCACCGGCGCGTCGCCTGAATAATCATAGAAGCCGCGGCCGGACTTGCGGCCCAGCCAGCCGGCCTCGACATATTTGACCAGCAGTGGCGCGGGCCGGAACTTCGGATCGCCCGTTGCCTCGTGCAGCACCCGGCAGATGGCGAGGCAGGTGTCCAGCCCGACGAAATCGGCCAGCGTCAGCGGCCCCATCGGATGGGCGAGGCCCAGCGTGACGGCGGTGTCGATGTCGCGGATGCTGGCCACGCCTTCACCGAGCGCGAAGCAGGCCTCATTCAGCATCGGCAGCAGGATGCGGTTGACGATGAAGCCGGGGCTATCCGCCGACGTCACCACCGTCTTGCCGAGGCTGACGGCGAAGGCTTCGACCTTCTGGACCGTCTCGGGCGCGGTCGCGAGGCCGGGGATCAGCTCGACCAGCGCCATCACCGGCACGGGATTGAAGAAATGGACGCCGACGAAGCGCTTGGGATCGGGCGAGGAGCGCGCCAGTCGGGTGATCGAGATCGACGAGGTGTTGGTGGCCAGGATCGCCTCGGCGCCCAGTCGCGCGGCGGCATCGCCGAAGATCTTGTGCTTTACCGCCTCGTTCTCGGTCGCCGCTTCGATGACCAGATCGGCCTCGCCCAGGGTGGAGAGGTCGCCGAAGGTTTCGACCCGGCCGAGGATGGCGACGGCCTCGTCGGCGCTTAGATCGCCCTTGTCGCGGGCACGGGCCAGACGCTTCTCGATCCCGGCGCGGCCCTTGTCGGCTGCCGCCTTGTCGATGTCGGACAGCAGGACCCGATAGCCCGCCGCCGCGCTTACCTGCGCGATGCCGGCCCCCATCTGGCCGGCGCCGATCACCGCAACCGTCTTGATCATCACACCACTCCCGCCGAGGCCAGCACCGCCATGGTGAGCAGGTCGCTGGCCGTGGACGTCATCGCCGCCACCTGCACCGGCTTCGCCATACCGACGAGGTAGGGGCCGATCACCGATCCGCCGCCCAGCTCTTTCAGCAGCTTGGCCGAGATGTTGGCCGATTGCAGACCCGGCATCACCAGCACGTTCGCCGTCCCCGACAGGCGGCTGAACGGATAATGCTTCATCAGGTCAGGGTTGAGGGCGGTGTCAGGCGCCATTTCACCCTCATATTCGAACCCGACGCCGCGCTGGTCGAGGATCGCCACCGCGTCGCGGATATTGTCCAGCCAGTTGCCCGGCGGATTGCCGAAGTTGGAATAGCTGAGGAATGCGACGCGCGGATCGGTGCCCAGCCGCCGGGCGACGGCGGCGGTGCCTTCCGCGATGTCGGCCAGCTGGGTCGGGCTGGGCCGCTCATTCATCGTCGTGTCGGCGATGAACACCGTTTCCGACTGGCCGACATGGATGTGGACGCCGAACGGAGTCTGGCCGGGCGTCTGGTCGACGGCAAGGCGGACCTGCCCGATCGTCTGCTGGAAATGACGGGTGACGCCGGTGATGAGGACGTCGCCATGGCCCATCGCCAGCAGCAGACTGGCAAAGACATGGCGGTCCTGATTGACCAGCCGCACGCAGTCGCGATGGGTGAGGCCGCGGCGCTGCTGGCGCTGATAGAGCAGGTTCACCATGTCCGGCACCAGTGGCGATACGCGGCTGTTCTGGATTTCGAACCGGCTGGGATCCGTGACGCCCAGGGCCTTCAGCTGGTCGATGACCTCGTCGTCGCGCCCGACCAGCACCGGGACGCCATAGCCGCCATTGGCGAAGTCGATGGCGGCGCGCAGCACCACCTCCTCCTCCGCTTCGGCGAAGATCACGCGCTTGGGATGGGCACGGGCCGTCTGGTGCGCGGTGGCGAGGATCGACGTGGTGGGGTTGAGGCGAGCGCGCAGTTCCTGGCGATAGGCCTGCTCGTCCAGGATCGGGCGGCGGGCGACGCCGGTTTCCATGGCCGCGCGGGCGACGGCGGCGGGCACCACCTCGATCAGCCTGGGGTCGAACGGCGCGGGGATGATATAGTCGCGCCCGAAGGTCTGGCGCTGGCCGCCATAGGCCATGGCGACCTCTTCCGGCACCTGCTGCCGGGCGAGTTCGGCCAGCGCGTTGGCGGCGGCGATCTTCATCTCCTCGTTGATCGTCGTCGCCCGGACGTCGAGGGCACCGCGAAAGATGAACGGAAAGCCGAGCACGTTGTTGACCTGATTCGGATAGTCCGAACGTCCTGTGGCGACGATCGCGTCCGGCCGCGCCGCATGGGCGTCTGGCGGCGATATTTCGGGATCGGGATTGGCCATCGCGAAGATGATCGGATTGGGCGCCATCTTCCGGATCATCTCGGGCTTCAGCGCGCCCGCCGCCGACAGGCCCAGGAACACGTCCGCGCCCTCCAGCGCCTCCGTCAGCGTGCGGGCGGTGGTATCGACCGCATGGGCGGATTTCCACTGGTCCATCGCCTCTTCGCGCCCGCGATAGATGACGCCTGAGCGGTCGCACATGATCAGCTGGTCGCCCGGCAGGCCCATCGCCTTGATCAGCGAGGTGCAGGCGATGGCGGCGGCGCCGGCGCCGTTCACCACCACCTTGATGTCGCGGATGTCGCGCCCCGTCAGCAGGCAGGCGTTGATGAGGCCGGCGGCGGTGATGATCGCGGTGCCGTGCTGGTCGTCGTGAAAGACCGGAATGTTCATCCGCTCGCGCAGGGTCTGCTCGATGATGAAACAGTCGGGCGCGGCGATATCCTCGAGGTTGATGCCGCCAAAGCTTGGTTCCAGCACCGCGATGGCGTTGATGAAGGTTTCGGCGTCGGTGGTCGCGACCTCCAGGTCGATGGCGTCGACATCGGCGAACCGCTTGAACAGCACCGCCTTGCCTTCCATCACCGGCTTGGACGCCAGCGCACCGAGGTCGCCGAGACCCAGGATCGCCGTGCCGTTCGAGATCACGGCTACCAGATTGCCCTTGGCGGTGTAGTCATAGGCGGTGTTCGGGTCGGCGGCGATGGCCCGCACCGGCGCGGCGACGCCGGGCGAATAGGCGAGGCTCAGGTCGCGCTGGGACGCCATCGGCTTGGACGAGACGATCTCGATCTTGCCCGGTCGGCCCCGAGAATGGAACTGGAGGGCTTCACGGTCGGAAAACTGCAGACGATCATCGCTCGGCATTGCTGGTTCTTCTCCCCACCTGACCGGTTCCGTCTTGAAGCCCCGGCCGCTTCCGCGCAAGCGTGACGGACACCGAGTCGGGATGGAAATGCACCAGAACAGAAATTTTTATGGCGGTCGGCCATGACCGCGGCCTCGCCGATGATGGCCCAATATCACGCGCTGAAGGCGGAGGCGGGCGATTGCCTGCTGTTCTATCGGATGGGCGATTTCTATGAATTGTTCTTCGACGATGCGCCGATCGCCGCCGCCGCCTTGGATATCGCGCTCACCCACCGGGGCGAACATGCCGGCGAGCGGGTGCCGATGTGCGGCGTTCCGGTCCACGCGGCCGAGGGCTACCTCGCCCGGCTGGTAAAGGCCGGCCACCGCGTCGCCGTTGCCGAGCAGATCGAAACCCCCGCCGAGGCCAAGGCGCGCGGCGGCAAGTCGCTGGTTCGCCGCGCCATCGTCCGCGTCGTCACTGCCGGCACGCTGACGGAGGAGGCGCTGCTCGACGCGCGCGCGTCCAACTGGCTGGCATCGGCCTGCCCGACGGCGGACGGCATCGGTCTGGCCTGGGCGGACGTCTCGACGGGACGATTCGAGCTGCTCACCCTGCCGCCCGCCGATCTGGCGGCGGAACTCGCCCGTCTCGCGCCCGCCGAGTTGATCGTGCCTGAAGGCTGGGACGGGGCGCCCGACGGGGCCATCGTGCGTGCGCCGGGCGGCTTCGACCGGAACCGCGGTGCGGCGCGGCTGAAGACGCTGTTCGAGGTCGCGACGCTGGACGGGTTGGGCGCGTTCGGACGGGCTGAACTGGCAGCGGCTGGCGGCCTGATCGCCTATCTGGAGGAGGCGGGGCGGGGCCGGATGCCGTTGCTGTCGCCGCCGCGCCGGCGGGTGACGGGCAGTGCCATGGCGATCGACGCCGCCACCCGCGACAGCCTGGAGATCGTGCGCGCCCAGGGCGGCGCGCGCGCGGGCAGCTTGCTCGCGGCCGTCGACCGTACCGTCACCGGTGCCGGCGCGCGCCTGCTGGCCGACGACATCGGCGCGCCATTGACCGACCGCGCGGCGATCGAGGCGCGCCTCGATCTCGTCGGCTGGGCGCATGCCGACATGATCGAGCGCGAGCGGCTGCGCGATGCGCTCAAGGCGATTCCCGACCTCGAACGCGCGCTCGGCCGATTGGTGGCCGGGCGCGGGGGGCCGCGTGACCTCGCCGCGATCCGCGACGGCCTGACCGGCGCCGCGGCGTTGAAGCGCCACCTGGGCGCGCTCGACAACCCGCCGGCGCTGCTCCGCGAGACGTTGGCCGCGATGCCGGGCCTCTCGGCGCTGGCCGACCTGCTGACGCGCGCGCTGGTGCCGGAACCGCCGGTCGACCGGGCGCAGGGCGGCTATATCGCCACCGGCTACGACGCCGCGCTCGATGCCCTGCGCGAGACGGCGGGCGATGGTCGTCGCGCTATCGCCAAGCTGGAGGCGCGCTATCGCGAGGACACCGGCATCGCTGCGCTCAAGGTCCGGCACAACAATGTCCTCGGCTTCCACATCGAGGTGCCGGCCCGCCATGCCGACCCGCTGATGAAGGCGGACTCCGGCTTCACCCACCGCCAGACGCTGGCCGGGGTCGTCCGCTTCAACGCCGCCGACCTGCACGAGGAGGCGCGGCGCGTCACCCAGGCCGGCGACCACGGTCTCGCGGCCGAGGCTGCCCATTTCGAGGAACTGGCCGCCGCCGTCATCGCCGAAGCTGCCGGCATCCTCGCCACCGCCGCCGCGCTTGCCCGCCTCGACGTCGCCGCCGCTCTCGCCGCCCGCGCCGCCGAGGGCGGCTGGTGTCGTCCCGCCATCGCCGACGATCATTGTTTCGAGGTCGAGGGTGGGCGTCATCCAGTGGTCGAAGCCGCGCTCGCCGCCCGTCGCGAGCCATTCGTGGCCAATGACTGTCGGCTGTCCGACGCCAATCGCGTCTGGCTGGTCACCGGCCCCAACATGGGCGGCAAATCGACCTTCCTGCGCCAGAACGCGCTCATTGCTCTCCTTGCCCAGATCGGCAGTCATGTGCCGGCGGCCCGCGCGCAGCTGGGCATCGTCGACCGGCTGTTCAGCCGCGTCGGCGCGTCCGACAATCTCGCCCAGGGCCGCTCGACCTTCATGGTCGAGATGGTGGAAACCGCTGCCATCCTGTCGCAGGCGACGGAGCGCA
This sequence comes from Sphingomonas sanxanigenens, assembly GCA_037190805.1. Lineage (GTDB taxonomy): Bacteria > Pseudomonadota > Alphaproteobacteria > Sphingomonadales > Sphingomonadaceae > JBBCJR01. The sequence continues at coordinate 108,156 of JBBCJR010000014.1, read as the reverse complement.
GTTTCGTTATCCTCGACGAGGTCGGGCGCGGCACGTCGACCTATGACGGCCTTGCCATCGCCTGGGCCGTGCTGGAGCAGATTCACGACGGCATCGCCTGCCGCTGCCTGTTCGCCACCCATTATCACGAGCTGACCCGCCTCGCCGAGCGGTCGCCGTTCCTTTCGCTGCATCACGTCCGGGCGCGGGAGTGGAAGGGGTCGCTGGTCTTTCTCCACGAAGTCGCCGACGGCCCGGCCGATCGCAGCTACGGCATCGCCGTTGCCCGCCTCGCGGGCATCCCGGCACCCGTCGTCACCCGTGCCGGCCAGGTGCTGGCGAAGCTGGAGGCTGGCCGCGAGAAGACGGGCGGCCTCGCCGCCGGTCTCGACGACCTCCCCCTGTTCGCCGCCGCCGCTCCGGTAGCTCCCCCGCAGGATGCTCTGCGCGAGCGGCTGGGGGCGATCAACCCGGACGCCCTGACCCCCCGCGAGGCGCTGGATATGATGTACGAGTTGAAGCGATTGATCGAGGGGTAAGTCGTAGCACGATCTTCCGCCTGTGATGGCGGCGTGATGAGGCCGGCAGTTTCGTTGCGAGGCCCAAACAGAAGGGGGCGAATTACGGGTGGTGATCGGCGCCAGGTAATCCGGCGATGATCGAGTCGACCGATCACAGCGCCCGATAATATCGACTTGATAATATTGATAGTGAATTGCAATAATATGGGACAATTGGAGCGCCGCCGATGTCCCGTGATTTCATCAAGACTCTGACCTATCTCGTCCTGCACCTGATGATCGGCTTCTCGGTCGCCTATCTGTTCACTGGCTCGGTCCAGATCGCGGGGGGCATCGCCCTGATCGAGCCGTGCGTGAACGCGGTCGCCTTCTTCTTTCACGAACGGGTGTGGGCGCGCTATCCCAGCGTGACGTCGCCTCTGGCGGGCGAGGGGATGAACCACTAGCTTGGGGGCATGCGCCGCCGCATCGAACATATTCCTAACCGCCGCGCCGTCATCGACCGGCGGGCCCTTCTCGACAGTCTTCGCGGCCTCGACGGTGACGCGCCGGCGGTGAAGCGGGAGGCGACGGCGCTGCTGCGGGGCGCGCTCGACGCGGGACGGGACGAGATCGCCCGTCGTCTCACTCAGTATCCCAGCCGGGGTCTCGATGCGGCCGCCGCCTATGCGTTCCTGACCGACCAGATCGTGCGGCTGGTGTTCGATCTCGCGACGCTTCAGCTTTATCCGATCCACAACCGCACCGCGTCGGAGCGCATCAGCCTGATTGCGGTCGGCGGTTATGGCCGGGGCGAGATGGCGCTCCACTCTGACGTCGATATCATGTTCGTCACCCCCTGGAAGCAGACCCCGTGGGGCGAGCAGGTGATCGAATCGATCCTCTACCTGCTCTGGGATCTGGGGCTCAGGGTCGGGCACAGCAGTCGGTCTCTCGACGACGTCATCCGCATGGCGAAAAGCGACCTCACTATCCGCACGGCGCTGCTCGAGGCGCGGTTCGTCTGGGGCGACGAGGCGCTGTTCGACGAGGTGACGGCGCGCTACCAGCGCGACATCGTCTCGGGTCAGGCGAAGGCCTTCGTCGCCGACAAGCTGGCCGAGCGCGAGGCCCGCCACCGCCGCATGGGTGACAGCCGCTATGTCGTCGAGCCCAATCTGAAGGAAGGCAAGGGTGGCCTGCGCGACCTGCACACCCTGTTCTGGATCGGCAAGTTCGCCTACCGCGTGTCGGACGTGCCGGACCTCGTCGACAAGGGGCTGATGACCCCGGACGAGCTGCGCCAGTTCCAGAAAGCCGAGAATTTCCTGTGGGCCGTCCGCTGCCATCTCCACCGCATCGCCGGTCGCCCGGAGGAGCGGTTGACCTTTGACGTCCAGCCGGAACTGGCTCGCGTCATGCGCTATGCCGACCGGCCCGGCCAGTCGGGCGTCGAACGCTTCATGCGCCACTATTTCCTGACCGCTCGTCAGGTGGGCGACCTGACCGGGCTGTTCCTCGCGCATCTGGACGAGACGTTCGCCAAGCGCGGCCGCCGTTTCGGCCTGATCCAGATCACCCGCCGGCCGCGCCATCTTGCCGGCTTCACGTTCAACCGGGGTCGGCTGGGGGTGCCGTCGGACGATTTCTTTCGCGAGGATCCGGTCAGGTTGATCGAGCTGTTCCACTTGGCCGATCTGCACGGCCTCGACATCCATCCGCTGGCGATGCGGCAGGCATCGCGCGACGCGAGCCTGATTGATCCGCGCGTCCGCGCCGACCCGCGCGCCAACCAGCTGTTTCTGGACATCCTGACCTCGCCGCGCGATCCCGAACCGGTGCTGCGGTGGATGAACGAGGCCGGGGTGTTCGGCCGCTTCATTCCCGATTTCGGCCGCGTCGTCGCCCAGATGCAGTTCGACATGTACCACCATTATACGGTGGACGAGCATTCGATCCGCGCCATCGGACTGCTCAGCCGGATCGAGAAGGGAGAGATGGCGGAGGATCATCCGCAGGTGACGGCGATCATGCGCCAGATCATCTCGCGGCGGACGCTCTATGTGGCGGTCCTCCTCCACGATATCGCCAAGGGCCGCGGCGGTGATCACAGCATCCTGGGGGCCGAGGTCGCCGAACAGCTTTGCCCCCGGCTGGGCATGACACCGGCGGAGACGGAAACCGTGGCCTGGCTGGTACGGCACCACCTGCTGATGTCCGCGACCGCGTTTCGCCGCGACCTCGCCGATTTCAAAACCATCCTCGATTTCGTGGAGGTCGTGCAAAGCCCGGAGCGGCTGCGCCTGCTGCTCGCGCTGACCGTCGTCGACATCCGCGCCGTCGGGCCGGGGGTGTGGAACGGGTGGAAGCGTCAGCTGCTGGCCGACCTCTACAACGCGGCGGAGGAGGTGCTGCGCCTCGGCCACAAGCAAAAGGGACGCAATGAACGCATCGCCGCCAAACAGGAGATGCTGGCCCAGCGGCTGGGCTGGGGCGAAGACCGGATCGCGGTTTTGAAGCAGCGGTTCACGGACAGCTATTGGCTGGCCGAACCGCTCGAGGTGCTGGAACAGAATGCCCGCCAGATCGCGGCCACGGATGCCGCCCCAGACGGCAAAGAAGCGGGGGGTCTATCGATCGCCACCGCCGTCGATCCGCAGCGGGCGGCAACGCTGGTGTCGGTCTATGCCGGCGACCATCCCGGCCTGTTCTACCGCATCGCCGGTGCGATCAGCCTGGCGGGCGGCAACATCATCGATGCGCGCATCCATACCACCCGTGACGGCATGGCGCTCGACAATTTCCTTGTCCAGGACGCCTTCGGCGATTCGTTGGATGAACCCGAGCGTCTGGCACGGCTGAAGGCGACGATCGAGGATGCGCTCGCTAACCGGGTGAAGCTGGCCGAACGGCTGAAGCAGCGGCCGTTGCCCCGCACCCGGGCCGAGGCGTTCCGGGTCGAAGCCAATGTGCTGGTCGATAACAGCGCGTCCAACCGATATACGGTGGTGGAAGTGAATGCCCTCGACCGCCCAGCGCTGTTGAATGCGCTGACCTACGCCCTCTTTCAGTCGAAGGTGACGATTCATTCCGCCCATATCGCTACCTATGGCGAGCGGGCCGTCGACGTGTTCTACCTGACCGACCTTACCGGCGACAAGATCACCGACCGCAATCGTCTTCGAGCGCTGGAAAAGCGCCTGCTGGAAGCGGCCGCGCCGCTGGAGGAGCAGGTCGCGGCTTAAAGGGGCGCTGCAGCGGCGTGGGAAAAAGCGCCGCCCCCACAGCAAAAAAAAGGCCGCACCCGGTTACCCGGACACGGCCTTTTTTGTTTCCGATCCGCTCAGAACTTGGTGCGGACGGTCACGCCATAGGTGCGCGGTTCGGCGAGGAAGGCGCCAAACAGTTGACTGGTGGTCCCGCCGACCGGCAGCTGCGCCGCCGATCCGCCGCCACCCTGGAGCGGCATATTGTAGCGGATCTGGCTGTAGCCGACGTTGAAGATGTTCTGGCCCCAGAATTCCAGGCTCCACTGCTTGTCGATGCCGCTGACCCCGAGGCGGGCGTTGACCACCATATTCCCCGGCTCCTCCTTCTCGATGAACAGGTCGGAGCCGCTGTTCAGCTCGGACGTGTAGCGGAAGTCGGCATAGATCAGGCCGCGCAGGTTACCCGACAGTTCGGGCGTCCAGCCGGCCGAGCCGGTTGCGACATAGAGCGACGAGTTGGACAGGCGCCCGCCCGGCAGCAACGACAAAGCTGGCTGGAGGGAGTTGTTGCCCGTGGCGTCCGGTGTGCCCGAAAGGTCCTTGCGATAGCGCGTGTCGGCATAGGTGAAGCCCAGCGCCATGGTGACGTCGCGCACCGGATAGAGGAAGGCTTCGACTTCAACGCCCTTCGACACCACGCCGCTACGGGTGTTGTCGCACTGGGAATTGCCGGCGATCGCGTCGGAATCCGTCGTGCCAAGGCTGTCCTTGCAGCCACGGATATCGGTGACGAAGAAGCTGCTGCCATTGAAGGTGTTGAGCTGGAAGCTCTTGAACAGCTGGTAGAAGGCGGCGACGTTGATATCGAACTTGCGGCCGTCGAATTTGAAGCCGAGTTCGAACGCGTCCACGATTTCCGGTTGGAACTTCAGCGTCTCGATGCTGGTTGCGGTGGTGCCCAGCGGGGCGCGGTCGAGGTTGAAGCCGCCCGCCTTGTAGCCGCGCGCGTAGCTGGCATAGGTCATCAGGTCGTCGGTCGGCCGATAGCTGGCGATGGCCGTCCCTGACCATTCCCCTTCCTGCTTGCGGCTGGAGAAGTCGCCGTTGATGCCGCTGACCGCGCCGCAAGGTCCGGCGGCGATGGCTGGCAGCACCTGGGTGGCGAGCGCGTTCTGAACGCCCGCGATCGCTTGGTTCAGGCCGCCACGGCCGCCCGGGTCGGCTGCGTTCGCCGCGGCCTCGGCGCGCAGCCTGGCGACGTTCCCCAGGAAAACGTTGCAGCCGCTGTCGCTGACCAGGTTGGCGTCCAAAGTCTTGCGCTCATTGGTGTAGCGGGCGCCAAGCGTCAGGGCCAGGCGATCGGTGACATTGAAGATGTTATGCGTGAAGATCGCATAGTTGCGGCTGACCTGCTTGAACCGGTCGCGAATGCCGGTGCCGCTCAACCCGACAGGCTGAATGTTGGCTGTCGCCAGATTGGCGACCGTGGGCCGTGCCCCGGCGGGCACGGCGCTGTTGGCGAGAAGCGCGAGCGCGACCTGGTTCGAGAAGGGCTGCAGCAGATTATAGCCCGGAAAGGCGCTCAGCAGCGCCCGGTCTAGCGGATTGGCCGCGCGCGACCCATTATCCCGTACGATGCGAGTGATATACGCGTCATAGTCGGCGCCATAATGGGTGTTCTCGCCCAGATTGAGCGTTTCGTGCGCGTAGTAGCCGCCGATCAGCCAGTCCAGCTTGCCCTCGAACGCCTCGCCCTGAAGGCGCAACTCCTGGGAGAACGTCTTGAACCGGGTGAAGCTGTCGCCGTCGCTGGCCCGGTTCAGGATGTCGAGATTGCTGAAATCCGCGTCCTGCCCACGGACGAATTTCCAGTCGCGATAGGCACTGATAGAGGTCAGGCGCGCTTCACCGAAATCATAGTTGATCTCGGCCGAAATGCCGGCGTCGCGGACGTTGGCCTGGAAATCCTGACCAGGCGTGATCGCGACCTTGCGGTCGAACGGATTGTCATTGACGACGCCCGCGCCCGCCCCCGGCACGACCGAGGTCATCGAGCGGATGATCGCGGCGACGGTGGACGGCGAACGGGTGAACGTGCCATCCGCGTTGCGCGTGACGTTTGCGGTCGGGAGATATGTGCCCGCGCAGCACTCTTCGGTGCGCTTGGCATAATCGGCGCTGATTAGCACCGACAGCGCATCGGTCGGCTCCATCAGCACTTTGCCGCGCACCAGCCAGCGGTTGCGATCGTTGACATCGCGGCCGGAGATGACGTCTTTCACGAAGCCGTCGCGCTTGGTCCACAGTCCGTCGACGCGATAGGCGATGCTGTCCCCGATCGGGCCGGTGACGCCGGCGCCCAGCCGATACTGGTTGTAGTTGCCGTAGCTGGCCTCGGCCCAACCTTCATCCTGGAACTTCGGGCGGGCGGTGACGACATTGACGAGGCCGGCCGATGCGTTGCGGCCAAACAGGGTGCCCTGCGGACCGCGCAGCACCTCGATCCGTTCGATCGGCCCCAATTCGGTGAGGCCGACGCCGGAGCGGCTGCGATAGACGCCGTCGATGAACGTCGCGACCGAGCTTTCAAGGCCCGGATTGTCGCCGACCGTGCCGATGCCGCGAATGCGGGCGCCGCCGCCGGTGGCTTCCGTCGAACTGGAGGATACCAGCAGCGAGGGTGACAGCTGGTTCAGCTGACGAATATCGCTCGCACCCGAATATTGAAGGGATTGAGCCGTGATCGCCGATACCGCGATCGGTACGTCGCTCAGCGGGCTGGCGCGCCGTGTGGCGGTGACGACGATCTCGCCCTGCTGGAAATCATCCGCAGCCACTTCGGCCCCGGCAGGCGTGACATCTTGCGCGAAAACAGGCGTGGCAATGGCCAATGCGCCAACCGACAACAACCAAGATGCTTTCATAGCACCCTCCTTTTTGCGGACCCTCGACCGTTTTCAACGGTGTCTGTTAAGTTTCCGTTTACGTAAACCGACCGGGCATGGGCTCGCAAGAGACGGGAGCATAAACCGCCTTATTTTCTGTTCTTTGCGGTTTCCATGCCACAGGGGGTCTTGTGCCATCTTCACGAAGTGTTCGGATTCAGGCATGATAATAAGCAGAGGGTCGCTTCGCCCGGACTAGCGTTCCGGACCATCCTTTTATGGGGGAGTTTCAATGAAGAAGTTCATGTGGACGACGGCGCTGGTCGCCGCGCTCGGCGTTGCGGGCCAGCCCGCGATGGCGCAGTCGTCCGGCCGCAAGGCGCAGGAGAAGGGCACCCAGGAAATCCCGGTCTGCTCCAAGCGCCTGGGCACCATCGCCGTCGTCGAGCCGGACACCAACTGGTGGCAGCAGCTCGGTCTCGGCAGTCCCGAGGCGATCATCAAGGTGTTCGTGATGAAGTCCGGCTGCTTCGGCCTCGTCGATCGCGGCAAGGGCCTGGCCAGCCGCAACATCGAGCGCGCCCTGGCCGATGACGGCGAGTTGCAGGACAACAGCAATATCGGCCGCGCTCAGGTGAAGGCAGCCGATTATTTCGTGGTTCCCGATATCGTCACCCAGAATTCGAACTCGGGCGGCAATGCGCTCGGCGGCGTGCTGGGCGGCATCGGTCGCAGCTTCCTCGGCGGCTTCGGCGCCCTGGCCGGCGTCATCAACGTCAAGAAGAAGGAAGCCAACGTCACCCTGACGCTGGTCAACGCCCGCACCACCGAGCAGGAGCGTCTGACCGAGGGCTATGCCCGCAAGTCCGACCTCAGCTTCGGCGCTGGCGGCGGCGGCTTCTTCGGCGGTGGCTTCGGCGCGGTCGGCGGCGGCGGCTACCAGAACACCGACATCGGCCAGGTGCTCGTCCTTGCCTATCTCGACGCCTACACCAAGCTGGTTGGCCAGCTTGGTGGCCTGCCGGAAAATGCCAGCGCGGCGGCACCGCAGGCGCGCTGACGCGCGTCAGGACAGGTTGTGATAAAGCGTCGCCGGCGCCGCTTCATGCGGCCTCGGCGGCGCTTTTTCGTTATCGGCTATTTTGTGCCCGGTCTTCCGGCGCATCAGGTGATCGGCTTGGGCTGTCTCGACAAGCTCATAGAATGTTGAAGGCGAGCAGGCCGATCACCACGAGCCCCGGAACGCCGAGAAGCCAAAGAATCAATGCCTTGCCCATGCCTATTCTCCCTGTCGTAATGGCAGGAGGACAACCCGTCGTGGGCGGCAGACGTTCCACCCGCCTTTAACAGGCATGCGTCTCGGGCAGTAAAAGACCCGCCGCGACCTCTTGGCCGGGCGGGTCGTGAACGGGCTGACCCCAGCCTTATTTCGGCGCCAGCACCATCAGCATCTGGCGACCTTCCATGCGGGGGTGCTGTTCGACCTTCGCGGTTTCGGCGACATCGGCCTGGACGCGCTGGAGGACCTGCATGCCCAGCTGGCCATGGGCAAGCTCGCGACCGCGGAAGCGCAGGGTGACCTTCACCTTGTCGCCTTCGGCGATGAATTCGTGAACCTTGCGCATCTTCACGTCATAGTCGTGGTCGTCGATGTTCGGACGCATCTTGATCTCTTTGATCTCCTGCGTCTTCTGGCTCTTGCGGGCGAGGTTCGCCTTCTTCTGGGCCTCGTATTTGAACTTGCCCACGTCCAGGAACTTGCAGACCGGTGGATCGGCGCCGGGCGATACCTCGACCAGATCCAAGCCTACCTCGGCCGCCTGCTCCATCGCCTCGCGCGTGTACATCACGCCCAGATTTTCACCGTCCTCGTCGATCACCCGAACCTTGGGCACGGTGATGAATTCATTGAAGCGAGGACCGTTGAGCGGGATGGGCGGCGGCATCATCGGTCGCCGGGGCATGGACGGTGGTATGGCAGGTTCTCCAGATGCTGTTTCGACTAGGTGCGAATTTCGCCCATTTAGTGTGCCAGTGGCGAAACGGAAAGCCATTGTATCGGGTTTCTCTGTGCTTTTCGACCCCCGCGTTGCTGAAAAGTCGCCTTTCGGCTCGTCGCACGACGCTCGACGTTCGTCGGATCGCGCGCTTGAACCTGCGCGCTGGCTCTCCCCATATCCCGTACATGAAGCAGCGCCGGTTTCTGCCGCGACTCGGCGGCGCCGAGGCGGTCCGCCTGACCCAGCTCGCGGTCGGGTGGCTGCTGATCGCGCTCGCGCCCGTCGTGGGTGTGCTGCCTGGCCCGGGCGGGGTGCTGGTATTTGCTGCCGGGCTGGCGCTGGTGCTGCGCGGATCGTTGTGGGCCAAACGCCGCTATGTGGCGTTCAAGCGCCGTTTTCCGCGTATCGGGCGCCTAGGCGACCGGGGACTGCTGCGCGGCGTGCGGCCGAAGGCACCAGACAGCGCCGGTGATTGACTTTCCCGCCCCCCTTGCCTAATCGCGGCAGCCGATGAAGGCCGCTCCCTTGGGCGCGGCCGCTTTGCATTTGTAATCCGAGGTATGACCGATGAAGCGCACCTATCAGCCGAGCCGGCTTGTCCGGGCCCGCCGTCACGGCTTCCGGGCCCGCTCGGCGACCCCCGGTGGCCGCAAGGTTCTGGCGGCGCGCCGGGCGCGCGGCCGCAAGAAGCTGTCGGCCTGAACCATCTGCGGGCGAGGAAGGACTTTCTCGCCGCCAATCATGGGGCACGGGTGGCGACACCCGGCTTCGTGCTGCTCGTCAACCGCCGCGAGGATGGTGATTCGGCGATGCGGGTCGGCTTCACCGCCACGCGCAAGCTGGGCGGAGCTGTGATTCGCAATCGCGCCAAGCGCCGCTTCCGCGCCCTCGCGGCCGAACTGCTGCCGGCATCCGGCATCGTTGGCGCCGATCATGTCCTGATCGTCAGAGGCGACGGTGTGGAACGCCCTCACGCCCTGCTGCGCGACGAGTTGCATGCCGCTCTCGCCCGCGTCGCGGCGGGAAAGGCGGACCGGGCGCGCGGGCCGCGACCGCGTGGCGAGCGGGCGGCGTCCCGGCCATGATCGCCCGGCTGCTGATCCTGCTGGCGCGCGGCTGGCAAATCAGCTTCTCCGCCGTGCTGCCACCATCCTGTCGCTTCGTTCCCTCATGCTCGGCCTATGCGATCGAGGCTTTGTCGCGCTATGGAGCGGTGAAGGGTGGCTGGCTCGCGATCCGCAGGATAGGACGTTGTCACCCCTGGGGCGGGTCCGGTCATGATCCCGTGCCGGACCTCGAACACTGATTTTTCAAGGAAGATACGTTGGATAACTCGCGCAACATGATCCTGGCGCTGGTCCTGTCCGCGCTTGTGCTGTTCGGATGGAGCGTGATTTCCGACCGCGTCTTCCCGACCGCGGCGCCGCCGTCGACCAAGATCGTCGACGGCAAATCGGTGGTGCTGCCGAATCCTGCCGCCGGTCCCGTAGCCCAGACTCCGGCGGCGGTGCGTGACCGCGCCATCGTGCTGCGTGAAACGCCGCGCGTCGCCATCGACACCCCGGCGCTCAAGGGCTCGATCAACCTTGTCGGCGCGCGGATCGACGATCTGGTGCTGGTCAATCATCGCCAGACCATCGCCAAGGATGCGCCGCCTATCCGCCTGCTGTCCCCAGCGGGCGCGCCCGATGCCTATTTCCTCCAGATCGGCTGGACCGGTGAGGGTGTCAGCCTGCCGGGTGCCGAGACGCGCTGGCAGGCAGACGGCGACACGTTGACGCCCGACAAGCCGTTGACGCTGACCTGGAGCAACGGCGGCGGCCAGACCTTCCGCATCCGCCTGGCGATCGACGAGCATTATATGTTCACGGTTTCGCAGGCGGTCGGCAATCGCAGTGGCGGGGCGGTGGCGGTCAGGCCGTACACGCTCGCCTCGCGCGTCGGCGTGTCGAAGGACCCCGATAGCTGGACCATGCACACCGGTCCGATCGGCACCTTCAACGGCGCCGCCGACTACAGCGTCAATTTCTCCACTTTGGATGAGGCAGGCGCATCTGGCCGCCGATTCGCGACCACTGGCGGCTGGATCGGATTTACCGACAAATACTGGCTGACCGCCCTGGTCCCCGATCAGGGGCAGGCGGTTGATGCCGGCTTCCGGGCAGGCGACGGCGGACGCTATCAGGCCGACCTCGTCCTGCCGGCGACGATCGTTCAGCCGGGCAAGGCGGTGGAAGCGACCAGCCGCCTGTTTGCCGGCGCCAAGGAAGTGGAGCTGCTGGACAACTACAAGGACGGCCTCGGCATCGCCCAGTTCGACAAGGCGATCGACTGGGGCTGGTTCTACTGGTTCGAGAAGCCGATCTTCTATCTGCTCCACTGGCTGTTCAAGACGCTCGGCAATTTCGGCGTGGCGATCATCGGCCTGACGATCATCGTGCGCGGGCTGATGTTCCCGATCGCACAGAAGCAGTTCAAGTCGATGGCGGCGATGCGTGTGCTCCAGCCGAAGATGAAGGCGATCCAGGAGCGCTACAAGGACGACAAGCAGCGCCAGCAGCAGGAGATGCTGAAGCTCTACCAGGAGGAAAAGGTCAACCCGCTGGCCGGTTGCCTGCCGATCTTCCTTCAGATCCCGATCTTCTACGCGCTCTACAAGGTGCTGATGCTGTCGATCGAAATGCGGCACCAGCCGTTCGCGCTGTGGCTGAAGGACCTGTCGGCGCCCGACCCGCTGACGCCGGTCAACCTGTTCGGCCTGCTGCCCTTCACCCCGCCGGCGATGATCGCGATCGGCGTGCTGCCGATCCTGCTCGGCATCACGATGTGGCTGCAGCAGAAGCTCAATCCGGCACCGATGGATCCGATGCAGCAGAAGGTATTCGGCCTTATGCCCTGGATCTTCATGTTCATCATGGCGCCGTTCGCGGCGGGCCTGCAGCTTTACTGGACGGTGTCGAACATCCTCACCATCGCGCAGCAGAGCTGGCTCTACAGCCGTACGCCGGGGATGAAGGAAGCCCCGGCGGCGAAGTGACGATTCCCACCGACGAGGAGGCCGCCGCTGCAGAGCGGATCGAGACGGCGCGGCGACTGTTCGCGGGGCCGGTCGACTTTCTGAAGTCGGCGCCGGGCCTCTCCCATCTGCCCGATCCGGTGGTGCCCGAGGTGGCGTTCGCCGGACGATCGAATGTCGGCAAGTCGTCCTTGCTGAACGCGCTCACCTTCCGCACCGGCCTTGCCCGGACGTCGAACACGCCGGGCCGCACGCAGGAGCTGAACTTCTTCGATGTCGGCCGGCCGCTCAATTTCCGGCTGGTCGACATGCCCGGCTATGGCTTTGCCGAGGCACCGAAGGACATGGTCCGTCAGTGGCGCTATCTGGTGAACGACTATCTTCGCGGCCGGGCGGTATTGAAACGCGCGCTGGTGCTGATCGACAGCCGGCGCGGCCTGATGGATGTCGACCGCGAGGTCATGAAGATGCTCGATGCGGCGGCGGTCTCCTACCGCCTCGTCCTCACCAAGGCCGACAAGCTGAAGGCGAGCGAAGTCGCCGCCATGCTGGACAAGGTTTCCGCCGAGGCGCGCGGCCACGTCGCCGCCCACCCCGACATCATCGTCACCTCGTCCGAAAAGGGCATGGGCCTGCCCGAACTGCGCGCGGCTGTGGTCGAAGCGCTGGGCTGAAAGTCAGCCCGTTAGTCCATATCCGTCAACGCGCGGGGGGTGTTTCTAGTGATGCTGAAGAGTCGCCCCCGCTGACGACAGCCGTGCCCCGTCGCCCGTCGCTATACAGGACGGTGATCGAGATGCGGCGGTTGCGGGGGTCGAACGGGTCGGCGACGAACGGCTCGCGGTCGGCGACGCCTTCGATCCGCTCATAGCGGGATTCGGGGACTCCACCCTGCTCGAGTCGCCGGCGTGTTGCTTCGGCGCGGCCGGTCGACAGCATCCAGTTGTTCATCCGCGTCGGGTCGCCATAAGGCACGCTGTCGGTATGGCCGCGCACCGTCACCCGGTTCGCCAGTGGAGCGATCGACTTGGCGATCTGGCCGACCAGCTTGCTCGCTTCGGGGACGAGTGCCGTGGTGCCGAGGGCGAACATCGAGAAATCCGCCTCGTCGACCAGATCGATCCTGAGACCTTCCTTGGTCTGCACGAACCGCACCTGGCTGCGCAGCCGCGACAGGCCGGCATCACCCTGGATCTGACGATCGATTTCTGACCGGATGCGATTGAAGTTGCGGGTGTCGATCTGCCGCGCGTCGCTGGCGGAACGCAGCGCGCCGTTCGGCCCCGCGCCGACATTCTCGCCGCCCGTCGCGCCCATCGGTACGGTCAGCGCCTTGGTGCCGGTCTGCTGCGCCTTGTGCGGGTAGTTGTCGACATCGATCAGCGACTGGCCGCCGAACAGCCCGTCGGAACCGGCGCTGTTCTGCTTCAGCTCGATGAGGGTCGGCGCGAAATAGTCAGCCAGCGCCTTGCGCTGCTTCTCGGTCGTCGCGCCCAGCAGCCACATCAGCAGGAAGAAGGCCATCATCGCGGTCACGAAGTCGGCATAGGCGACCTTCCACGCGCCGCCATGGTGGCCGCCATGGCCATCGGCGACCACCTTCTTGACGATGATGATCGGCGGCTGGTTCGATCCGGGCGGCGGCGCCTTCTTGATCCGCGAGGCCATGGCCTACTTGCCCCGCAGCCCGTCGAACACCTCGGCGAAGCCGGGCTGGTTCGAATGGGCGATGCCGCTGCGCGCCGCTTCGATGACCAGCGGCTGGGGATGGCCGTGGAGCGAGGCGATGATGATCTGCTTCACCACATGATAGATGGCGGCGTCGGATTCGATCACCTGCCGCAGGCGGCCGGCGAACGGCCCGACCAGGCCATAGGCGAGCAACACGCCGAGAAAGGTGCCGACCAGCGCCGAGCCGATCATGCCGCCCAGGATCGCCGGCGGCTTGTCGATCGAGCCCATGGTCTTCACGACGCCCAGAACCGCCGCGACGATGCCGAGCGCGGGCAGCGCGTCGGCCAGTCCCTGCAGGGTATCGGCCGGCTGGATTTCCTCATGGTGGTGGGTCTTCAGGGCGTTGTCCATCACCTCCTCGACTGCGTGCACGTCGAGCGTGCCGGACGACACCACGACCAGACGCAGCGTGTCGCAGATCAGGTGGATCAGCGTCTTGTCCTTGAGGAGCTTGGGATATTCGGCGAAGACCGCGCTGCCATTGGGGTCTTCAAGATGGGGTTCAAGCGCGATCGGTCCTTCGACGCGCAGCATCTTCATCAGCCGCGAGACGAGGAAGATGGTGTCGAGATAATCCTGCTTCTTGTATTTCGGCCCCTTGAAGATCTTGGCGAAGCCGCCGCCCATCGCCTTCAGTTCCTTCATCGAATTGCCGATGATCAGCGCGCCGACGGCAGCGCCGCCGATGATCAGCATTTCGTGGGGCAGGGCGTGCATGACGGGGCCGAGGGCGCCGCCGGTGAGAGCGAATCCGCCGAACACCATGGCGATGAGGACGACGATGCCGATTATCGCGAACATGGAACGACCAGAACCCCCGGGACCTTGCCGCCGCACCGCGGCCTACTCTTTAGCCTTAACGGCAGAAGTCGCGCTGGCTTGAGGGGTGAATGACGATTTTCGGCGGAAAAGGTGGCGTTATGGGCTTCTGCGGGCGTCGTCGTCGGCCAGTCCCTGTCCGGCAAGCCGCGCGCAGGATCCTGACAAGGCGGTCGTGTAACGCGTGCCGGCCTCGTCGTTAGTTCAGCAACGCAGAACCAATCCGTACCGGCGATCAGCGAATATAATCGAACAGCGACATCTGCGACATCTTGGCGAAGCTCGCTTGGCTGGCTTCCAGCGCCAGCATGGTCTGCTGCAGCCGGGCGATATTCTCGGCGACGTCGGCATCCTCGAGGCTCGACCGTTCGATCTCGCGGGTGGTCGCCAGCTCGGTCAGGCGTTCGGCCTCGACCACGAGCCGCGCGCCGCGCGCGCCGACCGAGGCGCGGGCGTTGCCCAGCCGGTCGGTGGCGGCGGCGAAGTCGCTGATGCCCTGGTCCAGCCGCGCGCGCAGTTGCGCCTGCGGCGTGTCGCCCAGCGACGGATCGTCGGGCGCAGTGCCGTCCAGCGCGGCAGCGAGATTCTGGACCATGGCGAAGATGTCGGTGGTGCCCTCGCCTGACGGCAGACCGCCGAACAGGCGTGCGCCGCTGTCGGCGGCGGCGATGCTGGCGTTGGCGGCGATGGGGATCGGCGCGGCCTCACCTTCGCCCTGCCACACGACTCCGCCATTGGCGTCACGGCCGAACGCGTCGCCGGTGGCCGCGCCGCCGAACAGCGGCAGACCACGGGAATCGCGCGTGTTGGCGATGTCGACCATGGTGTCGAGGATGCCGTGCAGTTCCGTCGCGAACGCTTTGCGGTCGGCCGGCGACAAGGTGTCGTTCGACGCCGCCAGCGCAATCTCGCGCGCCCGCTGGACCTGGATTTCCATCGCGGTGAGGGCTGTATCGGCCTGATCGAGCAGGGTCGCGGCGAAGGTCACGTTCGACTTGAACTGCGTCTCGTCCGCCAGGCTGCGCTTGACCTGGGTGATGCGGGTGAAAGCGACGCTGTCGTCCGATGGCGCCTGGATTTTCTTTGTGGTCGAGATTTCGGTCTGCAGGCGCGCGGCCTGCTGGTTCAGCCGCCCCATATTGAACAGAGCGCCATCGAAAAGCTGCTTGGTGCCGACCTGCATGACGTGCCTCAGCGGATATCGAGGATGGACTGGAAGTTTTCGCGCGCGACCTGAATGATCCGGCTCGACGCCTGGAACGCCTGCTGGAAGCGCAGCAGATCGACGGCCTCGGCATCGAGGTTGACGCCGGACGCGGCGTCGCGCTGGGCGACGGCACCATCGCGGATCGCGGTCTGGGCATCGACGAGGTCGCGGCGCGCCTCGAGCGCGGCGGCGTTGCCGCCTACCAGCCCGTCGACGCGGCTTTCAAACGCGCCGCTGGTCCGCAAGGTCTGGAAGCCTGCGAGGTTACCGTTGTTGCGGCTGTTGGCGCCGGTTGCGACCAGTGTGAAGCTGTCGCCATCGGCCGGCGCGCCCGATAGGGTGAGCGAGAAGCCGGCTCCCGCGATGGCGCTGCCGGCGACATAGGGCAGGGTGGCCAGCACGGTGCTGGTCGTGGGATCGCTGATCTCGACCTGTCCGGCATTGTAGGTGACCGTGTAGCGGGGAAGAGCTGGCGTCGGCAGGCCGGCGGCGGCGCTGTCGACGGCGACGCTCAGGCGACCGCTGCCGGCGTTGTTGATCGTGCTGTCGGTGGTGAACGGCGATGCCGCGGCGATACCGCGCGGGTCGATGTCGGTCAGCCTGAGGCCTTCGGCGCCCTGACCGATCTGGATGTCGTAGCGGTCGTAATCGCGTGGATTGCCGCCAACCTCGACGGTGATGCCGTCCAGCGTCAGGCTGCCATTGCCGGTGACCGCACCGGTGCCGTCGGCGCGCTGTAACTGCCAGTGGCTGTTGGCGCCGTCATAGGTCAGCGTATAGCCGGCCGGAAACGGCGTCGCCGTGGCGCTGACCGCGACATCGATGGTGCCCCCACCGATCGTAGTCGGCGAGGGGGTAATGCGGGCATGGCCGGCGGTGAACAGCGGCGCGCCCCGATTACCGTCGAGGTCGACGCCCGCCGCCTGGGTGGCATTGACGGCGGCGGCGAAGCCGCTGGCGATGCCGTCCAGGGTCTGGCGCGCGTCCTGAATGCGCGCGGCGGCGTCGGCCAGTCCGGCCAGCGCGCCGCCGGTCATTGCCACGACGCGCGGGTCGCCATAGGCGTCGAACGTCATGACCAGGTTGCCGTTCGCGCCGCTGACCGTCAGCTTGACCGCCTTGTCGCCGGTGATGAGCGCGGGCCCGTTGGCGTGATTCAGGCGCACGTCGACCGATCCGTCGCTGTTCTCGCTGACCGAAATCGCGGTCAGCGACGCCATCTTGTCGAGCAGTCGGTCGCGCTCGTCGGCAAGGGCGGCTGCTGCGTTCGAGCCGGGCAGCGCCTTGCGCAGACCCGTGTTCACCTGCGCCAGCGAGGCGGTGAGGCTGTTCAGCTGGTCGGCGGCTGATGAGGCGGCGGTGACGATATTGTCGGCGATCCCGCGCAGACGGCCGGCAGTGTCGCGGATCGCGCTGGCGACGGCATCGGCCTGATCGAGGAAATTGGTGCGCGGCGCGATGCCGCTCGGGTCCGCCGCCAGCGCATTGGCGGCGTTGAAGAAACCGGTCAGCCGCGCGGAGATGTTGCCGGCCGTGAACGCCGTCTCCGCCTGTTCCAGCCACTGCACGCCGGCCTGGGTGCGGGCGAGATCGGCGCTGGTCGTGCGCACCTCGGCGGCACGGAAGGCGTCGATCTGGCGGACGATGCCGGCGCCCTCGACTCCGCCGAAGACGCGCCGGTCGAGCTGGAGGAGCTGGGTCGCGGACGATACCGCCGACTCGTTCAGCCGCAGCTCGCGCCGGACATAGCCAGGTGTGTTGACGTTGGCGATGTTCTCGCCGACCACGCCCAGCGCGGTCTGATAGGCGCGGACGCCGCTGGCGCCGATGCTGAGCAGATCGGTCATGGCCGCGCTCCGGCGATCGCGGCGGCATCGGCCGTGGCCGGCTCAGGCGTCGTCGTCTCCGGCAGGGTGGTTGGCTGACCACGTTTCAGGAAGTCGCTCAGCGCCTTGCCGAGGCCCAGCGGCTGGTTCGCGGCCATCGACTGGGCGAGATGCTGGTCCTGCATGTCACGGAACTTGTCCATCGCCGAGGAGCCGAGCAGGTCGTCGCCCAGCTTCGTGGCACGCATCGATTTCAACATCATGCCGACGAAGACCGCCTCGAACTTCGCGGCGGCCTCCTTCAGATTGTCGGTGGTATCGAGGCGCGAGGCGTCGTTGATCGCCTTGCCAGCGCTGCCGATGATGGGACCGGTCATAGGACGATCAGCTCCGCTTTCAGGGCGCCGGCCTCTTTCAGCGCCTCCAAGATGGCGACGAGGTCGGCGGGGCTGGCGCCCACCGCGTTCACCGCCTTCACAATATCGGCAAGTTGGGGTCCGGGGTTTAGCAGGAACATCGGTTGGGCCTGTTCCTCGATGGTGATGGCGCTGCGCTCCTCGATCGCGGTCTGCCCGCGTGAGAAGGGGGCGGGCTGGACCACGGTCGGCGCTTCCTCGATGCGGACGGTCAGCTTGCCGTGGCTGACGGCCGCCGGCGCGACCCGGACCGCGCTGTTGATGACGACGGTGCCGGTGCGGGCGTTGATGATCACCTTGGCGGCGGCTTCGGCCGCGACGACCTCGAGATTCTCGATCTGGCTGACCAGCGCCGTGCGCACGTCCGCGCCCGGCGGCGCCGCGACGGCGATCGACACGCCGTCGAGGGTGCGGGCGACGCCCGAGCCGAAATGCTTGTTGATGGCGCTGGTCACCCGCTCGGCGGTGGTGAAGTCGGCCTTCTGAAGGTTGAAGGTCAGGCCCTCCGAGGTCGCGAAGCCGGTGTCGACGCTGCGTTCGACCGTGGCGCCTTCGGGAATGCGCCCCGACGACGGGACGTTGATCAGGACCTTGGACCCGTCCGCGCCTTCCGCGCCAAGCCCGCCGACGGCAAGGTTGCCCTGGGACATGGCATAGATCTGGCCGTCCGCGCCCCGCAATGCCGTCAGCACCAGATTGCCGCCACGCAACGACTTCGCCTTGCCGATCGCCGACACGGTGACGTCGATCCGCTGGCCGGGCTTGGCGAAAGCCGGCAGGTCCGCCGTCACCATCACGGCGGCCGCGTTCTTCAGCGCCGGGTTGATGTTCGGCGGCAGCGTCATGCCGAACCGGCTGATGACGCTCTTCATCGACTGGACGGTGAATTCCAGATTGTCGTCACCCGTCCCAGACAGGCCGACAACGACGCCGTAGCCGGTCAGCTGGTTCGCACGGATGCCGGCGAAGCTGCCGATATCCTTGATCCGCTCCGCATGGGCGGGAGCGGTAAGGGCGACGAGGCCAAGGACGAAGGCGACGAGGAAGCGCATGGGCACGGCCTTAAAATGGGGAAATCATGGAGAAGAAGCGGTTGAGCCAGCCCTGACGGCTGGCGCGGGCGATCTCGCCCTTGCCCGAATAGGTGATGCGTGCATCCGCGACCCGGGTCGACAGCACGCGGTTGTCGACGCTGATGTCGGCGGGACGGACGAGGCCGGCGATCTGGACGAACTCGTCGCCGCGGTTGAGGGTCAGGCGCTTCTGGCCTTTCACCAACAGCGTGCCGTTGGGATAGACTTGGGCGACCGTCACCGTCACCTCGCCCGACAGCTGGTTCGACTGTTGTGCCTTGCCGTCACCCTTGAACGTCGATCCACCGCCCATATTGGCGTCGGACGGCGAGAAGAAAGACAGTGGACCCGAGGTGGGCGGCGTCAGGCCGATATTGCCGTTGCGATCGAAGGCGGCGCTGTTCTGCTTGGACGCGGACGTGCTCTCGACCAGCAGGATGGTCAGAAGATCGCCGACCCGCGCCGCGCGCGCGCCTTCGACGAGCGAGGCATAGCCATCCTCCGCCTGGAAGATGGCCCCGTTTGCCGGGCGCAGAGCGGGGGTGGGCGCGAAGCTGGCGTCGAATTCGGACGGCTTCGGCTTGCGCGCGGCCTCCGCGCTCGTCGGTACGAGCGCAGTGACGGCGAACACGCCGGCGACCGTGGCGATCAGGATCCGCTCAGAGGTTCTGGTTGACATAACGCAGCATCTCGTCGGTGGCGCTGATCATCTTGGAATTGACCTCGTAGGCGCGCTGGGTCTCGATCATGTCGACCAGCTCCTCGACGACATTGACGTTCGAGCCTTCGAGCATGCCCTGGCGAATGTTGCCGCGCCCTTCCAGGCCGGCGATGCCGATCTGCGGCGCGCCGCTGCCCGTAGTCTCGAACAGATAGTTGCCGCCCGCCGCCTGCAGACCGGCCGGGTTGATGAAGCTGGCGATCTGAAGCTGACCAAGCTCGGTGGTGTCGGTCTGGCCCTGGAGCGTCGCCGAGACGGTGCCGTCGGTGCCGATGGTCAGCGAGGTGACACCGGGCGGGATGATGATCCCCGGCTGGACCTGATAGCCGTCGGAGGTGACGAGATTGCCTTCCGGTGAGCGGGCGAAATTGCCTGCGCGGGTATAGCCGATACGCCCGTCGGGCATCTGCACCTGGAAATAGCCCTCGCCGTCGAGGGCAACGTCGAGGCCATTGCCGGTGGTCGCCAGCGATCCCTGGGTGTCGATCCGCGCGGTGCCCTGAACCCGCACGCCGGTGCCGAGGTTGAGGCCGGTGGCATAGCGGTTCTGGGCCGTCGACGGCGAACCGGCGGCGGTGATCGTCTGATAGGCCAGCGTCTCGAACGCCGCGCGGTCGCGCTTGAACCCCGTCGTGTTGACGTTGGCGAGGTTGTTCGAAATCACGCGCATCCGCGTGTCCTGCGCGTCCAGCCCGGTGCGGGCGATATGCATGGCGGCGGTGGTCATGGCGTCGGTTCCTTATGCTCAGTTCGGCATGCGCATGATCGACGCGCCCGATTCATCGAGGTCGCGGGTCATGGACAGCAGCTTCGACTGCACCTCGTAGGCGCGCTGGTTCTCGATCATCTGGACCAGCTCCTGCGTCATGTTGACGTTGGACTGCTCCAGGCTGCCGCCGGTGACGGAGGCGTTGAGATCCTGGGGCAGCGTGCCGCCGCCCTTGACCTTCAGAAGATTGTCGAGGCCCTTCACCGTATCGCTGCCCTCCACCGACACCAGCTTCAGGCGGCCGACCAGCACCGGCTCGTCGGCGCGGCCGCCGATCGGTGTCGCCAGCAACGTGCCGTCGGCCGAGAAACGCAGGGATGCCGATGGCGGCACGGTGATCGGTCCGTCCTCGCCCACGACCGGGAAGCCGTCTCCGGTCTGGAGAACGCCGGACGCCGCGACCGAGAAATCGCCGCGCCGGGTATAGCTCTCGGTCCCGTCCGGGGCCTGCACGGCCAGCCAAGCATTGCCATTGATGGCCACGTCCAGCGAGCGGCCGGTCTGGATGATGGTGCCGGCGCTGCGGTCGGCGTCGATCACCTC
Source organism: Sphingomonas sanxanigenens (assembly GCA_037190805.1). GTDB lineage: Bacteria > Pseudomonadota > Alphaproteobacteria > Sphingomonadales > Sphingomonadaceae > JBBCJR01. The sequence goes on along the minus strand of JBBCJR010000014.1, from coordinate 87,459 downwards.
CTCCGACGTCGGGGCGCGCGCCTCGAAGGTGGCGCCCTTCAGCATCAGCTTTTCGAAGTCGACGCGGTCGGCCTTGAAGCCGATCGTCGAGGCGTTGGCCAGGTTGTTGGCCGTCGCCGCCTGGGCGGCCATCGCGCCGCGCAGACCCGATAGGGCGGTATAGACAAGGCGATCCATGGGCGGTTCCGGTTCCTGGCGTCAGCCCGAGCGATCGGGCCGACGCCATTAGAGCAGAGGATGGTTAACGGATGTTGATGATGGTCTGGCTGAGCGTGTTGGCGGTCTCGATCGCCTTGGCGTTGGCCTGGAAGTTCCGCTGCGCCGCGATCAGGTCGACCAGCTCCTCAGTGATGTCGACATTGGCGCGTTCCAGCGCGCCGGCCTGGATGGTGCCGAAGCCGCCGGCCCCGGCCTCGCCCAGGCGCGGCTCGCCCGACAGGCCGGTGACCGTCCAGTGCGCGTTGCCGGTCTGCTTGAGGCCCGAGGGGTTGGAGAAGTTCGCGACCACGACCTTGCCCAGCGCCTGGGTGGTGCCGTTGGTGAAGCTCGCCTCGACCAGCCCCTGCGCGTTGACGCTGACGCCTTCCAGCTGCCCGACGGGATAGCCGTCCTGCGAGCCCGCGTTGATCGCGAACGATCCGGCGCGCTGGGTGGTGGCGACGCCATAGTCGATGGCGACGATCTGGGCGCCCGCCGACGAGTTGGGCGTGAATTCGGCCATGATCGTCGGCGCGGTCGGCGAGGTCATCGTGCCGTTGTTGTCGAACACCAGCTGCATCGCGACCGGCGGGGTCGGCTGGGCCGGATCGGACGAGACCTGCTGATCGCCGACGAAGGTCCGCACGTCCCAGGTGGGATTGGGGGTGGTCGCCGTCTTGATGTAATAGTTGGTCATCGTCATCGGATTGCCGAGCGAGTCGTAGATCGTCGTCGTCGAGGTCCGGTTGTAGGTCTTCGGATCGAAGCGATCGAAGGCGTAGCTGTTGCCCGGCACCTGATATTCCGGCCGGTCGGCGACGACGTCGTCATTGGCCGGCAGGTTGATCGCCAGGGTGACGTTCTCGGTCCCCTTGGGCGTGCCGCTGGTCAGCGGCAGCTGCAGGTTGCGGCTGGCGCCGAGGCCGGTCGACACCACGGTGCCCGAACCATCCACAGGATAGATCTGCAGGGTCGATCCGGTGTTGTCGACGACATAGCGGTCGGCGTTGACGGTGAAGCTGCCGTTGCGGGTGAAGACGACCTGTTCGGTGGTCAGCGACGGCTTGACGGCGAAGAAGCCTTCGCCGGTGATGGCGAGGTCGAGGCCCGAGGCCGACTGCTGCAGCGCACCCTGGCTGAACTGCTGGCGGATGTTCTTCACCACGGTACCCGAACCGATCAGCTGGCTGGCCGACAGGGTTGGCGAGGTCGAGATGATGTCGCCGAATTCGGCGCGGCTCTTCTTGAAGCCGATGCTGCCGACATTGGCGACGTTGTTCGAGATGACGGCCAGGTCCTTCTGGGCGCCCTGCAGGCCGGTGAGCGAAGTGTAGAACGACATGCTTGTTCTCCTAGGAAAAGGCGTCAGCCGACCTGGCGGACGGCGGAAAGGGCGACGTCGCCAATGCCGGCGACATTGAGGATGGGGCTGCTGCCGTCCGCCGGCAGCTTGACCGAGGTGACGGGCGCCCAGACGAGCGGCTTGACCTCGACATTGCCGTCGGACCGGTTGGCGATGACCTGGATCTTGAACGGACCCTCGCCGGCGTCCTGGCCGCTGGCGTCCTTGCCATCCCATTTTATGGAAAACTCGCCGGCCTTCTGAGCGCCCAGCGACAGGGTACGGATCGTCTGTCCGGCGCCGTCCGAGATCGTAACCTGGACATCGCTGGCAGCCTTGTCGATGGCGCCGAAGCCTTCGAACGAGCCGTCGGCATGCGGCCACACGACATTGCCTGGCGACAGTACCGCCTTGCCGACATAGTTGGTCGCGGCGGCCGTCTGACCGCTGTCGAACTTCGATGCCATCCCCTTCATCGTGGCGTTCATCTCGGCGATGCCCTGCACCGACGACATCTGCGCCATCTGGGCGACCATCTGCTCGTTCTCGACGGGCTTGAAGGGATCCTGATTTTTGAGCTGTGCGGTCAGCAGCTTCAGGAAAGACGACTGGTCCAGCGTGTCGCTGGCCTCCTTCTTCTTCTGCGAGGCGGCCGAGCTGGTGACACCCAGCTTGTCCATCACCGAGTCGAAGGCGGCGTTGCCGGTGATACCGGTCATGGTCAGCGGCCCAGCTTCAAGGTGTCGAGGACCAGCGATTTGGCCGTCTGCATCACCTCGACATTGTTCTGGTACTGGCGGGCTGTCTCCAGCATCTCCACAAGCTCCTGGGTTTCATCGACCGACGAGACGAAGACGTTGCCGTCGGCGTCGGCCTGGGGATTGTCGGGGTCGTGGCGCTTGGTGGGCGCCGGCCCGGCGGTGACGACCTGCTGGACGTCGACGGTAGAAAGACCGCTGGCGGCGTCGTAGCTGGTCTTGAAGATCGGCTTCATCGCCCGGTACGCGCCGGCCTCCGTCGCGGAGGTCGAGCCGGCGTTCGCCAGGTTGGAGGCGACGGTGTTCAGGCGCACCAGCTGTGCCGACATGGCGCGGCCGGTGACGTTGAAGAGGTTGAGCGGCTGGGCCATCGTCACTCGCCCCTCAGCGCGCGTTTCAGCGTGTCGATGCGGCCGTTCAGGAACGCCAGCGTCGTCTGGTACTGAACCGCGTTCTCGGCGAACAGCGACTGCTCGGTCGCCAGTTCAACGGTGTTGCCGTCGAGCGAGGGTTGCAGCGGCATGCGATAGAGCGCCTTGTCGTCGGTTGCGGCGGCGGCATTGCCGGTCTGTTCCGCACTCACGAGCGCGGATTGAAAGTCGATGTCGCGCGCCTTGAAACCGGGCGTCGCCGCATTGGCGATGTTGGATGCAAGCAGCCCGAGCCGCTGCGAGCGGAGCTGCAGCGCCGTGCCGTGGATCCCGAAAATGTCGTCGCCGATCGCCATCGATCGCGCTCCTGTCGGTTGTTCGTGCCCGTGATCCAGCAAAGGGCGTGCCAAACGCCGCTGGCGGGCGGGACGGGGGCTTGGCGACGATGCTGGCGGCAAGGACCTGCCGTCCGACCGGCAAGGCGTTGCCGCCCATTGCCGGTTTCGGACGCCGATGCGGGGTCGGACAGGACTTGGCCCGGCTCTTGCTCAACGATGAGCGACATCAACGCGCGTGAGGTTTCGCCCCCGATGCCGGACATGCTGTCCACCCTTGCCGGCTTTTTCGACCCCGTCGCCCTGCTGCTGGTGGTGGGCGGCAGCTTTGCCGTCGCGGCCGTGCGCGGCACCGGCGCCGATCTGGCGGCCGCCCTGCGCGCGGCAGGATCGCTGTTTCACGGCCGCAGCTTTGACGCCGAAACCGCGCGCGCACAGATCGCCACGCTCGATCGTGTCTCGCGCCGGCATGGGCCCGCCGCGCTCGGTGATGAGCGTGTCGACGACCAGGCCTTGCGCCGGATCGTGACGGCGATCGCGGGCAATGCCGCGCCTGACGAGGTGTCGAAGATGCTCGATGCCGATCTCGCTGTTCGCGCTCGTCGTCACGCCGCCAATCAGGATTTCTGGGTCGCCGTCGCCGAAGCCGCGCCGGCCATGGGGATGATCGGGACGCTGGTAGGGCTGGTTCGCATGTTCGCCGCGATCGACGATCCGTCGCGTATCGGCGCGGCGATGGCGGTCGCGTTGCTGACCACGCTCTACGGCGCGCTGGTCGCCAATGTCGTTGCCGCGCCTATCGCCGCGCGTCTCGCCCGCCTGTCCGCGCGCGAGGCTGAAGCGCGCGAGGCGTTGCGCGCACCATTGGAAGCGATCGCCGCGCGGGGGGACCATGTTCCCGCCGCGCCTGTCTATGCGTTGCCGCGATGAGCCGGGCCATTTCCCGAGGCCCGTTGTGGCTGATGACGCTGGCCGACCTCGCCCTGCTGTTGGTCGGCTGTTTCGCGCTGCTCCAGGCGACCAGCCGGCTGGGCGAGAAGGATCGCACCCAGATCGTCGCCGGCCTGCGCTCGGCCTTCGGTGGTTCCGAACTCCAGATGGAGGAGGAAGCGTCGGTCGCGGTCGGTATCAATCGCGTCGGGGGCTTCGCGCCCGGCTCCGACCAGAGTTCCGGCGATCACGTGGCGCTGATCGACTGGGTGCGCGCCAACATGACCGACGGCCGGACGCTGCTCGACATCACCGGTCATGCGGATGGCAGCGCGGCGGACCGGATCGACGGCAGCGCCGTATCGTTGGCCGCGCGCCGGGCGGCGGCGGTCGCCGCGATGATCGAACGATCGGGGGCGCTGCCCCCCGACCGCCTGCTGATCACCGTCGACATGCCGGCTGGCGAACGGCCGGCCGATGCCAGCCGGCGTCGCGTCGATATCCGCATCATCTATGCGCGCCCCGATGGCGCCTGATCCGTCACGAGGAGATACGTCATGCGTCCGTCCATCCTGATTGCCGCGGCTGCCATGCTGGCGCCCGTACCCGCCTTGGCGGAGAGCTTCGTCGATCTCGCGGCGCTGGAGGCACGCGTGATCGCGTTCACCGGCATTGGTGTCGGTGAAGCCGGTGGTCCGGCCACCCCTCTCGATCGCCGTTTGCGCCTGGCCGCTTGCGCCACGCCGCCTGCCCTCGACTGGCGGGCGCCGCGCCGGGACGCGGTGGTCGTCAGCTGTCCGACGCCGGGCTGGAAAATTTTCGTGCCTCTGAAAGGTCAGGGTTCAGGATTGATCGAAACTGTCGCGGCCGCCCCGGTGGCGGGCGTGCCGACGCCGAAGCCCGTCGTCATCCGGCGGGGCGACCCCGTCAGCATCGTTGCGGCGCAGGCGGGGTTTTCCGTTTCTCAACAAGGTGTTGCGGCATCGGATGCCGTTGCCGGAACGCGCCTTGCGGTGCGTATCGACGGCAGCCGCGCGACCGTGCAGGCGGTCGCGGTGGATGCTGGCCTGGCCACCTTGCCGGGCTATTGAGAGCCGAACGGCAAAAAAATGCCGCCCGTCGCTAAATCTTCTGCTTGAGCTGCCGTAAATAGGGTCGAACGAGGGCCCGAAGGAGGCTGTTCATGGTTGAGCCGGTTGGACAGAAGATTGCAGGAACGGTGCGTGAACCGCGCCCGCTGAAGGTCAAGCCCGCCGCTGCGGCGGCTAAGCCGGCTGCGGTGTCTATCGATGTCGCGCAAACCGACAAGGTTGTCGCCGACGCGACGGACCTGAAGCGCGAGATGGCGGTAAAGCCCCCGGTCGACGCGGAACGCGTGCAGGTTATCAAGCGCGCGATCGCCGAAGGCCGTTTCCCGATCCAGCCGGCGAAGATCGCCGACCGGCTGATCGCCTTCCAGCTGGGATGGCCGATGTGATGAGCCGTGCCGATGCCCTCCGTTCCGTAATCACCGCGCTCCAGACCGAGATCGCGGCGATGAAGGCCTTCGACATCAACGCGCTGGTTGTCGCGACCGCCGAAAAGGAAAAATGGCTGGACGGCATCTCCGCCGCCAATGACGAGCCGTTGTCGGACGAGATCCGCGCGCTGGCGGCCGAAGCGCAGGCGCTCAACGAGACCGCGCGGGTCTACGTCAACCTCCTCACCGCCAGCGTTCAGCGCCGGCTGGAGGCGCTGACCGGCGTCGTCGCCCATGCCTATGGTCCCACCGGCCGGACCATCGCCGCCTGAGAGAGACCGCACCGGTCCGCACCTCGGAAGTAAGATTTTCTTAGTCCGACTGGCACGCCCCTTGCTGTCGTGAGCCCGTAGCAATCGCGGGACCGGCAGGCGAGAATATGACGACGACAATCGGGTCGATGCTGAATCAGGTTGGGGGTGGGGTTCGTTCCGCCATCGCCGCCGCCAGCCAGAAGACCGGCATCGATTTCGGCTACCTGCTCGGCCAGGCGCAGGTCGAAAGCGGCATGCGCCCCGATGCCCGTGCCACCACCTCCAGCGCCACCGGCCTTTATCAATTCATCGACCAGAGCTGGCTGTCGGCGGTCAAGAAATATGGCGCCGATCACGGCCTTGGCTGGGCCGCCGACTGCATCGGCGGCAATGGCGCCGGTCGGTTGTGCGTGACGGATCCGTCGGCCCGTAGCGCGATCATGAACCTGCGCAACAACCCCGAGGTCGCCTCGCTGATGGCAGCCGAAACGGCGGCCGACAACAAGGCGGCGCTCGAGGCGCGGCTGGGCCGTCCGGCCAACGGCACCGATCTTTACATGGCCCACTTCCTGGGCGCCGCCGGGGGCGGCAAGTTTCTCGAGGAAATGGCGGACAATGGCGATCAGTCCGCCGCCGCCTTGTTCCCCGCCGCCGCCCGCGCCAACCGCAATGTCTTCTACGACGCCGGGGGCCGTGCCCGCAGCCTTGGCGAGGTTTATCAGCGCTTTTCCGACAAGCTGGGACGGGGGACGGAAATTGCCGCCGGCGGCAAGTCCTTGCCGGCAAATCCGGCAATGGCGATGGGCATGGCGCGGCCGGGCGCGATGGCGCCCGCATCGACCCTCGATGCACTGATGGCGCTGCGGGCGACACGCACCGATGGCGAGGCCGGTCCCGATGCCATCGCCGCCGCCCAGATGCTGAAGCCCAGTCCCTCTACGGCGCGGCTCGCCTACATGCTGCTCGCGGACCTGGGAGCGTAATCGATGAGTGCTCTCAGCCTTCGTGCCGTGTCGGGCGGCGTTCGCGGTGGCGCCCTGCCCGCCGCCATCCTGCTCCTGGTGCTGCTGATGGTGGTGCCGGTGCCGCCGTCGCTGCTCGACGTGTTCTTCATCCTCAACATCATGGTGTCGCTCGCCGTCCTGATGGTGGCGCTCAACGCGGAAAAGCCGCTCGACTTCTCGTCCTTTCCGACCGTCTTGCTCTTCACCACCCTGTTCCGGCTGGCGCTGAACGTCGCCTCGACCCGCGTGGTGCTGGTCCACGGTCATGAGGGCACATCGGCCGCCGGCCATGTCATCGAGGCGTTCGGCAATTTCCTGATCGGCGGCGACTATGTCGTCGGTATCTTCGTGTTCGCCATCTTTATCGTCATCAACCTGATCGTGGTGACCAAGGGCGCGGGGCGCGTGTCCGAAGTGTCGGCGCGCTTCACCCTCGACGCCTTGCCGGGCAAGCAGATGGCGATCGACGCCGACCTCAACGCCGGGCTGATGACCCCGGCCGAAGCCAAGGCGCGACGGATCGAGGTGTCGACCGAGGCGGATTTCTATGGCGCCATGGACGGCTCGTCGAAATTCGTGAAGGGCGATGCGATCGCGGCCCTCATCATCCTCGTCATCAACGTCGTCGGCGGCCTCATCCTCGGTACCGTCCATCACGGCCTGACCCTGTCGGAAGCAGCGACCAATTATGTGCTGCTCGCCATCGGTGACGCGCTGGTGGCGCAGATTCCGGCCCTGATGCTGTCGATCGCGGCCGCCGCCATCGTCACCCGGGTGTCGTCCACCTTCGACCTTGCCGGCCAGATCGGCAGCCAGTTCGCGTCGCCCAAGGCGTGGGTGCCGGTCGCCGCGATCTTGGGCATCCTCGGCCTGCTGCCCGGTATGCCGCATCTGGTCATCCTGCCTGCCGCCGCCGTCGCCGCCTATCTTGCCTGGAAGCTGCGAAAGCAGCCTCAGGTCGAGGACGTGGTCAGCGCCCTTGCCGTCACCGAAACCCCGCGCGATCTGACCCAGATCGACTGGGAGGAAGTCAGCGATCATATCCAGGTGGGGATCGAGATCGGCTATGGCCTCGTGCCGCTGGTCGATGACCGGCTGGGTGCGCCGCTGATGGGCCGCATCACCGGTATCCGCCGTCAGCTGTCGAAGGAGCTCGGCTTCGTCGTGCCGCTGGTCCGGGTTCGCGACAATATCAGCCTCGCCCCCTACAGCTACCGGATCATCATCGGCGGTGTCATCGTCGGCGAGGATCAGGCATCGGCCGACGACCTGCTGGCGCTCGATTCCGGCCAGGTGGTCGGGCGGATCGAGGGCCGCGCCGCGCGCGACCCGACCTTCGGCCTCGACGCGCTGTGGATCGCGCCTGCCGACCGCGATGCCGCGACCGCCGCCGGCTATATGGTCGTCGACGCCTCGACGGTGCTGGCGACCCACCTCAATCATCTGCTGACCCAGAACAGCGACCAGCTGTTGGGACCGGACGAGGTTCAGAAGCTGCTCGACGGCCTCAAGGACAGCTCGGCCCAACTGGTCAATGCGCTCCAGCCGCTGCAGCTCACCACCATCACCCAGGTGCTGCGCCAGCTGCTGAGCGAGGGGGTCGGCCTCAAGGATTTCCGCCGTATTGCCGGCGCGCTGGCGATGGCTTGCCAGCGGACCCAGGATGCTGATGAGCTGGTCGAGGCGATCCGCCCGGAGCTTGGTCCGCTGATCATCCAGAAGCTGTGCGGTGTGCACGAACCGCTGCGCGTCGTCACGCTCGACGGGGGGCTTGAATCCCTGCTCGGCCAGGCCGTGCGCTCCGACACCTCGGGCCGCAACGCCATCGAGCCGGAGCTGGGCCAGCGCTTGATGCAGGCGCTGGGTCAAGCCGCCCAGCCGCTGATCGAGCGGGCGGAGCCCTTCGTCCTTGTCGTCCAGCCGATCATCCGCCGGGCGATGCGCAAGCTCTTGAAGACCGCGCTGCCCGACGTTCCGGTGATGAGCTTCTTCGAGGTGCCGGACGGCAAGGCGGTCGAGGTTGTCGCCGTCATCGGTTCGCCTGAGCCAGCCGCCGCATGACCCAGTTCCTTAACCACGCCGATGGCATGATCCCAGCCTATCAGGGGAAGTCTTCGATGCTGCTGACCGACGATGCGCCGCCGATGCTTTACACCCGTCAGGGCCGCGACCGTTCTCGCGCCGAACTGCTGGTGCGTGAGCATATGCCACTGGTGCAGAAAATCGCCTGGCACGTCTTTGGCAGCGTCTCGTCCGCGATCGAGCTTCAGGATCTCGTCCAGATGGGGCTGGTGGCGCTGATCGAGGCCGCGAACAGTTTCGAGGACCGGGGGCAGGTCACCTTCGCCCAATATGCCAAGACGCGGGTACGCGGTGCCATGATCGACGGCCTTCGCCGGCAGGCGACGCTGAGCCGCGGCGCCATGCAGCGCCGCCGCGAGCTGGTGGCGACCGAAAAGGCGCTGACCCAGGAACTTGGCCGGCAGCCAGAACAGGAAGAGGTCGCGGCGCGGCTGGGGGTCACCCTCGATCGGTTGCACAGTCAGTTCACCGCCGCGCAGCCGGTGCGCTTCGAATCCATCGACGGCGTCTATGCCGACGACAGCCCCTGGTTCATGAGCGAGGAGGCGAACCCGTTCGAGCAGCTGGAAAGCGCCGAGATGTCGTCGGTCCTGCAAGAGGCGATCGGCGAGCTTGCCGAGCGTGAGGCGCTGGTCCTTCAGCTTTATTATGTCGAAGAGCTGAATCTGGAGGAGATCGGCCAGGTCCTCGAGGTCGGCGCCGCCCGCGTCTGCCAGATCAAGAAGGCCGCGCATGACAAATTGAGGAAGCGCCTGGCGGACGTGCTGGGTTAATCCACGCCCCTTGCTGGGTGATCGCGACGCTGAAATACTGTGCCTCGGTTCAGGAGCGAGGTGGCGTCATGAAGCAGTCCGGCAACACGATTCTCATTACGGGCGGCGGGTCGGGCATTGGCGCGGCACTGGCGCAGCGCTTCCATGACGACGGCAACAAGGTGATCGTTGCGGGACGGCGGCAGGACGCGCTCGACCGCGTCATCGCCGGACGCGCGAACATGCATGCGCTGACGCTGGACGTCGACAGCGCTGCCGGTATCGCCGACTTCGCGGGGCGGTTGTTGGGTGCGCACCCGGACGTCAACGTTCTCATCAACAATGCTGGCATCATGCGTTTCGAGGCGCTGGATCATGCCCGCGACCTTGGTGATGCCGAGGCGATGATCACCACCAACCTGCTGGGGCCGATCCGACTGATCGACGCTCTGATCAGCCATCTCATTTCGCGGCCGGACGCCGTCATCGTCAATGTGACCTCTGGCCTTGCCTTTGTGCCGCTGGTGATTTCGCCGACCTACAACGCCACCAAGGCCGCAATTCATTCCTACACCGTCGCCTTGCGTCAGGCGCTGAAGGGGCAGGTCGAGGTGATCGAGCTGGCCCCGCCCGCCGTGCAGACCGGCCTCACGCCCGGACAGGAGGATCGTCCTGGCTATCAGCCACTCGCCGAGTTCACCGACGAGGTAGCGACGCTGTTCGCGCGTCAGCCGACGCCGTCCGAGATTCTGGTCGAACGGGTCCGTTTCCTGCGCGATGCCGAGCGGGAGGGGCGCTTCGATGAAACCGTGGTGCAGCTGAACAAGTTCGTCGAGGACGCCCGCGCTGCGGAGGAGTGACGCCGCCGGTTCGGCTCAGTGTGTGGCGGCCATGGCAATGGCCTGTTCCAGCCGCGTCCGCTGCTGTCCGTCGGAATCGAAATTGCCGGGGGACAGCCACGCCTGATAGCCGGCTTTCAGCGCTGGCCATTCCTTGTCGATGACCGAGAACCAGGCCGTGTCGCGATTGAGGCCCTTGACCACCAGATGCTGGCGGAAGACGCCCTCAGGAGTAAAGCCGAACCGGATCGCGGCGCGCTTGGATGGGGCATTCTCGTCGTTGCACTTCCACTCGAAGCGGCGATAGCCCAGTGTGTCGAAGGCGTAGGCCATGAACAGGTAGAGCGCCTCGGTCGCGGCGGGACGGCGCGAGATCAGCGGTCCCCAATAGATGTTGCCGATCTCGATGACCCCGTTGACCGGGTCGATCCGCATCAGTGACTGACGGCCCGCGACCCGGCCGGTGGCGCGATCGATGACAGCGAAGAACAGCGGGTCCGTCCCTGCCGCCGCCCGGCGCACCCAGGCGTCGAAGCTCGCTTCGTCGGCAGGCGGCAATTCATAGAGATAGCGGAACTTGTCCTCCGCGTCGGCGACGTTCGACGATTCGAACAACTGCCGGCCATGACGGTCCGCATCAAGCGGCTCGATCCGCACATAGGCGCCCTCGAACGTGCTGTGTTCGGGGCGTGACCTTGGCGTCCAGTGGCTCAGATCCTCGCGCATGCCATCACTCCGCCGGCCGATGGCGGTGTCATTGCATGAACCACCCGTGACTGACAACGATCGACTGGCCGGTCAGCGCATTGGTTGGAAAACCTGCCAGGAACACTGCCGTTCGTGCCACGTCGTCGACCGTCGTGAACTCGCCGTCGACGGTGTCCTTGAGCATGATCTTGCTGACCACCTCGGCCTCGCTGATGCCGAGGTCGCGGGCCTGTTCGGGAATCTGCTTCTCGACCAGCGGGGTACGCACGAAGCCGGGGCAGATGACGTTGGAGCGCACGCCGTGCTTCGCGCCTTCCTTCGCGACCACCTTGGCGAGGCCGATGAGGCCGTGCTTGGCAGTGACATAGGGCGCCTTCAGCACAGACGCCTCCTTGGAATGGACCGAACCCATATAGAGGACGCTGCCGCCGCGGCCGCCGGCATACATGTGCTTGAGCACCGCCTTGGTGGTCAGAAAGGCACCGTCGAGATGAATGGCCAGCAGTCGCTTCCAGTCGGCGAAAGGCAGCTCGTCCACCGCCGAAACGATCTGGATGCCTGCGTTCGACACCAGCACGTCGATGCCCCCGAAGCGCGCCGCGACGGCGTCGACGCCGGCGTTCACCTGCGCCTCGTCTGTGACGTCCATCGCGACGCCCATTGCCGCGCCGCCGGTCGGATCGAGCTCGCGCGCGGTGGCGTCGGCAGCGTCACCCTTCAGGTCGGCGATGGCCACTTTCGCGCCGGCCGCAAGGAATTCGCGGGCGATCTCCTTGCCGATGCCGCTTGCCGCGCCGGTGATGATCGCGACCTTGCCGTTCAAACTCATCAGGCTTCCTTTCTCGGCTTGGCGGTTTCGTGCGACCGCGCCGGGGTGGTAAAATCATAGACCGCGACGCCAGAGGGGTCGTCGGGCAACCTCAGCACTTCTGGATGAGACAGACTGTTATGGGCATTGTCATGCCCGGCGCGCCAGTGATCCTCCATCGTCCGGCGCGAGAACTCATAGTCCTTCGACTCGCCCTCATAGGTGGGCGAATGATAGATCAGCTGGACGATGTTGTAGACCGCATGGCCCGAAACCTCGGTCAGCGTTCGCGCAGCCGGGCTGTCGGCGAGCTTGGCCGGCAACCCTTCCGCCAGCTCGCGAAAGGCGGCGCGGAGCAACTGCTGACGGCGAAAGCTGTCGGTCGCGGCGCGGGTGCGGCTGGAATACTGGATTTCCTTCATCCGGACCCCGACGCTCGCTAGGTCGCGCGGCAGCACGCCGGACGCGCTCCACAGGTCGATCTGCAGGATCAGCGTGTCGAGGTCGGAATGGGCCGACAGCACCCAGTCGAGCGGTGTGTTCGAGACCATGCCGCCGTCCCAATAATGTTCACCGTCGATCTCGACCGGCGCGAAGGCCGGGGGCAGGGCCCCGCTGGCCATGACATGCTCGGCCCGAATGGTGTCGGTCGCATTGTCGAAATAGGAGAAATTACCGGTGCGGACGTTGACGGCGCCCACGCTGAACCGCATTCCGCCGGCGTTGATGCGATCGAAATCGACCAGCCGCTCAAGCGTCGTCTTGAGGGCGCCGGTATCATACCAGCTGATCGCCGCTGGCGTGCCGTGAGGCTGAAGCGGCGGGGGTAGGAAGCGGGGAGCAAAAAAGCCCGGCACGCCGCGTATCAGCGCTTCGCCCGCCGCCATCTGGTTGATGGCCCCACGCAGATCGTCGAGGTGGAATATGTCGGGGAGCCAGCCCGGCCAGCCGGCCGTGCCGGCGCTCACCATTTCCCAGAAGGCGCGGAGCTGCTCGACCCGGCGTTCCGGTGGATTGCCGGCGATGATGGCGCTGTTGATCGCGCCGATGGAGATGCCCGCCACCCAGGTCGGTTCGATGCCATGTTCTGCCAGCGCCTCATAGACCCCGGCCTGATAGGCGCCGAGCGCGCCTCCACCCTGAAGCAGCAGGGCGATGCATTCGAATGGCGTTGCCGTGGGTCGGGGGCTGGCGGCGGGTGCCCGCCATTGGGGAGGCGCGCCGTTCATGAAAGGAAGCCGAAAAGCGGGATCATCAGACGCAATATCCAGTCACGCATCGCGATATATAGAGCCTGCCTGCCGCAATCGGAAGCGCCATCGCCCTCCTAATATCGTTCGATGACAGATCGGCGGAGCGGGAGCGCGAACACAAGAAAGCCCCCCGGTGGCCGAACACCGGGGGGCTTTCCCTTAGACCGGAGACGGTCTTAGCGGAGCAGGCTCAGCACGTTCTGCTGGCTCTGGTTGGCCTGGGCGAGCATCGCCGTGGCAGCCTGCGAAAGGATCTGGGCCTTGGCGAGATTGGTCGTCTCGGCCGAGAAATCCGCGTCCTGGATGCGGCTGCGCGCATCGACCAGGTTGGTCGAGGTGGTGGACAGGTTGTTGACCGTCACCTCGAGCCGGCTCTGGAGAGCACCCAGGTCGCCGCGCTTGGCCGACACCACGTCGAGCGCCGCGTCGATCCGGGCGAGGGCCGAACCGGCCGCCGACTGGGTCGAGATGTCGAGCGTGGCGTTCATGTTGTTGGTGCCGCCCTGAGCGACCAGGCCCAGCTTGGCGACGTCGGCGCCTTCCAGGCGGACCGGCGAGCCATCGTTCGACACCAGGGTCAGGGTGCCGCCATTGTTGATCGCCTTGACACCGGTCTCTTCGGTCTTGGCGTTGATCGCGGCGGTGATCGCCGTGGCGTTGGCGCCGGCGGTAGTGCTGCCGGTGGTGGTGCCGATCTCGACGCCGTTGATGAACAGGCCGTCGTCGTTGATCTGGTCGGCAGCGGTGGCGCCGACCGCGGCTGAACCCACATAGGTGACGCCGTCCGTGGTCTGATTGAAGCCCAGCTTCGCGGCGTCGGCGGCGGCGGTCGCCGCGGTCGTCGAGGTGCCCTTGACCTGGATGTCACGGCCATCGGCGCTCTGCAGGGAGACAAAGCCCTGATAGGTGCCGTTGGTGAACTTCGTCACAGAGGCGGTGCCGCCGATGACGATCTCTTCACCGGTCGAGTTCGACAGGCTGATCGTCTTGTCAGCATTGAGCGTCGCGGTGACGTCGAAATCGCCGCGGTTGATGTTGGCGACCAGGTCCTCAAGGCTGCCGGCCGCACCCACGGCGACGCCGCCGATGGTGAGGTCGCCGGCGGCGAAGGTGGTGGCGGTGATGGCACCGCTGTTGACGACGTTCGACGCGGTCGCGGTGACGCCCGACTTCGTGCTGTTCTGGTTGATCGCGTCGGCGATCGACTTGGCGATGTCCGAGGTCACGGCCGAGATGTCCGAACCCAGCGCGTTAACGCCGTTGAACGTCACCGCATTGGCGGCGATGGTCAGCGAGGCGTTGGCGACACGGCCCGAAACGCTCTGCCCGGCCTGGCCGCCAGCGGTGAGGCCCAGCGAGTTGGTCGACAGGGCGCTGACCGAGATCGATACCTGGTCGCCGGCATTGACGCCGGTCTGCAGCTTCAGCGCGTTGACCGAACCGTCGAACAGCTTCATGCCGTTGAAGTTGGTCGTCCGGGCGATGTCGTTGATCTGCTCGAGCAGCTGGTTGGTCTCATTCTGCAGCGCGGCGCGCTCTGACTTGCCCAAGGTGCCGTTCGACGACTGGACCGCCAGTTCCTTCAGGCGCTGCAGCATGTTGGTGACTTCGCCCAGCGCGCCTTCGGCGGTCTGAGCCATCGAGATGCCGTCCGAGGCGTTGCGGATGGCGACCGCCAGGCCCTTGACCTGCGAGGTCATGCGGCTGGCGATGGCGAGGCCGGCGGCGTCGTCCTTCGCGCTGTTGATGCGCGAACCGGTGGACAGACGCTCCATGGCGCTCTGCAGGCTGCTCTGGGCGACGCGGGCGCCGTTCTGGGCACGTAGCGCCGAGATGTTGGTTCCGATAACAGTCATGATCTCGTCTCCGTTCAGTGTCGGCGAGCCCCGGTCGTTCCGTGAAAGTCCGGAGCGCTTGTGCCGCCAGCAACCCAAACGGCAGCTTGGCGACGGACTTTAGCGGGCTATTCCGATCACCCCCGCCGCTGGTCGACCGGCTGGGACGGGCTTCGCGCGCGCGAAGACGACCGCGCGCGAACGTGAATCTTTTTCTTCTCGAAAACGGCTGAATCCAGCCAATCGTTGATGGTTTGTTTACCAATTAAGACCATCAGGGAACACAAGGGAGACGCATTCGGCTCTCCGGGGGAGGCGCTTGAATGCCGACGGTGTTTTTCAGCGAACTGGCGATGACCGCCAGACCGGTTCTGATGTCCTGGTTGCGCGGCCTCGGTCGCGATGTGCGCCCCTTCGATGCCTCCCTCGCCGGTCCCGACGACAATTTCGTGGTGATGGCGGGCGAACCGCTGCCGCTGGCGCCGCGGACGCTGGTGATCGAGACCGGCGACATACGAATCGCGCGGCCTGCCGCCGACGGGCGCCCCGCGCGGCTTGGCTATGGTAACGACGACCTGCTGTTCGGCCATGCCTTCGCCGCCGAACTGCTGCGCGCGTCCGATGCGCCTTCGGCCGCCGATCCCCAGAGTTTGGCGCTGTTCGCGCTTGCCGAACGTGTTGCCCAGAGCGACGTTACGGTGCTGGTCGGCGGACCGACGGGGACCGGCAAGGAAGTGCTGTCGCGCTTCATCCATAACCGGTCGCCCCGGTCCAACAAGTCGTTTGTCGCGGTGAACTGCGCCGCCTTACCCGAAACCATGCTTGAAGCGCTGCTGTTCGGCCATCAGAAGGGGGCTTTCACCGGCGCCGCCGGGGCGTCGCAGGGCTTCTTCCGCGCTGCCGATGGCGGCACCCTCTTCCTCGACGAGATCGGTGAATTGCCGCTGGCGCTGCAGGCCAAGCTGCTGCGCGCCTTGCAGGAACGTGAAGTCGTGCCCCTGGGCGCGACCGAGGCCGAGAAAGTCGACGTCCGCGTTATCGCCGCCGCCAACCGCGACCTGCGGGAGGAGGTCGAGGCTGGCCGGTTCCGCGCCGATCTCTACTACCGCCTGTCGGTATTCCCGCTGTCGACGACGCCGCTGGCGGGACGTCGCCAGGATATCGCGGCGCTGATCGCCACCCTTCTGCTTCGCCACGTCGACATCGACCGCGCTGTGCCGTGGCCGACCTTGGGGGCGCTAGATCGGCTGCAGGCTCATGACTGGCCGGGCAATGTCCGCGAACTGGAGAACGTCCTTCAGCGGGCGCTGCTGTTGGCGACCGGCGATCGCATCGAGGTTGCTCATCTGATCTTCGACAATCCGGCCGCCGGCGCCGTTCTGGCTCCGCTGTCGAGCGCGACGCTGCCGTTCCCGCTGAAGGTCGTGGAACCGGTCGGCGAGCCGCAGACGCTCGGCAACATCGTGCGCCTGTCCAGCTTCCAGGCCGTGCTGGAAACGCTCGCGGCCTGTAACGGTAACCGGATCGAGACGGCGCGGCGGCTGGGCATCAGCGAACGGACGCTGCGCTATCGCCTCGCCGCGATCCGTGCTGCGGAAGACGAAAATTTGCGTGAGGCCGTGGCATGAGCAGGATCGACGCGACCAGTCAGGTGATGGCGCTGCGCGCCCAGATCCTCGAGCGCAACGCGGCCCTGTCGCGCGCCGCCGGCGCCCAGCCCGCGATCACCCCGCCCGCCGTCGACAAGCCGGCCGAGGGGGGCTTCGGCGCGCGTCTCGATGCGATGCTGAAGGACGTCAACGCGGCCCAGAATCAGGCCGCGCGCAGCAGCGAAGCCTATGAGCGCGGCGACAGCGTCGACGTCGCCGAGGTGATGCTGGCCCGCCAGAAGGCATCGATCGGTTTCGAAGCGACCCTCCAGGTAAGGAACAAGCTGTTGTCTGCCTATAAAGACATCATGAGCATGCCGGTCTAAGCCATGGCCGACATCGTTCCCGCCGTCGCTCAAGGCGAAATCCTGAGCCCCCAGCCGTCCCGTGCCGCAACCGGCGCGGGCATTCGCCTGCCTGCCCTTGACGGCGGCGTGGCGAGCATCCTCAACCAGCCGGCGGTGCGCAAGAGCTTGCCGCTCCTGCTCGCGATCCTGCTGCTTGCCGGCGCGGCCCTCGCCTGGTCGACGGTCCGCACGCCGCCGCAGAAGCTGCTGTTCGCCGGGCTGGAAGACGCCGACAAGCAGGCGATCAGCGATTCTCTCAACACGGCCGGCATTTCCAGTCGTGTCGACAGCGGCTCGGGCGCCCTCACTGTCGCCGAGGGGGATTATTACAAGGCGCGGATGCTGCTGGCCTCCCAGAATCTGCCGAAAGCGGCGCCGGGGGGCTATGCGATCCTCGACCAGCTGCCGCTCGGCGTCAGTCGTGCCGTTGAGGGCGAGCGTCTGCGCCAGGCGCGCGAGAGCGAGATCGCCCGCTCGATCCAGGAAATCGATGCCGTTACCGAAGCGCGTGTCCATCTGGCGACACCCGAGAGCTCTGTCTTCGTGCGTGACAATGCCGCGCCGTCGGCGTCGGTGGTGGTGAAGCTGGCGTCCGGTCGCGCGCTCAGCGACGCGCAGGTGCGCTCGATCATCAACCTTGTCGCCTCTTCGGTGCCGGGCATGAAGCCCGACGCCGTTACCGTGGTCGACCAGAATGGCAGTCTCCTGACCCAGCATGACAGCGACCCGACCGTCGCCGCCAGCGACCAGCGCATCGCCTTTCAGCGCAAGGTGGAGGGCAAGTATCGCGAGCAGCTGGCTCAGCTGATGACGCCGTTGGTCGGGGCCGGAAACTACACCGCCGAGGTCCAGGCCGACGTCAATCTCGACGAAAGCCAGGCGACCAGCGAGAGCTATAACAAGGATGGAACGGTCATCGCGTCCGAGCAGGGGTCGTGGACCTCCGCCGCCGGCGCCGGTGCCGCCGCGCCCGCTCAGGGCATCCCCGGCGCGCTGTCGAACACACCGCCGCCGGCGACGCAGGTCGCGGCCGAGCAGGGCGGTGTGATGACGCCGGCCGTGCCGGGCGCCGCGCCTGCGGGCGCGCCCGCCGATCCCACCGGTGCCGGGATCGCGAAGCAGAACGAGAATTATGCCCGCAACTACGAGGTCGGCAAGCAGATCTCCGTGACCCGGCAGGCTCCCGGCGAGGTCAAGCGACTGTCGGTCGCGGTCGTCATCCGCGAGCTGGAGGGCGCCAAGAAGCGGACTCCGGCGGAGATCGAGCAGCTGACCAACGTCGTTCGCGCCGCCGTCGGCTTCGACCAGGCGCGGGGCGATCAGGTGGCCGTGGTGTCGCGTGCCTTTGCCGGGGCCGAGGCGATGGAAGCTTCCGAGCAGCCCTGGTACGAGGCCGGGTGGGTGGCGATGCTGGCCCGTAATCTGACGGCCCTCGCGGTTGCCGCGATCGTCGTGTTCGGCGCCGTCCGGCCGCTGGTCAAGACAATCATCAAGCGCCGCGACAGCGCCGCTGCCGCCCAGGCAGGGGCGGCCCAGCAGGCGGCCGCGCTCGGCCTCGCCGGTCCCGCCGCGATGGCGTTCCAGCCGGCGCCTGGGGCCACGGCGCTGGACATGCTCGACGGTGCCCGCAGCTATGACGATCGCGTACAGGCGGTTCGGTCCTTCACGCGCGACAATCCCGAACGGGCGGCGCTGGCCGTGCGTGACATGATGCGCGCCGATGCCGCGAAGGAGGGCGCGCGATGAGCGCCCTTGCCGCCGCGACGGCGATTTCCGGTGTCGAACGCGCCGCCGTCCTGATGATGCTGGTCGGCGAGGAGGAGGCGGCCGCCATCCTCCAGAAGCTGGAGCCGGATGAGGTTCAGGAGCTGGGCCGGGCGATGTTCTCGGTCGCCGACATCGGCGAGCCGCAGGTGATGACCGTGCTCGACGATTTCGTCGGCCACGCCCGCACCCGCACCGGCATCGGCTTCGACCCGCGTCCCCATATCGAGACGGTGCTGCACCGCGCCCTCGGCCATGACCGCGCAGGCAGCGTGCTCGCGCGGATCACCCCGGCCGAGGAGGTGCGCGGGCTTGATACGCTGGCCTGGATGGACCCGGCGGAGATCGCCGACATCGTCGAGAGCGAGCACCCCCAGATCGCCGCCGTGCTGATGGCGAACCTGCCGCCCGAGGTGGCGGCAAAGGTCCTGCAGCTGCTGCCCGACCCGATGCAGCCCGACCTGGTTCACCGGGTCGCCAAGCTCGGCCCGGTGTCGCCTGAAGCGATCGGAACGCTGAAAACCGTTCTCGCCCGTCGCAAGCCGGGCATGGGCAAGGGCGCGCCGGGCGTGCCGCTGGGCGGCACCAAGGAAGCCGCCGCGATCATGAACAACGCCGCCAAGGCGACAGAGCAGCGGGTCATTGCCCGCCTGACCAAGCTCGACAAGGTGACCGCGCAGGCGATCGAGGATCAGATGTTCATCTTCGAACATCTGCTCGCCCTCGACGACAAGAGCATGGGCACGCTGCTCAGAAGCGTCGAGGCCGACATTCTGGTGGTCGCGCTCAAGGGCGTCGACGAGGTCATGCGCGGCCGCTTCCTCGGCTGCATGTCGAGCCGTGCCGCCGACGGCATCCGGGACGAGATGGAAGCGCGCGGGCCGGTCAAGATGGCCGAGGTGATCGAGGCTCAGAAGGTCATCCTCACCACCGCTCGCCAGCTCGCCAATGCCGGCACCATCCAGATGGGCGGCAAGGGTGACGACTATGTCTAACGCGACCGCCACCGCCACGGTCCTCGACGCCGCTGCGTTGGGTGCCAGCATGGCCCAGCGGCGGCAGGGTTTCACCGTTCGCGACCTGATGCGGCGGCTTGAGGCGGCGGATTTCAGCGGTGGCATCGCCGCCGTTCCGACACCGCCGCCCGCGCCGGCGCCAGCCGCGCCGGAACCCGATCCCGCCGCTGCGGCGCTGCTGGCCGCGCGCGCCGAAGCCTTCGCTGAAGGTGTGAGCGAAGGCGATCGTCGGGCGCGCGCCGAGCTGGACGATGATCGCGCCGCGCTGGCGGCGCTGCTGGGCGAACTGGGCGGCCGGTCGCTCAACGTCATCGAACTTGCCCCCATCCTTCAGAAAACCGTGCTGGCACTGGTCGGTCGGCTGGTCGGCGATGCCGGCATCGCGCCCGAACTGATCGCCGCCAGGGTCGACACCGCCATGGCCATGCTCGCCGATGCGACGGAGCCCGCGACGGTCCATCTGCACCCCGCCGACCATGCGCTGGCCGCGGCAATGCTGCCCACAGGTGTTGCCATCGTCGCCGACGCCGGGATCGAGCGCGGTGCCTTCCGCCTCGAAACGCCGAGCACGCTGATCGACGATGGCCCGGCGCTATGGCTGGAGCAGCTGTCGGGCCGGCTCGACCGCATGATGCTGCCCGGCTGATGCCCGGACGCTTCGCGGCGGCGCTGCTCGCCGATATCGAAACCTCGGACTTCGTTCCGCGCTTCCGGGTGCATGGCCGGCTGGCCGCGTTCGACGGCTTGCTGATGGAGGCTGTCGGCCTGACAGTGCCGGTCGGCACCGTCTGCACCATTGCCACCGCGCAGGGCGGCGCCATCGAGGCGGAGGTGATCGGCTTTCGCGCCGGGCGCACGCTGATGATGAACCTGGGCGGTCCGGCCTCGTTGCTGCCGGGCGCTGTCGTTACCCCGACCGGTCCCCCGGGTGAGGCGGAGATCGGCGCGGCGCTGCTCGGCCGTGTCGTCGACGGGGCAGGGCGGCCGATCGACGACCTGGGCCCGATTCGCGGCGCTGGTGCCTGGCCGCTCGCTGGGCGGATGCAGAACCCGCTCGACCGTGGCCGGGTGCTGAAGCCGCTCGACGTCGGGGTGCGCGCCATCAATGGGCTTTTGACCGTTGGCGAGGGCCAGCGCATCGGCATCATGGCCGGCTCGGGCGTTGGCAAGTCGGTGCTGCTCGGCATGATCGTCCGTGCCGCAGAGGCCGACGTCATCGTCATCGGCCTGATCGGCGAGCGCAGCCGCGAGGTGTCGGACTTCCTCGAAACCAAGGTGGCGGGCGAGGCGCGTGCGCGCTCGGTCGTCGTCGCGGTCCCGGCGAACCATTCGCCAGTACTGCGCATCCGGGGGGCGATGCGCGCCACCGCCATTGCCGAGGCGTTCCGGGCCGAGGGCAAGCGCGTTCTCCTGATCATGGACAGCCTGACCCGTGTCGCCCATGCCGGGCGCGAGATCGGACTGGCGCTGGGCGAGCCGGCGTCGGCGCGCGGCTATCCGCCGTCCGCCATCGCCATGCTGCCCAACCTGATCGAGCGTGCTGGCGTTGATGTCGCCGGCGGCGGGTCGATCACCGCCATCTATACCGTGCTCGCCGATGGCGACGACGGCGCCGATCCGGTGGTCGACAGCGCCCGCTCGATCCTCGACGGGCACATCGTCCTGTCGCGCAGTCTGGCGGAACGTGGCGTTTATCCGGCCATCGACCTCGGCCCCTCGGTCAGCCGGGTGATGACCGACATCGTGCCGGCCGACCATGTCCGCGCGGCCCGACAGTTGCGCCGCCACCTTGCCACCTATGAGGAAAACCGCGACCTGATCCTGATGGGCGCCTATCGCGCCGGCAGCGACGCCGCGATCGACGAGGCGATCGTCCATCAGCCGGCGATCCTGGAATATATCCGGCAGGATCCCGACGCTCGCGTCGGTCTGGGCGCGGCTGTCGCCGACTTGAAACAGCTGTTCGGCGGCTGATCCCATGAAACGCGACGAGCATCGGCTGGGCCGGCTGCTCCGGGTGCGGGCGCTTCAGCTCGACCTCAAGCGGGCGGAGGAGGCGGCTGCCGCCAATCAGGCGGAAACCATTGCCGCACTCGCCCAGCGCATCCAGCGGCTGGCGGTGGATGCCGGCCCCCGCGCCGGCAACGCCAGCGGCCTCATGCTGGCCGCCACAGCCCATTATCGTGAACGCCTGGACGGGTCGCGGCGCGAGGCCGGGCGGCGCGCACTGGTGGCCGAGCAGCAACTCGAGGCGGCCCGCGCCCGAACGCTGGAAGCCGGTCGCGACCATGGCGCGATCGAGAAGCTGGTCGACCGCGCCCGCCGCGATCGTGCCCTCGACGAAATGCGCAAACTGGCTGATGCGCCAACACCTACCAAACGCTGGCACGCCTCTTGCTCTGACAAATCCGACTGAACCTGGTTAAAGGGCAACGGGTCCCGTGGACATAGTCTCGATCATGACGGATATGGCGGCTGTCGGCGGCGCGGATGTCGTCGCGCCCGCGCCGATTCTGGGATCGGACGCCCTGCCCGCGTTCGCCGACCTGCTTTCCCAACCTGATCCTGACGGTGTGTCGGACGCCCCCCTGACGGCGGCCTTTGCCGCCATCTTGCCGGCAAACGGCAATGTCTTGCCGCTTAACCGGCAGATCGTTGCCGCCGGCAAAGACGATGCCGATGGCGAAGAGATGCACGGCCTGCCTTCCGCTACGCAGGCGGCCGAGGATGATCGCGACGCAGCGAATGGCGCCCCGATGTGGCTGCCGCTGTCCCTCGATTTGCCGACCGTGGTTTCACGCAGCCTGACGCCGATGGTCGCTCCATCCGCTGATCGTTCCACAACCCCGGCTATGGTGGCTTCACCGGCGATCGACCGTCAGGACATCGTGAGTGAAACATCCTACCAGGCCGCTGCCGCTGTCGGTCCATCGGTGCCGGGAGGCACAGCGCCCGCGCTCGCCAAGCCGCCTGTCAATCATGCTGGCGCGGAGCCAGCCTCCTCCGCTTCAGTTGGCAACAGCAACGCCAACGGATCGATTTCCGCCGCCGGCGTGGCGCCTCCTAGCGCGCCGCTGCCGTTTCCTGCTGCCGGCGCGATCTCCAGTGTGCCCGCCGCCCCAATCCTCGCGACCAACGTGATTCCAGGCGTCCTCGAACCGGTCGCCGCGCCGGTTGGCAGTGCCGCCCCGGCAGTCGCTCCGGTGGTGGAAACCATAGCCGCGACGGCGACCGCGCCGATACTGCCCGCAGGGCCCGTTGTGGCCGTGCCTGCGCCGTCGCCCGTGCTGACGCCGAATGTCGTTAATCGTATGGTGCCGGAGCCGGCTCCGTCCTCCTCGGCGACGGCCGCCAACAGCGTTCCCGTATCTCCAGTCGAGTTGGACCGCCCGGGTGTCCGGGCATCCGCGACTGCGTTGTCAATGACGTCGGCGACAGGAGATAATTCCGGGCCTGCACGCGCTGCATCGGCCGTGACGACAGAAGGTCCGGTGATGCGTCATGGCGGAATGCCAGCCCGCAGCGAAGCGCCTGTTGCCCCAGTGGTGATCGAAGTCCAACGCGGTGATGCCCCGTCCGTCCGGTCCGTGGCCGCCATATCGGTGCCAGCCGAGACCACGACCGCCCAACCCGCGGTGACGGATGGCCTGCAGGCATCGCCGCCGGCCGTGGTCGCTGCGCCGGTCGGCGTTGCCGCACCGGCCACCATCGAGACCGCGCGCGCGCCCGCGCCTCAAGGGCCTGTGCTAGACACGAGCCGAGCCGACTGGCTCGACACGCTGGTCGACCGGGTCGAGGAAGCGCGTGCCACCGGTCCGGTGCGTGTCACCCACATGAAGCTGCTGCCCGATGCCCTTGGGGCGCTCGACGTCCGTATCCGGGTCGAGGGCGAGCGCGTCCATGTCACTTTCACCACGGACAGCCCCGAAGCGCGCGCCATCATCGCCGATGCCGCGCCGAAGCTGGCGGAGATGGCGGAAGCGCGGGGACTGCGGCTTGGCCAGGCGCAGGTCGATCTCGGTGCCGGAACGGGCGGCGGGCAACAGCGCGCGGCCAGCGGCCGGGATGCCGATCTGCCTGCCGCGCCCTCATCGGCCCGGCGCGATCAGCCCGAGGATCAGCCTGAAACAGCTGCCGACCGGCCGCGCGTGACGCGCGACCGCCTGGCCTGACCATTGCAAGTGAGCGGAGATGAGTGACGTGAGCGACGAACAGCCCCAGGCAAAAAAGGGCGGCAAGGGTAAGAAGATGCTTCTGCTCGGCCTTGGCGGCGTGCTGTTGATCGGTGGCGGCGTTGGCGCGGGCGTCTATGCCGGCGGGGGCCTGGGTGGGGGCGGGGCGTCGGCGCAAAAGCCGGCCGTGGACCCCAATCAGCCGCAGCTGGTTCTCAAGGGCCAGGGGGTCGCCGAGGGTGGCGCAGAAGGCGGCGAGGGCGCCGAAGGTGGCCCCGGTCCATCGCTTGCCGGCGGCGGCGGCGAGAAATATGAATCGACCTATTTCCAGATCGAGAAGGAGTTCACCTCCAATCTCAAGGACAGCCCGCGCTTCGTCCAGATCGGCCTCGGTATCGTCACCCACTATGACAACCGCGTCATCGACAATCTGCGCCGGCACGAAATTCCGGTCCGATCGGCGGTGCTGCTCACCCTCTCCGGCACCGACGAGACGACGGTGTTCACGCCTGAAGGCAAGGCGCAGCTGCAAAAGGCGCTGACCAAAGCGATCAACGACGTCCTGAAGCAGAAGGAAGGCTTTGGCGGTATCGCCGATGTCTACTTCACCAATTTCATCGTTCAGTGACGTCGATGGCCAGCTGGACCGAAAACGACGCTGACATGGCCGACGACGGCGCCGGCATTTCGTTCGACCTCGATGCGTCGGGCGGGATCGCGCACGCTATCGGCCGCGCCGCGCCGCCCGCGCTTGGCGATCTTCCCGGTCTCCACCAGCTTGGCCTGCGCTTCGCCCGCGAGGCGCGCGAGGTGTTCGCGCCGATCCTGCGCCGCCAGCCGCGCATCGACGTCGAGGTGGCCCAGACAGAGCGCTTCGGCGACTATTCGCGGCGGTTGCGTGGTAGCCTGATGAATCTCACCCTTGTCGATCTCGCGCCGGTCCAGGGGCAGGCGCTGGTGGTGCTGGAACCCAGCCTCGTCCTCCATGCGGCGGATCTCTATTTTGGTGGCTCGGGCGCAGTGCCCGACATCCTGCCGGCAGAGTTCAGCGCGACCGAGCAGGCGATCATCGACAAGATGGTCGGCGGCCTTATCGAACGGCTGGTCGAGACGTGGGAAAAGGTCCAGCCCATGGCCTTTCATCCGGTCGCCAACGAAAGCAGCCCGCGCCTGCTGAATTATCTCGGCCCGAACGAGCAGGTCGTGGTGACGCGCTTTTCGATGACGCTGGCCGATGGGCGCTCGACCCCGGTCGATATCGTCTATCCGCTCAGTGCCCTGAAGCCGGTGCTGGCTAAATTGGGGCCGCCGGCGGGTGGCCCCGCTACCCCTGAAAATCCACGCTGGTCGGGCGCGTTGACCCGCGCGGTCATGAACGTGCCGCTGCCGGTGCGTTCGGTGCTGACCGAGCCGGTGGTGCCGCTGTCGATGCTGGCGAACCTGAAGCCCGGCGACATCATTCCGATCGAACTGGACGCGGATATTCCGCTGCTGGTCCAGGCGCGCGCGGTGGCGCGTGGCACGGTCGGTCAGTCCGCCGGCAAGATCGCGGTCAAGGTCGACCGCATGATTTCCACTGCAACCAATGAGGACGATCAATGAGCGACGCCAGCCAGGCCCAGACCGCCGGTGCCCAGACGGGCATCGCGGCCAATTTCCGTCTGCTCCAGGATGTCGACATCAAGCTGACCGTCGAGGTCGGGTCGACGACGATGAAGCTGCGCGACCTGCTGGCGCTGGGCGAGAACAGCGTCGTCGAGCTGGATCGTCGCGCCAACGAACTGCTCGACGTGCTGGTCAACGGCACGCTCATCGGCCGGGGCGAGGTGGTGACCGTGGGCGAGAAGTTCGGCATTCGCATCACGGAACTGGCCCAGACTGGCGCCGCGATGGGAGCCGCCGCGTGATCGGCGACTATCTGCTGAAGCTGGCGCTGCTGCTGCCGATCGTCTGCGGTCTGCTGGTCGCCAGCCTCTATGCCTGGCGCAAGCTGCAGAGCCGGCTACCCGGCC
The DNA here is from genome assembly GCA_037190805.1 of Sphingomonas sanxanigenens. Taxonomy (GTDB): domain Bacteria; phylum Pseudomonadota; class Alphaproteobacteria; order Sphingomonadales; family Sphingomonadaceae; genus JBBCJR01. The sequence continues at coordinate 61,511 of JBBCJR010000014.1, read as the reverse complement.
AGCCCGCCGACCGTCTGCTTAAGGTGCGGGAGACGATGATGATCTCTCCGGGCCTGCGCCTCGCCGTGCTGGAATTCGAGGGGCGCCGCCTGCTGGTGTCCGTGGGCCGGGGCGGGGTCAACCTGATCGACAAGGCCGGCCAGTCCGCCGGCGCCGAAATCGGCCGCGACTCGGTGCATGGTTAATCCTGCCTTTACTCTCCGCTGCCAAAGCCGAATCCCATGACGCTGACCCTTCCTCGTCCCGACCGCCGGCTGTTCGCCTTCGCGCTTGTCCTCCTCGTCGCGCTGCTGGCGGCGGCGGTGCCGGCGCTTGCACAGACCGTGCCCGCGGCGCCCACGCCCCCGGCGACGCCGGGCGCGCTCGACCGGGCACTGGGGGGACTGAGAGGCGGTGGCGAGGAGCCGCTGGCGTTGTCGCTCCAGCTCCTCATCATCATGGGGCTGCTGACGATCCTGCCGTCGCTGCTCCTGATGATGACCAGTTTCACGCGGATCATCATCGTGCTGTCGATCCTGCGTCAGGCCCTTGGCCTTCAGCAGACGCCGCCCAACCAGGTGCTGATCGGCCTGTCGCTGTTCCTGACCTTGTTCGTGATGAGCCCGGTTCTGACCGACGTGAACCAGCGGGCGATCGAGCCCTATGGCGCGGGCACGCTCAACATCAGCCAGGCGATCGAGGCCGGCGGCGAATCGCTGCGCGGCTTCATGACCAAGCAAACCCGGACCAAGGACATCCAGATGTTCGCCGGCATCGCCAAGGCGGGGCCGTTCGCCTCTCCGGCTGATGTACCGTTCTCGATCCTGCTGCCGGCGTTCGTGACGTCCGAGCTGAAGACCGCGTTCCAGATCGGCTTCCTGATCTTCCTGCCGTTCATCGTCATCGACCTCGTCGTCGCCTCGGTGCTGATGGCGCTGGGCATGATGATGATGTCGCCGACCATCATCTCGCTGCCGTTCAAGCTTTTGCTGTTCGTGCTGGTCGATGGCTGGGCGCTGACCATGGGCTCGCTGGCGTCGAGCTTCGTCACCTGATGGACGCCTCCTATTTCCTGACCGTCGGCCGCGAGGCGATGTGGGTGATGGCGCTGGCCGCCGCGCCCATCCTCATCCCGGCGCTGCTCGCCGGTCTGCTGCTGGGCATGGTTCAGGCGGCGACCTCGATCAATGAGGCGACCCTGTCCTTCGTTCCCAAGCTGATCGTGGTGATGATCTCGCTGATGGTGTTCGGCGGGTTGATCATCGGTTTGCTCAGCGATTTCCTGCTCCGCACCTTCGAGCGGATTCCGGATCTGGTGAAATGAGGGCTTTTGTGCGGGCGGCACCAGTCCGCTGCCGAAAGGGCCTCCGCGCTTGATCGGCCTCGGCATCCCCGCCGTCGAGCCACTGCTCTGGACGCTGATGTTCGTCATGGTCCGGGTCGGCGCGGCCTTCGTCGCTGCGCCGGTGTTCGGGGCGATGGCGGTCCCGCTCCAGGTGCGCGTGCTGCTGTCCGGGGCGATCGCCGTCCTCGTCATCAAGGCCAGTCCGGTCGAGCCGCCGGCGCAGCTGTTCTCTCTCGTCACATTCCTGATGATCGCGCAGGAGGCGCTGGTCGGCCTTGCCCTCGGCTTTGTCGTCCAGATCGCATTCGCCGCGCCGCTGATTGCGTCGGAAATCATCGGCGGGTCGATGGGCCTCAGCTTCGCGGCGTCGATGGACCCGCAGAACGGCGCCGCCACCCCGGCGCTGGGCCAGTTCCTGTCGGTGGTGACGACGCTCCTGTTCCTGGCATTGGACGGGCATCTGGTGCTGACCGATCTCATCGTGCGCAGCTATCAGGCGTTGCCGCCGGGCGCGGCATGGCTGTCGCCCGCGCAGATGTGGGGCATCATCCTGTTCGGCACCTATGCCTTCACCGCCGGCCTGCTGCTGGCGCTGCCGGTCGGCTTCGTGGTCCTCAGCCTCAACATCATCGTCGGCATGCTGTCGCGCTCGGCCCCGGCCCTGAACCTGTTCGCGGTCGGCCTGCCCGCGGGCATGGCGGTGGGCCTCGTCGCGCTCGCCATCGCCTTCCCGGCGATGGGCGATTTCCTGTCTTCGATCGTCACCCACAGCCTGCAGATGGTCGACCAGCTGGTCCTGGGAGGCGGCAATGGCTGAGAGCGCCGGTGAAAAGACCGAAGCCCCAACCCAGAAGCGCCGCCAGGACGCCATCAACAAAGGCGAGATTCTCCGTTCGCGCGAACTGACCACAGCTTTCGTCGTGTTGTGCGGTGTCGGCTGGCTCGCCTTCGCGGGCGGTGGTCTGCTGGCGGCGCTGAAGGCGGTGATCCGCGAGGGACTGCAATTCGGTCGCACCGATATCGCCGATTTCCAGCCGATGCGGCCGGTGGTCAACGCCATTGGCGAGTTGGGGCCGCCGCTCGCAGGCCTGTTCGCGGTGACGATCTTCGCTGCGCTTGCCAGCCAGGCGTCGCTCGGTTCGATCCGTTTCAACCCCAAGCTGATGGCGCCCAAGTTCAGCCGCATGAACCCGGCCTCCGGCCTGTCGCGCATGTTTGGCAAGCATGGTCTGATCGAGCTTGGCAAGTCGCTGCTGAAGGTGGTGCTGCTGGCGGCGATCGGCGGCTGGCTGCTGTGGTCGGGGCGCCAGGCGGCGATGGGCCTTGCGGCTGGCAGCCTGGAAACCAGCGTCGCCCGGGTTGGCGGCGACCTGATCATGCTGATGCTGATCATGGCCGGTGGACTGGTGGCGATCGCCGGTTTCGATGTGCCGGTACAGATCGTCCAGTATCTGTCGAAGCTGCGCATGACCAAGCAGGAGGTCCGCGACGAACACAAGGAAGCCGAAGGGTCGCCAGAGCTCAAGGCGCAGATCCGCCGCCGCCAGCGCGAGGCGTTGAAGGGCGGTGCGCGCGCGGCGGTGATGGGCGCCCATGTCATCCTCACCAACCCCACCCATTTCGCCGTCGCGCTGCGCTATGACAGGGGCAAGGACCGGGCGCCGGTGGTGGCGGTGAAGGGGCGCGGGGCGACCGCGCTCGCCATTCGCGAACTGGCGGCCGAACATGGCGTGCCGACGCTGGAATATCCGGGTCTTGCCCGCGCCATCTATTACACCAGCCGCAACGGGCAGGAGATTCGCGACGACCTCTACATGGCCGTGGCGACGGTGCTGGCCTTCGTGTTCAGCCTCAACAACCGTGCCGCCGGCCGGCCGCCGGCCGTCGAGGTGCCCGAGACTGCCCGCTTCGACGAAAATGGCAGGAAGGTCGACCGCGTCTGATCATCGCTCACGCGAAAAATTTCGCTAAATTCCGGCCTCGAACGGCCGATTGAAGAGGTGGGAGCGGGTCCGTCCGTTCCGCCCGACAGGACGGCACATGACATCGATCACCAGCACGCTCGGCATCGGCTCAGGCATCGACACCAAGGAATTGGTGAATTCGCTCGTCGCGGCCCAGCGTGACACCAAGATCAAGGAACTGAGCGCCCGGAACGAGAAGATCTCGGCCCAGATCTCCGCGCTCGGCCAGGTGAAAAGCGGTCTGACCGCCTTTTCCACCGCGCTTGCCCAGCTGGTCGGGGGCGGTAGCCTGTCGACGCAGCCGACCAGTTCCGACACTGCGGTCATCGTGGCCAGCAAGATTGCCGGCCAGTCGGTGTCGCGCACTCCCACCAGTGTCGAGGTTCGCCAGCTCGCCAGCGCGCAGGCGCTGACCAGCGGCACGGTGACCGATCCCGCCGCGCCCGTCGGCAAGGGAACGCTCACCATCACCCTCGGCACGGCGGCGACGAGCGGCGGTGTCCTCACCGGCTTCACCGCCGGCCCCGCCGCCCCGATCGAAGTCACTATTGGGGACGGCGACAACAGCCTGACCGGCGTCGCCGCTGCGATCAACAAGGCCAATGCCGGCGTCACCGCCACCGTCGTCAACGATGGCACCGGCGCGCGCCTGGTGCTGAAAGGCGCCACCGGCGAAGCGGCCGCGTTCCGTATTGACGCGGCGGAGGATGCCGCCGCGCCCGGCCTGTCGCGTTTTGCCTTCAATCTCGGCGCGTCGACGATGACGCTGGGCCAGGTCGCGCTGGACAGCATCATCGCCATCGACGGCCTGGCGATCCGCCGTCCCGGCAACAGCATCGGTGACGTGATCGACGGCGTGACGCTGGACCTGAAAAGCGCAGTGCCCGGCGTTCCGGTCACGATCGGTTCGGCCCGGCCGACCGAGGCGATCGGGCAGGCGGTGAAGGATTTCGTCGAAGCCTATAACGAGCTGCGCGCTATCCTGACCAAGGAAACGACCGGCGAGGGCGCGACGCTGAAGGGCGATGCCGGCGCCAGACAGGTGATGCGGATGCTGTCGGGCCTGACCAGCACCGCGCTGACCGCCTCGGGCACGCCGAGCACACTGGCCGAGATTGGCGTCAAGACGAACCGTGACGGCACGCTTGGTGTCGACACGGCACGGCTGAACGCGGTGCTGGCGGCATCGCCGGATCAGGTCGAGGCGCTGTTCAATCCCAGCCAGTCGAGCAGTAATCCGCTGGTCGCGATCGCCTCGCAGGCGGGGGCCGCGAAGCCCGGCACCTATGAAGTGACCGATCTCGTTCCCGCTGCCGCCGGCAGGCTGACCGGCGCTGCGGTGCCAGGCGCCTTTGCCACGCCGCTGGTGCTGGATGCGACCAACAACCGCTTTTCGCTGACGCTGAACGGTGGCGGCGCGGTTGAACTGATCGTCGCCGAAGGCAGCTATCCCGACGGCGCCAGCTTTGCCGCGGCGCTTTCAGCCGCCGCGCAGGCGGCGGGCAAGCCGCTGTCGGTGGGCTGGTCGAACGACCAGCTTGTGCTGACCTCCCCGGCCATCGGGTCGGGCTCTTCGGTGACGCTGACCGGAACCAACCCGCTGATCCACGGTATCCTCGGTCTCGACGTGCCCACAGCCGTTGCCGGCACCGATGCGTCGGGCAAGATCGGCGGGGTTCCCGCGGCGGCGATCGGCAATCTGCTGTTCGCCAGCGTGACCTCGCCGGCCTCGGGACTGGTGATCCGGCCGACGGGCGGTGTGACCAGCGCCACCATCAGTGTCGACCTGGGACTGGCGGCCGCCCTGTCCAACCTCAATGGCGCACTCACGGGGACCAGCGGGTCGCTCTATACGAGCACGCAGCTGCTGACGAAGCAGAGCGAGGTGATCACCGAACAGGCCGAGAAGGTCGAGAGCAACGCGACCGCGTTGAGGGAGCGCCTGACCAGGCAGTTCGCCGCGATGGACGCCCGCGTTTCGGCCTATAAGGCGACCCAGAGCTTCCTCGATCAGCAGATGAAGATCTGGTCGAACAGCGACAGTTAGACGACCGGAGATGACCATGTATGCGTCCGCCCTCCTCGCCAAGCAGGGACAGGCCTATCAGGCCGTCGACATCAACAGCCGGGTTGGCGGTGCGAGCCCGCACCAGCTGGTCGGCCTGTTGTTCGACGATCTGCTGATCGCGCTGCGCCAGGCGGCGCTGGCGGCCGAAGCGCGCCAGTTCGAGATCAAGAGCGCGCGCATCACGCGCGCCCTGTCGATCCTGTTCGCGCTGGAGGCGTCGCTGGATTTCAGCCGGGGCGGAGAGTTGGCGGGGACGCTGTCTCGCGTCTATCGCGGCGCGCGCGAGCAGGTCGCCCGCGCGGGTGTCGACAATGACCCGGCCACCCTGCGCGCCGTCTGCGAACAGCTGACCGAAATTGCCGAGGCCTGGCGTCAGATTGGCAGCGCGACCGCCGCCGCTGCTTGACAGCAGGCTTGCCCCGACGCCTCAATATCGCCATGTGCGACGCGCAATAGTCGACGCAAAAGATCGACAATCATGCGGCGGAGCGTTTTATGGCCGAACTGGCGGGGGGTGTGGTTTGCTGACTCAGAAGACGCGCTATGCCCTGCGATCCCTGCTCTATCTGGTGGAACGCGGTAGCGCCGGCCCGGTCCAGATCAGCGAGATCGCCGAAACCCAGCAAGTGCCGCGCAAATATCTGGAGCTGATCATGCTGGACCTGAAACGGGCCGGCATGGTTCACAGCCAGCGCGGACCGGGAGGGGGCTATGTGCTGGCGCGCGCGCCGGACAACATCAGCTTCGGTGAGGTGATCCGGGTTATCGACGGCCCCCTGGCCATGGTGCCCTGTGCCAGCCTCAACTTCTATCAGCGGTGCGGCGATTGCCACGATGAGGCGACCTGCGCGATCCGTCGCGTGATGGCCAAGGTCCGCACCGACACGGCGCGGGTCCTGGATGGTACGTCGCTGGCCGAGGCGGCCTTGTTCGAGGAAGCCGCCTGAGGGCCAGCTGCGTCAGCTGCGGTTGCCGGTCGATTTGGCGGCGCTGGCGGCGACAGCGTCGGGTCCTGATTGATCCTTCCCGGCAGTGGCTGGCGCTTCATTCGCCGCCCCCGACCGCACGGCCATCAGCGAGCCGAGCTTCGCTTTGAAATTCGACAGGTCACGGCCGGCCAACTGGGTGCGGCTGGTGAACTTCACCGACGCGGGATTGACGGCCTGGCCATTGCGGTAAAGCTCGTAATGCAGATGTGGTCCGGTCGACATGCCGGTGGTGCCGACATAGCCGATCACCTGTCCCTGGCTGACCTTCTTGCCAGCTGCGGTGCCGAACCGGCTGAGGTGCGCATAGGCGGTCCGCATGCCGTTGCCATGGTCGAGGATGACGTAATTGCCATAGCCGCCGTTGCGGGACGCGAAGATGACCTTGCCTGCCGCAGCCGCGAGAATCGGGGTGCCTGTGGCGGCGGCGAAATCCATGCCCTTGTGCAGCCGGCTGAAGCCGAGAATGGGGTGACGGCGCAGTCCGAAATTGGATGATATCCGGGCTCCGTCGACCGGCGTGCGAAGCAGGCCCTTGCTGGTTGCCTCGCCATTGGCGTCGAAGAACTGGTCCTTGCCGCCCAATGTCCAGCGCATCATCCGGACCTGGCGCTTGCCCTTGTCGATGCCGGCATAGAGCAGCTTGCCGGTTTCGGTTTCGCCGGTTTCCGCGCGGCGGTGCTCGACGATGATGTCGAACTTGTCCGACGCGGTGATATCGCGCTGGAAGTCGAGCCCGAAGGACAGGGCCTTGATCGCCTCGGCGACAGCGGAGGCGGGGATGCCGGCGGCGCGCGCCGATTTATAGAGGCTGGGGCCGACCTTGCCGGTGATCCTCAGCGGCGTGTCGTCGACGGCGATCGGAATCTTGTTGAGCCTGAGCGCGCCATTGTCGCGTACGACCTCGAGCCTCAGGTCGAAGGCAGCGCGGAAGGTAAGCGCGTCGAGCGGACGAGACACGTCGCGGCTCTCCCGGCGTCCGAGCACGACGTCGAAGGCAGTGCCGCGCCGCAGCTTTGCCGGATCGATGGCCCCGCCGACCAGCTTGGCGACGGTCGCGCTCTCGTCCCCGCTGACGCCTGCGCGGCGCAGGGTCTGGGCGAGATCGCCCTGGCCGAGCGTCGCCGTCACCTCGATCCGCGGCCGTTCCGGCGTCTCGGCCAGCGGCCGGACCAGCTGACTGGGAGCAAAGCGCCGGCCGGTGACGGAGTTGGCGGTCCACGGCGCGATCGCCAGGGCGGTCGCTTCGGCGGCCTGCGTCGGCGTGTAGGCCGGGGCGACCGCCTCGCGGATCGCGGGCATTCCCCAGCCGATCCAGCTGGTGATGCCGCACAGCAGGGTGACGGTCGCCAGGCCCTGCCACCAGTGGCGGTTGCCGATATCGCGACCGAGATCGACGACCAGGTCGAACCGGCGCGGCTCACGCAGCCCGAAGCGGTTGGCGGGGATGGCGACGGCACCGACAGGCCCGCCGGCAAGCGCCGTCGGCCCGAATCCACCCGCGAACCTAAGATCAGGCTTGAACAGAGTTCACCCCCCGGCCGTGTCGCCGTGCCGCGCGATCGACCCGCAGCGGCCGATATCACATAAATCCGTCGCATAAGAGTGGTTAAACGCCAACTAACCCGCGACAGGCGGACTCACTACTGCGACGAGGTGAGGGGTGGTGACGATGAATCGAGCCGGGGTGCTCGTTTTTCCGCTATGTCCTTGCAGCCCCTTGCGTTCCTGGCCGGCGCTGCCAACATGCCGGGCATGCGCGCTTTGACCGGCTCGGTGCTGACCGCAGTGCTCGGGCCGACCAACACCGGCAAGACTCACCTCGCCATCGAGCGGATGTGCGGCCATGCCAGCGGCATGATGGGCTTTCCGCTCCGTCTGCTGGCCCGCGAAGTCTATGATCGGGTGGTGGGTGTGAAAGGCGCCGGCCAGGTGGCGCTGATCACCGGCGAAGAAAAGATCCTGCCGCCCGGCGCCCGCTACTTCCTGTGCACGGCGGAATCGATGCCGACCGACCGCGAGGTGTCGTTCCTGGCGCTGGACGAGGCGCAGATGGGCACCGATCGCGAGCGCGGCCATGTCTTCACCGAACGGTTGCTGCACGCGCGCGGTTTCGCTGAAACCATGATCCTGGGTTCCGAAAGCCTGCGGCCGCTGATCCGAAGTCTGCTGCCGGATGCCGAGATCGTCACCCGCCCGCGCTTTTCGACCCTCGCTTATGCAGGCGCGAAGAAGCTGTCGCGCCTGCCGCGCCGGTCGGCGATCGTCGCCTTCGGGCTGGAGGACGTCTATGCGCTGGCCGAGATGCTGCGCCGGCACAAGGGCGGCGCCGCGGTGGTGATGGGCGCCTTGAGCCCGCGCACCCGCAACGCCCAGGTTGCCCTCTACCAGTCGGGCGAGGTCGACTTTCTGGTCGCCACCGATGCCATCGGCATGGGTCTCAACCTCGACCTTGGCCATGTCGCCTTCGCCGGACTCGACAAATTCGACGGCCGCCGCCGGAGGCGCCTGACCATTGCCGAGATGGCGCAGATCGCCGGCCGCGCCGGCCGTCACCAGCGCGACGGCACCTTCGGCACCGTCCAGTTGGGCGGCGAGGCCGCGCACGGCTTTGAAGCCGAGGAAATCGATGCGATCGAAGCGCACCGCTTTCCGCCGCTGGAGCGGCTGGAATGGCGCAACGCGCGGTTGGACTGGGCGTCGGCCCCCCGTTTGATCGCGTCGCTGGAGGTGCTGCCCGATCGTCCGGTGCTGCATCGGGCCGAGGAGGCGGTGGATCTCGCGGTATTGAAACGCCTGGCGGGCGAGGACTGGGTGACGGCCCGGACGCGCGGACCCGCGATGGTGCGGCGGCTGTGGGATGTCTGCGGACTGCCGGATTATCGCAAGACGGGCGTGGAGACGCATGCGCGCCTGGTCGGCACGCTGTTCCGTCACCTGTCGGAAGGGCACGGCCATCTGCCGACCGATTGGATCGCGGGCGAGATCGCGCGGCTGGACGATGTCCAGGGCGATATCGCCCAGCTGTCCGATCGCATCGCCGCAGCGCGCACTTGGACCTATGTCGCCCATCGCGCGGACTGGCTGGCCGATCCCAAGCTGTGGGCGGAGCGGACCCGCGCGGTCGAGGACCGCTTGTCCGACGCGCTCCACGAACGATTGATGAGCCGCTTTGTCGACCGGCGGACAGCAGTGCTGGTGAAGGGCCTCGGCGGTCGCGCTGCGGATCTCAGCGCGACCGTCGACGACGACGGCACCGTCGCGGTGGAAGGGGAGGCGATCGGTCGTCTCGATGGGTTCCGCTTTGCCGTCGACGCGACCGTCCGGCTGGCGGAGAAGAAGATGCTGCTTGCCGCCGCCGAGAAGCGCCTGCCGCGCGAGCTGGCGCGCCGCGCCCGGCTGCTGACTGAAGCCGCCGACGGCGCCTTCGCCTTGATCACCGAGGCGGGATCGCCGCCGCGTCTGCAATGGGACGGGCATGATGTTGCGACGCTGGAAAAGGGCGGCGCCATCCTTGCGCCGCGCTTTCGGCTCGACCGGGCCGTGGCAGGGCTTGGCGCCGACAGCCGCCGACAGGTCGAGGCGCGACTGCGCGAGTGGCTGGCCGCGGCGATCGATGCACGGCTGCGGCCGCTGGTACGGCTGGCCGCCGCAGCTGAGGCGGGCGGGATACTGGATGGCGCGGCGCGGGGCCTCGCCATTCGTCTCGTCGACCAGCTGGGCGTGTTGCCGCGCGGTCCGGGGATCGAGCTGATCGAGGCGATGAACCCCGTCCAGCGCGCCGCGCTGAAGCGGCTCGGGGTCAGATTCGGCGCGCTCGACCTGTTCCATCCCCTGCTTTTGAAACCGGAGGCCACACGGTGGCGACTCGCGCTGTGGGCCGCGGCGGAACGGCAGCCGATGCCGACGGTGCCGCCGAACAGCGCCGCCGTGGTCGACGCCGAGGGCTGGACGGATGTGTCGCTCGCCCTTGCCGGTTTCCGCCGCATCGGGCGGCAGGCACTGCGCGTCGATCTTGCGGATCGGCTGGCCGAAGCGGCGCACACCGCGCGCGAAGGGCGGCGTCCTTTCGTGCCTGATCCGGCGCTGGGCCTGTCGATGGGGCTGACGCTCGACAGCCAGAGGCGGCTGATGCGGACCTTGGGTTTCATGCCGGCGCCGGTGGACGGGGCGGCGCCCGATCAGGCCGACCGCTATGTCTGGCGCGGGCCGGCACGCCGCGCTCCCGCTGTGGCGATGGCGCCCAATCCCGCCTCGGCTTTCGCGGCGCTGGCGTCGCTGGGATCGCGGCGTGGCTGACGCCGGCCTCAGGCTCGACAAATGGTTGTGGTTCGCGCGGCTGACGAAGAGCCGCACGCTGGCGCAGTCGCTTTGCGAAAGCCGGCGCGTCCGCCTCGACGGCCGCGTCGTGGAACGGGCCGCCCAACCGGTTCGGGTCGGTCAGGTGCTGACCCTGCCGGTGCCGGAGGGTGGCGCGCGCGCGATCAGGATATTGGCGCTGCCGGCCCGGCGGGGCCCCTTCACGGAGGCAAGTCACGCCTATGCCGCTCTGGGCGGCAGCGCGACGGCATTGACGGAGGTGCGGCCAGCGGACTAGGCGGTGCGCGTCGCCTGAAAGTTGAACCGGAAATGGTCCATGACCTACGTCGTCACCGATAACTGCATCCGCTGCAAGTATATGGATTGTGTGGAAGTCTGTCCTGTCGACTGCTTCTACGAGGGTGACAACATGCTGGTCATCAACCCCAACGAGTGTATCGATTGCGGGGTATGCGAGCCGGAATGCCCGGCCGAAGCGATTTTCCCGGATACCGAAAGCGGGCTGGAAAAGTGGCTTGAGCTGAACACCAGCTTTTCGGCCCAGTGGCCCAACATCACGCGCAAGCGCGAAGCGCCCGCCGACGCGGACGAGTGGAAGGGCGTGCCGAACAAGCTCGAAGAGCATTTCTCGCCGGAACCTGGCACCGGCGACTGACGGTGCGGGCGTGGTGCGCGCCAGTCACCATCGCAGCTGACATATCAACGCAGCGAATTGCTACGCAATGGTGGCATTTGCCTTAAAAATCTGCTACTGAGGCGTTGCTTCAGGCGTGTGTCTTCGCGTCTGCAATAATATGGCATGCCGGACGACGGTTCCGCCTCTGGCTGCCCAGCAGAAGAAAGGTCGGACATGGCAGGAAAGGCGTTGAGCTTCGACGTCGGCGATTATGTCGTTTATCCCAAGCACGGCGTTGGCCGCGTCATCGAGCTGCAGAGCTCGGAAATCGCGGGCACGACGCTGGAGCTGTACGTGCTGCGCTTCGAGAAGGAGCGGATGACGCTGCGCGTTCCCACCAACAAGGCCGAGATGGTCGGCATGCGTAAGCTGTCCTCCAACGCCAAGTTGCAGGAGGCGCTCGTCACCTTGAAGGGCAAGCCCAAGGTCAAGCGGACCATGTGGTCGCGCCGCGCCCAGGAATATGAGGCCAAGATCAATTCCGGCGACCTGGTGTCGATCGCCGAGGTCGTTCGCGACCTGCATCGGGCCGACGATCAGCCGGAGCAGAGCTATTCCGAGCGGCAGATCTTCGAAGCGGCGGTCAGCCGCCTTGCCCGCGAACTCGCGGCGATGGAGGAGATCGACGAGCCGGCCGCCCAGGAGAAGATTCTTCAGGTGCTGAAGAAGGCCGCCTGAAGTCACGAAACAGAGCCGATCGAAAAGGGCGGTCCCGACGGGGCCGCCTTTTTTGTTTGCGACAGCGGAAGACGCCGCCCATCATTGCCGCGTTATGCTCTGCGTGATCCGTTCCGTTGTGCTGTTGGGCCTCACGGTCGCCGCGCCGCTCGCCGTGTCGGCGGCAACACCGGCGAAACGGGTGTTCACGGTCAACGGGTTCGATCGGATCGAGCTGGGTGGTGCCTATCAGGTCGAGGTTAACGTCGGCCCCGGCGCCTCGGTGAGGGCCGAGGGTGATCGCGACACGCTGGACAGGATGCAGGTCGAAGTGCGCGGCACCCGCCTGCTCATCCGTCCGTCGCGGGTCGACTGGCGGGCTGATCGCAGCGAAGGGCCGGTGACCGTTATCGTCAACCTGCCGGCGCTGCGCGGCGCTGTCGTCGCCGGTGCGGGGCGGATGCGCGTTGACAAAGCGCGTGGCGTGGATTTCGCTGCCAGCGTTACCGGCCCCGGCACGCTGGAGGTTGGCGAGGTGGCGGCGGATCGCGTGACGTTGACCGTAGCCGGGCCAGGCAAGCTGACCGTCGCCGGCAAGGCCGAAGCGGTGCGGGTGGCGATGGAGGGGGCCGGCGCGATCGATGCCGGCGCGCTCGCCGCCCGGTCTTTGACCGCAACCGTTTCCGGCGCCGCCGACCTCAAGGCGACCGCATCGCAGGATGCGGCCGTGACCGTCGCCGGCACCGCCAATGTCGAGGTGGCGGGCAAGGCGCGTTGCAAGGTGACGCAGATGGGATCGGGAACGGTTCGCTGCGGCGACTGAGCGGGATGGGTCAGATGAGGCCGAGCGTCGACAGCTCGCGCAGCAATGCCGCCGGCATGACATCGTTCGCACCCGCCGCGCTGCCGCCAAGATCCGCCGGGGCATCCGTGTCGTTCAGGTAACGCCAACCCTGATGGGCGCGGAGAGGCCGGGGACGGACAGGCTGGATCGCCGCGCCAAGATGGATGCGGCAGTGCCGACCGTCCTCGCCGCTTACGTCCTCCAGTCCCAGCAGCGTCTGGCGGCAGACCAGGCTGTGCCCGATGATCCAGAATAACGATCCGCCCGCCAGCCCGTCGCCGCGCTTGGGCCGGTAACGGGTGGTTATGAATACCCGCCCGTCGACGATGCGCGGCTGCTGGCGCGCGGCCAGCGTCTCGATATCCGGGCAGCCGACCGCGACCTTGGTGAGATGAAGGGCCATGAACGAGAAATCGGGGGTCTTCCCGCCGCTTTCAATCGGGGTGGGTGAGGAATCGTCGATCGTCAGCCGGTGAGCCCCACCGCGGTCGCCAGGCCGAGGAAGGCGAGGAAGCCCATCGAATCGGTGACCATCGTCACGAACACCGACGAGGCGAGGGCGGGATCGACCCCGGCCCGTTTCATGCCCAGGGGCACCAGCGTGCCTGCCACCCCGGCAATGCCGAGGTTGATGACCATCGCGGCGCCGATCACCATGCCCAGACGCGCGTCCTGGAAGACCAGCGCCACCCCCAGCCCCAACAGGATGGCGAGGGTGATGCCGTTCAACAGGGCGATGCGGATTTCCTTGACGATCGTGCGTCCGCTGTTGGTGGCGACCAGCTGGCCGGTGGCGATGGCGCGCACCGCCACCGCCATGGTCTGGGTGCCGGCGTTGCCGCCGAACGAGGCGACGATCGGCATCAACGTCGCCAGCGCCACCATCTGCGCGATCGTGCCCTCGAAGCGCGAGATGATGAACGAAGCGACCAGCGCGGTGCCCAGATTGGCGATCAGCCAGCGGATGCGGGCGCGATAGCTGTCCATCACCGGTTCGTTGATGTCGCCCTCGCCAGCGCCCGACAGGCGCAGAATGTCCTCGCCTGCTTCTTCCTGAATGATGTGGACGATGTCGTCGACCGTGATCATGCCGACCAGCCGGCCCGACGGGTCGACCACGGCGGCGGAGATGAGGGCGTATTTCTGGAACCGGAGCGCGACTTCTTCCTGGTCGAGGTCGATCGGGATCAACATCTGCTCGCGCTGCATGACGTCGGCGACGGCGACGTGGCGCGGGGTGCGCAGGACCCAGGCGAGATGCATTGTGCCGACCGGGCGGTGGCCTGGATCGACGACGAACACTTCCCAGAAATCGGAGGTCAGCTCCGGGCTGTCGCGCAGATAGTCGATGACCTGGCCGACGGTCCAATGCTCCGGCACCGCGACCAGTTCGCGCTGCATGACGCGGCCGGCCGAATCCTCGGGGAAGGACAATGCCTCCTCGATCGCGGCCCGGTCATCGGCCGGCAGGGCGCGCAGGACGGCGCGCTGGTCGGCGTCGTCCATGTCCTCGATGATCGCGACCGCGTCGTCGGTGTCGAGCTGCACGGCGAGATCGGCGACCTGATGCGGGTCAAGCGCGTCGATCAGCGCGTCGCGCACCCAGTCGTTCATTTCGGCGAGCACCTCGCCGTCCAGCCGCTCGCCCAGCGCCGCGGCCAGCGCGGCGCGGCGGTCATGATCCATCAACTCGAACAGGCGCGCGATGTCGGCGTTGTGCAGCGGATCGACCATGGCGGCGACGCGGTCACCGTCGCCGCCATCCAGCAGAGCGCGGATCTGGGTGACGAACTCGCCGCTGATGCCGTCGTGCTCGAAGGCGCCGGCGTCTTCGGTCTCGTGCTGGGATTGATCGGCCGGTTCGGTCATGGCGGGGTTATAAACCGGTGCTCCGACGTTGGAAGGGGCTGTTTGCGTTGTGCAGACACCGCCCATCCAATGATAGCGCTGGCCGGTGCGGCATTTTTTGAAATGCGCCCTTTCGCGTATTTCAAAACAGACCCTAAGATAGCGCCATGGCACAGCATCCACTTGCCGATCATGGCCATCGTCATGTCTATCTGGGCGCGGGGCATGATGCCAATGAGCGTCGCACCCGCTGGGTGGTCGCGCTGACTGCCGTGATGATGATCGTGGAAATCGTCGCCGGGACGATCACCGGGTCGATGGCCCTGCTCGCCGACGGCCTCCACATGGCCACGCATGCGGGCGCGCTGGCCATCGCTGCCGCCGCCTATGCCTATGCCCGCCGCCAGGCGCACAGCGCGCGTTACAGCTTCGGGACCGGCAAGGTCGGAGACCTGGCCGGCTTCGCCTCGGCCGTCGTCCTCGGCCTGTTCGCGGCCGGCATCGGCATCGAATCGGTCGCCCGGTTGCTCAATCCCGGCGCGATCGCATTTGGCGACGCGATCCTTGTCGCGGTCGTCGGCCTGGTGGTGAATCTGGTCAGCGCATGGATGCTGGGCGGGGGACCTGGACATGATCACGGGCATCAGGATCATGGGCATGGCCATGATCATCCGCATGCCCACGCCCACGGTCATGGCCAGGACAACAACCTGCGTTCGGCCTATATGCACGTCCTGGCCGACGCGTTGACGTCGGTGATGGCGATCCTGGCGTTGCTGGGCGGGCGCTATCTCGGCTGGATATGGCTCGATCCGGTGATCGGCATTCTTGGCGCGCTCGTCATCATGCGCTGGTCGTGGACGTTGATGCGTGACACCGCCGCCATCCTGCTCGACGAGACGGCTCCGGCGCTGGAGGCCGAGGTGCGGCAGTCACTGATGGATGAGCCGGGCGAGATCGCCGACCTGCACGTCTGGCGCATCGGGCCCGGTGCCCATGCGGCGGTGGTGTCGCTGGTGACGCCTGAGCTTTGCGATCCCGGTCCGATCCGGACACGGCTGTCGACGATCGCCGGTCTTGCCCATGTCACCGTCGAAACCGCGCGGTGCGACCGGCCGCACGGTTGAGGAGGGCCGCGGCATTGCCTCGATCGGCGGCTCCTCTATGGTGCGCGCCGCCCGATACCGATGGAAGGTGGCCCGAACGCGATGTGGCTTGATCTCAATTCATCCATCCAGTTCTCCTCTCTGGGCCTGGATCCCGTTCTGCTCTCGATCGGGTCCTTCCACCTGCGCTGGTACAGCCTCGCTTATATCGGCGGCATCCTCCTGGGTTGGTGGTATCTGCTGCGCCTCATCGCCCAGCCGGGCGCGCCGATGGCGCGGCGCCATGCTGACGACTTCGTCACCTATGCCACGCTCGGCATCATCCTGGGCGGGCGGCTGGGCTATGTGATCTTCTACAATCCAGGCCATTATCTCGCCAATCCGCTTGAGATACTGAGCCTGTGGGAAGGCGGCATGTCGTTCCACGGCGGTGCCATCGGCGTCATGCTGGCGATTCTGCTGTTCGCGCGCCGCAACAGCCTCGATTGGCTGCGGGTCCATGACTATATCGCCTGCGTCGTGCCGATCGGCCTGTTCCTCGGCCGTCTGGCCAATTTCATAAATGGGGAACTGTGGGGCGCTGAAACGGCCGTGCCCTGGGGTGTGATCTTCCCGGAAGGCGGACCGGTGGCGCGTCACCCCAGCCAACTTTACGAGGCGCTGCTGGAGGGGGCCGTGCTGTTCGCGGCGCTGGCCTATGCCTTCTGGCGCACGCAGGCCCGCTATCAGCCGGGCAAGCTCGTCGGCATCTTCCTCGCCGGTTACGGCACCGCCCGCTTCCTGATTGAGTTCGTGCGCGAGCCGGACGCCCAACTCGTCGGCTTCGCGGCCGCGACCGGCCTCCACATGGGCCAATGGCTGTCGCTGCCGATGATCGTTGGCGGGGCCTGGCTGATCGCGACCGCGCCCGGCCGCCGGCAGCGGGTCGAGCCGGTCGCCGGTGCCGCCTCGCAAAGCTGAACGGACATTGAGCACGCTGGCCGAGCGGCTGCGGCGCCAGATCGAGGGCGGCGGCCCAATCCCCGTTTCCGCGTTCATGGCGGCGGCTAACAGCCACTATTATGCCAGCCGCGATCCGCTGGGCGTTGCCGGAGACTTCATCACCGCGCCAGAGATCAGCCAGATGTTCGGCGAGTTGATCGGTCTGTGGCTGGTCGATCTGTGGCAACGCTCGGCGATGCCCGCCGACGCGGCGCTGGTCGAGCTTGGCCCCGGCCGCGGCACGCTGATGGCCGATATCCGCCGGGTGCTGGCGCGGGTGCCGCCGCTGGCCTCAGCGCCGGTTCATCTGGTCGAAACCAGCCCGGTCCTCATCGGGCGCCAGCGCGAGCGGCATCCCGACGCCCGCTGGCACGACGATATCGTCACGCTGCCCGATGACCGGCCGCTGATGATCGTCGCCAACGAATTTTTCGATGCGTTGCCGATCCGACAGCTGGTTCGCGCCGACGATGGCTGGCGAGAGCGGATGGTGGGGCTCGTAGACAGCGGATTCGCGCCGATGCCGGGGCCGGTGCGGGCCGACCCCTTGATCCCGGCGGCGCTTCGCGACGCGCCGGTCGGCAGCGTCGTCGAGGCGTCCCCGGCCAGCGTCTCGATCTTGGAGACGCTGGCGATGCGGATCACGGCGCAGGGGGGCGTGATCCTCACCATTGATTACGGCCATGACCGGGCCGGCATCGGCGACACGCTGCAGGCGGTCCGCGCCCATGCCTATGCTGACCCCTTCGTGAATCCTGGCGAGGCGGATTTGACCGCCCATGTCGACTTCGCGGCGCTGGGCGAGGCGGCGGCGCGGGGCGGCGCCGTGATACACGGTCCTGCTTTACAGGGAGACTGGCTGCGGGCGCTGGGTCTGACGGTTCGGGCTCAGCGGCTGGCGGCCGCCAATCCCGGCCAGGCTGATGCCATCCACGGTCAGGCGTCGCGACTGGCCGATCCCGATCAGATGGGGAGCCTGTTCAAGGTGCTTGCCGCTCGCGCGCCGGCCTGGGCGCCGCCCGCCGGCTTCTGATCACCGCCTTCCCGCATCAATCGGAGGCGGGGACGATCTCGATAATGTCGAGGTTCGATTCCCATGCCGGCCAGGGCAGGGCCAGTCGCCACCGCCGTGCGCCGATCCGCTCGAGCGTTCCCACCAGATTGCGTTCGCGATCGACGCCATAGGCATAGGCGTCGGTTTCGTCGCCGAGGATCATCGTGCCCAGGAACACCATGCGTCCGGCATTGTCGCTCCACAGCCGCCCGGACGGTCGCTGCGATCCGGCTTCCTTGACGAACAGCAAATGGTCGTCCTCGGCCTGGATGCGGCATTTGAACCAGTCATAGGCAGTGTAGACGGGCGCGCCCGGCGTCTTCGCCCCCAGCTTGATCGTGCGGCAGCGATAATCGCCTGGCGGTGGCGCGGGCTCGGTCATCAGCGCGTCGGGGTTGGCGAGAGAACCGAGAGCGGCCAGTTCGGCCGTGAACCCGCCCGTCCGCGCTTCGCCCAGCGCTTTGTCCCAGGCGGGCCGGGTCTTTGTCAGGCGTTCGCGGTCGGGCACGGTGGCATAACGTCGCCAGCCGCTTGCGCCCGGCATCACCGCGCTACCGATGGCGGGCACGCCGGGCGGCGGCGGCCGGGTGGCGGCGCAGCCGGGGAGGGCGATGCCGATACCCGCCAGGACGGCAAGCGGCAGGGTCTTGGCGATTAGCCCCATGTCGATGATCTTTGCCCCGATGCCGGTTCAGTGAACAAACCGCGCGACGACGTCGCGGTAGCTGCGGCTGACCTTCACCTGCGCGCCCGATCCCAACACCAGAAAACATTCGCCATTGGTGTGGGGCTTGACCTGCTTGACCAGATCCAGATTGACGATGGTCGACCGGTGGACGCGCTGGAACCGGCGGGGATCGAGGCGCTTTTCCAGATCCTTCATCGTCTCGCGCAGGATCAGCGTGTTGTCCTCGGTATAGATGCACATATAGTCGCCGGCGGCGTCGATGCGCTCGATCTGGTCGACGTCGACGCGGAAAATCTGGCCGCGATCCTTGATGTTGATCAGCTTTTCATACCGGTTGGCGGCCGGTCCCTCGACACTGTCGCCGATGCCGGCGGCGGCATTGGGGGCGACCTCGGCGAGCACTTCCTTGAGACGGCTGGCTTCCTCGCTCGACCGTTTTTCGGCGAGGCGCTGACGGACGCGGTCCATCGTCGCGGCCAGCCGGTCCTGATCAACGGGCTTCATCAGATAGTCCACGGCGTGGGCATCGAACGCCTTCAGCGCATAGTCGGAATAGGCGGTGACGAACACGAACAGCGGCGGTTCGACCTCCATCAGACCCTGCACGACCGAAAAACCGTCAAAGCCCGGCATCTGGATGTCGAGAAAGACCAGATCGGGCTTGTGGGTCTTGATCGCGCGGATCGCCTCGCGTCCGTTGGAGCAGGTGGCGACGACCTCGATATCCTCGAATGCTTCCAGCCTCAGCGCCAGGCCCCGGATGGCCAGCGACTCGTCGTCAACGAGGATGGTACGAATGGTCATTGAGCAGGCTCCTTGGTCGCAGTCCGCTGAAACGGAATGTCGATCACAACGTCGGTTCCCCCTGTCTGGTTCGATCTAAGCTCGAAGTGGTGATCGGGTCCATAGGCTTGCGCCAGGCGGTCGCGGGTATTGGTTAATCCGACGCCAGTCGAGGTTTCGGGTCGCGGCTGGCTTTCCGACACGCCGGGTCCGGTGTCCGATACGGTGATCAGCAGCCGGTCACCGACGACACGGGCATCGATATCGATCTCGGCGCCTTCTTCCTGCGGGGTGACGGCATATTTGACCGCGTTCTCGACAAGCGGCTGAAGGAGGAGCGACGGCAGCCGCCCCTGGCCCGCGGCGGGATCGATCGTAAATCGGGTTTTCAACCGCTCTTCGAAGCGCATCTTCTCGATATCGAGATAGAGTTTCAGGCTTTCAACCTCCTGCGCCAGCGCCACCTGCGCCGCCGGCTCGTTGATGATCGTGTAGCGCAGGAAGGATGACAGTCGCGACAGCATCACATTCGCCCGCTCGGTTTCCTTCAGGAGGACCAGGGTCGAGATCGAATTGAGCGTGTTGAACAGGAAATGCGGATTGAGTTGGTAGCGCAGCATCGCCAGTTGCGCGTCCGACGCCTGGTTGCTCAGCTTCAGCATCCGTTCGGTCTGTTCGGACAGGATGAGATAATAGTTGATGAGGAAATAGAGCGCCGTCCACGCCCCCAGCACGCTGAGGTCGAGCAGGATCGCGCCCAGAAATTCAACACCCTGCGGCCGGCGGCCAGTGGCTGAAAAGGTGGCGTGGACCCAGACCTCGATCGCGGAGAAGGATGCGGCGCTGATCGCGACGATGAGGATGATCAACGGCCACAACAGCATCGGCCGCATGGGCATCAGCCGGCGATAGGCCTCGCCCATCAGCAGTGTCAGCGAAAATCCGGTGGTGGTGGCGATCAGGGTCTGGACGATGAAATCCATGCCCATGGCGTTCGCCAGACCACTGAACGTCCGGATCAGGAAATATCCTGCCCAGCCGATCGACTGAAGCATCCAGAATGCGCGGCTCTTGTCCTCAAAGAACCGCTCGGAAGGGAGCTCCGTCAACGCCATCGCCGAAGTCCTATCGGTTTTTGCGGGCCAGGGGAACGCCTTGCCTCGGCTCTCCCACCTCATGCGCAGGGACCCTCTTGCCAGCCGCATTTATGCTGATATTGATAATCGTTCTCATATCAAGCCTGGAGTCGGATCATGGCTGTGGACGTCGCCCTCTTCCTTCCGCACCGGCTGCTGCCGGCATCCCTCGGCATGGCCGACCGGGTGCTGCTGTGGTGCTTCCGGTCTTGGCTGGGCGCCGTGACCAATGGTCAGGCGCCGCGCCAGGCGCTGCTGCACGGCCTGACTTCGCTGGGTTTGGAAGGTTGGGCGCGGACGACCGGGCCGTTCATGGAAGCGGCTATCCGCGCTTGGGGGGAGCCGCTGCGCCTCCACCCGGTTGGCTGCGGTTGTCCGCTCAGCCATGACGAATGCCAGCTTCTCGATTGCGTCTGGGCGGTGGAGCGCGGCGACCGGGCGCGGTTCGACATGATCCTGCGCGACATGGCCTCGCGCGCCGATCGCAACCGCCTGTGGATGGCGGCGGCGCGTCTCCGCGGGGGTGCGTGCGTCAATCCTCGGGCGCAATAGTCACCGTCAGGCCGTCCAGCGCCGTCTCGAACGGAATCTGGCATGACAGGCGTGACTGGGCGTTGCGATGATCGGAACTGTCCAGCAGATCGCTTTCATCTTCGGACAGGGGCGGCAACCGGCCCACCCAGTCAGGGTCGACATGGACATGGCAGGTGGCGCACGAGCAGCAGCCGCCGCACAGGGCCAGAAGTTCGTCGAAGCCGCTGTCGCGGATAATCTCCATGACCGACAGACCGACCTCTGCCTCGATGGTCGATTCGGTGCCTTCACGCGAAATGATGGTCAGTTTAGGCATGAGCTTCCCTTGGCTGCGCGCATGCACAAGCGCGGTCAGGGGCTAATAGGGACTGGCGGTCGGCCAGATCAAGCGGGCGAATGGCCATGGGATTGTCGAATGATGCATTGCGGGCCGGCCTCGACGCGCTGGCGGGGGTGGAGCCGGCGATCGCCGCCGGTCTGGCGCGGGCCGGCTATCCCGAACCGCGCCTCAATCCACCCGGCTATCAAACTCTCGTCCGGACCATCGTCGGCCAGCAGGTCAGCGTGTCGGCGGCGCGGGCGGTGAACGGGCGGCTGGAAACGCTGCTGGGTGAAGGATGCCGGCCGCCGGCGCTGCTCGCCGCCAGCGACGAGGCGCTGCGTGGTGTCGGTCTCAGCCGGCAGAAGATCGGCTACCTGCGCAGCCTGGCGACGCTGGTCGACAGCGGTGCCCTCGACCTCGCGGCGCTGCCTGCCGACGATGAGGCGGCGATCGCCGAGCTGGTGCGGATCAAGGGCATCGGCCGATGGTCGGCGGAGATCTATCTGCTGTTCGCCGAGGGGCGGCCGGACATCTGGCCCGCCGGCGACCTCGCGGTGCGGATCGAGGTCGGCCACCTGATGGGCCATCCCGACCGTCCGAGCGAGGTCGAAACCCGCGCTTATGCCGAGCAATGGCGCCCACATCGCGGTGCGGCCGCGATCTTTGCCTGGCACCACTACGCCCACCGGCGCGCGACAGCACAGGACAAGATGCCGGTCTGAGCGGTGCCACGCGCTTTCAGGAGAAACATGCCCAGGGACCGGCCCCGTTGGTCAGGTCGTCTGGTCGTAGCTTCCGTGATGAAAGTCGCCCCATAGCCTTGGGCGTTGCCACTGCACTGCCGGGGCCTGCCGCTGTTTGATCCCGATCGGGATCACGGGCGATGCTGTAATGCCGGTCCGTGTGATGATAGCGCCTTGCCAGAGGCATTACGACTCGCTGCCGAAATTGCCCATGAAGCTTTGCGTGGTCGCAATATTCCTGCGGATTTCGCTGCACCGGAAGCTCCCTACCACTTTTGGCGGTAGCGGGCTGCGGCACATAAAACCCCCATGGCGCTTGTGATCACATTGGAATAGCGTCGCGCCTCGCCTCTGATCGGAGGCCCAGGATCAGGAGCGCGCAAATGGCGACTGACGACAAGAACGATAGGTTGGGGATGAATGCGCCGATCGAACGGCGTGACCTGTTGAACGGCCTGCTGCTTGGCGCGGGCCTTGCTGTCGCCGGGTGCGGCAAGGCGGCGCCGGGCGACCAGCTTGCGGCGGCCGAGCCGCAGAACCAGAAAGGCTATTATCCTCCCGAACGGATGGGCCTGCGCGGCAGCCATCCCGGCTCGTTCGAGGGCGCCCACGCGCTACGCGATGGCACGTTGAAGCTGGAGCATGCCGAAGACACCGGCGAGGATTACGATCTGATCGTCGTGGGCGGCGGGATCAGCGGCCTGTCCGCAGCCCATTTCCTGCGCCAGGAGCGTCCGGAGGCGCGCATCCTGATCCTCGACAATCATGACGATTTCGGCGGCCATGCCAAACGCAACCAGTTCGTTGTCGACGATCACACCCTGCTGATCAACGGCGGCACGATGCTGATCAACAGCCCGCGGCCCTACAGTCCGGTCGCGGCGGGCGTTATGGCCGATCTCGGCATCAACCCCAAGGCCCTGGCCGAGAAATATCCGGTTGATCCGCTCTATCGCGACATGAAGCTCGGTTCCGCGACCTTCTTCGACAAGGAGACGTTCGGCACCGAAAAACTGGTGCCGATGCCGTCGCGGGGGAGCGCCGGCTCAGCGCAGGCTCTGGCGGCCGCGCTGGCGCAGTCCCCCCTGCCGCCCGAGGCGCAGCGCGATCTGGTGCGGCTGCAGTTCGACAAGGTCGACTATCTGCCCGGCCTCGACGAGGCGGAGAAGCGCAAGCGCCTGTCGGCCATGAGCTACCGTGATTTCCTCGCCAATCTGGTGAAGGTCCATCCGGCCGCGATCGCAACGCTGCAGACCCGTACCCATGGCGAATGGGGTGTCGGCATCGACGCCGAGCCGGCGCTCGATTGCTGGGGCATCGGCCTGCCGGGGTTCGAGGGCATGAACCTCGATCGCGCCAACACGGACCACATGGACTATACCGCTGCGGGCTACAGCTCGACCGGCGGGTCGGACTCGTTCCGCTTCCCCGACGGCAATGCGACGATCGCCCGGGCGCTGGTGCGCCAGCTGGTGCCGCAGGTGGCGCCGCCAGGCGACATCGAAAGCATCGTCATGGCGCAGTTCGATTATGGCCAGCTCGACCGCCCCGGCCAGCCGGTGCGCATCCGCCTCAACAGCATTGTCGTCAACGTCGCCAAGGCCGGCGACGGATCGGCGCAGATCAGCTATCTTGCCGGCGACAAGCTGCGCCGGGTACGGGCCAAGGGCTGCATCCTTGCCTGCTACAACATGCTGATCCCCTATCTGGTCCCCGACCTGCCGGAGGCGCAGAAGACGGCGCTGCATGAACTGGTGAAGGTGCCGCTGGTCTATACTGCCGTCGCGATCCGCAACTGGCAGCCATTCGTGAAGCTGGGCCTGCAGAGCATCAGCTGTCCCGGCAGCTACTTCACCTCGGTGTCGCTGTCCGCCGCGTCGCGCGTGGGTGGCTATGCCGGCCCGGCCTCACCGGACGATCCGGCGCTGATCTTCATGATGCGTACGCCCTGCCAGCCGGGCGCCCCGACCCAGCGCGACCAGCATCGCGCCGGCCGCTATGAACTGCTCGACACGCCGTTCGAGACGTTCGAGCGCAACATTCGCGAGCAGCTGACCCGCATCCTCGGCCCTGGCGGGTTCGATGCCGGGCGCGACATCGCCGCGATCGCGGTCAATCGTTGGCCGCATGGCTATGCCTATGAATATAATACGCTTTACGATCCATGGGATGCCGCGCCCGACACGCTGCCCCATGTCATCGGCCGCCAGCGCTTCGGTCCGATCGCGATCGCCAACTCGGATTCCGGGGGCAGGGCCTATACGGACTGCGCGATCGAACAGGGACATCGGGCGGTCCACGAACTGCTCGATGCCAAAATCCTTAGTGCCTAGCGGGGGCGGACAGCGGTGGCTCTGCGTGCCGATCGGATGGTTGGCCGTATCGCCTTAATTGCGGGCGATGGGCTCTAGCGATCATCAATCAGCTGTCCTGCAAGGCACGCACTGCCGCTCCCGAATGGGCGTCGGCCAGCGTTGTCCGATCCAGGATTCCGGAGACTTCCTGGCGAACGCGGACCATGACCTGACGCAGGGCGCAGGTCACCTCGTCATGACAATCATCGCAACGACGATAAAAGTTGTGACTGACGCACGGGATGAGGGCTAGTGGTCCATCCATTCTTCGCATGATCTCACCGAAGGTGATCAACTCGGGTGGTCGGGTGAGATGATATCCGCCGAACTTTCCGCGAACGCTGTTGACCAGTCCCGCCTGACGCAGATCGGACATGATCCCTTCAAGGAACTTGCGCGGAATATCTTCTTCCTGCGCGATCACGCTGACCTGTTTCAACCCGCGTCCCGGCTCGCCCGCAAGGTTAAGCATCGCTTTGAGTGCGTAACGGCCACGCTGGGAGAGCATTGGAATGAGACCCATCGGTAAAGGTCCTGTCCCTATAGCCAAGCGTGGGTCCTGGTGGGAATGCCGGATGGCATGCCCACCAGGACCGTTCGCCGAAACGGGGGACGCTACGGCGAACGGTTTTGGTCACGATTCTATGCGGCGGCCACCAGTTTCAGGTCGCCAAGGGTCTTAAGGCGGCGATGGGCCTCCTCCAGCGGCCGGCGGTCTATCCAGTCGTCAAAATCGAAGTCGCGATCGAGGACGCCATAGGTCAGCAGGAAATCCTTCTGCTGCCGGAACAGCGTCAGCCGTTCGTCCGAGAGGTCCGGGGCCAGCGACAGGTGGAAGCCATCGCGATAGGCGGCGGCGACGCCTTCGGCTGTCGCGCCCGTCTCCGACTGCAGGATCTGGCGCACGCCCTCCAGGTTCGACTTGGACCATTCGGCCGCCCGTAGCGTCTGCACCAGAAAGCGCACCAGCACGTCGAAATGGTTGTCGAGCAGGTCCTGATGCACCGTCACCGGACGGGGCGTGCCATTGTTCACGCGGAAGCGCTTTTCGGGCAGCTTGTCGAGGTCGATGCCGACGACCAGCCCCTGATCGCGCGCACCATCGGCGGCGGCGCCGCCCTTGACATAGGCCGCGTCCACTTCGCCGCTCAGCAGCGCATCGAAGCTCTGCTGCCACCCGCCATAGCGCCAGGTGATTTCGCCCTGATCGTCCGGCGAACCGACTTCGACCAACTGCGCATCGTCCAGGGTGAGGCCGGCCGAAGCCAGCGCGCCCTTATAGCCATGCAGGCTGCTCAGCCGCGTGATGCTGCGACCCCGACGATTTTCGGCGATGTCTTCCGCGCGGAACACCGGCAGCGCGAGGCGCCGGCCTGCGAGGTCCTTGGCCGAGCGGATGTCGGAGTCGGGCCGCACGATGATCGACTGACCCTCGTCGATCCACGTCAGGCCGATCAGGCGCGTCCGCGCGCCCTGCGCCTTGGCCGGGATCGAGTAGAGGTTGCCGCCCTCGCGGATGAGGTTGGTGAGGTCATGATCATAATGGTTATGCTGTAATTCCGGGCCGGCATCTTCCTGCAGCGTCAACAGGTTCAGCCCGTCGCGGCCGAATTCTTCCTGCAGCCAGCCCAGTTTGTAGGCGATACCCGATGCGATCGGCACGCCGCCGCGTCCGCCGCCGGCGCAGCGGGTGAACCAGATGGTGTCGAGTGGCGAAATATTCGTCATGATAACCTCCAATAAAACCCATATGATCTTTTATCGTGCTGCATTCTTTTCCAGGTCATTATCCTTTCCTGTTAAGTTGCTGCGTTCGGTGTTATTGTCATTTTCGCTTCCCAGAATGCTTTCCTGATAGGATGTTTGCAGCGCGGCATAGAGGCCGCTCTGCATTATCAGGTCGTTATGGGTGCCCAGTTCGACGATCGTGCCGTCGCGGACCACGGCGATGCGGTCCGCCTCGCGGATCGTGGCAAGCCGGTGCGCGATGATGATCGCGGTGCGGCCTTCGCACAGCCGGCGAAGCGCGGCCTGGATGCGCCGTTCCGTCTGCACGTCGACCGCCGATGTCGCCTCGTCCAGAACAAGGATGGCGGGATCGGCGACGAACGCCCTCACCAGACAGACGAGCTGGCGTTGACCGTGACTGAGATGCGCGCCCAGCGGCCCGACTTCCGTGGCATAACCGAATGGAAGGGAACCGAGAATCTCGTCCGCCCCGAGGTCGCGCGAGGCAGCGATCAACTCTTCGTCCGAAGCCTCCGGCCGGGCAAGGCGGAGATTGTCGAGGATGGTGCCGCCGAACAGGACATTGTCCTGCAACACCACGCCGACATGGCGGCGCAGGCTGCGTTCGGACAGCGTGCGCACGTCGCGACCATCGACCAGCACCGCGCCTCTGCCGACATCGTAGAAGCGCGTCAGAAGCTGAACGAGTGTGCTCTTGCCATGGCCGGTCGGGCCGACGATGGCCAGCTGCTCGCCCTTGGCGATGCGCAGCGACAGATCGCGCAGCACCGGCCGTTCCTGGCGCGGGTCATAGGCGAAGTGGACGTCGCGAAACTCCACCTCACCATGCACGTGATCGAGGTCGATCGCCTGCTCATGGTCGGCGATCTCCGGCCCGGTATCCAGCAGCAGGAAGATGCGTTGCGCGCATGCCGTGCCATTGGCGTAGCGTTCGAACAGGTCGCCAAATTCCTGCAGCGGAGCGAGGAACAGGAACACATAGAACAGGCTCTGCGCCAGCTGACCCAAGGTCAGCGTTTCCAGTGCGATGCCGCGTGCGCCGACAATCAGCACCGCGACCATGGCGATCGTGGTCAACAGTCCTGTGAAGGGCGCGAACCAGCCTGACCGGACCGATCCATAAATCAGGGAATTGTTGAAATCGTCGAGCAGCTCTCCATAGCGCTCCCGATTGGCCTGCTCCCGCCCCGCCTGCTTGATCAGGCGCACGCCGGAAATGGTTTCGACCAGATGGGCGGTGAAGCGACTGCGATTCTCCGCTGATCGCGCGAAGCTGCGCTGCGAGACGCGTTTGAAGACGATGGTGGCGATCACCAGCACCGGTACGATGCCAAGCAAGCCGAGCAGCAGGGGCGGCGCGATGATCCACAACAGGATAGCCGCGATCACCAGCCGCAGAACGGCCGACAGAAACTCCGGTGGCCCCTGGATCAGCAAGGGTTCTAGGACGTCAACGTCCCGATCGACCCGCGAGATGATCCGCCCCGCCTTGGCGCGGTCGAAATAGCTGATGCTCAGCGCCTGGACATGGGCGAAGACCTGCGACCTGAGGCCGTTCAGCACACGGATCGCCGCGGTGCCGGCAAGCTGCTGAGATACGCCGCCCAGCGCGAAACGGGCGATCCAGGTCATGGCCAGGCCCAGGCACGCCCAGCCGATCACGGCGCGGTCGATCGGCCCTCCGCCCAAACGTCCGCCCAGCCCCTGATCGATTACCAGCCCGATCAGCAACGGACGCAGGAAGATGACGGCGACCTGCGCCAACTCGATACCGATCAGCGCCGCGATGGCACCGCGAACCGGCGCTAGCAGCGGCAGCAGCCGGGTGAAGATGCCGCGATCCAGAGATTGCTTGGCGAAGCGCTCCTCCAGCTCGATGTCCGACAGGGGCGTGTCGCCGATGAAGGGGGCCGTCATCTCAAATCCCCATCAGATCGCGATAGCCGCGGTTGCCGCGCACCAGATCGGCGTGGCTGCCCTCGGCAAGGATGCGACCTTCGCCCAGCATCAGCACCCGGTCCGCCATCAGCACGGTGGACAGGCGGCTCGAGACCACCAGCATGGCCACCGGGCGCGACGCGTTCGTGCGCAATGCACGGATATTGCCGATGACGGTGCGCTCGGTCCGCGCATCGAGTGCGCTCGTGGCGTCGTCCAGTATCAGTATGTCGGCATTCGACAGCAGCGCGCGGGCGAGGCAGATGCGTTGTCGCTGGCCACCCGACAACGTGACGCCGCGATCGCCGACACGGGTCTGCAATCCGTCTTCCAACCGTTCGATCAGATCGTCGGCAGCGGCGATACGCAACGCTTCGAGCAAGTCCGCGTCACTTGCATCGGGCGCCCCCAGCCTGAGGTTGGCAGCCAGCGTGTCGGAGAACAGAAACGATTCCTGGGGCAGCACATGGACCCGCTGTCGCAATGCGCTGTCGTTCAGCGCGCGCACGTCCCACCAGCCATCCTCGTCGGACCCGACGCGAACCGAACCGCGGCTGGCCTCGATCAAATGGGCCGGCAGCGCGGCGAGCAAGCTCTTGCCCGACCCGGTCGGGCCGACCAGCGCCACCATCTCGCCGGGTTTCACGAGCAGCGAGACGTCGCGCAGCGTTTCGTTGCTGCCACCCGCCGCCGCTACCGCTACGCTGTCCAGCCTTAGCCCCAGCGGACCCCGCGGCAGCGGTAGGGCGCCGGAAACCAGCTGAGGTCGAGCATCCAGAAACTCCCAGATGCGTCCCGCCGAGGCGCGGGCATCGGCGATGATCTGCATCAGCCGGCCAATGCCTTCGACACGCAGGACCAGCATGTTGGTGAGCAGGACCGCCGCGACCAGGGCGCCGACGGTCAGTCGGCCTTCGATCACCAGCCGGGCGCCATAGCCCAGTACCCAGACATGCCCCAGGGCGATGATCGCCTGGGGCAGGGGAACGCGCAGCGCGGCATAGCGCAGCGCGGCCTGCGTCTCATGCGCGAAGCTGGCGATCTGCGCGTCGAAGCGCCGTGCGCGCGCATTGCCCAGGTGAAACGCCTTGATGACCCGGATGCCGTTGATGCCTTCGGACAGGTCCTGGGTGACGCGGTCGTAGGCGGCGCCGGTTCTACGGTCCAATTCCACCAGCCGGTCGGTCTGGACGGCGAGAATGGCGATGCCGGTGATCATCAGCCCCAGCGGCACGATGCCCAGCCACGGCGAATACCAGCACAGCAACGCGATCGAGGCGATGACGATCAACCCCGTCTCGAACATCTGCCGCCAGAAATTGATGAGGGCGTCGCGCAGCTTGTCGGCATCGCGCGTCATGCGGGTGACGATCTCGCCGACACCGTGCTGCCAGTGATAGGCGAGGTCCAGCGCCTGGACCTGCACCAGAATGCGGTCGCGGATGATGGTCAGCAGTTCCTGCCCGATGACCAGCGACAGCAATCCCGCGCCATAATGAACGGCGGTGCGAAAGGCGGCCAGCCCAACCAGCAGCGCCGCCCAGAACCAAGCGCGGTCATAGTCCAGACCGCCGGCTGGCGACGGGCGGATCATCTGCCCGTTGCCCGCTTCGTGAACGGCCTGGCCGATAAGCCATTGCTGGCCGACCAGGCAGAGGTTGACGATCACGAACAGCAGCGCGGTGAGGGTGAACCGTACCGGCATGTGACGATAGATCAGCAGGCTGCGCAGCAGCGGGGAATGCTCCAACCCCCGGCCGGAAGGCTGAGGCGGCGGGACGTCCGCCGGCGACGGCGACAATCGATCGACAGGAAGGGGTGCCGCCGTCGCCATGGATGTCAGACAGCCAGCCGTGTCGACCGCGCCGCTTCCAGTGGCCGCAGGTCGATCCATTCGCGCACGTCGAACCGGCGCGGAATGAAGCGATGGCGTGCCAGGAAGTCGGTGAAGTCCTGCAGGCCGACGATCGACAGGTCGTCGAGGTCGGTCTTCAGTTTCCGTTCGGCATCCTTGCCATAGGCGACGGAGACCCAATACTCGCTGGCATTGGTTTCGCGCGCCAGATAGCGCCGGACGTCCGAGGGATTGTCCTGTGCCCAGGCTTCGGCGCGCAGGACCTGCTCGACGATCGTGACGACGGCGTCGAAATGATTGTCCAGCAGGTGGCCATCGACCGCCAGGGTGCGCGGCGTGCCGTTATTGGCGCGGATCAGCGGCTCGGGGTGGATGCCGGTGTCGATCACCGTCACCAGTCCGAACTGGTCGGCGACCTGCGCGCCGTGCGCGCCTTTCAGGAAGATGGCGTCCACCTCGCCGCGCAGCAGGGCGATCACCTCGGCGTTGGAGGCGCGTGCCCGGCTGCCCTCGCGCGAGGGGTAGGCGAGGGTGCCGGCGACGTCGCGGGCCGGCGCGTCGCTGAAGTGGGTGTCGATATCCAGGTCGACGATCTCGACATCCTGGACATCAAGCCCTTCCAGGCCGAGCGCGTTTTCCAGGCCGCGCAGGGCCTGTGCGCGGACGAAGTCGATCTCCACCTTACGCCAATTGGGCAGGCCGAAACGGCGGCCCTTGAGGTCGCGGACGGTGCGGATCCCGGATTCGGGGCTGGCCAGGATCAGCTGCGTCTCGTCGATCCACGACAGGCCGACCAGGCGGGTGTCCCGGCCCAGCGCCTTTGCGCTGATGGCCGGAATATTGCCGCCGTGCCGCACCGAATTCACCAGCGTGTGGCTGAAGTGAGATTCGCGCGTCTGGAATTGATCGGATTCCAGAAGCGACCTCACCTCGGTGCCCTGAGCCTGGAAGCTGTCGTGCAGATAGCCTTGCTGGATGGCGATGCCGAGGCCCGTTGGGACGGGGCAGCGCGTGTACCAGAGCGTGTCGAGCTTGCTTGTCATATCTGCTCCTTCGGTCAGAGTTTCACGGAGAGCCGGGCGCCATAGGTGCGCGGCGGCGCCTCGAAGGTCGTGGCGCCAAAGGTCGTGGGCAGCACGGTGGTGGGGAAGCGACGATTGGTGATGTTCTGGGAGAAGACGGACAGTTCCCAGCGGTCGTCGAAAGCGTAGCTCAGGCGCGCATTGCCGATCAGCAGGTCGCGCTGGGTCAACAGCGGCGTCTGGGTCGTGGCGTTGAAGTAAAACTTCGAGCGATACTGCCAGTCGGTCGCGATCGACAGCCTGCCGGTGTCCGACACCGGGATTTCGTAACGGGCGCCGACAGTGGCCGAAACCCGTGGCGCGCGGATGAACTCGTTACCGGCGGCGCTGACCGTGGGGCTGACCTGGAACCTGGTGTATTTCGTCCACAGCAAGCCCAGGCTGCCGTCGATTTCCAGCCTGTCGGTCGGTCGGGTCCGCAGTTCCAGTTCGATACCGCGCGAATAACCCTTGCCCGCATTTCGGATGGTCGACACGAACGTGCCGCCAACCCCGGTGGGCGTCACCTGATTGATCTGGATATCGTTGTAGTCGTAATTGAACGCCGCCAGGTTGGCGATCAGGCGGCGATTAAACCATTCGGTCTTGATGCCGCCTTCGATGTCCTTGATGGTCTCGGGATTGACGATCGTAACGGCGGCCTGATTGGCGGCTGTATTGTTGAAGCCGCCCGACTTGAAGCCCTTTGCATAGCGCACATAGACACGCGCGTTCGAACTCAGTTCCAGTTCCGGGGTGACGTCATAAGTCACTGCGGTCCAGGAGCGGCTGGCATCCTGCTGCGCGACAACCGCCAGCGGTGTCGACACGGCATTGGGCAGCCAGAACTGGCCCGGGTCCGAGAAGGTTACGGGGGCGACGCCCGCGACGGTGCGAAGATTGTTGGTTTTTTTCTCGTGCGTGACGCGAATGCCGCCAGTCAACTGGAAGGCATCGGTGATCTTGTAGGTTGTGCTCAGGAACCCGGCATAGCTTTTGATCCGCGTGCGGTAGCTGATCTGCTGAACGGTTGGCGTACGCGTGCCCGGCAGGATCGCCGTGGCGCCGCTGCCTTCCAGCTTCTCATCGAAGAAGTGTGCGCCGATGATCCAGCTGAGGCGATTGTCCTTGGACGAAGACAGCCGCAATTCCTGGCTGACCTGCGTGTCCTTGACCTGCGAACGGCTGCGCGACTGCTGCTGGGGAACGAATGTTCCCGTCTGACTGGAGGAATCCAGATGATCCAGCGCAGTGATCGAGACCAGGGTCAGATCGCCGAGCGCCCTGCTGATATTCAGGAAGCCGCCCTGATGTTCGATGCGATAGAATGCCGGGCCGATCGAGTTGAAATAATCCGGGCCGCGATCAGGGAAAACGTAACCGAAGCCGTTCGATCCGTCGGGCAGGGTGCTGATCCCGCCATTGACCTGATTAGCGTAGGGTGAATCGAAATTATTGTAGTGATAGTTCGCCAGAATGTCGGTGCTATCGTCTGGACGATACAAGAGCTGGGTACGAATGCCGACCTGATTGGTCTTGCCCACCGGCGTGCCGTCATATTCGTTCTTGCTGTAGCCATTGGTGAAGTCGCCGTTCAGCGCCACCCGGAAAGCCACCTTGTCACTGACCGGTCCGCCATAGGCGGCGATGACCGTCTTGGTGTCGAAGTTGCCATATTGAAGATTGAGGAAGCCGCCGGGCGTGAAGCTCGGCTTCTTCGAGATGTAGTTGATCGCACCCGCGGTGGTGTTCTTGCCCCACAATGTGCCCTGCGGGCCGCGCAAGACTTCAACGCGCTCGACGTCGAACAGCGGAAAGTTCGTGATCAGCGTGTTGCTGAGATAAACATCATCCAGATAGATGCCGATCGGCGAGGTCGTGCCGTCGGCGACGCCGACACCGCGCAAGAACCAGCGGGGCGAGGTGCGACCTGACGGCTGAGCGTTGAAGTTGGGCACGAACAGCGCAATTTCGCTGGCATCACGCAGACCGTTGCGGTCCAGCCGGTCGCCGGAGACGGCGGTGATGGCCAGGGGCACGTCCTGGATGTTCTCCTGCCGCCGCTGCGCGGTGACGACGATGTCGGCATCCGTGGCCGCGGAACTGAGGGCAATTGCGGCTGCCAGTCCGTCGACTGCGGCTGTATCCGCGAAGGCCGACGGAATGAAAGATGCGCTCGTCAGAATGGCGATCGGCGCCAGAGAAGCATTGAGTTTTAGATTATCAAACATTGTTCTCACCCCGAATTTAGGTAAAGCCTCTCCCTCCGCAAAAGCGGATCAGAATTATTTGATTTTAGTTTGTTGCTACTCGTTCAGATTGTTTTGAGCGCTGCAGCGATCAATACGGGCACTGATCGAGAGAATTTCTGGAGAAAGAGCTGTCAGGCAACCTTCTCCTCTTCCTGCAAAGCCGGGTAATCGACGTAGCCGTGCTCGCCGCCCTCGTAGAATTTCGATGGCTCGGCGACGCTCCACGCGGCGCCGCGGCGCAAACGGTCGACAAGATCCGGATTGGCGATGAACGGTCGCCCGAATGCAGCCAGATCGGCCGCCCCTGTCCCGAGAGCTTGCTCCGCCGTCGCTGCGGTCAAGTCGCCGCATAAGATGAGCGGACCACCAAAGGCCTGGCGCAACAAGGGAGCCAGGCGTTGATCGCCGGGTGTTTCAGCCGGCTCCACGAGGTGCAGATAGGCAATCTTGCGCGCACCCAATGCGCGGGCAACATATTCGAAGAGGGCGGCAGGATCCGAATCGCCGATGCCGTCGCCGTGGAAATGCGGCGACAATCGTACGCCGATGCGATCGGCGCCAATGTGAGCGGCAATCTCGTCGATTACCTCGAGCAGGAACCGTGCACGATTGGGGATAGGGCCACCATATTGATCGGTGCGTCGGTTGGTCGCGTCGCGCAGGAACTGATCGATCAGCAGGGCGCTGGCCGCATGCACCTCGACCCCATCAAAGCCGGCGTCGTTGGCATTGATGGCAGCCCTGCCATATTGCCTGATCAGCTCTTTGATGCCGGCAATGCTCAGCGGCTGGGGAACGGCGAAGCTCTCCTGCCCATGAAGGCCGGGCAGGGTGCCTCGCGCGGCGATAGGCGATGGCGCCACCGGCCATTGCCCTTTGGGAAGGCGCGACACCAGCACGCGGCGTCCGTGATGGCTCAGCTGCTGAAAAATCCGTCCTCCCGCGGCGTGGACGGCATCCGTCACCTGTCGCCAGCCAGCGACTTGCGCGGCGCTGTGAATGGCCGTCGACCCAGGTCGGCTGACGCTGAACGGCGAGACCTGCGCGCCTTCAGCGATGATCAGTCCGGCCGTAGCACGCTGCGCGTAATAGCGGGCCATGACAGGGGTGGGCGTCCGGGCTTCGTCAGCGCGCGCACGCCCCATCGGGGGCATGACGATACGGTTCGGAAGTGCAAGGGAACCTAACCTGATTGGATCAAAGAGGGGCATTGTGGTTTCGCTTTCGATCGACCGTCGGCCTGCTCATTCCGCGGCGACGTTGGCGCTTGGATGGGCTGCACCCAGCGTGTGACGGTTGGCGGGGCGTGGAATCTTCAGATGCTCACGCAAGGTCCGGCCCTCATATTCCTTGCGGAAGAGGCCGCGCCGCTGGAGTTCTGGCACGACCAGGTCGACGAACTCGTCGAGCGAACTGGGCAGCAGGGGCGGAATGAGATTGTAGCCGTCGGCCGCTTCGTTGACGAACCAGTCTTCCAGCTGATCGGCGATATCCGAGGGCGTGCCGATGACGACACGATGGCCGCGCACGACGTTGAACCGCAGATAGATCTGCCGGATCGTGAGGTTTTCGCGCCGCGCCAGATCCACCAGCTGTCGCCACCTGCCCTTGCCATTGGCTGGTTCCGGCAGGTCGGGCAGCGGGCCATCCAGCGGATAGCCGGTCACGTCATTACCCATCAGGTTGATTTCGCCGGAAAAATCGACAGCTTCCTGAAGGGCGTCGAACTTGTCCTGCGCTTCCTGCCGGGTGTGGCCGATGGCGTAGGACAGGCCGGGCATGACCTTCAGATGATCGGGGTCGCGACCATATTTGGCCATGCGTCCCTTCACGTCGGCGTAATAGGATTGCGCTTCCTCGATGAACTGGGCCGCAGCATAGATCATCTCGGCATATTTGGCGGCGAATTCGCGACCGACGTCGGAATTTCCAGCCTGAACGAAGACGGGGTGGCCCTGAACCGGGCGTGCGACATCCAGGATCGAGTTGACTTTGAAATACTGGCCCTGATGCGCAACCGGATGCACGGATGAAGGGGCCAGATAGATGCCGCTGTCCTTGTCCGAGCTGTCGAACGCGTCATCATCCCAGCTGTCCCAGAGATCGCGGGCGACATCGACGAATTCACCAGCCTGATCGTAGCGGGCCCGATGCTCCAGCGAATCGTCGACGCCGAAGCTGCGTGCCGCCCCCTGCGACAGGGAAGAGACGATGTTC
This sequence comes from Sphingomonas sanxanigenens, assembly GCA_037190805.1. Classification (GTDB taxonomy): domain Bacteria; phylum Pseudomonadota; class Alphaproteobacteria; order Sphingomonadales; family Sphingomonadaceae; genus JBBCJR01. The sequence continues at coordinate 26,051 of JBBCJR010000014.1, read as the reverse complement.
CAGGCAATGCGCCCGCCGCTGATGTGATCCAACGAAGCGAAACGGCGCGCCAGATTGTAGGGGCTTTCGAAATTGGTATTCACGGTCGCGACCAGGCCGATGCGATCGGTAATGCTGGCCAGAGCGCCGGCAAGGGTCAGGGGTTCGAACTCCAGAAACGCATGGCGCCGCTCGATGCCGCGAACATTGTCGCCGCTCATGCCAACGAAATCGGCGAAGAAGGCGGTGTCGAGTTTGCCACGTTCTGCCGTGCGCACCATGTCCGCCCAATAGGCGAAGCTCGGCTGCCCGCCCGGCGGGGAGCCCGGCTGCCGCCAGGCTCCCGGATGATGACCGTGACGGCTGAGGAAGACACCCAGAACGATCTGGCGTTTCGATTGACTCACATTTCCCTCCGATGAGGTGCAAAAAGGCAGGGTCAGATGTCGCGGGCGAGCGGCGTCATTCAGCGGCAGTGGCCAGCTGGATTTCGCCGTCGTCGCTGACATGGGCGTCGGACGGTACCAGGCTGCCGATCTTCCACTGCTGCTCCAGGACTCCGGGGCCGAAGGCTTTCGAGCCGCCCAGGGCAGCCGCCAGAATCTGGAACTGGGCCCCCTCTTCGAGAAGGATGATGTTGTTCACCAGGTCGCGAAGGCCCTTCCAGCTCCATACCGTAGCGCCGCCATTGGCCTCGACGATCGCGGGCACCTGCGGATCCTTCGCAAGGGAATCGAGGATGAAGTCGACCTCCAGCTGGCGGCGGTTGATGTAGACTGGAAGTTGCTTGGTGAACCGGAAACGCCGGTTGGGCACATAGAGCAGCGGCAGATCCTGATGCGCCTGCGAATACGCGCCCAGATGCGGGGTATGGACGTGCGAAATGGCCTGCACATCGGCATGGGTGCGGAACAGCTTGGCATAGCGAGTCTCGCCAAGCCCGACGCCTTCGCCCCAGAACACTTCCCCGTCAAAGCTGACGACGGCGGTGCGGGGCTCGTCGGGCGTGTCCGACCACGGGCCCTGGTAGCCGAACGTCACGAGCTTTTCCTGGCCGGGGATGCGCAGGGCGAAACTCACCGTGCCGCTGGCTGAAATGGTCCGGGTCTCGCGCAGCAGGCGAAAGCCACGGCGCGCGTCATCCCGCGCCTGATTGACGAAATTGATTTCTTCCACGGAAAGTCCGGCCTTGCTCGACATCAGATCGCTCCTTGCTGAGACTCGAAGAGCACCCTGTGGCGCCTTCACGATCTAATTCATATTCTATCGATATGATTTAACCTCAATAGGCTTTCTGCGGATTGCGCAAGCAAATGTATCAGCCATCATGATAAAGTAAGATCATAATATATAATGATATATGCGGGCGAACGCGCGCGCATGCGCGAGAGGCGCATCCGTTAAAGAAAAGATGGGGTCGCTGAAAGAAGATTGGTGTCTTCCAATTATCCTAGTCATTCAATAGGAATTTGTGTGCGAGCGATGCTGCTCGCATAAGCGTTCAAGACCCCAGGGATCCCATGAAGCTCAAATCCGCTCTGACCCTCGCCATCGCCGCCGTTCTGCTGGTGTCGCTTGTCGTCTTCCAGTTCCTGGGGAAGGCTGATGACGAGTCCGGCGGCGCGTCGGGCGATCTGCCGAAAGTCGTGACGATCGGCGCCATCGTCTATCCGCACCAGGGCGAGGACATTTATTCGGGCCTGACGGAAATCATCGTCCGTGACGGCTGGCTGAAGGCGGAATTGGCCAAGAAGGGGGTCGAACTTGCGCTTTTCCCGATCCCAACGGCCATCGGCGGACCGTTGATCAATGAAAGCTTTGCCGGGAAGCGGATCGACTTTTCTTCCTACGGCGACTTTCCGGCGTTGATCGCCGTGTCGGGCGGGGTGCCGCTGAAACTCGTCGCGCCGCTGGGTCGGGGCCAGAACGCCTATCTGGTCGTACGCAACGGGGTGTCCGCCAATTCGATCGAGGATTTGAAGGGCAAGCGCATCGCGCTGCATCGCGGCCGCCCGTGGGAGCTTTCCCTGTTCAAGCTGCTGGATTCCAAGGGTCTCAAGCCAGGCGATTTCACGATCGTCAACATCAACCCGCTGGCTACCCGGGGGGCGTTGGCCTCTGGCGACGTCGATGCCGCCTTCACCATGTCGGACGGCATCCTGCTGGCCAAACAGGGTCTCGGACGGATCATCTGGTCGACCAAGGAGGGACCTGCCGACTGGAAGATGCGCGCTGAACTGTTCGGACGCGCCGAGTTCGTGGATCGCTATCCCGAACTGACCCAGATCATCGTCAACGCCCATCTGCGCGCCGCCCATTGGTCCGCACAGGAGATCAATCGCGACCAGGTTATCGCCGACGCCGCGCGGCTTGGCCTGCCCGAGGACATCGTCCGCACCGAATATGATGAACCGCGCATCAGCTGGGTCGACCGCTTTTCACCGCTCTACGACCAGCCTCTCCGGACCCATTACCACTCGGTTGCCGACTATACCTTCGAGCGGGGACTGGTGCGGTCCAGGGTCGATATCGACCAGCTGCTCGATACACGCTTCGTCGATGCCGGCCTGAAGCAGCTTGGCTATGAGGGGTATTGGACCCCCGGCGCGGCCGAGACGGCACGCTGATGGCCGCCGGGACCGATCCCTTGCGGTCGGCGCCGCGCCTCGCGCTTCCTGCGAACGCGGAAGGCGTATTGACGGGCGCTGCCCCACTGATCCTGCTGCTGCTGTTCTGGCAGCTGATGTCGGCGCTGGGCGTGGTCTCGGCACAGGTGTTGCCCCCACCGTCGGAGGTGGCGCAAACGCTGTGGGTGCTGGCCCGGTCCGGCGAGCTCGGGCTGCATGTCGGCGAAAGTCTGGGGCGCCTTACGGCCGGGTTCGCCATCGGTGCCGCCGCCGGCATCGGCTTTGGCACGCTGTTGGCCTTGTCGCGCAAGGCGGACCTCCTGCTCGCCCCAACCTTTCTCGGCATCCGGCAGGTGCCGGTGCTGGCGCTGGTGCCGATGCTGGCGCTGCTGCTAGGCGTCGGAGAGGTGTTCAAGATCACGATCGTCGCGGTGTCGACCTTCTTTCCTGTCGCGATCGCCACCGTCGACGGCGTCCGCGCCATTCCGCGCGGGTGGCTGGATGTCGCCAGCATCTTCCGGTTGCCCCTTCCAGTCACTCTTTATCGCATCCTGTTGCCGGCGACGGTGCCGGCGGTGCTCACCGGCCTGCGCATCGCTCTGACCCGGGCGTGGATGATGGTGGTGCTGGCCGAGCTGCTGGCCGCCGATAGCGGCGTCGGGCAGATGATGGAGATGGGGCGCCAGCTGTTCCGCATCGATACGGTGCTGGCCGGCGTCGTGGTGAGTGGATTGATCGGCTTCCTGCTCGATCGGGGGGCCAAGGCGATCGAGCGTCGCGCGATGCGGTGGAAAACGGCATGAGCATCACCTGCCGCAGAGCCGTGCTGGGCCTGATCGTTCCCATATTGCTGCTGCTGTGGTGGGAAATGCAGGCACGGGGCGGCGGGGAGCGCTCGCTGGTCTTCGCGCCGCTGGACCAGGTGTGGGCCGCGCTCATCGATCAGGCGAAGAGCGGCTATCTGCTTCGCGACACGATCGCCACGACCTCCCGCGCCATCACCGGACTGTTCCTCGGCGGTATCGCGGGCGTGGCACTGGGCATCCTGATGGCGATGTCCACGGCGGCGGACCGGCTGTTCAATCCGCTCTACAACGCATTGCGGCAGGTGCCGCTGATCGGCTGGCTGCCGCTGATCGGGCTGTGGCTGGGCAACGGAGCGGAAGCCAAGCTCCTCATCGTCAGCCTGGCGGCATTCTATCCGATGGTGCTGAACAGCTATGAAGGGGTGGCCCAGGCGGAACGGCGGCATCTGGAGGTCGGCCGCATCTTCGGCCTCAATGCCGTCCAGCGCTTTCGCTTCATCCTGCTGCCGTCCGCCCTGCCGTTCATCCTCACCGGCATCAGCCAGGCGCTCGCGTTCAGCTGGCTGGCGACCATCGGCACCGAGATATTGCTCGGGTCGGGGGCCGGGCTGGGCGTCACCATGGCACTGGCGCAAGTCCAGCAGCGAATGGACATCATCCTGGCGATCATCCTGGTCATCGCCGGCGTGGGTTATCTCTTGAACCGGCTATTCGCCGAACTGCGCGGCGCGGCAACGCGCTGGCAGCAGCCTTGAGACCGAACAAGGAGCACCTCATGCAACTGCATAGCCTGCCATTGGAGGAGGAGAGCGAATTCCTTCACGTCGCACCCGATGCGGCCGAGGCGAAGGGCGCGCTTGCGATCCTGGGCCTGTCGAAGTCGTTTCGGGTCGACGGCAAGGAGCTGCCGGTCCTGCGCAACATCGATCTTTCGATCCGCGCCGGCGAATTCGTCAGTATCGTCGGGGCATCGGGCTGCGGAAAATCGACGCTGCTGCGGACCATCGTCGGTCTCGATACCGACTTCAGCGGCACGCTGCTCCTCGATGGCGAACCGATCAGCGGCACCAGCCTGGATCGGGGTCTGGTGTTCCAGGACCATCGCCTGTTCCCCTGGCTGACGCTCGAGGAGAATATCGCTCTGGCGCTGCGGAATACCGCGGTCCCGAAACAGGACCATGGCCGGCTGGTGGCCGAACATATCACGATGGTGAATCTGACAGGCTTCGAAAAGGCCTATCCGCACCAACTGTCCGGCGGCATGGCTCAGCGCGGCGCCATCGCGCGCGCCCTCGTCACTCAGCCGAAATTACTGCTCCTGGACGAACCCCTGGGCGCACTTGATGCCCTGACCCGCGTGCATGTCCAGGCAGAGCTGCAGCGGATCTGGATGGCCCAGCGCTCGACCGTGCTGATGGTCACGCACGACGTCGAGGAAGCGGTCTATCTCAGCGATCGCGTGATCGTGATGGCGCCCCATCCAGGCCGTATCCAGCGCATCGTCGATATCGACTTGCCTCATCCGCGCGATCGAAGATCGCTGCGGCTCCATCAGCTGAGCGACGAGATTCTGGGCGAGTTGACCCATCGGGGCGAGACCGGCACGCAATCGATCGCTTCGGCGCCCATTCCGATCGGCAGAGCGCACTAGATCCGCTCTGCCGCCCCTTCTTCACGTTGGCAGGACCATGCAGCACGATGAGGAGTGTTGCTTCATGACGCTGATAATTGTTCCCGGGCTGCATTCATCCGGCCCCGAGCATTGGCAAAGCCGATGGGAGCGGGAGCGCGACGATTGCATCCGCGCCGATCTGGGCGCCTGGGACAATCCCACTCCCGCGGTCTGGATCGCTCGATTGGCCCGGACCGTGGGGGACCATGATGGGCCCTCGGTTCTGGTCGCGCACAGTCTCGGCTGCCTCGCGGTCGCGTGGTGGGCGATCGGTCGGGGTGATCCCGCCTCGAAGGTGCTGGGCGCGCTGCTGGTGGCTCCGCCCGATCCCGAACGGGAAGGCGCCGACGCGCGCCTGCGGCGTTTCGCGCCCATCCCCAGGCAGCCCTTGCCCTTCCCGGCCATCGTCGTGGCGAGCCGCAATGATCCTTACGCAACCATCACGCGATCGGAGGAGATGGCGGCGAACTGGTCGGCGCGTTTCCATGATGCGGGCGAGATCGGCCACATCAACGTTTCATCGGGACTCGGAAGCTGGAGCGAGGGGCAGGAACTGGTGAAGGAATTGCTGGCGAACGCCGCGTTCGCGGAGGCTCGTTCAGCGCTTTAGCGTCAGGTATCGCTCGCGTCTGGCGGCTGATCGTAGAAATCGACCTGCATCCGCATCCTGCCCAACGGGGTCACGAAATGCGGCTGCTGAGGCAGAATGAGGCCGGGCTGCCCTGGTGTCAGCACGACTTCAGAGACGGGGTCGAGATAGGTGAGCTTGAGTTCCCCCTCCATGACCCGGATCAGGCCCCACACGCCCGCCTTGGTGTCGTGGCGGGCGCGCAGAGCCGCAGGCAGCGTGTCCTGATCGAACACCGGGGTCGACCGATAGGGCGCCGCCGCCGTCATGTCAGGCGGCCATCCGGGTGTCGTCGGCATGCGCGGGATAAGGCGCGATTTTGGTGGGAGCGGCGATGCCGGCGAGTTCGCTCGCGAAGCCATGATTGACGTCCCGGTGATGTGCCTCGTCGGCCCGAACCGCCAGCACGACATCGCGAAGGCTCGCGTCATCCGGCAGCTTCCAATAATGCCTCGCGATGGCCGGTGCCGGCAGGTTGGGGCTGCGCCCCTCGTCGATCTCGCGCAGATAGAGCGTATAGCTGATAACCGCCTCTTCCTCGAAATAGCCGACGATGCGATGCGCCGTCCGCGCGCTGATGAGATAGAGCGCGAAGAAGGCGAGATAGAACACCCACTGCACACCCAGAATCACCATCCGCTCGAACAGGGTAGGCTTCGCGACCTCGATGAAGGTCATGAGATGCATGCGCTCATTCTCCGCTTCCTCCATGAGCGTGCGGATCCAGCCCTTGTCGTCGCACATGCGGCGCAGGCACTTGAGATGATTGATCGTCGCGCCCACCATGCCGGGCACCGCTGCCACGGTCTCGAGCACGATAGCGCGGTGACCGTAGCGCTTGGTGAAGAAGGTGTCGGCGCTCCAGCGCAAGACCTTGGTAAAGCCCAGCGCGATGCGGTCGCGCAGATCGCGGGGCTGATGATGGACGCCGAGATCGACGAGCGGGATATCGGTCATGGCAGCACGCTCCTTGGATGAGGGTCCGTCGCGTCGGGGCTGCGGCGTGCGGGCCGGGGGATCGGCTGGTCGTCCAGCCGGAAGAACATCGCGAGCTGCAGGCTCTGGGCGATGCGTTCGGCGCGATCCTGCAAAGCTGCCGCGGCGTCCGGCGCCATCAGATCATCTGTGGTCTGCGCCCACAGGGCCAACCAACGATCGAACAGCGCGGGGGTGATGCGATCCTTGTGCTTCACATGGGCCGGCACGGGCTGGCCCTTGTAACGACCGCTGGTCAGCATGACCGAGGACCAGAAGGTGGCGAGCTTGTCGAGATGTTCCGGCCAGTCGGAGATCGCGTCATTGAAAATCGGACCGAGCGCCGGGTCAGCGCGAACGCGGGCGTAAAAGGTATCGACCAGCGTTTTCAGCCCGTCGTCATCCAGTTCCAGCCCGATCACTGCCCCCGACTCCAAAACATGCTTCAAGAATGCATCTATACGCGATGCTCAAAAGATGCAACGATAATACATCATTTACGCGACGAGCCGAGAGCGACGCGGAGCCGAATGTGAAGCTGACCCTGTTCACCGACTATGCGATGCGGACGCTGCTCTATCTGGGCGCGCGGCCCGAGCGTCTATGCTCCATCGGTGAGGTGGCGCAGGCGTATCGCATTTCGCAGAATCACCTCATGAAAGTCGTCGTTGAACTGGTGCGCAGCGGCCATGTCGAGAGCGTTCGCGGGCGATCCGGCGGGATTCGCCTGGGCCTGCCCCCGGAGGAGATCAACATTGGCGCCGTGGTGCGTCATACCGAGGATGGGTTCGAACTCGTCGATTGCAGCGACTGCGTCGTCGCCCCGGCCTGTGGCCTGACTGGCGTTCTGACGGAGGCGCTTGGCGCGTTCATGACCGTGCTCGACCGCTACACGCTGGCCGATCTGCTGACGCGGCGCCGGGACATCGCGTCCTTGTTCGATCAGGAGACGCCTGAACCGGCGGGTCTCGTCGGGAACGGATCATATCGCGCTGATACCCAGCGTTCTGAGCGCGCTATATCGGCAAAGCCGTCGATTGCTTGAACGTGTCCAGGACGAAGGTCGAGCGGGTATCGCGAACCCCCGGCATCCGAAGCAATTTGCGGGTTATGAAGTCCGAATAAGCATCCATGCTCCGCACGACGACTTTCAGGAGGAAATCGAACTGGCCGCTGGTGATGTGACATTCGACGATCGCTGGCTCGGTCCGGACGGCGGCACGGAACTCCTCGACGATCTCGGAATCGGCAACCTGCGGGACCTTTACCTCGACGTAGGCGACGATTTCGAAACCCAGCTTCTTGCGATCGAGTAGAGCGGACACCTGGCGGATGTAGCCGCTGTCGCGCAGCGCCTTGACCTTTCTCAGGCAAGGGCTGGGTGACATGCCGAGGCGCTCGGCGAGGTCAACATTGGAAATGTCTCCCTCATTCTGAAGGATCGCAAGAATTTTGAGTTCGATCGGCGTCAGCGAAGACATGGTTCATCCGTTATTCGAAATGGCGACGCACGGTCCGCCCGTTGGACATGATTATATGAATTTCCATGGTGTTTAGACATATTGTGACCAATGTGGTCAAAAAAACGGCTATTAAAACATGAAATGACCGGATCGAGCGCGCATAATTCCGCCAGACATGGAGGGATTGATGAGCATAACCATTTCCGGCGATGGATTGACGATTGCCCAGATCGGCGCGGTTGCACGGGGCGCCAAGGTCGCCCTGACAAAGGATCCGGCGATCCTCGCCCGCGTCGAGAAGTCGTGTAAGGAAATTCGCGACGCCGTGGCGCGGGGTGAGCAGATTTACGGCGTCTCGACCTTGTTCGGCGGCATGGCGGATCAATATGTGGACGCCGACCGTCTGGTGGATGTCCAGCGCTTGGCGCTATGGCAGCACAAGAGCACCACCGGGCCGCGCCTTCCCAATACCGACGTGCGCGCCGCCATGCTGCTGCGTGCCAATTCGCTGATCAAGGGTGTTTCGGGCATCAGGCTCGACATCATCGCGCGCTTCGTCACCTTCCTCAACGCCGGCGCCACGCCGCATGTCTATCAGCGCGGTTCGATCGGTGCGTCGGGCGACCTGGTGCCGCTGGCCTATATCGGTGGCGCCATCCTGGGTCTCGCCCCCGATTTCCTGGTCGATATCGACGGTGAAACGCTGGATAGCCACGCCGCCCTCGCGCGGTTGGGGCTGGAGCCGCTGCCGCTGGAACCGAAGGAGGGGCTGGCCCTCAACAACGGCACGGGCGCCTGCACGGGCGTTGCCGCCAACGCGGTTGACCGCGCGCTCGACTTGGTGTCGTTGAGCCTGGGCGTCAATGCACTGATCGCGCAGGCCATGTTGTCCACCGACCAGAGCTTCGCGCCGTTCATCCATGCTGTGAAACCGCACCCGGGCCAGGTCTGGGTGGCCGATCAGATGGGCCAGCTGGTGAAAGGGTCGCAGTTGATCCGCGACGAAGCCGCCGGTGCGCGCGGCCATCGCATGGGCAAACTGATCCAGGATCGTTATTCGCTGCGCTGCCTGCCGCAGTTCCTGGGGCCGGTGATCGACGGGTTGCGGACCGTCGCCGCGCAGATCGAGGTCGAAGCGAATTGCGCTAACGATAATCCGCTGATCGACCCCGACAGCGGCGAGGTTTTCCATACCGGCAATTTCCTGGCCCAGTACACCAGCGTCGCGATGGATCAACTGCGCTATCACGTCGGCATGGTGGCGAAGCATCTCGACACTCAGCTCGCGCTGCTGATGACGCCCGAGTTCAGCTATGGTCTCAGCGCCTCGCTGGTGGGTCCGGCGGCCGGCATCAATGTCGGCCTCAAATCCCTTCAGATCGGCGGCAATTCGATGATGCCGCTGATCAGCTTCTATGGCCAATCGATCGCCGACCGGTTTCCCACCCATGCCGAGCAGTTCAACCAGAACATCAACAGCCAGGCGATGAACTCGGCCAATCTGGCGCGGGAAAGCCTGGATGTGTTCGGCCACTATATCGCTCTGGCCCTGATGTGCGCCGTGCAGGCGGTTGAGCTTCGCGCCCACATGACATCGGGCAGTTATGACGCGCGCACCGTGCTTTCCCCGGCGACGCATGAACTCTATGTCGCCGCGCGCACGGCGGCCGCGGGTTCGCCGGATGCGGACCGGCCGTTGCATTGGGACGATTTCGACGGGTTCATCCAGCCGAAGATCGAAGGGCTGATCGACGCGCTGGCCCCGGACGGCCCGCTTCTGGCCTCTGTAGCAAGGGTGGTCGCCGGGCTGCGCGATCGAGCCTAGCCATCGCATTGGCATAAGTCGCTCGGGAAGGATGTGTTCACAGCCGCACTTCCCGAGCTTCCTTTATCAGCCGGGGAACGTCGCGCGGGCTCGCCAGGCCCCTTCTGGATCAGAAGCGGCTATAGATCGCTGTCGGTTCGAACATCAGCGCCAGAAAGCCCCAGAAGCTGATGATGATCAGAACCGTTCCTACGAGCTTCAGCAGGAGTTGCGGCGAAATTCGGCCGGTCAGCCAGGCACCGGCGGGAGCCGCGACAATGCCGCCAAGCAGCAGGCCCGACGCCGCGATGGTGAACAGGGCCGGGCCGAAATTGCCGATGAATGCCGAAAGAACCGTGACGGTGACGAAGAATTCGGCGGCATTGACCGTGCCGACGACGATGCGCGGCGTCATGCCTTGGGCGAGAAGGTTGCCGGTGACGATCGGTCCCCAGCCGCCGCCGCCCGATACGTCGAAGATTCCGCCGATCAGCGCCAGTGGTCCCACGCCCCGCATGCGCCGGTAGGTCTGGGGCCGGCGCGGCGCGCGCCAGATAAGATAGACGCCGATCACCACGAGATAAACCAGCATGACGGGCCGGGCGATCTCGGTGCTGATCATGCCGACGAGCCACACGCCGAGCAGTCCCCCGACGATGCCGGGAATGACGAGGCGCGTGAACAGCGGCCAGTCAACATTGCCGCGCAGGGCATGCGCGAGACCGGACGTGCCGCTGGTAAAGCCCTCGACCGTATGGGTGGTGGCCGAAGCGGCGACGGGGGGAATGCCGATCATCACCAGCAGGGAGCTGGAAATCACGCCGAACGCCATGCCGAGCGCACTGTCGACGAGCTGCGCCAGGAAACCGATGACGATGAATGGCGCAAGGTCGGCCCAGGGAATCGCCGCCAGGTCCATCAGGGCCCGTCCTTCTTGAGGAGGGTCGAAACCGACTTTCCGATACGGCCCGCCGGGGATGTGAGCAGAAAGACGATCGGGAACAGCAGCGCCAGTACCGACAACAGGCTGCTCAACATCGCGTCGATACCGGCCAGCCAGGGCAGGATGGCGGCCCATACCGCCACGCCCGAGACGACCAGCAGGGTGCGTTCCTGCTCGGCATCGTCCAGGCCTGACAGATGGGCGCGAATGCGGCCTTCGAACAGCGAGCGGAGGCCCAGACCGATGCGGCTTTTCCCGTCGGCCAGCCGGGTTGGCATTATCCCGTGCGCGACTGCCTGCAGCCCGGCGGCGACCATGCGCAGTCCCACCGCGATCGAGAACCGGCTGAAATCGGTATTGCGATCGCTGATCGTCCGGAGGCCCCTAAGGCCGCCGAAAACCATGTCCGTCAACGCGTTGTTTTCCACCGGCCCGGGTGCGCGTTGCACCATGTTCTGAGTGGCGACGATCCATTCCAGAATGGTCCTCGGCACATCGAGGCCGCTGGCGCGCTCCAGCCCCTGGAATCCCGGCGCGGAATTGGCTTCGCAGATTCTGTAGCCATTCTCGTCGAACAGGATGTCGATGCCGGTCACGTCCAGCTCCAGAACGTCCGCAGCCTGTACGGCAAGCTCGGCCATTTCCGGCGGTGGATTATAGGCGACGCCGACCCCGCCCAAGGATACGTTCGACTTGAACCCGCCGGTCAGCGACCGCCGTTCCATGGCAGCGATCACCCGCCCCCCGACCACCAGGACCCGCACATCGCGGCCATGGCTGGCGCGGACATAATGCTGCAGGATGAAGTCCGCCTTGGCCTCTGCGCTTTCCAAGAGGCCGGTCAGATCCTCGAACTGGCTGCGGTCCTCGCATTTGAGGACGCCGGCGCCGCGGGTTCCCTTCAACGTCTTGACGATCAGCGGAAATCCGAGCTCGCGCTCGACGAGGGCTGCGTCCATCGGAAACTGACCCAGGATCGTGCGCGGGGTGGGCAGGCCAGCGCGGCTCAGCCGCTGCAGAGTATGAAGCTTGTCGGCCACCAGCTCGACAGTTGCCGAGCCGTTGACCAGGCGCACGCCCCGCCGTTCGAAATGCCTCAGCAGGGCAAGGGTGAAGTAGTCGGTCTCGGCCCCGGTCCGGCAGATGATGAAATCGGGCCGGTCCATTGGCCGGTCCTGATAGGTGACCGACCAGCCGTCATCACTCCCCACGATCAGGTCGAAATCATGCGGATTGAGAATTTCGAGCGTGATGCCGAGGGCGGCGCCAGCCTCTCGAAAGCGAAAAATCTCCGGCACTTCCGGAAGTGCCGGATCAAGCTCGCGATGAAAAATGATCCATCCGCGCAACGATCCGACTCCCTTGATCTGGCGTCAGGCTAGCATCGGACGGTCAGGGCGCAATGCCGGTGAACCAAGCCCCTGCCGGCGCTGACGCGCCGCCATTGTCCTTGCGTCCACGGCCAAGGACGCCATGCGGTCGTCCGGCATCCGTCTCAACCCAATGTTTGTGGCGCACAACAACTTCTGCACATACCCTATTAAATCACTGGGGTATAGGCGCCTTCATCGCCCCTGCCGAGTTCAATCTTCCCTATGACTGCCCAACCCGCCAGAAGCCCTCTCGACCAGCGTCAGCCATCCAGCAGCACCATTGTCGTGAACGAACTGCAAGCCCTGCGTGTCCAGTGGCGTAGCCGGCATCGCGACCGGCTGTCGGAGCGTTTTCCTTCGCGCGAGCGGGTGACGCGGCTGGTCGATCATCTTGCTGCCGCGCTTTATCCGCAGCGACTGGGCGGCTTTCGGGGTGATGCCGCTTATGAGAACGCGTTCGTCGGTGAGCGCCTGGGACAGGCGCTGGCGGCGCTGAGGGCGGAGGTGGGAAACGAGATCGCCTACTGGCAGGCTGAAGCGGTTCAGACCTTCGACGAGGGGCAGGCGGAGCGGATCATCCGCCACTTCGCCGCCACGCTGCCCATGGTCCGCGAATTGGTCGACGCCGATGTCGAAGCGGCCTTTCGCAGCGATCCGGCGGCACGCAGCGAAGACGAGGTGCTGATCTGCTATCCGGGCGCCCGGGCGGTCTTGCTCCACCGGCTGGCCCATCAACTCTACAATCTGGGCGCGCCGATCGTCGCCCGGATCATCTCGGAGATCGCGCATGCACAGACCGGGATCGACATTCATCCCGGCGCGATCATCGGGCCCAGCATCTTCATCGACCATGGCACTGGGCTCGTCATTGGCGAGACGGCGGTGATCGGCGCCCGGGTCAAGCTGCACCAGCAGGTCACGCTTGGCGCGCTGGGGGCGTTCGGTCCGAATGGAACGGAAGAGCTCAGCGCCACCCAGCGCTATGCCCGTCATCCGATCGTTCAGGATGACGTGGTCATTCATGCGGGCGCGACCCTGCTGGGACGCATCACCATCGGGCGTGGCTCGGTCATCGGCGGCAATGTCTGGCTGCTGGACGACGTTCCAGCCGACAGCGTGGCCAGTCAGCCCGAGGCTGCTGTGCTGCCCCGTGTCGCGGCCCGCGCGCTGCGTGATACGCTGGCGGGGCGGCAATGACCCTGCACATCGGTCGCCCCGCCTACCGGCCCACCGAGGCGCGCAAACCCGTCATGGGCGTGCTGTGCTGCAACGAGGTGTTCGATCGGCCGATCCAGTCGGTGGCGTCGCGGTTCATCGCCCCGCTGGCGTCGCTATCCGATGTGACGGTGCTGCTGGTTCCGGCCGTGGAGCAGGCGTTCGACGCGATCAGCCTCGTCGACCGTCTCGACGGCCTGTTGCTGACGGGATCGCGCTCGAACGTTGCCGGCGATCGCTATGGACAGGCGCGACCCGAGAATGGCGCGCTAGACCTCGAACGCGACGAGGTGGCGCTGACGCTGGCAGCACACATGATCGAGTCCGGCCGGCCGGTCTTCGGCATTTGCCGGGGATTCCAGGAGCTGAACGTGCTGTTCGGCGGCACCCTGGCGCGGATCGAGGGTGACGTCCATCATCGGACGCCTTCTCCCGACCTGGCCTTTACGGACCTGTTCGATCATCATCATGACGTCGAGCTGACCGACGGCGGCCTGCTTTCCGGAACGATCGGGATGCCCCGCCTGGCGGTCAATTCGGTCCATGGACAGGGGGTCGATCGACTTGGCGGCGGTCTCGCCGTCGAGGCCATCGCGTGCGACGACGGGCTGGTGGAAGCCTTCTCCGCCCGGCCGTGCGGCGCTCCGGTCGTCGCCGTGCAGTGGCATCCGGAATGGCAGGCGGCGCATCGTCCGGAAGGGCGGGCATTCTTTCGCTTGATCGGCGACGCCCTCCACCAGCGGATCGGGGTTGCGCCAGCGTCGCTGCATCCGGACGTGGCATTGCCCATCGAGCTGCGTTCCACCATGGCCGGGCCAAGGATGGTCCTGTGAGCCATTTCAAGCCGTTCATCGTTGGCCTTGGGGGGACCACGCGTGCGGGCTCGTCGACGGAGCGGGCGCTGGGCTTTGCGCTGGCGGCGGCGGAAGCGGCGGGGGCGGAGGTCGCGCTGATCGGCGGCCCCGACCTCATCCTGCCGATGTATTCGCCGGAAGCGCCGGAGCGCACGCCCGAGGCCCGGCGCATCGTCGCCGCGCTGAGACGCGCCCACGGCGTCATCATCGCCTCGCCCGGCTATCACGGCTCGCTGTCCGGGCTGATCAAGAACGCCCTCGACTATGTCGAGGACATGCGCGGCGACGACGCCCCCTACCTCGACGGCCGCGCGGTCGGCCTCATCGCCTGCGCCTCCGGCTGGCAGGCGACCGGCACCACGCTGGTCGCGCTGCGCTCGATCATCCATGCCCTGCGCGGCTGGCCGACCCCGCTGGGCGTCGGCGTCAACACCATCGGCGGCCTCCTCGATCCCGCCGGCAATATCGCCGACCCCGCCATCGCCGCACAGCTCGCACTCCTCGGACAGCAGGTCGTCGAATTCTCAAGACATCGCGACGCATTCCTCAGCCGTAGGGCCGATCGGCGGTATTCGGTCCCGGAAGGATCGAATCATCTGTCCGGAGGCGCGCGCACGTCCCATCCCTTCGCAGTCAAGGAAGCCTGATCATGCCACGTCGCCCGGATCATCCCGTGGAACCTCTGTTCAGCGACCGCTGGTCGCCGCGCAGTTTCACGGGCGAACCCATTCCCGATGACGTGTTGCTGACCGCCCTTGAAGCTGCCCGCTGGGCACCTTCTGCGATGAACGCGCAGCCGTGGAGATTTCTGGTTGCTCGCCAGGGCGAGCCGTCATGGCAGACTTTTCTCGACGTGTTGCTGCCCCGCAACCGGCTGTGGGCGAGGCAGGCATCGGCGCTAATCGTGGTCCTGTCGCGTCGCCAGGTGGAGTATCAGGACAAGCTCGTTCCGAATTCCAGCCACAGTTTCGACGCCGGTGCCGCCTGGGCCAGCTTCGCCCTTCAGGCGCTCCTGCTCGGCTGGCATACCCATGGCATTGGCGGGTTCGATCATGACGCGGCGCGGGCCAGTCTCAACATTCCCGAGAGCTTTGCCGTCGACGCCATGATCGCGATCGGCAAGCGCGGCGATCTCCATGATCTGCCTGCCGATTTTCAGGCGCGGGAGGTGCCGAGCGAGCGTCGCCCCTTGAGGGAGAGCGTGTTCATGGGCGGGTTCGACGGCCCGAGTTTCGGGAATGAAGCATGACGGGGTGAAATTGCCAGCCCGCACAGAGCCGAACTGAGAACGAGGCGGACCGGGGCAAGGCGAGCCGGTGGAGTCCGTCCGGTCCTGTTCCCCGATATCGTCCCAAAAGGGCTGCTGTCAGTGGCGTCCGGCGTGGTCGGAAAGCCCCCTTGTCGGCGGAGCGTTGCGCGCATCCAATTCGACAGGCAGGCGTTTGACGAAGGAGCATAAGGGGGGAGATGCGCCGGGGTCATGGAAAACGAGTCTGCTGATATCTTCCCTGGCACGAGCGAGATGGCGCGCATCATGCGCGAGCATGATTGGCGCGCCACCCCGTTAGGCGATCCACGTCACTGGCCGGACGCGCTCAAAATCCCCCTGCGCATGCTGCTGACGACCCGGTTCGAAATGTGGCTCGGCTGGGGTCCCGATCTGCGGTTCTTCTATAATGACGCTTATATTCCGACGCTCGGCCTCAAGCACCCGGCGATGCTTGGTCGACCGTTTCGGGAGGTCTGGTCAGAGGTGTACGATCAGGTCGCCGACCAGGTTGAGCGTGTGCGCGGCGGTGAGTCGACGTGGAATCGCGAGCGGCTTCTGCTGCTCGAGCGCAGCGGGTTTCCCGAGGAGACCTACCACAGCTTTTCGTACAGCCCGCTCCACGACGCCTCCGGCAAGGTCGGCGGCCTGCTGTGCGTAGTGAACGAGGAGACCGCGCGCATCATCGGCGCCAGGCGCCTCGAGACCCTGCGCCAGCTCGGCCTGTCGCTCGCCAAGGCGACCGATCATGACACGATTCGCTCTGCGGTTCATGCTGCGTTCGCCGCCAATCGCCGGGACTTTCCCTTTATCGCCCTACGCCTCGCCGGCGACGAGGAAGCTGGCGACGACAGCGGGCTGTTCGAGCAGATGAACGGCTCCCTGCCGGAGCGTTTCGACCAGTCGGGCGAGGTTGTCACGCTGCCGCCGAACGTGGCGTGGCCAATGGGGGCGTGGGAGCGTCCGCCGGAACAGGCGATCATGATCGCGATTCCCGGAGTTGGCGACGGCGCGGATGCGGCCGCTTTGATCCTCGGGCTTAACCCCTATCGTGGCGATGACCCGGATATCCTCAACGTCGCGCGGCTTGTCGCGGGTCAGATCGGCGGCGCTCTCGCCCACGTCGACGCGCTTCAGGGGGAACGCCGCCGGGGCGACCGCATGTGGCGTGTGTCACGCGATCTTATGGTCGTGGTCGATGCGGACGGGGTGTTCCAGTCGGTCAGCCCCTCCTGGACACGGATTCTGGGACACTCGGTCGCGACGGTGGTTGGGCGGTCGTTCAGCGATTTCATGCATCCCGATGACATCGCGGCGAGCCGGGAGGCGCTGTCCGACGCGCTCCGCGAGCAGGATCTCACCTATTATGAGAACCGGTTCCGCGCCACGGACGGAAGTTATCGCCAGATCGAATGGCACACGACGCTCGAGGACGGGCTGGTCTATGCCTATGGGCGCGACGTGACCGAGCGGCGCAAGGTCGAGAAGGCGCTCAGCAGCAGCGAGGAGCAGTTCAGACACCTCGTCCAGGGCGTGACCGACTATGCGATCTACATGATCGACCTCGAGGGCTATGTTTCCAGCTGGAACGAGGGCGCGCGACACATCAAGGGCTATGATCCCGATGAGATTATCGGAGCGCATTTCTCGCGCTTCTACACCGATGAGGATCGCGAGAGGGGTGAGCCCGTCCGGGCGCTGGAGACGGCGCGCAGGGAAGGACGATTCCTCGCCGAGGGCTGGCGGTTGCGCAAGAATGGCGAGCGGTTCCGCGCCAGCGTGGTGATCGACGCGATCCGCGACGACCGGGGGCGACCGATCGGCTTCGCCAAGATCACGCGTGACATCACCGAGCGCGAGCAGACGCAGCGTGAGCTCGAAGTTGCGCGCGAGGCGCTGTTCCAATCTCAGAAGATGGACGCGATCGGTCAATTGACCGGCGGTATCGCGCATGATTTCAACAATCTGCTGATGGCGGTGATGAGCAGCCTTGCTTTGCTGCGCAAGCGCCTGCCCGACGATCCCTTGTCCCATCGCTTGCTCAGCAATGCCGTTGAAGGGGCTGAGCGCGGTGCCACGCTCACGCAGCGCATGCTTGCCTTCGCGCGTCGTCAGGACCTGAAGGTCGATCCCGTCGACGTATCGCAACTCCTGTCAGGCATGAACGACCTCGTGCAGCGATCAATTGGTCCCGAATGGCCGATCTCGACCAGCTTTCCGCTCAAGCTGCCGCTGGTGCGGGCGGATGCCAATCAACTCGAAATGGCCATTCTCAACCTCATTGTGAACGCGCGCGATGCGACGCCATTGGGGGGCCAAATTCTGATCTCCGCCACGCGCGAGGAGATGGGCGAGAGCACCGCCAGCAAACTGCCGGCTGGCAGCTATGTGCGCCTCGTGGTGAAGGACAAGGGCATGGGCATGAATGCCGATACCCTCCAGCGCGCGACCGAGCCATTCTTCACCACGAAAGGGATCGGAAAAGGGACCGGGCTGGGTTTGCCGATGGTGCACGGCATGGCGCAGCAGATCGGCGGAACGTTCGAGTTGCTGAGCGAGGTGGAGGAAGGGACGAGCGCCGTACTCTGGCTGCCCGTCTCGGCTGAGGCTGACAGGCCAGCCGATCCTGTCGTCCCGGAAGCGCATCAATGCCAGGTTTTCCGCCGGACCATCCTGGCGGTCGATGATGATCCCCTCGTGTTGATCAACACCGCCGCGCTGCTTGAGGACCTTGGACATGAGGTGATCGAAGCCGAGTCCGCGGCGAGCGCGCTTGCCGCGTTTCGAGCTCGCGATGATATCGACCTGCTCATAACGGACCAGGCGATGCCCGATATGACCGGCGTCGACCTGATCGCGGCCATTGACGAGATCAGGCCTGGAATGCCCACGATCATCGCCAGCGGTTATGGCGAAGGCATCAGAACTTCCCGCGCTGATATCGTGCGCCTCGGCAAGCCGTTTGATCAGGCCCGACTTGCCGAAGCGATCGCCGAGGTTACCGAGCTGAAACGCGATTAGCGAAGGGCCGGCGGCGCTGCGCCGTCCCTTTGAGACAATCGTCGTTTCGCCCGGCTGGAAGGACGGCAGGCGTGTCGGTGTCCCTTCGCCCTGCCTCAGGCCTCGTAGACCGTGCGGCCTCCCGTCACCGTGCGCAGGATTTTGATGCCCATGATGGTTTCCGGATCGACCGTGTGCGGATCCTTGTCGAGGACGACATAGTCAGCCAGCTTGCCGGGAGAGATCGACCCCTTAATATCCTCCTCGTAGCTGGTGTAGGCGCCATTCAAGGTGCTGATCCTGATCGCCTCGGCCACCGTCACCCGCTGCTTTTCGCCCCATACCTCGCCGTTCCAGCCCTTGCGCGTGACCATGCCCTGGATGCCCATCAGCGGCGCCAGCGGCCCCGCTTCCCAGTCCGAACCGGACGACGAGACAATGCCGGCATCAATGAACGAGCGGAACGCCATGCAGTGGTTCATGATGTCGCGGCCATAATAATGGAACTTGTCGGTGTTGTAGTAGGTGTAGGCGGTAAAAGCGGCCGGGCAGGCGTTGATCGCCTTCATCCGCCGCAGGATGTCGTCGTTGATCATCGTGCAATGGGTGATCTTGGGCCTCCAGTTGGCGACCGGATTGGCTTTGTAGGCCAGTTCGTAGGCCGTCAGCGTGTTGGCGATGCCGACGTCGCCATTGGCGTGGATATTGGGGATGATGCCCGCCCGGTGAACCCGGTCGACCCAGGCGTTGATGACGTCCTGCTTTTCGGTGACGATGCCGTAATAGGTCGGGTTGGTTCCGGGATAGCCGGTGCTGATCGCCATCGTCCGGCCAGAGAAGGAGCCGTCGACGACATATTCGGTCGTCGCGCCCAGCTTCAGCCACTCATTGCCGAAGCCGGACCGGATGCCATTGGCGATCATTGCTTCCAGAATCTGCCCGCCGACTTCGTAATTGACCCGATAGAGCAGCTCGCCGTCGGCGAAGATGTCCTGCAGCGCCAGCAGTTCGTTGAAGTGGCTGGTGTTGGTCTGGACGCTGGTGAGTCCATAGCGGACCAGCTCCTTCGACGTGAAGGCGGCCGCCCGCCGCGCCCGATCTCGCTCCTGCTCGGGCGTGAAGGTCTCGTGCAGGCCGACGTCCGCAAAGGCGCGATGGGCGCGCTCGGCGACCATGCCGGTCAAGTCGCCATCGGGGCCGTGGTCGAACTCGCCGCCCGGCGGGTTGGGGGTGTCGCGGGTGACGCCGGCCAGTTCGAAGGCCTTGCTGTTGTACCAGCCGATATGGCCGCCCCTGTGACGAACATGAATCGGATGCTGGGTCGACGCCTTGTCGAGGTCCTGCCGCGTGAGCTTGCGCCCATCCTTGACCTTGGTGTCGTCGAAGAAGGTGCCCTGGATCCACGTGCCGGGCGGCAATTCGCTGGCCTTCTTGCGCAGCTTCTCGATGATGTCCTCGATGGTGACGAACTCGACGTCATAGGGGTGGCCGACCGGTACCCCGTAGAGCAGCCGCCCGCCGCTGGCGTGGATGTGGGAATCGATGAAGCCGGGAACGATGGTCGCACCGGCGGCATCGAAGCGCTTTGTGTCCGGGCCGGCATAGCCCTTGATCTCGTCATTGCTGCCGACCGCAATGAAGCGGTCATTCTTGATCGCGAACGCCTGGGCGGTCGGCTGGCTGTCGTCGACCGTATAGACCTTGGCGTTGAATACGATCAGGTCCGGGGAGAGTGAGCCGGCCGCGACTGCCGCGCCCGACCATTGGCTTCCCATCAGTCCCGCCACGCCCAGACCGGACATGTTGAGGAAATTGCGGCGGCTTTCGTTGATCGATGTCATCTTTCATCCCTGTCCAATCGGTGGCGTCAGACCGCGCCTTGTTCTGCTCGATGCTTCGACGATCCAGCATGACCACGGGCCAGCCGATGTCCAGAACAATGTTACGGCACCGATCGGAAAGGGCTTCTTCCCCGGAGCCTGCTCGGATCAGGGTCCTTTGCCGACAAGGTCGGTCACCTCGAACAGACGGCCGTTGCTGATCACCCGCCGCACCTTGACGGTATTTGCGATGTCCTGGCGCGGGTCGCCGTCCACCAGCACGATATCGGCCAGCTTGCCCGGCGCGATCACGCCGGCATCGAGGCCAAGCTGCGCGGCGGGTACGGAGGTCGCCGTCTGCAACGCCTGGAACGGCGTCAGCCCGGCCTCGACATAGGAGGCGAGTTCGGCGTGGAGGTTGATCGCGACTGGCGTGTCGGTGCCGGCGACGATCGGCACGCCGGCCGCATACAGGTCCTTGATCGCCTTCGCCGCTCCGGGTCGAGAGGCGGCTTGTGCTTTCGACGGGCCGTCATCGGTCCGCACCGCCTTTTGCGCCCAGGCGGGATAGAGGGCGAGGCGCGGGTCGGCACGCAACTCGGGGTGGGCCGCGAGATAATAGGACAATGACCCGAAATTGGTGGGCGTGATCGACCGGCCGCTGGCACCGAACAGCTTCACCACATCCTGATACGCGCGTCCCAGCGGACCCTGCTTGGGCGAATAGCCGCGCCGGCTGGTCGCCCCCAGATGCTCGGTCGCGTCGGCGCCGACGAAGGAGGCCGGATAAACCTCGTGCGTCGTCACCGGCACGCCCATCACATTGTGGGCGAACTCGACCAGCCGGCGCTGCTGCAGATCCGGCAGGCGGACATAGCTTTTCAGCAGATCATATTTCAGCGCCCGCGCCCGGCCCAGTTCCAGCTCCAGATGCGCCGGGCCGGAGATGGCGACGCCCATCTTGTAGTAGACGCGCTGCCATTCCATCAGATGGCCGGTGGTATAGATACGCGGACCGATGCGGACCCCGGCCTCGCTCGCCTCGCGATCCTCGACCCCGTGATAAGGCTGGTTGCCCGGATCGCGCACCGTGGTGACGCCATAGGCCAGCCACGCCCGGTGGACATTGGCCCCGAAGTCCTTCTGGACATGGGCGTGATATTCGATCAGCCCCGGCATCGCCGTCAGGCCGCCGGCATCGACAGTCTCGGCGCCCTGGTGCAGCGCGGCATCGTGGGGGCGAACCTCGACGATACGGTTGCCTTCGATGACGATGTCCACATCGCGTTGGGTCACGTCACGCACCGCGTCGACCATCCGCCCCGCGTGGATCACCATCCGTCCGGTGGGCTTGGCGAGCGTGTAGCTGAGATCGAACGGCACCTCGCGGATGGCGCCGGTTTCGATATCGACGGTCTTCAGCCTGTCGTTCGACTGATAGAGGATAGTCTGGGAATCCCCGGCCCAGCTCGGTGAATGAGCGATCTCGCTGGTCACGGCGCGCGGTGGTCCCAGCGGCGCGCCCGTCGCCGACACCGGCCATATCCTCAGCTGACCTTCATAGATCGCCGCCATCTTGCCGCCGTCGGGCGACCATATCGGCCCGGCGCCGCCGCGCGTGTCGATCGACAGATTGGCGACCGGAACCTGCCATTGAGGTTCGCCCTGACCATCGGCGCGGACCACATAGACCTGATTGGTGCCTTCCCGGAAACTCCTGGAAAAAGGCAGGGACAGGCTGATCGCGACATGCTGGCCATCGGCCGACCAGGTCGGGCGCCCCGGCTGGCCGAGGGAAGGCTGGAGGCGCGTGATCTTTCCGCTGTCCACATCGACCACGGCGAGGCCCGCGACACCCCACATGCCGTCGACGTCGATGAAGGCGATGCGCGACCCATCGGGCGACCAGGCTGCGCCCAGCGGTTGGACGTCGAGATTGGTCAGCTGGCGATCCTGACCGGTGGCGAGGTCGCGAATCCACAGCTGCGGCAGACCGCCGCCCTTGTCCGAGGAATAGACCAGCCGGCTGCCGTCGGGCGACCAGGCCGGGTCGGCCTCGACCGCCCCGTCGCGCGTCAGGTTGGCGGGGGCGCCACCACCGACCGGAGCGACATGGAGATCGCCGAGCGCGACGAAAGCGACTTGCTTGCCATCCGGCGACAGCGCGGGGGCAACGATGCCCAGCGCCGCTCTGGGCGCGGTCGAATCGAAATCGCGCGAAGACTGGACCGGCGGATGTTTCGCGACCTGAAGCCGGGCGGTGAATGGCACCGTCTTCACCGCTCCCCCTGTTCCCGACCGCTTGCGGATGCGGCCATCGGACACATAGTGGAACTCTGTCGTCCCCGGCGTCCACGACACCCGGAACGGAAAGACATTCTCGCGACCCGAAACCGGCCTGCCGTCGATTTCCAGCCGGCTGTCATTGCCGTCCTGGACGACATAGGCGAGTTGCCCCCCTGGCCCCCATGATGGCGCGTCGATCCGTCCTGTCGATCGCCGGATCTCGCGCTCGTCCCGCGCGCCGGGTGTGACCGCCCACAAGGCCGATATGCCGTCACGCGTGCTGGAATAGGCGATCTGCCGGCCATCCGGCGACCAGGATGGCAGGCGGTTTTCGGAGGTGTTGAACGTCACCTGCTCCAGCTGCCCGGTGGCGACCTCGAGCGTCCAGATATTGTAGCTGCTGCGTCCCGGCTCGCCGCGGTCGGAGGCAAAGGCGATGCGGCTGCCGTCCGGGGACCAGGATGGATCGCGATCGTCGAAGGCGCCGGCGGTGAGCTTCCGCTGTCCGCTTCCGTCAGGCGCGACCGCCCACAGGTCGTAGCCCCCGTCGCGATAGGCGAAGAAGGCGATGGTCTTGCCGTCTGGCGACCACATCGGTTGGCGCGCATCGTTGAAGACGTCGGTGATCCGCCGCGCCGCGCCACCCGCCGCCGGCACGATCCACAAGCTGCCCTGAAGGTCGATGACCAGCTGCCGGCCGTCCGGTGAGACGGCGACCGACATCGACGTTCCTTCTTCAACGTCGACGTCGGTCATCCTGGTGGGCGGGGCCGGTTGCGCGACCGATGATCCCGGCATCGTCATCAGGACACTCGCCGCTATCGCGGCAGGCACGATCGAACCGCGCTTCATGACATCTTCCCCCCTGGCAGCGTTATCGAGTCTCGTCTGTTTGTGAGATCTATTCTTTGCCGATGACCTGTTAGGCAAGAGGCGATCGGGCCGCTAGCGCGGTCAATTCCTTAGGGGGCTATCGTCGATCGGGTGATTTTTCCTATCCCGGCAAGGCGTTGCCTGTCGGGTGAGTCAGTTGTGCTCAATTCACGCGCAAGTCGTATCGAGTGCCGGTACGAGGGGCGACGCGCGGGATTGAGATTCCCTCGCGCTCCGCGTTTCAGGGGCCGACGTCGGTGTCGGACGGACGCAACCGGAGAGGCTGCTTTACCGGGAAGCCGAGCGCTTCGGCCACACGCGCGTTCCAACCATAGGGATCGGCACGGACGATCGGTTCGCCTGCGTCGTCGATCAGGACCGTATGGTAAAGGAGCCGTACCGGAATTTCGTTCGGCAGGGAAACGAAGCTTTCCTTGCCGGTCGCCCGCGCGCTGGTCCATTGATCGAGAACTCCTGCCTCGCGGGCCAGTATTTCAGCAAATCCCAGCGCGTCCGCCACCCGCACGCAGCCATGGCTGCGCTGACGCTGGATCTGCTCGAACAACGGTTTGGCCGGCGTGTCGTGCAGGTAGATCTGATGGTCGTTCTTCATGTCGAACTTGACGAGGCCGAGCGAATTCTGCGGGCCGGGCTGCTGCACGATCCAGCCGTCCTTCCGGACCATGTTATTGCGCCGCAGATAGGCTGCGCCCTTGCCGGCGATCTCCCTGCGTTCGATTGAACGGGGCACCGTCCATGTCGGGTTGGCGACGAGACGGTAGATCGGTGATTGCAGTTGGGGCGTTTCGGTTTCCGGCTTGCCGACGACGACCTTGCGACGGTCGACGATCTTGCCGTCGCGCCAGTAGGTGAGCGTCGCTGCGGCGATGTTGACGTCGATGCGGGTCGCCGGCGCATCGCGTTCCATCCAGCGTATCCGCTCCATCGCGACCGCGATTGCCTGGGCGCGGTCGGCGTCCGACAGGTTGAGGATCTCAAGGGCCTCGTCGCCGATAACCCCATCAGGCTTGATGCCGTAGTCGGCCTGCATGCGCCGCACCGCGGCGATCATCTCCGGATTGTAGCGGTCGAGCGATGCCGGCGCCCGATCGAGATAGCCTGACGCCACCAGCTGCCGGGCGATGGCGGGCAGGCGTGGATCCGCCTCGCCGGGCTTGAGCGGCCGGCTGGCGGGGGGAATCACGGTGGCGGGCGTTTTGCTCTGCCGTCGCAGCGCTGCATAAGCGCGCGATAAGCTGCGGTAGGCGCCATCGGAGGGCGCCAGGCTTTCGATCCAGTCCGCAACCTTGCCGTTGGCGAGTGCGTTCGCGAGCCCCTGTTCCAAATCCCCATCCGGTCGGGGCAGGGTGTAGATGTCATATAGTTTGGCGGGGTCGGATGCGCCTCGTGCCAGTGCTGTCGCGTAACGCAGCGCGCTGGCGGTCAGCGCCGCATCGCCGGCGGCGCTACCCCGTTCGCCGTCCACCGAGAAATTGACATGATCGAGACCATGGGCGGCGCGGCGGTCGATTACCTCGCGCAGCTGTCGTTCAGTGGCGGCGCTCCACCGCGCGGTCCCCGCAGTTTCACCGGCATCGGATGAAGTGTCGGGATTGGGGCCGCAGGTGGTCAAGGCGAGGAGCAGGCCAATAAACAGCGGCTGAATCAAACTTTTACGCACATAATTCTCCCGGTCGTCTGACCACAACGCGGCAACGACGGCTCCGCTCCCCCGACGCGGGCTGATGCGGCCGCAGACCAACAGGTGGAGCGGCGGCTTCTTTTGCGATCTTGGCGACAGCTCTTGCCTGCAACCCTGTCTTCCGCGATCCTGAGGACCGGAACAGGCGTGTTCTCAACGTGCGGCGTCAAGCCGTGTCCAAAGGAGGGTTTCCCATGGCGAACATCAGGACGATTGCCGGCAGTTTAGCGATCTTGGCCTTTGGCATGTCCGCGGGCGCGGCGATCGCGCAGCAACAGGGCCTCAGCGAGACCGAGGCGAAGGCGGTCAAGGAAGCGGCCACGGCGACGGTGCAGAAATATTACCAGCACTTCCGGGATCATAACATGAAGGCCTTGCCGGAAGAATCCTTCAACATCCCGTGGATCCAGATCGGTGGCCAGGGCCCGCGGGTGGACCTGACCAAGGAGCAGGCGCTCGCCGGTTTCGAGGGTTCGCTGAAGCAACTGCTCGCCAATGGCTGGGGCAAGTCGGAATACACCGTCGAAGGTGTCTGCGCTCTCAATGCCAATGCCGCGATCGTCAGCGGGTACAACACCCGCTACAAGACCGACGGCTCGGTGATGTCGGTTGGCGGCACGGCCTACATCGTCGCGCGGACCCCGGACGGCTGGAAGATCGTCTCCTACACCGGCGTTACGAAGGGCAAGCCCGTCGCCTGCTGAGCGGTGGCGACCTCATAATGAAAGGCGGCGGCCCGATTATACGGCCGGCGCCTTTTTTAA
>JBBCJR010000013.1:0-63513 GCA_037190805.1 Sphingomonas sanxanigenens | reverse complement strand
TGGGGAGAGCGGGCCCTTCTCTTACCCGGTTCACACCGGGCCAATGGAAGCCCCCGACGGGACGGCACGCAAGAAAAAGGGCCGCTTCCTCGATAGGGAAGCGGCCCGATTGCAGACCGGTAAGTCAGTCCGGGCTTTATTGCCGGTAGGTCAGCGTCAGGCCGAAGGTACGCGGCCGGAACGTGGTGCGGGTGAACAGCACCGTGTCGTCGCCGCTATGGCCGCGCGAGAGAAGCGGCGCGGCGTCGAACAGGTTGTCGACGAACAGCGAGATATTGGCATTGCCGACGATGGTGCCGGCCCTGAGGCTGACAAAGTTGCGCGCGTCCGGCGACACGTTGGTCCGGTCGTAGGACGTGGTCACCGGATCCTGACCGGCCGTCAGACGCTTCAACTGGCTAGCGTACTGCCAGTCACCGCGCAGGAACACTTCATTGTCACCAACCGGGAAATTATATTGAGCGCCAACTGCGACGGTCCACGGCGGCCCACCGATCGCATTGCCCTTGTTAACGACGATCCCCGGCCCAACGATGGTGCTTTGCGTGTATTTTGCCTGAGTGTAGCCGACCGAAGCATCGATGGTCAGGCCATCGAATGGCAAGACCGTCGCCTGGAGATCGAAGCCGCGGCTGCGTGCCTTACCGAGATTACCGGTGAACTGGATGGCGCAGCCGCGCAGGTAGACCGATTGCTGGATGTCCGTCCAGTCGATGTTGTAAACGCTGGCCGCGATTTGCAGTTTGCGGTCGAGCAAACGGTTCTTGGTGCCCAACTCCCAACTCGTCACCTTGTCCGAGCCATAGCTGTCGGGAGAACTGTTCAGGCCCAGCGCAATGAGATCATCCTTGCAGGCATCAAACGGCACTGGTGCATTTGCACCGCCCACCCGGAAGCCCTTGGACCAGGTTGCATAGAACAAATTATTGGGATCGGCCTGATAGGATATGCTGAGTTTGGGCGTAAAGGGGTTTTCCTTTGATGTGCCCGCTCCGCCCGATCGCTCAAAGTTCTGCGGACCGTCCGCGAAGTTGGTGAACGAATATTTCGTTCGCGCATAACGGGCGCCTGCGGTGACTTTAAGCTGTTCGGTCAGCGAATAAGTCACGTCGGCGAAGAAGGCGAGTTGCTTCTCTCGCGCACGGCTATCGGTGATGTAGCTGTCCTGGCCGTACATCGGCCACTCGAAATAGGTTGGAACCGTCACGGGATTGCCGTCCGGATCGTTACCGAACAGGAACGGGAACAACGCTTCGGTGGACGGCTCGATCAGCTCCTCGATGCTGGTCTGGCGGTTGTTTTGATAGAACACACCGGCCACCCAGGTCAGCGGGGAATCCGGGTCATCCGACTGGATGCGGACTTCCTGCGTGAAGTTGCGCTGCCGGTTCGTCACCAGCGCCGGGCTGAGATAAAAGGGCAGGGCCTGGTTGATTCCCGTCGGCGTGAGGAACGGATACAGGCCTGGACGGCAGGACCAGCCATCATCCACGCACCTGCTGTTCGGCCAGCGAGCCCCCGGACTATCATCCGGCTCGAACGCACCGGCATATTCTTCCTGATAATAGCTGAGGTTGTAGATCGTCCCGTCATAGCCGGTCAGGTTGTTGCGGTGGAAATAGCTGGTGTTCGAGATCAGCTTGGCCGCCCCCAAGCCCGCCTCGATGTAGAGTGAGGCGAGATAATATTTGTCGTTGTCGTAACGATATTCCGGGCTGCTCTTGCGGAACACGCCATTCTTCGGGTCGGAAATGCCTTCGAAGAAGGTGTCGTTGTCGCGGCTCGTCCGCTTCTGATACTGGATGGTCGGCGTGATCAGCAGGTCTTCGGTCGGCTGAAACGACAACGCGCCGCGCAGAACCGTGGTCTTGCCGGAATTTGCATTCTTGTCGACCACCGTTCCGCGCGGATTGGCTGGACCGATCGATGCATTGTCGACCCGGTCGATCCAGCCAGCATCCTTGCGGTGCCAGGCGCTGACCCGGAAGCCGATCTTGTCCTGAATCAACGGACCGCCAACTGCGGCGCCGGCCTCGTAGCTGGTGCCGCCATGCTGGGTCTGGGACAGCTCGGCACGGGCAAAGCCGGTATAGTCGACCAGGCCCGGCTGCGGCGTGATGTAGCGCACCGTGCCGCCCTCAGAGCCGGCGCCAAACAGCGTGCCCTGCGGGCCGCGCAGCACCTCAACGCGCTCGAGGTCGAAAATGCCCGGCAGAGAGTTGTCGGCGCTGAAGCCGAGACCACGCATCTGGATCGGCGTATCGTCGATATAGATGCCGGTGGTGCCGGCGCCAGCGCCCGATGAAATGCCGCGGATGGAGATGTTGTTCGAACCCGGATCGAAATTGACCCCTGGTGTGAAACGCGCGACTTCGGCGAAGGACTTGATGCCCTTCTGGTTCATCGTCTCCTGGTTGAAGGCGCTGACGCTGATGGGTACTCGCGACAAGGTCTGTGCCTGGCGGGTCGCGGTGACGACGATTTCGCCGTCATTCGCCGACAACGTCTGCTGAGCGCCGCCGCTACTAGCCTCCTGGGCCCACGCCGAAGCCGGCAGGACCAGGATAGCACCTGATAGGAGCAGAGCTTTGGTGAATGAAGTTGTCCCCATTATCATTCTTTCTCTCCACTATGACCTTTATCGTGATCACCCTCATTCGAAACTGATCACAGATATTGATGCGCCTCGTCGAGACAGAATTCTAATGGTTTCAACTTCTCCACTTTGCGATCACGGTCCGACCGTGGCTTTGTGATCACAGGCTAGAGGTAAAAGGCATATTCCCCGTCGAGGATAGGGGCGAGGAGGCTGTCGAATTCGCCCCGCTTTACATGGGCATAGGCCTGGAGAAAGGGAGCGGGAATATAGGTCGCCAACGCTTCGGCCCGCTCCAGCCGATCGAGCGCTGGCAAAAGCCCGCTCGGAAAATCGGCCCCACGTCCAACCGTGGAGCGGCCGACAACGGGTTTTCCCGGATCGAGTCGTGCGATCACACCATGATGGATCGCGGCCAGGATCGCCGCCAGCACCAGATGCGGACTGGCATCGGCGCCGGCGACTCGATGCTCGATCCGTCGACCGGAAGGAGGTGACAGCGGCACGCGGAAAGCGACGCTGCGATTGTTCTCACCCCATAAAGGCGCCTGGGGCACAAACGGCGCGTCATAGCGCCGCCAGGCGTTGAGGTTGGGCGCGAACAACGCCATGCTGTCGTACATCAGCGCCTGCATGCCGCCGATGGCATGACCGAGCAGCGCCGGATCGGCGCCGAAGCGGTTGTTGCCCTCCTCGTCGACCAGACTGACATGGACATGGAGGCCATTGCCTGGCTGATCGACGAATGGCCGGGCCATGAAGGTGGCCGAAAGGCCATGGGCGGCCGCGACGCCCTGGACCATTCGACGCAGCATCATCGCTTGATCGGCGGCCAGCAATGGATCGCCCCCATGGCCCAGATTGGCCTCGAACTGGGCAAGACCATATTCGGCAGTGACGCAGATCAGGGGCAGGTCCTGCACCTTGGCCGCAGTATCGAGCGCCGACAGGATAGTGCCGAACTCCTCCACCGTCGCCACCGAGAGGTTACGCGGCGTGCCCGGCCGCTGCCCCGTGAGCGGTGCCCGCGCCGGCTGCACCCGCCCCAGCGCATCGCGCTCGGGGTCGAGCAGGTAGAATTCAGGCTCAAGCGCCACGACCGGATGCAGGCCATCGGCCCGACAGCGATCGACAACATCGGCGAGGATGCGGCGCGGGTCGAACCACAACGGCTCCCCATCCGCGCCGGTTTGCGCGCACAGCACCTGGGCAGTGGGTGTAGCCGTCCATGGCGCCAGGGTGAGCGTTCCCGCTACCGGCAGGCCGGCGGCGTCGGGATCGCCGTCGCTCTGGCCGATGCCGAGCGCATCATGCCCCATGCCGCGCACGTCCGACAGCGGCGCCGAGGCCGAGAACTGAACACCCGCCTTGAAAATCTTCGCCGCCTCGGCGATCGGCACCCGCTTGCCGAGCAGCGCGCCGTTGAGGTTGGTGACGACCGCATCCAGTTCGACCACCTCCGGGTGGCGGGCGAGGAAGCTCGCCAGTTCGTCCGCCGATGCGGGCGCGAAGCCGGGCCGCGCGCTCACAGCCGGTCCCGCAGCGCGAAGAACGACATCGCCGCCACCAGCGTCGGCCAGCGCAGCAGCCGTCCTCCCGGAAATTGTGGCACGGGAAGCTTGGCCAGCTGGTCGAAGCCGCTGCTGTCACCAGCGATGGCGCCCGCCACCAGCTTGCCGAAATATGGCGCCAGCACCACCCCAAGGCCGGAATAGCCGCTGATATTGTAGAAGCCAGGGCCGATCTGGCGCACGAAGGGCAGGCGGTTGGGCGTGACCGACAAGGTGCCGCCCCAGGCATAGTCCAGCCGGACATCGGCCAGTTGCGGATAGACCTTCAATATATGGGGGCGCACGGTTGCCTTGATATCGCTCGGGAAACGATAGCCATAGCTTTCGCCGCCGCCGAACAACAGGCGATGATCGGGCGTGATGCGGAAATAATAGACCACGAAGCGGGAGTCCGAGACCGATTCCGTGCCCCGGATCAGACTTGCCGCGCGCTCGGCACCGAGAGGTTCGGTCACGCCGACAAAGTTGTTGATCGGCATGACCCGCGCCTCGACCTTGGGCGCCAGACCGCGCAGATAACCGTCGCAGGCCAGCACGACCTTGTCGGCCAGGATATGACCCGTGGCGCTTTCGACCCGCCATCCCGTGCCCCGGCGAACAACCCCGGTGACGGGCGTGCGCTCAAAAAGCTGGGCCCCAGCCTCGCGGGCACCGCGCGCGATCCCCAGCGCGAAGTTGAGCGGGTGAAGGTGCCCCCCCCGTTCGTCCAGCGTGCCGCCATAGTAACCGCCGCTGCCGACGCGCTGGCGAACCTCGGCCTCATCGACGAAACGGATATGGGGATAATCATAGCGGCCGCGCAGCAGATCGACGGTTTGCCGACTGTGGTCGACATAGCTGCGCTTGTGGTCGACATGCAGATAGCCGGGCCGAAAATCGCACTCGATACCCAGAGTGTCGATCAGCCAGTCGACATGGTCGCGCCCATCGACCGCCAGCTTCCACAGCGCCATGGCGTCATCCGGGCCGACCTGCCGTTCCAGCCAGTCCTGATCGCGCCGCATGCCGACATGAATCTGTCCGCCATTGCGGCCCGACGCGCCCCAGCCGAGCAGCGCCTGTTCGACAAGAGCCACCCGAACCCCTGCCCTGGCAAGATGCAAGGCGGCCGAAAGGCCGGAATAGCCTCCACCGATGACGCAGACATCCGCCTGCACTTCACCGGTCAAGGGCGTGGGATCTGGGCTCTCATGGCGGGTCGCAGCATAATAGGACGGAGCATGACGGGTGATATCCTGATCCGGCATTGCATTGGTGCTGCTGTTCAATCCCGCCTCCCGCCAAAAAAGCCCTGTGATCACATACAGATTGGGTATCGTCACGTCATCGGTTTTCCAAGCGTCGCCGGGCCGCAAGGGTATCGGCCGCCCGTCCTGCCACCGGGGTCGACCTCGCCCTGTGAACTGCTTATGCCTTACGGTCTCTGCCGGGCATGCGTGACGGAAACGTCGCGTGCAGCCCCCTTGCACGGAAACCAATGCCTCATGACCAGCTCTTTGCCACCATCCTCGCGACGCGGATTTCTGGCCGGCGCCGGTGCGGCAGCCGTCGGCCTTTCCTTCACGGGCCTGTCGGGCTGTGGCGGCCCGTCCGGCCCCAGCATCAATTTCTATAACTGGGACACCTATATCGGTGAAACCACGCTGGACGACTTTCGCGAGGCGACCGGCATCAACGTCAATATGAGCCTGTTCGCCAACAATGACGAGTTGTTCGCCAAACTGCGCGGCGGCAACCAGGGCTATGACATCATCGTGCCGACCAATGACTTCGTCGAACGAATGATCCAGGCCGACCTGCTGATGCCGCTGGATCACGCCAAGATCCCCAACTTCAAGAATATCGAGCCCGGCTTTCAGGACGCGGTCTATGATCCGGGCCGCAAGTTCTCGATGCCTTATACCTGGGTCGTGATCGGCATCGGCTACCGCAAGTCGAAGGTCGATGGCGTGCCCGACAGCTGGAAGTGGGTATTCGATTCGGACCGCTACAAGGGCCGCATCTGCCTGTTGTCGGAAGCGGGCGACCTGTGCCGGCTGGTGATGAAATATCTGGGCAAGGGCATGGATCATGTCGACCCGGCCGACATGGCCAGGGTCGAGCAGATCCTGATCCGGCAAAAGCCGAATATCGGCGCCTTCCACGAGGATAATGGCCAGGACTTGCTGCTGGCGGGCGACGTCGACCTGGTCATCGAATATAATGGCGACATCGCTCAGGTCATGCGCGAGGATCCCGACATCGGCTTTGTAATTCCCAAGGAAGGTGGCCAGCTGTCGTCGGATACGCTGGCGATCCCGAAGGGCGCGCCGAACCCCGACCTCGCCCACCAGTTCATCAACTTCCTGCTCGACGCCAAGGTCGGCGCTGAAATCGCCGAGACGATCCGCTACCCGACCCCCAACGCCGCAGCGAAGGCGCTGACGCCGGCCGATTACCGGAACAATCAGGTGATCTTCCCATCCCAGGAGCAGCTCGGGAAAAGCGAATATGCGCGCTACACCGGCGACGAAGCGGCCCGCGCCTACGAAGCCCTGATCACGCGCGTCCGCGCGGCTTGAGTACGGTCCAGCCAAAGCTGAACAAAAACAGAAACCCCCTCGACCGGTTGGTCGAGGGGGTTTTTGTTGAGGCGCCCTGACGGCTTACAGCGTCGGGATCAGGAAGGCGCTGCCGCCATCGGCGCCACCGTCGGGCCAGCGACCGGTGATGGTCTTGACCTTGGTCCAGAAGCGGATGCCTTCCGGGCCATATTGGTTGGTGTCACCAAAGGCCGAACGCTTCCAGCCGCCGAAGCTGTGATAGCCGACCGGCACCGGGATCGGCACATTGACGCCGACCATACCGACATTCACGCGCTTCACGAACTCGCGCGCGGCATGGCCGTTGCGCGTGAAGATGGCGACGCCATTGCCATATTCGTGGTTCGACGGCAGGGCGACCGCCTCGTCGAAATCCTTGGCACGGACGATCTGGAGAACCGGGCCGAAAATCTCGTCCTTGTAGGTCCGCATGTCGGTGGTGACGCGGTCGAACAGGGTCGGGCCGACGAAGAAACCGTTTTCATGACCCTGAAGCGAGAAACCGCGACCGTCGATGACCAGTTCGGCGCCCTCGTCCACACCCATCTGGATGTAGTTTTCCACCTTCGCCTTGTGAGCGGCGGTGACGACCGGGCCGTAATGAGCGTCCTTGTCGGTGGAGACGCCGACGCGCAGTGCCTCGATCGCCGGGATCAGCTTCTTGCGCAGCCGATCGGCCGTGTCGTCACCCACCGGCACGACCACCGGCAGCGCCATGCAGCGCTCGCCGGCGGAGCCGAAGGCGGCGCCGCAGACGTCGTTGACGACCTGGTCGAGGTCGGCGTCCGGCATGACGATACCGTGATTCTTCGCCCCGCCCATCGCCTGGATACGCTTGCCGTTCGCGGTGCCGCGGGCATAGACATATTGAGCGATGTCGCTGGACCCGACAAAGCTGATCGCGCCGATCGCCGGATGATCGATGATGGCGTCGACCATTTCCTTGTCGCCGTGGACGACGCTCAGGATACCGTCAGGCAGGCCCGCTTCCTTCAGCAGTTCGGCCAGGCGGACCGGCACCGAGGGATCACGCTCGGAAGGCTTTAGGATGAAGGCGTTGCCGGTCGCGATCGCCGGCCCGAACATCCACATCGGGATCATCGCCGGGAAGTTGAACGGTGTGATACCCGCGCCGATGCCGATCGGCTGGCGCATGGAATAGACGTCGATACCGGGGCCCGCGCCCTCGGTATATTCACCCTTCTGCAGGTGCGGGATGCCGCAGCAGAACTCGATGACGTCGAGGCCGCGCTGGATGTCGCCCTTGGCGTCGTCGATGACCTTGCCGTGCTCGGATGCGAGCAGGCGGGCCAGTTCTTCCATGTTCTTTTCAAGCAGATCCTTGAAACGGAACATGACACGCGCCCGGCGCTGCGGATTGGTGGCGGCCCAGCCGGGCTGCGCCTTCAGCGCTGCGGCAACCGCGACGTCCAGCTCGGCCTTGCCCGACAGGGCGACCTGAGCCTGGACTTCACCACTGCTGGGATTGAACACGTCGCCGCGACGGGCGCCGCCGGCGGCGTTTGCCCCGGCAATGTAATTCTCGATCAGTTTCAACTTGGCCTCCATTGGCTCACCAGCCACTGCGCCCGCCCCTTAGCGGGACGAATGACAATTTGTCAGGGGCCAAGCTCGCGTGGATCGGTGCTTCCAGTGCAACACCCGGCCGCGCCCAAGGGGGCGCGGCCGGGCTGCGAACTCAGCCGGCGACGGGCAGCGTCGGCGACTGCCAGTCAAGGCCCAGGCTCTCGGCCACGGCCTGGTTGAAGACCCGGCCGCGATGGACGTTGAGGCCATTGCGCAGGTGCGGATCGGCGTCGATCGCCGCCACGCCCTTGTTGGCCAGCGCCAGACCGAAAGGCAGCGTCGCGTTGTTGAGCGCATAGCTCGACGTCAGCGGCACGGCGCCCGGCATGTTGGCGACGCAATAGTGGATGATGCCGTCGACGACGAAGGTCGGGTCGGCATGAGTGGTGGCGTGGCTGGTTTCGAAGCAGCCGCCCTGGTCGATGGCGACGTCGACCAGCACCGCGTTCTGCTTCATCAGGCCCAGCATCTTGCGGGTGACGAGCTTGGGCGCGCTGGCGCCGGGGATCAGCACCGCGCCGATGACCGCGTCGGCGGCGGCGATTTCCTTCTCCACCGAATCGATGTTCGAATAGAGGGTGCGGACACGGCCCTGGAACAGCTCATCCAGTTCGCGCAGACGCGGCAGCGAGCGGTCGAGGATCGTCACCTCGGCGCCCAGGCCAACGGCCATGCGCGCCGCATGGGTGCCGACGACACCGCCGCCCAGAACGACGACCCGCGCCGGCGCAACGCCCGGAACGCCGCCCATCAGGACACCGCGGCCGCCATTATACTTCTTCAGCGCATGGCCGGCGGCCTCGATCGACAGACGGCCGGCAACCTCGCTCATCGGCGCCAGCAGCGGCAGGGCGCCGCGCGCGTCGGTAACCGTCTCATAGGCGATGCCGGTGACGCCCGAGGCCAGCAGGCCCTTGGTCTGCTCAGGATCGGGGGCCAGGTGCAGATAGGTGTAGAGGATCTGACCCTCGCGCAGCTGCACCCACTCGTTCGGCTGCGGTTCCTTGACCTTGACGATCATGTCGGCGGTGGCGAACACCTCCTCGGCGGTCGGAATGATCTTCGCGCCGATAGCGCGATATTCCTCGTCGCTGACGCCAATGCCGGCGCCGGCATTGGTCTGGACCAGCACCTCATGTCCGGCGGCGATATATTCGCGCGCCGCAGGCGGGGTCAGGCCGACCCGATATTCATGATTCTTGATCTCTTTCGGTACACCGACGCGCATCGCTAAACTCTCCATCAATTACCGACGGCGAGCCGCCGTCATGACCAAAAAACCGGCGCCGCCATACTGTGATCACACCAGAATCGCAACACCCCCTATCCGGGGTACGAACGGCCCCTGATCGGGCCATTCCTGGGCGTCAGCTGGCGGAGATCAAAGCCCTGGCATCGGCAATATCGGCGCGAATCGCCTCGCGGAACATCGCCTCGTCGCGGCGGCTGATCGCCTCCAGCGCCAGGGCATGCTGATCGACGAGGTTGACCGTCCCGACCCGGCCGTACACGACCCGCATCAGCGGCCCGAACTGCAGCCACAACATTTCGATCAGCCGGGTAAGAATCGTCGACCCGCAAGCGCGGTAGATCAGAAAATGGAAGGCGTAGTTGTTCTCCATGTAATCGTTGACGTCGCCGCTCTCCAGCGCCTGGTTCAACCGGCCGTCGGCCTGTCGCAGCTGGCGGATCACCCCCGCATCCAGCCGGGGCAGCGCCATGGCGGCCGCATTGGGTTCCAGCATCATCCGGCAGCGGATAACCTCGTCCAGTCGTTCCGCCGTCATCGTGGGCACCACGATCTTGCGATTGGTGCGGATTTCCACCGCCCCTTCCGCCGCCAGGCGGCTGAGCGCGTCGCGCACCGGCATCTGCGACACGCCGAGCTGCTGGGCGATACCGCGCGTCGACATCGCCACGCCGGGCGCGATCTTGCCGGTGATCAGCCGGCGGCGCAGTTCCTCATAGACGCTGGCCCTGAGCGGCGCGTCCACCTCGCCCTGCACATCGGGAAGGCTGGGGGACCTCATCCTGGTTCGCGCAGCGGCCTGTTCAGCGGACATCGATTATCTGCACCCCCGATTGTCATTGTCGACAATGATCATGGTTCTATACGTCCGGGATAGCAGCAGAGAGCTCCACGGCATAGCACCATGTCAAACGAATGACAGGGCGCCGCCAGAAACCGGCCGCGCCCCGCCATCGTCCGTCACCAACCGATCGCCAGACCGTCCTTGCGGTGATCCGAGCCCGCGACGAACGCGCCGTTCACCGGACCGCCAGGGCGCTCGGCGCCCGGCAGCGCGCCGGGGATCTCGGGCACGAACTCGATCGCCTGATAGCCGCCCATGTCCTCGCCATTGGCCTGCTCGACCTTGTGCCCCCGCGCTTTCAGATCGTCGCCGATCAGCGCGTAAAGCTCGGTCTCCAGGTCCAGCCGGTCGCGGTCCTGCCAATGGGTGAAGCGGGCGGCGTCGCTGGCCGCCTGCACATTGGCGCCGAAATCGACCATGTTCACCACGACCTGCGCATGGCCCTGCGACTGCTGGGCGCCGCCCATCAGGCCGAAGGCGGTGAGCGGCCGGCCGTCCTTCATGATGAAGGCCGGGACGAGCGTATGGAACGGCCGCTTCTTGGGCGCGATGACATTCGGGCTTTTCGGGTCGAGGTTGAACAGCGCCGCGCGGTTGTTGAGCACGAAGCCGTAGCCCGGCACCATGATGCCAGACCCGAAACTGTCGTAGATGCTGTAGATGAACGACACCATGTTGCCCTCGCGATCGGCCGTCGTGAGGTAGACGGTGCCGCCGATCGGCGTCTGGGTGGGCGTCGCCGGACGCGCCTTCTTCATGTCGATCTGCTGGCAAAGCGAAGCGGCATAATCCTTGGAGATCAGCCGCTGGGTCGGAATCTCGGAAAAGGCCGGATCGCCGTTGTAGCGGTGGAGATCGGCATAGGCGAGCTTCTTCGCCTCGACCATCAGGTGCCAGTAGTCGGCCGAGCGCGGGCCCAGCCTAGCCGGGTCGACGCCCAGCTGCTTGCCGCACACCTCGACGATGTTGA
The DNA here is from genome assembly GCA_037190805.1 of Sphingomonas sanxanigenens. Taxonomy (GTDB): domain Bacteria; phylum Pseudomonadota; class Alphaproteobacteria; order Sphingomonadales; family Sphingomonadaceae; genus JBBCJR01. Next base: position 52,114 of record JBBCJR010000013.1, on the reverse strand, counting down.
GCATCTGAAGCGCCGCCAGCCCCTGGGTGTTGGGCGGCAGCTCGAACACGTCATAGCCCTTGTAGTTGGTCGAGATCAGGGTTTCCCACGTGAAGTGGGTGGCATCGAGATCGGCCTTGGTCAGATGGCCGCCCAGTGCCTGGACCTTGGCGACGATCGCGTCGGCGATCGGCCCCTTGTAGAAGGCATCGCGGCCTCCCGTCTGAAGCAGGCGAAACGCCTTGGCGAGGTCGGGCGTGCGCATGATGTGGTGGATCGGCGGCACCTCGCCGTTGACCATGTAGGTGCGGATAGCCTCCGGATCGTCCTTGATCACGGTTTTGCCGTAGATGAAGTCGTTACGAATGCGCTCGCTGAGCGGATAGCCCTCCTCGGCCAGCCGGATCGCCGGCTCCAGGACTTCCTTGAATCCCATGGTGCCGGCACGCTTCAACAGCGCGTCCCACCCGTCGACCGCGCCCGGCACCGTTACCGACAGTGGGCCGTGCAGCGGTATCCTCTTCAACCCCTTGTCCTGGAACGCCTTCAGCGTCGCCAGCGCCCCGGCGCGGCCCGTGGCGTTCATGCCGATCAGCTTCTTTTCCTTCGCCAGCCAGATGATCGCGAAGGAATCGCCGCCGATGCCGGCGCTTTCCGGCTCGACGACGTTGAGGACGGCGGCCGTGGCGATCGCAGCATCGATCGCATTGCCACCGCGCTTGAGGATTTCGAGGCCAGCCTCCGCCGCCAGAGGCTGGCTGGTCGCGACCATGCCGTTGCGCGCCGCCACCGGAGCGCGGGTCTGCCGCAGCCAGCCGCTCGTCCGATCGCCAGACACCGCCTGCTCGATCGGCGGGCCGGCTTCAGCCTTGGGTTCGTCCTGCGCGGCGGCAGAGCCGGCCAGGCCCATCCCCATGGCGACAAGTAGGCAGCGGGCGATCGTCCTCGTCATAGTCCTCCCCTCCAATTTTGGTATTGGGTTCGTGATCACACAGGCAATGGTGGAAATCAATCGAAGCGTGGCCGGAAATCCCATCAAGCCGAGCCTTCGCCGCCGCCGGCTTTTGCGGGGAGCGGGGGACTGCTAGGATAGCGCCCTGTCGTTTGATGGAGGCGCCGCGTGCCCCAGCGTCCCGTGATCCGTATTATTACCGCTGCCGCCGCGCTTGCGGCCGGGGCCGCCGTGATCGGCCGACTGCTCCGCCGTCGCAACGCCGGCGATGAGCGGCGCTTCGTCGCCCTTGCGCCGGGCGAGGGACCTATCCGCTCGGCCGGGCCGGAGGGGATGCGCACCCGCCTCAACCGCCGCTGGACGGACACCGACGAGGCGTCCGACGAATCCTTTCCCGCCAGCGATCCACCACCGCACCCCTGAATCATCCAATTCCCCTGGAGACGTCCATGAAGCTGGTCATCGGCAACCGCGCCTATTCTTCCTGGTCGCTGCGCGGCTGGCTGACCGCGAAACTGTCCGGCCTCGAGTTCGGGACGTTGCTCGTGCCCCTGTTTGACGACGACTGGCCCGAACGGCGGCAGGGGCGCGACATCGCGCCATCAGCCGGCAAGGTGCCGATCCTGTGGGTCGATGACGACATCGTGGTATGGGATTCGCACGCCATCCTCGACTGGCTGGCCGAAACCGCCGGCGCCGAGCGCTTCTGGCCCGCCGATCCGGCGGCGCGCGCCTTCGCCCGCTCGATGGTCGGGGAAATGCATTCGGGCTACGCGGCCCTGCGCCGAGAATGCGGCATGAACCTGCGCCATCGGCTGTCCGGGACGCCACCGTTGTCGGACGACGCCTGGGTCGACATCAACCGCGTAACCGGCCTGTGGGTCGAGGCGATCGGCCGGTTCGGGGGCGGTGGGCCCTTCCTGTTCGGGGAGCGCTTCGGCGCGGCGGACGCCTATTTCGCGCCTGTCGTCACCCGCTTCATTACCTATGCGATTCCCGTCGGGAAAGAGGCGGCCGCCTATATGCAGGCCGTCATCACCCATCCCTGGATGCAGGAATGGATTGCCGCCGCGGCCGAAGAACCATGGGTGATCGAACGACTGGAACCCAAGGTCGCCTGACGGCGCGCCTCTTGACGGCCGATCAAGGACGTCATCAGGCGCCAGCCAGCGCGATCATGTCCACCAGGAAACCGACCCACATTGCCGCCAGAACAATGGTGGACAGGAAATAGGCCCTGAAGCGGTTGAGAACACCGCCCCGGAGGTGGAACCAGCTGTGCACCGCCCGCACCGCGACATAGATCCAGGCCAGGGCCAGTTGCACATGCCCCGCCTGGCCGGTGATGGCGAGCAGCGGCACCAAAGCAAAGAACAGCACCGGCATCTCGAACAGATTGGCCAGGTTGTTGGCTGGCATCTCGACCGGCTGGAAATAGCGCCGGGCGGCAGCGCCGGTGGCGAAGCTCTCCGCGGTAGGCGGCGTTCGCCGGATATGGCCCAATCGCTGCACGAACAGAATGATCCAGACGAGATAGATCAAGCCCACCAAGGCAATGGCCGGCCAGATGATGGCGATCGTCATGATGCCGCTCCCAGTTCCCGGCGCAGCGAGTCGATCAGTTCCGGCACAGCCGTCAGATGCGGCGTCTCCGCCTCGATGATCGCCAGGAAGGCGTCGCGCTTCGCCGTCGCCTTCACCCCCGGCGCGAGCGTGCCATCCGGCAGCGTGGACAGCAGGATGTCGATCATCCGTTCCGCCCCGTGCAGCCGTCCCCACAGATAGTCATTCTCGCGATAGGCGCGGCTGAAGAAGGCACCGAAGCTGTTGAACTCGATGCCCTTCAACGTCGCTTCCGCCCCGCCGGAGCGGATCGACGGCGCGTCGTCGGGAGCGATGCGGTCGACCTTGATCGGATCGAACTCGTCCAGACCCTCACCCTGCAGCAGCGGCAGGGTGGCGATATCGTAGAAGGGAAAACCGAGATAGGCGAGGAGCAGCGGCCGACGGTGCGGCTTGTCGAGGCCCGCGAACGCTTCCGCCAGCTTCTCGTCGGTCAGCACGTCAAGGCGGGCGAGATCATAGACATCGCCCAACGCATTCGCCGCAGCGCCCGGATCGTCGAAAACGGCCTGCGCGGACTCATCGATCCGCCCGGCGAACAGCGCGTCCCGACGGCGGTCGAGATAGGGGGAGAGCAGATCATAGACCTCGCGCCGGGCGGTTTCGACACCACTACCGGCCCCCGCCTCATCCCCCATTTCCTCAAGCCGGCGGGCCAGGAAGCGCAACCGTCGGATCCGGAAGCCCAGGTCCCAGCGACGGAAAAAGGCGATCGCTTCGGGGCGGGCGCCGCGAATGTTGGCGGCGATGCTGTCCAGGCCCTGAGTCTCGATCCACGTCCACAACGCCCGCCTGGCGGCATCAATCCCAACGTCCGCACCGGCGACATCGCCGATAATCCGTCCCATTTCCTCGACGACCTGACTCAGCTTCAGATAGCCATAGGCGGCATAGGCATAATCGGCCTGGGCGGCGGCGGCGGCATTGGCCTTCGCCCGCCAGGCGACCAGCCGGTCACGGGTCGGCCGGTCGAGGAAGAAGGTGCCGCCAAGCTCGCGATCGATCGCCGCCTCGACCTCGGGCCGCATCGCTTCGACCACGTAGCGCATCCGTCGGATGCGGCGGGACATGCCTTCGATCGCTTCCAGATTATCGCGGATCGGCTGCTCGCGCGGGATGTCCGACATCGCCCGCAATATCGTGGTGAAGAAACCGGGGCCGCCGTCCCCCTTCGTCATACGGATGCTGCGGCGCCCGGCCTTGGGGTCGATATAGACGAAACGCCGATCGATCTCGCGGTGCGCGGGCCGCTGGCGGAGCGCGTCGATGGCGGGCCGGAACGGCGCGTTGGCCAGTACCGAGCCATCGATCAGCGCCAGCGCTTCCAGATCGATCCCCGCCGAGCGCTGGCGAGGGAAAACGCGGTCGAGAAACGCCTCCCGGCCCGGCCACTCGCGCCCCCGCTCCGTCAGGACCTGATCCAGTTCCTTGACCTGGAATGGCGGGAATGCACCGGGAAAGCTCGCCGTCGCGCGCGCGGCGAACACCAGTTCGGCGGGATCGGCGATCGCCGTGCCGCTCTCGCCGCACCGGCCGTTGAAGCCGATGACCAGCCGATGCTCGGTTTCCAGCACCTCGGACGGCGAATTGAGCCTCAGTCGCTGCGGATGACCCTGAACATCGGTGACGGTGACGAACAGGTCGAGTGGCTGGCCGGGCGGGATCAGGCATTTACCCACAGGCGCAGTCGCCATCGCGTCGAACGCGTCCAGCAGCAGGCCGGTGAAGGTGGCACCGCCGAACGGCGGCTCGAACCAGCGGGAGCGGACAAACCGGCCCAGCTTGCGTCGCACCTCGTCGCGCGCCGGGCCGCCGACCAGTTCATCGACGCTGTCCTCGCGCCCGCGCAACGCAGCCCAGGTGACAGGGGCCATCCACAGCTTCGCCATGGCCGAGGAGGGCCGCGCCGCGGGATCGAGCAGCGTCTCGACATCGGCACCTTCCAGCCACAGCGTACGCAGCGGCTCCATGCTCTGTCCCGTCGCCATCGCATGGGCAAGAAAGACGCCATTGATCCCGCCGGCCGAAGCACCGGCAACGATGTCGGCCAGCACCCGGACGCGGATCGTATCGCCCAGGCTGTCGAGCAGCGCCCGATAGACGCGGGCAGAATCGTCCAGGCCGTCGTCACCCGAACCATCCGCCACCGCGCGACTGGCCTGAAGCAGCTTCCAAACTTCCTTGGTAATGCCGTGCATGTAAACGGCCAGAGACACGCCGCCATAGCAGACCAATGCCAGTCGCAGCTCCTTGATCCGCATTCCGCGTCAATCCGGCCGGTGGCATGGTGGCGACATGAGCCGCACCATAGGCCGAAGAGAGTCCGTTTCAAAATTCGCGAAAGAGCGACTTTGAGACGACGCCTGCCCACGCCCCCACCCGGTCGCTCGTGGACGTATCCTGATGGGTAGCCGGGTGAGGGCGTGGGCAGGCGTCGCGAATTGCGCCCGCGACGCATTTTCAACAGACTCTTTCGATGCCGGCCTGCGACCATCACGCCTTTTCCAGCGCTGCTGCACTTGCTAAAGCCGCCCCGACTCCAAGGATCAACCCTCGCGCCGTTCCCGCTTGCAGCGGCGCCGCAGCCATCGGGGACCCGACATGACCGCCATCGGACAGGACAGCCTAAAGACCCGGACCACTCTCGACGTCGGAGGGCGGAACGTCGCCTATTATTCGCTGCCCAAGGCCGCTGCGGCCCTCGGCCTCGACGCCGCGAAGCTTGCCCGCCTGCCCTATTCGATGAAGGTGCTGCTGGAGAACCTGCTGCGCTTCGAGGACGGCACCACGGTCACCGTCGATGATGTGAAGGCGCTCGCCCAGTGGCTCGAGGAACGCCGCTCGGATCGCGAGATACAGTATCGCCCGGCGCGCGTGCTGATGCAGGATTTCACCGGCGTGCCCGCCGTGGTCGACCTCGCCGCGATGCGCGACGCGATGAAGCGGCTGGGCGGCGACCCGCAGAAGATCAATCCGCTGGTTCCGGTTCACCTCGTCATCGACCACAGCGTCATGGTCGACGAGTTCGGCACGCCCAAGGCGTTCGCCGCCAATGTCGATCTGGAATATGCCCGCAACATCGAACGCTATGAGTTCCTGCGCTGGGGCTCGCAGGCGCTGGATAATTTCAAGGTGGTACCGCCCGGCACCGGCATCTGCCACCAGGTGAACCTCGAGAATCTGGCCCAGACCGTCTGGACCTCGGACGATGCCGACGGCCAGACCGTCGCGTATCCCGACACGCTGGTCGGCACCGACAGCCACACCACCATGGTCAACGGCCTCGGGGTCCTCGGCTGGGGTGTCGGCGGCATCGAGGCGGAAGCGGCAATGCTGGGGCAGCCGGTCAGCATGCTGCTGCCCGAGGTCGTCGGCTTCAAGCTGACCGGCACGATGCAGGAAGGCATCACCGCCACCGACCTCGTCCTCACCGTCACCCAGATGCTGCGCCAGAAGGGCGTCGTCGGCCGCTTCGTCGAGTTCTACGGTCCCGGCCTCGACAGCCTGTCGCTGGCCGACCGCGCCACCATCGCCAACATGGCACCTGAATATGGCGCCACCTGCGGCTTCTTCCCCGTCGATCAGGCGACCCTCAACTATCTGCGCCTCACCGGCCGCGAGGACTGGCGGATCGAGCTGGTCGAAGCCTATGCCAAGGCACAGGGCATGTGGCGCGACAACGCCGCCGAAGATCCTGTGTTCACCGACACGCTGGTCCTCGACATGGCCAGCGTCCAGCCGTCACTCGCTGGGCCCAAGCGGCCGCAGGACCGCGTTCTGCTGTCGAACGTCGACGAGAATTTCAACACCGAGCTGGCCACCGGCTACAAGAAGACCGGCGACGCCGACACGCGCGTCACGGTCGATGGGGCCGAACACGGCCTCGGCCATGGCGACGTCGTCATCGCCGCCATCACCAGCTGCACCAACACGTCGAACCCGTCGGTTCTGGTCGCGGCCGGCCTCGTCGCCCGCAAGGCGCGCGCGCTCGGCCTCAACTCGAAGCCGTGGGTCAAGACCTCGCTGGCGCCGGGCAGCCAGGTCGTCACCGACTATCTCACCAAGTCCAAGCTGCAGGACGATCTCGACGCCATCGGCTTCGACCTCGTCGGCTATGGCTGCACCACCTGCATCGGCAATTCCGGTCCGCTGCCCGAGCCGATCTCGAAGGCGATCAACGAGAACGACCTCGTCGCCGCCTCGGTGCTGTCGGGCAACCGCAACTTCGAGGGCCGGGTGTCGCCCGACGTGCGCGCCAACTTCCTCGCCAGCCCGCCGCTGGTCGTCGCCTATGCCCTGAAGGGCACGGTGCGCGAGGACATCACCAAGGTTCCGATCGGGCAGGGCAATGACGGCAAGGACGTCTATCTGGCCGATATCTGGCCGTCGAACGGCGAGGTTGCGGATATCATCCAGAGCTTCATCGACAGCGAGATGTACCGCAGCCGCTACGCCAATGTCTTCCACGGCGATGACAAGTGGCGGAGCATCCAGGTCACCGGGTCCGACACCTACCGCTGGTCGTCCTCGTCGACCTATGTCCAGAACCCGCCCTATTTCGAGGGCATGACCATGACCCCGGCCCCGGTTGGCGACATTGTCGAGGCGCGGCCGCTGGCTCTGCTGGGCGATTCGATCACCACCGCCCACATCTCGCCCGCCGGCTCGATCAAGGCCGACTCGCCCGCCGGACACTATCTCAGCGAGCATCAGGTGGCGCGGGCGGACTACAACTCCTACGGCGCGCGGCGCGGCAATCACCAGATCATGATGCGCGGCACCTTTGCCAATATCCGTATCCGCAACGAAATGGTGCCGGGGGTCGAGGGCGGCTTCACCAGGCATATCCCGACCGGCGAGCAGCTGGCCATCTACGACGCGGCGATGAAGTACAAGGACGCGGGCACCCAGCTCGTCATCGTCGCCGGCAAGGAATATGGCACCGGCTCGTCACGCGACTGGGCGGCCAAGGGCACCAATCTGCTGGGCGTCCGCGCCGTCATCGCCGAGAGCTTCGAGCGCATCCACCGCTCCAACCTCGTCGGCATGGGCGTGCTGCCGCTGCAGTTTCCCGAAGGCGTCGACCGCAAGACGCTGAAACTGGACGGGACCGAGCAGTTCACCATCCGCGGCGTCGCCGACCTCCGGCCCCGCCAGATGGTCACCGTCGCCCTTACCCGCGCCGACGGAACCGAGGAGACATTCGAGGCCCGCTGCCGGATCGATACCGTCAACGAGCTGGAATATTTCTACAATGGCGGCATCCTCCACTATGTGCTGAGGAAGCTGGCGTCCTGATCGGCGCCGGGCGCCGCCCCGCCGGCGGCGCCCGTCTCTGCTTAGAATATGTTTGGAAATGCGCCTTTGGCGCATGAGGGGGCGCGGGCCGGTACCGCCTTGAAATTCGCGCTTCCACGAATTTTCAAACAGACCCCTACCACTGCTCGACGCGCCAGCCGCGCTTCGCCGCCAGATATTTGAGCTTCGGGCTGGGCGAGACGGCGACGGGTTCATCGCACCATTCGAACACCGGCGCGTCCGACACATGGTCGGAATAGAAGCGGATCTCGGCCTCCGCGCGCTCGATCCTGCGGTCGATCATCCACGCCTTGACCATCCTGAGCTTCGCCGGACCATAGCAGTTCTCCCCGTCGATCCGCGCCAACACCTGCTGGTCCAGTCCGGAGAGGCTGTTGGTGGCGATGACGTTTTCGGGTTCGATGCCGAGCCGCCCGGCGATATCCTCGACATAGAGACGGTAGGAAGCGGTAGCGAGGACGACGCGCCACCCGGCGGCCGTGTCGGCGGCGATCTGATCGAGCGCGCCCTGACGGATGTTCATCCGCAGCGTCCGCTCGGCGAAGCTGTCCGTCACCTTGGCCAGCTTCGGCCTGGCGACATGCCCAAGCAGCAGCGCCTGATTGATCTCCTTCAAGCGCGCCCGCCCGATCAGCTTCAGCCCATAAGCGGCGAAGGCGAACAAGGTGACGGGCGCCAGCACCAGCCGCCATGGCGCCAGCCGCCGCGCGGCGTGGAGCAGGAACGGCGTATAGGTGCCACGAACGGTGATGGTGCGATCCATGTCGTAGATCGCCAGCCTGAGCTTCTGTGCCATGGCGCCCCTCTTTCACGCGCAAGCCATCGCCGCAACCCATGGCGGCATGGAACGTTCATCCGGCGACGGGGCGTTTCATGTCTTGCCCGTCACGACCTTATCGGCCACCTGTGAGACGCGATGACCCGGCCAGCCGATTTCGAGCTCGACGAGGACGGCGACGTCCGCACCCTGCGCCTGTCGGGTGAGTTGACCCTGCCGCGCCTTAAATCGCTGCCTCAACGCCTCGACGCCGTGCCGGGGGGCGGCTCGCTGACGGTCGACCTCAGCGCGGTCGAGCGCATGGACACGGTCGGCGCCTGGCTGGTCCACCGGCTGGTTCGCGACAAAGGCGCCGATGTGACCGGCGTCCATGAGGAAACGGCTCGCCTGCTGGCGCTGGTCGCCGGCGCCGACCATCCGGTGAAGATCCGTCCCGATGCACGGCCAGGCTATATCCGTGTCCTCTCCGATCTCGGCCGGGGCGTGGTCGAGGCCTGGCGCATCCTGCTCGGTTTCCTCGCGTTTTTCGGCCAGACGGTGGTGGCGATCGGGGCCCTTGCCCGCCACCCGCGCCGGCTGCGCTGGAACGCCATCGCCCGCCAGTTCGAGGTGGTGGGCGTCAACGCGCTGCCGATCGTCGGCCTGATGAGCTTCCTGATCGGCATCGTCATCGCCCAGCAGGGTGCGGTCCAGCTCCGCCAGTTCGGGGCGGAAGTGTTCGCCATCAACCTCATCGGCCGCATCACCACGCGCGAGCTGGGCGTGCTGATGACCGCGATCATGGTCGCCGGCCGTTCGGGCAGCGCCTTCGCCGCGCAGCTTGGCTCGATGAAGCTGGCCGAGGAAGTGGACGCGATGCGGACCATCGGCGTCTCGCCGTTCGAGGCGTTGATCGTTCCGCGCGTGATGGCGACCATCATTCTGATGCCGCTGCTCGGCTTCTATGCGTCGGTGATCGCGATCATCGGCGGCGGGCTGTATTCGTGGATCGACCTCGGCATTCCGCCCGCCACCTTCGTCATCCGGCTGCAGGAGGTGGTGCCGATCACCGACCTGTGGGTGGGCCTCTTAAAAGGCCCGGTGTTCGGCGCGATCGTCGCCATCACCGGCTGCTTCCACGGCATGCAGGTCAAGGGCAATGCGGAGGAGGTCGGCCTCCGGACCACCGCCGCCGTGGTCCAGGCGATCTTCCTGGTCATCGTCCTCGACGCCGCCTTCGCGGTCTTCTTCTCGGCGATCGGATGGATATGAGCGACGACAGCGTCATCAGCATCCGCGGCCTGCGCAACAGCTTCGGTCCGCAGGTGGTTCATGACGGGCTGGATCTTGACGTCCGCCGCAGCGAGATTCTGGGCGTCGTCGGCGGATCGGGCACCGGCAAGTCGGTGCTGATGCGCGCGATCATCGGCCTCCAGACGCCGGACGCCGGCGACATCACCGTGTTCGGCACGCCGATGATCGGCCGCGAGGAGAATGAAGCCAAGAATGTCCGCAGGCGTTGGGGCGTGCTGTTCCAGAACGGCGCCCTGTTCTCGACCCTGACGGTGGCCGAGAATATCGAAGTGCCGATCCGCGAATATTATCCGCACCTGCCGCCCGATCTGCTGGACGAGATCGCCGCCTACAAGATCGCCCTGTCGGGCCTGGGACCGGAGGCAGGGCCCAAATATCCGTCCGAACTGTCCGGCGGCATGAAGAAGCGCGCCGGCCTCGCCCGCGCCCTCGCGCTCGATCCCGACCTCCTCTTCCTCGACGAGCCGACCGCCGGCCTCGATCCGATCGGCGCGGCGGCGTTCGACGCGTTGATCCGCGACCTGCGGGATTCCCTGGGTTTCACCGTGTTCCTGATCACCCACGATCTGGACACGCTCTACACCATCTGCGACCGGGTGGCGGTGCTGGCCGACCGCAAGGTGCTGGCCGTGGGAACCATCCCCGAGTTGCTGGACTTTGATCATCCGTGGATTCACGACTATTTCAAGGGGCCCCGCGGCCGCACCGCCGCCGCTGCTGAACAGGGACGTATGATGCAGGCGAAGGCGGACTGATGGAGAACAAGAGCAACTACGTCATCGTCGGCTCGACCGTGGTCGCGCTGATCGTCGTCGTCGCGATCGCCGTCATGTGGCTGGCGCGCATGGGCGGCGGCGACACGCGCGAATATGACATCTTCTTCCGCCAGTCGGTCGCCGGCCTCAACATCGGGTCGGGCGTCACCTTTTCCGGCGTTCCCGTGGGACAGGTCAAGGAAGTCAGCCTGATGCCCGACAGCCCCGAATTCGTGCGGGTGCGCGTGTCGGTGAAGGACGATGTGCCGATTCTCCAGGGCACGACCGCGACCATTGCCGGGGTCGGCTTCACCGGCGTGTCGCAGATCAACCTCGATGGCGCGATTAAGGGCGCGCCGCCGATCATCGATGTCGGGCCGGCCGGCCGGCCGGTCATCCCAACCAAACCCGGCGCCCTCGGCGAGCTGCTGTCGAACGCGCCCCAGCTGCTGGAACGGTTGACGACGTTGACGGAACGGTTGAGCCAGCTGTTGTCGGATCGTAACCAGGCGTCGATCGCGGGCATTCTCGCCAACACCCAGCGGATCAGCGACGCCTTGGCCGATCGGTCCCCCGAGATCGCCCAGACGCTGGCCGATGCCCGCGTCGCCATCCAGCAGGCGGGCAATGCGGCGGAAGAGTTCGGCAAGCTGGCCGCCACCACCAACACGCTGCTGGACAGCGACGGTCGCACGGCGATGGCGGAGTTGCGCCGGACGCTGACCACCGCCAACGCCACGCTCGCCTCGATCGACACCTCGGTGAAAGAGGCGCAGCCGGGCATTCAGGCCTTCTCGAAGCAGACCGTGCCCCAGATCGGTCAACTGGTCGTCGAGCTGCGGCAGATGTCGCAGTCGCTGGGGGCCGTCGCCGCGCGGCTGGACGAGAATCCCAGCTCAGCCCTCCTCGGTGGCCGCAAGCTGCCCGACTACGAGTCCCGCCAATGACCCGCCGCATCCTGACCCGCGCCGCGCCGCTTCTGGCCCTGCCGTTGACCGCGTGCCTCGGCCTCGGCGGACCGCCGCCGCCGCCGACGCTGTTCACCCTGTCCTCGCCGCCTGTCGCTTCGGCGGCACGCGACGTGACGCCGGGCCAGACGGTGACGGTGGCCGTGCCCGGCGTGCCGATGGCGCTGCGCACACTGCGCCTGCCGGTCCGGGTGAGCGCGACAGAATATGCCTATCTGAAGGACGCCCAGTGGGTGGAGCAGCCCAACCGGCTGTTCCAACGGTTGCTCTCCGACGCGATTTCCAGCCGGACGGGCCTGGCCGTGCTCGGCCCCGACCAGACCGGCGTCGACCCCGGCCGGCGGATTACCGGCCAGCTGCTGGAGTTCGGTCTCGACACCAGCGACGCCCAGCCACGCGTCCGTATCCGCTACGATGCGATGATGACGGGCACGGACGGCAAGGTGACAGTGCGCCGCTTCGATGCCGAACGTCCTGTCGCCAGCGATACGCCAGCCGTCGTCGCGCGCACGCTCGATGCCGAGGCACAGGCGCTGGCCGCCGCCGTGGCCGACTGGGTCGCCGGCCGCTGATGGACGACAAGCGCCGGGAACGGCTGGAACAGGCGCTGCGCGACAATCTGAAGCGCCGCAAGGCCCAGTCCCGCGCCCAGCAGGACGCACCGCTCGCTGCCGCCCCGGAAAAGGCGGTACCGGACAGCACCGCCGACTGAGACGGCGAGCTCAAGCCGTCAGGCGCGCGCGCCCTTCAGCGCCTGCTCGATCGCGCCGGTGACGCGGGCATCGGTGGGCGTGATCTTGGTTTCGAAGGCACGGATCAGCTTGCCGTCGGGACCGATCAGATATTTGTGGAAATTCCATTTCGGCGTCTGGTCGGCGCCCAGCACGGCGGCCGCCCAACGATAGACCGGCAGCGCCTCGGGGCCGACGACATGCCCCTTTTCGGCCAGCGGAAACTTGATGCCGAAGGTGGTCTGGCAGAAGGTCGAAATCTCCTTGTTCGACCCGTATTCCTGTTCCTTGAAGTCGCCCGACGGCACGCCGATGACCGTGAAGCCCTTCGGTCCATATTTGGTCTGCAGCGCCTGCAGCCCCTCATATTGCGGCGTGAACCCGCACATCGAGGCCGTGTTGACCAACAGCACCACCTTGCCGCGATAAGCGGCGAGCGGCAGTGGCTCGCCATCGATCCGGGTGAGGTTGAAATCATAGGCCCGTTTCGCCGCCGCGCCCTGCAGCGGTGGCGTCGCCGGCGGCGAGAAGGCCGCATAGGCAATCCCGCCGAGCAGGCTGGCGGCGATGGCGGCAATCCCGGCGAACAATCCCCGACGCTTCATATCCAGTCTCCTCGTCTCACAGCGGCCTTGCCGCTTCGGCCAGCCAGGCCCTTGCATCCGCCGGCAGCAGCGGCGCCAATGCCGCCTCGACCCGCGCATGATAGGCATCGACCCAGGCTCGCTCGGCCGAACTCAGCAACGACACGTCGATCAGTGTCCGGTCGATCGGGGCCAGCGTCAAGGTCTCGAAACGGAGCATCGGCTTCTCCGCACCGTCGAGCGGAGCGGGCATTACCAGCACCAGATTTTCGATCCGGATGCCGTATTCGCCGCCTTTGTAATAGCCGGGCTCGTTCGACAGGATCATTCCCGCCTTCAGCGGCTCATCATTGACGGCCGAGGTCGCGATCCGCTGTGGCCCCTCATGCACCGACAGATAGCTGCCGACACCGTGGCCCGTGCCATGCGCATAGTCGAGGCCCGCCGCCCACAGATATTGCCGGGCGAGGACGTCGAGCTGACCGCCCTTCGTCCCTTCGGGAAACACTGCTTCGGCCAGCGCGATATGACCCTTGAGCACCCGCGTGAAGCGGTCGCGCATCTCTGCCGTCGGCGTGCCCACGGCCAGCGTCCGGGTGACATCGGTCGTGCCGTCCTGATACTGGCCGCCCGAATCGACCAGAAACAACGTGCCGGACTCGATCCGCCGGTTGGTCGCCTCGCTGACCCGGTAATGGACGACGGCGCCATTGGGTCCGGCGCCGGAAATCGTGTCGAACGACAGGTCGCGCAGCTGGCCCGTCTCGCGCCGAAAATCCTCCAGCCGCGCCGCTGCCGTCAATTCGTCGAGCCCGCCACGCGAGGCTTCGGCCGCGAACCAGTGCAGGAAACGGGTCAGCGCCGCGCCGTCGCGCAGTTGCGCCGCCCGGTGACCGGCGATTTCCGCCTCGGTCTTGATCGCCTTGGGCAGCACGGCGGGATCGCGCGCCTCGACCAGCCCGGCGTTCGCTGCCGCCAGCGCCTCGAAGATCGCCGCCACCGACCGGTCCGGATCGACCGCCACCGTTTGCCCGCCCAGAGCCGCGAGCGCCCCGGCGAACACATCGCGGGGCCGCACCGTCACCTCGTCGCCCAGATGCCGCGCAACCTCGGCATCCACCTTGCCCGGCGCGACGAACAGTTCGGCCGTCGCATCCGCCCGCACGATCAGGAAGGCGAGCGCGACAGGCGTCCGCGCCACGTCCGCACCGCGAATGTTCAGCACCCAGGCGATCGAATCGAGCGCCGACAGCACTGCAGCGTCGGCGCGCTTCTCCGCCAGCCAGTCGGCGATGGCCCGCCGCTTGTCGGCCGAGGACCGCCCGGCCAGCGCGTCCGGATGGACGATCAGCGGCGCGTCCGACGGCGCCGGTCGGTCGGGCCACACAGCGTCGATCGGGTTGGCCGCGACCGGAACCAGCGCCGCGCCGCGCGCCGCCAGCGCCTCGGCCGCCGCCTTCACCCAGCCCTTGGTATGCAGCCAAGGATCATAGCCGACGCGCGCGCCGTTGGGCGCGTTCGCCTTCAGCCACTCGGCGACGCTGGTTTCGGGCACCGACTGATAGCGCCAATGGGCGGCATCGACCTGCTCGCGGACCTGGAGCGTATAGCGCCCGTCGACGAACATCGCCGCCTCGGCGGGCAGTACCACCGCCGTACCGGCCGAGCCTTCGAAGCCGGTCAGCCAGGCCAGCCGCTGGGCATAGCTGCCGACATATTCGCTCAGATGCTCGTCGGTGAGCGGCACGACGAAGCCGTCGAGGCCGTCGACAGCCAGCTGGTTGCGAAGCGCCTGCAAACGGTCTGCGTAACTGGACATCGGATGCCTTGCGATCTGGGGGTCGGGCACCCAAGATAGAGGCTGACACAGTCCGCCGCCAGCCTTGCGGCCCACGTCTTTGCCCGGAAGATCATGACCCCAGCCGCCGACCTGCCTCCCGCCCCCAAAGCCGAACGCCGCAACACCAGCGCCGTCCATCATGGCCGAACCATCGATGATCCCTGGGCGTGGCTGCGCGACCCCGGCTACCCCAAGGTCAGCGATCCTGAGGTGTTGGCCTATCTTGAGGCGGAGAACGCCTACTTCGAAGCCGCCATGGCCCCGCGCCGAGGACTGGTCGACACGCTGCTCGCCGAGATGAAGGGGCGGCTCAAATCCGACGACGCCGGCGTGCCGCAGCAGGATGGAGACCATCTCTACTGGTGGGCCTTCCGTCCCGGCGGGCAATATCGGGTCTGGTGGCGCCGCCCGCTCGCCGGCGGCCCCGACCAGCTCGTCCTCGACGAGCCGGCGGAGGCCGAGGGCCATGACTATTTCCGCCTTCAGGCACTGGAGATCAGCCCGGACGGACGACTGGCCGCGTGGTCGTCGGACCGCGACGGGTCGGAACGGTTCACGCTCCGTATTCGCGACCTCGCCACCGGAAGCGATATCGAGACGGCAACGACCATCGCCAACGGCCGGGTGGTGTGGAGCGCCGATTCGGCGGCGATCGCCTATACCGAGGTCGACGACAACTGGCGCACGCATCGTGCCCGCCTGCACCGGCTGGGCGCCGACCCCGCCGCCACGTCGCTGATCTACGAGGAGACGGAAGACCCCGGTTTCTCCGTTCGACTCGACCGCAGCCAGGACCGGCAGTGGATCATTCTCAGTACCGGCGATCATCAGTCGAGCGAGGCCCGGCTGATCCCGGCTGCCGATCCCGCCGTCGCGCCCCGGCTCGTTCGCCGCCGCGCGCCGAACCACCGCTACAGCGTCGATGTCGGCCAGGGGCGACTATGGGTGCTGACCAATGACGAGCACATCAATTTCCGCATCGCCGAGGCCGCCCTCGATTCCTTGAGCGACTGGCGCACGGTGATCGCCGGGTCGGACCAGGTGTACCTTCGCGACCTGACTGCCTTTGCCTGCCATCTGGTGATCACCGAACGGGTCGACGGCCTCGATCAGATTCGCCTGCGCGCCCCGGATGGCGGTGAGACACGGGTGCCTTTTCCGGAAGCGAGCTATACCGCCGGTCTCGGCGCCAATCCCGAATACGCCCCGGAGGCCTATCGCCTGAGCTACAGTTCGCTGGTGACGCCCGCGACGGTCTATGACTACGCCCCCGGCGACGGGCGGCTGACGGTGATGAAGGTGCAGGACATCCCGTCCGGCTACGATCCCGCCCTCTATGCGACCGAACGGCTGTCGATCACCGCCCGCGACGGCACGGTGGTGCCGGTGTCAGTGGTCTATCGCCGCGACTATCCGAGGGACGGCAGCGGCCGTCTGTTTCTCTACGGTTACGGCGCCTATGGCATTGCCATCAGCCCGTCCTTTTCCACCAACGCCTTGAGCCTGCTCGACCGCGGCTATGCCTATGCCATCGCTCACATCCGGGGCGGCGACGACCTGGGATATGGATGGTATCTGTCCGGTAAGGCGAAAGCGCGGTGGAACACCTTCCGCGATTTCGTCGACGCGGCGAAGGGGCTGGTCGCCGCCGGGTTCGGCGCGCCGGGGCGGATCGCCATCAACGGCGGCTCGGCAGGCGGCGAACTGATGGGCGTCGTCGCGAACACCGACCCCGATCTGTGGGGCGCGATCGTCGCCGACGTGCCGTTCGTCGACGCCCTCAACACCATGCTCGACGACAGCCTGCCGCTGACGCCGGGCGAATGGCCCGAATGGGGCAATCCGATCACCGACCCGGATGCCTTCGACCTCATCCGCTCGTACAGCCCCTATGACAATGTCGCGCGCCAGGATTATCCGCCGATGCTGATCACCGGCGGCCTCAACGACCCGCGCGTCACCTATTGGGAGCCGGCGAAATGGGCCGCAAAGCTCCGCGCGACCAAGACTGGCGACAAGCCGCTTCTCCTCAAGACCAATATGGGCGCCGGCCATGGCGGCAAGTCGGGCCGCTTCACCGCACTCGAGGAGGATGCAGAGGCCTATGCCTTCATCCTCTCTGAACTGGGCGGGGCCGATGCCGGCGCCCGCTGACCGCGCCACCTTCACCCTGTCGCTGACCCCGACGGCGGCGGACATCGACGAGCTGGGCCACGTCAACAACGCCGTCTATGTCCGGTGGGTACAGCAGGTGGCGACCGCCCACTGGCTGAGCCGCGCCGACCCCGCCGATGCGGAGCAATATCTGTGGGTCGTGGTCCGGCACGAGATCGACTATCTGCGCTCCGTCGCGCCGGGGGAGACGGTGACCGCCGTGACCTGGGTCGGCGACGCGCCACGGGGCGCCCGCTTCGACCGGCATATGGAGTTCCTGGGCCCCGACGGCAGCGTCCGGGCCCGCGTCCTCACCCGCTGGGCGATGGTGGACCGTGCGACCGGCCGACCGCTCAGAGTCCCGGCGGACGTCGCCGCGCCGGTCCTCAGGCCATGACCGGGGCCGCGCCCGCGTTCGAGGAGGTCGAGGTGGCAGGCCACCGCTTCGCCGCGCTCGGCGATGGACCGAACACGCTCGACCGGCTGATTGCGCTGATCGACGGCGCCCGGCGCGAGGTGCGACTGCTCTATTATATCTTCGCCGACGACGCCTCCGGCCAGCGCGTGCGACAGGCGCTGCTCGACGCCGCGACCCGGGGCGTGCGGGTGTGGCTGATGGTGGACGGCTTCGGCAGCGACGGGACCGACGAGGATTTCTTCACCCCGCTCGAACGGGCCGACAACGCCCGGGTCTGCCGGTTCCAGCCGCGCTTCGGCCGCCGCTACCTGCTGCGTAACCACCAGAAGATGGCGATTGCCGACCATGACCGGGTGATCGTCGGCGGATTCAACATCGAGGACGACTATTTCACCACGGGGCCGGACAGCTGGCGTGATTTCGGCATGGAGGTGACGGGACCCTCGATCGACCATCTGGTCCGCTACTATCAAGCCCTGTTCGACTGGTCGACCGACCGGCGCGCGACACTACGCGGGATGCGCCGCCTGATTCGCGGATCGAGCCAGACCAGAGGATCGGTACGCTGGCTGATCGGCGGGCCAACGCTGCGCCCGAGCCGACTGGTCCTCACCCTGCGCGACGACATGCGCCAGGCCCGGCGGCTCGACATGATCATGGCCTATTTCGCGCCCAACCCCGCCATGCTGCGGCGGCTGGGGCGAATCGCCAGGCGCGGCGTGGCACGGATCATCACGGCCGCCCGGTCGGACAACCGGACGACCATCGGCGCAGCCCGGCACTGCTATTACCGGCTGCTCAAAGGCGGCGTCACGGTGTGCGAGTATCAGCCGGCGAAGCTGCATGAAAAGCTGATCGCCATCGACGACATCGGCTATGTCGGGTCGGCCAATTTCGACATGCGCAGCCTTTATCTCAACCTCGAGCTGATGCTGCGGGTCGAGGACGCGCGCTTTGCCGAAGCAGTGCGTGGCCGGATCGAACGGGCGGCGCAGCGCTCGGAGCGGATCGACTGGGGCCGCTACCGGGAACTGGCGACGCCGTGGCGCAAGATTGTATGGACGATCAACTATTTCATCGTTGCGGTGCTCGACTTCGGCGTCAGCCGCGGCCTCAATGCCAGGGGATAGAAAGACGGATGACAGGATTTCGCGCAGCATTGGCCGCCGCCACTCTCCCTTTCGTGGTGGCGGCAGCGCCTTCGGCCCCAACCGGCCCTGAAAGCTGGAGCGCGCCAGCGGCACCTTTTCACGTCATCGGCAATATCGATTATGTCGGGACCAAGGGCATCGCCGCCTATCTGATCCGAACCCCCGCGGGCGCGATCCTGATCGACAGCACGACCAAGGTGGGCGGCAAGGTCGTCGCCCGAAACATCCAAGCGCTGGGCGTATCGCTGGATCAGGTCAAGATCATGGTCTCCACCCACGCCCATTTCGATCATGTCGGCGGCAGCGCCCTCTTGAAGCGGTTGACCGGCGCCACCCTCTACAGCAGCGAGGGCGACCGCTGGGCCATGGCCAACGGCCTCCATCAGGGCGACAATCGTTCGGGCCAGGGACGTTTCCCGCCGGTCGCGGTCGACCGGACGCTACGCGATGGCCAGACCATCCAGCTCGGCGGCACCCGCCTCACCGCGCTGCTCACGCCCGGCCACAGTCCCGGCTGCACCAGCTGGACGATGACCGTCCACGACGCCGGACGACCGCTGAGCGTCATCTTTCCGTGCAGTCTGACTGTCGCCGGCGCCCGGCTGACCGGCAACAAGGGTCATCCCCTGATCGTCGACGATTTCCGGCGCAGCTTTGCCCGGCTCAAAAAGCTCGAGGCCGACGTCGTGCTGCCCGCCCACCCCGAGTTCGCCGAAGTGCGTGAACGAGCCGCCCGCCGCGACGCGGGCGACAAGGACGCCTTCATCGACCCGGCCCTTTTTCCCCGCATGGTTGCGGCGGCACAGCGGGAGTTCGAGCGGGAAGCAGCCGAAGCCGACGACTGATAAGCCTGGCCTGAAGGCTCAGTACCGGATTTTCCTAGGCGCGGGCGTAATAAAGCTGGGCCGGCGGAACGTTGATCAGCTCGAACGCATGATCGATGTCGGTAAACTCGGCCGCCAGGAAATCGCGCACCTTGGGGGAGAATTGATAGACGAGGAAAATGCCGCCGGGCCGCAGCATCTGGCGCGTCGCCTTGACGATCGCCGGCCCCACGCCCTCGGGCAGGGTCGAGAAGGGCAAGCCGGAAATCACATAGTCGGCACCCGACAGGCCATGGTCGGCCAGAATCGCTTCCAGTTCGGCTGCCGAACGGTTGACCACCGACAAGCGCGAATCAGGAATCTCCTCGCGCAGATAGGCGCAGAAATCCTGGTTGGTATCGATCGCGATCAGCCGCGCATCCGGCTTCATCCGCTCCAGGATCGGCCGCGTGATCGTGCCGACACCAGGGCCGTATTCGACGAACACATCGGCCCGCGACCAGTCGACCGGAGCCAGCATCTTGTCGATCAGGAAGCGTGACGACGGAATGATCGACCCGATCATCACCGGGTGCTTCAGAAACTGGCTGGCGAACATTCCGAGCGGGCCAGGGCGGCGGTGCGATCGCTCCCGACCGATGCGTTCGACTTCCGCCACCATCAATCACGCTCCGTCACGGTTGGGAATTCTCCCCTACAATGCCAGCGGTTGGCGCATGAATGGGGAAAACGCAAGCGGCGCCATCTTGGCTCCAGACCAAATGCATCGAAACATGGGCGGAACGATGGATGCCGTTCCGTGATGGGATGAAATGCGATAGGCCGGCGCCATGCCCGTGCCCGCTCAGCGTCACACCTCACCCGGATCGGTGCGGCGCGATTTCAACCTGCTGTTCCTGGTCATGCTGGTCATTGCGTCGGGCAATACCGCCCTGCAATCGGTGTTGCCCGCGATCGGCCGGTCCTTCGGGCTGCCCGATACGGTGGTCGCCCTTTCCTTCTCGCTCTCGGCCCTGATCTGGATGCTGGTGGCGCCCTTCTGGGCCCGCCAGTCGGACAAGCGCGGCCGCAAGGCGATGGTGCTGCTGGGCGTCGGCGGCTTCACCCTGTCGCTGACCGCCAGCGCCATCGCGCTCAGTGCCGGGATCGCCGGCTGGTTGACACCGGCCGCGACTTTCCTCGCCTTCGTCACCGGACGCCTGGTCTATGGCGCGTTGGGATCAGCCGCGCCGCCGGCGGCCCAGGCGCTGGTCGCCTCGCGCACCAGCCGCGACGCCCGGACCCGCGCGCTGACCATGCTCGCCTCGGCCTTCGGGCTCGGCACCATATTGGGTCCGGCGCTGGCGCCCTTCTTCGTCCTGCCCGGAGTCGGACTGGCGGGACCGGCATGGCTGTTCGCGCTGATGGGCCTGGTCGTGACCATCGTCATCCACCGGCTGCTGACGGACGATGCGCCCGACGCCGACGTCGCGGAGGTACGCGGCGCCGCCACCAGCGAACCGATGCTGAATGCGCAGCCGGGCGGCGCCAGCGTCATCGCCGCGACCGCCGAGCGCAGCGACGCCAAGGTGGCGCTGCGCGATCCGCGCGTGTGGCCATGGCTGCTGTTCGGCCTGGTCGCCGGCCATGCGCAGGCGGCGATCGGCCAGTCGCTGGGCTTTCTGATCATCGACCGGCTGGGACTGCCGCCAATGGCCGCGCAGCCGATGATCGGCATCGTCCTGATGACCGGCGCCAGCGCGGCGCTGCTGGCCCAGTGGGGCATCATCCCGAAGCTGCGCCTCGACCCCCGCCAGCTGGTGCTGTGGGGCGCACTGATCAGCGCCGTCGGCTCGGCCGCGATCTGCATCGCCGAGGATCTGCACGCCCTGGCCGTCGCCTATGCTCTCGCCTCGGTCGGATTCGGGTTCATCCGCCCCGGTTTCACCGCCGGCGCATCGCTGGCCGTCGAATCCCGCGAGCAGGGCGCCGTCGCCGGCAAGGTGACGTCGGTGAACGGCGCCGTGTTCATTCTCGGCCCGTCGGCGGGCGTCGCCTTCTACGAGCTGTGGGCACCGCTGCCCTATCTTCTGTCCGCCGCCGCCCTGTTCGCCCTCGGCCTCTACGCGCTCAGGGTCATCCGCCCTTCTCCCCCCGAGGCTTGAGCATTCCCGGCGCGACGAAGCCGATCGGCGACAACGACAGCGAATCCTGCTTCAACTGGGCCGAGATCCGCTCATAATCATGCTCGATCTCGGGCGTCACGCTGGCCCGCGTCTCCCCCAGCGCCCGTTCGAAATGGGCCGCGGTGACGACATTGGCCGACAGTGATTCGCGGAGCGCGAACAGACCCGCCCGCCGCACCAGGTCCTCAAGATCGGCACCGGTGAACCGCTCGGTCCGCGCCGCCAGCGCGTCGAGATCGACGTCAGGGGCGAGCGGCATGGCCTCGGTATGGATCGCCAGGATCCGCCGCCGACCACCCGCGTCGGGCACGCTGACATAGATCAGCTCGTCGAACCGGCCGGGCCTCAGCAACGCGGGATCGATCAGGTTCGGTCGGTTGGTGGCGCCGATGACGATCACCGACTGCAGTTCCTCCAGTCCGTCCATTTCGGCCAGGATGGTGTTGACCACGCGCTCCGTCACCTGCGGCTCGCCCATGCCGCCGCCCCGCGCCGGCACCAGCGAATCGATCTCGTCGAGGAAAATGACGGTTGGAGCGACCTGGCGCGCGCGGGCGAACAGGCGGGCGATCTGCTGCTCGCTCTCGCCATACCATTTGGACAGGAGGTCCGAGGATTTGGTGGCGATGAAGTTCGCCTGGGCCTCGCGCGCCACCGCCTTGGCCAGCAGCGTCTTGCCGGTGCCGGGCGGGCCATAGAGCAGAAACCCCTTGGCGGGCCGGATGCCGAGGCGACGGAACGCGTCCGGGTCCTTCAGCGGCAGCTCGACGCCCTCGCGCAACTTCTCGCGCGCATCGTCGAGGCCGCCGATGTCGTCCCAGCCGATATTGGGCTTCTGGACCATCACCTCGCGCATCGCAGAGGGCTGGACGCGCCGGATCGCGGCCTGGAAATCCTCCCGCGTCACCGACAGGGCGTCCAGCACCTCGGGCGGGATCGTCCGCTCCTCGAGGTTCAGCTGCGGCATGATTCGCCGGACGGCGTCGATCGCCGCCTCGCGGGTCAGCGCGGCCAGATCGGCGCCCACGAAGCCATAGGTCTGACGCGCCAGCTCGTCGAGGTCGACCTTGTCGCCCAGCGGCATGCCGCGCGTATGGATACCCAGAATCTCGCGACGGCCGCGCTCGTCGGGAACGCCGATGACGATCTCGCGATCGAAGCGGCCCGGCCGGCGCAGCGCCTCGTCGATCGCCTCGGGCCGGTTGGTGGCGGCGATGACGACCGTGTTCTGGCGCGCCTCCATTCCGTCCATCAGGGTCAGAAGCTGCGCGACCAGACGCTTCTCGGCCTCGCCCGTCACCTGACCGCGCTTGGGCGCGATCGAATCGATCTCGTCGATGAAGATGATCGACGGCGCCGACTTGGCCGCCTGCTCGAAAATCTCGCGCAGCGCCTTCTCGCTTTCGCCATAGGCGGAACCCATGATCTCGGGCCCGTTGATCAGGAAGAAGCTGGCGTCGCTTTCGTTCGCGACCGCGCGGGCGAGCCGCGTCTTGCCGGTGCCGGGCGGGCCGTGCAGCAGCACCCCCTTGGGCGGATCGACGCCGAGGCGCTGGAACAGCTCCGGATAGCGCAGCGGCAGCTCGACCATCTCGCGGACCTGGTCGATGGTCGCGCCAAGCCCGCCGATATCGTCATAGGTGACGTCGGCGCGCCGCTTGTCGCCGCGCGGCGCCTCATATTCGGGGCGCAGTTCGACCTCGGTGTCCGCGTCGATATGGACGATGCCGCGCGGCACCGTCGCCACCACGGTGAGGCGGATCTCCTGCAGCGCATAGGTCGGCGCCGACAGCATCTGGCGCAGCTGTGGCGGCATGTCGTGCCGGCCGACCTGCGTCTGGCCGGTGGTCGCGACGATATCGCCCGCCGTCAGCGGCCGCATGCCGAAGCTGCGCTTCAGCGCCTCGCCCGAACCCTGGAGGCGGAGATTTTCTTGTGCGGGCGCGAACACCACCCGCTGCGCGGGCTTCGATTCGGCGCGGCGGACCTCAACGAAATCACCCGATCCGACGCCGGCGTTGATGCGCTGCAAACCGTCGAGGCGCAAAATCTCCAGCCCCTCGTCTTCGGAATAGGGCAGCACCGCCCTGGCCGGCGTCGCGCGCTTGCCGACGATTTCGACCACGTCGCCCTCAGCCAGTCCCAGGGCCGCCATCGCCGTCTGCGGCAGCCGTGCCAGCCCGCGCCCCGCATCGTCGGGACGGGCGTTCGCGACCTGCAACCGCAGGCCTTCGCTTTCGATGTCCGCCATCCATACTCCCCGTCGTCAGTCAGGGATCCAACATAGGAGATGATCGCCGGGTTGCGAGAGGCGCGCGCCAATGACCCAAAGAAAGAAAGGCCGACCCAAAGGGCCGGCCTGGAGTTTGATTTGGAGAGGATGCCTGTAAGGCAGGGCCGTTGTGCATCTGCGAACGACTTCTCGCAACTGCAATAAATGCGAGTTGAATTGCGATTCTTGCAATCGTAAGATGCCCCCTCGTGAAGCGCCGCCACAGGCGTGCGCGTGGAGAGGAAGTAGGATCATGCGACGCCTGCCGCCCCTGGGCGCGATCGAGGCCTTTGCCGCTGCGGCTCGAACCGGGTCGATCAAGGCGGCCGCCGAAATGCTCGCCCTGTCGTCCTCGGCGGTCAGCCGCCGTGTCCAGACATTGGAACAGCATCTGGACGTGCCGCTGTTCCTGCGTCGCCATCAGGCGCTGGTCCTGACCGAGACGGGCGAGGCATTGATCGCCGCGATGGCGCCCGCACTCGA
Source organism: Sphingomonas sanxanigenens (assembly GCA_037190805.1). Classification (GTDB taxonomy): domain Bacteria; phylum Pseudomonadota; class Alphaproteobacteria; order Sphingomonadales; family Sphingomonadaceae; genus JBBCJR01. The sequence continues at coordinate 27,825 of JBBCJR010000013.1, read as the reverse complement.
CGCCCTGTCCGACGCGCTCGACGGCGCCACCCGGCATGAGGACCTGCGGTTGACGCTCAGCGTCATGCCGCTGTTCGCCTCTCATCGACTGGTGCCGCGCCTGCCGTCCTTCCTCGCCGCCAATCGGGGCTTCCATCTCGATCTCGAAAGCTCGGGCCGGCCGTTCGAGGATCTGGGGGGGCGGGTCGATGCCACGGTCTGGCTGGTCGAATCGCCGGATCCGCGCTTCTACGCCCGCCAGTTGGGGCAGGAGCGCATCGTCGCCATCGCCGCGCCCTCCATCGTCGACCAAATTCAGACGTCCGAAGACATCGCCCGTCGGCCCGTCCTTGTGCATCGCGACATGCCACGGGCGATGGAGGCGTGGGTGGAGGCCAAGGGCCTGTCTTCACGACCCACCGACGTTTCCATCTATGACAGCGGCCAGCTGATCCTCGACGCAACGGCTGCCGGCCTCGGCGTCGCCTTCCTGCTCGAAACGCTGGTGGAGGGGGATCGGCGGGTCGTGCCGCTGTTCGATGACGAGGAACAGGTCGCCAGTCCCTATAACTATCATTTCATGTGCCGGCGCCACAGCCTGACGCAGCGGCCCGTCCGGATCTTTCACGACTGGCTGATCCGGCAGTTTCCCGGCTGAGGGCGTGTTGGATCGCGAAAGGGCGATTGCCATGGCGGCACCGGCCACCACGCCCCTGCCCGATCACCCACTCAGGATATTGCCCCTGGATGGCGGGTGGAGGCGGGGGCCGGTGCCGCCTCAAACGCTCAGGCGTCGGCGGCGATACGAGCCTTGACGATCCGGCCGGGGCTGCGCGGCGGCTCACCCTTGGGCAGGGCGTCGACGGCGTCCATGCCCTCGCTGACCACGCCCCAGACCGTATATTGCCGATCGAGGAAGGTGGCATCGTCGAGGCAGATGAAGAACTGGCTGTTGGCGCTGTGCGGCGCGCTGGTCCGCGCCATCGAGCACACCCCGCGCACATGCGGTTCGTCGTTGAACTCGGCCTTGAGGTCGGGCCTCTCCGAACCACCCATGCCGGTGCCGGTCGGGTCGCCGCCCTGCGCCATGAAGCCGTCGATCACCCGGTGGAACACGACGCCATCGTAAAAGCCCTCGCGCACCAGTTCCTTGATCCGCTCGACATGGCCCGGGGCGAGATCGGGCCTGAGGTCGATGGTGACGTCGCCGTTGTCGAGGGTGAGGATCAGCGTGTTTTCAGCATCGGCCACGTCATCATCTCCTTGGGCATGGAACCGGGTGGGAAAAAGCGGCGCTTAGGGTGCTTTGCGCCGGGCCGCCAGCCGGAATCGAATCCGACCACAACCATCGCTCGCCGGATTGTGCGCCACCGCGGCGGGGAGTAAGGCCGGCCATGGCCTCGGACGCCGCGACCCATCCCCTGCCCCCCGGCCAACGGCTGATCGTGACCGTGGCGGTGATGGCCGCGACGATCATGCAGGTCCTCGACACCACGATCGCCAATGTCGCCTTGCCGCATATGCAGGCGGCGCTGGGTGCGAATCACGAGACCGTGGCCTGGGTCCTCACCTCCTATATCGTCGCCTCGGCGATCGCGACGCCGGTGACGGGCTGGCTGTCGCAGAAATTCGGTCGCAAGGCGCTGACGGTCACCGCCATCGTCGGGTTTACGCTCGCCTCGGGCGCCTGCGGCCTTGCCGCGAATCTCGAAACGATGATCGTCGCCCGGGTCGTGCAGGGCGTGTTCGGTGCCTTCATCGTGCCCATCGCACAAGCGGTGATGCTGGATATCAACCCGCGCGAGAAGCATGCCCAAGCAATGACGATCTGGGGCATGGGGGTGATGATCGCGCCGGTCATCGGGCCGGTGCTGGGCGGCTGGATCACCGATCAGCTTGATTGGCGCTGGGTCTTCTACATCAACATTCCGGTGGGGCTGGTCGCCCTCGCGGGCACGCTGGCCGCGATGCCGGGCGGGCGGGGACGCCCAGCCCGCTTCGACATCTTCGGCTTCGTCATGCTGGCGCTAGGCATCGCCTCGCTGCAGCTGATGCTCGATCGCGGCGCGCAGCTCGACTGGTTCGATTCGACCGAGATCCTGGTTGAGGCCGGGCTCGGCATCGCCGCGCTCTGGGTGTTCGGCGTCCACCTGCTCACCGCGCCGGCGCCCCTGCTGCCCCGCGCCGTGTTCCGCGACCGCAACTTCGTGGCCGCGCTCATCGTGCTCACCATCTCGTCCGGCGTGATGATCGGCGGCTCGGCGCTGATGCCGTCGATGCTCCAGCAACTGCTCGGCCACGACGCGACCGGAGCCGGCCTGATCACCGCGCCGCGGGGCGTCGGGATGATGATCTCGATGATGCTGGCGGGACGGGTGGCGCAGGTGGTGGATGGCCGGTTGCTGATCGTCGGCGGGCTGGCGGTCAGTGCCGTCGCGCTCTGGATGATGACCGGCTTCGACCTGGCGATGGATTCGCGGCTGATCATCTGGTCCGGTCTGGTTCAGGGGCTGGGCTTCGGTTTCGTCGTCCTGCCGCTCAATCTCCTCGCCTTCGCCACGCTGGCGCCAACGCTCAGGACCGAAGCGGCCAGTCTCTACAGCCTGGGGCGGACGATCGGAGGCTCGATCATGATCTCGATCGGCACCTTCCTGCTCGCCCATAATCTGCAGGCGTCGCATGCTGATCTCGCCAGCCACATCAGCGACCAGACCCTGCCGCTGCTGTCGAACCCGACGATCCAGGCACTGGGCATGTCATCGGGCCAGGCGCTGTCGATGCTCGACCTTGAAATCAACCGCCAAGCGCTGATGATCGCCTATATCGACGACTTCCAGTTGATGCTGTGGGCGACGCTGATCTGCCTGCCGCTACCGTTCCTGATGCGGCGCGTCCGGCACAAGCCGTCAGCCGACGACGTACCGGCGGCCATGGAGTAGCCCTTGCGGATGGAGAGACGGCGCCACCCGCGCCGAGCCTTTCAACCCTGATGCTGCGGCACCGATGCGGCCGGATGGGCCTCGCCGATATCCTCGACGATCAGGTCGATGCACTCCACCTCGGCCCGGATCTCGATCCCGCCCGCAAAGGTCAGGGTGATGCGCTCGGCCTCGACCATCACCGCCAGCAGTTCCAGCGCCGCCGACGGCCCAGACGGCCAGCCGCGCCGTTCCGCCTTGAGCACGCTTTCGATGCGGATCGCCGCCGGCACCCGGCGGGGCTCGTCACATTCCCAGCAATAGCGGTGGGCCATGACCACGATCCGCCGGGCCCGCCCGTCATAATGAACGTCCGCGGGCCGGACGCACGCATCCTGCAGCAGCGCCGAAACGACCGCCGCGTCATCCGCGTCATAGGCCCACAGCCGCATCATCAGTCAGACGATACCCGTTCAATATCCGCGCCCACGGCCGACAGCTTCTCTTCCAGCCGTTCATAGCCGCGATCGAGATGGTAGACCCGCCGTACCACCGTCTCCCCTTGCGCCGCCAAGCCGGCCAGCACCAGCGACATCGAAGCGCGCAGGTCGGTCGCCATGACCGGCGCGCCGACCAGCCCCGCAACGCCGCGCACCACCGCCGTCCGGCCGCGAACCGCGATATCGGCGCCCATCCGCGCCAGTTCGGGCACGTGCATATAACGGTTCTCGAAAATCGTCTCAGTCAGCACCGAGGCACCATCGGCCAGCGTCAGCATGGCCATGAACTGCGCCTGCATGTCGGTGGGGAAACCGGGATAGGGCGCCGTCGACAGCGTCACCGGGTGCAGCCCGTCGGCCCGCCGGACGCGGATCCCGCGCGCGCTGTCCTCGACGGTCGCGCCGGCCTGGACCAGACCGGCGAGAATCGCGCCCAGCGCCTCATGCTCGGCGCCGACCAGTTCGACCTCGCCGCCGGTGATCATCGCCGCGCAGGCATAGCTGCCGGCCTCGATCCGGTCCGGCATCACCGAATGGCGCGCGCCGTGCAACCGGTCCTTGCCCTGGATCACCAGCCGTTCGCTGCCCAGTCCCTCGATCTCGGCGCCCATAGCGATAAGGCAGCGACAGAGGTCGGTGATTTCCGGCTCGCGGGCGGCATTGTCGATCACCGTCTCGCCACGCGCCAATACGGCCGCCATGACGGCATTCTCGGTCGCGCCGACAGAGACGGTCGGGAACACGATCCGCGCCCCCTTCAGGCCGCCATCGGGTGCCCGGGCGCGGACATAGCCGGCAGCCAGTTCGATCTCGGCCCCCAGCGCCTCCAGCGCTTGAAGGTGCAGGTCGATCGGCCGGTTGCCGATCGCGCAGCCCCCTGGCAGCGACACCGTCGCCTCCCCCGCGCGGGCCAGCAGCGGCCCCAGCACAAGGATCGACGCCCGCATCCGCCGTACGATATCATAAGGGGCAACGGTGGAACTGATCGTCGCGGCAGTCAGCGTCATCACGCGTCCGAATGCTTCCGGCCTTCCCCCTGCCACCATGGTGGAGACGCCGTGCTGGTTGAGCAGATGGCCGAAGGTATCGACATCGGCGAGGCGCGGCAGATTGGCGAGCGTCAGCGGCTGGTCGGTCAGCAGCGCGCAGGGCATCAGCGTCAGGGCGGCATTCTTGGCGCCGGAAATCGGAATGACGCCGTCGAGGCGGCGGCCGCCGCGGATGATGATTTGATCCATGACCAGTCTGTAACCGGGGCCGGGCGGGAGCGAAAGCGTCCCTTGCGAAGCGGCGGCAGGGGCCTGCAGTCCCTAAAAGGAAAAACTCTGCCCCCACTTGATCAAGATTAGCGCGGATTCTGAGGCATTTGCCATAACGGGCGCATAATGAAAGGGCAGGGGGTGCGCGCGTGTCGACCGGCTGTTTTGCCGAACGATTTCACCATCATATCGACCTGACCGCTGCCGAACGGTCCGCTTTGCTGCGCCTTGAGGAGCAGACACGGACCTATCGCCGCGGCACGGTGATCCGCCGCGAGGGCCAAGTGGCGGACGAGTTGTTCGTCGTCCGCTCCGGCTGGTGCTTCTCATGCATGATCATGGCGGATGGTGGCCGGCAGATCATGCGCCTTCACCTCGGCGGGGACCTCGTGGGCACATCGGCGCTGGCCTTTCGCCGGTCGCCGGTCACGATCGTCGCGTTGACCGACGTGGTCTTGTGCCCGTTCGGCGCCGACGCCATCGGCGCTCTGCTGGTCGAGCATCCCCGCCTTGCCGGTTTGATCTTCGCCCTGACGCAGATCGAGCATGTCACGCTCACCGACCGCCTTGCCTCGCTGGGCCGCACCTCGGCCCGCGCGCGTGTGGCGGCGCTGCTGCTCGACATCGCACATCGGCTTCGCGTGACGGGGCAGGCCGACGCCGATGGCTTCGTGCTGCCGCTGACCCAGGAAGAGATCGGCGATGTCACCGGCCTCACCGCCGTCCACGTCAACCGGATGCTCCGTGCGCTGGCCGAGGGCGGCCTGATCAGGCGCGAAGGCGGGCGCCTGCGTCTGCTCGACGAAGCCAAGCTGACGGCGCTGGCCGGCTATGAAAACCGCTATGCGGCGATGATCGCGGACTGGCTGCCCGAGGCGCGGGGCTAGGGAACAGGCTTCTCCCGTCGCACCCACTCGCGCCGCCTCGAGAGACCCTACAGCTTGGGCAGCGTGACGCCCTGCTGCCCCATATATTTGCCCGCCCGGTCGGCATAGCTGACCTCGCACGGCTCGTTGCCCTGCAGGAACAGGAACTGGCAGGCACCCTCATTGGCATAGACCTTGGCCGGCAGCGGCGTGGTGTTGGAAAACTCCAGCGTCACATGACCTTCCCAGCCCGGTTCCAGCGGCGTGACGTTCACGATGATGCCGCAGCGGGCATAGGTGGATTTGCCGAGGCAGATCACCAGCACGTCCCGCGGCACGCGGAAATACTCGACCGTGCGGGCGAGGACGAAGCTGTTGGGGGGGATGATGCAGACGTCGGTCTTGCGGTCGACGAAGCTGTTGGGCGCGAAATCCTTGGGGTCGACGATGGCGCTGTCGACATTGGTGAAGATCTTGAACTCGTCCGCCACCCGCGCGTCATAGCCATAGGAGCTGAGGCCATAGCTGATACAGCCCTGACGCCGCTGGCCGTCCTCGAACGGTGTGATCATTCCATCTTCCAGCGCCCGCTGGCGAATCCAGCGATCGGACATCACCGCCATGGTTCTTGTTCACCCCTTGATGTGCAGGACACAGATCAGCGTGAACAGCCGTCGTGCCGTGTCGAAATCAACCTTCGCCTTCGCCTCGAGCCGTTCCACCAGCAGTTCGGCCGCCATATTGTGGATGCCCCGGCGCGCCATGTCGACGGTTTCGATCTCATGCGCCGTCGCCTGGCGAATCGCCTTGTAGTAGCTTTCGCAGATCGCGAAATAGTCCCTGACCAGACGGCGGAACGGACTGAGCGCCAGCACGATCTGTTCCAGCGGCGCATCGTCGGCGTCCTTGACATCCATTGCCAGCCGGCCGTCCTCCACCCTCAGCAGCAGACGGAACGGCCCCGGCACGCCCGACGCCGGCTCGAAATGATTGCCTTCCAGAAGGTCGAAGATGGCGATCCGTCGCTCCTGCTCCACATCGGCGTTGCGCCAGATGATCGTTCGCTCGTCGAGCGCGATATCGATGATGCGCGGATCGCCCATGCCGCCCTGTATCGCAGCATCGCCGGGCAGGCAAAGCAGTTGGCGGATCGGCGGCGCCGGGGCCGGGTCGCCCACCACGAACGGGCACGCCTGATATCGGGCGATCATGTGCCGGTCGCTATCGTCCGAAACGCCGCCGTGCCATATTCGGTGCGGCTAAGGTGAGAGGAGCAGGCCCATGGCGTACGAAGGCAGCTGTCATTGCGGCGCGGTTGTTTTTCAGGTCGATGGCGACACCCCGGCAGACGCGATGAGTTGCAACTGCTCACATTGTCGCCGCAAGGGATTCCTGCTGTCATTCGTGCCCTACAGCGCCCTTTCGATCGTCAAGGGCGACGAGGCGCTCACCGACTACTATTTCAACCGGCATAGGATCGCCCATCGTTTCTGCTCGACATGCGGCTGCCAGCCGTTCGGACGCGGCAAAGGGCCGGACGGCGCGGACGTAGCGGCCATCAATCTCCGTTGCGTGCCGTCGATCGATATCGACGGCCTGACGTTGAACAAGGTGGATGGCGCAAGCTTTTGATCGAGGCACCGATGACCATCATCGTCATTCCCGGCCTGATGAACGACGCCCATATCTGGTCAGGCCAGATTGCCGCTTTGTCGCGATTCGCGCCTGTCCATATCGCGCTGACCGACGGGGCGACCAGCCTGGGCGAGATGGCGGACCGTATCCTCGCAGGGACCGCCGGCCTGCTTGCCGTCGCCGGCCATTCGATGGGCGGCCGCGTCGCGCTGGAGCTGTGGCGCAAGGCGCCCGACCGGATCACCCGCCTCGCCCTGCTCGACACCGGCGCCCATGGCCCCGCGGACAGCGAGCGGGAAGGGCGCCTCGGGCTCGTCCGCATTGCCGACAGCCGGGGCATGACCGCCGCTGCCGAGGCCTGGCTGCCACCGATGGTCCATCCGCGCGTGACCCGCGACGGGCCGATCTGGAGCGACATCGTCCGGATGATCGATCGCGCGAGCCCGGAAACGCTGGCCGGCCAGCAGAACGCCCTCCTCACCCGGCCGGATGCCGAGCCGTTGCTACCGACGATCACCGTGCCTACCGCTTTCATCGTCGGCGACAGCGACGCTCAAGCGACCCCCGACCAGCACCGCGCCATGGCCGCCAGGGTGCCCGGCGCCACGGTGACGGTGATCGAAGACGCCGGCCACATGGCGCCACTGGAACAGCCCGAGGCGGTGACGGCGGCGCTGCTCGACTGGCTTAAGCGCTGAGGGCCCAGATCCGGCTTAGGCGGAGCAGGGGGTCAACCGAACTGCTCGGTCCCGATCTCGGCCTGGGTAGCGGGCGGATAGCGATCGCCAGCAACCGTGTCGCGATTAACCAGCGCATCGACGGCGGCGACCGTGTCCACATCCAGCGTCACGGCACGCGCGGAGAAATCCTCGTCCAGATGGGCGGCGGACGTCGTGCCGGGGATCGCCAGCACATGCGACCGCCGGGCCAGCACCCATGCCAGCGAAAGTTGCGCCGGGGTGATGCCGACCGAGCGGGCAAGGTCGGCGAAACGATCCGCCAGCGCCAAGTTGCGGGCCAGATTGGCGCCCTGGAACCGCGGCATGCCGCGCCGGATGTCGCCATCGACCAGATCGTCGGCGGAACGCACACCGCCCGCCAGCAACCCCCGCGCCACCGGCGAGAAGGCGACGAACGCTGCTCCGATCTCCGCCGTCGCGTCGAGGACGGCGATCTCCGCCTCGCGCGACCAGGGCGAATATTCGGTCTGGAGCGCGGCGATCGGATGCACCGCATGGGCCCGGCGCAACGTGTCGGCCGACACCTCGCTGAGGCCGATGGCCCGCGCCTTGCCTGCCGCCACCGCGTCCGCCAACGCGCCAACCGATTCCTCGATCGGCACCTTGGGATCGTGGCGGTGCAGATAAAGAAGGTCGATGATGTCGGTCTGAAGCCGCTGGAGCGACGCCTCGATCGTGCGCGCGATCGTCTCGGGCCGGCCGTCGATGACCCGCTTGCCGTCGATGCCCGTCATCCCGCATTTCGACGCCAGTACATAGTCACCGCGCCGCGCCTTCAGTGTGTCGCCGATCAGGCTTTCGTTGCGGCCAAACCCATAGAGCGCGGCGGTGTCGATGAAGTCGACCCCGCTGTCGAGAGCATGATGCAGGAAGCGCGCCGCATCGGCCTCGGCCGGCGGATGGCCATAAGCATGGCTCAGCGACATCGCGCCGAGGCCGATCGCCTCGACCGTGAACGGACCGATGCGGCGCTTGGTCATGGCCTCAGCCCTGCGCCCTCAGCTGCCGCTCCAGCTGGTCAAGCGTGCGATAGCAGGGCAGCACCTGAGCGACGCTGGAGTTGGGCTCGCGTCCCTCGCGAATCGCGGCCACGAACTCGCGATCCTGCAGCTCGATGCCGTTCATCGATACGTCGACCCTGCTGACGTCGATCGGCTCCTCCTTGCCGGTGACGAGGTCGTCGTAGCGGGCGATGTAGGTGCCGGTGTCGCCGATATAGCGGAAGAAGGTGCCCAGCGGCCCGTCATTGTTGAACGACAGGCTGAGCGTGCAGATCTTGCCCCCGGTCGTCTTCAGCTGGATCGACATGTCCATGGCGATGCCAAGCTCAGGGTGCTTCGGCCCCTCGACGGCGTTGGCCACCACGATCTCCTCGCCCGCCTGATAGCGGAACAGGTCGACCGTATGGGCGGCGTGGTGCCACAGGAGATGGTCGGTCCACGACCGCGGCTGGCCGAGCGCATTCATGTTGGTGCGACGGAAGAAATAGGTCTGCACATCCATCTGCTGGATGTTGAACTCGCCGGCCTCGATCCGCTTGTGGACCCACTGGTGCGACGGATTGAAGCGGCGGGTGTGGCCGACCATGGCAACGAGGCCGCTCTCCTTCTGCGCCGCGACCACCGCCTCGGCGTCGGCAAGGCTGTCGGCCAGCGGGATCTCGACCTGCACATGCTTGCCGGCCTTCAGGCACTGGATCGACTGGCTGGCGTGCATCTGGGTCGGGGTGGCGAGGATGACGGCATCGACATCGTCGCGCGCCAGCGTCTCTTCCAGCTCGGTGGTGGCATGGCCCGCGCCATATTTGGCTGCGACCTCCTTGGCCTGATCCAGCTGGCGGCTGACGATAGAGGTGATCTGGACATCGTCGATCAGCTTCAGGGCGTCGAGATGCTTGATGCCGAAGGCGCCGGCGCCGGCCAGCGCGATGCGGATGGTCATGGGTTCAATCTCCGTTCTGGGGAAGAGATGCCGGCGGCGACCCCCTGGGGCCGCCGCAAGCTGGGATCAGTCGGTCATCGCCGGGCGATCGACGTCGGCTGCCGCGATAGCGTCGGGCTGGGCGGCAGATCGGGCTCGCCGACCGTTTCCAGCACCATATGGCCGATGGCGGTGTTGCTGGCGGGGACATGATAGTGACGGTGCAGCGCCCGCGTCGTCTTGCCCATCGCGCCGCGCATGATCAGCCACATGACCATCTCGATCCCTTCCGAGCCGGTCTCGCGAAGATATTCGACATGAGGGATGTAGCGAAGGTCCTGGCTGTCACCGATCAAGCCGTCGAGAAAGCGGTTGTCCCATTCCTTGTTGATCAGGCCCGCACGCGGTCCCTGAAGCTGATGGCTCATCCCGCCGGTGCCCCAGATCTGCACGTTGAGGTCTTCCGGAAAGCTGGCGACGGCGCGGCCGATCGCTTCGCCCAGCGCCCAGCAGCGGTTGCCCGACGGCGGCGGATAGGTGACGACGTTGACCGCCAGCGGAATCACCCGTGTCGGCCAGGCGTCGGGCTTGCCGAACATCATCGACAGGGGGACGGTCAGGCCGTGGTCGACCTCCATCTCGTTGATGACGGTCATGTCGAACTCGTCGAGGATGCAGCTCTGGGCGATGTGCCAGGCCAGATCGGGATGCCCCTTCACCACCGGCACCGGGCGCGGACCCCAGCCTTCGTCGGCGGGCTGGAACTCTTCACTGCAGCCGATAGCGAAGGTCGGGATGACCTTCATGTCGAAGGCGGACGCATGGTCGTTATAGACCAGGATCACGACGTCCGGTTTCGCCTCCTTCTCCCAGTCGCGGGTCCATTGATAGCCCTCGAAGATCGGCTTCCAATAGGCTTCCTCATGCTTGTCGAAATCGGACGCGACGCCCAGGGCGGGAACGTGGCTGGATGCGACGCCGGCGGTGATGCGGGCCATGTCAACGCTTCTCCCTGATCGAGCGCACGCCTTCTGGCGCGCGGCCCCCGGCGACCATCATCGCCTGATAATCCTCGACCGACATGCCGGTCATGGTGCTGACCGCCTGGACGAAGCTCAGGCCGTCGGTCGAGAAGACCTTGGCCATGAAATAGATGTTGCCGCCAAGGTCCAGAAGCCGGTTGTAGTCGCGGTCGAGAACCGCCTGCTTCTGCTCCTCGGTCATCGGCCATTCGTCGAGATAGGCACGCTCGTCCCGCTTCCACCGCTCGCGATTCTCGGCCTTCATCAGGCTCATCGCGAACTGGTTTAGATTATAGCCCTGGCGCGCCCGCTGCGCCGTGAACACGCGGGTGCCGGGGATATCATCGAACTCGGCCAGATAGCTGTGAATGTCGGTGCTCATGCCTCGTCTTCCCAGTAGAGCCGCATCGGGTTGTCGACGAGCAGCTTATGCTGCAGCTCGGCGGTTGGCGCGATGCGGGGAATATAGTCGACCAGCGTCCCGTCGTCCGGGATGTGGCTCTTCATGTTGGGGTGCGGCCAGTCAGTGCCCCACAGGACCCGGTCCGGGAACAGCTCGACGATGCGGCGCGCAAAGGGAACGACGTCGTCGTAGCTGGGCGGGCCAGATACGGACAACCGTTCGGGGCAGGTCACCTTCGACCACACCCGCTCATTCTCGGCCATGAAGCGGATGAACTGCGCGAACTCAGGCCCATCCACGTCCTTCGACACGTCCGGGCGACCCATATGGTCGACGACGATCGTGGTCGGCAGCGAATTGAAGAAATCCCATTTCTCGGCGAGGTCAGCCGCCTCGAAATAGATCACGACGTGCCAGCCCAAGGGCGCAATCTTGTCGATGATGCCCAGATAATAATCGTCGGGCTTGGGATCGACGAGCCGCTTCACATAGTTGAAGCGCACGCCCCTGACCCCGGCGGCGTGCATCTGCGCCAGTTCGTCAGGGCTGACGTCCGGCTTCACCGTCGCGACGCCCCGCGCGCGGCCACCGGAGTGGACGAGCGCGTCGACCATCGCCCGGTTGTCCGCCCCGTGGCAGGTCGCCTGGACGACGACGTTGCGCGAAAAGCCCAGATAGTCGCGCAGCTCGTACAGCTTGTCCCGCCCGGCATCGCAGGGCGTGTATTTGCGCTCGGGCGCATAGGGGAACTGGTCGCCCGGCCCGAACACATGGCAATGGGCGTCGACCGCGCCCGGCGGCGGCGTGAAGGCAGGCTTCGACGGCTGCGGGTGGAAGCAGCGCCAGTCCAGGTCCATCCGGAAGGCGGGGGGTGTCAGCGTCATCGCCTTTACAGCCCCCGCGTTTTCAGCAGCGCGTCGAGGCGCGGGAACACCCGGCGGGCGTTGCCGGAAAAGATCTTGGTCCGGTCGGTCTCGGAAATGTCGAGCGCGTCGACATAGCGCTTGGTGTCGTCGAAATAATGACCCGTCTCGGGATCGATACCCCTGACCGCGCCGACCATTTCCGATCCGAACAGGATGTTGTCGGCGTTGATCACTTCCGCCAGCAGGTCGACGCCCGGCTGGTGATAAACGCAGGTGTCGAAGAACACGTTCTTCATCACATGCCCGTCAAGCGCCGGCTTCTTCAGCATGTCGGCGAGGCCCCGATAGCGGCCCCAGTGATAGGGCACCGCGCCGCCGCCATGCGGGATGATGAAGCGCAGGGTCGGGAAGTCCTTGAACAGATCACCCTCGATCAGCTGCATGAAGGCGATGGTGTCGGCCGCGATGTAGAAGGCGCCCGTCGCGTGCAGGCCCGGATTGCACGAACCCGAGACGTGGATCATCGCCGGCACGTTCAGCTCGACCATCTTCTCGTAGATGGGATACCAGTAGCGGTCGGTCAGCGGCGGGCTTTCGAAATGGCCGCCGCCGGGGTCCGGGTTCAGGTTGCAGCCGATGAACCCCATGTCGACGCACCGCTCCAGCTCGGCGATCGACGTCTTGAGATCGGTGTTCGGCGACTGCGGCAGCATGCACACGCCGACGAAGACGTCCGGGAACAGCTCGACAACGCGGGCGATAAGGTCGTTGTTGACCGCCGACCAGGCCTGGCTGACCCCGGCATCGCCGACATGATGGGCCATGGCGGACGCGCGCGGGGAAAAGATCGTCATGTCGGCACCACGCTCGCGGATCAGGCGCAGCTGATTCTGCTCGATCGTCTCGCGAATCTCGTCGTCGGATATTCTGGGATAGGCGGGTGCGGCGCTGCCGTCCTTGAACGCCGCCTTCTGCGCGTCACGCCAGTCATTATGAGCCGCCGGCGCGGTGGTGTAGTGGCCGTGACAATCGATGATCATCGACAAGTCCCATTCTCCTCAACGTGGCGGCCGACCGGCGACCGCAATCTCCATCAATCCCTTACGCCGCGGATGCCGGAAGCCGACATCCGCGCACGCATCGCGTCGAGCGTTTGGCCCAGGTCCGCGCCCTCGCCAAGAGCAAGGTCGGCGGTCATATCCTGCCGCCGCGCGCAGGCGGCCGACATCAGCGACGGCACGCCGGCCTCCTCCACCGTGCGGGCGACTTCGCGCATCTCCTCGGCGCGGCGGCGGCCATGTTCCAGCGAGCGCGAGATCATGTAGCGGGCGACCGCGTCCCAGTCGCCGACCGGCAGCAGGTCGTTGAGCGACGCCAGCACCTCCTGCTCGATCCCCCAGGCGCGCGCGGTCAGCATCGATTCGGTGAGCAGCGTCTCGACGCCCTTGATCATCACCGACCGGCACATCTTGGTCGCCGACGCCTTGCCGAGAGCCGCGTCATAGAAGCGCGCTCCCGAAAAACCCAACGCCTGCGCCACCGGCACGAACGCCTGGGCATGACGGCCGCCCAGCAGAATGGGGCAGGCGATGCGCTTCGGCGGCACCGGCGCCATCACCGCGCCCTCGACATAGCGGCCGCCCGCGCCGTCTATGGCGGCAGCGCTCGACTGCTTCGAGCCGGGCGAAGCGCTGTTGAGATCGAGGTAGAACGCCCCGGCACGGATACCGGTCGCGGCCTCCGTCGCAGCGGCGACATCATGCTCGGCCGTCACCGCGCTTATCACCACATCGGCATCGGCCACCGCCGCTGCCGCCGAGGCGGCGGGCGCGAGGCCAAGGGCACGGGCATTGGCGCTGGCGATGCTGTCGGCGCGCGCCAGATCGACGTCCCAGGCGGCTAGCGCCGCCTTGCCGGCCAGATCCTCGGCAAGGATGCGGCCGACCTCGCCCAGGCCGATGAGCGCGACCTTCATTCGCCGTTCCACGCCACGCCGGGCACCAGTACCTCACCGCGCATCAGCAGGCGTGCCGTCCTCAGCAGCGCCGCGCGCTTCACCGCGACCGTCCCGTCCGTCACCTCGACATCCATCGACACGGTGAAAAAGCCGGTCGGATGCTCGACGATCAGTTCGGACGGGTCGGCGACGTAAGCCACCTCCGCTGCGACCGACCCGGGCACCAGGCACGCCGTCGCCACCGAAACCGCGCCGAACACACCAATCGAATCATGGACCCGAATCGGGATGAAGGTCCGGGTCGAGACCGCCCCGCCGTCCCGGGCGGGGGCAAGCAGGCTCATCTTCGGCACCGTCTTGCTGTCGACATCACCAAGGTTCATCAGCGGTCCGACAGCGCGGCGGATCGCTTCCACCCTGGCGCGGACATCAGCCTTTGCCTCCAGTTCGGCAGGCGTCTCATAGCCGGTCGCGCCGACATCCTCGGCCTTCAGACACACCACCGGCATGCCGTTGTCGATGCAGGTGACGCGCACGCCTTCGACCACATCGACCGCATTTCCAGTCGGCAGCAGCGCCCCGCAGGACGAGCCGGCGACGTCGAGAAAATCGATCGGCACGGGGGCATGGCTGCCCGGCACGCCGTCGATCCGCGCGTCGCCATCATAGCGTACCCGGCCACCCGGCGTCCGGACATGGGCGACGGCGAGGCTGTCGGTATTTTCCATCCAGATCCGCACCGGCGTCGTTTCGCCCGCCGGCGCGACCAGTCCGGCCTCGATCGCGAAGGGGCCAACGCCGGCCAGGATGTTGCCGCAATTCTGGCTGTCCGACACTTCCGCCCGATCGGGCCAAACCTGCAGGAACAGATAGTCTACGTCGGCATCGTCGCGGGCCGAGCGCGAGACCACCGCCACCTTCGAGGTCAGCGGATGCGCACCACCCATGCCGTCAATTTCGCGCGGGTCGGGCGACCCCATGGCGGCCAGCAGCACCCGGTCGCGGGCGGCGACATCGGCGGGCAGGTCGCCCTTCAGGAAATACAATCCCTTGGACGTCCCGCCGCGCAGCACGCTCGCCCGGATGGCGACCTGATCGGTCACTGGCCGTCGACCGCGTCGATGTAGCGCAAGCCCTTTTCCGCCAGCCGCTCGCGCATCTTGTAGATGTCGAGGCCCAGCTCGCCCGCCGCCAATCGGTCGCGCTTGCTCCCCTCGTTAGCCTCGCGCTCCTCAGCCTTCCTCAGCACGGCCTCGGCTTCCTCGTAGCGGACGACGCAGACGCCGTCGTCATCGGCGACGATGACGTCGCCGGGGCGGACATAGGCACCAGCGCACACCACCGGGGTCTGGACGTTGCCGACCGTCTCCTTGACGGTCCCTTGCGCGAAGATCGCCTTCGACCATACCGGAAAGCCCATCTCGGTCAGGACCGCGACGTCGCGCACCCCGGCATCCATGATCAGGCCGCGCACGCCATGGGCCATCAGGCTGGTAGCCAGCAGGTCGCCGAAATAGCCGTCCTCGCACGGGCTGGTCGGTGAGACCACCAGCACATCGCCGGGCTTCGCCTGCTCGACCGCGACATGGATCATCCAATTGTCGCCGGGCGCGACCTCGCAGGTCAGCGCGTTGCCGGCGATCGCCGCCGGACGATAGATGGGCCGCATATAGGGGGCCAGCAGTCCCTTTCGTCCCTGCGCCTCATGCACTGTTGCGACGCCCAGCTTCGCCAGCCCGTCGACGATAGCCAGATCGGTGCGCCTGGTGTTGCGAACGACGATCCCCATTGGTTTGATCTCCAACTAATATGATATGCGTCATAGCAACCGAGGAAGAGGCGGGCAACATCGCGACACCGTGGTCGGAAGCCGCCGATTCCGGCGTATCCGACCGTGAGGAAGACCAATGGCCAGAGCTGGCCATCGCGCTGCGCCACGCCTCGGCGGCGCCGATGCGGTGCACCGACACATTGCGCGATATCGCCCCGATAGGGAATAGCGGGACAGGGAAATTGCCTATGCCGGGAGCGAAGATTGCGTCCCGCGTCCGGCTGCCTATCTAGATGTCGATGCAGCCCACTGCCCTCCTTCGCCGTTTCGCTGCCTATCTATGGCCCGTCGACGCACCCGCAATTCGTATGCGTATCATACTATGCGTCGGTCTCGTTATCGCGTCAAAGGCGGCGACTCTGCTGATGCCCTTTGCCTACAAGGGCATCATCGACGGCATGGCTGGCCGGGTCGCCGAGGCGATGCTGGTCATCGTCGGCTTGGTGATCGCCTATGCCGGCGCGCGATTCGGCGGGGTCCTTTTCGATAATCTCAGGAACGCGATCTTCGAGCGGGTGGGCCAGAACGCCGCCCAGGCGCTGGCGATCGATATGTTTCGCCACCTCCATAATCTGGGCCTGCGTTTCCATCTCGAGCGCCGCACGGGGTCGCTCGCCCGCGTCGTCGAGCGCGGGACGAAGAGCATCGACACGATGCTCTATTTCCTTCTGTTCAACATCGTTCCGACGATCATCGAGCTGGCGGCCGTCTGCGCGATCTTCTGGATCAAGCTGGGACCGGCGATGGTCGGAGCGACGCTGGTCGCGGTCGCGGCCTATATCTGGTTCACCCGCCAGATGACCGAATGGCGGACCGAAATCCGCCGCCAATGGGTCGAGCATGACAACCAGGCCAGCCAGCGCGCGCTCGATTCGCTGCTGAACTACGAGACGGTGAAATATTTCGGCGCCGAGGCCACCGAGACCCGCCGCTATGCCGACAGCGTCGCGCGCATGACCGATGCCACGGTAAAGGTCGAAACCTCGCTCGCCTGGCTCAACATCGGTCAGGCGGTGATCACCAACCTGATGATGGCGGCCGCCATGGCCTATACCGTCCATGGCTGGAGCGCGGGACGCCTCAGCGTCGGCGACGTGGTGCTGGTCAACACCCTGCTGCTTCAGCTGTTCCGGCCGCTCGATTTCCTCGGCATGGTCTATCGCGAGATTCGCCAGGGCTTCGTCGACATGGAGCAGATGTTCGGGCTCATCGATACACCCGCCGAAATCCGGGACGCGCCCGATGCCCGACCGTTGATGGTAACCGGCGGCGCGATCCGCTTCGAGCATGTCGATTTCGGCTACGATCCCGACCGCCAGATCCTGCATGATGTCGATTTCATCGTGCCACAGGGCGCCAAGGTCGCGGTCGTCGGCCATTCCGGCGCCGGCAAGTCGACATTGTCGCGCCTCCTCTATCGCTTCTACGACGTCGGCGGGGGCCGCATCACCATCGACGGGCAGGATCTGCGCGACGTGACGCAGGACAGCCTCAGGCAGGCGATCGGCATCGTTCCGCAAGACACGGTGCTGTTCAACGACAGCATCGGCTACAATATCGGCTATGGCCGGGCCGGCGCGACCCAGGCGGAGATCGAGGACGCCGCCCGCCGCGCCGCCATCCACGACTTCATCGCCGCCCTGCCGCTGGGCTATGACACCCCGGTCGGCGAACGTGGACTGAAGCTGTCGGGCGGCGAGAAGCAGCGCGTCGCCATCGCCCGGACCCTCATCAAGAACCCGCCGATCCTGATTCTGGACGAGGCGACCTCGGCCCTCGACAGCCGGACCGAGGCCGACATCCAGGCCGCGCTGGGTGAAGTGGCACGCGCGCGCACCACCATCGTCGTCGCCCACCGGCTGTCGACGATCGTCGATGCCGACGAGATTCTGGTGATGGAGGCCGGTCATATCGTCGAACGCGGCACCCACCGGGCGCTGATCGTCCAGGGTGGCCTCTACGCCGCGATGTGGGCGCGCCAGCAGGCCGATCGCGAACAGGCGGAAGCCGAAGCGATGGCCGAAGTCGATGCGGCGCTGGCGGGAATATAGGGAAAGTCGGGTATGTGGTGCCGGCACGCCTCCACCGGGCGCCCCACAGGGTAGAATCCCCGGTGTGATCGGATGGAGGCGCGGGCCGGTGCCGCAAAGACGGCTACGCGGCGGGCAGGACCTGCCGCCATTCGTTCACCACGACCTTCTCGAACAGGCCGGCCTCGGCATAGGGGTCGCCCTCGGCGAACGCTTCGGCGGCGGCGCGGTCGGGAAAGGCGGCGAGGATGATCGATCCGACCGGTCCACCGTCCGAATCGATCATCGGTCCACAGACCACCACGGTGTCGGTGATTCTCTCCAGATACTCCAGATGGCTGGGCCGGGTCGCGGCGCGCAGGGCGCCGGCACCGGGCTTGTCGAAGCAGAGGATAGCGAAATTGGGCATTTCCGGGCACTCCATGGCAAGTCTGGGCCGCCCATGATCTTGACGGCACCGCGCACTTCGCCTAGGCGCTCCCACTTTCACAGCCAATTCAAATTTCAGGATCCAGAACGATGTCGCGCATCTGCGAGCTGACCGGCAAGGGTCGCCAGATTGGCCACAATGTGAGCCATGCCAACAACAAGACCAAGCGTACCTTCCTGCCCAACCTGCAGCATGTGACGCTGATCTCTGACGCGCTGGGCCGTTCGGTCCGCCTCAAGGTGTCGACGCACGGGCTGCGCTCGGTCGAACATGTCGGCGGCCTCGACAACTGGCTGACCAAGAGCTCGGAGGCCGATCTCAGCCTGCGCGCCCGTCGCCTGAAGCGCGAGATCGCGAAGAAGGCCGGCGAGCAGGCAGCCGCCTGACGTCCATGGTGACGGCCGCCCGGCGGTCGTTCCTTACAGTAGCGAACCGATTCGCCAGCGTTCTCTCCCGGGGGCGCTGGCTTTCTTTGCCTACCGCAGTATAGCTTCGATCATAGCGACGCCTGCCCGGATTCCTGATGATTCGCCTGCTGCTCCTTCGCTTCGCCCTTGTGCTGACTCTGCTGATGCCGGCCAGCGCGTGGGCGGCACCTCCGCTTGTGCTCGCCGCCGCCAGCCTGCAGGAATCCCTGACCGCCGCCGCCGATGCCTGGGCCGGCAAGGGGCATCCGCGCCCGGTCCTCTCCTTCGCCGCGTCATCAGCACTCGCCCGCCAGATCGAGGCCGGTGCACCAGCCGATCTGTTCCTGTCGGCCGACGAGCCCTGGATGGACGCCGTCGCGGCGAAACGCCTGATTCGGCCCGGCACTAGGGTTTCCTTTCTGGCCAACCGGCTGGTGCTGGTGACGCCGACCGCGCGCCCGGTGCGCTTGGCGATTCGCCCCGGCATGCCGATCGTCGCGGCGCTGGGTCCCGCCGGCCGGCTGGCGATGGCGAATCCAGATGCGGTGCCGGCCGGACGCTATGGCCGCGCTGCCCTGTCCGCGCTTGACGTGTGGGGCGCGGTAAAAGGGCGAATCGCGGCGGCGGAGAATGTTCGAGCCGCACTCGCCCTGGTCGAGCGGGGAGAGGCGCCCCTCGGCCTGGTCTATGCCACTGACGCCAGGGCATCACGCGCGGTACGGGTGGTCGGCGTCTTTCCCGCCGACAGTCATCCGCCGATCACTTATCCGGTGGCCACGCTCACCGCCGCGACGAGCCCGGATGCCGAGCCGTTCCGCCGCTTCCTGCTGTCGCCCGAAGGCCGGGGCATCTTCGCTCGCCATGGCTTCTCGACGCCTTGAATCCCCTTGCCCCATTCCATCCGGTGTCGGGACCACCCGGCGAGCCTATTCCAGGGTCGTTCCAATTCTGGCTGAACCGGAACGACCCTGACGATTCCTCCGTTTGCCGTGATTTCCGGGTCGCCGGATGATTCCTTCCGGCTCGAAAGCACTCTAGGGTCGGCCAATGCTGACGCCGGACGAAATCGCGATCATCCTGTTGTCGCTGAAGGTCAGCTGCGTTGCCGTCGCCGCGACCATCGGGCCAGCCTTCGCCCTCGCCTGGCTGCTGGCACGGCGGGATTTTCCGGGCAAGCTGCTGGTCGACGCCCTGGTCCACCTGCCGCTGGTCATTCCGCCCGTCGTCACGGGCTGGCTGCTGCTGATCGCCTTCGGACGCACCGGGCCGATCGGGGCGTGGCTGGATCAATGGTTCGGTATTACCGTGATGTTCCGCTGGACGGGCGCGGCATTGGCGGCGGCAGTGATGGCATTGCCGCTCATGGTCCGCGCCATGCGTCTATCGATCGAAGCGGTCGACCGCCGGCTGGAAGGCGCGGCGCGAACGCTGGGAGCCGGACGCGCGCGAACCTTCCTCACCGTCACCCTACCGCTGTCGGCGCCCGGAATCGTCGCCGGCGCGGTGCTGGGCTTTGCCCGCTCGATCGGCGAGTTCGGGGCAACCATCACCTTCGTCTCGAACATCCCCGGGGAAACGCGAACCCTGCCGATCGCCATCTACAGCGCCTTGCAGGTGCCGGGATCGGAAGCGGTGGTCACCCGCCTCGCCATCATCGCGGTGCTGCTGTCGCTGGTGGCGTTAATGCTGTCCGAAACTCTGTCGCGCCGCGCCGGGGCGGGGCGGGGCACGCATGTCCTTTGAGATCGACGTCAGCCGTCGCCTCGGCGCGGTGACCGTGGCGACGCGCTTCGTCGCCGGACCCGGCATCGCCGCGCTGTTCGGTCCATCCGGCGCGGGCAAGACCAGTATCCTCAACATGATTGCCGGCCTGCTGAGACCAGATGGCGGGCGAATCGTGGTCGGCGGCACGACGCTGTTCGACGCCGACGCCGGCATCGACCTGCCGCCAGAGGCCCGCCGTGCCGGCTATATCTTTCAGGATGGCCGGCTGTTCCCGCATCGGCGGGTGCGGGCGAACCTGCTCTATGGCCACGGACTGATCCCGCCTGAGGAGCGGTGGATCGGGCTCGATGATGTCGTCGCTTTCCTCGGCCTCGACGCACTGCTCGACCGCTGGCCGTCGACCCTGTCCGGTGGCGAGGCGCAGCGCGTGGCGATCGGCCGCGCCTTGCTGGCCGGCCCGCGCTTCCTGCTGATGGACGAGCCGCTGTCGTCGCTCGACGTAGCTCGGCGCGAAGAGATCATGCGTGTGATCGAACGCATCCGCGACGATCTGGGACTACCGATCCTGCTGGTCAGCCACGACCGTCCCGATGTCGAACGGCTGGCATCCACCATCGTCGCCATCGATCGCGCCTGAGGCGGCGGATGGCGGCAGCCTTTGCCACGCCGCAGGGGCTGCTTTATTCTGCCGGTTGGGTGATCGTCACCGTATTCAGTTCATCCGCGCTGGCATATCCTGTGGCGGGCAGCGCCTGATTGTTGACCGAGAGGATGAAGGTCGTGATGTCCAGCACCATCTTCGGCTCGAGGCTGCCAGGATCGCTGAGCGGCATCGTGCTGATGATACGGCTATAGAGCTGCCGTGCCGGCTTCTCGTTGAATGATGCCCAGAACACGTCGCCCTTGAGGCTCGGCGCATGGTCAAAGCCGATCAGATCCTCGCCATGACAGGCCGCGCACTGCTCGGCATAGGCGGCTTTACCCGCTTCAACCTGGGGAGCCGGCGCCGCGGCGTCCGGCGAGGCTGCCGGGGCGGTCTGGGCGAGCATCACGGCCGCCGCGCCCGCAGCTACGGCGAATGAAAAAGGCACAATCCGTCGATTAATACGCATCGATAGTTTCTCTCCAAACCAACGGCCGGGAACCGCTGGGGTCCCCGGCCAGTCGTTTCGCGCGATTAGTTCGCGTCGGGCTTCTCGTCAAAGATCGCGTAATACTTGGTATAGCCCGGGGTATCCCAGGTGCCTTTCCAGCCCTTAGGCAGGAACACGCCATCACCCGGATTGATCTGGGTGACGGTGCCGTCAGCCGAGGTCAGGGTGACGCCGCCCTTGATGAAGTACATGAACTCGTCGACCGAATAACCTTCGGTGGTGAACTTCGAAGCGGTCGCCGAATAGATACCCGACGTGAACTTCTTGTCAGCCGACGCGCCCATCAGACGGTCCTTGCTGACCCGGCCGTTGCCACGATCATTGGTCTTGGTGTCGGGGCTCGTGAGCGCCGCCGGATCCATCGCCGTTACCTTCACCGGATGCCCGGTCGTCTGCGCCACGGCAGGCGATACAGCGGCGATGGCAACCAGCGCGCCGATCAACATGGTCTTCGTCATTCCTGTCTCTCCCTGTAAAGGGGCGCTCCACAGGCTGAAGCGCCCTCGTCAATCGTCTCCGCTCAGTTGGCGGGCTCGTAGATCACGTAATATTTCGTATAGCCGGGGGTGTCCCACACGCCCTTCCAGCCCTTCTGGATGAACACTGCGTCGCCCGGATTGATCTGGGTGACGGTGCCATCGGCCGAGGTCAGCGTGACCCCGCCCTTGATGAAGTACATGAACTCGTCGACGCTGTAAGATTCGACATTCTCACGCGAGGCGGTGGCGGAATACATGCCCGCCGTGAACGTCTTCTTGTCAGGCGTCGCGCCCATCAGACGATCATGCGTGACGTGCCCGTCCTTTTCCTGACGTACCGTATCGGGTGTCGTCAGCGCGGCCGGATCAGCGGCCGTTATCTTCACCGGGTGCGCGACCGTCTGCGCCAGCGCTGGCGACGCCAAGCCGAGGCCGAGTGCGATCACGGTCCATCCCACGAATGCGCCTTTCATTCCCACTCCTTCGAAAAGCTTTTCTCGTTTCTGTCCTTTCCCGACCATGAACACGAATCCAGAACGGTCAAGGAACCGCCAAGACTATATCTCAAAAGCCACAAGCCGCTATCGCTTTGTGTGATCGCAGAAGATTGCTTCGCCTTAAGGCTATGCCGTCATGCCACCGCTGCGCTATCGTCTGCTCCGTGAAGACGGGATCGGACATGTCGACTGCCACCGACCGGCCATCCAGACCGCGCGTCAAGCTGAAGTTTCAGCTTTATTGCGGGGACGAGATCGCCATGGGCCCGGGCAAGGCCGACCTGCTGGACGCCGTCGTCCAGACCGGTTCGATCTCTGCCGCCGGGCGGCTGATGGGGATGAGCTACCGACGCACCTGGCTGCTGGTCGATACCATGAACCGCTGCTGGGAAGGGCCGCTGGTCGAAACCGCGACGGGGGGCAAGCAAGGCGGCGGCGCCCAGGTAACACCGCTGGGGCTTGAGCTGCTCGCCGCCTATCGCCGGCTCGAGGAGGATATCGACGCCGTCGGCCATGGCGATACCGCCAACGCGATGCTGGCCCGTTTGGCCAACGAGCCCCGCCCCGCACGCCATCTCAAGACGGACGGGGCGGCTCAGGGATAGCGGACCGGCCGGGGATCGTCGGGTAGCAGAATGAACTCCGTTTCCCCCGGCACGCGGGCGAACCGGCCGGCACGCCAATCCGCCTTGGCCTGCTCGATCCGATCGGGCGAGCTGGACACGAAATTCCAGTAGATATGCCGCTTCTCCGGCAGGGGGGCGCCGCCGGCCAGCATCAGCCGTGTCGCCCCGTTCGCGGTCACGACCACCTCCGCGCCCGGTTTCAGCACGACCAGCTGGCCCGCCCCGAAGCCACCCTGCTGTCCGGCGACCGCGATGCTGCCCGAGACGATGTAGAGCGCCCGCTCCTCATGCTCGCGGGTGACGGACAGTCGTGCGCCGTCAACCAGCACGATATCGGCATAGACCATCGGCCACAGGGCAGGCACAGGTGCCCGATGTCGCCCAAGCGTGCCGGCGATCAGCCGCAGGCGCACGCCATCGCCTTCCTCTTCCGGAATGGTATCGGCGGCGTGATGGGAAAAGGATGGCCCATCCTCCTCATGCGCCGTCGGCAGGGCGATCCAGGTCTGGATGCCATGCAGCGGCCCGCCGGTCGCCCTGACGGCCACATCGCTGCGTTCCGAGTGGACGATGCCCCGCCCGGCCGTCATCCAGTTGACCGCGCCGGGGCGGATCGGCTGGACGACTCCCAGGCTGTCGCGATGCAGGATCTCGCCTTCGAACAGATAGGTGACGGTCGACAGGCCGATATGCGGGTGGGGCCGCACGTCCAGCCCCTCACCGCCCTTCAGTTCGACCGGCCCCATCTCGTCGAAGAAGATGAACGGGCCGACCATGCGCCGCTTCGCGCTTGGCAGCGCCCGCCGCACGGTGAAGCCGTCACCCAGATCGCGGACCGGCGGCAGGACCACCATATCGACAGGATCGTTAGGGGTCTCTGACATGCCGCTTTCTCCTGTCACGCGTTACGGGGCGGGTCTCAGCCGTGCAGTTTGGCCGCGACCTCGGCAACATGCCGGCCCTGGAATCGCGCGCCCTCCAGCTCGGTCTCGCTGGGCTGACGCGATCCGTCACCGCCGGCGATGGTGGTCGCGCCATAGGGGCTGCCGCCGACCACCTCGTCAAGCCGCATCTGGCCGGCGAAGCTGTAGGGCAGGCCGACCACCACCAGCCCGAAGTGCAGCAGGTTGGTGATGATCGAGAACAGGGTCGTCTCCTGCCCACCATGCTGGGTCGCGGTGGAGGTGAACGCAGCGCCGACCTTGCCGTTCAGCTTGCCCGATGCCCATAAGCCGCCGGCCTGGTCGAGGAAGTTGCCCATCTGCGACGCCATGCGCCCGAACCGGGTGCCGGCCCCGACGATGATCGCATCATAGTCGGCCAGTTCGGCAATGGTGGCGACCGGCGCCTGCTGGTCGAGCTTGTAGCCGGACTTGCGCGCCACGTCGTCCGGCACCAGTTCGGGCACCCGGCGGATGTCGACCGTGGCGCCCGCGGAACGGGCGCCCTCGGCCACGGCTTCAGCCATCTGCTCGATATGGCCGTAGGTCGAATGATAGAGGACAAGAACCTTGGTCATGTTTCAAAACTCCAACAGGTGAACGGATTCACGCCGCATCGACGAGGACGAGTTCGGCGTCCTCGAGGGCGGTGACGCGCAGGATGTCGACCTCGGCGATGGCGGCACCGTCGCGCGCGTCGATGCGCACGCCGTTCACCTCCACCGCGCCGGTCGCCGGCACCAGATAGCCGCGACGGTCCGCGCCCAGCGGATAGTCGGCGCTTTCCCCGGCCTTCAGCGTCGCCGCCACGATGCGGGCATCGGTGCGGATGGGCAGCGCCCCGTCGTCCTCGGCGAAGCCGCTGGCCAGGGTGACGAAGTGCCCGGCCCGCTCGCCGCGCGGGAAGGGCCGCTGGCCCCAGCTGGGGGCAAGGCCCCGCTGTGTCGGCTGAATCCAGATCTGGAACAGGGTCGTCGGTTCGTCCTCGACATTATATTCCGCGTGGACGATGCCGGTACCGGCCGACATCACCTGCACGTCGCCAGCCGCCGTGCGTCCCTGATTGCCCAGGCTGTCACGGTGGGTGATGGCGCCGCTGCGGACATAGGTGATGATCTCCATGTCCGAATGCGGATGAGGCGGAAAGCCGCTGCCCGGGGCGATGGTGTCGTCGTTCCACACCCGCAGCCGGCCCCAGTTGACCCGCGCCGGATCGTGATAGTCGGCAAACGAGAAATGATGATGGGCATCCAGCCAACCATGGTTGGCCGCACCCAGCGAAGCGAATGGACGGCGTTCGATCATGACCGATCTCCCTTGGTTTCGAGATCGAAAGATAGGGACTTCTCAAAAACAAAAAAATGCGCATGATCGAAACACATTGTTTCAGAAATTGATATGTCGACCCTGCCCGACTTCGAAGCCTGGGCAATCTTCGCCAAGGTTGCCGACGCCCGCTCCTTCTCCCGCGCCGCTACCGATCTCGGCCTGTCCAAGGCGACGGTGTCCAAGGCCGTGGGCCGGCTGGAAGCACGGCTCGGCATGCCGCTGTTCCACCGCAGTTCGCGCCGCATGTCGCTGACCGAAGGCGGCCTGCTGGCGGTCGAGCGGGCCCAGCGCCTGCTCGCGGACGGCGAGGCGATCGAAGAAGCACTGTGCGAAAATGCCGACGAGGCGCGCGGCACGGTGCGATTGGCAGTGCCGATGTCGTTTGGGATTCAGAATCTCGGCGCGGTGCTCCCCGAATTTCTGGCCCTCCATCCGGGCGTCGCCATCGACCTCGACCTTTCCGATCATCAGGTCGATCTGGTCGGGGGCGGCTATGACGTGGCGCTCAGGATCGCGACGCTGGCCGATTCGTCGCTGCGGGCGCGGCGACTGTTCACCATTCGCCGGCCACTGGTTGCCTCACCGACCTATCTCGATCGGTACGGGCGCCCGTCTCACCCACGCGAACTTGAGCGCGGTCATCGCGCCATCACCTATTCCCATCTCGCCCAGCCAAACCTGTGGCGGTTCGATCACCCGAGCGGCGAGGACTACAGCGTCCGGGTCAGCGGGCCGCTGGCGACCAACAACGGCGATGTCGTGGTGCCGATGGTGGTCGCCGGGCTCGGCCTGACCCTTGCACCCGAATTCCTGGTCTGGCGTGAATTGGCGAGCGGCCGGCTGGAAGAGGTGATGCACCCATGGACCGCGCCCACCACCGCCCTCCACCTCGTCACGCCACCGGGCCGGCTGCGGCCGAAGCGCGTTCGCCTGTTGATCGATTTTCTCGCCAGCCGTTTCCTTACCGCGCCCTGGGCACGCGAGGTAGCATGACGACTCCAGCTTGTGCTGCGAGCAATATTGGTGCGGACGGCGGGACTCGAACCCGCACTTCCATTCGGAAAGCAGATTTTCGCACCACTTCGACTTTCGCCGCCGGGCGCTGGCGCCCGTTCGTGGTCCGGACTGTCCCTTCGCCCTCGCCTTTCGGCCTTAGGCGCCGCCCGTCCAGTCTCTACACCTTCCCGCGACCCTGCTGGCAAGATCGGGGCTTGGCTCGGGATCGGCCTGGGTTTCCCGTTAGCGTTCCCCGACTTTGAGCGGTTCTACTCCGGGGATTTCCCCCCGGGCACTCCAATTTGAAGTCTGCTGCGTCTACCGATTTCGCCACGTCCGCATAAGGTTAGCTCAGGGCTGATGCCACAGACGGCATCGGATGGCGAGCGGCCTTTCAGACATTGAGGCGGACACGCATGTCCTTGCCGGGCTTGAAATGCGGCACCCGCTTGGACGCGACTTCGACCGCGTCGCCGGTGCGGGGATTGCGCCCGACCCGCGCCGCGCGGGCGCGGGTGGAAAACGCGCCAAAGCCCCTCAGCTCAACCCGACCGCCTTCGGCCAGCCGGTCACTGATCAGATCGAAGACAAGACTGACGATGCGATCGACCTCTTTGTGGTTGAGGCCGGGATTCTCGTCAGCAATCTTCTGTACAAGCTCGGATCTGATCACCGGCATTCCCCCCTTATATAATACAAGGATCATAGCCAGCGCACGGCAGTCGGAGCCGTTGCCGCCCCCCCGAACTACCGCCTGTCTGTGCTATTCCGGCACCTATAGGATCGTGACCGTTCATCGAGGTCAAGCGGAGACTCGATTTTTTTTCCGGGACAGTTCAGAAACCCGACAGCATTGACAGTTTAAACGTGATCACAGCGAATTTAAGAGGGGATCGGATCAGGTGAATAAGGCTGTTTTCCTTTCAGCGGTCACCGTCGCATTGGTCGGCACCGCGAATGTTGCTCAGGCTGACCCGCTGCCGCGACCGGCATCATTTGCCATGTGCGCCGCATGCCACAAGGTTACGCCGGGCGGTGCCGGCCTGGGTCCGAACCTCTGGGAAATCGGTAACCGCAAGGCTGGTGCCGCGGCCGGCTTCAACTATTCACCGGCCATGAAGAAATCCGGCCTCACCTGGAACAAGGCCAATCTGGTCAAGTTCATCGTCGACCCGCGGGGCACGATCCCCGCCAACCGCATGGCCTATGCCGGTCAGAAGGACGCGGCGAAGGCGAACGAGATTGCCGATTATCTGCTCAGCCTGAAATAGCACGGCAGGTCATCGAACCGAGAAGGCCCGCCAGCGCTGTAGCG
>JBBCJR010000012.1:0-77160 GCA_037190805.1 Sphingomonas sanxanigenens | reverse complement strand
CCCCGGCTGCTCCTGCAACATCACCGACCGCGAACTGCCCGTCTACAGACCACAGCTCAACAACGACATCATCTGGTGCTTCGGCGACAGCTCCATGACCTACCACTGCTCAACCGCCGCTCTCGTCGGACTCGCAGAATAGCCGTGGCGCGGGCGCTCGGACTCGGCATGGCAGCGCTTGCGCTGGCCACCGGGCCGGCGCTCGCGGCGGCGCCGACGCCGGCGGTCGGGGTCTTTTCGCTCGCCCAGTCGCGCTATCTGGAAAGCTGCGGCGGGTGTCATGGCCTGCAAGGGCGGTCCTGGGACCCGGACGTGCCGCGCCTCGAAAGCGTGGTCGGCCAGTTCCTGTGCAGCGCCGAGGCGCGCGACTATGTCGTCCGCCTGCCGAACGTCGCCTTTGCCAACCAGGACAATGAGGCACTGACGAAGCTGCTCAACTTCGTCATGTTCACTCTGGGTGGGGACAGCGTTCCGGCCGGCGCCCGGCCCTATACGACCGAGGAGGTCGCGGCGCTCCGTCGTCAGCCCCTGAAGAACAAGGACGTGATCCGGATACGCGGAGAACTGCTGGGCACGGAAAAGACCGCCTGCAACCGCGTACCCGCAGCAGGTAGCGCCTCGCGGACCCGCTGAATTTGCCGAATCTTCGGCGCGATGTGCGCCGGCCTCAATAATCCTTCGAATAACGCAGATTGACGTTCGAGCCGCCGAAAGAGCCGGTCTGGCTGAGGATGCTGAGCGTCTTGGACAGGGCGATCTCGAGCTGGGTGGCGGTGAAGCCCTTGGCGTCGGTGATCACCTCCACATAGATGTCGTTCGAGATATACTGTCCAGCGGACAGGGCGGTGCCGCGCCCCGTGGCCTGATCAGCGCCCAGCACCCGCAATCGATCGATGCCTGTCGCGGACCTCAGCTTGCCCAGCGGATTGAGCCCGCCGCCACCGCCCCTCAGCGAATTCAGCGCCGCGGCAAGCTGGATGGCCTGAGTGGGGGTGAGCGAGGTCAGGGACTGGCCGAACAGCAGCCGTGCCAGCACCTCGTCCTGCGGCAAAGCGGGAGTCGAGGTGAAGCTGATCTCGGGTGCTTGGGCGCGGCCGCCGATGTTGATGATGGCGGTGATGCCCTCGACCGTGGTCGACGCCGAAATGCCGAGGCTGGGGTCCATCATGTCGCCGCCTTCGAACCTGATCTGGCTGCGCTCGTCGAGATCTAGGCGGCGGCCGGCGAAACTGTAGGTGCCCCGCACCACGTCGAGGCGGCCGATGACTCGCGGCGCGGCGGCTGTACCAGTGACGCGCAGATCGGTCGCCCATTCCGCTTCCAGCCCCATGCCGCTGACGAACAGGCGGTTGTCAGCCCGGATGCGGATGTCGAGCGCGATGGCCATCGGCCGCGTGACCGCGCTGTCCGGTTTTGGCGGAGGCGCGCCCTTGCGGCGGATGCCGGTCAGGGTCGGCACCTCGGCTGCGCCCTGGCGAACGATAACGTAGCGGGCCTCGGGGATGTTGAGATCGCCCGCGATCTTCATTCCGGCCTCCCGGCCGTTGGTTATCGCGAGCGTTCCTGAAACGGTGGCGCCGAGATCGTCGCTATCGGCAAGCTGGGCGCGGGTCAGACGGGCGGATAGCGACATGGGGAAGCCGCCGGCGGCATCGAAGCCGATAAAGCCGCTTCCGGTCACCGTGCCCTCGCCGGCCCGGCCGGTCAGCGAGGTGATATCCAGTCGCGTTTCGGTGAACCGCCCGTCGAGCCTGATATCGTCGATCCGGGTTCCGAAGGCCTGGTT
The DNA here is from genome assembly GCA_037190805.1 of Sphingomonas sanxanigenens. GTDB lineage: Bacteria > Pseudomonadota > Alphaproteobacteria > Sphingomonadales > Sphingomonadaceae > JBBCJR01. The sequence goes on along the minus strand of JBBCJR010000012.1, from coordinate 75,374 downwards.
GGTATAGGCCAGCCCCGAGGACCGGGCGATGCCGCTCAAGGTCGGGCGATCGACCCGTCCGCCGAAGTCGGCGGCGAGAGCGATCGGCCCACGCAATGTCTGACCGGCGATGCCGGTCAGGGTCCATGGCACCTCGGCCGGGCCGTTGTAGCGGATGCCGCCGGTCAGGCTGGCGGTCATCAGACGCTCGCTCCAGCCGCCGGCCTCCGTGGTTGGAGTCATCCTCGCCTGCAGGCGGCCGATGATGGTGCTTCCCCGGCGGATGATCGCTGCGACATCCGCTCCGTTGCCGTCGAGACGGGCGCGCGTGGCGATATCGACCGGGGTCGAGACGGTGGCGGCGGCCGTACGGGTGAAACCACTGATCGCCAGTCGCGCTTCGGCTTGCGGCAGGGCGTTGCCGGCGGGCAGCGTGGCGGCGATCGTTCCCGATGCCTTGCCGCCGAGCCCGAGGCCGGGCGTGAACGCCTCGACGATGCCGACGTCGAGATTGTCCAGCCGCGCATCGATGCGCGTGACACTGCCATACTGACCGGAAACCTGCATCCTGCCCTGCGGCACGACAAGCGTTACCGGGTCGAGCATCCAGTCGTCCGCAGCGCGACGAACGGTGGCAGGGCGTTCGAGGCGGATGGCGATGCCGTTCACGTCGCCCTTGAGATTGGCGACGATTCTGTCGGGGGCCAACACTGCCTGTGCGGCGAGGCGGAAGGGAACGCCGCTCTGCCCGTCAGCGGTCAGCGCTACGGTGCCGCGTCCATCCTGGTAGCGAACGCGGCTCCGCGCATTGGCGAGGCTGATCTCGCCCTGGCGGACATCGGCGAGGCGGACGTCGGCGGTGACCGACGGACCGGCATCGGGCAAGAGGACCGTCGCGCGCACCGTGCCGCTACCGATGGTGATCGGCGTGTCGCCGGGGATGCGGGCATTGTCGGCCCTGACGTCGACATCGGCGCGCTGGACTGCGCCAGCGGCGGCGAGGACGACCGTGCCGTTCAGGCCCGATCCGTCGAGGCCGAGCGTGCCCGCGAACGGACCGCTCGACGTTTGAACAAGGTTGCCCTTGATATCGATGCCGGCAAACCGGGCATGGCGGATATCGACGCCGAGCGGGCCGGTGCCGCTCCGGATCAGCAGGTCGGCGTTGAACGGCCCGTAAGGGGAGCCGCCGCGTGCCGTGACCTCATAGCCGGCGGCGGTACCGACCAGTTCCGCCTCGACGTCGCTGAGCTGGATGCCGACATTGGGGCTGGGCGCCCTCAACCGGACGACCGGCCGTTCCAGGGTGCCGGTCGCGGTGACGGCGAGCGGACCATAGCGGGTCGAGGTCGCCGTTGCGTCGAACCGGATGCGGCCGTCGGGGCGGTAGCTGCCCGAGCCGCCGGTGATGCGAAAATCGGGTGCGGACATCCTGAGGTCGCGTAACGTCGCGACCCCGTCCTCGTCGAAGCCGACCCGCGCGGTCATCACCGCGTTGCCGCCCAGCGTGTCGCGCAACGTGGCGTTGTCCAGGTGCCGGGTGGCGACGCGAACCACACCGGTGATGCCGAACCCGCCCTTGGGTCCCGTCACCAGCTCGGCATCGGTGACGAGGTTGATCCGCCCCAGGCCATCGACCTGATAGTCGTTCACCCGGCCCTTGAGCGCGCCCGTGTAGCGGCCTTCGCCCAGGTCGGCGACGACGATCGCGGTGGCGTCGATACGATCGGAGCGCAGCTTGAGATTGTCCGACAGGATGCGTCCGCCGCTCCAGGCAAGGTCGCCGTCGACGGCGAGATTTGTAAGCAGGCCACCGGCGGCGGCGTTGAGCCCGGTGACGCGCTGCGCGCGGGCCGCGACCGGGATGAGGATACGGTCGGCATCGATCGTCGCCCGTCCGGTGGCGCTCAATCCCTGAACCGCGATCTCGCCGAAGCCGATCGTCGCCGCCGAGAGGTGATAGTCGACGGTTGGCGTCGCCATCGGCCCATCAAGGTTGGCGGCAAGCTGGACATCGCGGCCGTTGAGGTTGGGCGCGATGCTGCCGGGCGTCAGCAGCCGGGCGGTGATCTTGACCCCGCCCAGCCGGTTGGTGCCGAGGTCGATCAGGCCGCCGCCCTCGATGGCCAGGGCTGATGAGCGGAGGGTCAGTCGCGTATCTGCCTTGCGGGCACCCAGCGCCGCGGCGAGATCGACGTCGAGCGCCGGCTCGACCAGCCGCGCGGCGGGGCCGTCACCGAGGATCAGGCCGGGGTGGGTGGTGCCACGCGCGGCGAAGCGGCCGTCGTTGCCGGTGAGGGCAAGGTCGGCGAGGCTCGCCCCGCCCAGCGTGGCGGCGAGCTTGCCCCGCCAGCGCTTCCAGTCGCCGCTGCCGCCCAGGGTCAGCGCGATCGGCTGGTCGAGCCCGGCGAAGCTGTCGATCACGCCACCGGCTGGCGCAGTGAGCCGGGCGTCAAGCTGGAGCCGGTTGGCATCGGGAACCGCGTCGAGGACGAGGCGCAAGCGATCGCCCCCCGCGATGCCCGGCCCGGTCAGCGCCGCCGCGTCGGCAGTGAGGCGGGCGCGGCCGTCGGCGATGTCGGCGCTGCCCGTCACGCGGACGAGGTGGCGTCGTCCGGTGACTGGCGGGTCGATCGCCAGCCGTCCGACTTCCAGCCTGCCGATGGCGATGTCGAGATCAGGCAGCAGCGGCGCATCGGGATCGCTCTCCGTCGGCCGCAGTTCGGGCAGGCGGGCGAGACGCGCCTCTGGGACGATCAGCGCCCGGACATCGACCTTGTTCGACAGATAGGCGAAAGGGCGCCAGTCCAGCGTCAGTTCGGGCGCCGACAGGAATACGCCCTTGGGATCGCGGACCTCGACACCCGACAGGGTCATGCGCCCATAGAGCGAACCCCGGATCGCCTGCACGCGGATGTTGAGGCCGGATTCGGTTTCGAACGCCGACAGTTGTCGGGCGACCAGGCCGCGCCCCGGACCGGTGTTGAGGAACAGAACCAGCCCGGCGACGAGCAGGATCAGCGCGCCGAGCGCGATGCCGAACCAGCCCGCGATGCGTGCGGGCGTGGAGCGAGCCGGGGCGGGGGCGTCCTCGTCCGTCATCAGAAGGCCTGCCCGATCGAGATGTAGAGCGCGACCTTGGATTCACCCGGCCGGCGGCCGAGCGGCATCGCGATGTCGACACGCATCGGCCCGAAATTGGTATAATAGCGCCCACCGATGCCGGCGCCGTAGCGCAGGTCGCTGATGCCGGGCGTCGAGCCCTCGCCCACCCGTCCGGCGTCGAAGAACGGCACGATGCCGAAATCGCCGAAGCGGTAGCGTGCCTCGATCGCGAATTCCGTCAGCGAGCGGCCGCCGATCGGCTTGTTGTCGATGTCCTTTGGTCCCAGTTCCTGAAAGCCGAAGCCGCGTACCGAGCCGCCGCCGCCGGCATAAAGCCGCCGCGACGGGGCGATGCGGTCGCGGGGCGCGCCGAGGATGCTGCCCACCCGTGTCCGGCCGGCGATGACCAGTGCGTCCGTGACGGGATAGTAACCGCTCGCCTCGAACAGGGTGCGGGCATAGAAATCCGAGCGGCCGCCCTGCTGCTGGGCTTCCGGACTGATGCGGGCCGACAGGCGGAAGCCGCGGGTGGGGTCGAGCAGGCTGTCCGACCGATCATAGCCGACCTGTCCCGGCAGGGCGGCGATGAAATAGGTGTTGCGGGTCCGCGCCTGCCGGGACTCGACGAAGCGGGTTTCGGCACTGGCCAGGACTTCGGCGCCCAGGGTGTAGGTCCAGCGTTTCTGCCACAGTGGTGTCGAGACACGGGCGATGCTGGCGTTGAGCCCGACCGTATAGGCGTTGAAGGCGTCGAAATTCTGCCGTCCGATCGACGCGCCGGCCTGAAAGGCGCGGTCGCGGCGGCCGGCATTCGAGCGGCGGAAGGTGCCGCTGAGGCTTTGTTCCTGGGTGCCGGCGACGGCTGCGACCATCACGGCGCCTTCGGGCGGGAACAGATTGCGGTGGGTCCACGAGCCGGTCAGCTTGATGCCTTGCCCAGTGCCATAACCGGCGCTGGCCGCGAGCTGGCGGGCGGGCCCCTCGGTCTGGGTGACGGCGAGGTCGACGCGCTCCAGGCCGTCCTCGGTCGTCGTCCCGGTGCGGACCGGCTCGACCGCGACGTTCGAGAACAAGGCGGTCGCGATCATCGCCTGCTTCAGATCTTCGACGCGGCGGCTGTCGTAAAGCTGGCCGGGTCTGAAGCGGGCGAGAAGGTCGATATGATCGGGATCGAAGACCGGATCGCCCTCGACCCGGAAGCCGCCGAAGACCGCCTTGGGGCCGGCGGTGATTGGCAGGGTGTAATCGCCGCGGCGCGTCGCCTCGTCGAGCAGGATGTCGCGCGCGCCAACCTCGACGAACGGATAGCCTTGCTGAGGCAGGCGCAGCGATACGTTGGCCTCTCCCGCCTCTACCCGCGCCGCGACAATGGGGTCGCCGCTGTCAAGGCCTAGGGCGTCGCGAGCGATGCCGGCCGGCTCGGGCGCCGCGCCGGTGATGCGGATATCACCGAACATATAGCGTGGGCCGGGCGTGGCGGTGATCGTGACGGTCAGATGATCCGGCTGGTCGGGGACCGGTGCGATGGTGGTCGTGGCCACCGCGTCATAATAGCCGTCCGCACGCAGCAACTGCTCAGCCAGTTGTTCGTCCTGCTCCGCACGGGCTGAAACCTGGGCGGCATTGGCGCCGCGCCCCCTGGCTTCACGCAGTGCCGACAGCTCATCGAACTGATAGTCGAGGGCTCCCGACAGACCGGTGACACTATAGCTGTAGCGCACTTCGGGCGCGGCTTCGTCGGTCACGGCGTCGATTGCGGGCGGGGTCGGATCGAACGTCGCCAGCGGTGGTAAGGGGGCTGACAGTTCCGGATCGGCAAGCGCGGGGACGTCGGCGGAGAGCGGCGGGACGGCGGGAGACGGTGGCGCCACGGCTGGAGCGGTCTCCTCCAGCGGCGGGAGGGCGGCGTCAAACGTGGCTTCGTCCTCGGCCGTCGGCTGGGCGTGGCCGGGCGGAACGACCGCCAGCGCCGCCAGCAACGCGGCCGAACCCCGTCCTGTCCATCCTCGTTTCAAACACTTTCCCCCAGACGGCTGACGCCAGTGGCAGTTGTCCTGCTATCGGCAAACGCCTGATCCGGCAAAACGTGTCATGCGCGATACAATTCTCGCCCGGTGAAGGGAATCCCCGCTTATCGGAGAACCTTGAGGTCACGCCTATCGATACGGCGACCGGCGACAAGGGCATGGGATTGAATGTGCCAATACCGCGCACTCGCGCGCGCGGTCAGGGAAAGACGGCGCTCAGGCCGCCCGGCGCAGGGCCACGGCGGGCATCGGGGTCGGGTTAGGCGCGTTCTGGGCTGGGGTCTCGGTCTGTGCCGCGGCAGCGCGATTGTTGCGCATCGCCCACATCAGCAGCGTTCCCCAGAAATTGCCGCATGTCCCCATATGACGCATGATTGGTGCCCCCGCAGAAATCCCGTCGCGTCTTTCCCTTAAAGCGGCGCGATGACGGGCTCATGACATGGTGGAGGATGCCTGCTCACCCGCTCCGCATCAACAGGATGATTGACGCGGGCGCGGGCTGATCGCAATCGTGCCGCCCAGCAGAAAAACGGGGGGCCGAAACGACGATGGCAGGCGTGGCAGCAGGTGCGGGCGAAGCGCCGACGAGCAGGCGGGTGCTGATGGCCAGCCTTGTCGGCACGTCGGTCGAATTCTACGATTTCTATATCTATGCCACTGCCGCCGCGCTGGTGTTCGGCCCGTTGTTCTTTCCTGCCGAATCGCAATCGGCGCAGTTGATGGCGGCCTATGCCAGCCTTGGCCTTGCTTTTGTCGCCCGGCCGCTGGGGGCCAGCGTGTTCGGTCATTTCGGCGACCGGATCGGGCGCAAGTCGACGCTGGTCGCCTCCCTGCTGCTGATGGGCGGATCGACGCTCGCGATCGCGTTCCTGCCGACCTACGAGACGATCGGCTGGGCGGCACCGCTGATCCTGTGCATCCTCAGGTTCGGGCAGGGGTTCGGCCTGGGCGGTGAGTGGGGCGGCGCGGCGCTGCTGGCGGTCGAAAACGCGCCGCCGGGCTGGCGCGCGCGCTATGGGATGTTTCCCCAGCTTGGCGCACCTGTGGGGTTCATCGCCGCCAACGGCCTGTTCCTGCTGCTGGGCATGCTGCTGACGCCCGACCAGTTCCGCGACTGGGGATGGCGGCTGCCGTTTCTGGCCAGCGCGATCCTGGTCGGCCTCGGCCTCTGGGTGCGGCTGACCCTGACCGAAACCCCGGCCTTCGCCGCCGCGATGGCCGAAGCGCCCCCACCCAAGGTGCCGTTGGCGGAACTGCTGCGCGATCATCTGATGCCGACGCTGGCCGGCATGTTCGGCGTCGTCGCCTGCTTCGCCATCTTCTACCTCGCGACCGCCTTCGCGCTTGGTTATGGCACCACCACCCTCGGCTATCCGCGCGAGACGTTCCTTGCCCTGCAGCTCGGGGCCATATTGTTCATGGCGGCGGGCATTGTCGCCGCGGGGTGGCTGTCCGACCGGTTCAATCCGCGCGTCGTACTGATGGGCGGCTGCGCGGCGGCGGTCGGCGTCGGGTTCACGATGGCACCGCTGATGACTGGCGGCATCGGGCCCTTGTTTGTGTTTCTGGCCCTGGCCCTGACGGTGATGGGCTTCGTCTATGGCCCGCTTGGCGCCTGGCTGCCCGGTCTGTTCCCGGCTCGCGTGCGCTATACCGGGGCGTCGATGGCGTTCAACGTGGGCGGTATCCTGGGCGGCGCAGTGGCCCCCATGGCCGCCCAGCAATTGTCGGAATGGGACGGCCTGACGCCGGTTGGCCTGTATCTCAGCCTGTCCGGCCTGATCAGCTTCATCGCTCTTGCGCTGCTGCGCCGAACGCGTCCGTACGACTGAGCTGTCCCCCCTGATCAGGGGGTGACGGCGCCTGCCATCCACGCCACCAGCGTCGGGTGACGCGCAGCGCTTGACGCCGCGCGGTGGCGATCGCGTCCGGAGGGGAGAACGGACGCGATCGCCCTACGGCACGGTGGGGTTCGCACCTCCAGGCAATCCCCCGTCCCGACCCTGGCGATGGCGCTTTCGCGCCGTCCTCGGCTTCCCACGGTATAGGCCGCGTCCTTGCGACCCGGATGACGGCCTGTCGGGGCGGCATCGGTCTGTCCGGTGCCGCCCTTGTTGCAGATCGCCTGTCATGAAGCGAAGCCTGGATCAGTGGGTTCCGGCCACACAGCTGTCTGCCGTGGTGACGTCGAGGTCGAGACAGCGGCCGTCGAGTTGCGGCGGGACGATGCCCAGACGGCTGGCGAGGGTCGGCGCGATGTCCACGGTTTCGACCGGCAGCGACTGTTCGAAACCGCGAGCCCCCGGCCACCAGAACAGGATGGGGACGCGCCGGTCATAGTTCCACGGGCTGCCATGGCTGCTGATGGCATCGCCCAGCTTTCCGACCTGGTTGAAGGCGGCGAACGGACGGGGGATGATCAGCAGGCCGCCGCTGCGCTCGCGATCGGTGCTTTCGGCCAGGCGCTCGGCGAGGCTCAACTCGTCGGCAGGTTTCGACGGCACCGGCGCCATGGCGAGGATATCGGCTTTGCGGTAGACGTCGACCAGTTCCGGCCGGTCGCGGAACCGGGCGATGGCGGCGGTCTCGATGCGTTGCCGCTCCCCCGGATCGGTGGCGGCGATGTGGACGTTCATGCCGTCGCCGATCAACGGGTCGGCAGCGAGGCCAAGCGCGGCCTTCACGTCCGCGCCGACCGCAGCCGTGACGCCGTCGATGCTGAACCGGCTGGTGGGGAAGCCGCGCTCGCCCTGCCGTTCGGTGGCGTCGAGCGAGCCGTGATCCGCGCTCAGCACCACCAGAACCGGAACCCGCAGGCGCTCGAGCCGGGTCAGGAAGGCGCCCAGAAGCCTGTCGAGATGGGCGATCTGATCGCACATCTCCGGTCCCTGATTGCCATAGCGGTGGCCGACATAGTCGGTAGCGCCGAGGCTGATGGTCAGAAGGTCCGGTTGCGCGCCTCGACCCAGCTTCATGCTGTCGATCAGTCGTTCGGCCAAGTCCAGGGTGATGCGGTCGAACTCCGGCGTTGCCCGGAACCAGGGCTTGTAGGCTGCATCTGCCCGCCAGTTGGGCTTGCCCTTGATGTCGGGCGCCCAGGCCGGCGGCACGGCCTCGGTCTGGGCAAAGCCGACGCCGCCATAGGAGCGGGTAACGGGGGCCCGGACGCAGCGCCGGTCGGCGATCGTCCAACCCGGCGCGCGCTTCGCCCAGCGGCGGGCGAGTTCGGCATTATAGGTCGCCACCGGAGCCAGCCGCTCGGCCGCGCTTGTGCCCGTGGGTACGGATGTGGTGAAGCCGATTTCGTCATCCCACCAGAATACGGCGTCAGGGTTGTGGCCCGTCATGGTGATCGCCGACCGGTCCTTGCCGGACACGCCGACGACGCGGGATGCGGGATGGGCGGCTTTCAGCCATTCACCGAGGGTCGAGACGCGCAGGTTGGCCGGACCGCGCCCTACCCCGCTGCGTCCCGCCACCGGGTGGGACGCGTCCTCGACGCAATAGACGACCCGTTTTTGAGCGGCATCATACCAATCATTGCCGATGATGCCGGTCGCGGACGGATGACGCCCGGTCAGCAGGGTCGAATGGCCGGGACAGGTCTCGGTCATGGCGTGGCTCTGGTAACCATTGGGGAAGACGACGCCTTCGCCCGTCAACCGCTTGAGGCCGGCGGCGTAGCGGCCTCGATTCTGCTCGAACAGCCCGGCGCTGAACTGGTCGATCGAGATGGCGACGACCAGCTGGGGCTGGGGTGGCGCGGAGGATGGGGCAGCGACGGCGGGCATGATCGGCTGGCCGCACGCGAGCAGCAGGGCGAAGACGAATTTGCGCATGAACATCCCTGTAGGCGGCGGACGTGACAGGGCTGCTGCCCGGCCAGGGCGACGATAAACGGGGACCCGGTGGCCGACAATGGCGCTGGCGTCTGCTCTTCGACTAAGGTCCCGGAATGATTCGTCGCACCGTGATCGCCGGCCTCATGATCCTGGCCGCGCCATTTGCCGCCCAGTCCCAGCCGCGCCCGGCGCCCGGCCTGGTTCGCGTCGCCATCGAGACGGCGGAGGGCGCCATTCTCGTTGACGTGGATACGAGGCGGGCGCCGGTCACCGCCGGCAACTTCCTGCGCTATGTCGACGAGAAGCGGCTGGACGGCACCGTCTTCTACCGCGCCGCGCCGCGAAAGGGCGCGCCGACGATGGGTTTGATCCAGGGCGGCCCGCGTCGCGATTTCCGCCGCATCCTCAACCCGATCGAACATGAGCCGACCAGCAAGACCGGCCTCAGCCATGTCGACGGCGCCATTTCGATGGCGAGGAGCAAGCCGGGGACGGCGATGGGCGACTTCTTCATTACCGCCGGCGCGATGAAATCGGCCGACGCCAGCGCCGATAATCCCGGTTATGCGGTGTTCGGGCGCGTCGTGAAAGGAATGGACGTCGTCCGTCGGATCATGGCCGCGCCAACCGTGCCCAATGTCGGCAGTGGCTCCATGAACGGACAGATGATCGCCAAACCGGTGACGATCGTCAGCGTCCGCCGGGCGGGGTGAGCGAAGGGGGTAAGCCACCAAGCATATCATCGGCGCGCTTCAGGTCGGCCGTCCGCACAGCTTGTCGGGATAGGCGAAGCGCGGATCCGTGACGAAGCGTCGGTCGGTCAGTCCTTCGAGCATCGCGATCACGGCGGCCTCCTCCCGTGGACGAAGGTCCGGGACGGCCTGCCCATGGCGGGTGATCGCATCCGCCAGCGTGTCCGCCGAGCCATCGTGCAGATAGGGCGCGGTAAGGCCCACGTTCCTCAGGTTCGGTGTCCGGAACCGGCCATTGTCGTCCAGTCGTCCGGTCACTTCGCCCAACCCCAGGTCGCCGCCGCCATTGGGCGCTGGATCGGCGAGACGGTGATAGCGGCCATCACTGAAATTGGGGCCGGTGTGGCAACTGGCGCAATGGGCTTCGAACAGTGTGATCCCTTTCCGGGCGAGGGGCGACAGCGCGTCCCGGCGGCCGGCCCGGAAATGATCATAGGGCGTGTCATAGGACGTCATCGTGCGCTGGAAAGCCGCCAGGGCTCGTGCCACGGTCACCATGTCGATGTGGCCCCCCAACTCCGGGAAGGCGTCCTCGAACATGCTAATATAGCAGGGATCAGCGCTCAGCCGCTTCGGGATTTCGGCCTCGTTGTCCTTCATCCCCATCTCGACCGGATGGTCGCCGAGGATAGGCACCGCGACCTGCGCTTCCAGTGTCGTCAGCCGACTGTCAGCCCAGGTCAAAGTGCGCGCCCAGGCGACATTGGCAAGGCCGGGGACGTTGCGCCGCCCGGGCTCGTCGGTGACGCCGGGGCGGGTGCGGCTGCTGTGGGCGAAGGCGCGGTGCTGCTCGTGACAACTGGCGCAGGACATGGTGCCGTCGATCGACAGGTCGGCATCATGGAACAGCCGCCGGCCGAGCGCGACTTTCGCCGGCGTGGTGGGGTTGTCGGCCGGGATCGGCGGTGCCGAGACCCCGGCGGGCCATTGCGCCGACCCTCCGCCCGCCGTCGCGGCGGTGACCGAGGCGAGGGCTGCCAGGGTCGCTACCGCCAGCCAGATGCGCGTCAAGGCAGTCGGGCGACCATGACCGGCAAGGTGGGCGATCCGTTGCCCGCGATCTGGAGCACGTAGCGGCCGGGCTGGAGCGGGAAGTCGACCATCTTGCGGATGCCGGTGCAGTCCGGCCCATGGCCATGGCCGGTGGAAACGACCGCCTTGCGCCCGTCAAGTACGTCGATCCACGCGCCGGCGCCCAGCGCAACGCGATAGGTGCCCGCCTCGGCGACGTCGAACGCGAACAGGCCGCCATGGCTGACGGATCCACCCGGTTTTTCAGGTCGGGTGACGTAACGGACATCGGGCGTCCGGGCGAGGTTCGCGTCGACGGCCTTGCCTGCGGTCAGCGTCGCGGCATCGAGTCGTGCGACATTGGTGGCGGCGGCAAGCGGGACGCGCGCCGTCCAGCCCTCCAGTCCCGACGGCGGCGCAGCGGGCGTGGCGCAGGCCGGTGGCGCGATGCCGGGAGACTGCGCCGCCGCGCCGGTCGTCGCGAACGCCAGCACGAGGCCGAACAGGCCGATCGTCCGATGCATGTGCTGAACTCCTTCAACGATCCAGATCATCTATATCAGTGGATATATTACGCCGGCCCGATGCACCAGCGCCAGCGCGTCGCCCCGACGATGGTTTGGCTTCGGACAGCGAAGGCGAACGACGGCCCCAAGGGTCGCGGGCTGCGCCGGCCCGCACCCTAGTGACATTTCTCGACATCACGGGCGCGGGCCGTTGTTCGTTGCCGCTACTCGGGCTGTCGTTCCTCGACCGGCAGGCCCAGGCTCTCGAGCTGCGGACGGACGACCTTGGCATCGCCCACGACCACCCAGATCAGCCGCCGGGGATCGACCGACGTCTTCAGCGCCTGCTGGAGGTCGGCGCCGGTCATCGCCCGGTAGCGTTCGGGCAGGCGCGCATAATAGTCGTCCGGTCGGCCGAAGGTGGCGTTGCGGACGATCGCGCCGAGCAGATCGGACGAGGTCTCGAAGCTGCCGGGCAGGGACCGGATCTGGTTGTTGATCGTGCGGTCGCGTTCCTCCTCGGTGATCGGCTGCGGACCGAGCAGCGTCTCGGTGCCGGCGATCAGCGCCTTCATCGAATCGCCGGTGCGGTCGGCCTGGACGGGGGCGGAGACGAAGAACGGCATCTGATCCTTGACCATCGCCGCCTGCGTGCCGACGCCATAGGCCCAGCCCTTGGTTTCCCTGAGGTCCATGTTGAGGCGCGACAGGAAGCTGCCCCCCAGCACCTCGTTGGCGGTGATCAGCGGCAGCGGATCGTCCGTACCCCTCATCCCCAGCACTTCGCCGCCCAGAATCACCGATTGCGGGCTTTGCGGCCGATCGACCAGGATTATACGCGGCACGCGGGCCATCCGGTCCATGCGGAACAGCTTGGTGCCCTTGGCCGCCGCCGGTGCCCGCCAGTTGCCGAAGCGCGCCTCCAGCAACGGGGTCAACTCACCAAGGGTGGTATCGCCAACGGCGAAGATGGTGGCGTTGTCCGGCCTGATCCAGGTAGCGTGATAGGTGACGAGGTCGTCGCGTGTCACCGCCTTTACCCCCTCCTCGGTTCCGCTACCCGACAGCGGGATTCCATAGGGGTGGAGGCGGCCGTAGATCAGCGGCGGCAACAGGCGGCGGGCGATGCCGTTCGGCTGAGTCTTCTCGGCCGCGATGCCGGTCAGCAGCTGGCCGCGCAGCCGGTCCACCTCCGCCGGGGCGAACGCAGGATTGCGGACGATATCGGCCAGCAGATCCAGAGACGGGGCGAGGTTCGGCTTCAGCGCGAACAGGCCGACGCTGGTGGTGTCCATGCCCGACGACGCGGACAGGTTGGCGCCCAATCGCTCCTGCTCCTCGGCGATCTGGATCGAGCTTCTGGTCCGGGTGCCCTCGTCGAGCAGCGAGCGCATCAGCGCCGCGGTGCCGGGCTTCTCACGCGAATCGGCGGCATTGCCGGCGTCGAAGGATACCGCCACCCGTACCGTCGGCACCGTGGCGCGCCGGGCGAACAGCACGTTCACACCGTTCGACAGCGTCGCCCGCTCGACAGCGGGGAATTCCAGGTCCGCGACCGGCGCCACCGGCGGCGCGGCGATCTTCGGCTTTGTGGGGTCCTGCGGCTGAGGTGGTGGCGATGCGGCGGCCGTCGTGGCGGGGCGGGGCGTAAGGTCGGTGCCGTCGGCCTTGCCAAGGACGATGTCGTCGGTCGGCGCGGCGGCCGGGCGCGGCGCGACGTCTGTGCCACCCGCCAGGGCGATGTCCTCTGCCGTACGTTCGCCGGGGGCGACGGTCAGGCGCAGCACCGGGCGGCCCAGCCATTTGCGCGTCGCGGTGGCCACAGCGTCTGGTGTCGCGGCGGCGAAGGCGGCCAGGTCCTGTTTGTATCTGGCGGGATCGCCCGAATAGACTGCGCCCTCGGCCAGCGTCACCGCCTTGCCGCTGCGGCCGCCGACCTTTTCCAGCCCGGCGATGGTGCCGGCGACGACGCGGGTCGCGGCGCGGCTGACCTCGTCGGCGGTCGGCCCGGACTTCAGATAATCGGCGATGATCGCGTCCAGCCGCTTGTCGACGGCGGCGGGGTCGGCGCCGGGGCGGACGTCGACCGTGACCTCGATCATGCCGACCTTCTCGAACGGCTGCAGCGACGCGGAGACGGCGACCGCCGTCTTTTCATCACGCACCAGGATATTGTCGAGGCGGGACGACGACAGGCCGCCCAGCACCGACATCGACAGGCCGAGCAGGGGCATGTCGTCGTCGTTGACCCCCGGCACCACCCAGCTGCGCGACAGCCGGGTGGTGGCGATGCGGTCGTGCATGAGCTTTTCGACATCGGCCTTCAGCGTCGGCACGTCGGCGGGCGGGGCGGCATGGTCGGGACCGCGCGCGATGCTGCCGAACCAGCGTTCGACCTTGGCGCGGGCGGTGGCGGCGTCGATGTCGCCGGCCAGCACCAGCACGGCGTTGTTGGGTCCGTAATGGTCGCGGAACCAGTCGCGCACCGTCTCCAGGCTCGCCGCCTCCAGGTCGGCCATCGAGCCGATGGTCGAATGACGATAGGGGTGGCCTTCGGGGAACAGGGCCGCGAGCTGGGCATATTCGACCAGGCCATAGGGCTGGTTGTCGCCCTGCCGCTTCTCGTTCTGGACGACGCCGCGCTGGTTATCGAGCTTTTCCTGCGTCACCGCGCCCAGCAGGTGGCCCATGCGGTCCGCCTCGAGGAACAGGGTGAGGTCGAGGGCGCCGGTCGGCACGGTCTGGAAATAATTGGTCCGGTCGAACCAGGTCGTGCCGTTGAGGTCGGTGGCGCCGACGCTTTCCAGCGGCTTGAAGAAATCCTCGTCGGCATTTTCGGACCCGTTGAACATCAGATGCTCGAACAGGTGGGCAAAGCCGGTCTTGCCCTTGGGTTCGAAGCGCGAGCCGACATGATACCAGACTGACACCGCCACCACCGGCGCCTTGCGGTCGGTATGGACGATGACCCTGAGCCCGTTCGCCAGCGTGAACTGTTCGAACGGAATGTCGACCGCCTTCACCAGCTCGGCGAGCGGCGCAGGCCGGGCAACGGTCTGGGCGGTAACGGGAAGCGAAGCGGGGACGGACAGCAGCAGGGCGGCGGCGAACGCCGATCCGAAATGACGCATTCAGACGGTCCTTTGTACCGGGCTATAAGACGAGCATAGCGGCGCGGCGCGGCGCTACCAACCTGTCTGCATGACATGGGAGACGAGCGTGAACGATCGGACCGACATCCGCGACCTGGCAGAACGTTTTTTCGGCAAGTCGCCCCATAGCCTGGATGCGGAGGAAGCCCGGGTTCTCGGTGGCATCAGCGATCGCCAGCCGATCAGCCGCGATATCGTCGGGGAGGAGGACGAGCGGGCAACCTTCTGGGAAAAACTGGCGGACAAGGTGGCGGCGGTCGGTGGGTCGTGGGCCTTCATCTTCACCTTTGCCGCCGTGCTGTTCGGCTGGATGCTGCTCAACACCGACATACTCGCGCGCTGGCACATGCAGTTCGACCCTTACCCCTACATCTTCCTCAACCTGATGCTGTCGATGCTCGCGGCGATCCAGGCGCCGGTGATCATGATGAGCCAGAACCGCCAGGGTGCGAAGGATAGGCGCGCCGCCGCCCATGATTATGAGGTCAACCTTCGCGCCGAGCTGGAAATCCTGCGTCTCCATGAAAAGATCGACGCCCTGCGCGAGGAGCAGGTCGCCGTGCTCGCGAGGAGTGTCGAGCGGCTGGCCGCGGTGATCGAACAGCAGGAGCGTCCGCCGCAGCAACAGCATTGATCCCAAACCCTCTTGTGTTGCAGATTGGCAACACCATATCGGCTGCGGGGAGAATGAACCTATGAACCTCGAAAAGTTTACCGATCGCGCCAAGGGTTTCCTGCAATCCGCCCAGACCGTCGCCATCCGCATGAGCCATCAGCGGATCGCGCCCGAACATCTTCTGAAGGCCCTGCTCGAGGATGAGCAGGGCATGGCTGCGGGGCTGATTCGCGCCGCTGGCGGCGACCCCGCTACCGCGACTCGCGTCGTCGACGCCGCGCTGGCTAAACTGCCAGCCGTCAGCGGCTCGGGCGCGCAGAACAGCCCTGGCCTCGACAATGACAGCGTCCGCGTCCTTGATCAGGCGGAGCAGATCGCGGCCAAGGCCGGCGACAGTTTCGTCACCGTCGAGCGGCTGCTGATCGCGCTGGCGCTCGCCACCACCACGGCCGCCGGCAAGGCGCTGGCCGAGGCGGGGGCGAAGGCCGAGGCCCTGAACGCCGCCATCAACGACCTGCGCGGCGGCCGCACCGCGGACACCGCGTCGGCCGAGGACCGCTATGACGCGCTGAAGAAATTCGCCCGCGACCTCACCCAGGCGGCGCGCGACGGCAAGCTCGACCCGGTGATCGGCCGCGACGAGGAAATCCGCCGCACCATCCAGGTCCTCGCCCGTCGCACCAAGAACAATCCGGTGCTGATCGGCGAGCCGGGGGTCGGCAAGACCGCGATCGCGGAAGGGCTGGCACTCAGGATCGCCAATGGCGACGTGCCCGACGGGCTGAAGGACCGGACGCTGATGGCGCTCGACATGGGCAGCCTGATCGCCGGCGCCAAATATCGCGGCGAGTTCGAGGAACGGCTGAAGGGCGTTCTCGACGAGGTGAAGGGCGGCGAAGGTCGCATCATCCTGTTCATCGACGAGATGCATACGCTGGTCGGTGCCGGCAAGACCGATGGCGCCATGGATGCGTCCAACCTGCTGAAGCCTGCCCTGGCGCGCGGCGAGCTGCACTGCATCGGCGCGACGACGCTGGAGGAATACCGGAAATATGTCGAGAAGGATGCGGCGCTCGAACGTCGCTTCCAGCCGGTGTTCGTGGGCGAGCCGACGGTGGAGGACACCATCTCGATCCTGCGCGGCCTGAAGGAGAAGTACGAGCTGCATCACGGTGTGCGCATCACCGACGGCGCGCTGGTGGCGGCGGCGACGCTCAGCAACCGCTACATCACCGACCGCTTCCTGCCCGACAAGGCGATCGACCTGATGGACGAGGCCGCCTCGCGCCTGCGGATGGAGGTGGAGTCGAAGCCCGAGGAGATCGAGACCCTCGACCGCCGCATCATCCAGCTCAAGATCGAGCGCGAGGCGCTGAAGAAGGAAAGCGACGCCGCCTCCCGCGACCGGCTGGAGCGGCTGGAGAGCGAGCTTGCCGGGCTCGAGGAGCAGTCGGCGGCGCTCACCACCCGCTGGCAGGCGGAAAAGGACAAGATTCAGTCCGAGGCCAAGCTCAAGGAGCAGCTCGACGCCGCACGCATCGAGCTGGACCAGGCGCAGCGGCGCGGCGACCTCACCCGTGCGGGCGAGATCAGCTATGGTGTCATCCCCGGCCTCGAACGCCAGCTGGCGGATGCCGAGGGCGCCGCCGCCGGCGCGATGCTGCGCGAGGAGGTGACGGCCGAGGATATCGCCAGCGTCGTCTCGCGCTGGACCGGCGTTCCTGTCGACAAGATGCTTGAAGGTGAGCGCGAGAAGCTGCTCCAGATGGAGCAGGCGATCGGCAGGCGCGTGATCGGCCAGGCCCATGCGGTCCGTGCCGTCTCAGCCGCCGTCCGCCGTGCGCGGGCCGGATTGCAGGACCCGAACCGGCCGCTGGGCAGCTTCCTGTTCCTCGGCCCCACCGGCGTTGGCAAGACCGAGTTGACCAAGGCATTGGCCGAGTTCCTGTTCGACGACGCCTCGGCCATGGTCCGCATCGACATGTCGGAATTCATGGAGAAGCACTCGGTCGCCCGCCTGATCGGCGCGCCGCCGGGCTATGTCGGCTATGAGGAAGGCGGGGTGCTGACCGAAGCGGTGCGCCGGCGCCCCTATCAGGTCATTCTGTTCGACGAGGTCGAAAAGGCGCATGGCGACGTCTTCAACATCCTGCTCCAGGTGCTGGACGACGGCCGCCTGACCGACGGCCAGGGGCGGACGGTGGATTTCACCAACACGCTGATCATCCTGACCTCGAACCTCGGCAGCCAGTATATCGCCCAGCTGCCCGACGGCGCCGACGTGGACTCGGTCGAGCCGCAGGTGATGGACGTCGTCCGCGCCCATTTCAGGCCGGAATTCCTGAACCGGCTGGACGAGATCATCCTGTTCCACCGGCTGGGACAGGCCGACATGGGGCCGATCGTCGACATCCAGGTCGCCCGCATCGGCCAGTTGCTGAAGGACCGGAAGATCGTCCTCGATCTCACCGCAGCGGCCCGCGAATGGCTGGGCCGGGTGGGTTACGATCCGGTCTACGGCGCCCGGCCGCTGAAGCGCACCGTCCAGCGCTATCTGCAGGACCCGCTGGCCGACGCCATCCTGCGGGGGGAGATTCCCGATGGGTCGATGGTGAAGGTCGACGAGGGCGACGGGGCGTTGAAGCTGGAGACGGATTAGAGGCAACAGTCCGGGGGATGTGGTGACGGGCCGGGTGTGTGCCGCTACACACGCACCCGTGACCGATCCCGACCGCATGATCACGCCCGCGCGGCGACCCGAGGATGTCGATGCGGCGCTGCGCCCGAAGTCGCTCGACGAGTTCGTCGGGCAGCAGGGCGCGCGCGACAATCTGCGCGTGTTCATCGCCGCGGCGCGGCGGCGGGCCGAGGCGCTGGATCACGTGCTGTTCTTCGGGCCGCCCGGCCTCGGCAAGACGACGCTGGCGCAGATCATCGCGCGCGAGTTGGGGGTGGGGTTCCGGGCGACGTCGGGGCCGGTGATCGCGAAGTCCGGCGACCTTGCCGCGCTCCTCACCAATCTCGAACCCAATGACGTGCTGTTCATCGACGAGATTCATCGGCTCAATCCGGCGGTGGAGGAGGTGCTCTATCCGGCGATGGAGGACCGCGCGCTGGACCTGATGATCGGCGAGGGGCCGTCGGCGCGCTCGGTGAGGATCGACCTGCCGCCCTTCACCCTCATTGGCGCGACGACGCGGCAGGGGTTGCTGACGACGCCGCTGCGCGACCGGTTCGGGATTCCGGTGCGGCTGCAATTCTATACCGTGGCGGAGCTGGAGCAGGTGGTGACGCGCGCGGCGCGGCTGCTCGACCTTGCCGTCGCGGCTGACGGGGCGCGGGAGATCGCCCGCCGTTCGCGGGGCACACCGCGCATCGCCGGGCGGCTCCTGCGCCGGGTACGGGATTTCGCCCACCACGAGGAGGCGGCGGTGGTCGACGCCGCCGTCGCTGACGCAGCGCTCAACCGGCTCGACGTCGACCGGCTGGGGCTGGATGCAATGGATCGGCGCTATCTGATGATGATCGCCGATATCTATCGCGGTGGGCCGGTGGGGGTGGAGACGCTCGCCGCGGGCCTCAGCGAACCGCGCGACACCATCGAGGAGGTGATCGAGCCATATCTGATCCAGCTCGGCCTGGTCGCGCGGACGGCCCGGGGACGGATGCTGAACGGACGCGGCTGGACCCATCTCGGCCTCAACCCGCCGCCGGAGGCGGGGCAGGAGGCATTGCCCCTCGACTGAGGCGGTTTCGGGGGTTCCAACGCGACTCCCGCCCGTCTAAGGCCGTAAGCGATGGTAAACGATCCCGATCTTCCTCAGGGTGGCCGGTTCGTCGGTATCGAGCACCGGCTGCCGGTGCGTGTCTATTTCGAGGACACGGACCTGTCGGGCATCGTCTATCATGCCAATTATCTGCGCTATATGGAGCGCGCCCGATCGGACATGCTGCGTGTGTCGGGCATTGACCAGCGCGCCGCCCAGGAAGCGGGCGCGGGCGTCTATGCAGTGGCCGATCTCGCCATCCGTTTTCGACGCCCGGCGAAACTCGATGACGCGCTCGTCGTTGTCAGCACGGTCGCAGCCGTGCGTGCGGCAGGGTGCGTCATTCATCAACGAGTCAGGCGCGGTGATGAAACGGTCGCGGAGGCAGAGGTGACGGTTGCCTTCCTGTCTCCCGACGGGCGGCCGCGCCGCCAGCCGGCCGCTTGGATCGAAACCTTCCAGTCGCTGGTCGCGACGCCAACAACGATGGAGAGCTGAACGGGATGGATGGAGAGCTGGTCATGAAGGGCGCCGAGACCCTGTCGCCGCTGGCGCTGTTCCTGCAGGCCGACATCATCGTCAAGGCGGTGATGCTGGGCCTGCTCTTGGCCAGCGTCTGGACCTGGGCGATCATCATCAGCCATGGTCGCCGCCTCAAGGCACTCGACAAGCAGACCGAGCGGTTCGAGGAAAGCTTCTGGTCCACCGACGATGTCGAGGCGCTGGCCGTCAAGGCGGCGAAGTCGGATCTGCCGGCCGCGCGCGTCTTCACCGCCGGAATGGGCGAATGGCGTCAGTCGCTGAAGGGCAAGGTGCTGGACCGCGAGGGACTGCGCGCCCGCCTGCACATGATCCTCAGTTCGGCGGCCCAGCGCGAGGTCGAGGAGCTCTCGGACCGGCTGAACATCCTGGCGACCGTCGGCTCCGTGGCCCCGTTCGTCGGTCTGTTCGGCACCGTCTGGGGCATCATGCGCAGCTTCACGGCCATCGCCGGCGCGCAGAACACCTCGCTTGCCGTGGTCGCGCCGGGCATCGCGGAGGCGCTGTTCGCCACCGCGATCGGCCTGTTCGCGGCCATTCCGGCGGTGATCGGCTATAACCGGCTGCTGCACCGGGTGGGACGGATCGAGGGGCGGCTGACCGGCTTTGCGGACGAATTGCACGCCACCCTGTCGCGCGAACTGGACGGACGCGCCTGATGGCGATGTCGCTCGGTCCCCGCGGGCGCGGCCGTCGCGCGCCGCCGATGAGCGAGATCAACGTGACGCCGCTGGTCGACGTCATGCTGGTGCTGCTGATCATCTTCATGGTGGCGGCGCCGCTGCTGACGGCCGGCGTCCAGGTCGACCTGCCGGAGGCGCAGTCGCCGGCCTTGAGCCAGGAGCAGGAGCCGGTGCAGCTTTCGATCGACGCCGCCGGGCAGGTCTTCATCGACAAGGAGCCTGTGTCGCTGAGCGCGATGCCCTCGCGTCTCCAGGCGATCGCCCAGGGTCGGGGGGAACCGCCGCGCCTCTATGTGCGGGCGGATCGGGCGCTGGACTATGGTCTGGTGATGCAGGTGGTGGGCACCGCCCATGCCGCGGGCATGACCAAGGTCGCGCTCGTTTCGACCGGCACCGGCCCGACGCCGGTGGCCGATACCCGGTGACGACGGGCGCGCGCTGATGGATCGGGCGGAACGCAACGGGCTGCTGATCGCCTTCGCCGGACACGCGCTGCTGTTCGGCGCGCTGTCGCTCGGCTGGCTGTCGGCCAAGCGCCAGCTTGCCCCGCCCGAGGATGCGATGGCGGTGGATATCGTCGCGCTGGAATCATCGACGCCCGAAGCAGCCCGTCCGGCTGCGCCCGAGGTCGGGCCGACGCCGACCTTGCCGCCGCCGGAACCGGAACAATCGGAACCCGCTCCCGAGCCGACGCCGGCTCCGCCCGAACCCGCGCCGCCACCGCCACGCCCCACGCCGACACCGACGCCCAGGCCGGAACCGAAGCCAGCGCCGCCCAAGCCCGCCCCGCCGAAGCCGGCGGCCAAGCCCGCGCCGGAAAAACCCGCGGCACGGCCGTCGCCTGCCCCGACGCGGCCCCGCGAGCGGCTGGACAGCAATTGGCTCGGCAGTGTCATCGGGCGCTCACCGCCCGACAGTTCGCCCGCCGCGCTGACCGGTGTCCAGGCGGCGTCGCTGGCCGCCGCGCTGCGGTCGCAGATCCGTCCTTGCTGGCAGCCGCCGACAGGGGCTGTGGAGATCAACCAGCTGATCGTCACGGTGCGGGTGAACTTCGCGCGTAACGGGGCGGTGCAGGGGCCGCTGGAGGTTACGGAACGCGACGGCGTCAATGCCGCCAATCGCGCCTATCTGGCACCGTTCGAGGATGCGGCGAAGCGCGCGGTGTCGCGCTGCGCCCCCATCAACCTGCCGGAAGATCTCTATGACCACTGGAAACAGGTCGACTTTCCGTTTGACGTAAAATTGTCACGGCAATGAGGTGCGACATGCGTTGTGGGGATCGGTCGACAGCAGTATTTGACAGCCGTAATAATCCCCGGTCAAAGTACCGGCTCGGGGGCAAGGAGAAGTTGATGCGCCTGTTTTCCCCCCTTGTCCGCTGGGTTGCCACGCTGACCGGGATCGTCACGCTGGCCGCCGCCGTTCCGGCTGCGGCCCAGTTGCGTGTCGACATCTCGGGCGGCATCCAGGCGCCGATGCCGATCGCCATACCGGTGATGCCGACGCCCGCGCCGCAGGCGACCTCGGCCGGGTCGACGACGGAACTGGGTGTCAAAGTCGCCGAAGTGGTCAGCAACGACTTACGCAATTCGGGCTTGTTCAGGCCGATCGAGGGCAATCTGCCGCAGGTTTCGTTCGGCCAGGTCGCGGCCCCGGACTTTCCGGCATGGCAGACCCGCTCGGCCCAGGCGCTGGTCCAGGGCTTCGTTCAGACCAATCCCGACGGCACGCTGACCGTGGGCTGCTATCTCTACGATGTTTTCCTGAAGACCGAACTCGCCCGTCAGGGCTTCGTCGTCCAGCCCCAGTTCTGGCGGCGCGCGGCCCATAAATGTGCCGACACCGTCTACACCCGTCTGACTGGCGAAGGCCCCTATTTCGATAGCCGGGTGATCTATGTGTCGGAAACAGGTCCCGCCAAGAACCGCATCAAGCGGCTGGCGATCATGGATCAGGACGGCTTCAACCACCGCATCCTGACGAACGGCCAGAACCTGGTGCTGACCCCGCGCTTCTCGCCGTCGCAGCAGACGATCGTCTATATGAGCTATGCCGGCAATCGCCCGCGCATCTACGTTTACGACATCGCCAGCGGATCACAGCGGATGGTCGCCGACCTGCCGAACATGACGTTCAGCCCGCGCTTCTCGCCCGATGGCAATTCGATTGTCTTTTCGATGGCGATCGGTGGGAATACCGACATCTATCGCATCTCGGCGTCGGGCGGCGGGCTGACCCGGCTGACCAATTCGCCGGGAATCGATTCGGCCGCCAGCTATTCCCCCGACGGATCGAAGATCGTGTTCGAATCGGATCGCAGCGGCGGGCAGCAGCTTTATGTGATGAACGCCGACGGATCGAACCAGCAGCGGATCAGCTTTGGCGGCGGCCGCTATGGGACCCCGGTGTGGAGCCCGCGCGGCGACCTCATCGCCTTCACCAAGATCGACGGCGGCATCTTCCGCATCGGCACCATGCGGCCGGACGGATCGGGTCAGCAGCTGCTGACCGACAGCAATCATGACGAAGGGCCAAGCTGGTCGCCGAACGGCCGCGTCATCATGTTCTTCCGCTCGATCGGCTGGGACCGTTCCCAGCTCTGGTCGGTGGATCTGACCGGCGTCAACGAACGCCGTATTCCCACGCCGCTGGACGGGTCCGACCCGTCCTGGTCACCACTTATGCCTTGATCCCGTACCCACGGGGGGTGTTTGAAAGACGTGTAACAGAGGAGACAAGACATGGCATCGAAGACTTTGACCCTGGTTCTGGTTGCGGGCCTTGCCGCGACCGCCGCCTGCTCGAAGAAGCCGAAGGACCTGCCGCCGCCGCCGCCGCAGACCTCGACCCCGGCGCCGACCCCGACCCCCGGCCCCGATACCGGCGTCGTTCAGCAGGGCACGGTTCCCGGCTCGGCCGCCGACTTCTTGGAGAAGTCCGGTTCGGATCGCGTCCTGTTCGCGACCGACGCCTATGACATCGACAGCGAGGCGCGGGCGACGCTCGACCGTCAGGCGGCATGGCTGGCTCAGTATCCGCAGGTCCGGATCACCGTCGAAGGTCATTGCGACGAGCGCGGCACCCGCGAATACAACCTCGCGCTGGGTGACCGGCGCGCCAATTCGGCCAAGAACTATCTGGCGTCGCACGGCGTCTCGGCCGATCGCATCACGACGATCAGCTATGGCAAGGAGCGTCCCGCGGTCGACGGCACCGACGAGACGGCCTGGTCGCAGAACCGCCGCGCGGTCACGGTGATCATCTCGGGCGCCGCGTCCTAAGCGGTTCTCGACGTTGGAAGTACGGACGGGCCGGGCGGCATTAGTCGCCCGGCCCGTTTCGTTTTCGGCCGGCGCCGCTTCCGCTTGCGGCGGACTGGCTTTAGAAGCGCGGCATGGCTGATGATCGCCCGCTGCTGTTCTTCGATTCGGGCGTTGGCGGCCTGTCGGTGTTGGAACCGACGCGAGCCCTGCTGCCGCGTGCACCCGTGGTCTACGCCGCCGACAATGCCGGTTTCCCCTATGGGACGCGTAGCGAGGTCGAGATTGCCGCCCGCGTCCCGGCATTGCTCGGCCGGCTGGTCGAACGCTACCGGCCGCGTCTGGTCGTCATCGCCTGCAATACCGCCTCCACCATCGCCCTCGGCCCGGTGCGCGCCGCTCTCGATCTGCCGGTGGTCGGGACGGTGCCCGCGATCAAGCCAGCGGCGGCGCTCAGCCAAAGCCGGGTCATCGGCGTGTTGGGAACCGAGGCGACCGTCCGCCAACCCTATGTCGACCGGCTGTCAGCCGAGTTCGCCGCCGATTGCCTCGTGCTGCGCCACGGTTCCGCTCGCCTGGTCGAACTGGCCGAGGCGAAATTGCATGGCGAGGCGACGTCAGCCGACGATTATGCCGCCGCGCTTGCCGGGCTCACCGGACAGCCGGGAGGCGATCGGATGGACGTCGTGGTGCTGGCCTGTACCCATTTTCCGCTGGTCGCCGAGGACCTGATCGCCGCCGCGCCGCGATCGCTCCATTTTGTCGATGGCGGGCCGGGTATCGCCCGGCGCATCGCTCATCTGACCGAAGGGCAGGAGTGGCCGGATGCGCCCGCGCCAGGCATTGCCGTCTTTACCCGCGATGGCCCGGACGTTGCCGCGCTGGCGCCGGCGCTGGCCCGCTACGGTCTCGTGCGAGTGGAGATTCTGTGATGCCTCGATTAAAGGGCGGGGCATGACCCTCACCCATCTTGGCCAGACCTCGTCGCTGCCGGCCTCACCCGAAGCGGCGATGCTCGACTATCCGCCGAACCCTCGGCCGGGCCGGCCCTATCTGGTCCGCTTCGTCCAGCCGGAGTTCACCTCGCTGTGCCCGGTCACCGGGCAGCCCGATTTCGCGCATCTGGTCATCGACTTCGCGCCGGCCGAGCGGATCGTCGAATCGAAGTCGCTGAAGCTGTTTCTGGGCGCCTTCCGTAACCATGCCGGTTTTCACGAGGACGTCACCGTCGGCATCGGCGAGCGGCTGTTCGCCGAAATGGCGCCTCAGTGGCTGAGGATCGGCGGCTATTGGTATCCGCGCGGGGGCATGCCGATCGACGTGTTCTGGCAATCGGGAGCGCCGCCGGAAGGGCTGTGGCTGCCGGATCAGGGTGTTCCCGCTTATCGCGGACGGGGGTGAGTCACCGGTCCAGCGGGCACAGGCTGTCGCGCGCTGCTCGATAGTCCTTTGCCAGTCGTTCGACATAGTCGGCAACGCTGGCTTGCCGGTCGATGGCGCCGATGCCCTGGCCAGACCCCCAGATATCGCGCCACGCCTTCGCCGCCGAGGCGCCACCGGAACCGAAGCTCATCGTTTCGCCCTTTTCCGGCAAGTGATCGGGGTCGAGCCCGGCAGCGATGACGGAAGCCTTCAGATAGTTGCCATGAATGCCGGTGAAGAGATCGGAATAGACGATATCCTCCGCCCCGCCGGCGACGATCGCTTGCTTGTAGGTGTCCGCCGCATTGGCTTCCTCGGTGGCGATGAAGGCTGAGCCCATATAGGCGAAATCGGCCCCCATGGCCTCGGCCGCCAACACCGAGCGGCCCGTGGCAATGGCACCCGAGAGGGCCAGCGGGCCGTCGAACGTCGCCCGGATTTCCTGAACGAGCGCGAAGGGGGACTGGGTACCGGCATGGCCGCCGGCGCCCGCCGAGACCGCAATCAGCCCGTCGGCACCCTTTTCGAGGGCCTTTGTTGCGAACCGACGGTTGATGACGTCATGGAGCGTGATGCCGCCCCAGCCATGGACGGCATCGTTGACGTCCGGCCGCGCGCCCAGAGATGTGATGACGATCGGCACCTTGTGGGCCGCGATCGTCGCCATGTCAGCCTCAAGCCGGTCGTTGGAGCGGTGAACGATCTGGTTGACCGCGAACGGCGCCGCCGGCCGGTCCGGATGGTCGCGGTCATGCGCGGCCAGCGCTTCGCGGATTTCGTGCAGCCACTCGTCGAGCTGGCTCTGCGGCCGGGCGTTGAGGGCGGGAAAGCTACCGACGATGCCCGCCTTGCACTGGGCGATGACCAGCGCCGGGCCGGAAATCAGGAACATCGGCGCCGCGATCACCGGCAGCCGCAGGCGGGCGCGAAGGTCGGCCGCGACGGTCACGGGTCGTTGGGGTCAGGCCCCAGCGCGGCATCAAGGTCGCGTGGGCGAAGAAAACGGACCAGCCGGCCGGTACCGGCGGCGGCGTCGGTCCAGCTGTCGGTGTCGAAGACAATCTCGGCCAGCGCGGCGGTGGGGTATTTTTCCTCGACCTTGTCGCGCTCGACATCATCGTCTTCGTCGGGGACGAGGAGGAAAACTAGGTCTTCCAGGCCCGGATTGTGCCCGACCAGCAACAGCCGGTCGGCGGCGTCGGACGTCGCCTGCACGATGTCGAGCAGGGTGTCGGCCGAGGCGAGGTAGATGCGGGTCTCGAACACGGGCTCGGGCAGCGGGCCATAGCCGGCCCCCACGCCCGCCAGCGTATCCCGGACCCGGACGGCGGGCGAGGCGACGACGCGATCGAAGGCGAGGCCGAGGCGCTGCATCTCCGTCCCCATGGTGCGGGCGGCGCGGGTGCCGCGGGCATTGAGTGGACGATCGAAATCACGGGCCACGCGGTCATCCCAACTCGACTTGGCGTGCCTCAACAGTGTCAGCGTCTTCAAACCGGCTATCCCATTCCCGGCAAATCCTCGCCGGCTCCGATCCCGTAGATGCCGCATCGGCGGTGATTTGCCTAGGCCATATCCCCGACGTCGACAGGGTGCATGGCTGAAGCGATCGCAGCTTGCCCCAGCCTCAGCGTCACTTCCGTGACAGCCTGATCGAGCGACAGGCGGCGGACCGGAGTGCCGGGGGGAAAGGCGGAGAGCAGCCGGCTGGGTGTCGCTGCCGACAGCAGGACGAACAGGCCCCGATCGTCGGCGCGGCGGATCAGGCGGCCAAAGGCCTGCGCCAGCCGGGCACGGACGATGCGGTCGTCATGGATTGATCCGCCGCCGGCGGCGCGCCGGGCGGCGTGAAGGATGGTCGGGCGCGGCCAGGGCACGCCCTCCATCACCACCAGCCGCAGCGAATGGCCGGGCACGTCGACCCCGTCCCGCAGCGCGTCGGTGCCGAGCAGCGAGGCGCGGGCGTCGTCGCGGAAGATGTCGACCAGTGTGCCGGTGTCGATCGGGTCGACATGCTGGGCATAGAGCGGGAGGCCTGCGCGCGCGAGCCGGTCGGCGATGCGGGCATGAACCGTCTTCAGCCGTTGGATGGCGGTGAACAGCCCCAGCGTCCCGCCGCCCGCGGCTTCGGCGAGCGCGGCATAGGCGCCGGCGAGCGCGGCGATGTTGCCGCGGGGCAGGTCGGTGACGACGATGACCTCGGCCTGCGCGGCATAGTCGAAGGGGCTGGCGGCGGCGAAGTGGTGGGGTGCGCAGTCCAGATGGTGCGCGCCGGTGGCGATATCGGCCTCGGCCCAGCTGCCCTCGGCACCGCGCAGCGTTGCCGACGTGACGATCAGCCCATGGGCGGGCTTGAGCACCGTTTCGGCAAGCGGCCGTGTCGGGTCCAGCCAGCGGCGCTCGATGGCGATGTCATAGTCGCGCCCCTCGATCCGTTCGACCGCTAGCCAGTCGACGAAATCCACATCCACCGGCCCGCCCAGTCGGGCGAGCAGCGCACCCCAGGCGGCCAGCGTCTGAACGCGCAGGGCAAGGCCGCCCAAGGCGCCCTCGATCCGCGCCCGGGCCATGCCGTCCAGCCAGTCGGGCGGATCGGACAGCACAGCCTCCAGCCGCTGGCCGAGGGCGGAAAGCGGACGGGCGAGCCCCTCCAGCGCCTCTGCGGCGGTGCCTGCCGCCTCGATCAGTGGCAGGTCGAGTTCGGCGGCCTCGGTCTCGATGCCATAGCCCGCCTCCTGCGCGTTCGCCCGCGCATAAACGGTGGCGCGGACGGCCCCGAGCAGGCGTTCGAGCGGCCCCGAGCTGGCGCCTTCGGCGAGCCGTGTCAGCCAGCCCTCGGCCGGCAGGTCGTGGGCGGCACGTGCGGCCGCCGCCAGCGCGGCGCCGCCCGCCTGGTCATAGGAGGCGACGTCGGACAGCCGCGCCTCCAGCCCCCGCCGCCGGCCGCGCGAGCGACCTTCGGGGCCCAGCACCCAGCGCCTCAACTCGATCGCCTCGCGTCCGCCCAGCGAGACGGCGAAGGTCGAATCGGCGGCGTCGAACAGGTGGTGGCCCTCGTCGAAGACGATGCGGCTGGGCTGACTGGCTGGGTCGCGCGCCCTCGCCGCACTCAGCATCACCAGCGCGTGGTTGGCGATGACCAGATCGGCCTCGGCGGCCGCGCGCACCGAGCGTTCGATGAAGCAACGGCGATAGTGCGGGCAGCCCGCATAGACGCATTCGCCGCGCTGGTCGGTGAGCGCGGTCGCGCCGGCGCGGCGGAACAGGCTGGGCAGCCAGCCGGGCAGGTCGCCGCCGACCATATCGCCGTCGCGGGTGAAGCGGGCCCAGCGCATGACCAGCTGCGCCAGTACCGCCGCGCGGCCCTGAAAGCCGCCCTGGATCGCGTCCTCAAGATTGAGAAGGCACAGATAGTTTTCGCGCCCCTTGCGGACGACGACGCGGCGGCTCCGTTCGGCGGGGTCCCGCACGAGGCGGTGGGTTTCGGCGTCGAGCTGGCGTTGGAGCGCCTTGGTGTAGGTGGACAGCCACACCGTGCCTTCCGCCCGTTCTGCCCATAGCGAGGCGGGGGCGAGGTAGCCCAGCGTCTTGCCGATGCCGGTTCCTGCCTCGGCCAGCACGACATTGGGGCGATCGCGTTCGGCGCGGGGCGCGAAGGCGGCGGCACTGGCGGCGGCGAAGTCTCGCTGGCCCTGGCGTGCCTCGGCGTTGGTGCCGACCAGCCGTTCCAGACGGTCGGCGACGTCAGGCAGGGCGAGGGCGATGGTGCGCGGCTGCGGACGGGGCGGCGCTTCGTCCCATTCGGGCAGGATCGAGAACAGCCAGCGATCGGACGTGACGGGCGGTTCCAGCCGGCCCAGCACTGCGGCGGCCCACGGCCAGCGCAGGCGGGCGAGCGCCTGTGCGCCGCTCCACGCCCCGTCGCGCGCCGTCCAGTCGGGATCGGCCAGCGTGTCGAGCAGGCGGGCGGCGGCGGTGCGCAACGTGATCACCGTCGCGGCATCGTCGGCGGGTTGCGGCAGGTCGAGGAGGCGGGCAAGCGCCGCCGCCGTCGGCACGGCGAAGCGGGCCGGATGGACGAAGGCGAACAGCTCCAGCAGGTCGAGGCCCGACAGTTCGGGATAGCCGATGCGGCTGGCGGTCAAGGGCGCGTTCAACAGGATGTGTGGGGTTTCGGCGGCGGCGGCCATCGCCTCGCCCCGCCCGAGCGTCGTCACCCGGCCATCGGCGGCGGCGCGCCAGATGCCGGCATGACTTGCGAACAGCGCGGGAAAAGGCAAAGGAACGGCCACGCCTACACCGCTAGGCTGGATGGAACAGAAGGGCAACGACAGACGTGACCGAACTTCGAGACGCCGCACTCGCCTCAAAGGCCTGGCCGTTCGAGGAGGCGCGCAAGCTGCTGAAACGTTATCCCGACGGTGCGCCGGCCAAGGGGCATGTGCTGTTCGAGACCGGCTACGGCCCGTCCGGCCTGCCGCATATCGGCACCTTCCAGGAGGTGGCGCGCACGACCATGGTCCGCCGCGCGTTCGAAGCGATGTCGGACGTGCCCACCCGCCTGCTCGCCTTTTCAGACGACATGGACGGCCTCCGGAAGGTACCGGACAATGTGCCCAACGGCGCCATGCTGGCCGGGCACCTGGGCAAGCCGCTGACCCGCATTCCCGATCCGTTCGGGAAATATGAGAGCTTTGCGCATCACAACAATGCGATGCTGCGCGATTTCCTCGACCGGTTCGGGTTCGACTATGAGTTCGCGTCGGCCAGCGACTATTACAATTCGGGCCGCTTCGACGACGCGTTGCGCGCCGTCCTTGGCAACTATGACGCGATCATGGATGTCATGCTGCCGACGCTGCGCGAGGAGCGACGCCAGACCTATTCACCGGTGCTGCCGATCGACCCCAAGACGGGTGTCGTCCTCCAGGTGCCGATGACGGCGGTGGACGCGGCGGCGGGCACGGTCAGCTATGTCGACCCCAATGACGGCGAGGCGATGACCGTCTCGATCCTGTCGGGCGGCGCCAAGCTGCAATGGAAGGTCGACTGGGCGATGCGCTGGGTGGCGCTGGGCGTCGATTACGAGATGGCGGGCAAGGACCTGATCGATTCGGTCACCCAGTCGTCGAAGATCGCCCGCGTGCTGGGTGGCCGGCCGCCGGAGGGGTTCAATTACGAGCTGTTCCTCGACCAGCATGGGCAGAAGATTTCGAAATCGAAGGGCAATGGCCTGTCGATCGAGGAATGGCTGACCTACGCTCCGCCCGAGAGTCTGGCTTTCTACATCTATCGCGAGCCGAAGCGGGCGAAGTCGCTGCACCTGGGCGTCATCGCCAAGGCCGTGGATGAATATCAGCAGTTCCTGGCCGCCTGGCCGGAACAGCCCATTGCGCAGAAGCTGGGCAATCCCGTTCACCACATCCACGGCGGCAATCCGCCGCCGGCGCGACTGCCGATCAGCTTTGGCCTGCTGCTCAACCTGGTGGGTGTCGCGGGGGGCGGCGACAAGTCGCTGATCTGGGGTTATCTGGCCAACTATGTGCCGGGCGCGACGGCGGCGGATTATCCTGAACTCGACGCGCTGATCGACCATGCACTCGCCTATCATCGCGATTTCGTGGCGCCGTCGTTGGTGCGCCGCGCGCCCGACGTGCGTGAGGCGGCGGCGCTGGCGGCGCTGGACGGAAAGCTGGCGGCCCTGCCCGTCGATGCCGAGGCCGAAGCCATCCAGAACGAAGTCTATGAAGTCGGCAAGTCAGCCGGATTCGACCCCCTGCGCGACTGGTTCAAGGCGCTCTACGAAACCCTGCTCGGCAGCGACCAAGGGCCGCGCATGGGCAGCTTCTTCCGTCTCTACGGCCTCGACAACAGCCGCAGGCTGATCGCTGAGGCGATGGCTCGTGCGCCCAGTGGTGGCTGAGGCACGCTGACTTTTCCAGACGCTCGCAACCGCTCTGCCGGACGGGCGTTAGCGCTTACGGTCCTGCCCCCCTTCGGACCGATGACGGCGTCCCCGTCCCACATCGACCGCGCCGGTTTTCCGCGCCGGCGCGGTCACCGTCTGATCCTTGCCATCCCTCGCCGACCGCGTATCCTTCGCGGTAGAAGCGGGAGCGTCATGGGCAGATTGAGGACAATAGCCGTCATCATGGCCGTCATCGGCACAGCGACAACCAGCCATGCGGCAGACCTGGATCTTACCGAGATGACGGTGGATCGCGCTCGCGCCGGTTTTGCCGAGGGCACCTACAGCGTCAAGCAGTTGACCGAAGCCTTCCTTGCCCGGATCGCCCGTTACAATCCGGGCTATAACGCCATCATCACCCTGAACCCCGATGCGGTGCGTGACGCGGAAGCGATCGATCGCCGCCGCGCGGCGGGGGAGCAGCTGGGTCCGCTGGCTGGAGTGCCGGTGGTGATCAAGGACACGATGGACTTCGCCGGCCTCCCGTCGACAGGCGGCTGGGCGCGGCTCAGCGCCCGGGCCGGCGGGATCGACCTGATTCCGGCGACCGATGCGCCGGTGATCGCCCGGTTGCGCGCGGCGGGCGCCATCGTGCTTGGCAAGACCAACGTGCCGGTGCTCAGCGTCAGCGGCACCAACGCCAACGACAGCTGGGCGGGGCCGACCTACAATGCCGCCGACCTGCGTCTGGCGCCCGGTGGCAGCAGTGCCGGCACCGCCAGCGCCGTCGCGGCCAGCTTCGCGGTGCTCGGGCTGGGCGAGGAGACCGGCGGCTCGATCCAGAACCCGGCTGCGGCCCAGGGCCTGGTTGGCATCAAACCGACCTTCGCGCTGGTCCCCAATACCGGGGTCATGCCGTTGGCGACCAGCACCCGCGACGTGGTGGGTCCAATCGCCCGCACGGTGAAGGACGCAGCGATCATGCTCGACATCATCGCCGGCTACACGGCCGAGGACCCCAAGACCGTCGCTGCGATCGGTCACCTGCCAAAGGGCGGCTATGCTGCGGCGCTGGGTAGCGACACGCTGAGAGGCAAGCGGATCGGCCTTTACGGGCCCGGTTGGCGTGCCGCCCCGCTCTCGGCGGAAACGCAGGATCTCTATGATCGGGCGGTCGCCGAGTTGACGCGCCGGGGCGCGATCGTCGTCGCCGATCCGTTCCAGGGGTCGGGGTTCGCGGACATCGCCCGCACGGGCCGCAGCGGCTACGACGCGCGCGGCGAGGAATCGGTCGCGCATGACCTCGAGAATTATCTCGTCCGCCTGGGACCGAAGGCGCCGGCGCGCTCGCCGGCCGAACTGGCGGCGCTGGTTGGCGAAAGCCCGTTCGCGCCGGGGGGCGTTCTGGCCTACCAGCATCAGCAGCCGGGTTTCACCGAATCGCTGGCCGACCCGGCCAAGGCGCCTGACCTGAGCGCATTTCTGGCGGCGCGCGAAGCCTATATCGCGACCTTGAACGGGGTAATGGACAGGCAGCGGATCGATGCTCTGGCCTTTCCTCAGGCCCTGTCGGAAACGCCGCCCCTGTTCGGCGGGGACTCGATCCGCGAGACGACGACCTCCGAGATCAATATCGGCGGTTTTCCGGGCATCACCGTACCCGCTGGCTATTACCGGTCGGGCGCCCCCTTTGGCCTGATCTTCGTCGGCAGGCTGTGGGACGAGGCCCGCCTTCTGGCTCTCGCCTACGATTTCGAGCAGCTGACGAAGGCTCGGAAGGCGCCCGGCCTGGTCGAGAACCCGACCGCGCCGGGCGCGCCCCCGAGACGTTAGCATCCGCCATCACCAGAAGAAGTCGCGATGCACCTCCCGCACGCGGCCGCTGCGCGTATCGACCAGCAGCACATCGTTGCCGTAACGGACCCAGCGCAGCGACCCGCGCGTCACCGGCAGGCGGTAGCGATAGGGGTCAGCGATATAATAGCGCGGCGCGTAATAGCCGCGGTCGAGGCGATAACCCGGCGAGATCGGTCGATACGACCAGCCGCGCGGACCGACATAGGCGGGCCCGCGGAACACGTCGCGATGATCGCGACGATAGTCGCGCCAGTCCTGGCGATAGTCGCGGCGGGCATCCCTTAGGTCGCGCTGAGCATCCCGGACATCACGGCGATCGCCATGGCGGCGCGCCTGGGCGAGATCGCGCTGCTGTTCGCGAATCACCTGGCGGTCGCGGCGCAGTTCGGCGCCCGACTGGGCCATGGCGGCGGCGGGAAACAGGGTGGCGGCCATCAGGCCGGCAATGATGAAATGACGCATAGGGCCATGCTCCTCTTCGCGTGGCGGTGATGGCACCTCCAGCACGACGGACAATGGCGGTCCGGGGCTGAACCCCCCGGGAATGCGTCAGTCAGGAAAAAGAAAGGCTCAGGCGGCCCGGTTCAGGGCGACGCTGGATCGAACGTCGCGCAGGAAATCGCGCGCGGCGCGCTGGGCGGCGGCGATTTCTTCGGTGCTCATCGCCGAGGCGATGTCAGCCCGATCTTCTTGGGCGCTGTGCAGCCCCGCCATCGCGGCAAGGTTGAACCATTTGTGAGCCTGAACCAGATCGATCGGCGTATCGCCGCGACCGACGGAATAGGCGATGCCGAGATCGTAGAAGGCGTCAGCCGAATCAGATGCCGCTTCGCCATTCGGCCGCGCAGTGCTGTCCACGCAATTACCCATGACACGAACCCCTGTTGTCCCGCCATGACCCTGGACGAGGGGGTGCCAACAAATAGTTAACGTCGTGTCGACCCTGATTCGCCCAGTGTCACACCGATAGATTGTCGATAAGGCGGGTGGTGCCCAGACGGGCCGCTGCCACCAGACGGGCCGGCCGTGTCAGCGTCGTCAGGGTTGCGAGACTGGCTTCGTCGACCAGCTCGACATAGTCGGGCGGGGCGAAGCCGGCGTCGATCAGCCGCTGACGTCCCGTCGACAGCGTCGCGGCGACATCCGCGCCCCCGGCGATCGCGGTTGCGATTTCCGCCAGGGTGCGCGGCAGGGCGGCGGCTATGGCGCGCTCGGCCGGTGTCAGATAGGCATTGCGCGACGACAGGGCGAGGCCATCGGCGTCGCGGACCGTCGGCACAGCGACGATGTCCACGCCGCAGTCGAGGTCGGCGGCAAGCCGGCGGACAATCGTCAGTTGCTGGAAATCCTTTTCCCCGAACAGGGCGATGTCGGGACGGACCTGGCCGAACAGCTTGGCGACGACCGTGGCGACGCCGTCGAAATGTCCGGGGCGGACCGCACCCTCCAGGGTATCGAATCCGGCGACGGTGATGGTGGTGGCAAAGGCCGGGGGATAAACCACCTCGACCGGCGGCGCCCACAGCAGGTCACACCCGCCGGCGTCGAGCAACGCCGCGTCGCGCGTCTCGTCGCGGGGATAGCGGGTCAGGTCCTCGCCAGTGCCGAACTGACGCGGATTGACGAACAGCGACACCACCACCCGGTCGGCCAATGTCCGCGCCCGATCGAGCAGCGCCATATGCCCTGCGTGCAGCGCCCCCATGGTCGGCACGAGCGCAACGCGCGCGCCCTCGCGCCGCCAATCGGCGACGATCGCGCGCAGCGGATCGGGCTGCCGGATGATTTGCATGGGCCGGGACCCTCCTTTAGAGCGGGCGCTGCTCTCGCAGGCCTGCTGTGATGGGATCAAGGGGGAAATTGACGGCAATGACATCGCCGCGCGCGCATCTCATCGTCTTCGGCAATGAAAAGGGCGGCACGGGGAAGTCGACGACCGCCGTCCATACCGCCATTGCGCTGGGCGTCACGGGTCGTCGGGTGGGGACGATCGACCTCGATACCCGCCAGCGCACCTTCGCCCGCTATCTGGAAAATCGTGTCGGCTATGCGCGTCGCCACAAGCTTGAGCTCGTCCACCCGCAGGTGAAGGTGTTCGCCGATGGTGATGACGAGGCGTTCGACGCGCATCTGGAGGTCCTGCTGGCGGAAAACGACATCGTCGTCATCGACACGCCGGGGCGTGACAGCAGTCTCGCCCGCCGCGCCATGGGCCGTGCCGACACGCTGGTGACGCCGATCAACGACAGTTTCGTCGATCTCGACCTGATCGGCAATGTCGATGCCGACACCTACAAGGTGACCCGCCCCAGCTTCTATGCCGAGATGGTGTGGGATGCGCGCAAGGCGCGGGCCAAGACCGACGGCGGCAGCGTCGACTGGGTGATCCTGCGCAACCGCCTGGCGACCCTCGAGTCGCGCAACCTGCGCCGGGTGGGCGCGGCGCTGGACGAGCTGTCGCGGCGCATCGGCTTCCGCGTCGTGCCGGGCCTGTCCGAGCGCGTCATCTATCGCGAGCTGTTTCCGCAGGGGTTGACCCTGCTCGATCTGGGCGAAATCCAGGGCGCGGGGCTCAGCCATATCGCGGCGCGTCAGGAACTGCGCGAACTGGTGGGAGGCCTTGCCCTGCCCGAACCGGGCGCCGTGCCGGTGGCGATGGCGGGCTAGCGGGATGACCCCGCTCGTTCTCATCGGCCTGGGCATCGCCGCCTGGTATTTCTGGCCCAAGGTGTCGCGCGATGGCCCCGGCGGGGTACGCGAGGCGCGCGCCATATTGGAGGTCGGCCCTGACGCCGATCACGACACCATCATCGCTGCCCATCGTCGCCTGATCCAGCGCGTCCACCCCGACGCGGGCGGCAGTGCCGACCTTGCCAGCCGCGTCACGGCGGCGCGCGATCTGCTGCTCGCGGAATTGAACCGAAACGCCTCTTGACCGTCTTAAAGGCGTAGCTTCCGCCCCTTACCAAGGATGTTCGATGACCCATCGCTTCGATCCCACGTCGCTGCGCGAATATGATATCCGCGGCATTATTGGCCAGACGCTTGGAGAGGCGGACGCCAATGCGATCGGACGCGGTTTCGCGACCCTGATCCGCCGTGCCGGCGGAACGCGCGTGGCGATCGGCTGGGACGGGCGCACGTCTTCGCCCGTGCTGGCGTCCGCCCTCGCCGCCGGGCTCAACGCCAGTGGTGTCGATGTGGTCAAGGTCGGGGTCGGTCCGACGCCGATGCTCTACTACGCCGCCGCGACGCTCGAGGTGGATGGGGGCATCATGATTACCGGCAGCCACAATCCTGCCAATTACAATGGCTTCAAGATGGTGTTCCAGGGCCGGCCATTTTTCGGCGAGGATATCCAGACACTGGGCCGCATGGCCGCAGACGGCGACTGGGACGAGGGCACGGGGTCGGTCGAGACGGCCGATATCATGGACCTCTATGTCGACCGCCTGCTCCAGAATTATGATGGCGGCGCGTTCCGCATCGGCTGGGACACCGGCAACGGCGCCGCCGGTCCCGCGATCGAGAAGCTGACCGCAAGGCTGCCGGGCGAGCATCATCTGCTGTTCACCGACATCGACGGCACGTTCCCCAACCACCATCCCGACCCGACCGAGGAAAAGAACCTCGCCGATCTGAGGCGGCTGGTCGCTGACAAACAGCTGGACTTCGGTCTCGCCTTCGATGGTGACGGCGATCGCATCGGCGCCATCGACGGCGATGGCCGGGTGGTGTGGGGCGACCAGTTGCTGGCGATCCTGGCCGAGCCGGTGCTGCGCGAGGATCCGGGCGCGACGATCATCGCCGACGTCAAGGCCAGCCAGGCGCTCTATGACCGCATCGCCGAACTGGGCGGCACGCCCCTGATGTGGAAGACCGGCCATTCGCTGATCAAGTCGAAGATGAAGGAAACCCATGCTCCCCTCGCCGGAGAGATGAGCGGGCACATCTTCTTCGCCCAGGATTATTATGGCTATGACGACGCGCTTTACGCTGCGGTGCGGTTGATTCGCGCGGTACGGCAACTCGGCGGATCGCTGACCGCGCTCAAGGACGGCATGGCGCCGATGGTCAATACGCCCGAGCTGCGCTTCCAGGTGTCCGAAGACCGCAAATTCGCGGTTATCGACGAAGTGCTCGACCGGCTGGAAGCCGATGGTGCCGACGTCAATCGCACCGATGGCGCGCGCGTCAATACGCCGGACGGCTGGTGGCTGCTCAGGGCATCGAACACCCAGGACGTTCTGGTCGCACGGGCCGAGGCGAGGGACCAGGCGGGCCTCGACCGGCTGATCGCCCAGATCAACGACCAATTGGCGGCGTCGGGTCTGGCGGCCGTGCCGGTCGGGGGCCACTGATGTTGCGCTGCACAAATTAGGCTTGATTGTCGCAACCGGACTCGCTATTGTGCGTTGCAGCATGATATGGGAGCAAAAGCATGAGCGACCGTAAGGCAACTCCACCCAAGGGACAGCGCAAGGTCGATCCCCGGGATCTGGCGGAGCCCAAGGCCGCGTCACCTGCTTCCCAGCGGTTCGACGATGTCCCGCCCGCGGCGGTGGTCGAACCAGTTGCCGCAACGATTGCAGTCGCGGCTTCGACGACCATCGAAACTCTGACCAGCGAGACCCAGACCATGACCGACACCGCGTTCAATGCCGATGCCGTTGGCCAGAAAGCCAACGCCCTGTTCAACGAATTCAACGATCGCGCCAAGACCGCGTTCGAGAAGGGATCCAAAGTGGCCGAGAGCTTCGCTGACCTGACCAAGGGCAATCTTGAGGCGCTGTCCGCGTCTGGCCGTGCCGCCGCCAAGGGCGCCGAGACCCTGGCCCAGGGTGCCGCCGAGTTCGGCCGCAAGAATTTCGATGAGACGACCCGCGCGCTGAAGAGCTTCGCCGCCGCCAAGTCGCCGACCGAGTTCTTCCAGCTGCAGAACGAGTTCGCCAAGTCGCAGTTCGACGCGTTCGTCGCCGAAACGTCGCGCGTCTCGGAGACCGTGGTGAAGCTGTGGGGCGATGTGGTGGAGCCGATTTCGTCGCGCGCCGCTGTCGCCGGTGAGAAGGTTCGCGCCGCGGTCAACTGATCGGCCGCAATCGTGATCTTTGAAAAGGGGCGGGGCGCTGCGGCGTCTCGCCCTTTTTCATGACTGGCGATGGGCCGTCTTCGTTGGGCTTCCGTGCCACAAGGGGAAAATCGACCCGCCGCGCGCCGGACTTGTCGCGGCACGGCCGCTTCCCATATGATGGCGCTCTGCCCTGACGGCCGGTTTGCCGATTGGATGATATACTCGATGTTGTCTGCCCAGCCTGTCCCTTGTCCGAAATCGATGGCTGATGAGCAGCCGGTCGATCCCGATCAGGATTATGGCGTCGCGACCAAGACGAAGCCGAAAACCCGCAAGCCGTCGCTCTACAAGGTGTTGATGCTGAACGACGATTATACGCCGATGGAGTTTGTCGTCCTCGTCCTGCAGCGGGTGTTCCGCATGTCGATGGAGGATGCGACCCGTGTCATGCTGCATGTCCATCAGCGCGGCGTCGGCGTGTGCGGCATCTTTCCTTATGAAGTCGCCGAATCCAAGGCGAGCCAGGTGATCGACTTCGCCCGCGAGAATCAGCACCCGCTGCAATGCACGCTGGAAAAGGCCTGACGGGCGTGTCGCCGCGCGCGGCTGTGTCCGGCTGAAGGAGCTATTCGATGTCCGTCCGCCCTTGGCGCGATATCCACCGCCGCACCAGCCGCCAGATCATGGTCGGCGCCGTTCCGGTCGGGGGCGATGCGCCGGTGACGGTGCAGACGATGACCAATACGCTGACCAGCGACGTCAAGGGCACGATCGACCAGATTCGCGCCTGCGAGGACGCGGGTGCCGATATCGTCCGCGTGTCCTGCCCCGACGAGGAATCGACGGCGGCGCTGAAGCAGATTGTCCGCGCCGTCCGCGTGCCGATCGTCGCCGACATCCATTTCCACTACAAGCGCGCGCTGGAGGCGGCGGACGCTGGCGCGGCCTGTCTCAGGATCAACCCCGGCAACATCGGATCGGCGGCGCGCGTCGCGGAAGTGGTGCGGGCGGCGAAGGCCAATGGCTGCTCGATGCGGATCGGCGTCAATGCTGGCAGCCTCGAGAAGCATCTCCTCGAAAAATATGCCGAGCCCTGCCCCGAGGCGTTGGTCGAATCAGCGCTGGATCATGCCAGGCTGCTCGAGGACGCCGATTTTCGCGAGTTCAAGATCGCGGTCAAGGCATCGGACGTGTTCCTGGCCGTTGCCGCCTATCAGGGATTGGCCGACGCCTGTGACTACCCCCTGCATCTTGGCATCACGGAAGCCGGGGGGCTGGTCGGTGGCACGGTCAAGTCGGCGATCGGCATCGGTTCGCTGCTGTGGGCGGGGATCGGTGACACGCTGCGCGTCTCGCTGTCCGCCGACCCGGTGGAGGAAGTGCGGGTCGGGTTCGAGATATTGAAGGGTCTCGGCATCCGCCACCGCGGCGTCAGGGTGGTGTCCTGCCCGTCCTGCGCCCGGCAGGGCTTCGACGTCGTCAAGACGGTGCAGGTTCTGGAGGAGCGTCTGGCCCACATCGCGACCCCGCTGTCGCTGTCGATTCTCGGCTGCGTCGTCAACGGGCCGGGCGAAGCGCGGGAAACCGACATCGGCCTGACCGGCGGCGGGGCGGGCAAGCACATGGTCTATCTGTCCGGCGTTACCGACCACACGGTGCAGGACGCCGACATGATCGACCACATCGTCCGCCTGGTCGAGGCCAAGGCAACCGAGATCGAAGCCGCGAACGCCTTGCGCGCTGCTTGAGCGGGCGACCCGACCATGGGCCGGCCCTGACTGCCCCTGCCAGACCGGCAGGCGTCGGGCTGAGCGCGTGATCAGGCTGGGACGTAGGTCAATCTGATCACGTCCTCGCCGATGCGGTCGCTGGCCACGAGATGCAGCGGCGGTCGGGGGCCGGCAAACAGCGGCTTGCCCCGACCCAGCACGACGGGATGCAGATAAAGCCGATACTCATCGACAAGGCCGAGTTCGGTCAGGCTGTGCGCCAGTTCCGGTCCTGAAACTTCAATCTCGCCGTCGAGTTTGGCCTTCAGCCGGCATATCGTTGCCTCGACCTCCTCCTCGATGAGGGTGGCGTTGGGGCCGAGGGTCTTGAGCGAGCGGGACACCACCCACTTCGGCTGGCTCCGCCACGCCGTCGCATAATCGCGTTCGTCGGCGTTCCATTCGGCGCGATCTTCATCCCAATAGCGCATCACCTCGTACATGCGGCGACCGTAGATGGTTCCAGCGAGGCTGCGCACGTCGTCGATGAAATGACGGAAGAGCACGAGATCGGGCGCAAATGCCATATGGTCGACATAGCCGTCCAAGGACTGGTTCAACGCGAATATCAGCTTCGCCATGCAAGTCGATCTCCCGGTCGTCCTGAGCCTCTGATTCCGGCAACTTTAACGTCCCAGCGTGTTGATGACGAAGGCGATGACGCCGAGGTTGAACACGAACGCCGCCAGGCAGTGGATGGTGACGGCGCGCCGGATGTGACGGTCGTGAATGTTCACGTCCGAGGTCTGGAACGTCATGCCGAGGGTGAAGGCGAAATAGATGAAGTCCCAGTAGTCGGGTTCGCTCGTTCCGGGAAAATCCAGCCTCGCCTCGCCTCGTCGCGTCTCGTCGCCGGCCGATAGAAGACATGGGCATAGTGCAGTGCATAGACGAGGTTCGAGAACAGCCAGGCCAGCACCAGCGTCGCCAGCACCAGCGCTTCCCGGCCGGCACCGATGTCGCGGTCCGCAAGCTCGACGCCGACCGCCACCAGCACCGCCAGTGACACGACGCCGCTGATCGCGAGCAACAGCCACCGATTGGCATCGTTGCGCTGCGCCCGGGCGCGACGCCCGGCGGCATCACGGTCGCTCCAGAGCAACCCGCCGACGCTGGCGATGAACAGCAGCGCCGCGACATCGAAGGCGATCAGGAAGCCGTGGCTCCACCCGAAGGCGGGAATGGCGGCAAGGCTGCCCAGGGCGAGCGCAGCGATGAACAGCAGGAACCGCCAGGCACTCACCGCCTGGCGCGGGCGGGGCCTAGTCAACCGCCCCGCCGTCCGCGCCGACAAGGTGACGGTCGGCGGCGGCAAAGCCTGCGGCGGCAAAGCTCGCCGGTACCGGCGCTGTAGCGGCGATCGCGGGCTTGCCCTCGCGCGGCAGGACGAGGCCGCGAGCGTGAAGCAGCATTCCGCTGCCGCCACGTCCATAGACCGGGTCGCCCAGCACCGGCGCGCCCAGCCCCTCGGCAGCGTGGACACGAATTTGATGGGTGCGTCCGGTTTCCGGCATGAACGCCACCAGCGCGCGACCGCCCTGCTGGTCGAGCAGGCGCCAGCGGGTGCGCGACGGCTTGCCCTTGGGGTCGACGACGATGCGCCAGCCGTCCGCCTTGGTCGACCGCTTGCCAAGCGGCAGGTCGATGACCCCGTCGGCCATGTCCAGCAGACCGTCGAGCACGGCGAGATAGGTTTTCCGAGCCGCGCCCGCTTCGAACCCGGCTGCGAATCGTTTCAGCGCCTTGGGATTGCGGGCCAGCAGCAGGCAGCCCGAGGTATCGCGGTCCAGCCGGTGGACGGGCATGGGAGAACGCTGGAACCCGAGTTTCAGTGCGTCCAGATGATCCTCCAGGCTGCGCGGCGTTGCCGGACCGGGGTGAACCGCAAGGCCGGCGGGCTTGTCGATGACCAGCGCTTCGCCGTCCTCGAACATTATTCGATCGAACCATTCCATCGCCACCGCCTGCCACGGCGGCCGTCATTTCACCAGCATTGTTGCGCATCAGGGCGGCCTCTGCTAGGCGCGCGGCAGTACGGCGCGATGAGAGTCGCGGCGAACCCTGTATTTCGCTTGGTTGTCCTGCGCTTGCCACGGCGGCGCGGCGACTCGCCATTGGGAAGGAAGAGACGGAACCGCATGCAAATCATCGTTCGCGACAACAATGTCGATCAGGCCCTGCGCGCGCTCAAGAAGAAGCTTCAGCGCGAAGGCGTGTATCGCGAGATGAAGCTGCGCCGTCATTACGAGAAGCCGTCGGAAAAGCGCGCCCGCGAGCGCGCCGCCGCGATCCGTCGTGCCCGCAAGCTCGAGCGCAAGCGCGCCGAGCGCGATGGGGTGCGTTGAGCTTGACGCTGACCGGCGGCTTGGTCGCCGGTAAGTAGCTGAAGCATCCGGTCGCTCGTTCGTTGGTGGGCGGCTAACTTCTCGACCAGCCTTTACTTAAGGACCTGCGATGTCGACGACCGCTGTTCCGATTCAGCCGATTCGCCGTGGATCGCTGGTCAAGCTGTGGCTGGGTATTGGCTTCGCGGTGCTGATCGCCGCCGGTATCGCCTGGGCCGGGACGGACAAGCTGGTCACCGCCTCGCTGCCGGCGCCGGCCTTTATGGCCAAGAACGCCAAGGCGAAGGGCGTCATCCAGACGGCAAGCGGCCTTCAGTACGAGGTGCTGCGGGCCGGCGAGGGCGAGAAGCCGACCATCGCCGACGTCGCCCTGGTCAATTACGAGGGCCGGCTCAGCGACGGCAAGGTTTTCGATTCCAGCTATGAGCGCGGCCAGCCCGCGCCGCTGCCGGTCGCGGGCATGATCCCCGGCATGACCGAAGGGCTGCAGCTGATGCAGCGCGGCGGCAAGTACCGGCTGTGGATTCCACCCGAACTCGGCTATGGCGCCGAGGGCGCAGGCGGCGGCGTGATTCCACCCAATGCGGTGCTGGTGTTCGACGTCGAGCTGCTCGAAATGGCGCCGCAGGCCGCATTGCAGGCGATGGGTGCCATGGGCGGCGCACCGCAGCAGTAAGCCGGCCGGGCTCGGATCGCGGTCCTGCCGAATGTTGCTTGCGCCCGTCGCGGTTATACGCAGAGGTCGAGATCGGTAACTTCGCGTCGGTGATCCCGATTCGTCGCTCTTGATCGATCGGCATGGGGCTGCGCGTCCCGATCCGAGCCGCCATCCCGCGCCGCACGCACCAAAAAAGCGGCGTCCCCGCCAATTGGTCCAGCGGGTTGCAGCCTGTTCTGTTCTTCGTCTCCGGATTCGGCCGGATCAGTCTTGCGCGGATTCAGCCGGACGCTTGTGACGCTGGATGAAGGTTTCCACGACCGGGGCGATCTGTTCGCGCCAGCGGCGGCCGTTGAAGATGCCGTAATGGCCGACGCCCTTGGCCATCAGATACTGCTTGCGGTCATCCGCCAGCGTGGTGGCGAGGTCGAGGGCGGCGCGCGTCTGGCCGAGGCCGGAAATGTCGTCGCGTTCCCCTTCCACCGCCAATAGGGCGACCTCGGTGATGGCGGCCGGGTCGACCGGTCGGCCGCGATGGGTGAGCGTGCCGGTCGGCAGCGCGTGGCGCTGGAACACGAGGTCGATGGTCTGGAGATAGAACTCCGCCGTCATGTCGCAGACCGAGCGATATTCATCGTAGAAGGCCTTGGTCGCCGCGGCTTCCTCCCCATCGCCTTCGACGAGGTGGCGGAACAGCGCCCAGTGGCTTTGCAGGTGGTTCCTGAGGTTCATGCTCATGAATCCGGCAAGCTGCAGGAAGCCCGGATACACCTTGCGCCCTGCGCCCGGATAATAGGACGGTACGGTGGCAATGACATTCTGCTCGAACCAGCTGTGCGG
Organism: Sphingomonas sanxanigenens; assembly: GCA_037190805.1. GTDB lineage: Bacteria > Pseudomonadota > Alphaproteobacteria > Sphingomonadales > Sphingomonadaceae > JBBCJR01. The sequence continues at coordinate 32,264 of JBBCJR010000012.1, read as the reverse complement.
ACGAGTGGTGGCGACGTCGTTGACCGCGGTGGCGCTGCGCCGGGTGTCCACCGGGCCGCCCATCATGGTCAGCGTGGCGGGCAGGGCGGGATGTCGATCGGCCGACATCAGGGCGACGGCAGCATAGACCGGCACCGATGGCTGACACACCGCGAGCAGATGGGCGCCCCCGCCGATCGCGTCCAGGAAGGCGATGATATAGTCGACATAGTCGTCGAAATCGAAGCTGCCATCGGCCAGCGACACCAGCTTGGCGTCACGCCAGTCGGTGACATAGACGTCGTGGTCAGGCAGAAGCCGCTCGACCGTCCCGCGCAGCAGGGTGGCATAGTGGCCAGACATCGGCGCCACGACCAGAACCCGCTCGCCCCCGGTCACGCCTTCGCGCCGAAAATGCTTCAGCTGGCCGAAGGGTTTGCGAAGCGTGATCTCTTCGGTGACGGCAACGTCGCGGCCATCGACGCGAGTGGTGGTAAAGCCGAATTCGGGCTTGCCCCGCGGGGCGGCGGCGTGTGCGAACACGTCAAGCGCCGATCGCACCACTGGGCCGGCGCTGCTATAGGACCACGGATTGGCCGGGTTGGCGAGCCAGGTCGCGCCCGCATCCGCCATCGCGCTGGCTCCGGCCAGCCAGCTTCGCTGCAATTCATAGGCGGCATAGAGCATCAGCGTCGAATTCCCGTGTTCGCGTTCTATGTGCAATGCAACATAGCGGCCAAAGGTTGCGAAGAATACCCTGGAGGTTGCCCGTCACGCGGCCGGATAACGCAGCCGGCCCAAAAAGCGCATCAGCTTTGGACGACGCTGATTGGCTTCGCGCAGCCGCGCCTTGGTCTTTTCGATCCGCATCACGTCGGCCAGGCGCCGGTCCAGGAAGGCGGCGGTATCCGCAAAGCCGTCCGACTGGTCGTTCAGCCAGACCAGCAGCGTCGAGGAATAAACCCCGCCCAGGGTCATGCGGCGCGTATAGTGGCTGGCGTCGACGGATGTGTCCCCGGCCGCGCGCCACATCGCGTCCGTGGTTCGCCACAGGATGCGTGCGGCGAGGAGCGCATTCGCCGGCCGGGCCAATATCGCCAGCGCGCGGCGCACTGCTTCGCGATGCGGGGCGGCGCGTTCCAGCCGCGCCCAGATCGCAAGACGGATGCGTTCGCGGATCTTGAGGCCGTCGATGCCCCGTGAGGCAACGTCCGCCGCCATGTCGGCGTCGGCGGTGCGGGTCCACCACTCCACCATCTCCGCCGCGCCGCCGGGGAACAGCAGCGGCAGCCGCTCGTCAGGCACGCCGGCCTTGGTGGCGGCGGCGGCGAGGGCGGTATTGTTCCAGCCATCGAAGGCGGCTTCGGCCGGCAGCGCGCGAGCGATCAGCAGATGCAGTTCGTCGATGGTCATTTCGGCGGGACTGGTCATGGCGCTGTATCTTCCTCTCCGACCCAGCACAGATCGTCCAGACCCAAGGCTCGCCCATCGACGGAGCGGATGACGACCGGCGGCAGCGGCTGGCCGGTGAGTTTGTCGCCGATGATGGGCTTATGGCAAACCTCGGCTTCCCAGCGTTCGCCCCACTGGCGCAGGGCGATCAATGCTGGCAGCAGCGCTTCGCCCTTCTCGGTCAGGCAGTAGTTGATTCGCCGGCGATCGTCGCGGCTTGGCACCCGCTCCAGAACGCCATTCTCCACCAGCTTGCCCAAGCGATCGGACAGGATGTTGCGGGCAATGCCCAGAATCGCCTGAAACTGGTCGAAATGCTGAATGCCGGAAAAGGCCAGGCGCAGGATCAGAAACGACCAGCGTTCACCGACGATCGTCATCACCCGGGGCATCGGGCACTGCTCCAGCAGGCAGTTTAGTTCTTCATCTGACAAACTCATGACAGCAGCATAGGCCAGCCGTCGGGCGCTGGGTAGATCATCACGAGGTAGACCATCGCGGCCGCCGGAAATCGCGTTGCATCATGAAACTCTATCATGTAGGTGGCGAATCGCAACCAACATTGGAGTCAGTCATGCGTGCGATGTTCCTTGCCGGCTTGGCCGTCGGCGCCGCTCTTGTCCTCGCGACCAGCCAGGCATCCGCGGCCACCGGCTATCATGCCGTTCCGGAACGCGCGCAGACGGCGCGCCTGGTTTCTTCCGAGCTTGCTTGGACGTGTGACGCCGCCGGATGCAGCGCGCCCCGCACCGGCGCCAGCCGCGACAGCCATATCTGTTCTCGGTTGGCGCGCGATGTGGGGCCGCTTTCCGCGTTCACGGTGGGGAATATCCCCTTCGACGAGCAGGCGCTGGCGCGCTGCAATCAGGCGGGGCGCTGACTGTTTCCCCGATTCGCGCGATGCAGGGTCAGCGCTAGTCCAGCTTTTCGCTGCGGAGCGCGCCCCAGAGCTTATCGGTGCGGATATAGCCCGTGCGGCTGCCGATGGTGAGACGGCACCAGCCCGAGGCGCATTTCGACAGGGTGCCGACGACGCCCTCGGCGGCATTGACGACGATCGGCGCGGCATCGTGCGGGCTGGCCCTCAGCGGCTGAAGACCACCTTTGACATAGCCGGTGCGCGTACCCGAAATCAGGCTTTTGTTGACCCACCCGATGGTGCCGTCCGGGTCCTCGATCTGCCGCCAGATGCCATATTCCTTGCGGACCAGAACCGGCAGGCCGCGCCGCTTGTAGATCCACGACACCGGATAGCGATCGCCCGGCCCGGAACGCAGGTTGACCAGGCCCGCGCTCAACGAGACGAAGCGTGGCACCGGCAGGCCCGACAATCCCTCCATGGCGTCGCGCGACTGCGCCGCCGCGCCCGAAACGGGCAGCAGGATCGAAAGGACGAACGCGAAGGGAATGATACGGGTCAAGGCAGGCCTCCTTTCCCATATCTGCCTTCATCGCCGCCGCGTCGCAATCTTGACCTTGGACGATGACGGCGGGATAGCGGGCTTATGGAACAGGATGCTCGGCCAAGCCGCCCCCTCGTCATCGTGACCCGCCGCCTGCCGGAGGCGGTTGAAACCCGGATGGCTGAGTTGTTCGATGTCGAACTGAACCTCGATGACACGCCGTTCGATCGGGCGCGGCTGGCCGACGCGCTGTCGCGCTGCGATGTCCTGGTGTCCGCGCTGACCGACGAGATCGACGCGGACTTGCTGGCCGGGGCAGGGGAAAGGCTTCGTCTCATCGCCAATTTCGGCAATGGCGTCGACCATATCGACCTGCATGCCGCGCGCGCCAAGGGGGTGATGGTATCCAATACCCCAGGCGTCCTGACCGATGATACGGCGGACATGACCATGGCGATGATCCTGGGCGTGCCGCGCCGACTGGCGGAGGGCATGAACCGGCTGCGCGACGGCGCCTTCCATGGCTGGTCGCCGACCTGGATGCTGGGCCATCGCATCACGGGCAAGCGGCTGGGCATCGTCGGCATGGGACGGATCGGCCAGGCGGTCGCGAAACGCGCACGGGGTTTCGGCATTGCCGTCCACTATCATAATCGCAGCCGCTTGCCCGAGGCCATCGAACGCCCGCTTGACGCGACCTGGTGGCCGACGCTGGATGCGATGCTGGCCCGGGTCGACATCGTTTCGATCCATTGCCCGTCGACGCCCGAAACGCGGCATCTTCTCGATCGTCGGCGGCTGGGGCTGATGCGGCCCCATGCCTATCTGATTAACACCGCGCGCGGCGAGATCGTCGAGGAAGCGGCGTTGATCGAATCGCTCGAGGGGGGCCGTCTCGCAGGGGCCGGGCTTGACGTGTTCGAGCATGAGCCGGCGGTCAATGCACGCCTTCTGGCGCTGCCCAATGTGGTGCTGTTGCCCCATATGGGCTCGGCCACCATCGAAAGCCGGCTGGCGACCGGCGAGAAGGTCATCGCCAATATCCGCAGTTGGGCCGACGGCCACCGGCCGCCCGACCAGGTGCTGGACGGCTGGTGCTGAGCACGGCCCGGCGGCAAAATCCTCACGGTCTCGGAACGACTTTCCGGCTTGGCGGTTGATTCGTCCGCGAAGTGATCGGGAGGTTCAAGATGACAGGTTTCAACCGGCACATCGGCGCTGCCGCACTGTTGGCGGGTGCGATGGCTCTTGCGATGCCGGCGCACGCGAACGATGCCCGAAAGGCGTTGCGCGGCGCGGCGATCGGTGGCGCTGGCGGCGCGGCCGTTGGTGCCGTGGTGCCCGGCCTCAGCGTTGTCGACGGTGCGTTGATCGGCGCGGCTGGCGGCGCGGTCGTCGGCCTGATCAGCAAGGACGGCAAGAAGCGCAAGCTGTACCGCGACGACCGTGGCAACCGCTACTGGGTCGATGATCGCGGCCGGCGTCACTATCAGTAAGGAGAAGGTTCAATGAATCGCTATCTCATCACCGCGGGCGCCGTGGCGATCGCCCTTTCGGCGTCCGCCTGTTCTGACAGTCGCGCCCTGCGCGGCGCTGCCATTGGCGGCGCTGGCGGTGCGGTCGTCGGCGCGGTCGTTCCCGGTGTGTCGACGGTGGAAGGCGCCGCGATCGGTGCTGCGGGCGGCGCGATCATCGGCGCCATTACCCGTGATGGCCGGCGCCACGACCTCTATCGGGATGAACGCGGCAACGAATATTGGGTCGATCGCGACGGGCGGCGCGTCTATCGCTGATTTGACCAGGCGGGGTGAGCGCCCGTTCAGGTCGTTCACCCCGGCCTCAGTCTCCTGTCAGGATACGATCGACGAGTTGCTTGACCGTCGGCACGAAGCCATTGGAATAGAACGGGTCCTGCCGGAAGCGGTAGGCTCCGTGACCGGCGAACATCAGGTTGTTTTCGACATCGCCGCCATGGGCGATGTCCTGTAGCGTCTTCTGGATGCAGAAGCTGCGCGGATCGGCGAGGCGGCCGGTCGAGTTCTTCTCATTATCGGCCCAGGACGAGAACTGGCACTGGCTGAGACAGCCCATGCAGTCGGCCTGATCCTTGCGGATCACCGCCCGCTCCTCGGGCGTGACGAATACCAGCGTGTTGTCCGGCGTCTTCAGTGCCGTGTCATAGCCTTGAGCCACCCAGGTCCGGGCCCTCATCAGGTCGCCCTGAGTCACCCAGAAGCCTCGGCCCTTCACCCCGACGTCGAGCTGCGACTGATGGTCGCCCGCCGCTTCGCCCGAAAAGGCGATCTGCCGTTCCGAACGCGCTTCCAGGCTGCGCAGGAAGGGATTGCGGACGGCGCTGGAATAGAAACCGGTTGGCGAAAACTGATGCAGCAGGATCTCGCCCGGCGCCAGTTCCATCAGCTTGGTCTTCCACGTCTCCGGGATCGGGCTTTCCTGGGTCAGCAGGGGGCGGGTCCCGAACTGGAAGGCGATGGCGCCCAGTTCGGGATTGTCGATCCACTCCTCCCACTCGCGAAGGAACCAGACGCCGCCGGCCATGACGATCGGCACATCGTCGGAAATCCCGCCCTCGCGCATCGTCTGACGCAGCTCGCGCACGCGTGGCAGCGGGTCCTGCGGCTGCAGCGGATCTTCCGCATTCGACAGGCCGTTGTGGCCGCCAGCCAGCCAGGGGTCTTCGTAAACGACCGCGCCCAGCCATTCGGCAGCCTTGGAATAGGCGCGTTTCCACAGAGCGCGGAACGCGCGGGCCGAACTGATGATCGGCAGATAGTGGACGCCGTGGTGGGCGGCGATCTCCGACAGGCGGTATGGCATGCCGGCGCCGCAGGTGACACCGGCGACAAGGCCCTTGGTCTGCTCCAGCACGCCTTCCAGCACCCGCTGGGCGCCGCCCATTTCCCACAGCACGTTGATGTTGATGGCGCCTTGTCCGCCAGAGATGTCGAAGGCGCGGCGGACCTGCTGGACGGCGCCGTCGATGGCATAGGCGATCAGCTCCTCGTGCCGGTCGCGGCGGGTCAGGGCGTGATAGACCTGCGGGATGATACGACCCGAGGGATCGTAGCTGTCGGCATTGACCGCCGACACCGTGCCGATGCCCCCGGCGGCGGCCCAGGCACCCGAAGAGGCGTGGTTGCTGACGGCAACGCCCTTGCCCCCCTCGACCAGGGGAAGCACTTCGCGTCCGCCAATCCGTATCGCATTCACGCCCTTGAACAATGTGGATCCTTTCCCGGCCCCTGGCCATCCTTAACGGGCCTTATAGGGGCGTCCCGCGAAAAAAGCTTGGCGAATTTGCCGCGCCCTGCCATCGCGGATTCATGACCGAGGGGGCGGTGATCGACCAGCGATATCTGGCGGGCGACTATCTCGCCAGCACGGGCGACTGGCACGAAGGTGACGCAGCCTGGAAGGCCGGTCATATCGCCGATCTGATCCGCCGCCTGCCGGCGTCGCCGCGCGCGATCGGGGATGTCGGATGCGGCACGGGCGGCGTTCTCGACCATCTTCTCCGCCGGCTGGGCGGCGACGTGCAAGGCACGGGTTATGAGATCGCCCCGGAGGCGGCGGCGATGGCCAGGCGCCGCGTCCGGCCCGGCCTCGATTTCCGCGAGCAGAGCCTGTTCGATACCGACGATCGCTTCGAGCTGCTGATCAGCTGCGACGTGTTCGAGCATGTGCCGGATTATCTGGGGTTCCTGGCCAGCATGCGCGGTCATGGCGATGCGTTCGTCTTTCACATCCCGCTCGACCTGTCGGCGCGCACCATCCTCAACGGCTGGCCGGAGGAGGCGCGGCGCACCGTCGGCCATATCCATTTCTTCACCGAGGCGACGGCGCTCGGCACCCTGCGCGATTGCGGCTACACGATCGTCGCCAGCCGGCTGACCCACACGATCATGCAGCCGCCGCCCACGACCGCCGGCCTCAGGCTGCGCCGCCTGCCGCACCGCCTGCTCTATCGCGCCAATCCGTCGCTGTGCGCCAAGCTGTTGGGCGGTTGCGGATTGCTCGTGCTGGCGCGTTAGCCGGGGCGCCGCCGCTGCGCTAGGATGGGTCGATCCACTGTCGGCGAATCCGGATGAGGCCATGATGATGACGCGATCGCTGTTGCTGGCCGCGATGCTGGCCCTGTCGCCGGCCAGCGTGTCGGCCGAACCGACCGATGTGGTCGTGCGCGTTCTCAGTCAGGGGGCGAAATTCGTGGGATCGTCCATGGGCGGCGCGCACATCGTGCTGCGCGATGCTCGCAGCGGCGCGATTCTGGCGGAAGGGCCGACCAGCGGGTCGACCGGCGCTACCGCCCGGATCATGGCCGGCGGGCGGCGCGGGACGCCGCTGGCGGATGCTGGCTCCGCTGCCTTTCGGGCGCGGATCGACATCGACCAGCCAGTGCTCGTCGATGTCGAAGCCCATGGCCCTGGCGCCCAGCGGCAGGCGGCGGTGCGAGTGACGGTCCAGCGTTGGCTGCTGCCTGGCCAGCCGGTTATCGGTGATGGCTGGGTGCTGGAGTTGCCCGGACTGGTGGTGGATGCGATCGAGCCGGCCGCGCACCAGCGGCTTGGCCAAGGTGCGAGCGTCCGCATCGGCGTCAATGTCGCGATGATGTGCGGGTGCCCGATCGAGCCGGGCGGACTGTGGGATGCAGATCGTTTCGATGTCCGCGCCGATATCGCCGGCACCGCGCCGGGCGCGGCCGTGACCCGCCTGCCCCTGCGCTATGGTGGCCGCACCGGCTATTTCACCGCCGAACTGAAGACGCCGGCTAGCGGGGATTATGTGGTGACGATCTCCGCCCTTGATCGGCAGAGTGGCGCCACCGGTGTCGACGGCACGACGTTCATAGTGCCCTGAGGCGGCCGGGCGCCGCCTCCGGCATCATCTGGAACTCAGCCGGCGAAATCGCTGGCGGTGAACACCGAATGCAGGGTGACGCCGTGGCTGGCGAGCAGTTCGGTGCCGCCTTCCTGCCGGTCGACGATAACGGCGGCATCGGTGACAACGGCCCCCGCGCGGCGTGCGGCTTCGATCGCGATCAGGGTCGAGCCGGCGGTGGTGGCGACGTCGTCGATCAGGAAGGCGCGCTTGCCGACCAGGCTTTCGCCGGGCATCAGCCCTTCGAGCACGTCCTGAGTGCCATGATCCTTGGGCTTCTTGCGGACGAAGAAGGCCTCGATCGGCTGGCCCTCGGCGGACGACAGGGCGATCAGCGAGCCGATCACCGGAACCGCGCCCATCTCGAGTCCGCCGACATAATCCGCGCCAACCCGGCGGACGATGGCGAGCAGGCCGCGCGCCGACAGCTCTGCGCCCCGCGCGGTCATCATCGTCGGTTTGAGGTTGAAATAGAGCGTGCTTTCCTTGCCCGAGGCGAGCGTGAACCGGCCGGTCCGAAACGACCGCGCGCGGATGAGTGCCTGCAGTTCCTGACGCTCGGCGTCGGTCATTTCATTGCTCCCGGTCTATGGTGGCGGCGGGTTATCGGTGCCGCGCCGCCCTCGTCAAGGGATGGCGTAGAGGGCACGATAGGCGGCGATCATCGGGGCTTCGTCATAGACCGCGAGCGCTTTTGCCCGGTTGGCGGAGCCCACGCGCGCGCGCAACGCGGGATCGGCGGCCAGGCGACGGATTGCCGATGCCAGCGCCGCCTCGTCGCCGGGCGGGGTAATAAACGGGGCGTTGTCCGCCGCCACCATCGCCGCGACGTCGCCGACGGCGGGGGCGGCGACCGGCAGGCCGGCGGCCATCGCCTCAACCAGCGAGATCGGGAACTGCTCGCTGTCCGACGACAGGGCGAAGATGTCGAAATGGCCGATCCAGCCCGCAGGGCCTGCCATGAAGCCGGGCATGTGGAGGCGATCGGCCAGCCCGGTTGCCGTCGCCTCGGCCATGATGGTGGCGCGTTCCGGCCCTTCCCCGACGACGACGAGGCGGGTGTCGGGACCGGCGGTGGCGACCGCCCGGACCAAGCGGGGCAGGTTCTTCACCACGCGTAGGCCGGCGACGGTGCCGACGATCACCTCGCCGGGTGAACGAACGAGGCCGGGGATGGCGACGGACGGCGGGCCGAAAGCGCCGACATTGATACCGTTCGGGATACGGCAGACCCGCATTGGGGGCTGGCGCCAGACATCGCGGGCAATCGTTTCCAACCGCTCGGACGGCACGACAAGCCGCTGGGCGGCGGGCAGGGCGATGCGCCGCCACATCACCCGGCGCGGGTTCTGGCGCACCGCCTCGTCGGCGTTGAAGCCGTCCTCATGATGGATGAGGGGCGGGCCGCCGAACAGCCGCCGCGCCATCACGAGGTCCATCGCCCCCCAGTTGTAGGTCAGAACGAGATCGGCTTCCGTCGCCTTCATCCAGCGCGCCAGTCGCCACAGGCGCTCAAGCGAGGGCCGGCCTGCGAGCGGTGGCGTGTCGTCGGGAAAGCTGGCTGCGATTTCGGGAGCGAGCGCGGCGCGGGCGTGGGTGGCGCCAGGGACGGCGGAGACGACGATATGTCGGACGGCATCCCCGAATGCGTTCATCAGGCGAACGGCGCGCGCTTCCTTGCCGCCAAGGTCGAAGGTCGAATGGGCATGGAGGATGCGATGGCGCGCCATGGGCTTCTCCATGCCGCAGGAACGGTTAACAATCGAGCGCTAGAGTGCGCTCTCAGCGCCGGTGAATCGGCGACACCACCCGGCCCGCCGGGAAATGGACGAAGGGTCGGAAACGGGCATGGGCGGTCTTTTCCTGGTGCGGGACGACGATGCGGCGACGGCCACGCTGGCCGCCGCGCGCGCGCAATATGGCCGGCACGGCTTCGTCGCGTTCGATGACATCGCGCTGCCCGGCTGGCGCGGTTTCCATTGCCCCTTCATCCATGGTGGTCCGGATGGTTTCCTGACCGAGGGGGACGATCTGGTCGCGGTGGCGGGGACGTTGATCGTCGATGGCGAACTGGGCGCACCCGCGCTGCGCAAGCTGATCGCGATGATCGCCCTTGGGGAGCCCGACTGGTCGCGGATCGGGGGTCAATTCGTGGCGCTGGTCAGGGCCGCCGGGCGGACGGTGCTGTTCACAGATTTCTTCGGCGCGTTCCAGCTTTTCCATGATGATGGCTGGCGGGTGTTGTCGACCTCCTTTCTCGCTGCGGCGGACACGTTGCCTGCCCTCAGTTTTGATCCGCAGGGCGTTTACGAGTTCGTGTTCAACGTCTTCCCGATCGGCGACGACAGCGTGCTGGCCGAGTTGAAGCGGCTCGGCCCCGATCGGCTGCTGAGGCTGAACCGGGACGGAGTCACGGTCACGCCGCTTGCCAAGCCGTTGCCCGAGACGCCGGTCGACATGCCGCTTGCCGACCGGATTGACGATGTTGCGACACGGCTCAGGGCCACCGTCGCGCCGGCAGCGGCGGTGTTCGGCGACCGGGTCGACTGCCCGCTGTCTGGCGGCCTCGATTCGCGGCTGGTGCTGGCGCTGCTGCGCGACGCCGGTATCGCCCCCAATATCTACGTTTATGGCGATGCCGACGACGCAGGCGAAACCGATGTCGTGGTTGCCCGCGCCATCGCGGCGGCGGAGGGTTTCGCCCTTTCGGTCGAGGACAAAGCCAGCTTTCGCGCCATCGACCCGGCTGACTTTGCCGATCAGGTGCGCGTCAATTTCCACGAGACGGATGCCCTCGTCACCGATGGCGGGCTGTTCGACAATGGCGGCAACGCCTGGTCGCGTCATCAGCGTCATCGCGGCGGCAGGCTGGCGGTGTCGGGCGGTTGCGGCGAGGTGCTGCGTAATTTCTTCTATCTGGCCGACCGGCCGCTGAAGGCGGGGCAGCTGGTCCGCAGCTTCTTCGCCCGCTACACGCTGGCGGACGTGACCAGCGCCTTTGATCCGCGGGTTTTCGAGGGCGCGCTGACGACCAAGCTGGTCACGGCATTGGGCGAAGCGGATCTGGAGCGTCCATTGCCTCGTACGCTCATTGAGCAGGCCTATCCGCGCGTGCGCTGCCGGGCTTTTTTCGGCCGCGAGGCCAGCGTCGTCGGCCGCCATGGCGCTTATCTATTGCCGTTCTTCGACCATCGGGTGGTCGAGGCGGGACTCCGGGTGCCAATGGCACAGAAATATGCGGGCCGGTTCGAGGCGGCGGTGCTGGCCGCGATCGATCCTGGCCTTGCCCGCCACCAATCCGCTTATGGTCATGATTTCACGGGACCACCCGATCGCCGTCACCGCTTCGAGGAGTGGAGCACCCGTATCCGGCCGACATGGGCGCGGGGCCGCACCTATGCGCTGCGGCGGCGACTGGGGCCGGTCGCGGACGAGCATGGCGGCCTCCTCACCCCCGCCTATCTGGGGCGGGTGATCGACCTTAATTTCCCGGCCATGCGGCGCTTTTTCCATACGCGGGCGGTCAGCGATTCGGGGGCCTACCGCCGCATCGCGACGCTAGAATATCTCGCCGGCCATCTCGGGGACCGGCTAAAGGAATAGGCTGTTCAGCCAGCCTCGACCTTGGCGATCAACGCCTCGATCGCGGCGGTGGCTTCCGGTTCATCCAGCGTCGGGGCATGACCGACATCCGGGATGGTGACACGCGCCATGCCGGGCAAACGCTGGGTCATGGCGTCGGCGGTGGCGGGGCTGAGAATGTCGGAGGTTTCGCCCCGCACCAGCAGGGTCGGCACATCGGCCAGTGCCTCGAACGGCTTCCACAGATCGACACCCGCTTCGCCGCCGGGCAGGCGAAACGGCTCGGCGATCTTCATATCATAATCGAAGACGATGCGGCCCTGCGCGGTCAGCCGGCACAGCCGCTTGGCATGCGCCAGCCAGTCATCCAGCCCCCATCCAGGATAGATGCCGCCCGCCACCTCCTGAAGTCCGCGCGCGGCGTGCATCCAGGTCGGCCAATTCTGGTTCTTGCCGACATTGCCGCGGATGCGGCCGATGCCGGCGGGGTCGATCTCGGGTCCGACATCGTTCAGCACCGCGCCTGCCACGCGGGGCCGGTCGGTGGCGGCGATCAGCAGCGTCAGGATACCGCCTAGCGAGGTGCCGATAAAAATGAAGCGCGGCAGCCCCAGATCGGCGAACAACGCCTCCAAATCCTGAAGATAGGTCAGCGGGACATAGGACATTGGGTCCTTGGCATAGGCGCTGTCGCCGCGTCCGCGCAGGTCGACCGCGATCACCCGCCGCCGGCCCATCAGCCGGCCGGCGAGCCGATCGAAATCGCGGGCGTTGCGGGTGAGGCCCGGGATGCACAGCAGTGGCACCGCCGCAGGGTCGCCCGGATAGTTGCGATAATGCAGCCTCAGTCCGTCGTTTGACCACCAATAGCCGTCGGTCCATGCGTTCACAGTTGCGCCCTTCCGCCCGGGGCCCCCATATCGGCGTGATGACCGTCCTTGATCAACCCGTTCCGTTCGTTCCCGAAACCCGCATCCTGGAGCTGGGCGGAGCGTTCTATGATCCGGTCGTCGCGGCCGACTTCCCGGACGCCCGCATCCGGTTCCGGAACGACAGGGCGGCAGCCGAGGTTGGGCTGGCAGGGCTGGACGACGCCGCGTGGGTGCGTCACTTCGCCCGTTTCGAGCCTCTGCCGGGCAGCCTGATGCAGCCGTTGGCGCTGCGTTATCACGGCCACCAGTTCCGCGTTTACAATCCCAATATCGGCGACGGGCGCGGTTTCCTGTTCGCCCAGTGCCGTGACGATCGCGGCCGGCTGATGGATTTCGGTACCAAGGGATCGGGACAGACGCCCTACAGCCGCTTCGGCGACGGGCGGCTGACGTTGAAAGGCGGCGTGCGCGAGATATTGGCGACCGAGATGCTGGAGGCGCTGGGCGTGGAGACCTCGCGCAGCTTTTCGCTGGTCGAGACCGGGGAGCGCCTCAGCCGCCATGACGAACCCTCTCCGACGCGATCGGCGGTGCTGGTCCGCCTCAACCACGGTCATGTCCGCTATGGGAGTTTCCAGCGCCTGGCGGCGCTCGACCGCGCCGACGATATGCGGCGGCTGACCGACTACAGCCTCCGACACCTGCTTGGCGACCAGCCGGGCGGGGGGGACGACGCAGGCGCGCGGCTGCTCGATCATGCCGTGCGTGGCGGGGCACGGCTGGCTGCGTCCTATATGGCGGCGGGGTTCGTCCATGGCGTCCTCAACACCGACAATATCTCCATCACCGCCGAGAGTTTCGACTACGGCCCGTGGCGGTTCGCGCCGACCTGGGACAAGCATTTCACCGCCGCCTATTTCGACGAACAGGGGCTGTATGCCTTTGGCCGGCAGGCGGAGGCGCTGCACTGGAACGTCTGGCAGTTGGCGCTGGCGCTGCGCGCGACGACCCCGATCGAAGCGTTGGCGCCGGTGCTGGAGTCCTTTCCGGAAGCCTATGAGACGGCCTTTCGCGACGCCATGTTTGCCCGGCTGGGCATCGCCTCGCGCGGGGATGCGGAGGACATGAGCCTGTTGCAGCTGCTGGAGCAGGCGATCGGGCATGGGGATGTGCCGCTGGACCGCTTCTGGTTCGACTGGCGCGGCGGCCGCCGGCGGGGCTCAAGCCCGCTCGACGAGGTTTATACCGGTGATGCCTTCACCCGCTTTGCCGAGGCGGTGACCGCATTCACGCCGGTAGCCGATCTCTCGCACTCCTATTGGTCCGACGCCGGCCCCTGCGCGATGCTGATCGACGAAGTCGAGGCGCTGTGGGCGCCGATCGCCGAGCATGATGACTGGGCGCCGCTGGAGGCCAAGATCGCCGCGATTCGTCGCATGGGTGCGGCTATGCGGTCGGGATAAGGCGCGCTTTTCCGAGTGTTTCATTGGCGGGCGCCCTGCCCGGCTGGGCGGTCATTGCGCCGGCTCCATAGCTGCCGCGCGGGGCCGGACAAGGCGGCGCGCGGCAATTGCGGCCCGCTCCAGCATCCGGCAGCTGTGGAACGCCGCCGTTCGACGCAGGCCCATCAGCGGGACCGTGACGCGGATCAGTGACCGACGTTCGCCCCACAGGCTGTCGATCATCGGATGATTGGGCGCCGCGCAGCTATCCATCCAGTCGACATCGGACCGGTCGAGCACCGTGGCAAGATTGTCGAGCTGGATAAGTACCCCCGGCGAAAAATGCGCGAACGCTTCGTCATAGGCGATCTTGAACGAGAAGCTGCCCGGTGGCGTCATGAAGTTGATCATCATCGCGATCGCCCGTCCGTCGAGATCTAGGCGGCGGATGTCCAGCCGTCCGGCGGCGTGACCGCCCAGCGCCGCCTCGCGAAAGAAGGCCCTGGTTTCGGGATGATTGGCAAGGGCGGAGCCCACCTCACCCTTCCATCCCGACCGTTCCAGTGTCAGGAAATCATCGCACCAACGGTCGATATCGTCTTCGGGCGTGAGGCTGCGGGTCACCAGTTCGCCCTGTTCTGCGAGGCGATTGGCCAAGCGGCGCAACTCCTTGCGCTTCTTCTTGCGGATTGTGCGGTCGAGATAGGCCTCCACCGTCAGATCGGATTGAAGCAGGGCACGCTCCTCCCGATGGACGATATCGCAGGCGCGGCCGAGATTTGCGCACGCGCCCAGCAGACCGCGATGGACCGGGCCGTTCTCCACCAGCTTGATCAGGTGGAGGAAGGCGGGCGCCCAGTCGGCTTCGTCCAGCAGGCGCAGCATCGCCGTCCAGGCGTTGCGCTCGCGGCCGGCGCGGATCATGGGGGTGCCCAGAAAGCTGTGATCGTGCAGCCAGTTGACGGTATGGGCGATGGGAATGCGGCCATAATGGTGACCGACCGTTACGGGCATCAGCGCGTCGAGGCGACCGGCCTCGTCCCGCGCCTCGATCAGCCGGATCGCCTTCCCCGCTTCCAGATGCCGCAGACTCGCCTGAGTGAACCAGGGCTCGGCAAAGGGATTGGGCTCCGACGCTTCGGCTGTCAGGGCAGACCAGTCGTCGTCCAGGCGGCCAGGCACATTGCGGATGATGGTTGCCCGCGCGCCTCTGTTATCTGCCGGCACCGGAATGCCCATCCTGACTTCGCGCCCCATCGCCCTGTTCGGCCTCCTGGTTGCTGGTCCAGCAAGTGCCGGACCATTCAGCCTCAGGCCGCCCCTTTGCTTCCTTATAATCCTTAACGGACTTTGGAGGGCGTAAAATCCGCCGACAGACTTGCCCTCATCCCCAAAGGGCCGATGTCGGCGGATGCACCCGGCCGTCAGTGAAGTCGATGGCCGGTGCCCGATCGCGGCCAAGGAGCAGCGGTCCGTCGAGGTCGACCCATGACGCCCCCTGCGCCACCAGCATCGCCGGTGCGATGCCGAGCGAGGTCGACAGCATGCAGCCGACCATCAGCGCCAAACCGCGCGCTCGGGCCGCTTCGGCCAGCGCCAGCGCCTCGGTCAGACCGCCAGCCTTGTCGAGCTTGATGTTGATCGCGGCATAGCGGCCGACCAGGCGGTCCAGGTCGGCGCGATCGTGGCAGCTTTCGTCGGCGCACAGCGGGATCGGCGACCGGACCCCGTCCAGCAGCGCATCCCGCCCCGCCGCGACGGGCTGCTCGATCAGCGCCACGCCATGGGGAACCAGCGCGTCCGCCTCCGCCGTGACGTCGCGGTCGGTCCAGGCTTCGTTGGCATCGACGATCAGTCGCGCATCGGGTGCGCCGGCACGCACGGCCGCGACACGCTCCCGATCTCCCTCGCCCGCCAGCTTCAGCTTGAGCAGGCGGTGACGGAGCGCCGCCTTCGCCGCCGCGCGCGCCATGCCATCCGGCGTGTCGAGCGACAGGGTGAAGGCGGTTTCCAGCGGCGCCGGCGCCTTTTCGAGGCCGGCCATGCGCCATGCGGGACTGCTCGCGGTCTTCGCCTCGATATCCCACAGCGCCGCGTCCAGCGCGTTGCGCGCCGCTCCGGCCGGCATCCGGGCCAGAAGCTCCTGTCGTCCCGCACCGGCGGCGATCGCATCGGTCTGGGCGACGATGGCATCGCGGCAGGCTTCCGCCGTCTCGCCACGATAATAGATCGCGGTTGCCTCGCCGCGCCCAGTCAATCCACCGTCGGTGATTTCGGCAACCACGACGTCGACATATGTCTTGGCGCCGCGCGCGATGACGAAGGCACCGGCAACGGGCCAGCGCTCGACTCGGGCAGAAAGGCGGCGCGTCACGTCCCCGCCCTAATAGGCGAGGCGATGCGACAGCACGGTCGCGAAGGTCCTGAGCAGGATGTAGATATCGAAGAAGGGCGACCAGTTCTCGATATAGTAAAGGTCGTGCTCCAGCCGCTTGACCAGCTTGTCCTCGGTATCGGTCTCGCCGCGCCACCCACAGACCTGCGCCCAGCCGGTGATGCCCGGCTTGACCTTGTGCCGTGCGGCATAGGTCGAGACAACATCGGAAAACAGCTTGTCGCCGGCGCGCGTGGACGGAGCATGCGGGCGTGGGCCGATCAACGACATGTCGCCGGTCATGACGTTGAACAGCTGCGGCAGCTCGTCGATGCTGGTCCGACGCAGGAACGCGCCGACCCGGGTCACGCGTGGATCGCCGCGCTGCGCCTGTGCGATATTGTCGTTCTGGCCCTGGTCGACATACATCGTCCGCAGCTTCCAGATCCGGAACCGGCGATTGTTGAAGCCCTCGCGATCCTGGCGGAAGAAGATCGGCCCCGGGCTGTCGAGCTTGATGGCGATCGCCGCCAACAGCAACACCGGTGCCGACAGCGTCAGCAGGATGAGGCCGAGGACATGGTCCTCTACCCATTTCAGTACCTGGTCGAAGCCTGAAATCGGCCTTTCGAACAGGGTCATCACCGGCAAATCGCCGAGCAGCACCAGCGGCCGCTGCGCAAAGGCGAAGCTGGCCAGATCGGGAGCGAGGCGAATGCGCACCGGCGTCATCGCCAGCTGTCCGACAACGGTCTGCAGCCGGCCTTCGGCCGACCAGGGCAAGGCGATGATCACCTGATCGATCTGTCCGGCGCGGATATGATCGATCAACGTCTGCATGTTGCCCAGGATCGGCACACCGCTGTCGCGCGTCTGAATCCTGTGATCGTTGCGGTCGTCGAAGAAGCCGACGATGTCGATGGTCAGCTTGTCGTTGTTGGCGATGTAGTTTGCGAGCCGATCCCCCTGGGCACCGGCGCCGAAGATCGCCACCCGCTGGTCGAACAGGCCGCGCTGCTTCAGCGCCCGCATCCAGATCGTGCCGCCGGTACGGGTCAGATACAGGCCAGCGGTACCGCTGATCAGCCACAGGACCGCCCAGGCCCGCGAGTAATCGGCAGAAACCTGAAACAGGAAAGCCAGCGTCACCATGAACAGGCCGGTCGACAGCCAGGCCGTCAGCACCCGACCGCCAGCCCGGCGAAGGGTGAAGCGGACATCGGCGTCATACGCGCCGATCATTTCGGCCAGCACGGCATAGAAGACGCCGCCCAGCAGCGTCGGACGCAAATAATCCTCCGCCGATGCACCGAGGCGGTCGGACAGGAAGGCGGCAAGGCCAAGCCCGAGGCCGATGATCACCGCCGCCTCGACCAGCCTGAGCACCGTAGTGATGACGTCCAGCAGGAAGTGCAGCCGCGCGCCTTGCGATTCCGCTGGCGGATCGGGCTGCTGGACGGGCGGCGCGGATGAGGCTGCCTGGATCGCCTCAACCTTCAAAGGCGTCTTTTTGTGCAATGTCCCCATTACTTTCATTCGATGATCCAGCGCCGATCTATCATCATGGTCATAGGTGAGGACAAGGTTAAGATCGTGACTGCAAGCTGGCACGTTGCGCCGCAACATGCGAGATGACGGCGCATGGACCAACGACAGGTGGGGTGGAATGCGCGACGGGCCGCGAAATCTGAAAACCGAGCCGACCCCGGCGCGGTCCTCGTTCGTCGATCTTATGTTCGACCGCATGTCGTTGACGGAAGCGGTGGAATGGATCGCTGCGCGACCTGCAGGGGCGCCATTCGCTTATGTCGTGACCCCCAATGTCGATCATGTCGTCCGGTTGAATGCCGAGCCGGACGATTCGCCTCTCCGAGTGGCCTATCGCGATGCAGCATTATGCCTGTGCGACAGCCGCATTCTGCAGCGTCTGGCGCGGTGGTGCGGCATTGACCTGCCCTTGGCCGCAGGCAGCGATCTGACTGCTCGTCTGCTCGCTGACCATATAGGGGAAGGCGATCGGATTTGCGTCGTTGGGGGCTCCCAAGCGACCATCGCCGCGTTGGGTGCGCGTTTGCACGGGGTCGAGATCGTTCATCATCAGCCGCCGATGGGCATGCGCCACAACCCGGTGGCGATGGCGGAGGCGGCGCGGTTCGTTGCCGTGGCCCAGGCCCGGCTCACATTCCTCGCCGTGGGCTCCCCCCAGCAGGAGCTTCTGGCCCAAGCCGTGGCGGCGCAGCCGGGAGCCACTGGCGTCGGCCTGTGCATTGGCGCCTCGATCGAGTTCGTCGTCGGTGAACGCCGCCGCGCCCCACGCTGGATGCAGCGCGCCAGCCTCGAGTGGGCTTTTCGCCTGATCGACGAGCCCCGCCGGATGTGGCGCCGCTATCTGGTCGACGGGCCCCGAATCTTTGCCATCGTGCTGAAATGGCGGTCGGGGAGGTGAGGTGCTTCAGCGCTACGAAATTCCTGGCGAGCCGCGCTAATTCGCACTCCTCTGCCGTTAACCACTTCATTTATAATGGTGTTTAAACCTCCTCTCTAGTGGCTGCGGATGTCGGGAGATGGTCGACCGACTAATCTAGAGAATAGCCAAGCCATGTCGTTGATCGGCGCAAACCTCGACAACAATAGCTACTATGCAACCAATCATCCATTCATCGACAGGATAAAAACTGGCCAGAAATGGGGCAGCAACACCAGCGCTGGCGTTGCTTTACCATTGGTCCTTGACGAGAATGGTTGGCCGATGATCCGTCCAACGGATGGTGGACCATTATTCACCTATTTCGCCATTGATCAGGTCAGCTTGCCGATGACCGACCGTTATGTCGTGACCTATGAGGGCACGGGAACGCTCGATTTTCTAGGCGCGACAATCATCAGCAGAGAAGCTGGCAAGGTTGTGATCGAGGCCACGGGGCTCACGAAGGGCGTCGCCGACTGGGCGCAACTTCGGATAATGACGACAGATCCCAACGATCATGTTCGTGATATCCAGATCGTCCGCGAGGATCAGGTCGCGCTTCATGAGGCGGGTGAAATTTTCAATCCCGCTTTTCTCGAGAAGGTGGAAGACTGGCGCGCGATCCGGTTCATGGACTGGGGCAATACCAATAGGGCTAATCTTGGTACTGGAAAATTCGACGATCGGATCGACGCAGATTATTTTAGCTACGGTCCCGATGGGATCGCTTCTGTTCCGATAGAGATCATGGTTGCACTCTGCAATCGTGTCGGCAGCGACATGTGGTTCAATGTTCCACATAATGCAGATGATGATTATATACGCAGGTCGGCCGAATATATTCTAGAAAATCTTGATCCTAGACTAAATGTGTACATAGAATACTCGAATGAAGTATGGAATTTTGGATTTCAGCAATCAAAATACGCTATACATCAGGGAAATTTATTGTGGGGTAAGGATATAAATGAAGATGGCGTTATTGACACAAACAATCCACAGGAACACTATGCGTCTGGATGGTTAGAATACTATGGTTATCGGGCTGCACAGATGGCGGCCATAACCAGCGACGTATTCTCCCATGATCGCAGTCGGCTGATGAATGTTATCGCGCCTCAGACTGCGAACAAGAATGAATTCTATATCTTCCGCGGTATCGAAAAAGCTGCCGTCGGTGGGGCTGCTGAATTATTCGATTCATATGCGATCACTGGCTATTTCGGTCATTCGATGTTTTCCGGCTCGGATATGACGGCGCTGGGCAATGTGCTGCTCCAATGGGCCCGATCCGGGGAGGCCGGCATGGCGGCCGCCTTTCGTCAGCTCGAATATGGCGATGTATTGTCACAGAGCGACGGTTCGCTCAGCTGGTTGTCCACATTTTATAATTATCACAATAAAGTAGCTGACAAATACGGTTTGTCCCTCGACATGTATGAGGGTGGGCACCACCTCATTACCAATTTGTTTCCTGCATCGATGCGCGAGGAGATCGGAAAGTTCTTCCTGAAGTTGTTCGAAGACTCTCGCATGGGCGATCTATATGTGAAGAATTACGAAATATTCAAGGAAGCGGGTGGCGATCTGTTCACCCAGTATACGGATATCGACCAAGCGACGACAGCTGCGCATTTTGCTTCGCTGCAGACCGTCTATGACAGCGGTTCCGCACGTTGGGATGCATATCACGCGATCAACACGTCGGGCGAAGTACCGGACGGCCGAAGCCTTGCCGATTTCGAGAATGGGGTTACCCGCTTCGCGACGGAAGCCGGGACGGACGTCCTGGGCGGCGGCGGCGGAGACCTGCTGGTCGCCCATGCCGGTGGCAGCCGGCTATATGGCGGTGCCGGCTATGACCGGCTGGTCGGCGGCGCTGGCAACGACATATTGGATGGCGGTGCGGGTGTCGACCGGATGACAGGTGGGGCCGGCGACGACACCTATCATGTCGATGATGCCCGCGATGTCGTCATCGAAGCAGCGAACGAGGGAATCGACACCGTTATCGCCTCG
The DNA here is from genome assembly GCA_037190805.1 of Sphingomonas sanxanigenens. GTDB lineage: Bacteria > Pseudomonadota > Alphaproteobacteria > Sphingomonadales > Sphingomonadaceae > JBBCJR01. Next base: position 11,775 of record JBBCJR010000012.1, on the reverse strand, counting down.
GTCGATTGGGTACTGGGCGACAATGTCGAAAATCTGGTGCTGGAAGCCGCCGCGACCCGCGGTACGGGCAACGCGCTGGATAACGTTCTTCATGCCAATCCGAACCGCGACAGCATCCTGATCGGTGGTGCCGGAAACGATACCTATCACGTCGCAAGGAGCGGCGACGTCATCATCGAGCAGTCGGGTGAAGGGATCGACACCGTCATCGCCTCGGTCGACTGGGTTCTGGGCGACAACATTGAAAATCTTGTCCTAACGGGCGCGGCGACCCGAGGCACGGGCAACGCGCTGGACAATATCCTCTACGCCAATCAATCGCCCCCCACCGAGGCAGCGCCGGCCGCCATGGCGATGTCGCTCGCGGCCAGAACGATGGTGCAGGAACTCGAGTCGGCTATCACGACCCAGGCTGTGCCCCGTTCCGGCATCGGCTGGGTTCTGGGTAAGGGACTCGAAACGGTGATTGGTTATGCCCCGAATTCTTCGCCCGTAGGCACGCCGACCGGCCCGGAAACGCCTCCGGTCCCTGGTGGCGACACGGGCTCGGTCGAGCAGCCCCCGGCGCCCGGCGGCGAGACGGGCGGTTCGGTGGAGCAGCCCCCTTCGCCCGGTGGTGAGACGGGTGGTTCTGTGGAGCAGCCCCCTGCGCCCGGCGGTGAGACGGGTGGTTCTGTGGAGCAGCCCCCTGCGCCCGGCGGCGAGACGGGTGGTTCGGTCGAGCAGCCCTCGGCCCCCGGCGACGGCGACGAAGGCGTCAGTGGTGGCGGCGGCGCTTTAGTCGGCAGCGTGCTTGCGGGCGGTGCGGGCAACGACACTTACTATGTCTATCATGCCGGTGACCGGGTGATCGAACTGGCGGACGAGGGCATCGACACAGTTCATGCCGCGATCGATTGGGTGTTGGGCGATAATATCGAGAATCTGGTTCTGGAGGGCACGGCGGTGCGTGGCACGGGCAATGCGCTCGACAACCGCATCGTCGGCAACGACCAGGACAATATCCTGTCGGGTGGTGCAGGCGACGACGTACTGATCGGCGGAGGCGGGCGCGACCTGTTTCGGTTCGGCGCCGGTGACGGGCATGATCGGGTCCTCGACTTCGATACCAGTGCCGCCGGCCACGACCGTGTGGAGATCACCGGCTTTACCGGCGACAGGCAGGACTTTCTCGCGACCCATGTCTTCCAGACCGGGGCGGGGGCGGAGATCCGGCTGGACGATGACTCCGTCCTGTTATTGGCCAGTGTCCGCGCCGATGCACTGACGTCGGATATGTTTCTTTTCGGATAGATGCTCCGGACAAGGAAAGGCTCGCGAAAAGGCCGGGCTTGTTCTATCGGAGTGCGATAATGAGGGCGGAGGAATCCAACACATGAACGGCAAGTCTGTCATTCCTTTTCTGGCCGGCGTGGCGCTGCTGGCGCTCGCGGCCTGCGGCGATAAGGCGCCCGCGGGGCAGGTGGTCGCGACCATCAACGGCGAGGAAGTGACCGCCCAGGAAGTCAATGCCGAGGCGCAGGCCCTGAACCTGCCGGCCAACGCCAATCGCGAGGCGGTGCTGCCGCAGATCCTGCAGCGCGTGCTGGATCGCAAGCTGCTGGTCAGCGTGGCGCGCGAGCGCAAGCTGGACAAGAGTCCCGATTTCCTGATCCAGAGCCGCCGCGCCGAGGAAACGGTGCTGGCGACCATGCTCGCCCGCCAGATCAACGAAGGCGTCGCTCCGCCGAGCCGGGCCGAGATCGACAAGTTCGTGGCCGACAATCCCAACATGTTCGCCAACCGGCGCCAGTTCCAGCTCGATCAGCTGCGCATCCCCTATTCGGGCAAGGCGGAGGATCTGACCTATTTCGAGCCGGCGAAGACCATGGACGACATCATGCGGCTGCTCGAGCAGCGCAATATCCGGCCCGAACGGGGCGGGACGGTGCTCGATTCCGCGACGGCCCAGCCGCAGGTGATCGAATTGATCGGCAAGCTGGCGCCTGGCGAACCGTTCATCGTTCCGGCCGGCTCGTCGGCGGTGATCTCGGTCGTGCGGGCGGAGCGGGCTTCGCCCCTGGCCGGCGATCAGGCCGTGGCCGCCGCGACCCAGCTGGTCCGCGCCCAGAAGACCGACGCCGCCTTGAAGCAGCAGGTCGATACCGCGCGCCAGACGGCGAAGATCACCTATCAGGACGGCTATGCGCCGCCCGCCGCTGGCGCGGCTGGCGCCGCCGCTCCCGCACCCGCCGCTGGTGCGGAAGGGGCTGCGGCCGGGGCGCTTCCCGCTCCGGCGCCGGCCTCGGCCCCAGCCGCAGCGGAGTGATCGACGACAACGTCTTTCGCCCATCGTCCCGCACGCCTATCTAGGGACGATGGAAAAGCCGGAATTTCGAATGCCAGGGCCGAAGCGGCGGCGCGTCGGGGGTTGGTTTCCAACCCCTGCGCCGCGCGAGGCTGCGCGCGACCTCAAGTCCATGTTCAAGGGCATGGATCGGCCACGCTGGGCGTTCCTGATCCTTGCATTCACGCTTACCGGGGCCTTGCTGTGGGGATTCCTGGTCGATTCGGACTGGCGGAATCTCGGCCTCAAGCCTCAGCTGATCTATGTCGAAAGCTGGCGCGCCGACCGCTCCGACGCCGAAATCCAGGCTCAGCAGGCCCGCGACAGTCGCCTGCGCGCCGAGGCGGAGGCCGAGCGGCAGCGACAGTTCCAGCAGCTCGAGAACAAGCTCGGCCTGTGACCGGGCCGGGCGCGTCCGCCATGGCCGACCGGCGCTGGATGGCCGCTGCGATCGCGCTGGCGGATCGGGGGCGGGGGCGAACCGCGCCCAATCCCGCCGTCGGCTGCATATTGGTGAAAGACGATATCGTCATCGGTCGTGGCTGGACGCAGCCCGGTGGTCGGCCTCATGCCGAAGGCATGGCGCTGGCGGCGGCGGGGCCGGCGGCGCGGGGCGCCACCGCCTACGTCACCCTTGAACCATGCGCCCATCGCGATGGGCGGGGCCCGGCATGCGCCGATGCGCTGATCGAGGCCGAGATCGCGCGGGTGGTGGTGGCGATGGTCGATCCCGATCCGCGCACTGACGGCGCGGGTCTCACCCGCCTCGGTGATGCCGGCATCGCGGTGTCGGTGGGCGAGGGGGCGGACGCTGCGGCGCGGATCATGGCGGGCTTCCTGTGTCGGCGTCGTCACGGTCGGCCCCATGTCGACCTGAAGCTCGCCTTGTCCCTTGATGGCCGGATCGCCCGGCCGGATGGGGAGAGTCGCTGGATCACGGGCCCCGTCGCGCGGGCGCACGGGCATCTGATGCGGGCGCGATCCGACGCCATTCTGGTCGGGTCGGGGACGGTCGCCGCAGACGCGCCGCGCCTCGACGTCAGGCTGGCGGGGCTGGAGAATCGCAGCCCGCGCCGGCTGGTGCTGGGCCGCGCGGCGCCAGATGGCTGGGAGCGGCTGGCGACGCCCGGCGCGATCGCCGGACTTGCCGATGTCGATCATCTGCTGGTCGAGGGTGGGGCGGGGGCGGCGTCCGCCTTTCTGACGGCCGACCTGGTCGACCGTCTGTGGCTCTATCGTGCGCCTATTCTGATTGGCGAGGGGCGGGCGGCGCTCGGCGATATCGGCCTGGCTTCGCTGGCCGAGGCGCATGGCCGGTGGCGGCTTGCCGACCGGCGCATGCTTGGCATTGACGCGCTCGACGTCTACGAGCGGGTCCGCGACTGACGGGCAGGACCATGTTCACCGGCATCATTACCGACATCGGCACGATCGAAACCATCGAAGAGCGCGGCGACATGCGTGTCCGCATCGCCACGGCCTATGACACGGCCGGGGTTGATATCGGCGCGTCCATCGCCTGTTCGGGCGTCTGCCTGACCGTGGTCGACAAGGGACCGGGCTGGTTCGCGGTCGACGTCTCGGGCGAAACCCGCGCCCGTACTGCCGGGGGGCAATGGGCAGCCGGACGCCGCCTCAACCTCGAGCGGGCGCTGAAGGTGGGCGACGAGCTGGGCGGGCATATCGTCACCGGCCATGTCGACGGCGTTGCGGCCGTGACGGAGATCGCGTCCGACGGCGATTCGCGGCGTGTGTCGTTCCGCGTCCAGCCCGCCCTTGCCCCTTATGTCGCGGCCAAGGGGTCGATCACTGTGGACGGCGTCTCGCTGACCGTGAACGCGGTTTCGGACGGGGCCGACGGCACGGTGTTTTCAGTCAACATCATCCCCCATACGGCAGCCGAGACCAGCCTCGGCGCACTGGCCGTCGGCGAGGGCGTCAATATCGAGATCGACGTTCTGGCCCGCTATCTCGGCCGTATGACAGAATTGAGGACCCAGGCGTGAAGAAGGCTTTCCTGTCGACCACCGAGGAAATCATCGACGAGGCCAGGAATGGACGGATGTTCATTCTGGTCGATGACGAGGATCGGGAGAATGAGGGCGACCTTGTCATCCCCGCGCAGATGGCGACGCCGGCGGCGATCAACTTCATGGCCCGGCACGGGCGGGGGCTGATCTGCCTGTCGATGACCAAGGCGCGCGTCGACCAGCTCGGCCTGCCGCTGATGAGCCAGAGCAACGGCACTCGCCACGAAACCGCCTTCACCGTGTCGATCGAGGCGCGCACCGGCGTCACCACCGGCATTTCCGCCGCCGATCGGGCGCGGACGGTGGCGGTCGCCATCGACGCGGGCCAGCCGGCGAGCGAGATCGTGACGCCGGGCCACATCTTCCCGCTGGTCGCGCGCGAGGGCGGGGTTCTGGTCCGCGCCGGCCATACCGAGGCGGCAGTCGACGTGGCGCGGCTGGCCGGGCTCAACCCCTCGGGCGTGATCTGCGAGATCATGAACGAGGACGGGACGATGGCGCGGATGGACGATCTGGTCGCCTTCGCCCAGCTTCACAACCTCAAGATCGGCACGATCCGCGACCTCATCGCCTATCGCCGCCGCTATGACCATCTGGTCGAACGGGTCGCCGAAACGCGCTTCACCAGCCATTATGGCGGCGACTGGACGGCCTTTTCCTACCTCAACAAGGTGACGGGGTTCGAACAGCTGGCCCTGGTCAAGGGCAGGATCGATCCCGCCCGGCCGACGCTGGTGAGGATGCACGCCATCCAGATGCTGACCGATGCGTTCGGCGAGGTGAATGACCGTCACGGTCTGCTGCCTGCCGCGATGCGCGAGATCGACCGCGAGGGGGCGGGCATCGTCGTCGTCATCTCCAAGCCCATGCCGGGTCTGCTGACCCGCGCCATCACCGCCCGCGCGCGGGGCGAATCGAGCGATTTCGAGGAGCTTCGCGATTATGGTATCGGAGCCCAGATTCTGACCGACCTTGGCGTTCAGGACATGGTGCTGCTGACCAATTCCCACCACACCATGGTCGGCCTCGCCGGCTATGGACTGAACGTGGTCGGCGAGCGCGCCATCGACCCGGGAGCCGCATGATGGCCAAAGTGCTGATCGTCGAGGCGCGCTTCTATGACCATTTGAACGACCTGCTGCTGGCCGGTGCCCGCGCCGCGATCGAGGCGGCGGGCCATGACCATGACACGGTCACCGTGCCCGGCGCGCTGGAGGTGCCGGCGGCGATCTCGCTGGCCGTCGACAGCGGCCGTTATGACGCCTTCGTCGCACTGGGCGTCGTCATCCGCGGCGAGACCTATCATTTCGAAGTGGTGTCGAACGAAAGCGCGCGTGGCATCATGGCCCTCACGCTCGACGGTGTGCCGATCGGCAACGGCATTCTCACCGTCGAGGACGAGGCGCAGGCGCTGACCCGCGCCCGCCCGGACGAAAAGGACAAGGGCGGCGAGGCGGCCAAGGCGGCGCTTGCCATGCTGGCGCTGAAGGAGCAGCTGGCATGAGCGGCGCGGTCGGCGAACGGTCCCGCGCCCGCTCGCGGTCGGCGGCGCGGCTGGCGGCGGTGCAGGCGCTTTATCAGCGCGACATGGAAGGAACGGCGTTGGCGCCGTTGCTCCATGAGTTCCACCAGCACCGTCTGGGCGCCACGGTCGACGGCGACGAATATCACGACGCCGAGGTCGATTTCTTCGACGACATCGTGCGCGGCGTCGATGCGCGGGGCGCGGAGATCGACGGCCTGATCACCGCCCGGCTGGGCGAAGGGTGGACGCTCGACCGGCTCGACCGGTCGATGCGCGCGATCCTGCGCGCCGGCGCCTATGAACTGCTGGCGCGCGCCGATGTGCCGCTGGGCACTGTCATTTCCGAATATGTCGACGTCGCCAAGGCGTTCTTCGACAAGCGCGAGGCGGGGTTCGCGAACGGGGTGCTCGACGCCATCGCCAAGGATGTGCGGCGGACCGGCGACTGATCGCCCGGCTGCCTCTATAACGGGCGGGATGTCGTCCGATGAATCCGACCTGATAGAGCAACTGCGCGCGCTGGCGACTCATCCGGGGGCGCGTGGCCTGCTCGATGATGCCGCCGTGCTGACCCCGCCTGGGAGCACCGAATTGGTGCTGACCCACGATATGCTGGTCGAGGGCGTCCATTATCTGCCTACCGATCCGCCCGCCGATGTGGCGTGGAAGCTGGTGGCGACAAACTTTTCCGATCTCGCGGCCAAGGGCGCGCGTCCTCTTGGCGTCCTCCTCGGCGTGACGCTGCTGTCCGATAGTGGCTGGCAAGACGACTTCGTCGCCGGCTTGGGTGAGACCCTGGCTCATTTCGACGTGCCGTTGCTCGGTGGTGACACCGTTTCGGGGCGAGGCGCGACGGTGCTCGGGCTGACCGCGATCGGCGCGGCGCCGGCCGGCGGTGTTCCCGACCGGCGCGGGGCGGTGCCAGGCGACGCGCTATGGTTGACGGGCAGCATCGGTGATGCCGGCGCTGGCCTTCTGATTGCCGGAGGAGCGGCAGGGCCAGCGACGCTTCTCGATCGCTATCGTCGGCCCCAGCCTCGCCTTGCCGCCGGACGGGCGCTGGCGCCGCTCGTGTCGGCGATGATGGACGTGTCCGATGGCCTGCTGATCGATGCCCATCGCATGGCGGCGGCCAGCAGCGCCGCCATCGCCATCGATCTCGACCTGGTGCCGCTGTCGCCGGCACTGATGGCGTTCGACGGAGAGGACCGCGATACCCGGCTGCGCGCAGCGACGGCAGGTGATGACTATGAGCTGCTGTTCACGGCGCCGGAAGGGGCGGAACCGGCGATCAGAGCGGCTCTGGGCGGGCTGGGCCTCGCAGTGTCCCGGATCGGTGTGGTGAGGGCGGGCAGCGGCATTGCCCTCAGCGACGCCGATGGCCCTGTGCCGCTGCCGGGCCGACTAGGCTATGTGCACGATGGCGAACCCGCCTGACCCCGGTCAGTCGAAGCGGCTGTCGCGGTGCCGTCCGGCCATGCTATAGGCCGGCGCCATGAGCGAACTGGAACGTCCGATTCTGACCCCGCCCGATGGCCACAAGAAGGTGCTGCTGCACAGCTGCTGCGCGCCCTGTTCCGGCGAGGTGATGGAAGCGATGCTGGCCTCGGGGATCGACTACACGATCTTCTTCTACAACCCCAACATTCACCCGGAACGCGAATATCTGCTCCGCAAGGACGAGAATGTCCGCTTCGCCGAGAAGCACAACGTCCCCTTCGTCGATGCCGATTATGACACCGACAACTGGTTCGCCCGCGCCAAGGGCATGGAGCGCGAGCCGGAACGGGGCATCCGCTGCACCATGTGCTTCGACATGCGGTTCGAGCGGACGGCGCTCTACGCGCATGAAAACGGCTTTCCCGTGATGACCTCGTCGCTCGGCATCAGCCGGTGGAAGAACATGCAGCAGATCAATGACTGCGGCCAGCGCGCGGTCGCCGGCTATGACGGGCTGTCCTACTGGGACTATAATTGGCGCAAGGGCGGCGGTGGCGCCCGGATGATCGAGATTTCCAAGCGCGAGCGTTTCTATCAGCAGGAATATTGCGGCTGCATCTTCTCGCTGCGCGACACCAACCGTCACCGCCGCAACACCGGTCGCGACGCCATCGAGATCGGCGTGCAATATTACGGGTCCGACGAGACGGACTGACCTCCTCCGAGGGCGGGCGGCAGACTGAAAACGATAGCGGCCCGCCCCTCGGTCGAGAGGCGGGCCGCTTGCGTTCAGTCCTTGGCGCGCGCCGCGCAGGTGCCGCCGTCAGGTCCGACCGCGCCGGAACAGGTGCGGGTCGCCAGCATCGGCTCGTCGATCTCGACCAGCCGGTTGCCGCCATCGGTGCCGCGCTCGAGGTCGAAGCCGTCATAGAGCTTGCCCGAAGCGGTGAAGGTACGGAACTTCAGCCGGTCCCCGTCCACGTCGACGATCTGGTAGAGTTCCGTCGCCTCGGCGACCTTGTCGGGCTGGGTGCCGGCGCGGTTGTTGAGACCGTACATCTTCGACCCGGTCACGGAGACCAGATAGACCGGCCCCTGCACGGCGCCGCTGGCGCGGGCCGCGCGGCCGGCATCACGGCCGGCCTCCGCCGTCAGCCGGCTATAGCAATGGTCGTGGCCCTGCAGCACGAGGTCGACCTTGCGCGTCTCGAACACCGGTTTCCATGCCGCCTTGATCTCCGCCGTGTCGTCGGGACGGGCGCAGGTGAACACCGGCTGGTGGAACAGGACGACGTTCCATCGCGCCTTGCTGGCGGCGAGCGTCTCGTCCAGCCAGCGCGTCTGCGCCGCCATGGTGCCGAGGTCGATGGCGGACGTGCCGTCGAGGACGATGAACCGCACGCCCTGATAGTCGACATGATAGGTGGTCGCCTTGACCCCCGCCGCGCCATTGTCGGGCAGCGCGAACTGACGCGGCCAGTAAGGCCCGAGGATGCGGCTTTCGCGCCCGTCCGGCAGGATCAGGTCGGCATATTCGTGATTGCCGGTCGCTGGCACCTGCGGAACGATGGCGTAGTTGTAACCGCCCGCCTGGGTCCATTCGCCCCATTCGTCGTCATGGTCGAGGTCGTCGCGCTGGGCGACGAGGTCGCCGGCGTGGACCACCAGTTCGATCCCGCCATTGGCGTGAAAGGCCTGACGGATGACGCGCGAGGCATAGGTCAGGATGCCGTTCTGGACGTCACCCAGATAGAGGAAGCGGAACGGACGCGCCGTTTCGGTCGCGGTGTGAAATTGCAGCCACTCGCTCCACCCCGCGCTGCCCTTGACCCGATAGGCATAGGCGGTGTCGGGCGTGAGGCCGCCGAAGCGGACCTGATGATAGATGGCGGGGCCATTGGCGCTGTCGATGGGCTGGCTGGTGCCGGTCACACTGCGGGCCTGTTCGGACAGGGTCGGGCCGTCGACGGCGATCGCGATCTCCGCCTCGCCCGTCGGCTGCCCGATGTCGGTGCGGAAGGATACCGCCATCTCGCGGGCGGGATCCGCGCCGGGGGTCAGGACGATCCGGTCAGGAAGCGACCGCGCGGCGTAGGGCGTTCCGGCCGAACGCGGCACCGGCTGCTGCTCCTGGGCAGCCAGCGGCGTGGCGACGGTCGCCAGCAGCGCCGCGATGAACAGGCCCGCGCGTCGGCGCACAGCCATCGATGAAGTGGTGGAAGCGGTCATCGGCGCATCCTTTCCTGCCATAAGAAGGTCGCCGTCGGTCACCCACGCGGGCCACCGACGGCGCGAGGGGTGATCAGAAGCGGGCGGCGACGCCGAACTTGGCGGTCCAGTTATACTCCTCATACTGGAGCAGGCGACGGCTGCCGGCATAGTTCTGATAGGCGAAGTAGGGTGCGTTGGTGACGTTCACCCATTCCGCGAACAGCTGGATGCCCGGCGTGACCCGGTATTTGGCCGACAGATCGAGCTGGAACTGGCCGGCGACATAGCGGTCGGTTTCCGCTTCATCGCCCAGTTCGTCGAGATATTTGTCGCGGTAGGTGCCCGCCGCGCGCAGGGAGATCGGCCCCTTTTCATAGCCCAGCACGACGTTGAACGTGTTCTTTGACGCGGCCGGCAGGGCGATCCGGCGGGGGTCGCTGATGTCGCCGTCCGTCAGGACCGTGCCCTTGGCATCGGTGTAGGTATAGTTGGCATTGAGCAGCAGCCCGTCGAGCGGCGCGGGCAGGAAGCTGAAGACCTGACTATAGCTGAGCTCGAAGCCTTTCACCTTGGCGGTGTCGCCATTGGCGAAGGTCTGCGCCTCGGTATAGTTGATGCCATAGGCGCTGCCGGGGGTGCGGTCGCGCTGCTGGACGACGAAGTCCTTGATCGATTTCCAGAAGAAGCCCCCGGTCAGCGCCGCGTTCTGGCCGAAATACCATTCCGCCGACAGGTCGAGGTTCCAGGCGCGATAGGGCTTCAGCTCGGGGTTGCCGAACTCCGCCTCGCGATCCTCGTTCAGCACGAAGCGCGGGGCGAGGTTGGACAGCTTCGGCCGCACCAGGCTCTTGTAGCCGCCGGCGCGCAGGACGATGTCCTGAGCCGGTTCATAGCGCAGCGTCAGGCTGGGTAGCCAGTCGGTGTAGCTGCGGGTGAAGCGGTTCGGGGTGACGGTCACTTCATCACCGTCACTCTCGGTCAGGAAGGCGCGGATGTCGTTCCTGGTGCGCTCGACACGGAGGCCACCGATCACGCGTAGCGCGTCGCTGTCCCAGCGGCCGAGCAGGTAACCAGCCAGGATATCCTCGTCGATCGCATAGTCGGAGGATGCCGAGTTGATGTCCGTATCGACCTGGTTGAGGATGAACAGGTCACGGTTCTTGTTGAAGAAATCGGTCGGGCCCGTTTGGCTGGCCTGCGGCGTGAGGTCGGTGATCCGGTAGGTCTGCTTCCCGAGCACGTCCGCCAGCGTGTAGTCGCCGTCGAAATCGTCGTACAGCAATGACGTCAGGTTATAGGACTTCTTGCGCCAGCGCGACTTGACGCCACCCTGCAGGGTGAAGGTGCCGCCGCCGGTCTGGAACTCCCGGGCGATATCGCCGCGCAGCGTATATTCGCGATCGCGCGAATCCGACAGCGCGGTCAGCTCCAGCTCGTTGAAGCCGTAGGTCGCCGGATCGTTGAACAGGGCGGTGTTGCCCGACACGCTGTACAGCGGCTTTTTCTCGTTGCTGTAATCGAAGTCGATGTTGACGCCGTCCTCCTCGAAGCGATTGCGGAACCGGGTCGGGTCGACCGATCCGTTTTCACGCTCGGTGGCTTCTGACCAGGAGCCGGAATAGGTCAGCTTCCATGGGCCGGTGGCGGTTTCGCCGCCCACGGTCAGCGACTTGATCTTCTGCTTCTCGAAGCGGTCCTTCATGCGGCGGCGAACCTCGATGCGCCCATCCTCGTCCGAGAAGGAGGCGCTGTCGGCATCGCCGGCGCGGGGCGCCTCGTTCATGATGAAGATCACGTCGCCGCGATATTCCTGATCGGCGAACTGGCTGTAGAGGCCGCGGGCATACAGCTTGGTGCTGTCGCTGGCGCGCCAGTCGAAGCTCAGCGAGCCGCCGATGCGCTCGCGCTCGACGTCATAGTCGCGATACTGAAGTTCTTCCGCATAGGCGACGCCGTCGTCGCTTTCGTTCCAGTCCGCGCCTTCGATATTATCGGTCTCGAACTTGCGCTTATAGTAGCTGAAGCCGCCGGCGATGCCGAAATCGTCGGACAGGCGGGTGGAGAAATCGATGCTGGCCTTGGGGGTCAGCGCATTTGCATAGTCATTGTAGCTGCCTTCCAGCTTCATCGACAGCAGGTCCTTCTTGCGGTCGAAGGCGCTGGTGGTGTTGATTTCGATCGAGGCGCCGATCGTGTCTCCGTCCATGTCGGGGGTCAGCGACTTCTTGACCTCGATCGATTCG
>JBBCJR010000011.1:0-54612 GCA_037190805.1 Sphingomonas sanxanigenens | reverse complement strand
GGTCGATGCGCATGAAAAGGCGCTGGCGCTGATGCGGTCTTATGGATCGGGCGGCGAGATCGCATCCCTTAAGGCGGCGGCCAATGAGATTGCTCCGGTGGTGGAGGGGCACCTCAGTATGGCGCGTGAGCTGGAAGCCCGAACCGACAGCTGAGGGCAGGAAGCGTTGAGGAGGTGGCAATGACCAAATCCTTTGATCATCTCGAGTCTTCCGATCGCGGCAAACGGCCGTCCAGCGGGAGCGGCGCGGTGAAGGGATCGGGCGCAGGCGCTGGAGGCGGCTCGGGAACCGAGGATTATGACAGCGATCCACAAGGGGGCTCGGGCGAGGCCGGTATTCGGCCCGCTCGAAATACGCCCCACCGTGGGGCCGACGCGCCCAACCATGGTAGCCGTTGAAACTGATATGTCTGGTGAGGATCTCAAAGGTCGGCGACCCGAACATCCCGGCGCTAAAGTGAAGTCGCCTGAGAATGAGGGGGATGCTGCGCCAGGGCAGCCGCCAGAGGAGGTTGAAAACAGGCCTGACGTGAGCATCGTCCAACCGGGCGATTATCCCAAAGGTTTGCCTGACCATTGAAGCTCGGTCGGGCGCGCTTTTCCGACGCCAAGATTGCCGCGATAACGAACGTCATTGAGACCGAAATCTCTGGCGCCACGGAGGGATTTGCGGTCAATCGCGGCGTCCGGCTCAAGTTCGGTGGCATTGACCCTGCGTCAGCCATAGGCGGGTTTTGGTTTCCGGTAGAGAACATGAAATTGCTTGCCGCTTGTTGAAGCGGGGCGGATTTGCATGACATGGTATCCCACGAATCCGCTTGGCTCGCGCCGCTCTTCCTGATCGTCGCGCTTTTCTATGCATCGGTAGGCCAGGCAGGCGCGTCAGGTTATCTCGCTGTCATGTCCCTGTTCGGCATGACGGCGGCGTCGATGAAGGTGACGGCGCTGGCGTTGAACTTGGTCGTCGCCGGCATCGGGACATTCCAGTTCTGGCGTCGGGGCTTGTTTTCGCTGCGGACATTCTATCCGTTCGCTCTGCTCGGCATTCCCTTCTCGCTGCTCGGCGGTGCGACCCAGCTTCCTGCGGCGTTCTACAATCCCATCGTCGGCCTAATCCTCATCCTCTCGGCAGCGCAGATGTTCCGTTCGGCCTGGAAGAGGGAAGCGCCGCGCAGCGGACCCATGTCTCCACCGCCATTCTTGCCCGCGCTGATAACCGGCGGGGTGATCGGCCTTGTCTCAGGCCTGACCGGGACGGGTGGCGGACTTTTCCTCGCGCCGATCATCCTTGCGATGAGATGGGTCGATCTGCGCCACGCGGCGGCGGTGACGGCCGGCTATAATCTACTCAATTCCGGAGCCGCACTTGTGGGCGCCTACAGCTTGCTGGAGTTTATGCCGTCGGCCCTCCCGATCTGGATGATCGCCGTTGCCATCGGCGGATATATCGGCGCGGCTATCGGCGCCCGCTATCTCTCCGAGACCGCTCTGCGCTCCATGCTGGGGCTGATATTGGTCGTGTCGGGAGTTAGGCTTGCTTTGATCGGGGGGCATTGAGCCAGACCTGCCTGGCAGTTATAACAGCCTTATAGACACTATAAGGTCTCTATGCGCATCGGCGAGCTTGCACGCTTCACCAACACAAAAGCGGAAACGATCCGCTATTATGAGAAGGAAGGCCTGCTACCGTCTCCGGCCCGGACAGCGGCCAATTATCGAAGCTATGGCATGGCGCATCGCCAGCGGCTGTCCTTCATCCGCCGTGCCTGGTCGGTCTTCAGGCCGCCATATTCCTTGCGCCAGCGATAATAGGTCTGCTCGCTGACTGCAATCCGCCCGCACGCCTCGGCAGTCGACGCCCCCTGCGCCAGAACGATCTCAATTTCACGCAGCTTGCCGATAATCTCTTCCGGCTTGTGCTTCTTGCTTGGCATCCAATGTCCCTTTCGTGGTCCAGAATATCATAGCCTCTGGCCCACTCAGCGGGGGGAGGGCAGATCAGTATTCAATGTCTCTTTCGTCACCCGGAGATCACCCTCGCGGGGCCGCTTAGCTGGGAGGGCAAAAGCGAGGCAGAATGATCCAGAGACCCAGTGACGTCTTGTCGGCCAAATGGCGTCAATGATACGTCCCTCTAAAAAGGAGGGGGCATGATGCAGACAAGAGTAATAATCGTCGCAGTAGCTTCGGTTCTGGCTGCCGCTTGCGGAGGTGGGGGCGGGACAGTCGCTGGAGGTGTAACCCCTTTGCCGCCGGCACCGGCTCCTCCTGCCACCAATGAATCCCTAGACAATCTCATTGCATCGCAATCATTTACGAATGATGCGGTAACCAGCGCGGTAACGATTGACCTCGGAAACGGCCTGACAATAGCATCCTCTAATTCGGCGGCTCCGCTCACAATTCAATATGATGCGACAAGCCGATCCTATACCATCTCTACCGGTGGGCGGACCGAGACATTTGGCCCAGATCACAAGGCTATCTCCGACGTGCCTGGATCTGTTGGTTTTGAAAAAAGCAGCGGAAATTTACGGCAATTTCTTACCTTGGCCGATCTTTCTTTCGCACAGAACCGAACCAGATATGTCAGTGCGGGGTATTGGGAACGCAATCAATTGTCCTCTGAAGGAGTGGGAATAACGTTTGACGCTTTTACCTATGGCATTCCTACAGTGAACAGCGCCATGCCGCGTAGTGGTCGTGCCGGGTACGGCATCAACCTATTTGGTTTCTTTGCTCCGTTAAATCTCTCTCCCCGGGCTGTCAGCGGCGAAGGTGTCATGACGGTGGATTTTCTACGCTCGTTGTTCTCGATGGAGGGCACGGCCTATGAAGTCGACCTGCTCGAGGATTACTATACCGGGCAACATCGATGGGTAGCTGGTGGGCAACTGAGTTCAGTCGAGAATGCCTTCCAAGGCCGGTTCAATTATGCGGGGCGGGAGCGCTTCTCAGTAGCTGGGCAAGTCCAAGGTCGTTTCTATGGACCTGGGGCGGGTGAATTAGGTGCGACGTTTAGCGCCGAAGATATAAGTGGTACGATGCTAACTGGAACAATCCTCGGTCGACAGGACTTGGGCGTTACGACAGCGCCCTTAACATTACTTGATAATCAGGCTCGAATGTTCTTCACCAATCATGCCTATGTGTTATATTTTCGGGATAATGGGTCAATCGCAGTAGAAGGGGCGGCATTGCAGTTTCCAAATAGCTTTGGACGGCTTAATTTCAATGAAGATGGAAGCGTTCAGCTAGATCAAATATCGTCAATGACATACCCAAAGCCGATATTTCTTGCTAGCGATAAGGTGGCTGAAGAGTCGAATGCCCAAGTTTCAACATATCGCTCCACCCAACCTGACGGTCAATATCGGCTGATCCTAAACAATCCCGGCAGTAGCAACGCGGATGTCGCTCTCACCTACGCGAACTTTGGGCGATGGGATTGGCGGGCGACGGACGGAGATGGGGAGCGAGTCTCCAACATCTGGTTTACTTATGGAATTCCACCAGCTCAAGGGACCCTCCCGCGGGAAGGAACGGCGGAATATGCCATGACAATCCGTGGGTCTGGCGTGATGTTCGCGACGGGAAGCGAATATACGCTTTCAGGCGATGCGTCGCTGAATGTGGATTTCGCCCAGATGAGGGTCAGCGGTGGGATCAACCCAATTGCGACGGCATCCGTACCCGCTCCCCCTGTCGAATTATCGCCCGTTACGTTCGCCGGCGATTTGTCGGATGGATATGGCTTTAGCTCATGGCTTAGCGAGCGGCCAGGTTATGCGGACGGTTCGGTCACGGGCGGTCTTTATGGTCCACATGGAGAAGAGGCCATAGCCAGCTTCGAAATGTTCAAACGCACCAATGGAGTCGCAGAAGGCAATTTTGCTGGGGTCATGATTGGAAAACGGAAATAGCTGCGATTGCAGCAGACCGGGGTGATCTATTGCATCGGGCCGATATGGGGGGCGATAATGCTGGCTGTAATCTTCAACCATAGGTCTCACAAACGTCATTGAGACCCAAATTTCCGGAGCCTGTCGCACGGCGCTTGGTGCGTGCGCATCCTGCGGAGTTCGGTTCTAAACACCCCCCGGTCATGCTGGGCAGTGAAGCAACGCATAGTTTTCCGTCGCATGCTTTCCACGGTCGGGATTTTCTTTGAGATTGCCGGAAATCCATGATTATTGAGGTGCCGTTGAAAGGAACGGCACATGAAAAAAGCGCTGAGCGCAAAGACGGTCGAGGCGTTGAAGCCGCGGAGCAAGCGCTACGATATTCACGATCTCCTCTGTCCGGGCTTGAACCTGCGGGTCTCGTCGAGCGGCAGGAAGGTCTTCACCCTCAAATATCGCTACGGCCTCAAACAGCGTCGCCTACCGCTCGGCGTCTATCCGCGCGTGTCGCTGCTGCAAGCGCGCGACAAGGCACTGGAAGCGCTGCGGCTGGTGGACGAAGGCATCGATCCTGCCGCGCGCCGTCGTCAGCTCAGCACGACGGTCGAGTCCGTCTGCGCTGACTTCATCCGCCACTATGCCCGACCGCGCAATCGCAGCTGGAAAGAATGCGAGCGCATCCTGGAGCGCGAGTTTGTGGCCGTGCACGGTCAGCGCGACATTCGCCAGATCAAGCGACACGATATTCTCGACATGATGGACGGGGCCATTGCACGCGGCGCCGCCTATCAGGCCAACCGCATCCAATCGACCCTACGCAAGCTGTTCAACTGGTGCGTGGAACGCGGCATCGTCGAAACTTCACCCGTTGCCGGGACCAAGCCGCCCACCCGCGAGCAGCCGCGCGATCGGGTGCTGACCGATGATGAAATCCGGGCCGTGCTGCGGGTTTGCGCCCAGGAACCCTATCCGTTCGGACAGTTCGTGCCGCTGTTGCTTGCCACAGGACAGAGACGCGGGGAGGTTTCGTCGATGGGCTGGAAAGACCTCGACCTCGACGCTAAGCAATGGGTGATCCCGGCAGAGCTATCCAAAAATGGTAAGGCCCACGTGGTCCCGCTCAATGACTTCGCGCTGCGATTACTGGCGGCAGTCCCGCGCTTCGCTGATTGCGATTGGGTTTTTACCACGACGCGGCGTTCGCCGATCAGCGGGTTCAGCAAGGCCTTGCGCCATGTCCATGCGCAGTCCGAGACGTCAAGATGGCGGTTCCATGATCTGCGCCGCACGGCCGCCTCAGGAATGGCTCGCCTTGCCGTTCCGCCACACGTGGTAGGGAAGGTGTTGAACCACACGTCTGCTATCCACCCTGTGACTGCGATATATCTGAGGTGGGGCTACGACGCCGAACGGCGGGAGGCTTTAGACAAGTGGGGGGAATTTCTTGATGGTTTTGGACAGTGATGGGCCAGTTAACCTGATCGATCCGTTCGAGAAGTTGGGACGGCGAATGGTGCGCGGCTGGTCACCAAGCCATGTTTCGGCAGCACTCCCCGGCCAGCGAGCTAAACATTCGCGCAAAATCCATAGTGAAGCTTGGGAAACGCTGTACGAGCTTTCGCGGTATGCCCGCGAAGGGACGTTGCCGTTGTATCCGTATGGCCGTGTGGAGGCCTCAGAACGGATTTCGCCATCGTTGGTGTGGTTGATCTACCCGCTCTACGTGACATCCAAGCAGACAGCTCGCGGACGCGGACTGGTCGAGTTGGTCGACGGGTCAATGGTGGAGGCTGTTGCGGACATCACTACCTTCAGGCGGGCCTACGAGGCGGATCATCCTCCGCTGCCGCCGATGGGACGGCCGCAGGAATATCCAGACTACTTTTTCGCCGCCAAGGCATTCTGGCAAGCGAACCCGGGAATAGTAAAGACCGGAGTGGTCATTGAGCACATCAAGACCCATGAGCCGAAGCTTCACGAAGCCGTGCCCAGTTCTACGCGCTATCGGCTAGTTGGCGATGCTCGTGTGGCAGCACGTAAAGTCGGCTGACTTTTGAGAATTTTGCAGATGAGAGAATTGTGGTGCGCAGTTCCGCGCCGCGCATAGTGGGAAGGCTCTTTCAAGCGGAAAGGGCCGACATGAATGGACAATCGCCAGAATCCCGTACTTCTCGACCGCGCAGCATTGCGTGTTTTGGGAATCAAGCTTCACAACTCGACTCTCTTAAGATTGGAAAAAAAGGAAAAATTCCCCGCGCGATTGAAAATTGGTGCGACGAGCTATTGGCGAGCGGACCTGGTCGCGGAGTTCATTTCGAAATCGAACTCGGGTCAGTAACGGTGGTGCGAGTCCAACATGCTACTCCGTTTCCTGGAGGGGGTGGTCAAGGTCGGATATTCTTTTGCTCTGCGACTACCGCATCCGATTTCGACGATTATCGGCACTGGATAGATCAATACTATCCTGCACTGGGGGATGGGCAATGATGCGCTTTGTTCAGTGCGTTTACACCGATCTTCGAACCGGTGAGACATGGACGCGCATCTTTCAATTCCGTGCCGAAACAGGGGCGCGTTATGACGCCTTGAAGGCCGAGATCGAAAGTGCACCGCTTCCCGACCCCAAACGGCCAATATGGGGAGGGGATAAGCCATGAAGGCATTGAAAAATGCGCGATTGCGTGCACGCTTCGACCGGTCCGCCAGCGTCTTGGCTATGATGCAATGGTTCGCAGGGCAGGGCATTCCTGTCCTGCCGATCCAGGGCGTTGTCGGGGGGAACTGCACTTGTGGCGATCCACAATGTTCTAGCCCCGGCAAGCACCCGGACAGCTCGCTGGTGCCCCATGGGGTCAAGGATGCGACGACCGACCTGAAAACGATCCGGCGTTGGCATCGAAAACACCCGGACATGAACTATGCCGTTGCCACTGAGGGGCTGGCGGTGATCGACTGCGACAGCAAGGAAGCCTTGCGGGCGTTCCGGTCAGGCTATCATCCGCCGCCGACCTTCACCGTGAAAACGGCGCGTGGATTCCACTTCTACTATCGCGGCGAAATGCCCGCCCGGAACGGCGTGCGGAATAAGCTGGATGTGAAAAGTGGCTCCGGCTCCTATGTCGTCGGGGCGGGATCGCGCCATGTCTCGGGTGCGATCTATGCGCTTTGGGAAGACGAACCCTTTGCCGCCTTACCGCCAAACATCGCGGCTATCACCGAGCGGCCTGAGGAGAAGGGGGAAGAAGACGCGGGCGGACCGATTCCGGTCGGGTTGCGCAATGACACTCTCACGAAGTTCGCAGGGTATATGCATGCAAAGGGGGTGCCGCAGCCAGCAGTTCTGGAAACCCTGAAGACGCTTAATCGCACGATGTCGGAGAAGCCGCTGCCGGATCGAGAGGTCCGGCAAATCGCGCGCAGCGTGTCGCGGTATCCGGTCAAACCCTTGCCCGGCATTCGCCCATTCTCCGAGGTGCCCGACGAAAAGCTGGAGTGGCTCTGGTATCCTTACATCTGCTTGGGGACGCTGGGGCTGCTCGATGGCGATCCGGGTGACGGCAAGAGCCAGTTCACGGGCTGGCTCGTTTCAGAGGTCAGTCGGGGGCGAGTCCTACCCAACGGCACGAAAATTCCGCCCGCCAATTGCTTCCTGTTCAATTTCGAGGACCTACCCGGCGCGGTCATCAAGAAGCGGCTAGAGGCTAACGGGGCCGACCTCGAACGGGTGTTCATCCAGACCAAGACTTTCAAGCTGACTCCGGAAATGGCCGACTGGCTGGATGGAGAAATCGCCAAAGCCGATCCGCGCCTTGTGATCCTCGACCCCATCCAGGCGTTCATTACCGGCGACGTGGATGCGAGTAACAACGTCGATGTGCGCGAGTTCATGGAGCGGCTGAAGGACATTGCAGAGCGCCGTCGCTGCGCGATCCTCGTGGTGCGGCATTTCGGTAAGGGTCAGCATGACAAGGCCATGAAGAAGGGGATCGGGGCCACCGACTTCGTCGGCATATCCCGAAACCAGTTCGGCCTTGCCCGACGCAGGGATGACGTGCGCGGGTTCATCGTCTTTCACATGAAGACGAACTTCGAACGCGGCGACGCGATGCTGTTCACGATGGGCGATGCGGATGGACGACAGGGCCAGCAGCCGAAGATCGGTTTCGACCGGTTCGAGAAGATCGACGTGGATGCGTTCTTTGCTGGATCGCCGACCACACGGGGGCCGGAGCAGGATGAGCGGGAGGTGGCCAAGCAGTTCCTGTCGGATGTGCTGGCGGATGGTCCCAAGGCTGCCGCGACGTTGAAGTCGCAGGCCGAGGCACGGGCGATCAGCGCATCCACGCTGGATCGAGCCCGGAAGGCGTTGGGCATCTTTCCAGCCAGGGACGGGAGGACTTGGGTCTGGTCGCTTCCGCCTAGCTGATCGCGCTTTTCAAGTTTCCAAGTTTTCATCGCCGGGGAGGGCGGGAGGTAGCTTCACCCAATGTCGCGCCGCCCCGGCGCTTTTCATGATGTTCCGGGCGTCGAAAACATGAAAACCTGAAAAGTTGGATTGAGCGGCGGAGGGAGGGCTTCCGGCAGGTCGATGCCCACGCTGGCCTCTCAGGATGTGTTGCCGTCTCCCGAGGCCAGCGCTTTCCTGGCTTCATCCAGGGCCTTCGAGCCTGGTGCCCATGACCAGGGCTGCCGTGCGACATGTTCCTTGCTGAGGTTCGGATATTGCCGTGTCTGTTTGGCGGCCAGCCGCAGCAGCATGCGTGCATCGCGGGGCGCCAGCTTCATCTCGCGGGCGAGCTCGTCAAGGGTGATCCGTTCGGGCTTGGCGGGGTTGGATTTTGTCGGTTCGACGGGAACGGAAAGGGTAATCGCCATGTCGGTCATCTCCTTCAAATTTGGACCGACATTCCTATTAAGGCGGGCAAGGAAGGCGTGTCAGGATCAATCCCAGTTCGCATCGGGATTTTCCCACAGCGGGATCACGAACGTGTCCTGCCCGTCGGAAAATACATAGGTGTCGTCGTCGCTACCGATCTCGAAGGTGAATCGACGGGCGCCGACATCGATGTGAATGACCTCGTTGTCATAGACGATCCCGATCATGCAGTCGGGAAACAGGGTGCGGGCATGGGACAGCAGGTGGTCATGGTCGTCGGGTAGCATGTCGATGGTCGTCCTTATCGGGTTGACCATCACTCTATTAAGATCATGGAATCCCTTGTGTCAGGGTAAACCCCAGACGATCTAAGGATTTTGAAGGGGCAGCATTGCGTCATGCCGCCAGGACCCGCTGATTCAACATGAGCCTGAGGCCGACGAATGGATCGCATAATCCCGCGATCTCGGACGGTCAGCGTCTGGCGCTGGGTACCCGTGGGGTACCAGACCGCTCGGCATAGGCCGCGAGGCGGTCATGATAGAGGGCCTTCGCCTCGAACGTCGCCTGTTCCAGGCGCTCGGCGATGGCGATGCGGTTGTTGCCACGCGGGCGGGGCAGGGGACCATCACCCGATAGCCGGCTACGCAGCTTGGCGACCTTGCGGCGGGCCCGTGAGAGGTCGGTCATCCCCTGGGCTGCATAGCTCAGCTTCTGCGCGACACGCGATGCGAACCGACCTCCGGCGTAATAGAGGACTTCACAGCGCTGGCCGGTCTCGG
Organism: Sphingomonas sanxanigenens; assembly: GCA_037190805.1. GTDB lineage: Bacteria > Pseudomonadota > Alphaproteobacteria > Sphingomonadales > Sphingomonadaceae > JBBCJR01. Next base: position 45,052 of record JBBCJR010000011.1, on the reverse strand, counting down.
GACAAAGGAAATAGCAGCGACGTCCACCTAGCGATGATGGCACTGTGACGATGCCGATCTGCTGCCGAACCGGGCCATCGGGTGTCGAGAGGTCGAGGCTGAGGTGCCAGTGCGGTTCCGGGCCGCTGAGGTCGGCGCGTAGTCGGCCCTGGAAGGCCCGTGGGGCGCGTTCACCCCAGGTGACGCTGTCGACCACGCAACAGCCGGGTCGGATCGCGCCTTGGCGCTTCAAACGGCGAATATCGATGGCGATGCTATCTTCGACCGTGCCGACTAACACCGAACGCTTCGCCCCAGACCCGATACCGCCCATCTCCACCTCCTGGCTCTGCGGACGATTATAAGTCCGATGCCGTCCGGTCTCAGGGCCAGGCTGTGACGGGGTGGGGCACCCACCTTCTCCGAAATCCTGCGCCTTGGGGCAGGTTGCTATTGAGTGCGGAGCGGCGATTGCCCATAAACAGCAGTGGAACCGCCACGCACGGTTCTGGGGATTAGTACCCCCAACCTAGACGGTGCGATGCTGGCCGTAACAGCGTCACACTTCCTGACCTATGGTCGGGGAGCCTGTGGCGTATGTCCAAGGCTCTCGGGCCCAAAGGCTGCAGGGCCAATCTAGGTTGGTGTACTAACTCCCCGATCACCAAGGGATCAGGTGTGAAGACGACAGCGGGGGCGCACCGCAGTCGCTTCGCTGGGGGAAGTTTACAATGCGATCGATAATGATTGGTCTGGCGGGGCTGCTCGCCGGGTGCACGACGATTCCGTCCGACCCGGCGGTGATGGAACTCTCGCGGCGTGATGTGATCTGCACCGAAGGCGCCGACTGCGACGCCAAATGGTCGCGGGCCGTGGCCTGGGTGGCACAAAACTCCCGCTGGCGTATCCAGACCCAGACCGACACGCTGATCCAGACCATGGGTCCGCTGGATACATCCGACGCCGCGTTCACGATCACCAAAGTCGCCCATGGTAATGGCACCTATACGATCCTGTTCGCGGCGGGCTGTGGGAGCATGTTCGGCTGCATACCGTCGGTCCCCGGCCTCAAGGTCGTGTTCAATCAGTTCGTGGACCCGCAATGATGGGGCGGGGATGGTTGAGCCTCGGGCTCCTGCCGCTGTTGATGGGCTGCGACTTGCTGCAGCCCGAGATCGCGGACTGCGAGGCGTATATCCTGGTCGGTCTGAAAGCACCGTCGACCTACAAGCGGATATCGGCCGATCGATGGCTGACGAAGGAGGATGGGGTGGAGCATGTTCGGGTGACGATCAATTACGACGTCGCAAACGTCTACGGCACGCCCGTTCGGGAATTTAAGGTCTGTCTCTATCCCGTCGTCAATGGGAAGCCCGACCTCAATCAGATGATCGATGACGACAAAAGAATATCAGCGGAAGTTCAGGAGACGCTCGATCTGATGGAAGAGGCGGCACGAGAAGCGGCGATGGAGGCTGTAGCCGAGACGCCCTAGCGAGGGGTGCTGGACACTCCAGAAGGTCCGCTGTTGAGGAGCGTAGATTGGGATAGTGGACGCTCCTGATGGCGAGCCAGCGTGTCAGCTTCGCGCCTTAAGTCCGGACATCCAGCATCGCTGATACGCTTTCCAAAAGCAGACGCTTGTTCAGGGAAATTTCCCGAGCGCTCAAACTGTCGGGGTGTGCACGGCTCGTCGCTGCTCATACAATCCCAGCGCTGTCAGCTTAACCGGCGGCAACGAAGTTCGGAACCACGGAGCAGTTTTCCGGCACGACGACAGGGGGCACCTCCTTCGATGCCTCGCAATGCTGCTCGGGCACGGCGCATTTGCAGCGGATGTGCAATGATGGCAGCCAGAACTATGCGGCCTGCGCCTACCGCCCGTGCGTCGGCGGCTCGCCCTCCGCCTAACCTTGCGATTCCGCGTGCGATTGAGAAAACTCTATCGACCCAACCGATCCGTCACCGCAGGTTCAAATGAAGAAGTTCCTCCTCACCCTCGGCGAATATAACCGCATCCATCAGGTGGCGCGTGGCGTGATCGAGGGTCTCGGCACCGCCGAGCGGTCCTGCATCTTCTTCGCCGTCTTCGGGGCCTATATTTTGGAGACGAGGTACAAAATCCCGGCGACGGCGGTGGCCGGTAATCTCGCGCTCTGTGTCAGTAACGAACCGAAGATCGCCTTTTTCGGCCGTGACGAAGGCGGCCGGATCATCGCGGACTCCGATGGCTTCCACATGTGGGTCCAGACCGAGACCCACATCATCGACTTCATGGCCCCGATCTTCCCGGAGTCATTTGCAGACCTGCTGGGCGATACGGCCCTCCCGCGCAAGATGCTGCAACGACTGATCGCGAGCGAGGCGGACGATCTGGACAGTCTGCACGTCACCGGTGATTTCATCACCCTACCGAGCCGTGAACTCACTCACGAGCTGCTCGAAAGATTCGGCAAGCGTGCGGCCAATTCTGATCTGATCCATGTCGCCGAAACGTGGTTTGGCACACCGAAGGGCAAGCAGCTACCCACCTTCGCGATGATCAATGATCTCGGCGAAGTGACCAATCTCAAGCTGCCCACGAACGTGGCGACAGGCTCTTGGTAATCGCTGGAAACAGGAATGGTTATGCAATACGTTGTTTTGCGTCCTTTTGACCAGGAATAATTGGGCTAAAATCTAGTCATATTCTGATGACAGAAACCCGCGCGACGGCACATATTCGCGTCTTTTATGGCGCAGCGATCGATAACAGCACAGAACGCGATTTTCTGCGGCGTCTGCGACGCCATCTTGAATCTAACGGCGAAGACGCCGTCATCTTCGCGAATTTCGAGGTGGGCAGGGACAACCGTCAGGTTGATTTCGTCATTTGCACTGAACGCCGATGCGTGGTGGTGGAGGTAAAAGGCTATCGACCTGCTGTCGAAGGCTCCGAGAATGGCGAGTGGCATCTTGTCGACGGTTGGATACGACGGCCGGTCGGCACCCCCTACTCCCAAGCGCTGAATAACAGATTTGCCGTGTCCGACCTCTTGCGGAAGGTGCCTGATTTTGCCGGAGACACGCGCGTCGCCGTATCGGGATTCCTCTGCATTTTCCCCGAGACTCCGGCGGGTTCGTCCTTGCCCGCTTCTAATCACAAACTTGGGATTGGCGGATTTGACGCACTGGCCACCCACCTAAGGTCCGCTGCCAGCGTTCGACTTCCGCTAGAGACATGGGTTGGCATTGCCGATCGATTGAGGCTGACTGCCGAGGGGCTGCTTGCCACTGCCGATGACCGGAAGGCCGTCGGCGAATATCTTTCGAACTGCCTTCAACTCGCAACGCTCAACATCGGCCCGCATGTGGAGGCGGAAATCCGCCTAGACGAGCAAATTTGTCCCCTGCCGCCCCTATTGCCGCTCCTTGAACAGGGCAACCATGTGCATCTGGTTGGCCCGTCCGGCGTTGGGAAGACCCACCTTAATGCCAGGCTGATTGTTGAAGCCGCGCGCAGTGGCGTTGTTCCAATCCCGATTGCTGCCCGCGATTTCGAGAAATCATTACTGTTGTTGCTGCAACAAGCCGTCGCGCGGTCGACCACCGTGCCGTTTCTCAAGCTGATGCGTTCGGCGGCGAGAGCCGGATCACGCGTGTTGATCTGCGTCGATGCGCTCAACGAATGCCCCGCCGGTCGACGACCGGATTTGCTGGCCGCTTTGCAGACTGCGTCGCTGCGGTACGGGGTCGGACTCTTCATGACGGGTCAGCAACTTCCTGACCTGCCAGCGAGCCTGCAAGGGATCGTGTTCGAACTTGTCCAACCCACTGACGTTCGGCGACGGCTGATCACCGAGGCCCACATCGGTCGGCCTCTGACAGAAACCGAAGCCTCGATTTTAGAAGTCGTCAGCAGCGCTCAAGATGCGACCGTACTGGCCGAAACCCTTGCAATGGGCGGCAAGGTCGATGGCCGCTTTCAACTTTATAATGCCTTTACTCTCGGTCGGCTGCCCGATAGCCAGCACCGGACGGAGCTGCATGCTGGCCTCGCCCGCATGGCACATGACATGCGGGGCGAATACACAACCCAACTGCCAGCGCATGTCGCCGCACGCATGCTGGATCGAACAGCGGGCGTCACCATATCGGGAAAGGCATTGGCCGAGGAAGCCGAACGCTCTTCCATCCTGATCACAAGCGGCGGCCTTGTCAGGTTTCGCCACGACCTGATCGCCGATTATTTCGCGGCGGATCATCTCATCCGGCACGCACAGGATGCGGCAGATTTGGTGCGATTGGCCGAGCGCCCCATAAACGCGGAACTGAGGGAATTTTTTCTGGGCGGGGCAAGCCTTTCGAGCGAAACAGCCCTTCTGCTCGACAATAAGATAGCATCGACGATGATCGACGCGGCCCTTTATGGTCGCTGCGGCGGCGTCGCCCGCAGACTTGTTCAGGATCGCTGCCGGGATGTGATCGATAAGATCAAGGTTGCCTACAGCCTGTCGATTTTCACCCTTCCTTTGGACGGGCAGGAAACGCCGCATCGCGCCGAGTTCACGCTTCCGGAGACATTCGATTTGACGGAGCCCGAATTGATGGCGGCACATGCGCTTTCAACGGCGGTAAACGCCGGGCTCTATGATGAAGTGATGTCCATGATCGCTGATGTGGACGAGCATCTGTGGGCGGAGGCGCGCCGTCTTCGCGCGGAAAACCCGGATCTCAAACGGAACATGCCGGGAATGGTCTTTGAGGCTGTTTATGGCGTGATGTTTCATCCCGCGCGCGGCGCACTCCTGCGGTCGCTCCTTGATAACATCACGAACGGCCGGATCGGCGGCGGGCACCCCGCCACCGATATCGATCTGAATGCGGAGCTGGACACCTTCGAGTTCCTCACACCAGGGCAAATCTTTTTGCTGCTCTCGATGCATCGGGCCAGCCTTGACCGGCATATCGCGCTGCCGTCGAGGATGGTGGAGTTGATCCCGCATGTCTGGAAGCTGGGCATCTATCATTTGAGACTACAACTTCTCGACATCATCCATTTCGGAGGCCGCTCGGCCGCGGATGACCAGAGGTCGGCGATCTACGACGTTCTCGTCGGCTATCTCTCGGATAATGCCTGGATGAACACAATCTTGGTCGATGCCATCACGGCGGTTGGCGAGCTGGAGCTTGGACTGTCCGTTGAGTCTATCGTCGAAGATTTAGAGGATATCGCCGCACAGGAACCGACGAAGGAAATCGCCGATCGCGCCCGATCGGCTTATAGCTCGACCTACGATCATCCAGCAGAGGACAAGTTCTGCGAGGCGTTTTTCGAGAGGATCTCGCCGGAGACGAAAACAGCCATCCTGATTCGCGCTATCGCTGACCCAGGCGCAGACTCGATGACCCTGGAATTTGCCATTCGCGACTTGGGGCGTGCATCCTCGGAGCAGGCAATCCCCTTCCTGCATCCGTTCAGCTTTGCGCCAATGACGGAGACGGTCTCGACCCAGTCTGCCGTCGCGGTCTTTTGCGAGGCGATCGGACAGCTCGCCCAGCTAGAGGCCCCTTTGCAGCAAATTGAGGATGATGCCGTTAGCGCCGCGCTCCGCGCGTGGCACGGGACTCGATCGCTGCTTTATGCCCTGAATATGCCGGTCGTGCCGGGGCAAGCGCAGATCGATGCTTTGTGGGCTGCTTTTCGGTCGGCAGACGATGGGGCCGCAATGGACGTCGTTTTTCGTCTGGTCAAAGAGTCGAGATATCTCGGTGGCGACGCAAGTGTCGATTTTCTGGGCAAATGCGCGGACGGCCTGCGTTCGCTGGCATTGGCCGTCATCGGCCCGAATTATGCACCGCAGTCGATTTTCAAGCATGAGGGCGGACGCGACCTCGCCAAGCGCCATCGTCAGTTCGCTTTCCACTGCCTGGAGCATGTTGGGCGCTCGACCGACAAGGCTCTGATCGAGATGTGGCGCGATGACAGCGAATTAGGCCGCGCATCCGTATCAACGCTGCGCGCGATCGAAACGCGTCGGCCAAAGTGAGGAAATCCGGTTATAACCCTGAAATTCCGACGCAATTCTGTGGCCGTATTCGCTCCATTCCATCGTAGTCAACCACGGAGCCGCTGTATAATATCTGGTTATGACACGGCATCTAGATTTGAGGTTTGAAGGAAGTGGCTGCGCCGCCGCACATAGGTTGGATCAAGGACACGGGTGAACGTCGACAGACGGCATGCGGGCAAGAAATCCAAATCTGGGAACTCGATCCCGTTGATGACCAGGCCGTTCTCTCGGCGTGGTCGGCACATTTCCGACATCATTACTGCGCTGACGCTGATCTTCCGGCACTCGTGGACGGCACCGGAAAAAGCAAGGCCGAGTTTCTCAACACGATATTGTTTCCCGATGCGAAGGTGGCACCCGGCCCGAGCCTTCGGTCAGGTGACTTTGGCGAGATACTGGTCGCCGACTTTATCGAGTTCATATTGGGATATTGGTGCCCTCGGGAGCTTCGGTATCAGGATCGCTGGAATCGACAGGACTCCACCAAGGGCTGCGACATCGTCGGCTTCAAGTTTGCGAATAGCCAAGGCGAAAACGCGAACGACGAGCTTTACATCTTCGAGTCAAAGTCCGGGCTGTCAGCGACAAAAAGCAATCGGCTTCAAGACGCGATCACGGACTCGATGAAGGACCACCTTCGCGAAGCCATGACGCTGAATGCGATGAAGCAGCGCCTTCTGGTGCGCGGGGAGACCGCTCAGGTCGAGGCCGTCCAGCGATTCCAGAACGAAACCGAGCGGCCCTTCCGTCGCATCAACGGGGCAGCCGCAGTGTTGGACATCGATGTCCTCGCGACAACGAAGCTGGAGGAGACTGACGCGACCGGACACAAGAACGCGGCAAACCTGCGGCTGCTCGTCATCAAGGGACCCTCCCTGATGCAACTTGTCCAAGCCCTTTACGAAAGGGCGGCTAATGAAGCCTAGAGCAACCGCGACCAGGGTGCTCTCCACAACGCGGGCGCGGGCGAAAATGCACGAGTTCCGCGTCGCCCCGGAGGATTTCATTGAGCTGTACCGGGACCCATCGACGCTATTCGATCTGGCAGTTGGCATCCTCGGTGACGTGGCCGCCGTCACCGCAGATCAGTTTCGCGAAGCCGACGGCCTGGAAGGGTTCAATCCGGATGTCGAGCCGGTGAGCTGGGATGGCGAAGAGCTTTCCGTATCGGAAGGTCTTCGCTTCGCTTCAACGTTCTTCGACGCTTACCTGAATGCCGATCTCGACGAGACAATTTCGGTCGAGTTCTCGCTGCTTTGCGCAAGCGCCTATTATCTCAACAACAGCGTCGGAAACGCGACTGTCATCGTCAAAAAGATGGAACCGCCGCCCCCGGACTTTGCCGCCGGACTGGCCCGACTGGTCTATCAAATTTTGCTCAACGACTTTTCGCCGATCGATGCGGGCTCCGATCGGGTGAATGCTGTCCTCGCCGGCATGAACGGTTTCATAACTTTCGCATCTGGCGTGCCTGAGGTGTCCGCCGCTTGCGACGCTCTCCGGGAAGTCGCCTATCAAAACGGCTCGCCCCGCGAGCTGCTCTACGCGGATTTGACAGCCGCAGTCTGTGCAACCAAGCTCCGAAACGCATCACGCACAATCCTGCCTGAAGCGTCGGGTCTTGATGCTGCCGCGTGGCAACCTGCACTCGAAAAATCTCATTTCCCGATTGAACTGTGGCCTGCCCAACAACGAATTGCCTCCGCAGGCCTGCTGCAAGGCCGCTCCGCCGTCATTCAAATGCCGACGAGCGCGGGTAAAACCCGAGCAACAGAATTGATAATCCGCTCGGCCTTTTTGTCGCAGCGGGCGTCGCTGGCCGTGATCGTCGCCCCCTATCGCTCGCTCTGTCACGACATCAGAGGCGATCTTGTGACGGCATTTGCCGGAGAACCCATCCGTCTGGACGAGGCTTCGGACTCTTTTCAATTCGATATCCAGCTAGAGCAAATTCTTGCGGTGAACACGGTGCTGATCGTGACGCCAGAGAAGCTGCTTTACATGCTGCGCCGCGCGCCGGAGCTGGTCGATCGCATCGGCCTCGTCATCTACGACGAGGGCCATCAATTTGATGGCCTCACGCGCGGGCCGACGTATGAGCTTCTCCTCACGTCCCTGAAATTGACGCTGCCGGAAGCGACGCAGGTCATTCTGATTTCCGCGGTGATCGGGAACGCCAACGCCGTCGCGGAATGGCTGGTTGGAGACGCGGAAGCCGTTATTGACGGCGCGGGGCTGCTCCCTACGTCGAAAAGCATAGCTTTTGCGAGCTGGCAGGATGCCAGAGGACGACTCGAATATGTGAGCCCGACTAATCCTGAAGAAGGCGAATTTTGGGTTCCTCGCATCATCGACGACTTCCCCCTGAACCTTCGCGGGAAAGAGACAAAGGTCCGACGGTTTCCTGAAAAATCGAAGGGCGGCGAAGTTGGTTTGTTTCTCGGGCTCTACGTCGTCGGCAACGGGAGCGTCGCGGTCTTCTGCGGCAAGAAAGATAGCGTGATGACCGTCTGTCGGCGTGCCGTCGACATCTTTGATCGTGGCGCAAATCTGCCGAAGCCCGTCGATGTGTCGAATGCGGAGGAGGTCGAAAAACTCAGAAGTCTTTCCGAAGCACATCTGGGACCCGATGCGGTGGCGACTAATGCGGCGCTCCTGGGGATATTCGCCCATCATGCGGACACGCCCCAAGGCCTCAGGCTATCGATCGAGCATGCCATGAAGGTGGGTTTGGCCAAATTTGTGGTCTGCACCTCCACGCTCGCGCAGGGCGTCAATTTCCCTCTGAAGTACCTGATTGTCACGTCCACGCGCCAAAGTGCGGAGAGCATCATGGTGCGCGACTTCCAAAACCTGATGGGTCGGGCGGGCCGCGCCGGAATGCACACCGAGGGAAGCGTGATCTTTGCAACTCCGTCGATATTCGATCAGCGCAACGACTATAGAAACCGGTGGCGCTGGAATGAGGCAAAGGAGCTGCTGGACGCCTCCAAGTCAGAGCCCACCAAAAGCAGCATCCTCAACCTGTTCGACGATTACGAGCAGCGGCAGAAAGACGCGCCGCCGGTAGTCCAACCAATTCAACCTCAATGGCTTGACCTGGCTTTCGCGGATCAGGCCCGGATTGAGGCGGTGGTGCAGGAAGCGCTCAATATACAGCCGAACATCAGCGCAGCAGAGTTTCGAAAATTTATCGAACGTCGGGCACGGGCTATCCAGGCCATCGCGGCATTTCTCGTCGCGAATATGACCTTTCTGGAAGAGGAAGGTCAGGATCGTGTTTCCGACCTCGCCTCGCACACGCTGGCCTATCATCTGGCACCCGAGGAGGTTCGCCCTGCTCTCGTCGATGTTTTCCAGATGATCGCTGCCGCCATCGCTGCGAACACCGACGGCGACCAGCGGGCCGTGATCCGGAAGTCACCGCTGCCGCCAGCGATCATCGCCGAGCTACAGGCTTGGCTTGTCGAGAATGCAGCGGAGCTTCGGGCTGCGATCGAGGCAGACCAGTTACTGCAAGTGGCGGGCGAGAAGATCATATCCTGGAACTCGGCCCCCTCCATCCGATCGTTGTCCGACGATGGCTTTTTGCCCGAAGCACTGGCGGACTGGGTCGCAGGCCGCCCCTTCCACCATATCCATGCGAAGATGGCGGCGCTGGGCATCCGGGTCAGCGGCGATCATGCCACCGTCGAGGACGCTGTTGCCCTTTGCGAGGGGGCCTTTGCCTATGACTTGGCGATGATCACCGCCTCCCTTTCCGACCTCGCCGAGCCGATGGACGAAAACCTCTTCAACGGCTTCTCTAGGCTCCAGAAGCAAATCAAATACGGGCACAGCGATCCAGCCGCTATCGCCTTCATGGAGTCGGGTTTTGCCGACCGCGTGGTAGCAAACTTCCTGTCGTTCTTGTGGAACAATGTGCGTGACCGAGATGGGGTACGCACAGCCTGTCGGCATGAGGCAATGTTTCCGGCACTGGCGGCCTATCCGTCGTATTTCTCATCGGTTGCGGCCGAGATTGCTGCGTAGGGTTTATGGCCTGCCGTCCCGTAAAGCTGCATCTCAAATGCGCCGGACCGTATGCGCCAAAACGTATTCAAGCTTGGCCGGGATTGGGTCAGCAGACGAATGACAGCTCCATAAGGCTACCTCGCCGTTGGCGGACAAGTCCGCATCCGGCCCGAATCCGGCCGTTGCTCGATCGGCCTGCAACAATATCCGGTCTTGCGGTCTGCCGATCCGTTAGCCGTCAGTCTGCTACCGGCCCAGTTGCAGCCGTTAGCTGGGCATAAATGTAGGGCAGCTTTCGAAGGAGCATTGAAGGCTACGAAGGGTCGCTATGTCGGCGGATATGAGCATCAGAATCTGATCCCCATTTGGTACCCCGCCACAGAGTGGGGCGTCATGATTTCGTCTAAGTCATTGAAAATGTGGTGGACGCACTAGGGCTCGAACCTAGGACCCGCTGATTAAGAGTCAGCTGCTCTACCAACTGAGCTATGCGTCCATCTGGAGGCTGCGAAGGCCGCCTTGACAGGTGGGGGCGCTACCATGGGGGGAGGGGGCTGTCTAGACGTGCCGTCAGGAAAATTGTGATCCTGTCGTTCCGCGGCGATTGCGGCGGTCGATCGACAACATGATCCCCAGGCATAGCAATGTGGTCATCATTGCCGACCCACCATAGGAAACCAGGGGCAGGGGGATACCGACGACAGGAGCGAGGCCCATGACCATCATCAGATTGATCGCCGCATAGTAGAAAATGGTGAGGGTCAGGCCGCCAGCGGCCAGCTTGTCGAAGCGATCCTCGGCCCGCAACGCCACGCGCCATCCCCAGGCGAGGATAAGGCCGAACAGCGCCAGAATGACGATGCCACCCATCAGGCCCCATTCCTCTGCCATCGTGGCGAACACGAAGTCGGTGTGCAGTTCGGGCAGGTAATCTAGCCGGCTTTGCGTGCCTTCGCGGAAGCCCTTGCCGAAGACGCCGCCAGAGCCGATCGCGATCTTGGACTGGCTGATGTGATAGCCGGAACCAAGGGGGTCGTTTTCCGGATTGAGGAAGATCAGCACACGTTGACGCTGATAATCGTGCAGGAAGGACAGGACGATCGGCAGCGCTGCCGCCAGTACGCCCCCAGTACCCAGGAACAGCCACAGCGGGAGACCCGACAGGAACATCACGCCGACGCCGCCAAGAATGATCATCAGCGCGGTGCCGAGATCCGGCTGGAGCATGACCAGAACCGCCGGCAATCCGATTAGCACGATGGCGGGCCAGATCGCAAAGCTGCTGTCGATATGGGCGCGGGGCAGTCCCGCATAGAAACGGGCGAGAGTGAGGACGATCACCGGCTTCATGAATTCCGACGGCTGGATGCGAATGACCCCCAGATCCAGCCAGCGCTGGCTGCCGCCGCCAACCTTGCCGAGCAGCTCCACCCCGATCAATGCGATGAGAACGATCGCGTAGAGAGGAAAGGAGAATGCCGCCCAGCGATCGGACGGAATCCGGGACACCGCCAGCATCGCGGCGAACAGGATTATGAAGCGAATACCCTGGTTGAGCGCCCAAGGCCGGATGTGCCCGTCCGCCGCCGAATAAAGGACAACAAGACCGAACCCGGCGAGGGCCGCGATCACCAGCAATATCTTCCACGGCAGCGCGGCAATAGCACGGGGAAGGGGAACCAGGTCGTTCATTCCGCCTGTCCGTCACCGTCGTCGGGCGAGGCCTGGGGTGTTCCGTCCTCGCCTGCCGCCTGGCCTGTCCGCCACAGCCGTGTCTTTTCGGCCATGCGGGTCTGGATGTCGCCCCCCCAGCCTTTTTCAAGCTGCTCCAGTGTCGTCATGGCCCGTTGGGGTTCGTAAAGATAAGTCAGCACATCGCGGGCGATAGGCCCCGCCACTGCCGAACCGCCAATGCCATGCTCGATCACCACCGAGGCGGCGAAACGGGGCTGATCGGTCGGAGCGAAGGCCGTGAACAACGCATGGTCGCGCAGCCGCCAGGGCAGGGCTTCGTTGCGAATGACCCCGCGCCGGCGTTCCGCCATGGTGATGCGACGCACCTGTGCCGTGCCGCTTTTGCCGGCCATGTGGACGCCGGGCACCTGGATGCGCGCGCGACCGGCAGTGCCACCGCCATTGACGACCGCATCCATGCCGGCGCGGATCAGCGCCAGATGCTGCGGATCGATGCCGAGCGCTATCTCGCGCGGCCGCTGGGCGCCGAGAACCAGGGTCGGCAGCAGCGCACGTCCGGAAGCAAGCCGTGCAGTCATGATCGCTAGCTGCAAGGGGTTCGCCAGCACATATCCCTGACCGATCGCGGCCGACAGGGTTTCGCCCTCGGTCCATGGTTTGCCATATTTCTTCTGCTTCCAGCCACGGTCGGGCACGGTGCCATAGCGCTGGGAGGCGACGGGAAGGTCGAATTCCTGCCCCAGCCCCAGGCGACGCGCCATCTCGGCGATGCGGTCGATGCCGATCTGGCGGCCGAAATGATAGAAATAGATGTCGCAGCTCTGCGCGAGCGCCTTGTTCAGGCTGACGACGCCATGGCCGCCCCGCTTGTGGCAGTGGAAATAGCTGTTCCCCAGCCGGTAGCGACCGGTGCACACGACCGCTGCGTCGGGTGACAGCCCGGATTCGAGAAAGGCGAGGGCGCTGGCCGGCTTGAAGGTCGATCCGGGCGGATAGAGCCCTTGCAGCGTCTTGTTGAGCAGCGGCAGGTGATCATCGGCGCGCAGCATCGCCCACTCGCTGCGACCGATGCCATCGGAAAAGCTGTTGGGATCATAGGCGGGCATGGAGGCCATGCACAGGATGTCGCCATTGGCGCAGTCGATCACAACGACGGAGCCCGAATGGCTCCCCAGGCGGCGGGCGGCATAAGCCTGCAATCCACCGTCGATGGTCAGTCGCAGCGTGTCGCCCGGCGTCGCGGGAACGGTGTCGAGTTCACGGATGACACGACCGCGCGCATTCACTTCCGACCTCAACGCGCCGGCCTTGCCGATCAGCGTCGCGTCCTGGGTCTTCTCCAGGCCGTCCTTGCCTATGCGGAAACCGGGGAACAGCAGCAACGGATTGCGGGCTTGCTGATATTGCTCCGCGGACGCGGTGCCGACATAGCCCAGCAGGTGCGCGACCGCAGGCCCGTCGGGATAGACACGGGCAAAGCCGCGCATGGGCTGAACGCCGGGCAGTTCCGGCAGGCGGATGCTGAGCGCGGCATAGCGTTCCCAATCAATTCCGGATGCGACGCGTACGGAACGGGGGCCTTCCTTTGCCAACGCGTCATCCCGGATCCGCGCGATATCTTCCGGAGACAGGTTCAGCAGTTCCGCGAGACGAGGCAGCAGCTGATCGAGATCGCCCGCCTGATCGGGGATCAGCTGCACCTGAAGTTCCGGCCGATTCATCGCCAGCGGCCTGCCGGTTCGATCGACGATCCAGCCCCGGCGCGGCGGTACCAGCGACAGCGATACCCGGTTGCTTTCCGCCAGCAGGCTGTATTTCTTCTGATCGAAGATCGACAGCCAGCCCATGCGCGTTGCCAGCAGGCCGCCGACAGCCGCCTGCGCCCCGCCAAGAACCAGGGCCCGGCGGGTGAAGCTGATCGTCTGACTGGCTTCGCTGGGCGCCCGCTTCATCGCGGCAACAATAGCCGGGCTTCGGTCCTTACCGCCACCCTGAGGGCGACGGGCACGATCAATATTTCAAGAATGACGCGAGGCAGCAGCGGCACCAGCATCGCCGTCTGGCCGACCAGCACCATCAGTCGCCACTCGGCGAGAGTAGCCACCAGAACGGCTACCGCCGCGACGCCCCAATCGACGGCGAAAGTACGGCCGATGAAGCGGCGTTCCAAAATCTGCATCACCCCGAGCGCCAGGGGCCATGCCGTGCCATCCACCCCGAGCGGCTGCACCAGCATCACATCTGCCGCCAGCCCCAGGGGCAGGGCCGCCCAGATCGGCATCAGCGTTGGCTGATAAAGGCGCCAGGCGATCAACAGCGGCAGGCCCAGGTCGGGCAGCATGGGTATGCTGGCCACGAGTGGCAGGCGACTGCCGAGCAACAGCGCCAGAAACACGGTGAGGGCAGGGATCGCCGCCCGCCACCCCTGGTCGGCGAGCATGCCTGCCCGCTCGCGCCATCCCATCTGCTGCCAGGGCGCGTTCATGGCGCGTCAGCCGTCGTCGTTCCCGACCCCGAAGGAGGCGGCGAGGGCGCGGCATAGGGCGTTTCCACCACCACTTCCCGCAATCGTTCGGGGCGGGCAAGGGGGCGGGCAATGGCGCCCTCGCTATCCAGTTCGACGACCACCGCGACCGGAACGTCGGGCGCGAAGGTGCCGCCGACGCCCGACGTTACCAGCAGGTCGCCGGGCCGGAACGGATTGCGGTCGGCATCGATGGTCCGGACCAGCAGTCGTCCCTCCGCGTCGCCGGCGGCAAGCGCGGCGTCGCCGCTGCGCGCCAAGGTCACGGGCACCCGGCTTTGCGGATCGGTGATGAGGAGGACGCGGGCGCTGCCCGGGCCGGCCTCGACGATGCGGCCAACCAGCCCGTCGATCGCCCGCACCGGTTGGCCGGGCATCACGCCGTCGCGCCGTCCCGCCGGGATCAGCGCGCTGCGCACGAACGAGGCCGGTGTCGAGCCGACGACGGTGGCCGTCACGACACGCTGCTGAACCGGTGCCTTCAAGTCGAGCAGCGCCCGGAGCCGCTGGTTCTCCCGCTCCAGCCGGGCCAGACGGAGGGCCGCCCGGGCGCCCGTTGCGGCAACCGCCTCAAGCTCGCGCGCGCGGGAGACCGCGCGAAAATAGTCGCCGATGGCATTGCCGCCATCGAGCACCCGGTCGATCGGCCAGCGCAGCACGGCAACGATGGGAGTCGTGGCCTCGGTCGCGGCAACCCGGATCCCGCCGCCCAGTTGCGGCTGCCCGCGCGAGACCAGCGCGATCGCAAGACCGCCGAGAATGGCGGCCAGACCGAGGACGAAGGTCAGGAAGGCTCCCAGCTGGGCACGGCGGCTATAGCCGGGGCGGCTGCGACGGGCCTTGCCGACGGGAACCGGCAGTCCCATGGCGCGACGGTCAGGCGCTCATCAGCACGCCGCGGAAGACGGGGTCTTCCAGCGCGCGCCCGGTGCCGAGCGCGACGCAGGTCAGCGGTTCGTCGGCAATGGTCACCGGCAGGCCCGTCGCCTCGCGCAGCACGTCATCCAGATCCTGCAGCAGCGCGCCACCGCCGGTCATGACGATACCCTGGTCGACGATGTCCGCGGCGAGCTCGGGGGCCGTATGTTCCAGCGCCATGCGCACGCCCTCGACGATCGCGGACACCGGCTCCGCCAGCGCCTCGGCGATCATGCCCTGGTGAATCTCGATCTCCTTGGGGATGCCGTTGACCAGATCGCGGCCCTTGATGGCGAACCGCTCGCCAATGCCGTCAGCCGGCGGGCGGGCGATACCAACCCGGGTCTTGATGCGTTCGGCCGTCGCCTCGCCGATCAGGAGGTTGTGGTTACGGCGGATATAGCTCGCCAAAGCCTCATCCATCTTGTCGCCGCCGACCCGGACCGAGGTGGTGTAGGCGATGCCGCGCAGGGACAGCACCGCGACTTCGGTGGTGCCGCCGCCGATGTCGACGACCATCGACCCGATGGGCTCGGTCACCGGCATGTTGGCGCCGATCGCCGCCGCCATCGGCTCGTCGATCAGGAACACCTGGCTGGCCCCGGCATTGGAGGCCGCGTCCTTGATCGCGCGGCGCTCGACATTGGTCGATCCCGACGGCACGCAGATGACGATCTCGGGCCAGCGGAACCGGCTTTTGCCGTGCACCTTCTGGATGAAATATTTGATCATCTGCTCGGCAACGTCGATGTCGGCGATGACACCGTCGCGCAAGGGACGGATCGCCTGCACCGAGTCGGGCGTCTTGCCCATCATCAGCTTGGCGTCGTCGCCGATCGCCTTCACCCGCTTGACGCCGTTGATCGTCTCGATCGCCACGACCGACGGTTCATTAAGCACGATGCCGCGCCCCCGAACATAGACCAGTGTATTGGCGGTCCCGAGGTCGATCGCCATGTCGTGCGACATGAAGTTGAAGAGACGGCTGAAGATCATAAAACGATGTGGTCCCCGCTGGGTAGCGCGCGGCCGGCGGGCTCGCGGACTCTGTTCGATTGGGCTACAGCCCTGATGATGTCAATACGCCGCCTGCCCGAACAGCTCGTCAACCGCATTGCCGCCGGTGAGGTGGTGGAAAGGCCCGCCAGCGCGCTGAAGGAACTGGTCGAGAATGCCATCGACGCCGGCGCCGCCACCATCGTGGTGGAGCTGGAGGCAGGCGGCATCCAGCGCATCGCGGTGGCTGACGACGGCTGCGGCATGGATGCGCAGCAGATGCGCCTCGCCATCGAGCGTCATGCCACGTCCAAACTGCCGGACGACGATCTCGACGCCATCGCCACACTTGGTTTCCGGGGCGAGGCGTTGCCGTCGATCGGCAGCGTCGCGCGCCTGACGCTGGAAAGCCGTCCACGTGGCGGCGAGGGATGGCGGATCGTGGTCGACAATGGCCGCATCGTCGAGGACGGCCCTGCCGCCTTGCCGCCGGGCACCCGTGTCACGGCGGAAGCGCTGTTCGAGCGGGTGCCGGCGCGGCGCAAGTTCCTGCGCTCCGAACGGGCCGAGCAGGCGGCTGCTGCGGATGTCGTCCGGCGGCTGGCGATGGCCCGTCCGGACATCGCCTTCACCCTGTCGCATGACGGACGGCGGGCGCTGGCCGTGCAGGGCGGGCAGAACGCGCCCGCGCGGGTGGCGTCGCTGCTGGGTCGCGAGCTGGCCGACAACAGCGTCGCGGTGGACCATGGCCGGGAAGGGTTGAGGCTGGGTGGCGTCATCGGCCTGCCGACCTATCATCGGGGCATCGCCGACCATCAGTTCCTGTTCGTCAACGGCCGTCCCGTGAAGGACCGACTGCTGGTCGGAGCGGTGCGTGCTGCCTATCAGGACCTGCTGGCGCGCGACCGGCATCCGGTGGTGGCCCTGTTCCTAGAGGTGCCGACCGATTTCGTCGACGTCAACGTCCACCCGGCCAAGACGGAGGTCCGCTTCCGCGATCCCGGCATGGTGCGCGGCATGATCGTTGGCGGGCTGCGCGCCGCGCTGGACGGCGCCGGGCATCGCAGCGTTCAGCGCCCCTCCGCGGCGGCGCTGGGGGCGTGGCAATCCCCGACATCCCTTTCTCCCGCGCCGCAGACCGCGGCGCCTCGCTTCTGGTCGCCGGCGCCCTCCACGATGGCTGCGCAGGGGGTCTCGGATGTCGGCCTGGGCTTCATGGCGCCGCCGGAAGCCCGGGCGGAACCGGCCGCCGCGGCGCCACCGGATCCGGTCCAGTATCCGCTGGGCGTCGCCAGGGGGCAGGTGCGGGCGACCTATATCGTTGCCGAGGCCGAGGACGGGCTGGTCATCGTCGACCAGCATGCCGCGCATGAACGGCTGGTGCTGGAACGGATGCGCCGCGCCCTTGCCGGCGGCGCAGTCACCGCCCAGGCGCTGCTGCTGCCCGAGGTGATCGAACTGGACGAAGCCGCCGCCGATCGGATCGAGGCGCGCGCCGGCGAGCTTGCCGAGTTCGGGCTCGACATCGAACGCTTCGGCCCGGCGGCGGTGCTGGTTCGCGCCATCCCCGCGATGCTGGGCACGGGCGGCGACATTGGCCGGCTGGTCACCGATCTTGCCGATGAGCTGGCGGCGTTCGATCAGGCGCTATCGCTGAAGGAAAGGCTGGACCATGTCGCCGCGACCATGGCCTGCCATGGTTCGGTTCGCGCCGGCCGCATCCTGTCGGTGGCGGAAATGAACGCTCTGCTGCGCGAGATGGAGGTCACGCCGCACAGTGGCCAATGCAACCATGGCCGGCCCACCTGGGTGAAGCTCGGCCATGGCGACATCGAAAAGCTGTTCGGACGGAAATAGCCTGCCGTCCGACTGGTCAAGCATTCAAGGACGACGGAATTTCATCACGAACTGGTCGGTCTGGCCGCGAATGTCGCCCTCGAACACCGGCTGGTCGTGGGTGTCGGTCGGGCGGGAGAGGGCGTCGCTCTCATCGACCAGCTGAAAGCCGGCCGCGAGCACTTCGGCCTTCACCTGCGCGGGGTCGATGCGGTGCAGCTTGCTGGGCGCATCCGTGGCTCCCGCCTTTGCCGCGTGATCGATGACGATGTAGGTACCGCCGGGTTTCAGCGCCTTGAACACGGCGGCGTTGAACGCCTTGGCGACTTCGGGGCCGGCGTTGACGATGTCGTGATAGTTGTTCGATGTCCAGGCGACGTCGACCGGCCTGGGCAGGGCGAGCGCGGTGCGCGGCGTGATGACGACCGAAACATTGCGATGATCCGGTTGAGCGGCGATCGCCTTGACGCCGTCGGCGGATTTTGGATTACGCGCCATCGACTCACTCGGCACGACGGCCAGAACATGGCCTCGCGGGCCGACGACCGAACTGAACAGGCGGGTGAAATAGCCGCCGCCAGGCAACAGGTCGGCGACGGTCTGGCCCGCGCCGATGTTGGCGAAACCGATCAGCGTGGCCGGTTTGCGATTGGCGTCGCGCTCGCGGTCGGCGGCAGGGCGGTCGGCTGCCGCGACGGCATCGGCTGGCGACTTCTGGGCGGCAGTGGCGGACAACGGTAGCACTGCAAGGCCGATGGCCGCGACGGAGGTCAGCAATTTCATCATCATGCGACTCCTCTCCCGAACGGCCTTGCGCGGCCGCTGTTGTGCAAGGGAGTCTAGTGCGACCCTATCCGACCGCAAGGGGAACGATGGGCGAGGGTGCGGGCGCGGCCTTGCGACGGGCGGCGCCCGCTCAAATCACACCGCCGCGCGGCCTTCGACCGGTGAGCGGCCCCGCTTCACCATCAGCTTGTTGAGGGCGTTCACATAAGCCCGGGCGCTGGCCACCATGGTGTCGACATGGGCGCCGCGTCCCCGTGTCGTGCGGCCGTCCTCGGACAGCAGGATCGAGACTTCCGCCTGGGCGTCGGTGCCGCCGGTGACGGCATGAACCTCATAGCGTTCCAGGACCGAACTGTCGTGCGGAACGAGATTGCGGATGGCGTTGAATACCGCGTCGACCGGGCCGTTGCCGCGCGCCGTGGTGGTCTTTTCCTCGCCGTCGACGTCCAGCGTCAGGATCGCCCGCTGCGGCCCGTTGGAGCCGCAATAGACCTCGACCTCCTTGACCTGGATGCGGTCGTGACCCCGCAGCACCTCGTCGTCGACCAGGGCGATGATGTCCTCGTCGTAGACATGCTTCTTGGCGTCGGCCAGCGCCTTGAAACGGACGAAGGCGTCCTGAAACGCGTTATCGCCCAGCTTGTAGCCCAGCTCGTCCAGCTTGGAGCGGAAGGCAGCGCGGCCCGAATGCTTGCCCATCACCAGGCTGGACGTGGTGACGCCGACGCTTTCCGGCGTCATGATCTCGTATGTCGAGGCGTCCTTCAGCATGCCGTCCTGATGGATGCCGCTTTCGTGCGCGAAGGCGTTTGCGCCGACGATCGCCTTGTTCGGCTGGACCTGAAAGCCGGTAATGCCGGAAATCAGCCGGCTCGATCGGTTGATCTCGGTCGAGACGATGTTGGTTTTCACCGGCAGCACGTCGTGGCGGACCTTGATCGCCATCGCGATCTCTTCGACCGCGGCGTTGCCGGCGCGTTCGCCGATGCCGTTGATGGTCGATTCCACCTGTCGGGCGCCCGCCATCACCGCCGCCAGCGAATTGGCGACCGCCAGGCCCAGATCATTGTGGCAGTGGGTGGAGAAGATCGCCTTGTCCGCATTGGGAACCCGGTTGATCATGTCGCGGAACATGGCGCCATAGGTGTCCGGCGTGGCATAGCCGACCGTATCGGGCAGGTTGATGGTCCTGGCTCCGGCCTTGATCGCGGTTTCGATGGCGCGGGCCAGAAAATCGGGGTCCGAACGGGTTGCGTCTTCCGCCGACCATTCGACGTCGGGGCAGATGCTGCTGGCATGGCCGACGGTGCGCTGGATGATGTCCAGAACCTCTTCCGGCGATTTGTTCAGCTTGACCCGCATGTGCAGTGGCGAGGTGGCGATGAACAGGTGGATGCGTGGTTTCTTCGCGTGCTGGACGGCCTCCCAGGCGCGGTCGATGTCGGGCTCCGCCGAACGGGCCAGGCTGGCCACGGTGGCGCGCTTGGCCTGACGGGCAACCTCGCTCACCGCCTCGAAATCGCCTTGGGAGGCAATGGCGAAGCCGGCCTCGATGATGTCCACGCCCAGCGTTTCCAGCTGGTCGGCGACCTGCAGCTTTTCCTCCAGGTTCATCGAGCAGCCGGGAGACTGCTCGCCATCGCGCAGGGTGGTGTCGAAAATCAGAATCGTATCGGACATGGGAACAAGCCCCTGAATTTTTTTGAGTACGGTATCGGCGGTGATGATCCCTCAGGCGCGACGTCGTCGCCCGGCCGCGGGCGCGCGTCAGGGTTGGCGCCTAAGGGCGCGTAAGTCGAAGGAGGGCGACCTGATACCGCATCACGCCATTAGGTGGACGATTATCGGGGGAAAGTCCAGACCGGGCGCGAACTTTCCCCGACCGGCGGCTTAGAACAGCCGGCCGCCATTCGGGACTGGCCGGTCGGGGCTGATCAGGACGACTTCTCCTGTCTCGTCCGGAAAACCGAGCGTCAGGACCTCGGACATGAATTTGCCGATCTGGCGGGGCGGGAAGTTGACGACGCCCGCCACCTGCCTGCCGATCAGTTCGTCCTTGCTATAGAGGCTAACGATCCGCCCGCTCGATCGCTTGAGGCCGATGATCGGGCCGAAATCGATCGTCAGTTTCCAGGAGGGGTGACGGGCTTCGGGAAAATCGTCGACGGCGACGATGGTGCCGACGCGGATATCGACCTTCAGGAAACTGTCGAAATCGATTGTCTCCGCCGCCGATGCGGCCGGATCATGGGTGATATGGGCCATGGCTATTCCACCGTCACGGACTTGGCGAGGTTGCGCGGCTGGTCGACGTCCGTGCCCTTGGCGACGGCGATATGATAGGCCAGCAGTTGCACGGGGATGGCATAGACCAGCGGCGCGATGAACGCATCGACATGCGGCATCTCGATCGTCGCCAGGCAGTCGTCGCCCGCGGCGCGGATGCCGTCGGCGTCCGAGATCAGCACCACCTTGCCGCCGCGTGCCTGCACCTCCTGCATGTTGGAGACGGTCTTTTCGAACAGCGGGCCCGACGGCGCCATGACGATGACCGGCACGGCGTCGTCGATCAGAGCGATAGGTCCGTGCTTCATCTCGCCGGCGGCATAGCCTTCGGCATGGATGTAGCTGATTTCCTTCAGCTTCAGTGCGCCTTCGAGGGCCAGCGGGTAATCCGGGCCACGGCCGAGATAGAGGATGTCGCGTGCGCCGGCGAGGGCGGGGGCCATCAGCTCGATATCATGGTCATGAGCAAGCGCGGCGTTCATCGCCGCCGGCGCCTCGGTCAGGAGGTGAACGATGCGCTTCTCTCCATCGGAATCCAGCTTGCCGCGCGCGCGGGCCAGATTTGCGGCGAAGGCGGCGAGCACCGCCAGCTGGCAGGTGAAGGCCTTGGTCGAGGCGACGCCGATTTCCGGCCCGGCATGGGTGGGCAGCACCAGTTCCGCTTCGCGGGCCATCGACGAGGTGGCGACATTGACCACCGCCACGATGCGCTGTCCGGCTGCCTTCGCGTGGCGAAGCGCGGCGAGCGTGTCCGCCGTCTCGCCCGACTGGCTGATGAAGAGGGCGAGGCCGTTCTCCTCCAGCACCGGGTCGCGGTATCGGAACTCCGACGCGATATCGAGCTCGACCGGCACGCGGGCCATCTGCTCGATCCAGTATTTGGCGACCATACCGGCATAGAAGCTGGTGCCACAGGCGACGATCGTCACCCGGCGGATGGCGGCAAGGTCGAACGGCACGGCGGGCAGCGCCACCTCTTCCTCCAGCGGGCGGAGATAGGCGCCGAGCGTCTGGGCGACGACGGTCGGCTGCTCGAAGATCTCCTTCTGCATGAAGTGGCGGTGATTGCCCTTGTCGATCAGCGCGCCGGTGACCCCTGAAAGCGTGACGGGACGGTCGACCGGCCGGTCGTCGGCGTCGAAGATCTCGACCGATCCCCGACGGATGACCACCCGGTCGCCTTCCTCGAGATAGGCGATCCGCTGGGTGAGGGGGGCAAGGGCCAGCGCGTCGGAACCGAGATAGGTCTCGCCGTCGCCGTAGCCGACGACGAGTGGCGAGCCGAGGCGGGCGCCGATCAGCAGGTCGGGGTCCTGGCGGAACAGGATCGCGAGCGCGAACGCCCCTCGCAAACGCTTCAGCGACCGGCGCACCGCCTCCACCGGGTCGACGCCGGCTTCAACCTCGCGGCTGATGAGGTGGGCGACGACCTCGCTGTCGGTCTGGCTTTCGAAGCGGCGGCCGGCGGCGATCAATTCCTCGCGCAGTTCCTTGAAATTCTCGATGATGCCGTTGTGGACGAGGGCGACCTGTTCGGTCGCGTGGGGGTGCGCATTTTCCGTCGTCGGCGCGCCGTGGGTCGCCCAGCGGGTGTGGGCGATGCCGCTGTGACCGGGAAGGGGACTGGCGGCAAGGACACGCGCGAGGTTGTCGAGCTTGCCTTCGGCGCGGCGCCGCTCGATCCGGCCATCTACTACGGCGCAGACGCCGGCCGAATCATAGCCGCGATACTCCAGCCGCCTGAGGCCGTCCACCAGCCGGTCCGTAACATCCTCACGTCCAAGGATACCGATGATTCCGCACATAGACCGTGGTTTCCGTTACTTGCTGTCCGGGATTGAACCAGCCCGTTTGCGGGCCGACATAGCGGCGCGAAAGCGGGCCGCCCAGCCCGGTCGGTTTTCTTGCCGGCCGCGTGCCAGCGCCAGCGCATCCGCCTCGACATCGCCCGTGACGACCGAACCGGCGGCGACGATCGCGCCGTCGCCGATGCTGACGGGCGCGACGAGCGCGCTGTTCGACCCGATGAAGGCGCCGGCGCCGATCCGGGTGCGGTATTTGAAGAAGCCGTCATAATTGCAGGTGATGGTGCCGGCGCCGATATTGGCCGCCGCGCCGACATCGGCATCGCCCACATAGCTGAGGTGATTGACCTTGGCGCCGGCATCGATCCGGGCCTTCTTTACCTCGACGAAATTGCCGATCTTGGCTTTCTCGCCGATGTCCGCGCCGGGACGGAGGCGGGCATAGGGGCCGATGTCGGCGCCGCTGGCGACCCGCGCGCCCTCCAGATGGCTGAAGGCCCGGATGGTGACGCCGTCGGCGATCTCGACGCCCGGTGCGAAAACGACGTTCGGTTCGACCGTGACGTCGCGGCCGAGCACAGTGTCATGGCTGAACCAGACGGTCGCGGGCGCGATCAGGGTCGCCCCATCGGCCATCGCCCGTGCCCGGCGGTCCGCCTGCCAGACGGCCTCCACCGCAGCCAGTTCGGCGCGGCTGTTGATGCCGGCGACCTCGGCGGCGGCGGTTTCGACCACCGCGCTCGATCGCCCATCACCGGCGGCGAGACCGATGAGATCGGGCAGATAATATTCGCCCGCCGCATTGTCGCTGCCGACCCGGGCGAGGAGCGGCCACAGGTCGGCGGCGCGCACCGCCATGACGCCGGAATTGCACAGGTCGACCGCGCGTTCCTCCGCCGTGGCATCCTTGAACTCGACCATCTTGTCGATGCGGCCGTCGGCATCGGCGAGGATGCGGCCATAGGCGAGCGCATCCGGTGGCCGGAATCCGAGCACCACCGCAGCCGGCCTATCCGCTGCCTGAAGGCGGGTGATCATGCCCCGCATCGTTTCCGCTGCGATCAGGGGAACGTCGCCATAGAGGATCAGGACATCCCCCTCGAACCCCGCCAGCGCGCCCTCCGCTTGAAGCACGGCGTGGCCCGTGCCCAGTTGCGGCTCCTGCGTCACGACCACCGCGCCGCTGCCGGTGACTGCGGCCTCCACCTGCTCGCGCCGGGCGCCGACGACGACCACCGTGCGGGCCGGTGACAGGGCGGCGACGCTGGCCATCAGGTGCAGCAGCATCGGCCGGCCGGCGATGGGATGGAGGACCTTGTGCAGGTCGGACTTCATGCGGGTGCCCTGACCAGCGGCCAGGATCACGACGGCAAGCGGACGGGTTCCGATCATGTCGGGCAGGTGCCACAGAAAGCTTGCCATTTCCATATCGTCCGCGTCATGGGCGACGCATGACCGATATCCGCTTCGACAGCATCATCTTCGACCTCGACGGCACGCTCGTCGACACCGGGCCCGACCTGACCGCGGCGCTGAACCACGCGTTGGGCGTCCTGGGGCGCCCGGCGGTAAGCGAGACGGCGGTGCGCGACATGGTGGGGCACGGCGCGCGCAAGCTGCTGGAGCGAGGGCTGGGCGCAACGGGCGGATGGACCGAAGCGCTGGTGGATGAGGGGTTTCCCATCTTCATCGACTATTACAGCCGCAACATCTGCGTTCACTCCGCCCCGTTCGCCGGGCTGGAACGTGCGCTGGACGAACTGGCCGCGCGCGGCATCCGGCTGGGTGTCTGCACCAACAAGCCCGAGGCGTTGTCGATCCAGCTGCTCGCCGCGTTGGGCTGGACGGAGCGCTTTCAGGCGCTGATCGGCGGCGATACGCTGAGCGTTCGCAAGCCCGACCCTGCGCCGCTGATGGAAGCCGCGCGCCGGCTGGGATCAATGGCGCCGGCCTTCATCGGCGACTCGATCACCGATACCGATACCGCCAGGGCAGCCGGCGTGCCGTGTGTCGCGGTCAGCTTCGGCTTTAGCGACAGGCCGGTCGACGCGCTCGGCGCAACGGCCGTCATCCATCATTTCGACGAGTTGCTTCCCACGCTTTCGTCGCTTTGACGGCCAAATGCCGGGCCAGCATCGCCGGCGGCATCCGCAGCCAGTGACCCCGCGCCGAGAAGGCGAGGCGGGTCCAGGGCCGGGTCTGGCGGCCCAGCCCGTCGCGCGCCAGAAGCCGGCGCAGGAAAGGCCGGTCGGCGAACCTGATCGGTTCGACATTCCACAGCACGCCGCACAGGCGCAGGGCGCGCGCGACCACATCTTCCAGATCGTGTAGCCGGGCGCGGTCCAGCAGGTCCGAACGTGACGGTGCGTTCGCGTCGGCCAGCAGGCGGCCAATGTCCCACAGGTTCCTGAGCCCGCCCGACAGGTCGCCATCGTAGAGGCAATGGGCGGCGGCATGGACGATGCGATCCGCTGGCGACAGGACGAACAGGCCTGACGGCAGCGCCACGGCATCCTCGACCAGCGCATCGGCGTGGGGGCGACGGCGGCCGGTCAGGGGCAGAATGGTATGATGGAGGTCCAGCATCCGGTCGCGCTCGGCATGGATCAGCGGCGGCAGCTCGTGCATCCAGCGACGGTAATAGGCATCGTCATAGGGATCGGACTTGACCGGCTCCCAGCCCGCTTCCAGCACCGCATGTTCGGCGGCGTCGAGATCGGCGCGCGGCACCAGCAGGTCGAGGTCCCCGATGCTGCGGCCGGCGGCGGGGCCGAGGTCGGCGGCGGCATAGGCCGCACCTTTCAGCAGCACGACGCGGGTGCCCAGCGGTGTCAACGCGCGGCGGGCCATCTCCGCTTCCCACAGCATCTGGCGGCGGTTGGCCGCCGCCATCGTCAGCGCGTCGTCGAGGATTATTCGCGCGCGGGGCGGCACCAACATGCCGGCGCTGCGATGGGCGAGCTGACCGATCAGCGCCTCTGCGCGGGCGATGCGGATCAGGGCGCTCCATTCGGTGTCGGACAGACGCTCCAGACTGGCCGGGTGAGCAAGGGCGGCGATCAACAGGCGAACGCTCATCCGGCCAATGCCTCCAGCGCGTCGAGCGCGGCCTGGCCACCGCCATGGTCCAGATGGACGGCCGGAACCCGATCGATCAGGCCAGTGAGGGCGGCGAAGCCAGGCTCGCCGAGGTTGGGATAGTTGGTCGATGCCTGGGCGAGGCGGATGAAGGCCTCGCCCGCGCCCACGGGCCGCGCGGCGGGCTCCAGTCCCCGGCCGAATTGGGGGAACACCAGCACGGCGGGCATCGCCGCCTTGTCCATCGTGGCGAGTGCCGACTGATCCGGGATCAGATGGCGGATGCTACCCTTGGGCGTGCCGTCGAGACGGGGGCCGAGCCGTTCCGGCCCGACTTCCCGTTCGACGACGGCGATGGCGTCGTTCTTGAGGCTGACGGGGCGAGGGAAGGGATGAAGGTCGCCCCGGTCGAGATCGAGTAGCGCGAACTCGTCTCCCAGCAATCGCCAGCCCCTGAGGCTCATCAGCGCCGCCAGCGTCGACTTGCCCGAGCCGGAGGCGCCCGACATCAGCAGCGCCCGGCCGTCCCGCTCCACCACCGCGCCATGAAGGAGAAGGAAGCGGTGCTGGCCAAGCGCGACCTGAAGATTCATGGCCATTTCCGCCGCCAGCAATCCTTGCGCCAACGGTAGCGGCGCTGCGCCGGGCAGGGTGAAATCGCCGCCGATCGCGACCGCGGGCCGCAGCCAGCGGCGGCCACGGCCGGCCGGCTCCAGACGAATGGCGAAATCGGCGATGCCGTCCGCCAGATCGTGAGGATAGGTGGCGTAGAGTCGCTGGAGCGCGCGGACGGGGCCAGGCCAGACGGAATGGATATCAAATCCGAACGGCCCGACCCGGACGCTGAACCGGTGTGTCATACGGGACGGATCAGGCCCGCGTCGGCCAGCTCGTCCAGTCGTGCGGCAATCACGGCTTGGGCGTCGTCGCCGTCGAGATCGTGGATCGCGGCGAGGCGGCGAAGCGCCTCGTCGGCATCAGCGGGGTCGCCGGCGAGCACGTCGACGAGTGCCGCGGCGAGTGGCGTCAGCAGGTGGGTCTGGCCCGAGGGGCGGTGGTAGAGGATGACGAAGCCGTCGCGCGACAGTCCCCGGCGCGCGGCCGGCGGATCGGCGAGATACCGCATCGTCCGCTCAGCGGGTGGCGATCAGCGAGGCGTAACAGGTGAAGCCGCTGGTTCCCGCGCGCAGCCGGCGGATATAATTCAGATAGGCTTGAAACGCCTCGCGATCGACGCCCGGCGGGGTCAGGTTGCTGCGCAGGGCCTTCTTGATCTCCTCGCCCGTGAAGGCGCGGGGCGACGGCGGGAAGGCACCTTTCGTGCCGGCGGGCACCAGGCGTCCGTTGGCGGCGATATACTGATTGGCGCGGGCCGGGTCGGGCACCGGAATCTGGCAGTTGAGGACCGAGTTCGCGGTCTGGGCGAGGGCGGGGCGCACCGTGACCACGGACGCAGCGGCAGCGGCGCCAAGTTGCAGCAGCTGACGACGCGCAGGTGCGGCTTCGGTGCCGGCATCCGGTGCGCTCATATCGTCGTTCGGATCGTTCGTCATTGCCATACCCACCCTGTTTCGACATCGATTACACTGATTTCCAATGCAGGGCGAGAAGTCATGGTTAACGCGCCTTCGCCGACATCGCTTCAAACCGTCGCAATTCCCTCCTAGACTGGACCGCGATGCCCACATCCTTTGTCGATCGTTTCAAGACCATGCTGCGGGGCCAGGAGCAGACCGGAGTCGCGGTCCCCGACGTCGCGGCCGTGGCTGTACCGGCCGAACCGACGGCGGCTGGAGTCGTCGAGGCGATCAGCGATCCGGTTCTGTGCCTTGACGGGCGGCGGCGAGTCAGCACGGCCAACGCGGCCGCGCGCCGTCTGCTGGGCGAACATATCGAGGGCGAGGATATCCGCGTCGTCCTGCGCCACCCGGCGGCGATGACGGCCATCGTCGACAGTGCGGCCGGGTCGATCGAGATCACCGGCCTCAACCGCTCCGACGACGTCTGGGAACTGAATGTCGCCCCACTCGAGGACGGACAGTTGATCCGCCTGATCGATCGCAGCGCCGCGCGCGCCATCGAGCGCAGCCGTACCGATTTCGTTGCCAATGCCAGCCACGAGTTGCGGACCCCGCTGGCGACGCTGCTCGGCTTCGTGGAAACGCTGGAAGGGCCGGCCGGAACCGATGAAGCCGTGCGCGACCGTTTTCTGGGCATCATGCGCGAGGAGGCGGAGCGGATGACCCGCCTGGTCGACGACCTGATGTCGTTGTCGCGCATCGAAGCCGACAAGCATCGCGCGCCGGCGGAGGCGGTCGATCTGAGGGCGCTGATCAACGAAGTCATAGGGATTGTCGCCGACCGGGCGATCGACAAGCTTCCCGTCATCCTGGTCGACGAGGCGGAGGGTGGCGTTGCGCCGGTTGCCGGAGAGCGGGCGCAATTGCGCCAGCTGCTCCACAACCTGGTCGGCAATGCGTTGAAATATGGCCGGCCGGGAACCCCGGTGCGGATCGAGCTGGGACCACGCGGCCCGGCAACCGTCCGGCTGGCGGTCGTCGACCAGGGCGAAGGCATAGCGGCCGAGCACCTGCCCCGGCTGACCCAGCGCTTCTATCGTGTCGATGCCGGCCGTAGCCGGTCGTTGGGCGGTACCGGCCTCGGGCTTGCCATCGTCAAGCATATCGTCGAGCGGCATCGCGGCACCCTCAACATTCTGAGCGAGGTGGGCGTGGGCACGACGGTGGAGGTGCTTTTGCCCGCGCAGACGGCGTCCGTGGCCGGTGTCATAAAAGCGTCATCCGGCCGTAACATAGGCGACGCCTCCAACGCCTAGCCGGCGTGCCAGCACCGCTGAACGGAGGGTTTCAATGACGGCACGGTTTCTCGGGGTTACGGCCTGCGCCCTCGCTCTTGGCGCTTGTGGCCAATCCGGCGGTGGCGATTCGGGAGCTGGTGGCGCGTCGCGCGACTATGTCCATATCGTCGGCTCCTCGACCGTGTTTCCGTTCTCGACCGCCGTGGCCGAACAGTTTGTTCGCAAGAATACCGGCTTCAAGGCGCCAGTCGTCGAATCGACCGGCACCGGCGCGGGCGTGAAGCTGTTCTGCGGCGGCGTCGGCGCGAAGTTCGCCGACGTGGTCGACGCTTCGCGCCAGCTGAAGAAATCGGAGTATGATGCCTGCGCCGCCAATGGCGTCAAATCGGTCATCGAGGTTCAGATCGGCGTTGATGGCCTGGTGCTGGCGGAATCGCGCAAGGCCGCTCCGATCGCGCTGACCAAGGAGCAGGTTTACAAGGCGCTGGCCGCAAACCCGTTCGGCAAGGAGCAGACGGCAAAGCTGTGGTCTGACATCGACCCGTCGCTGCCGGCGGTGAAGATCCAGGTCTATGGTCCGCCGCCGACCTCGGGCACCCGCGACTCGCTGACCGAACTGGTCCTGACGCCTGGCTGCGACACCGATCCGGCGATGAAGGCGCTGAAGGACAGCAACGAGGACCAGCACAAGGACATCTGTACCCGCATCCGCGAGGACGGCGCCTATATCGAGGCGGGCGAGAACGACAATCTCATCGTTCAGAAGATCGAAGCCAATCCCGGCGCGCTGGGTGCCTTCGGCTTCAGCTTCCTCGAGGAAAATACCGACAAGGTTCGGGGCGTGGCGATGGATGGGGTGGAGCCGACCTACGAGACCGTCTCGACCTTCAAATATCCCGGTGCGCGGCCGCTCTACATCTATGTGAAAGGCGAGCATCTGAATGCCGTCCCCGGCCTCAAGGAATTCGTGGCCGAATATGCCCGTGACAGCGCCTGGGGCCCGGAAGGCTATCTGCCGCGCCGCGGTCTGGTGGCCGCGACCGAGGACGTCCGGGCCAAGAACGCGGAGATCGCGACCAAGCTGACGCCCCTCGACCCCGCCGGGCTGAAATAATGCCGGGCAGGGTACGGCGCTAAGGAACGGAACGCTGAATATGTCGTCACTGGCCCTGTTGTTTCTGGTCGCGGGACTGGCGCTGGTCGGCTGGCTCAGTGCGCGCGCCCGCGCCAGGGCGCTTAGCCATCGCGAGGGTCGGCGTCTCCATTCGCTGCCCAGCTACCATGGCTGGTATGTCGCCCTGTGGGCGGCGGTGCCGGCGCTGCTGTTTCTTGCCGTCTGGAGTGGCATCGCCCCCGGTCTGGTCGTCGAACAGACGGTCGCGTCCATCGCCCCCGCGGACCTGCCCGCGACGCCGATGGAGCGCAGCGCCATGCTGGGCGAAATCCGGGGGCTGGCGGAGGGGCGGATCGCCGGTGCGTTCAACCCGAACGCCGATAAATATGTCGATGCCTATCGTGCCGCGCGCAACGAGTTCGGCTTGATTGGCGGCGCCATCACCCTGATCCTCGCCTTTGCTGGCGGCGCCTATGCCTGGACGCGGTTCAATGCCGATTTTCGGGCACGGACGCGGGTCGAACGCTTGGTGATGGGGGCGCTGCTGGTCGCTTCGTTGATCGCCATCGTGACCACGGTCGGCATCGTCCTGTCGCTGCTGTTCGAATCGCTGCGCTTCTTCTCGCGCGTGTCGCCGGTGGAGTTCCTGTTCGGCCTCAACTGGAGCCCGCAGACCGCGATCCGTGCCGATCAGGTCGGGTCGTCCGGGGCCTTCGGGGCGCTGCCGCTGTTCTGGGGCACGATCTTCATCGGCGCGATCATCTCGATGATCGTCGCCATCCCGCTGGGACTGATGAGCGCCATCTACCTCACCCAATATGCCAGCCGGAAGACGCGGCAGATCATGAAGCCGCTGCTGGAAATCCTGGCCGGCGTCCCGACCGTGGTTTACGGTTATTTCGCCGCGCTGACCGTTGCGCCGGCGATCCGCGACTTCGCGGTCATGGTCGGCATTCCCAACGCCTCGTCGGAATCGGCGCTTGCCGCCGGTGTCGTGATGGGCGTGATGATCATCCCGTTCGTCTCCTCGATGGCCGACGATTCGATCGCCGCGGTCCCCGACGCCATGCGCGACGGGTCGCTGGCGATGGGCGCCACGCCGTCCGAGACGATCCGCAAGGTATTGGTTCCGGCGGCGTTGCCGGGCGTGGTCGGCGGCGTGCTGCTCGCCGTCAGCCGCGCGATCGGCGAGACGATGATCGTCGTCATGGCCGCCGGCCTTGCCGCGAACCTCACCGCCAATCCCTTTGCCAGCGTCACCACCGTGACGACCCAGATCGTCCAGCTGCTGACCGGCGACCAGGAATTCGACAGCGCCAAGACGCTTGCCGCCTTCGCGCTCGGGCTCGTCCTGTTCGTGGTGACGCTGCTGCTCAACATCGTCGCCCTCCGGATCGTGAAGAAATATCGCGAAGCCTATGACTGACCTCACCCTCTCCCAGCAGGCACCCGCGCGCGTGCCCACCGACTGGCGCGGCGCGGCGATGCAGAGCCGCATTCGCCGGCGCTATGCGGCGGAACGCCGGTTCCGCGCCCTCGGCTTTGCCGCGGTCGCGATGTCCGCCGGCTTCCTCGCCTTTCTGCTCATCACCATGGTGATGAACGGGGCCAGCGGTTTCATGCGAACCGAGGTTCGCCTGCCGGTGGATTTCGCCCGTTCGACGCTTCTCATCGACCAGGCCATGCTGGCGGGGCCGGAGGCCGATGCCACGCTGGCCGCTGCCGACATCGAAGGCGTCACGGTGGCCGCCGCTGATGCCGCGTTCGGCAACGGCGGGGCCCGGATGCTGTCGGATGGCGCCTGGCTGAAGGTGCGCAACGCGATAAAGGCCGATCCGGCTGTTCTGAATGGTCAGGCCGACATCTGGGTACCGGCCGCGACCACGATCGATCTGGCCGCCAAGGGTCACGGCAACGCCGAGAGCGATGCCGTCCATCAGCGGTTGAAGTCGGCGGACGCCCTTCGCACCGTGTTCAACCTCGACTTCCTGCTTGGAGCCGACGCGACCGATCCGACGCTGGTTGGCGTCTGGGGGGCGTTCAAGGGTTCGCTGCTGACGATGATCGTCACGCTGCTGCTGTCCTTTCCCATCGGCGTGCTCGCTGCGCTCTATCTCGAGGAATATGCGCCCTCGAACCGTTGGACCGACCTGATTGAGGTGTCGATCAACAACCTCGCCGCGGTACCGTCGATCATCTTCGGCCTTCTGGGCCTGGCGGTGTTCCTCAACACCTTCCATCTGCCGCGTTCGGCGCCGCTGGTGGGTGGCCTGACGCTGGCGCTGATGACCCTGCCGGTGATCGTCATTGCCGGGCGTAACGCCATCAAGTCGGTGCCGCCGTCGATCCGCGACGCGGCGCTGGGGGTGGGCGCCTCGCCGGTCCAGGTTGTGTTCCATCACGTCCTGCCGCTGGCCCTGCCGGGCATCCTCACCGGCACCATCATCGGCATGGCCCGCGCGCTTGGCGAAACCGCGCCGCTGCTGATGATCGGTATGCGTGCCTTCGTCGCCGCGCCGCCCGACGGCCTGACATCGCCGTCGAGCGTGCTGCCGGTCCAGATCTTCCTGTGGTCGGACGAGGTCAGCCGCGGCTTCGTCGAGAAAACCTCTGCCGCGATCATCGTGCTGCTGGCCTTCCTGCTGACGATGAACGCCGTCGCCATCTATCTCCGCAACCGCTTTGAACGCCGCTGGTGAGCCCCATGAACGATATCAGTCTGAACGATCTAGCCGCGCACCAGCATTCGACGGTGAGCCGCGACCTCAAGATGACGGCGCGCGGCGTCGACGTCTTCTATGGCGACAAGCAGGCGATCCGCGACGTCTCGATCGACGTCGACCAGGAGAACGTCACTGCTTTCATCGGTCCGTCGGGCTGTGGCAAGTCGACGTTCCTGCGCACGCTCAATCGCATGAACGATACCGTCGCCAGCGCGCGGGTGACCGGCGAGATCCGCCTTGATGGCGAGGATATCTATGCCAGCGGCATGGATGTCGTGCAGCTGCGCGCCCGGGTCGGCATGGTGTTCCAGAAACCCAATCCGTTCCCGAAGTCGATCTACGAGAACGTCGCTTATGGCCCCCGCATCCACGGCCTGGCCGAGGCCAAGGCCGACATGGATCGCGTCGTCGAGCAGTCGCTGCGCCGCGCGGGCCTGTGGGATGAGGTCAAGGACCGGCTGAGCGACAGCGGCACCGCGCTGTCCGGCGGCCAGCAGCAGCGCCTGTGCATCGCCCGCGCCATCGCCGTCGACCCGGAAGTCATCCTGATGGACGAGCCGTGCTCGGCGCTCGACCCGATCGCCACCGCCAAGATCGAGGAACTGATCCACGAACTGCGCGGCCGCTATGCGATCGTCATCGTCACCCACAACATGCAGCAGGCTGCCCGCGTCAGCCAGAAGACGGCCTTCTTCCACCTCGGCACCCTGGTCGAGTATGGGGATACGTCCGACATCTTCACCAATCCTCGGGAAACGCGGACCAAGGATTACATCACCGGCCGTTACGGCTGAGGAGAGAGTATATGGCCACCACCGGTCACACCGTCACCGCGTTCGACGACGATCTGAAGCAGCTGCGCGCGCTGGTCTCCGAAATCGGCGGCCTTGCCGAAGCGGCGATTACCGGCGCCATGCAGGCCCTTGTCCGCCGCGACCTGGACGGTGCCCAGCGGATCGTCGAGGCCGACCGCCGCATCGACGAGCTGGAAGTCGAGATCGAGCGTCAGGCCGTCAGGATCATGGCGCTGCGTGCGCCGATGGCGGACGATCTGCGCGAAGTCGTCGCCGCGCTCAAGATTTCGGGCGTGGTCGAACGGATCGGCGACTATGCCAAGAACATCGCCAAGCGCGTGCCGCTGCTGGCCGAGGTGTCGCGGATCGATGCGGTCGCCATCCTGCCCGACATGGGCCGGGCGGCCGGCAATCTGGTCAAGGCCTCGCTGGACGCCTTTGCCCAGCGCAATGCCGAACTGGCCGCGCAGGTCCGTGAGCGCGACCGCCATGTCGACGATTTCTACAACAGCATCTTCCGGGCGCTCCTCACCTACATGATGGAGAACCCGCACAACATCACGCCGTCCGCCCACCTGTTGTTCATCGCCAAGAATCTCGAGCGGATCGGCGACCATGCCACCAACATCGCCGAGATGGTCTATTTTGCGGCGCGTGGCGAATATCTTGGCGACCGCGCCCGCGGTGAGGATATCACCGGCGTGGAGATCGTGGAGGAGAAGTGAGATGAGCGCAGGTCGCGTCCTTCTGGTCGAAGACGACCCCGCACTGGCCGAACTGGTCGGCTATAATCTTGATCGCGAAGGCTTCGACGTCGTTCGCACGCCGGACGGCGAGGATGCCCTGCTGCTGGCGCGTGAACAGACGCCCGACCTCATCCTGCTCGACTGGATGCTGGAAAGCCTGTCGGGGATCGAGGTCTGCCGTCGTCTGCGTCGCGACCCGGCGACCGCCAACATCCCCATCATCATGCTCACCGCGCGGGTGGAGGAGGAGGATCGCATTCGCGGCCTCGAAACCGGCGCCGACGATTATGTGACGAAGCCGTTCAGCCCGCGGGAACTCACCGCGCGGGTGAAGGCGGTGCTCCGCCGTCTGCGCCCGGCGCTGGCGGGCGAGGGGCTAAACTTCGCCGACATCGAGATGGACACCGCCGCCCACCGTGTCCGGCGCGGTGGCCGGCCGGTGGCGCTTGGTCCGACCGAGTTCCGCCTGCTGCGCCATTTCCTGGAGCATCCGGGCCGTGTCTTCTCGCGCGAGCGGCTGCTGGACGCGGTATGGGGTCATGACAGCGATATCGAGATCCGCACGGTCGACGTGCACATCCGGCGCCTGCGCAAGGCAATCAACGACGGGGGCCAGTCCGACCTGATCCGCACCGTCCGTTCGGCGGGTTACGCGCTCGATCAGGACGCGGCCTGACGCATCGGCAGGTGACGTAAACGTAAAGCTGGGTTAGACCTGATTCCGACTCAAAAGCAGAGCTTCGAGGAGGAATGGGATGAGCATCAGCTTTGACGGACGGGTGGCAATCGTCACCGGCGCTGGCGGCGGCCTTGGCCGGGCCTATGCGCTCGACCTTGCGCGACGTGGCGCGAAGGTTGTCGTCAATGATCTGGGCGGCGCCCGCGACGGCACCGGCCATTCCGATGCAGCTGCAAAAGTGGTCGAGGAAATCCGAGCTGGCGGGGGCGAGGCGATCGCCAACGGTGCCAGTGTCACCGATGTCTCTCAGGTCGAGGCGATGGTTGCCGCCGCGCGCGAGAAGTGGGGCAGCGTCCATATCCTGATCAACAATGCCGGCATCCTGCGCGACAAGAGCTTCACCAAGATGGAGCTGGACGATTTCCGCGCCGTCGTCGACGTCCACCTGATGGGGTCGGTCATCTGCACCAAGGCGGTGTGGGATCTGATGCGCGAGCAGAATTACGGTCGCATTCTGATGACCGCCTCGTCGACCGGCCTCTACGGCAATTTCGGCCAATCCAACTATGGCGCGGCGAAACTGGCGCTGGCGGGTCTGACCAAGACCCTGGCGCTGGAAGGCGCGAAATATGACGTCAAGGTCAATACTATCGCCCCGGTCGCCGGCACGCGGATGACCGAGGGTCTGCTGCCCGAGGCGGTGTTCAAGCAGTTCGCCCCCGAAAATGTCGCTCCGGCAGCGCTCTACCTGGTGTCCGAAGGGGCGCCGACCAACACCATCCTTGGCGCCGGGGGTGGGGTCGTCCACGCGGTCAACGTCACCATGACGCGCGGCGCCGCCCTGGCGGACGGCGAGCGCACACCGGAGGGAGTTGCCGCCCACATCGCCGAGATCATGGATCGGGCGGGTGAAACCGTGCCCCAGTCCGGCGGTGAGCAGGCGATGGCGATTGCTCAGCGGCTGCACGGTAACTGATTGCTGGTGTTCAGCGACGGCGATATCGATGACGCGGTCGCCGCGGGCGCGCTCAGCCCGGAAGCGGCGACATCGTTCCGGGCGTTCCTGACCGCCGGCGCGACTGCGCCGACCGTGGACGAAGAGCAGTTCCGGCTCGTCAGCGGCTTCAACGACATTTTCGTCACCATCGCCGCCGCGCTGCTCCTTGGTGCTCTCGCCTGGCTGTTCGGCGGGGTTGTCGGCTGGGCGGGTGGAGCTGCCGTCGCGGCGGCGAGCTGGGGCCTGGGGGAATATTTCACCCGCAAGCGGCGGCTTGCCTTGCCGAGCATCCTCTTGCTGCTCGGCGTCGTCGGCGGCGCATTCATGGCGCTGGCGATGCTGCTCGATCCCTTGGGACGGTTCGGAACGCCGATCGCGGCGGCGGTCGCCGCGGGCATCGCCTGGCTGCACTGGCGCCGGTTCAAGGTACCAATCACCATTGCCGCTGGAACGGCGGCCCTGGTCGGCCTGATCATGTCGCTGGTTGTCGCGGCGGTGCCGGTCGCGACGGCGATGCTGACGCCCCTGCTGCTGGTCGTCGGTCTCGTCGTCTTCGCCTTCGCCATGCATTGGGACATGAGCGATCCCGCCCGCTTGACCCGGCGATCGGACGTCGCCTTCTGGCTGCACTTGCTGGCGGCGCCGCTTATCGTGCATCCGATCTTCAAGATTCTGGGCCTGCTCGATGGCCGCGCGACGGCGGCGCACGCGACGCTGGTCCTGCTGGCTTATCTGGTCATGGCCGTTGTCGCACTGGCGGTCGACCGCCGGGCGCTGCTGGTTTCGGCGCTGGGGTATGTGCTCTATGCAATCGCGGTGCTGTTCCGTGCCTTTGGCGGTGTCGGCATGAACTTCGCTCTGACCGCGCTGGTCATCGGATCGGCCCTCCTGACCCTCTCGGCGCTATGGCGTCCGGCGCGGCTGATGGTGCTGGCGCGCCTGCCCGACGACCTGAGGCGCCGGCTTCCGACCTGAGCGCTTGCGCGAAGCTGGCGCGCGGGTCTAGGGGAGCGGTGCATGACCGATTTCACTGATCTGATCGCCGGCTATCACCGCTTTCGCAGTGGTGACTGGCTTCATCAGCGGCAGCGGTGGGAACGGCTGGCGGAAGGGCAAAGCCCCAAGGTCCTGGTCATCGCCTGTTCGGACAGCCGCATCGACCCCGCGACCGTGTTCGATGCCCGCCCGGGCGAGATGTTCGTGGTCCGCAACGTCGCCAATCTGGTGCCGCCGTTCGAGGTGGGCGGCCAGTATCATGGCGTGTCGGCGGCACTGGAGTTCGCTGTTACCCAGCTCGAGGTCGGCGAGATCATCGTCATGGGCCACGGTCAGTGCGGGGGCATTGCCGCCTCCCTGTCCCGGCGGTTCGCGGACAAGCCGCCGGGGGAAGGCGGCTTCATCAATGCCTGGATCAGCATGCTCGACGGCCCTCGCGACGCGATCGTCGCCCGCTGCGACCATGGTCCGGAAGCAGTCCGCGCCCTGGAATTGGAGAGCGTGCGGCTCAGCCTTCGCAACCTGCGCACATTTCCCTTCATCCCGCCGCGCGAGAAAGCCGGCACGCTGAGGCTGATCGGAACCTATTTCGCCATTGCCGACGGCGTCCTGCATGTTCTGGATCAGGAGACGGACGACTTTCGCCCGGCGTGAGCGAGATGGGCGCAAAGGCGATGTGGAGCGCCCTTTGCCACCAATATCTACATGGTGCGCGGTGATCTCCGGACCTATCGCGGCAGCGACCGAACACGGCCGATACAACAACATATAATCGGGGAGTCAAAAATGAACGGGGATGGAATTTCTCGGAAGGATTTTCTGAACGGCGTGGCATTCGTCGCCGGCGCCGCCATGCTGGGCAATGCCGGCCGCGCGCTGGCGCAGGATGCCGGACCCGACGCCTCGACGCGCGAGTTCTTCCTCGAACAGGGCATCACCGAAGCGGACCCGCGCTACTACCCTCCAGGCCTCTCGGGCATGCGCGGCAGCCACCCCGGCTCGTTCGAAGCCGGCCACATGCTGCGCGATGGCACGCGCTGGGACCGTCCCGATGCAGCCGCCGACACCGGCGAGACCTATGACCTGATCGTCGTGGGGGCGGGGATCAGCGGTCTTGCAGCCGCCTATTTCTATCGCAAGAAGAAGCCTGATGCGCGGATCCTGATCCTCGACAATCACGATGACTTCGGTGGACACGCCAAGCGCAACGAGTTCACGGTCGATGGCCGTTTCCTGATCGGTTATGGCGGCACGCAGGCGATCGAGGCGATTCCGCAGTGGGGACCGATCTCGCGCGGATTGCTCGACGAGCTCGGCATCGAGCTGAAGAAGTTTTACGACTATTTCGATCACGACTACCGCAAGCGGTGGCAGCTGACCGATGCCTGCTTCTTCGACAAGGAGACGTTCGGCGTCGACAAGCTGGTTCCGGACCAGGTCGGCAATTTCATGTCGATCGAGCCCCAGACGCCCGAAAGCCTGAAACGCTTTCTCGACGCGACACCGATGGCGCCTCAGGCCCAGGCGGACATCATGCGTCTGAACTATGGCACGGAAGATTATCTCGCCGGCCTGTCCCTGGAAGAAAAGACGAAGCTGCTGCGGCACACCAGCTTTCAGGATTTCCTGGTCAAATATGCCCGCGTCCATCCCGACGTGCTGAAATATTATGATGGCAAATTGCTGGGTGTTCGCGCGGTCGGGATCGAGGCGATCGATGCCATGATGTGCGTGCGCTTCGTCACCCCAGGTGCCGCCAAGGCGATGGGTCTGGTGCAGGGCGGGCAGGGCGGGGGTGAGAGCGAGCCCTATATCTTCCATTTCCCCGACGGCAACGCGTCGATCGCGCGCATGCTGGTCCGCAAGATGATTCCCGACAGCGCGCCCGGTTCGACGATGGAGGATATCGTCACCGCGCGGATGAACTATGGCGCGCTGGATCGGGCGGGCTCTGCCACCCGGCTGCGGCTCAACAGCACCGTCGTGCGCGTTCGTAACACCGGATCGGCCCGCCAGCCGAACGGGGTGGAGATGGTCTATGTTCGCGACGGCAAGGCCCATCGGGTCAAGGGCGCGGCAACGGTGCTCGCCTGCTGGAACATGATCATCCCTTATATGTGTCCCGAAATGCCCCAGGCACAGCGCGACGGCCTGTCCTACTGCGTCAAGGTGCCGCTGGTTTACGGCACGGTCGCGATCCGCAACTGGCAGTCGTTCCACAAGTTGCGGGCAGGCACCATCTATTGCCCCGGCATGTATTTCAGCGAGGTCTATGTCGACTTCCCGGTCAGCATGGGCGGTTACAAGCACAGCGAGTCGCCCGACCAGCCGGTGCTGCTGCACCTCGTCCGCACCCCGCGTTCGCCGGGGTTGTCGATGAAGGACCAGTATCGGGCGGGTCGCCTCGACCTGTTCACGACGCCGTTCGAGACGTTCGAGGAGAATGTCCGCAGCCAGCTGGAGCGCATCCTGGGGCCGGGCGGGTTCGACCCGTCGCGCGATATCGCCGGCATCACCATCAACCGCTGGCCGCACGGCTATGCCTACATGGCCTCGCCGCTGTGGGATCCCGACTTCCCCGAGGGCCAGAAGCCGCACGAGGTGGGCCGCAAGCCGTTCGGCCGCATCACCATCGCCAACGCGGATGCCGGCGGTCTGGCTGAAAGCTTCGTCTCCATCGATCAGGCCCATCGCGCGATCGAGGAAGTGCTGGCGATGGGCGCTTGACCCCGGCCGGGGAGCGGACCGGATGCTCCCCGATCAGCCCAGCGGGACCCGGATGCTGATCCAGCGCCCGCTGGTCCGAAGTTCGATGCTGAAACCGATCCGCCGCCAGCCTGCCTTGGCAAAGGCACGCAGCGATGGCGTGTTGGTCCACCAGATAAAGGCGATCATCCGTTGCCGTCCGCGCGCCGCATAGTCGGCGGCGGCGGCGCGGATCAACGCGACCGCCAATCCGCGGCCACGCGCGGCATCCTCGGTCGCGATGTTCATCAGCGCGACTTCATCGGGCGCGAGCGGCCATGTGCCGCTGCGGTCATAGTGCTGGACCTCGGCGATGTGCGTGACAGATAACGGCTGTCCGTCCTCTACGAGGGCTAGGCCGGCAAGGCCGGCGGCGGCGAAAGAGGCACTGCTGCGGACCTTGCCCGTCGCACTGCTCTTCAATTGTTCGACCAGGGCCGGCGTGACTACGGTGATCTTGGTGCCGGGTTCAAGGGTTGGCGGGGTCGCGTGAGGAGGGGAGGTGTAGATGAAGTTGATCCGGTAATCCGAGAAGACAAGGCGCGCTGCGGCCTTGACCAGACGCTTCGCCCGCTCCTTCATCCGCGCAGTATCCGCCGGATACGGGTCGCCGCGCCACTGCGTTCCGCGATGTCTCGCACGCTTGCGACGCCCGTGTCGAACGCATCCAGCGACCGCAGCAGCACTCGGTTGGCCAGCGTCCCGCGCAGCAGCAGGAATGAACTGGCCGCGACCGAGTGCGTGCCGAACAGTTGCTTGTGCGCGCCTTCGCCTTCGGTGAAATCGAAGTAGCGATGGCCGCCTTCGCCAAACAGGCGCTCCAGAGCTTCCAATTGCAGTACCGTCCCCGGAGACAGGGCCGCGAACTCGGGATCGTAGCCCAGGAACGCGTAAGTGATGACCCCCCGATCGATTGGCAGATAAAGATAACTGATCGGTCGGTCGCCCGCGAACAGCAGATAGGCGCGCAATCGTCCGTCGCCGGCCAGGTGCATCATCTGCGCCCTGGCCTCCGGTGTTTCCGGCAGGCCGGCATCCAGCAGCCTGGCCTGATAGGTCAGGCGTGACAGCGGCAGGGCCGACTGCAAGAACAGGTCGAGCTCGGCTGGCGAGCGGTATTCGCGCACGTCCAGAGTGCCGCCGCATTCCTCCGTCAGCCGGCGCCGTTTGCGGCCGAGCGTCGACCGGGTCTTCGAGGAGAAGCGCCCCAGATAGGTCTGATAGTCGCCGGTCATATCGATATAATAGCGGCGATAGCTCTGCATTCCGCCCAGCACATGAGCCGGACGGCTGTCACGGATGACGGCGACCGCGCCCTCCGGCATCGACAACAGGCGATAGCCGTCGCTTTCCCTGTCCGGGGCAGGCAGATCCGGCGGCGTGCCCGCCACCAGATCGACAAGGCCGCAGGAAATGGTGTGCAGCCGCCTGGGAACCTCGAACAGCTTGCGCGAGCCGGCGACGAACCGGATGGGCACCCTCGAAGGCATCAGCGCGCTCCGTAGAGCAGGTTGCCGGCCAACTGCTCGGCCAAGCGTCTGCCCGATCGCCACCGGCTGTGCGGCAGGACTGGGGCGGGCCCCGCATTTGCGACGGCGACTGGCGGATGATCGGCATAGGTCGCAGTCTTGACGTCGATATCGCTCAATCCGGCGCACAGGCGCTCGAATCGTCGCCGGACGATGCGGTTTGTGCGGCGTCGGTCCCGGCTCAACAGTTCGAAACTGTGCGACACGAGCGTGAAGGATGTAATCCCGTGACGCTTCGCATGGGAGAGGGCGGCCAGCATCTCATCTGCCGACAGGGCTGTCACCTGAGCATGGCGCAAGCCGCTTTCGCCACTGCCGATGCAGTCGACGGGCACCTCGATCACACCCTCGTGCTCCACCGGCAGCCGGTCGTCTGGACCAAGCGAGATCGCGCATTCCGATGCGGCGAAGCCGGGGCAATGGCTGCTGTCGTATCGGATGCCCAGCATCGCCAGGGCGCGTAGCGTATTGTCGTCGGCGCCGTAGTTGCCGGCCCGGAACGCAATCGGCGATGGCGCTCCGGCAGCGATCAGCAACGCGCGCGCATGATCGATCAGAAAGCATTGCTCCTCGATCGAAAAATCCCGGATATTCGTGCCTGAGCGGTGCTTCAGCGGATTTGCCGGCCCCGCCAGGTCCAGCCATTCGGTGTGAATGTGCAACTGGACGTCATGCCCACGCATGACGATGGGCCCGACGATGTCGGCAATGGCCTCCACCCCCCACAGCAGAGCCGGCATCGGATCGACGAAGAACACCGCCTTCAGGCCGTGACGCTCGAACACATCCATCTGGTAAACGATGCCGGCGTCGCCATCGACGGTCCGGCCGAGGATCGAAGACTCGAAATTTTCGCGTCGCGCG
The DNA here is from genome assembly GCA_037190805.1 of Sphingomonas sanxanigenens. Lineage (GTDB taxonomy): Bacteria > Pseudomonadota > Alphaproteobacteria > Sphingomonadales > Sphingomonadaceae > JBBCJR01. Next base: position 3,077 of record JBBCJR010000011.1, on the reverse strand, counting down.
TCGCGCCCATGACGCAGCGCGAAGCCGGGCGAATATTCGGTATCGATGGTGATATAGAGGTCGGTCACGGCCGGGTCGGGCCGCGCAACCGTCTGATTGCCCTATATGCCAGCGACTTGGCGAGATTCCGGGCCGGAAACGCGGCCGGCCGGCGGGGGTTGAGGCCGATGCCGCGCGCGACATGATTGAAGGCGCGGGCGTCGGCTTCCGCCACGCTCCAGTCCGACCGCCAGGTGACGGACAGCGATATCGAGACCGCCTCATGGTTCTTCACCCAATGCGGCGACTTGACGGGGACATGGATGGCGTCGCCGGGCGTAAGGGTGATCTCCAGGCCGCGTCCGGTGAACTCATCCTGCCAGGGCAGGTTGCGATGATGCTGGCCGAGGTGAAACGCTTCATGGATGGCGGCGCCGGCCAGATCCTCGTCATCGGCGGGGAAGACGGTCATGGTCTTCGTGCCGCTGACCTGGAGCAGAATGTTGTGCTCCGGATCGAAGTGGAACGGCGTCACGGAGGCGGGGGAGGACAGGAAGATGAAGCCCTCGCACTGGTGCATCCGGCCGGTGCGGGGCTCCGTGATCGGCGTCAGTTCGCCCAGGACGTCATGAAGCAGCCGGGCATAATCGGGATGCTGCTCGATCCGCTTCAGCACCATCCACGATCCGCATCGATCGATGGCGCGGATGGTGTCGGCAATGCCGAGGCGATTTTCGGGGATATCTTCGGGCCGGACACCGATGGGCAGGTCGCCGGCATTGTATTCGACGCTGCCGGCCGGCAGGGCCGTCGCCAATCGTTCAAGGGCGGGCAGGGTCAGCAACGGATGCGAGACCAGTGCATGATTCAGCTTCAGCGGCTTGGACGGATAGGCCACGTCAAGCGCTGCCAAGGCGCTCGCTGGAAAGACAGTGACGGTCATCGAACCACCCTCGTGCGCGATCGGTCTGACGTTTAGGCGTGGCAGACGGCCCCGCAAACCATCCCGGCGATAGTTGCCGGACCCCGCTCTAGAACCATCCCGTTAACAATGCGTCGCTGCGAACGAGGGGCGATCAGGCCAGACGGCCGCCCTTCATCGCACCTCCGCCGTCGCCAGAAGAATTCCCAGGCCGACCGAGGCGCCTTCGAGACTCTTCGCCTTGTCGACGTCGATCCATTCGTCGAGCGAGTGGCCGCGGCCGCTGCTGCCTCCCGATCCGATCGTTATGGCGGGAATCCCCATGCTCATCGGGATGTTGGAATCGGTGGAGGAGAAGGACTGCTGCGGTTCGAGGCCCTTGGCCCGCACGATGGCCACGGCATTGCGTACGACTTCGGCGGTCGCCGGCGTCTCGCCTGCGGGGCGATCGCCGATCAGCTTGATGTCGGCCGAAATCGGTCCCTCCTTCGTCGACCGCGCGGCGTTTTCACCGTCGACGCTCGTCCGCACGACGTCGAGGAAGGCCTGGTTGAGCCTGGCGAGCTCCTCCCGGTTTTCCGAGCGCATGTCGAACTCCATGAACACCGAATTGGGAATGGAATTGACGGAGGTGCCACCGCCGGTGACACTGGCCGCATAGGTGGTCTTGGGTTTGGCGGGCACGGGAATCCGGTAGAAGGCGACCACCGTCTGGCTCATCGCCGCCATCGGGTTTACGAGGCCGAACGCGCCATAGCTGTGGCCGCCCGGTCCATTGAAGGTCACGCGATACCGTTTCGAACCGACACCGCCAGTCACGAGGCGGTCGGCCTCGGTACCATCCATCGAGAAGAAGGTCTTGATCCGGTCCTTGTACTTTCCCTTGGTCATCAGGAAGCGCACGCCGCGCAGGTCGCCGGGGCCTTCTTCCCCGACGTTGCCCACGAACACGATGTCCTGAAGAACCGTGACGTTCGCTTCCTTCATCGCGCGCGCATAGGCCAGCAGCACGGCCAGGCTGCGCGTGTCGTCGCCGATGCCCGGCGCAAACAGCTTCGTCCCCTCGCGGCGGACCGTGACGTCCGTGCCTTCGGGAAACACGGTGTCGAGGTGGGCGGCGATCATCGTCACCGGTCCGCCGGCCGGCCCCGTTCCCCGAAACACGCCGGTGACATTGCCTTCACCATCGATCTCGACGTCCTGAAGACCGGCATCCTTCATCATGTCGCGATAGGCTGCCGCGCGCGCCGCCTCCTTGAACGGCGGCGCCGGAATCTCCGTCAGCTTGATGATCTCCGCCACCAGGCGATCATGGTCCCGATCGAGGATGGCATAGACAGCCTTGTATGCATCGGATTGGAGTACCGCTTCGGGAGACCCCGCAGCCGCATGCGCCGACGTGCTCGAGAGCAGGAATGCCGTGGCTGCAAGCAGGATCGATTTTCGCATGGGGTTTCCTGGGATGAGAGACATTTTCCGATTTCGAGGGGCCATGCTCGTGACGGGTCAAGTCGCTTGAGTTCGCTGAGCGCACTACCGCCCTGCCTTGGCCCCGGCCAAGTGGTCGAAGCCATCCGCTTTCACTCGGCCTTTGCCCGTTCCTGATGAGTTGGGTCAGCAATAGCGCGCGATCATGTTCCCTTGGAACGAAAGAACGCCCATTCCTCGATGACCCTGCCATCGGAAAGCTGACAATAGCCCACTTCGCCCTTGGCTTCCTTACGGATTTCGAGCCTGCCGCCTTGCTCGACGCAATAGGTGGATGCTGGATTGGGCAACCCCACCGCCTTTGGTTCCGAAGGCGCTGAAACACAGCCGGCCACTAGAACGCAAGGTGCGATCGCAAACAATCTCATCTGCATAAATCCTCAAGCCAGGCCAGTAAAAGGGATACACCAAACCTCTGGCTCGCATTGGACAACGACAGCATAGGCTAAACCTGAGGCCATGTATCGCAGGTTTTCAGAAGGTTCGAGACTTGCTTTTCGAAGAGCGGGCCAGCGAAGCACACCTCACTGAATCGTGAGACCAAGTTTGATCTGGCCCCGCCTGAGTGGTCCATCGACTATGATAGTCTGGATCACGAAAGGGACGACGAATGCCGAGCAAGAAGCACAAGCCGGAAGAGATTATCGGCAAGCTGCGTGAAGTTGAGATCGTGTTGGCGCAGGGTGGG
>JBBCJR010000010.1:0-133235 GCA_037190805.1 Sphingomonas sanxanigenens | reverse complement strand
GCACGGCTGGTCATCGAACCGAGATGGCCCGCCTGCGCTGTAGCGCTGGCGGGCCTTCTTATTGCGTGACGCGCGCATTTGCCTTGGAGCCACAGTTACGCGCGCGAAAACGAGAAGCTGGGGATTGGTCGATCAGGTGCCGGTTTCATACGCGAGCGGCCCATTTTGTACCCATCGCGCGGATGGGCGTTGTGAACAAATAAAGGCTCCGGCGTAGCGCCGGAGCCTTTATTTTGTAGCCAGAGAGCGGCGAGGCGTCGGGCGGCCGTTCGATCGCGCCGACGATTCCGCCGATAGTCTTACTTCTGCTCTTCGCGCGCCTTGTTGAGCGCTGCGCCAAGGATATCGCCAAGGCTGGCGCCCGAATCGGATGAGCCATATTGAGCGACCTGCTGCTTCTCTTCGGAAATCTGCAGCGCCTTGATCGACAGGGTCGGCTTCTTCGAGCGGTCGAAACCGGTGACCAGCGCATCGACCTTCTGGCCGACCTGGAACCGCTCCGGCCGCTGCTCGTCGCGATCGCGGCTGAGGTCGGTGCGCTTGACGAAGCCCAGCGGACCGTTCTCGTCATGCACCTGAACCTCGATGCCACCGTCGCGAACCTCGACCACGGTGCAGGTGACGACCTCGTTCTTGTGCAGGCCGCCCGCGGCCGAGCTGCCGGCACCGATCGCCGCACCGCCCTTTTCGAGCTGCTTCATGCCCAGGCTGATGCGCTCCTTCTCGACATCGACGTCGAGCACCACGGCCTGAACCGTCTCGCCCTTATGATGCAGCTGGAGCGCTTCCTCGCCCGACACGCCCCAGGCGATGTCCGACATGTGCACCATGCCATCGACCTCGTCGTCGAGACCGATGAACAGGCCGAATTCGGTGGCGTTCTTAACTTCGCCCTCGACGGTCGAACCGACCGGGTGACGCTCGGCGAAGCTTTCCCATGGATTGTTCTGGGCCTGCTTCAGACCCAGCGAGATGCGGCGCTTCTCCTCGTCGACCTCGAGGACGACGACGTCGACCTCCTGGCTGGTGGAGACGATCTTGCCGGGGTGAACGTTCTTCTTGACCCACGACATCTCGCTGACGTGGACCAGGCCCTCGATGCCCGCCTCCAGCTCGACGAAGGCACCATATTCGGTGATGTTGGTGACGCGGCCGGTGAACTTGGCGTCGACCGGGTATTTGGCGGAGACGCCTTCCCAGGGATCGGTCTCAAGCTGCTTCATACCCAGCGAGATGCGCTGCGTCTCGCGGTTGATGCGGATGATCTGGACCTTCAGCGTGTCGCCGATGTTGATGATCTCGCTCGGATGGCCGACGCGCTTGTAGCTCATGTCGGTGACGTGGAGCAGGCCGTCGATGCCGCCCAGGTCGACGAAGGCGCCATAGTCGGTGATGTTCTTGACAACGCCGTCGATCACCTGACCCTCGGCGAGCGACAGGATCAGGCCCGAACGCTGCTCGGCGCGGGTTTCCTCGAGCACGGCGCGGCGCGACACGACGATGTTGCCGCGGCGGCGGTCCATCTTCAGGATCTGGAACGGCTGCGGCATGCCCATCAGCGGGGTGATGTCGCGCACCGGACGGATATCGACCTGGCTGCCCGGCAGGAACGCCACGGCGCCGTTGAGGTCGACGGTGAAGCCACCCTTGACGCGGCCGAAGATCACGCCCTCGACGCGGTCGGAGCCGCCGAACTGCTCTTCCAGCTTGTCCCAAGCGGCTTCGCGGCGGGCGCGATCGCGCGACAGCATCGCTTCGCCCATCGCGTTCTCGACCCGGTCGACATAAACCTCGACCTGATCGCCGACCTTCAACTCGGCCTTCGCGCCCGGCGCGGCGAATTCGCGCAGCGCGACCCGGCCCTCGGACTTCAGGCCGACGTCGATGACGGCCATGTCGTTTTCGATCGCGGTGATGGTGCCGGTAACGACGCGGCCTTCAAAGCCGTCGCTGGTGCCGATCGACTGGTCGAGAAGGGCCGCGAAATCGTCGCGGGTCGGCATGGCCGATGATGCCATCAGAGATATGTCCTTCAATCATGTTGCAGGCCAGCCGGTTGTCTCCGGCGGTCTTGCAAGAGTGCTTGTCCGTCCGCCGGCACCGTGCCGGGCAGACATCCGGCGGTCGCCCACGCCTGCCAAAGCCCATCGGAAATGCGAAAAAGGCGGACAAGGGCTGGCCCTCCGGCCATCCCGCCCGCATGTCCCGCCGGCTGCCGATAATCCCTCAGGAGAGGATGGAGCCGATCCTTGCCTCGACAAGCGAAATCGCTCGCTGAACGGCGGCGTCTATAGTCAAATCGCCCGTATCGAGCAAGGTGGCGTCGGGGGCACGGACAAGCGGCGCCGCCGCGCGGCTTGAATCGCGGGCGTCGCGGGCGAGGATGTCGGCGAGCACGGTCTCGTAAGCTACCGCCTCGGCCCGCCCGATCAACTCCGCATAGCGCCGCCGGGCGCGGATTTCCGGGCTTGCGGTGACGAACAGCTTGGCGTCGGCCCCAGGTGCGATCACCGTGCCGATGTCGCGGCCGTCGAGCACCGCCCCACCCAGCTGGCGAGCGAACGCGCGCTGCCGCGCCAGCAGCGCCGCCCGGACGCCGGGATGGGCGGAGACGATCGACGCCGCCCCGCCGGCCGATTCGGTCCTGAGCGCGGGATCGTCCAGCAGCGTATCGGGAAAGCCGGTGGCCGCTTCGGCGGCGACGGGATCGGCGGGGTCTCCGCCAGCTGCCAGAACCGCCGCCCCGACCGCGCGATAGAGCAGTCCGGTATCGAGGTGTGGCAGGCCATAGTGGCGGGCCAACGCCCTGGCGATCGTACCCTTGCCCGACGATGCCGGCCCGTCGACCGCGATGATCATGTCGCCCTCTCCGCGCCAAGGCCGGTCAGCAATGCCTCAAAGCCGGGAAAGCTGGTCGCCACCGGCGTCATGTCGTCGATCAGCACCAGCCCCCGCGTGACAAGGCCGGCGATCGCGAAGCTCATCGCGATCCGATGATCCAGCCGCACGGCAATGACCGGGCCGTCCTCGTCCGCGACCAGCGGCTCGCCGCCGCTGCCGTCGATGACGAGCCCATCCGCCCGTTCCTCGACTCGAGCGCCGATCCGCCGCAGCCCGGCCGCCATCACCGCCAGCCGATCCGATTCCTTGACCCGCAGTTCCTCCAGCCCCCGCATCGCCGTCCGACCTCGGGCGAGGGCTGCGGCGACGAACAGGATTGGGAACTCATCGATCATCCGGGGTGCGATATCGGGCGAAACCTCCACCCCCTCCAGCCGGGAATGACGAACGGTGATATCAGCCACCGGCTCCCCGCCAACCAGGCGACGATTGTCGTAGGACAGATCCGCGCCCATTGCCTCCAGCACCTCGAACAGCCCGGTCCTCGTGGGGTTAAGGCCGACATTGGCCACCGTCACGGTCGAGCCCGGCACCAGCAGCGCGGCCACGATCGGGAAGGCGGCCGACGACGGATCGCCGGGGACGGTAATCGCCTGAGGCCTCAAATCGGCTTCGCCGCGCAGGGTGATGATGCGCCCGCCATCCGGGGTGTCTTCCACCGTCAGGTCGGCCCCGAAGCCGGTCAGCATGCGCTCGCTATGGTCACGGGTGGGCACGGGCTCGACGATGCGGGTGATGCCGGGCGCGTTGAGGCCGGCCAGCAGGACCGCCGATTTCACCTGCGCCGAGGCAACCGGCAACCGATAATCGATCGGCACCGCCGGGGCGACGCCGCGCAAGGTCAGCGGCAGCCGCCCACCGGGCGCGGTCACGGCCTCCGCGCCCATCAGCGACAGGGGGTCGATCACCCGCCCCATGGGCCGCGCCGACAGCGACGCATCGCCAACAAACGTCGCGACAAGCGGATGGCTGGCGACCAGGCCCATCAGCAACCGGGTGGACGTACCCGAATTGCCCATGCCCAGTGCGCCGGAAGGCTGAAGCAACCCGCCCACGCCCACGCCATGGACATGCCAGCGCAGCATACCCTCCGCCCCGACACGACGGTCGATCGTGGCGCCCATGGCCCGCATCGCGGCTGCGGTCGCATGGACATCCTCGCCCTCCAGCAGGCCGTCGATCACCGTCTCGCCGATCGCCAGCGCACCGAGCATGAGCGCACGGTGACTGATCGACTTGTCGCCCGGCACCGTCACCCGCCCCGTCAGGGGACCGGGCGCGCGGAAGCCGACGGGAACGGCGGGAATAGCTGCCTCTTTCATCGGAACGTGGCTGTGGCATCGCCCGCACTGACTGGCAAGCGGCTGACTCGTCGTTGCGAAGGTCTTACCGGGTTCCGCTTTCTCGAAACGGCACTAGGGTATCGAATGAGCCCGGTGGTGCGCCAGTCGCGCCCGCGGCGGGGGAGAGTAGCGTCGCATGCGGATCCTGACGATTCTCGGCACCCGGCCCGAGGCAATCAAGCTGGCGCCCTTGATCTTGGAACTCGCCGGCCGGACAGGCACGCATCACGGCCTCTGCATCACCGGCCAGCATGGAGCGCTGGCCAGTGAGGTCCTAGCGCTGTTCGGGATCGCGCCCGATCATGATCTCGCGCTCATGCGTGCGGGGCAGGCGCCCGGCACTCTCGTCGCCGCCGCCACCGCAGCGATCACGGCGCTGTTCGACCAGCGACGCCCCGACCGGGTGGTGGTGCAGGGCGACACCGCCAGCGCCTTTGCCGGCGCGCTCGCCGCCTTCCACGCCGGTATTCCGGTCGCCCATGTCGAAGCTGGCCTCAGGACCGGCAGCCTCGCCGCACCCTTTCCCGAGGAAGGCTATCGGCGGATGATCACCGCCCTGGCCGACCTGCATTTCGCGCCCACCGACGACGCGGCCGACAATCTCCGGCGCACGGGCGTCGCGGGGCGGACGATCCATGTCACCGGCAACACCGTGGTCGATGCCCTGCGCCTGACCAGCGCCAGCTTGAACGACGTGCCCGGTCTCGACGTCGATCTCGCGCGGCGCTTCGCCATGCTCGCGCCGGGCCGGCGGCTGATCCTCATCACAGGCCATCGCCGCGAGGCGCTGGACCAGGACCTTGCGCATGTCGCCTCGATCATCGCCCGAGAGACGGCGCGTGACGACGTCGACGTCGTCTGGCCGGTCCACCCCAATCCGGCCGTGGGCGCAGCGCTGGCCCCGCTGATGGGGCGAGCCAATGTTCATCTGCTGCCGCCACTCGACTACGCCGCCTTCGTCTGGCTGCTCCGCCGCGCCCACCTCATCATCACCGATTCGGGCGGAGTACAGGAAGAGGCGCCGGCCTTTGGCGTCCCCGTGCTCGTCACGCGCGACGAAAGCGAGCGGCGCGAGGCGATCGCCGCCGGCACCGCCCGGCTGGTGGGTCGTAACGGTCGGGAGCTGGGGGCGGCCCTGCGCGGATTGCTGGACGAACCCGCCCAGCACGCGGCAATGCGCGCGACCTCCAATCCGTTCGGCGACGGCCACGCCGCGCGACGCATAGCCAATATCCTGCTCGCCCAGCCTCCGGCTGGCACGACAAGTTTTTGACAGCGCCCCCCGGCCTATGGCAGACGCCCCCCATTCCGGGCTGTCCCTCGCGGCGGCCCGCCCTTTCTGTTTGGAGATTCCGCCGGTGGTGAAGCCTGAATGGGGCACGAAGCGCGCCTGCCCGAAGTGCGGCACCCGCTTCTATGATCTGGGCACCGAGGACCCGGTTACCTGCATCGCCTGCGGCAATGCCTGGATGCCCGAGCCGATCCTGAAATCGAAGCAGCCGCTGCCGTTCGAGACCCAGAAGGCCGAAGAGAATCCCAAGGGCAACGACAGCGATCTCGACGCCGAGGATCTGGACCTCGACGAGGAAGAGGACGGCGAGAAGGAAGATGTCGACATCGGCGGCGACGACGATCTCGGCCTCTCGACATCGGCCGACGAGGACGAAGGTTGACCCCCGCCAAAGGGTTTTAAAGAGAGGGTTGCAAGCGGGGCGGACCTGACGTAAGAGCCGCCCCCTGTCGCCGGCCCCAGCCGGCGAGCGTTGGATTTCGGGGCCTTAGCTCAGCTGGGAGAGCGCTACAATGGCATTGTAGAGGTCAGGAGTTCGATCCTCCTAGGCTCCACCAATGACTGCAGTTGCGGATATGACCAGAGCTGGGCCCGCAGCTTTATTTATGCCAACATCTTCGCCATGTGGCACTCGATGGCCATCCGGAATTCTGGGCCGACCTGCATGCAGGTTGCGCTATGCTACACGCCTCAGTCACGAAGAAATGGCTGAAACGGATCGGGATGGTCAGTGCGGAACTGGAAAGCAGGCCAGAGCACGGGTGATCGCCGATGCGAGATCGATCTGGCGGAACTGTTCCGGACTCTGAGGTAGTGCCGGAAATCTGGGCAGGGCGTTAAGCTGCTTCCAGGCCTGATGGATTGCTACGGGAATGAAGGCGACGGGGGAGCGCTGCGGCGCGGATTTCACGGTCAAGATGGCGCGCAAGGCTATCCTGGTGATCTGACGCTGGCGGCGTTGGCGGTTCCACGCTAAAATCGGACAACTGGTCCTCGAACAGATTTTTAGCCAAACCTTCGGTCGATGAGCGTGGACCGCGGGCGAATCAGCTCACCACCGCCTTCGATCTCGGCACAGCGCCGTCTGCCACACATCAGTTGCAGGCCCTGCAACTATATGCGCCAGTGCCGGAAGCGGATGAGACGCTGGCGCTGATGACAGCGATCGACGAGACGTTCATGGAGAACCCATGGTGCGGTAGCCACCAGATGGCGCGGGACGTGCGGCACGCCTGGCCAATATCGGCTGCGGGTGTAGTTTTAGGCACAGCATGAATGCTGGATAATACGATGCGGCATCCCGGCAACCAAGGCCGAGCATCGTCATCCGGAAAAGAAACATGCTGAACGAGGAGAACAGCGCGAAGGGGAGTCTTTTTAAATTTCGCCAGTCAAAATAACGAGAACCGCTACAGAATATCCGAGAATATTCTATGCTCGCTAAACTGACAAGTTGTTCCATACGCATGATGCAGAGGCGCGACTCATGGGTCAGATCGCCTTCCTGCCCAAACAAGGAAAATGGCGATACGGTGTTAGGGGATCGGATCAGAATATACAGGTTCCGACTGCTCGAAAAACGGCGGACGATTACGCTCAACATCCTCACTATATCATCATACTTAAGATGCTCGAGAAAGTCGAAGCATGTAAACAGGACATCTCCTTCGATCTCGATCTCCTCAATGATTTCAAATACATCGCCATTGTGGAACTCGATTCCCGGCGATGCCTGATTCTTCCAGGAAAAATCGACGCCAATCCGGTGATGCGCCTGGGAAAGGGGCAAGGTTCGCAGGAAAGAACCGTCACCACAGCCCAGATCAACAACGGTAACGGGGGCGGCGTGGATACGCCGGAACTGTCGAAAGCCTTTCATCCGGGGGTCGTGGCGGCCTAGCTGGCGCACGGACGACCAAATATCCTGCTTAAACTCGGTATAGTTCTGGTACTTCTCTATCATACCTGGTCTGCCCATTCATTGTGCGGGGGAGGATATCCGTCGCAAGAGGAGGACTGCGTACGCGCCTGCTATGAGCGTGTCGATAACCACAAGCGCTTCAAATACACGGATTTTCACCCCCGCCAATCCAAGACCGCAAATGGCGAAAACTAGCAGCAAGCGGATACCGAGCAGGGCATTACGAGCCGCGACGCCACCAATGGCAACGAAGGAATGAAAAAAAACGCCTGTCACCATCCCGCCCAGCAACGCTGGCAGCAGCCAGAACAGAATATAAGTTGCATGCTCGACTGACACGGTCAGGAAGATTTTGGCGATGGCCCACTGACCGGGCGGCATGACGACGACAAAAACATAAGGAAGGGCGATAGAAACCCCGCCCGCCGGTAACAGCCATTTGAAGGCCGCACCAAGGTCGCGTCGTTCCGCGACAGCATATCGGTAGAAAATCGGTGAGACAATGGCTGTCGAGAAGGTAAGCGCCTGATTAAGAACTCGATAGGACAACAGGATTGCCACCGTCTCGGCCGTGCTGTGATGAATGGCGATTGCGCTGTTTGAGAAGAATGCAATCAGATAGCCAATAGGCGTCCCAATTGAAGCAACGAAATATCTGCGAACGAAGATTCTGTCGGTGTCGTTCCGCGCCTCTAGTGGGGCCCTGACGCAATCCACCGGATTGGACCACAAATCATAGGACAGCAGCGACACCTTGATAAAGGCCGAACCGGCCATGGTCATCAGCACGACAGGGAGCTGCAAGTTGTTTACCAGCCAGAGCGGCACAACCATCGTGACGGCTCCGATCAAATTGATGAGAAGCAGCCGGTGGTTCCTGTGCCGTGCGACAAGCAGAAAACTCAGATGATTAAAGACGATCTGTGACAGGAAATAGCAGATCAGCGCGGCTGTGGAGAAGAGCGGGTGTTGTGCGATCAGGTGGCCGCCGAACAGCGCCGTCAGGAAAACACCCAGCACCGCTACCCCGCCATAATACATTATGCGGGGCGGCGGCAGGGCGGCGCTCAGACTCGTCAGGCCAGCTGCGGAGTTTGCCAGAAAGCGATATTCTCCGCCCAGGTTCATCGCACAGGTGAACAAAATCGCGAAAGATGTGAAGATCATCACGATCTCGACTTCCGCCGCTGGTAGCTTTTTTTGAAGCACAATGAAGAAAAGAAAAAGCGCGCCAAGCGAGAATAGCTGGACCAGAACCGCGAGAAAAAATCTTCTAAGCTTCAATGATGACATACAGGAGCCGAAAGCCAAGCATTTCAAGTGAATTATCTATGACCCCACGTTCAATGACGTTGTTTCCCAGAGATTCGTCCCGCACCGGATATTCCAGGCAGCCCTCATCTCCCAAACGAGCCTCCGCGTCCGTCCTTCCGACTGCGATTTGCTTTTCGATGACATCCGGAAAAACGAGCAGGGTTTTTCTTCCTAATGAAGAAAGCCGTTGGACGAAATCGGCATGCTCATGGGGTGGGAAGCATTGGATCAGGCCGGAACTCCACACGAGATCGTACCGACGTCTCAAATTTTTTCTCGTGATGTTACCCGGTGCGATGCGCGGGAAAACGCCTCTTCGCCAGGCGTTGATCACGCTGAGAGCGAGGCGAGATAATTTGATTTCGTTCAGGGTAATTGACACGTTCGGCCGGCGTCGTGCCAACTCAACGGAAATGTGGCCCGATCCTGATCCCACCTCGAGCATTTTGCCCGGTTGCGGAATATGGTCGAGCAGGCGCGAGAGGATGCCCTCCGATATTTTGTTCATCGAATCCACGTCAATTATGGGAGGCTCTGATCAAGCTTCCAGAAAACATCAATTCTGGTCATGTCGTCGCGCTGTGGCAACCAGCTTGTCGAAAAAAGAACTTACCTGACGCTCGCGCACGGCGCTGAAGGTCGACCGCCATAGCCGTCGCGCGAGCAGGCCGATGTTGTCGCAGCCCACCCTGGTTATTCGACTGACAAGACTGACAAGATCAGGATAGGTACCATCAAAGATATAACCAGTTCCATACTGCGCGACAAAAGCAGCGACAGGCGTCGCTCTACTGGTGACGAGTGGTTTACCAAGAAAAAGATGCTCAAACATCTTGTTAGGAGCAGCATAATGGTGATTTCGTGAACTGAGCAGATAAGCACCATAGATCGCATCAGACGCCTGCATGCATCTTAATCCTTGCTCATAAGACACATAACCCAAAAATGCGAGGTTGTTCAGCTTTGCGGCCTCCTGCTGAAAAAAGTTTTCCAGTTCGCCGTTGCCAGCAACCGTGAATCGTAAATGATCTCCAAACTGAGCACAAAGCCAGGGTATGTATTCTAGGGCGCGGTGTTTCTGCTCGAGTGTGCCTACGTAGCAAAAGTGCAACGGGACGTCTGTCAGATGCTCAATTGGCGCCGAGACGGCGGAGTGTTCTATGGCACGCGCCTCAACTGGAGATGGCATATTCGCGATGATACAAATCTTAGCCGCCATGGCATCTGGAAAACCATATTGAGCTATGCGAGCACTGTCTGGCAGGATGCACAGATCGGCAAAACGACACAGGGAACGCTCCAGTATATGTCCTATACGATAGGCAATGCCGGTGAGATCGCGCGAACTCGCGAAATGGTCGAAGCCGTCATAAACGAGCACCTTGCCCAGCAGGCGCGCCATCGGCGCGCAGGCCAGGCCTGTATCGAGATCAATGCAATGAATGATCGACACACGTTTGCGGTGGGCAATCAGCAGCCGCACGATAAAGAAATGCCAAGATAAAAAATAGAAAAAATTCCGGAATCTTCCGGAAATCAAGCCTTTGGCATTATAGACAATGGTATCGGCGCTGACCGGCTTGTCGACTCCCCGTGTCCAAACGATCTTTGTAATTTTGAAGCCCCGGCTCTCATAGTCGGCAATCATCTTCTGGGCGCGCGAGTCGCCGAGAAGATGGAAAGACCGAAATAAATAAACATGTGTTGCCGTCATCGGCCGATACCCATGCGTGTCAGGGATGAAGTGATAGCGGCGACCCGCGACTCATAGTCCGGAATGGCACGCAGGCGTTCAGCCTGCTGCATCAGGAGCTCACCGGAAAGCGGGGCCGGCGGGACGACCCCTACGAGGGAGCCGAAGTCCTGAATCAACTGATCAAACTTCGGATCGATGTTGATCAGGATGACGCGCTTGCCGAGTAATAGTGCGAGAATGGCACCATGGAATCGCATGGTGACAACAACATCGCAAGCGCCGAGGCTGTCGTCGAGATAGGTCAGGTAGCGATCCCGTCCATAATCGGCGTATTGCAGGATCGCTAAGTCCGGACAGTATCGCTGCGCAAGCTGGAGCGAATTTGGATCCTTCCCAAAAATGGCGACGCGGCCGCGCCCCGACCCGTCGGCATGCCGCGCGAGGCCGAGCAGTGTGCGTTCCACCTCGCCGCCAAGGGCTGGCCAGTCCCGCGGGATGAAGCACATACCCTTGCCGCCTGAGGCCGGGCAAAGGCCGAGCTTCTCATGATTGAGAAAAACGGGATCGCGCGTGAAGCCCTGACTCACGCCCTTCAGCTTTTGTCGCCCCCAGCGATAGCTGTCTTCATCCCGAAACAGAATAGCATCGCAGTTGGAAAGTTCAAAGCGGGTCAGCAATTCGGCGAAGCGGTTGTTAAACGGACCAACGCCGATGAAAAGCGCGGTGGAGCGCATCCTTTTAAGGCGGCGAATTTGCCCGCGTGCCCAGACAACAGGCGCCTTTGCCATGAAATAGAGAAGCCAACGGAACTTCCTATGGGAGAAGCTGAAAAATTGCGTGCCTCCGAAATAGACGCGAAAAGCTCCTTTGTGGCGCGCGTCCAGGTCATCCAGGAGGCGGTCAAGCGTGCCGTCTTCGGCCCATGTGTGTCCGGTTATATGAAGAAGATCGTCACCCAGATTGCAATCATCATAAGCGCCAACCAGTTCAAACTGCCGAGTCATGTCGATCTCTCTGGAGATAGTATGCAATGGTAAAGATCAGTGCCAGTCCCACAAACGGATGATGAAATATGGATTGAGAAATGGCGGTTACGGCGATCCAGCCGACAAGGAGGCCCGCCGCTCCCCGCCGTAACAGGAGGCGAAAGCACAGCAGGCCGTAGCCCAGTAGCGTCAGAGGAACACCGAGGAGAAAGATATTTCGGAGCAGATGACCATGAAATACTGCTGGTACAACTGAGTCCAGTGAACTGGAAAGGGCTTGTGTGCTGATGTACCAACCCAGTATTGGTTCGTAGAAAAGGTCCCCGCAAAACAATTGCCCACACAACAAAATCCAATTATAACGATCGAAAATAATATCGATCAGGCTCCGAAGAATTACAAGCCGATCGAATCTGTCGAGCATCTCGAAGCTCATACCGACAAGGATCGGGAGGGCGGCAACGAGAGCGATGAAGGCCAGAAAGCGAGTAAGGCGGCGCCGCAAAATCCACATGAGTGTCGTGTAGGCGGCGAATGTCTTGGTTTTTGCTACGATCGCATAAGCAATATGTATCAGTGAAATCGATCTCGCAGCCAAGGCAAGCATTATAACGACAAGTTGCACATCATAGTTCATCTCGCCAAAGATTCCGATTTTATGGGTCGCAACCGCATAATTGGCAGCAATGAACACGATTTCGGCCACGCAAAAAGGCAAAAAAAGTGTTGGAAGCCATGAGAGGTCGATTTGACGCCCAAGAACATTGATGAGCATAAACAGCAGCAGCGCCTCGACATAAGGACGCAGCTCGACAGCTAGATAGAGGGGGCCGAAGCGAATAAACGCTGCTGCTCCAATCCCGACAAGAATGACCGCCGACAAAAGCAGTGGCGCGTTGCCGCTAGGCCGGCGGGTGCTGTCCGAAGCCATTCGGGGGATGGAGTTCACGAGAAGCAATAACGCGAAATACAGGTCTGCGGCACCCAGAAAAGTAACCGTGCGCAGGTCGGACGGAAAAACGAATGCCGAAAGGAAGGAGTGAGCACTCATCAGGCAAAATATTAGCTGTGAGAGAAGCCGCTTGCTCATTGACCAAATCGGGAGTTTCCGATCAACTCACTCAGTTCGAGAAGATATTTCGTTCCCCAGCTGTTTACCTCATAATGCGGCAGCTCTGCGGTAGAGATGATAGATGAAAATTGTGGCAGACCACCCATCGTTTTCCCATGGGATACCTTGGCAACATTGGCGTTTAAAATGGCCTCGGCTGGCCCATATATGCCGCATTGGAACAGCAATATGCCGATCTGCACCGAACCCGAATTATATTCATACTCCAGACCGGGATGGTATGGCAGCCGCGCCTGGGCGTCAATACCGGGTAAGAACGTGGCGCGCAGCCGGTCAAGGGCGAGACTGTGGTCGCCCATGGCGACTAATCCTTCGATCTGATAACCGCCCGGGTGGGTGGACTGTATTTGGCGGCTGCGACGCGCCCAACCTCTCAGGCCCTGCAAGCCGAAGGAGGGCACGACCTTTTGGGCTTTGCCCTCGATCTCGAAGATTTTGGTGTTTATGGGCGTGTCGCCGTGGGCCCAGCCGAATATATTCTGCATGCTCGGAAACGAGCGTAGTCGATCCGTAGAGGAGAGGGCGCGGCCGAATATGATCCGGCGCTTGAGGTGGCTCAGCCCCCGTTCGATTGCAGGCGCGAAGCTATGCTCACCTGTCGCGAGATAATAATCAAGGAGGCCATGCACGATCTGGATCGTGTCGAAGAAGAAGGAGTGTTGGCCATCGAATGTCGCCCAGCCTCCATCCTCGCGCTGCAGCCCGGCGAGTCGGTCGGCCATGGTACGGCACAATTCGTGCTCAAGCGAGCGTTGGGCGAAATAAGATAGAACATAGCCTGTCACTTCAGGATAGGGCTTCACCCAAGCCTCCGTCCGCATGTCGTAGGAGTGGGCCAGGCCACCGCGAACGCATTTCAGAAGATAATCATGGTTGATCATATTTCACTCAGTAAGGCCTCGAGCCGCTTTTTCCAGGCAAAATGCGCCTCGAAAGCATGCTGATTCGCCTGCCGTTTCTCGGTCAGCTGTTCAAGAGACAGAGCCTTAAGCTCCCTGAGCGCAGCTATAATCTCCCGGGCACTCTCAAAGCGGTAAATATTCAGCGAGTGACCCCGCAGTTCGCGTTCCAGCGTGGCGGCATCCGCGTCGACGGCGATGATCGCGCCAACCGCCAGCGCCTCATAGAAGCCGACCTTGATGTTGGTATATCCGGCCAATGTACGGCAGAAAGAAAGATAGAGAAAACTTTGGACAACCCGCTCATACTTCGCTTGGCCGGAGACATAGCGGGGCTTCCAGAACGGAATGGGAAGCGATCGCATCGCCAATGGATTGCGCCACCGAGTCCAATAGCGGCCGTGAATGTCGAGCGAAATCCCGTTTCTCGCAAGATCCTTCGCAAGGCGAACGCGCTCCGGCCGGGCCTCGCCTATGATACAAACATCATAACGGGGCATTGCTGGTGCCGATTCCTTAAAGTGCTTGATCGAGCAGCCGAAAGGCATGTGGATGGCCCGGGTGAGCTCATTATAGCCGCTTAGGCAGTCGACTGCGTTCGTCGCGACGACATCCACCTGCGGTCCGATCTCTCGTCCACGCTTTGCGAAATCGTCGGGGTCGGACAGTTGCAATGATATCTGCTTGACGCCGTTTGCTCGCGCCCAGTCACGGAGACAGGCCTCGGGGCACAGGCCGCCCGCGGCGAAAACGATCGCTTGCGGGGGCTGGGGCGCGAGGTAGGTGGCAACATCGGCGAGGCGGATGCGGGTAATCGTTTTAAACGGACGCTGCCTGTAAAGTTGGGGGTCATGATGAGTGACAGCGTCGGCTCCATAAATTTCCCGTAAGGCCATCAGGATTTCATCGACGATGTCTCCCGGCCCGTTGAAAAAAGAGCCAATGAACAGAATTCTAGGCATGTGCTTCTTTCCACGCCCTGGCTAGCCCCGTCATCACTTTGAATAGCCTCCGACGCGTATGCGGTTCCTTGATGAGCCGGTATAGCCAGCGCATGTGCGTTCTGTTAACGATCGGCGGATAATAATCCCAGCTCCGCGACGATTGGGAGATATGCCCACCACAGGTGAATATTTTCTGCCCGGAATGAGGAATGAGCGCGTTGCACAGCTCTTCCTGCGCCGGCGTGCCCATTCCGACAATAGCGATATCCGGTCGCAATTCTTTGAACCGCCGCAGGATAGCGGGACGCTCGTCCGAATTGAAATAGCCATTCTGGCGCATGACCAGCCGGATTTGAGGATATTTAGCCATGAGCCGGTCGCAATACACATCATTGTCGTGCTCTGTTGCGCCAATCACGGCAACACTCATCCGCAGCTCATTGGCATGGGCATAAACATGTGGCGCAAGTGAGCTGTTATCAAAACTATATCTGTGAAGCCTTGTTCCCCAGCGGACGTTGAGAACCTTGGCCAGGCTGACAGAGTCGACCAGTATCAAGTCAGCTTCCAAAAGAGCGTCGCTTTTCTTCAAAAATTCATAATTGACTGGAGAAAGGAAGAAAATACGACGGATATCTTGATCCGTAAAGATTTTCTCAACCAACTCGGCAAGTGACAGTTGCCCGCTTAGCATCGTGTCTCGCAAGCCGCTCAGCATATCATTCCCTCGTGAAGATCTGCGTGAGGGTGGTGGGCATCCGCATTGTCGCCATCTCAGGGCATCTGCCCAAAGTAAGACGCTACGCGGTGCGTGACATGGTGACGATGTCGAATAGAGCGTCCGCGATCCGGGCGGATGCCTTGCCGTCACCATAGGGATTATGCGCTCGCGCCATGACCTGATAGGCGTCGTTGTCGCTCAGTAGGCGCTCCGCTTCGGCCAAGATACGCTCTTCATCCGTGCCTACGAGACGGACGGTACCGGCAGTCAAGGCCTCGGGACGCTCGGTTGTGTCCCTCATTACCAGCACTGGTTTACCCAGGGAGGGCGCTTCTTCCTGAATGCCGCCTGAGTCCGTCAGAATTAGATGCGCACGTGTCATTAGGTAGACGAAAGAAAGATATTCTATTGGCTCGATCAGATGGATATTATCACATTGGCCCAATATGCGCTGCACCGGTTCCTGAACATTCGGATTGAGATGCACCGGATATATGATTTGCACGTCACTGCGTTGTGCCAGCCGGTGAAGCGCGCCACAAATGCGATCGAAGCCCTGCCCGAAATTCTCACGACGATGCCCGGTTACAAGCACAAGCTTCTTGTCGCGATTGAGCCAAGGGAAATCCAGAGCCAGCTTTGCGCGGATCGGACTATCATCCTTCAGCTTCTCCACTACGGTCAGAAGCGCATCGACAACGGTATTGCCGGTGACAAAGATTGTCTCCTTATCGACGGCTTCGCGAAGAAGATTGTCGCGTGAGGCCATTGTGGGCGCGAAATGCCATTTCGCGATGGATCCTGTAATCTTGCGGTTTACCTCTTCCGGCCAAGGGGAGTAGATATCGCCAGTTCGAAGACCGGCCTCAACATGACCAACAGCAATCATGTCATAGTAGGCGGCGAGCGTCGTCGCCAGCGTGGTGGTGGTATCGCCATGCACCAGCACGATATCCGGTCGCCAGTCTTGAAAGACCTGCCGCATCCCCATGAGAACATTGCAGGTGATTTCAGTCAGACCCTGATTCGGTTTCATGAGATTCAGATCGAATTCGGGAACGATCTCGAACAATTCGAGAACCTGATCGAGCATCTGTCGGTGTTGAGCAGTCACGCAGACTTTCGTCTCGAACCGATCAGACTGCGCTATGAGTTGGCGCGCGACCGGGGCCATTTTGATAGCTTCCGGCCGGGTGCCGAAAACCAACATCACCTTCAGTCTTTCTGGCGCCATTGCGCTAAAATCCTCTACGAGCTCAGGCAAACGTCCCACCCCAGCCAGAACGCGTCGGCTGTAACAATCGACTTCCGGCGGTGCAATAGCGTTAAGCGACGGCCCGTTTCGAAGGGCGGGCGAACAAGCCGCATGAGCATGCCGGCTGCATTCCGGTATACGGGCCGTACGGTTTCTATCGGGATGTAAGGTCTGGTTTTGCATGCGAAACGAAGGGGGTGCTGAAGTGGCTTTAAACGGTCACGATTGGCAGCAGCTTTGTGGTAGTCGCATGGTCGCATGCCTTCGACCGGCGCACCTCCATCGCAAAAAACTGAAGTTTTAGAAATCACATGCAGTGATTGACACATTTGCCTCGCGGGCGTATGCGGTGAAAAACTCGTATATTATCAGTTGTATATGCTGAATCTGCGCTTGTGCCGCTCGCTCATTTTTATGGCGCATTAAGATTAAAATAGCGGATTAAGCGAAAAATACGTGATATAAGGGAGCGTATGCGCGCGGAACGGGTAATTGGGGAACCGCTTATCTTGGATGGATCTGTGGATTTACGGCAGGTCGCCTTAGTTCTTTGGCGGAACAAATGGCTGATATTTTTCTGCTCGTTTGGCGGTTTCGTTCTTGCAAGCTTGATGCTGCGCTTAATGGTTCCGACTTACACGACTACAATGCGTCTAGCGCCACCACAGATATCGGTGATGCAGTCAGATAACAGTTTTGGCGGTCTGGCCGCATTGGCCGGAGCGGATTTTCCGAGCAGCGATGCAATTTCTCCTTTCGCTCTTTATGTCGCGGGCATTCAATCACGTGAGACAGCGGATGCTCTCAGTCGTAATCACGTGCTGTTAAGGAAGATGTTTGCCAGTGAGTGGGACAGTGAAGCCGAGCAATGGCAGCCTACCAGATCCTTGCCTGGCTCCATAGCAAAATTCGGAAGACAATTGCTTGGCATCGTGCCCAAGCCTTGGCATGTGCCCGATGCTGCTCGGCTGCAAAAATATCTTATTGAGCAGGTGGTTATTGAGGAAGATAGAAAACAACCGATCATCACGATTAGCTTTCAACATCGAGATCCAGCTTTTTCTGTCTACTTTCTTCAATCTCTCCACAGTGCGGTCGATGAACGCTTACGCCATATAACCTTGCAACGAACCGCTGCTTATATCGATTATCTTTCCAAGAAGTTGAATGCTGTATCCGTGCCAGAGTATCGTGCCGGGATCGTCCAAATGCTTTCCATACAAGAGCGCATGCGCATGATGGCAAGCGCGAACCAGCCTTTCGCCGCGGAGCAGATCGAGCGGCCCACAGCTTCCATATATCCCACGAAACCGTCCGGGTTGCTAATATTATTGGCTGGCTTGGCGCTCGGCGCTTTCTTGGGAGCAACTATTGCCTTAGTGAGAGCAGCCTTTCTTGATGATCATTTGGAAGTTCACTCCTGATCTGGTAGGAAGTCGATCACAAAAGTGTAGAAGTATATTATTGACCTTTCAAATTGCTTGAAATGATATGTGACGTGACTCCCTTTTTCCTTGTTGGAGCTGTGATCAGGATCTGTGATTCCGGCTGTAATTCAAGCTACCGCCAGGAACTTGAATGACGAGCGATTCGTATTGACTGTTGGACGGGCAAATGGCGCGTCTTCAGCCTATTTCCCGAAGGACAATGATCGGCGGAGCGTTGACGACTGGCGGGCTCCGAGCGACATCCTCTTCGTCAATCGCAATGAATCCAGGTGGCGGGATGTGCCGAAGATGCTCTACAACCGCTCGGAGCATTGGAACAACGAGGACATCTTCCTCCGGATGATTGTAAGGTCTGACAGCACCCCAACTCCCAGTCGCAAGTCAATCATGACTAACGAATCTAAAAGGAGGCGCGGGGCCCGATCGGCCGCACGAAAGGCGCCATCAACATCAAGTTCATGCCGTGACCGATGCGAAGGCCGTCCGATCAGCTTCTGCATGACCGCCGTGCAGGTCAACGATTACTCTGGCGGCGCGGCGCCGCTTGATACCCTATCCAGAGCGCAATGGCTGCAACGGCAGCATTGATGTCGGCGTAGGTAATATATTTCTGTCCATAATGGATCATGTGAACGTCCATGAGTGCGGGAGCATGACCGGCCATCCTCACCTCTCGGCGGTGTTTCCGATGCCCACCCTAATAGACGCTGCCTCAATAAGCCGTCAGAGTGGCGGAGACGACTGCGTTCGCTCTCGATAAGGTCCTCGATGTCACCCGCACGCCCTGACCAGCCGCAGCGAAAGCACCGCCGCCCCCGCCGAGCCGACCACCACCAGCAGTAATATCTCCGCGACGCCCAACCCTGCCATGGCCATCGCAGCAGCCAGCAGGGCTGCCATAACCATCGCCCCCGAATTGACAATGTTGTTTGCCGCAACCGTCCGCGCCGTCAGAGATGAAGCGACCGTTGTTGTCAGAAAGGCATAGAGCGGAACGACGAACATGCCGCCCGCGATCGCCACGCCGATGAGGTCGAGGAGAACGCGCCAGCCGTTCGGCTCCGCCATGAAAGCGCTAATCGAGAGCAGCGGACCATGCCTATCCGGCCAGCCCCTCGCGACCCACCACAGGTCGAGCACGAACGCTCCCATGGCCAGCGCCGACAGGGGCGACCAGCGGGCCGAGACCTCGCCTTTCAGCAGCCGGTTGACGATGATCGAACCGATCGCCACCCCGACGGAGAACAACGCCAGGACCAGGGTCGCGACCTTCTGGTCGGCGTGGAGGACGTTCTTGACCAGAGGCGGGAACTGGCTAGCCAGGATCGTGCCAACAGCCCAGAAGAAGCTGATCGAGATGATGGCCAGAAACAGGCGCGGTACGTGCATGGTCTGGCGGACGAGCGCAATGGACGCGCGGATGATGTGATGATCGATCGGCGGCACGTCGGCTGTCGGAGGTGCGGGTGGCACCTGACGGCCAGTCAGCCAGCCGATCCCGGCGACCGCCAGCACCATGGCGGCCGCGACATGAGGGTGGATGATGCCGCCCACGATGGTGCCCAGCAGGATCGCGCCATAAGTCCCGGCTTCCACCAGCCCGGTGCCACCCAGCACCTCGTCGCGGTGCAGATGCTGGGGAAGAATGGCGTATTTGATCGGCCCGAAGAAACTGGAATGGGCCCCCATGGCGAACAGCGCCGCCAACAGCAGCGGCACCGAGGGCAGCAGCAACCCGGCCGCGCCAAAAACCATGATCCCGATCTCCACCGTCTTCACGATCCGGATGATCCGCGCCTTGTCGTGGCCATCGGCAAGCTGGCCCGCGATGGCCGAGAACAGGAAGAAGGGCAGGATGAACAGCCCGCCAGCGATGGCGTTGAACGCCGCCTCTCGGCTTTCGTCGCTATAGACGTGGTAGGTGACCAGCAGCACCAGCGCGGTCTTGAACAGGTTGTCGTTGAACGCGCCCAGGAACTGGGTGGCGAACAGCGGCAGGAAGCGACGGGTGAGAAGCAGCCGTGGCGATGCTTGCATGATCGACGCGATACCCTGACCCGAGACTGGACGCCGCTTTAGTCGATTAGGGGCGTGGGGGCGAGGGGGTTGTTCCCGCTTGATTATGGTTGCCAAAACGTAAATGACTGGCGTCATGACGAGTTTCACGACACGCCTGCATCGGACGCGCGGCCTGCCGACGACGGACCGTGGCGCGGACACGACGGGCGGCGGCGCGGACGCGCGTTTGTTCCTGACCACTTATGCCGCCGGATTCGTCTTCCTGTTTGTTCTGCTGGGCTAGCACCCGTCCTTAGTCGGCCGTGAAAGGGAACGGCGCTGCCGGGCGCGCGCGCTCGTCAATGTCGAGACGACGACCCGCGGGAGGTGTCGCGCGCTGGGGGCAGGCCGGCCGGACGCACCGCGGACAGTCGAGCCCGATCGGCATCGCCGCATCAGCCATGCGGTCTCGCCCCCGACGATAGGCGAGCTGCGCCTCATGCTCGGCCGCGACACCCAGAACGACGACGTGCTCGGCACGGATCGCCCCGACTGGCACAGCGCGCGGTGGAATTGCGGCGGCGATGGTGAACCAGCGACGCCCATCCTCGGTTTCGACCAGCTGGTCGATTGGTGTTGCCGGGCGGTCGAACGCCGCATGGATCGCCCACAAGGCGCAGCCACCGCCCTCCGCGGCAAGCGGAGCGTCGGAGGCGCCCGGAAAGCGCTTCGACACCCGCGCCGCGCGGTCGATCCTGAGCATGAAGAACGGCAGGCCGCGCAGGCCGACCCGCTGCAACGTGGTCAGCCGATGGGCGACCTGCTCAAGCCCGGTCGCGAACCGTCGCTGCAGCAGGGCGACATCATAGCCCAGCGCCTCGCAGGCGCGATGGAACCGGGCATAGGGCATGATCAGGGCAGCGGCGAAATAGGCCGCCAGATGACGGCGCAGCAACCGGTCGGCCGCCCTGTCGACCAGGTCGGCGCCCGCCACCACGGCGTCTATCTCCGCCTTCGCCTCCATCAGCCCAAGCTGCACCGCCGCCTCGAATGTGCGCGATGCCGGCTCGAGCAGTTCGGACAAATGCAGCTGGCGTGCGTGAAGGTCCAGACGGCGCAACTGTTCGGGCATCACCGAGACCGGCAGGATACGGACGGCAAGGCCATGACGAACGCGCAGCCGCTCGATGATCGCGGCCTGGAGGTCGCCCGTCGCCAGCCTCAGCTCATCGGCCAACCCTTCGGCCTGGGCGTCGAGATCGGGAAAATGACCGCGCCAGCGGGCGATGGCGGCATCGACCAGTGCCATCGGCGTGAGCGCTGGCGGTGCAGCGTCGGGCGTGCCACCGCCCGCCGCCCAGCGATCGAACAGGCGGGCAAAGGCGTCGCCGAAGCCGGGCGCGGCGGCCATCACCTCATCGACCTCGTTCCGATCGACGGCAAGGTCGGCGAACAGCGGATGGGCGAGCCGCCGGCGTAGTCCGTCCGCACCACCGCTCTCCGTCCGGTCGGCGGAAAGATCGCGCAGGTCGACATCCCATACCGCCGCCAGCCGCATCAGGATCGACGCCGTGACGGGGCGCTGGTTGCGCTCGATGAGGTTGAGATAGCTGGCGCTGATCTCCAGGCTCTCGGCGAGTGCGACCTGGGTCAGGCCTCGGGCCCGACGCAGACGGCGCAATTGAGGTCCGGCAAACAGCTTACGATCGGCC
The DNA here is from genome assembly GCA_037190805.1 of Sphingomonas sanxanigenens. Lineage (GTDB taxonomy): Bacteria > Pseudomonadota > Alphaproteobacteria > Sphingomonadales > Sphingomonadaceae > JBBCJR01. The sequence goes on along the minus strand of JBBCJR010000010.1, from coordinate 111,674 downwards.
ATGTGTGGTTATTTACAGACCGGGCAAAGATCTGTCCCAATTTTTACGACGGTGGAGTCGTCTGGCGCGACTTGGCGTCCGGCACGCGCACCAGCACCAGCCCGATGAGCACCAGCAAGGCGCCCGTCATGTCGACCGCGCCCAGCTTTTCACCGAACAGGGTCAAACCGATCACGGCCGCGATCACCGGTTGCACCAGCAGGCAAAGGCCGACCACCACCGGCTGAAGATGGCCGACCGCATAGACGATCAGTCCCTGACCGAAGACCTGGCTGGACAGGGCGAGAACGAGGAGCGGCCACCACAGATCCGGCAGTATCCGCCCGTCGATCAACAAGGCCGCCGGCAACAGCGCGGCCGCACCCGCCGCGCTGGCCCAGGCCAGCAGGGGAAGCGGTTTCAGTCCGCCCGCCCGCGCCTGTCCGACGACGATGAGATACAGGGTATAGAAACCCGCCGCCGCCAGAGACAGCAGATCGCCGGCCAGATGACGTGGACTGAGGTCGACCGACCGGCCGATTAGCAACCCGATGCCAATCATCGCCAGCACCATCGCCACCGTCACCATGCGGCCGGGCAGCCGGCGCGCGATGACGAACCCATAGGCGGCAAAGGCGATGCTGGCGCTGTTGCCGAACAGCACGGCATTGGCCAGCGTCGTCCGGACGATACCCAGATGCCAGGCGGCAAGATCGGCGGCGAAGAATATGCCTGCCGCCACCAGTGGCCAGAGCAGACGGCTGGAAACGCGCAGCGGTTCGCCGCGCAAACGGACCAGCAGGAACAGGACGGGCGTCGCCAGCGCCAGCCGCCAGAAGCCGGACGCGACCGGCCCGACATCGGCGATCCGCACCATCCACGGCCCGAAGGCCAGGCTGGCCGACCCGACCAGCATGGCGGGAAAGGCAAGGCGGCCGGAAACGACGGAGCGCGCGCTGGTCATCGCCGCCGGGTAGAAGCTTTCGGTGCGCGATCACAGTGCTTTTACGCTGAACCCAGGGATGGATCGGCGAGCTTTGTACGCCCCGTCATCCAAGCCGACATTCAGCCCGGATTTTTGCCAGGCGCAATGCATGCCGGCAGCCCCGGGCGGCATGATCCATCCGGCTATAGAGCCGGTGCCAGCAACAGGGCCATCAGCTTGACATCGATCTGACATCCGTCCGCGCGCTTGGCGGCAACGAAGGCCGGCAGATCGTCGAGCGCGATACGATGGACGACGATATTCTCGCCATCAACGCCGCCCCCTTTGCCCACTTGCGTCAGGTCATGGGCGCGGAACAACTCGAAGGTTTCGCCGACCATGCCGGGAGAGGAGGCGAACCGGCCGAGCGATTCCAACCGCCCCGCGCGCCAGCCCGTCTCTTCCTCCAGTTCGCGGGCAGCCGACGCCTCTGGCGGCTCGCCCGCCACCCCGTCGCCGACCAAGCCCGCCGGCAGTTCGAGACACCAGGCGTGGAGCGGCACGCGATACTGCTCGACCAGCAGGACATGGCGCGTCTCGTCCACCGCCAGGATCACGGCCGCGCCGATACCGCGCGTCCGGGTGACATATTCCCATGTCCCCTCGACATGGGCGGCGATGAACCGCCCTGACCAGACCTCACTCATTGCAACCTTCACTCATTCATGCACCTCGATCAGCCGGTCGGGCATTTCGTTGGCGTCCGCCGCGCCGGGCGGGAAATGGGGGGTAATCAGCGCACCGACACGCTGTACTGCGACGACCAGCCCGTCGCCCGGCCGCTCGTCCCGAACCGCATCGACCAATTCCGCCATCACCTCGCCCCACGCCTCGGCCGGAACCAGCGGATGGATGGCAGCGTCGGCGACGATCTCGGCACGATGCTCTGCGAAGGACAGATAGATGAGAACGCCGGTGCGCCCCCGGGTCCGCGCCTCCGCCCCGATCCGGAAGGCGGCGAGTGCCCGCCGCCGCACCCGCCGGGCCCGCGTCGCCGCAGGGACCAGCCGATAGCGTAGCGGCGTCAGCCCGACGAGATAGCGAACGGCCAGGAACACCACCACCTGAATGGCGAACAGCAGGATAAGGCGCGGGCCATGATCCTCGCCATGCCAGCCGAGCAGCGGCATCGTCGCCGCCTCCAGCATGGCCGGCGGCAGCACAGCGCCGATAACAGGCACCATGAAGGCGGCCAGCAGCGCCCAGTGGAGCACGGCATCATGATAGGGGTCCGAGCGAGCCGCCGCGACCACCAGGATCTCGCCCGACGTCGTCCGCTCCGCCTCGGCGATCGCCACCGTGACCCGGGCGTGGTCCTGATCGTCCAGCGTCATCACCATCCCCCCGACGCACCGCCGCCGCCGAATGATCCACCGCCGCCCGAAAAGCCGCCACCACCAAAGCCGCCGCTGCTGCCGCCGCCCCAACCGCCGCCGCCAAGGCCGGGACCCCAGATCACGACCGGCGCGCGCCCGCCGCGATGACGCCGGCCAGTGATCCGGTTGAGGAACATCGGCACGATGACGGTCAGCAGGATGAAGCCCCAGAAGATCGCCTCCGGTGATACGGCCGAACGCCGCTCACGCTGATCGGCGGCAGCGGCGGCAAGGCGCGCCTGCGCCTCCTCCGGCGGCAGGCTGAGCTGTTCGACGATGGCGTCGGCCCCGGCTTCGATCCCGCCGGGCAAGTCGCCGGCGCGGAAGGCGGGCAGGATGGCGCGGCGGATGATGACCCCGGACAGCGCATCGGTCAGCACCGATTCCAGGCCATAGCCCACCTGGATACCGACCTTGCGCTCGTTGGGCGCGACCAACAGGATGGCGCCATCGTCGCGCTCCCTGTCTCCGATCGCCCATGCATTGCCGAGCTGGACGCCGTAATCTTGGATATCCAGCCCCTCCAGGTCGGGCACCGTCGCCACGACCAGCTGCCGCCCGCTCGACGCTTCCAATGCCTCGAGCTTGGCTGCCAGCGCTGCGGCGCGGTCGGGGGCGAGAACATGGGCGCTATCGACCACCCGGCCAGTCAGCGGCGGGAAGTTCGGCGCCGCCGCCAACGGTGCGGCGATCAGCGCCGCAAGCAGGAAGATCAGGCGCAGCATCGCTCAGGCCGGCGCGCGGCCGGTCAGAACTGGACCGTGGGCGCGGTTTCCGCCCCCGCCGTCGTGGCCTGGAAGGGCGTCATCGGTTTGGAGCCATAAACCACCTTGGCGGCCACGATCGCCGGGAAGGTGCGAATCTCAGTGTTATAGGCCTGTACCCGCTCGTTATAGATGCGGCGTTCGTTGGCGATCCGGTTCTCTGTCCCTTCCAGCTGACTCTGGAGGGCGAGGAAATTCTCGCTCGAACGCAGCTGCGGATAATTCTCGGCGACCATCAGCAGCCGGCCCAGCGATTGCGACAGCGCGCCCTGCGCCGCCTCGAATTGCTGGACCTTGGCGGGGTCGGCCAGATCCTCGGCGCTGAGGTTGATGCCGGTGGCCCGGGCTCGGGCGTTCGTCACCTCCGTCAGCACGGCGCGCTCCTGCTCGGCAAAGCCCTGCACGGTCGCGACCAGATTGGGAACCAGGTCGGCCCGGCGCTGATACTGGTTCTGGACATTGCCCCACTGGGCCTTGGCGGCTTCCTCCGCGGTCGGGATGCTGTTGACCCCGCATCCGGCCAGCGACAGCGCCACGGCCGGAACAATCAGGCGAAGAAACACGGAACGGCCGCGCATTGGCACCTCCTCGATTGGAAGCACCAATCTAGGGCCGCACCGGCATCTCCGCAATCTCACCGCCAATCGGGACTTGCAAAACATCCCCGTTCTGGACTTCATGGCGCCATCGGCTGCACAGGGGATATCGGATGCTGAACGAGTTCAAGGCCTTCATCAGTCGGGGCAATGTCCTCGACCTGGCCGTAGCGGTGATCATCGGCGGCGCTTTCGGCGCCATCACCACCTCGCTGACGGAAGACGTGATCATGCCGATCATCGGCGTCATCTTCGGCGGCCTGGATTTCACCAGCCACTTCATCCGCCTCGGCCCGGTGCCAGCCGACTATGCCGGCTCGCTGACCGACTATGCCGCGCTGAAGGCGGCGGGCGTGCCGATCCTCGGCTATGGCGCGTTCATCACCGTCATCGTCAATTTCGTGATCCTCGCCTTCATCATCTTCATGCTGGTCAGAACGGCGAACCGGATCATCGCCAAGCCGGCGGACGCGCCCGAGGTACCCTCGGCGGAAGTCACGTTGCTCACCGAAATCCGCGATGAATTGAAACGCCGAGCCTGATCCGGGATGTCCCCAGCCGCTCTCCGGGCGGCTGGGGGACCAATCACACCCAGTCGAGGCTGCGCGCGACGGCCTTGTTCCATTGCGTCCGGCCCGCAGCACGCCAATCGTCGTCGGTTCGAGGCATCCATTCGGTGCCGCCCGAGAGAAGCGCGCCAATCGCCTCGGGCCTGTCCCAGACGCCGATGGCCAGGCCGGCAACGAACGCCGCGCCCAGGGCGGTCGATTCGGCAGTCCCGGCCCGCACGACGGGACGCCCCAGAACGTCGGCCTGAATCTGCATCAGCAGCGCGTTGGCGGTCATGCCCCCATCGGCGCGCAGCCGTTCAACCGGCCGGCCGAGGTCGGCGGCCATCGCATCGACCACCTCCGCCGTCTGCCACGCCACGGCTTCCAGCGCGGCGCGGGCGATATGGCGGCGATCGCTGTGGCGCGTGAGGCCCAAAATGGCACCCCGGGCGTCGGGCCGCCAGCGCGGTGCGAACAGCCCGGAAAATGCCGGCACGATCGCTACGCCGCCATTATCCTCGACACTCGCCGCCAGCGCCTCACTTTCCGGGGCGGTGCGGATCAGGCCGAGCTGGTCGCGCAGCCACTGGATCAGCGATCCAGTGATGGCGATCGAGCCTTCAAGGGCAAAGACGGGCGCGGTGTCTCCCAGCCGATAAGCCACGGTCGTCAGCAGGCCATGACCGCTCGCCACCGCCGCGCCGCCGGTATTGGCGAGCAGGAAGTTGCCCGTGCCATAAGTGCATTTGGCGTCCCCGGGCATCAAACAAGCCTGCCCGACCAGCGCGGCCTGCTGATCGCCCAACGCCCCCGCCACCGGCACGCCGGGCAGCAGTTCGCGAGCCATGCCGTAGATCGCGGAGGACGGAACGATCTCGGGCAGGATCGCCCGCGGCACGTCGAACGCGTCAAGCAGCGCATCATCCCAGTCCAGCGTCGTCAGATTCATCAGCTGGGTACGGCTGGCGTTCGACACTTCGGTGGCGTGGCGGCCGGTCAGCTTCCAGATCAGCCAGGCGTCGATCGTTCCCGCCGCCAGCCGCCCGGCCCGCCCCGCCTCGCGCGCACCGTCGACATGGTCAAGCAGCCAGCCGAGCTTCGCGGCCGAGAAATAACTGGCCAGCGGCAGGCCGGTCGCGGCGCGAAAGCGGTCGCGCCCCCCGTCCTCCGCCAGCCGCGCCACAGCCTCCTCGGTGCGCACATCCTGCCAGACGATGGCGTTGTGGATCGGCCGCCCCGTTGCCCGGTCCCAGATCAGGCAGGTCTCGCGCTGATTGGTGATGCCGATCGCCGCGACATCGCCTGGTCCCGCGCCGGCACGGGCCAGTGCGCCCGCGACGCAGGCCGCGACATTGGCCCAGATCTCGGTCGCATCATGTTCCACCCATCCGGGCCGGGGCAGGATCTGCCGATGCTCGCGCTGATCCAACGCCACTACGCGGCCACCGTCGTCGAACAGGATGCAGCGCGACGATGTCGTGCCTTGGTCGATCGCGGCGACGAGGGCCCGGCTCACGCCGCGCGCCGGCGACGGCCAGGCTTGCCGTCCTCCTCGAACAGGGCGGCGAGCTGCTCGACCATGGTGCCGCCCAGCTGCTCGGCATCCATGATCGTCACCGCCCGCTCATAGTAGCGGGTGACGTCATGACCGATGCCGATCGCCATCAACTCGACCGGCGAGCGGGTCTGGATCCAGCCGATCACCTGCCTGAGATGCCGTTCCAGATAGGCGCCATTGTTGACCGAAAGCGTCGAATCGTCGACCGGCGCACCATCGGAAATGACCATCAGCAGCCGCCGGTCCTCAGGCCGTGCGACCAGACGGCCATGCGCCCAGAGCAGCGCCTCGCCGTCGATATTCTCCTTGAGCAGCCCCTCGCGCATCATCAGGCCCAGATTTTTGCGCGCGCGCCGCCACGGCTCGTCAGCCTGCTTGTAAATGATGTGCCTGAGGTCGTTGAGCCGCCCCGGCGCCTGCGGCCGGCCGTCGGCAAGCCATTTCTCGCGCGACTGGCCGCCTTTCCACGCCCGGGTGGTGAAACCCAGTATCTCCACCTTGACCCCGCAGCGCTCCAGCGTCCGGGCGAGGATATCCACCGAGATCGCGGCAATCGATATCGGCCGCCCGCGCATGGAACCGGAATTGTCGATCAGCAGCGTCACCACCGTGTCTCGGAACTCGGTATCGCGCTCGACCTTGTAGGACAGGGCATGGGCGGGATCGACGACGATGCGGGTCAGACGGGCGCTGTCCAGCAGCCCTTCTTCCTGATCGAAATCCCAGCTGCGGCTCTGCTGTGCCATGAGTCGACGCTGCAGCCGGTTGGCCAGTTTCGACACCGCGCCCTGAAGATGAACCAGCTGCTGATCGAGATAGGCGCGCAGGCGGACCCGTTCCTCGTCGTCGCACAGTTCGGTCGCCGTCACCACCTCGTCGAAGGCAGTCGTATAGGCTCGATAATCGAAGCCGGCCGGCAGATCGGTCCATTGCCTGTTGGGGCGGACCGGGATCATGCCCTCATCGCCCTCGTCGCCAAGGTCGGAGTCGGTGTCGCCATCCGCCTCCATCTCAACCTCGCGGGATTCGCCGTCGTCGGCGGCCTCATCGGTCACCTCGGCGCGGGTTTCCACCTCCTGCTCGCCCTCGCCGTCCTCGGCACCGCCCTCGCCATCCTCGCCTTCGTCGCCGTCGTCTTCCTCATTCTCGTCCTCTGACGGCTGATTCTCGTCGGGCTCGGCGCGGTCGAGGAGCGCCAATTCCTCCAGCAGCCGCGTCGATGCGGCGGCAAAACGCGCCTGATCGTCGGCCAGTCCCACCAATATGTCGAGGTCGTCGCCGGCCTTGTCGACGATGTGGTCCGCGATCAGCGCAAGCCCCCCCGCCGCCGCCGCAGGCGCCGCCTGCCCGGTCATCCGTTCGCGCAGCAGCAACGCCAGCGCCGTCGCCATCGGTACTTCAGAGGCGTTGCGGGCGCGGGTGATGGGATCGGTGCGGACCAGCGCTTCGGTCCGCGCCGCGAGATTGGCGCTCATGCCGTCGAAACCGCGCGCGCCAATCGCCTCGACGCGCACTTGCTCCAAGGCGTCGAACACCGCCCCGGCGACCGCCTCTGCCGGCCGGGCGCGGCCATGGACGGCCGCGTCGTGATGGGCCAGGCGCAGGGCGAACGCATCCGCCCAACCGCGCGCCTCGGCGATCTGGTCGGCCGGCAACGACCGGCCCGGCATCGGTACCTTCAGCTGGGCGCCAGTCTGCCCCGGCGCATCGGCGGTGAAGCCCAGCTCCAGTTCGGGCTCGCCCGCGATGGCGCGCGCCGCGCCGGCCAGGGCCTGGCGCAGCGCCTCGATCGGGTTGGCCGGATCAGCCATGGCCCGTCATCGCCGTCAGCGGCCGCCGGTCGGACGGGCGGCAATGCTTTCGGGCAGGTCCTTGCCGAACACGCGCTGATAATATTCGGCGATCACCGGCCGCTCGACCTCGTCGCACTTGTTGAGGAACGAGACCCGGAAGGCGTAGCCGATGTCACTGAAGATCAACGCGTTCTCCGCCCAGGTGATGACCGTGCGCGGGCTCATGACAGTGGAAATATCGCCGGCGACAAACCCCTTGCGAGTGAGATCGGCGACGCGGACCATCTTTTCGACGTCCGCCTTGCCGCCCTGATGATCATATTCGCCCGACTTGGCGAGGACGATGCGGACCTCGGTTTCGGCGGGCAGGTAATTGAGCGTGGTGACGATGTTCCAGCGGTCCATCTGCCCCTGATTGATCTGCTGTGTGCCGTGATAGAGGCCGGTGGTGTCGCCGAGGCCGACGGTATTGGCCGTGGCGAACAGGCGGAAGAACGGATTGGGCCGGATGACCCTGTTCTGGTCGAGCAGGGTCAGCTTGCCTTCCACTTCCAGCACGCGCTGGATCACGAACATCACGTCCGGGCGGCCGGCATCATATTCGTCGAAGACGAGCGCGGTCGGGGTCTGCAACGCCCAGGGCAACAGACCCTCGCGAAACTCCGTGACCTGCCGGCCGTCGCGCAGCACGATCGCGTCCTTGCCGACCAGGTCGATGCGGCTGATGTGCGAATCGAGGTTGATGCGTACGCAGGGCCAGTTCAGCCGGGCCGCCACCTGCTCGATATGGGTCGACTTGCCGGTGCCGTGATAGCCTTGGACCATCACCCGACGGTTGTGGGCGAAGCCAGCCAGGATGGCGAGCGTCGTGTCGGGATCGAACACATAGGCGGGGTCGAGGTCCGGCACCCGTTCGTCCGCCTCGGAAAAGGCCGGCACCTGCATGTCGATATCGAGGCCGAACAGGTCGCGTACGGCGACGCTCCGGTCGGGCGCGTCCAGCACCGTGGTCGCGCGGGTATCGGTGTTGAAGTCTGGAAGGCTGGCCATGGGGGACTCACGGACTCCTGGAAGCGAAGGCGGGCGACGCCTTGAGGTGCGTATAGGCGGAAATCGCCGCCTGCAAAGCCTTCTCCTGACTGCGGTCGCCGCCGTTGCGGTCTGGATGAAAGCGACGCAGCCGCTCGGCATAGGCGCGGCGCAGGTCGGCGCGGGACGCATCAGGCTTGAGGCCCAGCGTGTCGAGCGCGCGTCGGTCCATCTGGCTGAGGCCATCGGCGGTGCTGGCGGATGACCCGGCTCGCGATCCGAATCGCGTGGTCAGAACATCGGCGGGGTCGATAAAGCGTGCCCATGTCGGCCCATCGCCTCCAGCTGAGGCGAAGGCGCGGGTCTCGGTTTCCCAGCCGGCATAGAGGCGCTGGGCGCGTTCGATCTCGTCACTGTCCATGCCGGCGAAATAATTATAGCCGGCGTTGAACGCGCGCACATGGTCGAGGCACAGCCATCGCCAGTCCCCCGAACGGCGGCTGGCGCCCGGCGCGCGAAATTCCCCCGCCGCAGCGCAGCCCGGCTGGTCGCAGGGGCGATCCGCGGCATCATGGGCACGCCCATGATAGCGTTCGGGACGCCGCCGCTCTGATCCGATAGACATATCCCCGATGAAAGGCCTCGGGGCCGGAACGTCAAGCCGAGATGGTTCATTTCATCGCCGAAAATGCTAGAGGCTGGCGCATGACTGGACCCATTGCCCGCGAAATTCGCGCCCGCCTCGCCGAAGCGCTTCGGCCCGACCACCTCGAGGTGATCGATGACAGCGAGAACCATCGCGGTCATGTCGGCCACGATGCGCGCGGCGAAAGTCATTTTTCCGTGATCGTCGAAAGCCGGGCCTTCGCCGGTGTCGGCCGCGTCGGCCGCCAGCGCCTCGTCAATCAGGCGCTTGCGGACCTGCTGGCCGAGCGAGTCCACGCATTGTCCATCCGCGCTTATGCCCCGGGCGAGCGGAGCGATTGAACAGCCGCATCCTCCGCTGACGCCGAATCGCTATGGCGCGGCGGACGGGGCGGCGATAAACCGGCCCCGCCGCCGGGTTAGCTCAGCTGGTAGAGCAACTGATTTGTAATCAGTAGGTCGTCGGTTCGAGTCCGACACCCGGCACCAGTCCGGCCCCGTGATGTAGGCGCGGAGTGTCCGTTTGTGACACGGCCCGGCCCCTCAGATGCTGTGGGCGCGAAGACGCCAGTTGATGGTGTGGCCTGTGATCAACAGCAGACTCCCCGCTGTCGTCAGCCATAGTTCGGCACTTTCGCTGCAGCCCGGCAGCAGGGCGAAGGCAAGAAGAAAGACGCCGGTCAGCCCGAGAGCGAAAGGCCCGACGGCATGATGACGCCGATAGCCGATCCAGAATGCGGTCACTGCCGACGGCACCACCAGCGCCAGTGCCGCATAATGGAATGCGGCTGACTGCGCGAACAGTCCGATCACCCCAGGCAGGACGAGCAGCAAAAGCGGCAGCGCGAGACAGTGCCCGAGACAGAGCAGCGACGCGGACAATGCTGCACCCTCGATGAGATTCACGGGCAGATTGAGGATGTGCGAGATCGGAGGAGGAGGCGCCATCGGTCGGTCACAATTCCTGTTGTGATATGTTATATCACTCCTTAATAGGAACGGGACCAGAAGATCGAAAGGGGTCTCCAGTGAAATTTCGTATCCTGTTGCTGTCCGCCGCCGCCTCCATCCCGGCCCTTGCCTTGCCGGCATCCGCCAATCAGGCGGGGAGTGGCACCGATGGGGAAATCATCGTCACCGCCGTCGGGCTCGGCCTCAAGGCCGACGAGACGACGACTCCGGTCCTCACCCTGTCGGGGGATGAACTGGTGCGCCGCCGCCAGGCGACGCTGGGCGACACTCTCGCCGGCCAGCCAGGCATCAACTTCGATAATTTCGGCGGCGGCGCCAGCCGTCCGGTCATCCGGGGTCAGACCACGCCCCGCGTCCAGGCATTGGCCGATGGCGCCAATGTTCAGGACGCCTCGGCGATCTCCCCCGACCATGCGATCACCACCGAACCGCTGCTGCTGCGCGGGATCGAGGTGCTGCGCGGCCCCGCCGCGCTGCTTTATGGCGGCGGCGCGATCGGCGGCGCCATCAACCTGCTGGACGACAAGGTGCCGACCGCGCTGCCCCGGAACGGCCTCAGCGGTGCCGCCGAAGGCCGGCTTGGCACGGCCGATGACGAACGGTCGCTGGTCGGCGGATTGACGGCTGGCGTCGGTCCCTTCGCCATCCATGTCGAAGGGGTGCATCGCAGCTCCAACGACTATCGCGTGCCCAGTGCTTTTGGCGAGCGGCATGTCGACGGGTCCTACAACGACACGTCGACCTTCAGCGTCGGCGGTTCATGGATCGGCGACGGCGGCTATCTGGGCGTCGCCTATACCCGGCAGCGCAGCACCTATGGCCTGCCGGGCCACAGTCACGACTATGAAAGCTGCCATCCCCACGGCAGCAGCCTCCACTGCGGCGGCCATGGTCATGAGCATGACGACCATGATCACGACCATGACGACGAGCATGGTCATGACGAGGTGCCGTTCGTGAAGCTGAGGAGCGAGCGGTTCGACATCCGCAGCGACTATAATGATCCGCTCCCCGGCTTCGAGGCGCTGCGCTTCCGCATGTCGTTCACCAATTACGAGCATGACGAGATCGAGCATGACGAGGTGGCGACGACATTCAAGAACAAGGCCCATGACATCCGCCTCGAACTGACTCACAAGCCGATCGGGGGCCTGCGCGGTATCGTCGGCGTCCAGCACTCCGACAGCGATTTCAGCGCGCTGGGCACCGAAGCCTTCCTGCCGGAAAGCGACACCCGCAATACCGCTCTGTTCCTGATGGAAACGCTCCAGGCCGGTCCGGTCCGGTTCGAGCTGGCCGCCCGGCAGGAGTGGCAGCGAGTCAAGGTAACGCTGGGCCGCGAGGCCCGGCACCGGCCGTTCTCGGTCTCGGGCGCGGCGATCTGGGACATCAATGGCGACTATTCGCTCGCCCTGTCCCTGGCCCGGTCGCAGCGAGCCCCGAACACACAGGAACTCTATGCCCGTGGTGTTCACCTGGCCACCAACACCTATGAGCTTGGAACGGCAACGCTGGGCAAGGAAACCTCGCGCTCGATTGACCTCACCTTCCGCAAGACGGCGGGCGACACGACATTCACGCTGGGCGCCTATCATCAGGATTTCAACGACTACATCTTCGCCAATACGCTGGACCAGCACGATGATTTTCGTCTCATCCGCTATGGGGCGGCCGATGCGCGCTTCACCGGCGTCGACGGCGAGGTGCGGCACCAGTTCGCGGGCGGCTTCGGCCTGTCGGTGTTCGGCGATTATGTCCGTGCCAAGCTGAAGGACGGTCTGGGCAATCTGCCCCGCATTCCCGCCGGCCGCCTTGGCGCCCGCGCGGATGGCGAATGGGGTCCGGTGTCGGCCGGCGTCGAGTATTTCCGGGTGTTCGAGCAGAGCCGCATCGCCAGCTTCGAAAGTCGAACGCCGGGCTATGACATGGTCAATGCGACGCTGGCCTACCAGATCGACCTCGGCCCGGCGAGCAGCGCTGAACTATTCGTCCGCGCCACCAACCTGACCAACGAGCTGGCCTGGAACCACGCTTCGTTCATCAAGAACGCCGCGCCGCTCAGAGGCCGCAATATCCTGTTCGGTCTCCGGACAGCGTTCTGAGGCGACGGTCGGGACAGGCGATCGACTGCCTGTCCCGACCGATACCGGCATGACAAAGGCAAACCCGTCCTCCCGGCTGTTCGGCTATATCGAATCCTTGCAGCGCGAGCGTCCGTGGGGTGCCGTGCTGGACGCCGGAACCGGCACCAACTCGATCGGCTGGATCGCCTCTTTGCCTACCGAGCGCTGGACTGCCGTCACCGGTGCGGAGGGCCACGCCGTCCAGTGCCGGAACGCCGTCGAGGCGCGCCGTCGGCCTCGGGATTGCATAATCGTCGGCAATTGGGCCGATTCCACCCTGCTGTCCAACGAGCGCTATGATATGGTGCTCGCCGACTATCTCCTGGGCGCCATCGACGGCTTCGCCCCTTATTTTCAATCCCGACTGTTCGCCCGGCTGCGCCCGTTGGTTGGGCAACGCCTCTATGTGGTCGGGCTGGAACCCTATATCGTTGGCGAACCCCGGACGGCCGCCGGCCGATTGGTTTTCGAGATCGGCCGGTTTCGCGACGCCTGCCTGTTGCTGGCAGGCGAGCAGCCTTATCGTGAATATCCGGCGCAATGGGCTGTCGATCACCTGGAAGCATCGGGCTTCCGCGTCATCGCCGCCCGGCGCTTTCCGATCCGTTACAAGGCGGGATTCGTGAATAGCCAGATCGACATGTGCACGCCCCGCCTCGCCATGCTTTCCGACCGGACACTCGCTAAGGCTCTGTCAGCCCGAGGCGAAGCACTGCGCCGGAAAGCGCTGGCGATAATCGACACCGAAGGTGGCCTGCACCACGGTCATGACTATGTGCTGGCAGCAGAGCCTCGGTGATCGACATCAGATCGTCCTTCTGACCCGCCTGCGAGCCGCAGGATCAGAAAGCCTGTTATCGCCGACAGGATCGAACCACCCAGAACGCCGATCTTGACCTCGTCCATCAGCAGCGGATCGGAAAAGGCGAGGCCACCGATGAACAGGCTCATGGTGAAGCCGATGCCGCACAGCAGGCAGACGCCATAGATCTGGACCCAGCTCGCGCCCGCCGGCATCGCGCTCAGCCTCAGGCGGACACACAGCCACAACGCGCCGAAAACACCCGCCTGCTTGCCGAGGAACAGCCCCGCCGCGATTCCCATCGGCAGTGGCGCGACAAGATGCTCGATCCCCAAGCCGGCGAACGAGACGCCGGCATTGGCAAAACCAAAAGCCGGCACGATCGCGTAGGCCACCCAAGGATGAAGGCGATGTTCCAGCCGATGCAGGGGCGATGTCACGCTGTCCGCCGCGCCTGGCGTGGCGTGGATAGGAATCAGGCTCGCCGCCAGCACGCCCGCGATCGTGGCATGTACGCCCGACAGCAGCACCACGACCCACAATGCTGCTGCCATCGCCAGATAGGGCCACAGCTTCGTCACGCCGCCACGATTGAGCGTGAACATCGTGCCCATGATCACGCCCGCGCCGAGCAGGGCCAGGCCATTGATCTCGTTGGTATAGGCCAGAGCGATAATCGCTACCGCGCCCATGTCGTCGACGATCGCCACGGTCATCAGGAACAGCTTCAGAGCGGTGGGCACCCTCCGGCCGAGCAGGGCCATGACACCGACCGCGAAGGCGATGTCGGTCGCGGCCGGAATCGCCCAGCCCCGGGCCAACCCCGGCGTCGATCCTGCGATAGCCAGATAGATCAGCGCCGGCACTGCCATACCGCCGGCGGCCGCGATGGTTGGCAGGGCGCGATCGGCCCAGCTTGACAGATGACCGTCGACGAACTCGCGCTTGATCTCCAACCCGACGAGCAGGAAAAACAGGGCCATTAATCCGTCGTTGATCCAGTGGAGCAGCGACAGCGGCCCGATCATGATATGAAGGGCATGAAAATAGCCGGGGGCCAGCGCGCTGTTGGCGACGATCAGCGCCAGCAATGCTGCCAGCATCAGCAAAATGCCGCCCGCCGCCTCGCTGCGCAGGAAGTCGCGGAGAACGGATGCGGCAACCGGCCTTTTGGTCATCCTGCTCCCTTCAGGCACCAGCTGGAACCCGCATGGCGTTCAACAGCCCGTCCTAAGATAGACCGGAAGCCGCCGCCATATCGCAAGAAAAGAGCTACTCTATCTCGCCGGATTAGGCGGTGGATATCACCGCCAGCAACACGATTTCATAGAAAAACGCTGGAGCGGGCGAAGGGATTCGAACCCTCGACCCCAACCTTGGCAAGGTTGTGCTCTACCCCTGAGCTACGCCCGCTCGACGGCGTGGAGGGGCTGTTATCACCGGCTTCGGGGGTGCGCAAGGGATTCTGCCGGGCCTTCACAAGGACGACGCATTATCCCACTTAGGGTCTTTACATGACCGGATAGAGGGGATGGACGAGTGGCGACGCTGGGAATGAACGCCAAGGAGCGCGAGGCGGTTGAGGCATTCCGGCGGGATGTCATCGAGCCGTCGATGGATGCGCTCGTCATTCTCGATTTCTGGGCCGACTGGTGCGGGCCGTGCAAGGCGCTGGCGCCGGTGCTGGAAAAGGTCGTCGCCGCGCGCGCCCCCCAGGTGAAGCTGGCCAAGGTCAACGTCGACGAGAACCGGCTGATCGCCGAGCAGTTCCGCGTCCAGTCGATCCCCACGGTTTATGCGATCTTCCAGGGCCGGCCGGTCGCCGACCTGACCCCGGCCCGCACCGAAAGCGAGCTTGGCCGCTATCTGGACGAGATTCTGAAACAACTGCCCCTGTCGGGCAGCCCCGAGCCGGAGCCTGCCGCCGATATCGCCGGGCTGACTGAAATGGGCGAGCAGGTGCTGGCGTCGGGCGACACCCCGCGCGCACTGTCGATCTTCGCCCAGCTCGCCGAGATGGCACCGGCCGACCCGGGGGTGCTGGGCGGTCATGCCCGCGCGCTGGTCGCCAATGGCCAAGCGGCAGAGGCGGAGGCGATACTGGCCGCGCTTGACGACGACATGGCGAAGCATCCCGCCATTGCACGGGCGCGTGCCGCCATCGCCCTGGCGAGGGAGGCGACGCCGGTCGCCGACCTGCCCGCCCTCCTGGCTGAAGTAACAGTAAACCCCGACGATCATGATCGCCGATTCCGCCTGGCTGGCGGACAGATGGCGCTCGGCGACCGGGACGCGGCGGCGGAATCGCTGCTGGAGATCGTCCGCCGCGATCGTGACTGGAACGAGGGTGCGGCTCGCCAGCGTCTACTGAAACTGATCGAGGCGGTAGGCTTGGAAGACCCCTGGTCGGGCACCCAACGACGCAAACTGTCGACTATCCTGTTCGGATGACGGTGGCATCCGCCCTGCCATCGACGCTGGCCATCTTTCCTCTCGAAGGCGCGCTCCTGTTCCCGCGCGGCGCGCTGCCCCTGCATATCTTCGAACCGCGCTATCGGGAGATGGTGCGCGACGCGAGGGACGGAGCGGCGATGATCGGCATGATCCAGCCTCGCGGACCCGGCGCGACGCCGCCCCTGTTCACCGTCGGCTGCGTCGGCCGAATCGAGGACGTCAGCGAAACCCCCGATGGGCGCTTCATGCTGACACTCGCCGGATTGCAGCGCTTTCGGGTTGCAGAGGAACTGGCCGTGGCCACGCCCTATCGCCAGGTCCGGGCAGATTATGAGGGCTTTGCAGACAGCGCCGATCCCGCCCCGCTGGCACCCGCGATGCGCGCGGCGATCGAGCACGAGCTTTCGGGGTATCTTGGCGCTCGGTCGATGGCCGCCGACTGGACGGCGGTGACGGATGCCGACGATGAATCGCTGATCAATAGCCTGGCGACCGCCTGCCCGTTCGAGACCGCCGAGCGGCAGGCGCTGCTGGAGGCAACGACGCTGACCGAACGTGCCGATCTGCTGCTGGCCTTCATGCGCTTTGCGGATGCCGACACCGGGCAGCGTCTGCAATGAGCCCGGGCGGCATCGATCCGGCCTTGCTGGCGATCCTGGTCTGTCCGGCAACACGCACGCCGCTGCGTCACGATCCGGAACGGGACGAACTGATTTCGGATGCAGCCGGCCTAGCCTATCCGATTCGAGATGGCGTGCCGGTGCTGCTGGTCGAAGAGGCCCGCACGCTCAATCCTCAAGGCTGATCGCCAGCGCGATAGCGCGAGCACGGCCATCCTCAGACGAAACTGTAAGGATCGACGTCGACCGCGACCCTGACGCCGCGCGGCAGATCCAGGTCCGACAGCCAGTCGCGGATCACGGCCTGGACGTCGATGGCGCGTCTGGCGTGGACCAGGAAGCGCATCCGGTGCCGGCCGCGCAGGATGGCAAGCGGCGCGGGGGCCGGGCCGAGGATGGTCACGCCCTCCAGCATCGGCTGGGCGGCGGCGATGGCGCGGGCGGCCCGGGTGACGTCGCCCTGATCCTCGGCCGACAGAATGATGCCCGCAAGGCGCCCGAACGGCGGCATGGCATGACGGCGGCGGCTTTCGGTTTCCTCGGCATAGAAACCGTCGCGATCGCCCTCGACCAGCGCCCGGATCACCGGTGCGTCGGGCTGATGGGTCTGGAGCAGGACGCTGCCCGGCAGCGCGCCGCGGCCGGCGCGACCAGCGACCTGCTGGATCTGCTGGAACGTCCGCTCGGCCGCGCGCAGGTCACCGCCGGCGAGCCCGAGATCGGCATCAACGACACCGACCAGCGTCAGTTCGGGAAAATGATAGCCCTTGGTGACCAGTTGAGTGCCGATGAGGAGATCGACGTGATGCCCCTCGACCGCATCGACCAGCGCCGCCGCTTTCGCTGGCGACCAGATCGTGTCGGACGTCACCTGCGCGACCCGCGCAGTGGGCAGAATCCGGGCGACCTCGTCGGCGATGCGCTCGACGCCGGGGCCGCAGGCGACCAATGCATCCTCAGCCCCGCACTCCGGGCAGGCATCGGGCGGGGGCATGACATGGCCGCAATGATGACAGGCAAGGCGATGGACCAGTCGATGCTCGACCATCCACGCCGTGCAGTTGGGACATTGGATACGGTGGCCGCACGCCCGGCACAAAGTGAGCGGCGCATAGCCGCGCCGGTTGAGAAACAGCAGTGCCTGCTCGCCGCGCTCCAACGTCTCCTCGATCGCCGTGACCAGCGGCGGCGACAGCCAGCGGCCGCTGGGCGGGGGATGACGACGCAAGTCGATGGTCGCCATTTCGGGCATCCGGGCCGCACCGAAACGGCCAGACAGCAGCAGCCGCTCATAAGTGCCGCGCTCGGCCTGCACCTGGGTCTCTATCGCCGGCGTGGCACTGGCGAGCACGATCGGAATGCCGGTCAGGCTGGCGCGCATCACCGCAACGTCGCGGGCGTGATACATCACCCCGTCTTCCTGCTTGAAACTGGTCTCATGCGCCTCGTCGACGACGATCAGACGCAGGTTCGGGTAGGGCAGGAACAGGGCCGAACGGGCGCCCACCATCACGCGCGCCTCGCCGCTGGCGGCCGCTCGCCAGGCGCGACGCCGCTCGGTCGTCCTGAGGTCGCTGTGCCAGGCGACGGGCAGGGCGCCGAAGCGCGCCTCGAACCGTCGCAGCCAGGGTTCGGTGAGCGCGATCTCCGGCACCAGCACCAGCACCTGGCCGCCGGCCTCAAGCGCCGCCGCCATCGCCTCGAAATAAACCTCGGTCTTGCCCGACCCGGTCACGCCGTCGAGCAGGAAGGGCGCGAACCCGCCCGCAGTCACCGCCGCGCGCAGCCGGTCGGCCGCCGCCTGCTGGTCGGGTTCGAGAATCGGCGGCGCGAAGCCGGCATCGGGGATCGGAAAAGGCGTGTCGACCGCAACCGTCACCGCTTCCAGCGCGCCGGCCTTGACCAGACCCCGGATCACCGCGTCCGAGACCTCGGCGCGCTGGGCCAGCTCGCGGATCAGACCCTGCCGTCCGGCGAGCCGCTCAAGCGCCTGCCGCCGCTGCGGGGTCAGGCGCTCCGGCACGGCGCCTGTCGGCCGATATTCGACGATCGTCCGCCCGCCATCCAGCGCTGACGCGGAAGACAACACCATCCGCAATACCGCCGCCGGCGGGGCGATGTAATAATCGGCCACCCAGTCAACCAGGCGCCTCAGCGGCCCGGGCACCGGGGGGACGTCATGACGTCCGATCACCGGCCTCAGCCGTCCCTCCTCGACTTCGTCGGCTGGAAGACGCTCGGCTTCCCACACCACGCCGCTGATCTGGCGCGGACCCAGCGGGACCTGCACGACATCCCCCGGTGCCAGCGTCATTCCCGCCGGCACCCGATAGTCGAGCGCGCCGACGCCATGTTGGAGAAGAAGAACTCGAACCCGTGACATTGCCGGTTCAGATAGGATGGTGCAGGCCGTTTTTGAAACCATGTCGTTCACGACCGTGGAGGTGCGCCTTGGATTCGTCTGCCCCGATCGACCGCCGCCGCCTGCTGAACGGAGCGGCGGGCGGCATCCTTGCCCTCATCGTCACCGGCTGCGCGGGTTATCGTCCCGATTCGGTCGAGTTGGTGCGCCGGCTGCTGCTGATCTCGACCGACCGCGCCTTTCAGCGGCTCGCCGGCCCCGATGGCTTCCTCGGCGACCAGTTGACGCGGCTTGCTCCCCCGGAGCTGGGCGGTGGACGGAGCGGAAGAGTGCTGGGCGACCTCCTCGCCAGTCCGATCATCCGCGACCGGCTGGCACGGCAGATGAACTATGCCGCCGGCGCTGCCGCCGAAGCCGTCGCTCCAGTGGTGATGGATGCCGCCCGCCGGCTGACCGTCGCCGATGCCTTCGCCGTGCTGCGCGGCGGGCCTAATGCGGCGACCGACGCGCTGGAGGGCGCCTTTGCGGAAGAACTGCTAGCGCGAATGAACCCCCTCGCCGCCGATGGCCTCGGCCGAGGCGACAATGCCATCATCGGCGAAGTCCTGCGCATCGCCACCGGCGTCAACGTCGATGCCCTGTCGCGCAGCGTCGCCAGTCAGGCCAGCGCCGCCATCTTCCGCGCCATCGGCCGCGAGGAAGCTGCGATCCGCGCCGATCCGCGCGGTATCGACGATCCGGCGCTGGCGGCCGTCCTCACCGGCCAGTCGCTGATCGGGCATTAAACCCTAAGCGCCGCCGACCCGCGCTACCCGGCGGCACTATCCTGCAACGGTTGGCCGGGTGGGGCGTGGGCCGGCGCCGCTCTATCAAATCCTCAGCGTGCCGCCGGCCTTGGCTGCCGTCGCCACGATCCGGTCAGCGATGGTTTTCAGTTCATCATCGGTGAAGCTGCGGTCGGCTGGTTGCAGAACGACCTCGATCGCCACCGACTTCTGGCCGTCCGGCACGCCCTGTCCCGTGAACACATCAAACAGCCGCACATCGACGATCGCCGCCTTGTCGGCCCCCCGGATCGCTCGAATCAGGCCGTCGACAGGCAGCGATGCATCCGCGAGAAAAGCGAAGTCGCGCGTCACGGCCTGGAGCGCCGGTGGCGCATAGGCGGGCCGGGCGCGACCGGTGGCCCGCTTCTGCGGGATCGCGTCGAGGAAGATTTCGGCCGCGACCACCGATCCCTTGAGATCGAAGCCCGCCAACGTCGCGGGATGCAGTTCCCCGAACTCGGCCAGCACCGCTTTGGGACCAAGGCCGAGCCGGCCCGACCGGCCCGGATGATAGACCTCTCCCGCCACGCCGACGATCTGCAGCCGATCCGCCGGGGCGCCCACATCGGCGAGCAAAGCCATCAGCTCGGCCTTGAGGTCGAAGACGTTGACCCCTCGGCCCTTGCCGCTGCGCCAACCCCGCGCCACCTGATCGCCGGCCATCAGAATGCCCAGCGTCGGCCGCTCCGCATCGGTGAGATAGCGGCGGCCGATTTCGAACAGCCGCAGCGAAGTTGCGCCGCGCGACTGGTTGCGTGCCGCCGCCGCGATCAGGCCGGGCAACAGCGACGGACGCATGACGGCGAGGTCGGTGGAGATGGGATTGGCGAGCGTCCAGTCACCACCGCCGAACGGCGCGGCCTCCTCCGGAGAGATGAAGCTCCATGTCACGGCCTCTGTCAGGCCGCGCGCGGCAGCGGCCCGGCGGATGCGCTGCTCCAGCTTCTGTTCCGGGCTTGCTGTCGGCCGGGCGACGCCGTCGGCGCGCGGCAATGGCGTCGACGGAACCCGGTCCAGCCCCTCGATCCGCACCACCTCCTCGACCAGATCGGCCGCTCCTTCGACATCGCGCCGCCAACTCGGCACAGCCACCTGCCACGGTGCGTCACCCGTTACGGTGAAACCGAGCCGCGACAGGATGTCACGCTGCCGTCCCTCGTCGACCGCAAGGCCGGCGAGGCGCAGGGAAAGAGCGGGATCATAAGTGACGGTCCTGTCCAGAGACGGCGGCGTGCCGGCGCGAATCGCCGTACCCGCCCGGCCACCCGCCAGTTGCAGCACCATCTCGGTCGCCAGCGCCAGTCCGTCGTCGAGGCTGGCTGGATCGACGCCCCGCTCGAACCGGCTGCGCGCATCGGACGTCAGGCCCAGCGCCCGGCCGGTGGCGCCGATCGCCTCCGGCTGGAACCAGGCGCATTCGATGACGATGTCGGTCGTCGCATCCGTCACCGACGAATGCTCGCCGCCCATGATGCCGCCGATATCGTGAACGGCGACGTCGTCCGCGATCACCGTCATGGTCGGATCGAGGGCATAGCTCTTGCCGTTGAGGGCCAGCACCGTCTCGCCCGCACGCGCCTTGCGGGCGACGAGCGCGCCCTTCAGCGCCGCCAGATCATAGACGTGCAGCGGCCGCGCCCGGTCGATCATGATATAATTGGTGATGTCGACGAGCAGACTGATCGGGCGCTGGCCGATCGCCGTCAGCCGCCGCTGCAGCCAGTCGGGGCTCGGTCCGTTGGCGACGCCGGTCACCACGCGGCCATAAAAGGCGGGGCACCCGTCGGTATCGTCGGTACGGATCGCGATCGGCGGCGCGAACTCACCGGCGATCTCCGGCGCCGGCCGGTCGCGCAGCGTGCCAAGGCCGAGCGCGGCGAGGTCGCGGGCGATGCCGCGCACGCCCATGCAATCCTGCCGGTTGGGGGTGATCGCGACGTCGATGACCGGATCGTCGAGACCAGCCCAGCCGACGAAATCGCCGCCCACCGGCGCGTCGGCCGGCAGGTCGATGATCCCCTCATGCTCGTCGGACAGCTCCAGCTCGCGCTTGGAGCACATCATGCCGTGCGATTCGACGCCCCGGATGGCGGCGGCGCGCAAGGTGACGTCGATGCCGGGCACATAGGTGCCAGGCGCGCCGAACACGCCGACCAGCCCCGCGCGCGCGTTGGGCGCGCCGCACACCACCTGCACCGGCTCGCCCGCGCCTGTGTCGACACGCAGCACCTGCAGCTTGTCGGCCTGGGGATGACGGTCGGCAGTCAGCACCCGGGCGATGGTGAAGCCCTTCAGCTTCGCCGCCGGATCTTCGATTCCCTCGACCTCGAGTCCGACGCGGGTCAGCGCGTCGACGATCTCTGTCAGGCTCGCGTCGGTGTCGAGATGCTCCTTCAGCCAGGACAGGGTGAATTTCATGCGCCGATCCCCCCCGACAAGGTCGGCACGTCGAGCGCCGAGAAGCCATAATGCCTGAGCCAGCGGATATCGCCGTCAAAGAACGCGCGCAGATCGTCCATGCCATATTTCAGCATCGCCAGCCGATCGATGCCGCAGCCGAAGGCAAAGCCCTGCCATTCGTCGGGGTCGAGGCCGCAGGCGGCGATGACCTTGGGGTGGACCATGCCCGATCCCAGAATCTCCATCCACCCGTCCGGCTCCGCGCCGCCGATGACCCGGCGGCCGTTGTTCAGCCGATAGCCAACGTCGACCTCCGCCGACGGCTCGGTGAAGGGGAAATAGCTGGGCCGCATCCTCAGCACGATGTCGTCACGCTCGAAATAGGCGCGAACGAAGGTTTCCAGAGTCCATTTGAGGTGACCCATGTGAATGCCACGATCGATCACCAGCCCTTCGACCTGATGGAACATCGGCGTGTGGGTGGCGTCCGAATCGGACCGATAGGTGCGGCCGGGCGCGATGATGCGGATCGGCGGCGGCGTTGCCGTCATCGTCCTGATCTGGACCGGTGAGGTGTGGGTTCTGAGCAGCATTCGCCGCCCGTCGCGATTCGCGCTTTCCGGAAAATAGAACGTGTCGTGCATCGCCCGCGCCGGGTGGCTTTCGGGAATGTTGAGGGCGGTGAAATTATGCCAGTCGTCCTCGATCTCCGGGCCCGTGGCGACCGAGAAGCCGAGGTCGGCGAAAATCTCGGCAAGTTCGTCCATCACCTGGCTGACCGGATGGACGGCGCCGCGCGGCGTTTCGTCCGCAGGCAGGGTGAGGTCGATCCGCTCCGCGGCCAGACGGCGAGACAGGGTCTCCGCCTCCAGCAGCGCTTTCCGCCCCGAGATCGCGTCCGCGATGTCGGACCTCAGGCCCTGGATCAGAGGGGCCTGGGTCTGGCGCTCCTCCGCCGACATCGCACCCAGGGTCTTCATCAAATGGGCGACGCGGCTGGCCTTGCCGAGCGCGTGGACGCGCACGGCTTCCAGCGCCTCGACACTGTCAGCGGCGACGATGTCGGCAAGGGTTGCCGACCGGATGCTGTCTAGATCGCTCAATCGAACCTCGGGCTGAGTGTGATTCGCGGGAACGGATATGCAAGGGGCGCGGAAAGCGTCAACTTTCCGCGCCCCTGAAAAAGCGAGCCTTGTCGGTCCTGTCAGGCGGCCGCGCGGGCGCCTTCCGGCAAGGCGGCCTTCGCCTGGGCGACGATGGCGCTAAACGCCGCCGCCTCGTTCAGGGCGAGATCGGCCAGAACCTTGCGGTCCAGGTCGACGCCGGCCAGCTTCAGGCCATGCATGAACTGGCCATAGGTCAGCCCTTCGGCCCGAGTCGCGGCGTTGATGCGCTGAATCCACAAGGCGCGGAAGTTGCGCTTCTTAACCTTGCGGTCGCGATAGGCATATTGCCCGGCCTTTTCGACCGCCTGAATGGCGATGCGGATCGTGTTCTTGCGCCGGCCATAATAGCCCTTCGCCCGATCCAGAATACGATTGTGACGAGCCTTGGTCGTCGTACCGCGCTTGACGCGTGCCATGTCCTATATCCCCTTAGTTGAGACCGTAGGGCGCCCACAGCTTCACCGTACGCGCATCGGCGTCGGCGAGCACTGTGGTGCCGCGGTTCTGGCGGATATACTTGGCATTATGGCTGATCAGCCGGTGGCGCTTGCCAGCAACGCCATGCTTGACCTTGCCGGTGGCGGTCAGCTTGAAGCGCTTTTTGACGCCGCTCTTCGTCTTGAGCTTGGGCATTTTCGATTTCTCCTGTCGGATCGATTGCGGATCGCCACGGCAGCCCACACTGGCCGGACAACCCCTGATCTTCCCACGCAAGCGGGGAAGCGGGCGCCTATAACAGCGTGGCCCCGAAAAGCAAGGTTCGGAACCCCCGGCGGAACGACCGGTTGATGCACGATGGCCGAGCCCCGATTCGCCGCCGTCCGTGTTCAGCTTGCCCGTCATCGCGACGGGATCGAGCGGGCTCTATCCACGCTGCTCGCTGTCCTGGCGACAATCATCGGTCTTGTCATTCTCGCCTGGGCGGTGCTCTACATCACCAAAGGCCGCTTCCTGAAGGAGCCGTTCGAGCGCATCGCATCGCGCATGAGCGGGCGAACCGTGGATGTCAGGGGCGATTTCCAGCTTTATCTCAACCCGATCAACATCCGCTTTCGCGCCGAGGGGATGACGATCACCAACCCCGGCTGGGCCACCAACCGCCATTTCTTCTCCGGCCAGCTGGTCGACACCACCATCGCCACGGTTCCGCTGATCTTCGGCACCAGGCGGGCCAACTGGCTGCAGCTGCTCAACGGCGAATTCAACTTCGAATGGGACCAGGCAGGGCGGCGCAACAGCTGGACCTTCGGCGACCCGAACCGGCGCGGTGAACCGTTCGAAATGCCGGCAATTCGCCGCGCGGCGATCGACCGCACGCTGGTCAACTATCGCGATCCCAAGCTTCAGCTTTACGCCACCATCCGCTTCGCCGGCGTCGCGGCGACAGCCAACCGGGTCCAGCCGCGCATCGATTTCACCGGCGACGGCACATTGCGTGACCGGCCGTTCGTGATGAAAGGGGCGCTCCTGTCCCCGAACGAAGTGGTTGCCGGGGGCGACAATCGGCTCACCCTCGTCGCCGATTCGGGACCGACCCATCTGGAGGTCGCGGGCCGCCTGAACGGCGCAACGGAGATCGAAGGGTCCGACCTCCGCCTGCTGGTCCGGGGGCCCAACCTCGCCCGGCTGTTCGACTTCCTGGGTGTCGCGGTGCCGGACACACGCGCCTACCGCTTTACGTCCAGCCTGACGAAGGCCGGCGGCGAGTGGCGCTTCACACGCCTTGCCGGACGATTCGGCGACAGCGATCTGGCCGGCCGGATGACAATCTCGCTACCGCGCGAACGGCTGTTTATCGACGCCGACCTTAGCTCGAAAAAGGTCGATATCATCGATGTCGGGCCGTTCATCGGCTATGATCCCGAACGGATCGCGCGCGCCGGCGATCGCGGTATCGTCCGCACCGTCGGCGGGCGGCCACGCCTGCTGCCCGATGCGACGCTGAGGGCAGAGGCGCTGCGAAATTTCGACGCGCATGTCGATTACCGCGTCACCGCCATCCGGGCCGAAAAGCTGCCTGTGTCGAACGTTCAACTGACACTCGACCTCGACCGCAATCTCTTGGTTCTATCACCGCTCAATTTCGACCTCGCCGGCGGGCATGTCGTGTCCGACATCCGCCTCAATGCGCGGGAACGCCAAGTCGTCACCGATTATGACATCCGCCTGTCACCAACACCGATGGGGCGATTGCTGGCCGGATTCGGCGTCGAGGAGTCGGGCACCACCGGCACCGTCAAGGCACGGATCAAGATGCGCGGGGAAGGCGATACGGTACACGAATCACTGGCGACGTCGGACGGGCGGATGGCGTTCATCCTGCCGCGGGGCACCTTCTGGACGCGCAACATCCAGCTTTCGGAAATCGATATCGGCACGTTCATCCAGAAAATGTTCGAGGACAAGCTGAAGAAGCCGGTGGAGATCAACTGCGGACTGATCGGCTTTACGGTTCGCGACGGCATCGCTGCCGCCGACCCGATCCTGATCGACACCGAGAAGAACGTCGTCCTCGGGCGGGGCGGGTTCAGCTTCAAGACCGAAGCGCTGGACCTTGGCTTCCGCGCCGACGCCAAGACGTTCAGCCTGTTCTCCGGCCAGTCGCCGGTCGGGCTCGGCGGCTATTTCGCCCAGCCGTCGCTGAACGTCATCAGCCCCCAGCTGCTCGGCCGTGCCGGCGCGGGACTGGGCCTTGGGCTGGCGCTTTCACCGCTCGCGGGAATCATCGCCTTCGTCGATATCGGTGACGCCAAGGCGGCGGATTGCGGCCCGGTGCTGGCGGGCGCGCGCGCCGCCGCCCAGCGCACCGACAAAGGCGAGCCCCGCCGCGATGTCGGCAGCGGCCGGGCGACCAGGAAGGACTGAAGCGGAGACGTCATGCGGAGGCGCAGTTCTAGAGTCGGATTCAACACTGTGCTGAACCGGCGGCGGCACCGGCCCACGCCCGCACCGGCCACCCAACGAGAGTTTTCTGAATGGGTGGCCTGGGGAGTTGGGCAGGGGCGGATTCAGCTTTTTGAAACCAACCTCTAGCCGCGCCCGCGTGGCGGACGGGCAAGCTCAAGCAGGACCGCATCGGCGGCAAGGTCGCCGATGCTTCCGGGCGACTTGATCGCCCGTTCCGCCGCCAGCAGCCGGGCAAGCGCGCCCGACAGCCGGGGCGTCGTCCACTGACCGAGCGCGGTCGAGAAACTGTCCCGATCCTTCCAGAAGATCGCCTTGCCCCGCGCGGCGATGACGCTGGCGGGCGAATCCCCTCGATCGACATCGAGGCGCATGTCGGCGAGTTGATGGAGGCGGCGGGCGACCGCGCGCAGCACGACGATTCCCGATGCCCCTTCGGTCGCCAGTCGGGCGAGCTGGCGCTCCACCTCCGCCGGACGGCCGAGCGTCAGGGCACCGACCAGCCGGTCGAGGTCGCTGTCGGCGACGGACGCGGACAGTGCCTCGATATCGGCGGCGGTGACGGCCCGCGGCCGATCGGGCGCGGCGTCGAGATAGAGGGCGAGCTTGTCGATCTCGCTCGCCGCGATAGCGCGGTCGCCGGCCGATGCCTCGGCGATGCGTCGACCAAGGTCGCGGGGTAGAGTGAGGCCCGCCTCCTCGGCCATGGTGCCGACCAGCGCGGCGAAATCGCGCGCGTCGGGTACATAGCTGGCGAAGCCAAGCGCGGCGGCGTGCGCCTCGACCAGCTTCAACAATTTGGCATCGCGGCGCAGCGCACCGGCGGTCGCCACCACGGGATTGCCCGCTGCCGGCGCCTCCAGCAAAGCTTCCACCGCCGCGAGGCTTTCATCGCCGATGCCCTGGACGCGGATCAGCGTCCGCCCACCGAACATGGAGATCGCCGCCGCTTCGTCCGCCAGGCGCGCGGGATCGGCGCGCAGGTCGGAGGGCAGCAGGTCGAGGCGCTCCACCCCCTCGCCCAGCGCGCTGGCATAGCGATCAGCAAGCGCGCGCGAGCCTGCCTCGTCAGGTCCATGCAGCAGGAGCAGGCGCAGGTCCGCCGGCGGTTCGGCCACGGCGCGGGCGATGGCGCCGCGGTCGGCCTTCATGGCTGGTTCGGCTGGGCGCGGGCGAACAGGGCGAGGCGAGTGACGATCTGGTCGGCAATATCGGCGGCCAGCCGCTCCAGCGCGCTATTCTCGGCCGCGATGGTGGCATATTCGGAATTGACGACGTCAATGCCGGCATCGGACGCCGCCGTCGCGTCGACCATCACTTCGCCCGAGCGGGCATCCACCAGCCGATAACGCGCCCTGAGCGTCCGTCGCTCGCGCGTGATGGCGTCGTTGGTGCGCACGCCGAACCCTTCGATGCGGTCGTCGAGAGCGACCTCGAGGCGATAGACGGCATTGCCCTGCGCATCACCGATGCGGTCGATCAGCGACTGCCGCACCAGCCAGCCCGAACGATCCTGGATCGGCGCGATGGTGATCGCGCCGAGGCTGGCCATCACCGCCCCCTTCGACCCGCCCGCATAGATCGGCGACAGCTGGCAGCCCGCCAGCATGATGCCGAGCCCGAGCGCGAGAATGGCGGAGCGGCCCGTCATGCGACGATGTTCACCAGCCGGTCGGGAACGACGATGACCTTTTTGGGTGTCCGTCCCTCCATCATCCGCAGCGCGTTCTCGGACGCCAGGGCCAGCGCCTCCAGCTCTTCGCGCGCGGTGCCCTTGGCCACGGTCAGGGTATCACGCAGCTTGCCGTTGACCTGCACCGCGACCGTCACCTCATCCTCGACCAGCAGCGACGGATCGACCGCCGGCCAGGCCTGATCGGCGATCAGGCCGTCCCGCCCCAGCGTCGCCCAGCCCTCCTCGGCCAGATGCGGCATCATCGGCGCGGCAAGATGAAGCAATGTTTCGATGGCGGCAGCGCGCGCGGGGCCAGCGGCAGCCTTTTCGATCGCCCCGGCGAGCTCGTAGAGCTTGGCCACCGCCTTGTTGAACTGGAGGGCTTCGATATCGGCGGCAACACCGGCCGTCGTGCGGGCCAGGCGGCGCTCCAGGGCTGGATCGGGCGCACCCGTCGCCGCCGGATCATGACCGCCGACCAGCCGCCAGACGCGCTGGACGAAGCGCCAGGCGCCCTCGATCCCGGCCTCGGTCCACGGCAGGTCACGCTCGGGCGGGCTGTCGGACAACATGAACCAGCGCACCGCGTCGGCGCCATATTGGTCGATGATCGGCGTCGGATCGACGACGTTCTTCTTCGACTTGGACATCTTCTCGACCCGGCCGGGCGTGGTGGGCTGGCCGGTCGAAATCTCGATGCCGTCCGCCACCTCCTCCGGCGACAGCCAGCGTCCGTCGGCGCTTTTATAGGTCTCGTGCGTCACCATCCCCTGGGTGAAGAGGCTGGTGAACGGCTCCGCGAGATCAAGCTTGCCGATGCGATTGAGCGCGCGGGTCCAGAAGCGGGCGTAGAGCAGGTGGAGGATCGCATGCTCGACCCCGCCGATATACTGATCGACCGGCAGCCACGCCTCGGCGGCCGCCCTGTCGAACGGCTTGTCCGCCGGTTGGCTGGCGAAGCGGATGAAATACCAGGACGAATCAGCGAAGGTGTCGAGCGTGTCGGTTTCTCGCCGGGCCGGCTGACCACATTTGGGGCAGTCGACATGCTTCCAGGTCGGATGCCGGTCGAGCGGATTGCCCGGCACATCGAACGACACGTCCTCGGGCAGGCGCACGGGCAGCTGGTCGCGCGGCACCGGCTGCGGGCCGCAGGCGTCGCAGTGGATGACCGGGATCGGCGTCCCCCAGTAGCGCTGGCGCGACACGCCCCAGTCGCGCAGGCGATAGACGGTGGTGCCCCGGCCCCAACCTTCCGCCTCGGCGCGCGCGATGACGGCGGCCTTGCCATCCTCGACCGTCATGCCGTCGAGGAAACGGGAATGGACCAGCCGGCCAGGACCGGAATAAGCCTCGTCACCGATCGGCAGGTCAGCCTCGTCGTCCGCCGCGACGACGCGGGTGACGGGCAGCTGATATTTGCGCGCGAAATCGAGGTCGCGCTGGTCATGCGCCGGACAGCCGAACACGGCGCCGGTGCCATAGTCCATCAGCACGAAATTGGCGACGAACAGCGGCAGGGACCAGTCGGGATCGAGCGGATGAACGACCGACAGGCCGGTGTCGAAACCCTTCTTCTCGGCCGTCTCGATCTCGGCCGCGGCCGTGCCGGTGGCACGGCAGTCGGCAATGAAGGCGGCCAGCGCGGGATTGTTCTCCGCCAAGGCGGCGGCCAGCGGATGATCGGGGGAAATCGCGGCAAAGCTCGCCCCGAACAGCGTGTCGGGACGGGTGGTGAATACCTCGAAGCCGTCATGACCGTGCGCTGGCCGGTCGAGCCTGAAGCGGAACGTCAGACCCTGGCTGCGGCCGATCCAGTTTTCCTGCATCAGCCGGACCTTTTCAGGCCATTTGCCGAGCGTCTTCAGCCCGTCCAGCAGATCTTCCGCGAAATCGGTGATCCTGAGGAACCACTGGCTGAGCGAGCGACGTTCGACCACCGCGCCCGACCGCCAGCCGCGCCCGTCGATCACCTGCTCATTGGCGAGCACGGTCATGTCGACCGGGTCCCAATTGACGAAGCTTTGCTTGCGATAGACGAGACCGGCTTCGAGCATGTCCAGGAACAGCGCCTGCTCTTGTCCGTAATAATCAGCCTCGCAGGTCGCGATCTCGCGGCTCCAGTCGAGCGCGAAACCCAGGCTCTTCAGCTGGGTGCGCATCGCCGCGATATTGGCGCGGGTCCAGTCACCAGGATGGACGCCACGTTCCATCGCCGCATTCTCCGCCGGCATGCCGAAGGCGTCCCACCCCATCGGGTGCAGCACCTCGAATCCGGTCATCCGACGATAGCGGGCGATGACGTCGCCCATCGTGTAGTTGCGGACATGGCCCATGTGGATGCGCCCCGACGGATAGGGGAACATCTCCAGCACGAAAGTCTTGGGGCGCGGGCTCGCGTCGTCGGCGCGAAAGCTCTGACGTTCGTCCCAGACGCGCTGCCAGCGCGCGTCGGCGACGCGGTGATTGAAGCGGGCAGCCATGACCGGGGTCAGCCGATGGCGGCGCGGCGCAGGTCGCGGGCCTTGGCGAGGATCGTTTCCTCAAGCTTCTGGACGGTGCCGGCGCGGACCGCCGCGTCCAGCCATTGGCCATTGGAATAAACCTGGCGGGCCGTCGAAACGCGCAACGCATCGGCGCGAAGATCCTGGTCGAGGATCGCTACCGTCACCTTCACCCGCTCGGTCGGCGCTGCCGGATTGGCATACCAGTCGGTGATGATCACCCCGTTCGAGGCGTCCGCCTGAGTGAGCGGCATGAACGACAGCGTGTCGAGGCTGGCCCGCCACAGATAGGCGTTGACGCCGATCGTGGTGACGCGCGAGGCGGCGAGATCCGGCTGCAGCCGATCCTTGCGCCCACCTCCGCACGACGCCACCGCCAACCCGACCAGAAGCAGCACCGGAATGCGGGACGGCAACGACATGATCATCCTCTCGAAACGTGATGGAACATGGCCTTATAGGTGGCATGGTTGCTGCCGCCTAGAGTCCGATTCAGCTTTGCCGTTGGTGGCGGCACTGGCCCACGGGCCGGTGCCGCATCTCCAGCGTCAGCTGGATCAACGACAAGTGTGTGATCGGCGCAACATTTTGAACGGATTCGCCTTCTTATGGTCTGGCAGATCAGGCGAAAGCCATGATATGGCATATTGCAACCATGTTGGGAGATTAAGCGCGTGTGGGCTCGGGGCGCCCTGGGGGGAATGGCGATGGCGGCGGCGACGCTGGCCAGCCTGTCCGCCTATGCGCCCATCGCAAAAGCCTCTTCCAACACCAGCAAGGATCGCCGCGTCGAACGGTCGGTTTCGCTTGCAGCCCCCGGAATCCTTGGTTCTTTCACGCCTGCCGCGGCCAATCCCTGGTCGGGCGCCACCGGTTCACGCCCCGCGACTGTGGGCAGCTTC
The DNA here is from genome assembly GCA_037190805.1 of Sphingomonas sanxanigenens. Lineage (GTDB taxonomy): Bacteria > Pseudomonadota > Alphaproteobacteria > Sphingomonadales > Sphingomonadaceae > JBBCJR01. The sequence continues at coordinate 80,687 of JBBCJR010000010.1, read as the reverse complement.
CGCTTCACGCCGGCCGGCGGCACGACGCCCAAGAAGGACGTTACGGTGGCCGTGCGGTCGCGAATCAGCGACCGGCCGGACGCGACTCGGGCTGAGTTGACTCCTTCGGCCCAGGACTTCGGCTTGTCAGTCGGCTGGCGCGGTCTGTCGGTCAGCGGCGATATCGGCGAGGTCGATGGTGGCCTGCTGCCGTTCAAGCGCAAATCGGTCGATCTGGGTCTCAGTTATTCGGCGAAGAACTGGCGGACGACGCTTCAGGTCGGCGAAGAGGATCAGTCGCTGTCCTATCGTCTGCCTGACGAGCTGACCGACAAGCGCTACTCCTTCGGGTTGGGCGGTGCTTATTCGGTCAGCCGCAACCTGTCGGTCACCGGCGGCGTGCGTTACCAGATCCGGCCTGAACTGCCTGCGGCAACCGCCAGCGAGCGGGATGGCCAGGCCGTCTATGTGGGTACCCTGCTCGCTTTCTGATCGCCTCGCCTAAGGCCCCATGTGCCGGGTGCCGGCGACTCACTCGTCTAGTCCAGCCACCCGTCGATCGCCGCATAGCCCGCCGCGCCCGCCCGCCGCGCGGCTGGCCAGCGCATTCGATTCATGCCGCCCAGGGCGATCACCGGCAGCGGCGCGGTCCGCGCCAGCGCGGCGAAGCGGCCCATTCCCAGCGGCGGGGTATCCGGATGCGAACGGGTCGGAAAAAGCGGTGACAGAAAGACAAGGTCAGCGCCCGTGCGGGCCGCGGCCAGCAGCTCTCGCTGGTCATGTGCAGGAGCGGTGCGGATCATTCCGGCGGGCAGACGCGACCGGCCCCGGCCATGCCGGCCGTCGGCTCGCCAGCCGATAGCGCGCGACGGGCTATCGGCTAGCACCAGCATCAACCCCCGTCGCCGGGCGACAGCGCGCACGGCATCGAACAACAGCCGTCGCTCAAGGGGCGGAGTGCGGTAATGCCGAAAGACAATGCCGGCGCCGCGCGGCAGCGCGCCCAGCGCCAGCCAGAGGCCGTCACCCTGCCGTTCGTCGGTCATCAGCCAGAAACGGGGTATGGGGTGGCGGCGTGACATCACCCTTTCTATAGCGGCCACCATGACGAAAGAGGAACAGACGCGCGGGGCGGCGGCGCGGTTGGCCGAGGTCCGGGCGATCATTACGCGCGCAGCCGCGTTACGGCCGAGGGCGCGCGGCGACGTCGCCCTGATCGCGGTGTCGAAGACGCAGCCGATCGACGCCATCGAGCCGCTGATCGCTGCCGGACAGCGCCTGTTCGGCGAGAACCGAGTTCAGGAGGCGGAAGCCAAATGGCCGGCGCTGAAGACCCTCTATCCCGATATCCGCCTGCATCTCATTGGCCAGCTACAGTCGAACAAGGCGGATGCCGCCGTCACCCTGTTCGATGCCATCCAGTCGCTCGACCGGCCGTCGCTGGTCACTGCCCTTGCCAGAGCGATGGCGCGCAGCGGACGCCGGCCGGATTGTTTCGTGCAGGTCAATATCGGCGACGAACCCCAGAAGGGCGGATGCGCGATCGCCGATCTGCCCCATCTGCTCGCCAGTGCCCGCGCGGCGGAGCTGCCAGTCGTCGGGCTGATGGCCGTGCCCCCTCTGGATCTGGAACCTGCACCTTATTTCGCGCTGCTGGCCGAACTGGCCGGCCGACACGACCTGAACAGCCTCAGCATGGGCATGTCAGGCGACGTTGCGACAGCGGTAATGCTGGGCGCCACCCATGTCAGGGTCGGCACCGCATTGTTCGGACAACGGCGTGAAAAATCAGACTAGCGTTATCTATCCGTAAGCCGCGTCGAGAATTGCCTTCTCGACAGCTCAGAATGGGACGTCGTCGTCCAGATCGCTGTCGAAGCTGCCATTGTCGCGGCCCCAGCCACCGCCCGAGGGCTGGCCGCCGCCACCCCCCCGGCTGCCGCCGTTGCCGGACGGACCGCCCTGGTCGCCGCCGCCGAAATCACCGCCACCTTCGCGCCGGTCGAGCAGCTGCAGCTCGCCCCGGAAGCGCTGGAGGACGATCTCCGTGGAATATTGATCCTGACCTGACTGGTTCTGCCATTTCCGGGTCTGAATCTGGCCCTCGATATAAACCTTCGAGCCCTTGCGGGTATATTGCTTGGCGACACGGGCCAGGTTCTCGTTGAAGATCACAACGCGGTGCCACTCGGTCCGTTCCTGACGATTGCCGTCGCGGTCCGTCCAGTTTTCCGAGGTGGCGATCCTGAGGTTCACCACCTCGCCGCCGCTGGGCAGGCTGCGCGCTTCGGGATCGGCGCCCAGATTACCGACCAGAATCACCTTGTTGACGCCAGCCATCGCCCTCTCCCTCGATTACCGTTCAGATTCAGCCAGATTGCGATCGAACGATCGCTCTCGCAGCGGAATAGGCGAGGCCCGCCGTTTAGGCCAGCGGGAATGACGGAATGACCTCTCTTCATGCCGATGGCGAGAGGCTGGGAAGGAGCAGAACAATGCCAATCGAGATATAGTGGAATGCGGGATTAAGTCTTGCGCTGCCTGCCGCCGATTGAATAGGTCCGATAGTCAAGAACGCCGGTTCGCGGACATGGCCGGCCCAATAATATGGAAGGCCATGGAGTAGGATGATCGTCGGTCACGATACCGTGGCGGTGCAGCCCCAGGCCCGCCGCGCCCTTCATAAGCAGCTTTATATCCAGGTTCTGGTCGCGATCGCCCTAGGCGCGGCGATTGGCCATTTCTGGCCGGAAACCGGCGCGGGCCTGAAACCCCTCGGCGATGGCTTCATCAAACTGGTGAAAATGATCATCGCGCCGGTCATTTTCCTGACCGTCGTGACCGGCATTGCCGGGATGAAGGAGTTGGGTGCGGTCGGGCGGGTCGCAGGCAAGGCATTCACCTATTTTCTGGTCGTGTCCACGCTGGCGCTGATCGTCGGCCTCGTCGTCGCCAACATCGTGCAGCCCGGTCACGGCATGCACATCTCGCCTGAAAGCCTCGATAGCGCCGCCGTCGCAGGTTATGCGCACCAGGCCGAGGAAGCGACGCTGACCGCTTTCGTTCTCGATATCATTCCGTCGACCATGGTCAGCGCCCTGACCGACGGCTCCATCCTTCAGGTGCTGTTCGTCGCCATCCTGTTCGGCATATCTCTTTCGCTGGTCGGCGAACGGGCGGCGCCGGTGCTTGATTTGCTGGAGCGGATCTCGCTGGTCGTGTTCCGTCTGGTCGGCATCCTGATGCGCGCAGCACCCATCGGCGCCTTTGGTGCGATTGCGTTCACCATCGGCCGATATGGTATCGAATCGCTGGTCAACCTCGCCGCGCTGGTCGCGACCTTCTATTTCACCTCGCTTTTGTTCGTGCTGCTGGTTCTGGGCGCGATCGCGCGCGCGACAGGCTTTTCGATCCTGCGCCTGCTGCGCTATCTGAAGTCCGAACTGCTGCTGGTTCTGGGCACCTCCTCTTCCGAAGCGGCGCTGCCCAGCCTGATCGACAAGATGGAACGCGCCGGCTGCTCCAAGTCCGTGGTCGGGCTGGTGGTACCGACGGGCTATTCATTCAACCTGGACGGCACCAACATCTATATGACGCTGGCCGCCTTGTTCATCGCCCAGGCCACCGACGTCCATCTGTCGCTGGGGGAACAGATCGCTCTGCTGCTGGTGGCGATGATCAGTTCCAAGGGCGCTGCGGGGGTCACGGGATCTGGATTCATCACCCTTGCGGCAACGCTGTCGATCGTGCCGTCGGTGCCTGTGGCGGGCGTGGCCCTGATCCTCGGCGTCGATCGTTTCATGTCCGAATGCCGGTCGCTGACCAATTTCATTGGCAATGCCGTGGCGACCATCGTCGTCGCACGCTGGGAAGGCGCGCTGGATCGGGACAAGCTGAATGAAGTGCTTGCCGGCCGCGTTGAGGCGCCGATGGAACAGATCAACCACTGACCATCTCTCCAGCCCACGCATCCGAGTGGACAGGAGAGGTATCTCAGCCTCTCGAATAACCTCGGAGGTTACTCCCCCGGTTCGGCGGCTAGGCGGCCCCGCTTTCATTGGCTTTCTTGGCGACCCCACCGTCACCGGTACGGGCAACTGGGGTTATTACACCGGCCTGACGTCGGGAGTCGTCGCATCGCGGAGAGCAACTCCACCCAGTATCTGGCCCTCCAGAACGGTGGCGAAGTCACCATCGACTTCGGTGGCGTGCTGACCCGTTCAGCCTCGCTCGGCATCCAGATGCCCATTTACCGAGTCTCATCTGCGGCGCGAGGTGAAGACGATGACGCCTATCCACCTGGGAAATGCCGGCGAATTCCGGCGCGCACGCGGTTCACCGGATGTGGGAAGCCCCGCCGCCGGCAGTGACCGGCGACGGGGCTTCGGGGTCAGGCCGGCTGCGGAAGCCGGTGCCTGGTATTAGGCGTTGACCGCGACCGACTTGCGACGACGCAGCGAAGCGCCGACCAGGCCGAAACCGGTGATCATCATCGCCCAGGTCGCGGGCTCGGGGATCGGCGAGATCGGCGTGGTCGCCAGATTGTCGACCTCGAACGAGTTGCCGGTCGAGGACAGGCGGATCGCCTTGATCTGCTCCGAGCCGTCGGCACCGATGGTCACGCGGCCGTTGGTGTTGGGAGCAATCTGGCTGCCATCTTCCTGGCCGAGGCCGGTGAGGGCGGCGCCCATGAACGACTGGGTCGAGTTATCGGCGAACACCAGGGTCAGGGTGTTGAACGCGTCGACCGAACCGATGTCGAGGCTGAACTGGGTCAGCACGCCACCGAAGTCGATGGTGACTTCGCCACCGTTCTGGACGGCCAGATACTGGGTGGTGTTGCCGGCCGGCGGAGCAGCGATGCCCGACGTCAGGCCGGTGTAGTAGCCCCAGTTGCCCGTGCCGGTGACGGCGGGATTGGCCGACTCAAAGTCGAACAGCATGGTTTCGCCAACGCCGGCGCCCACGCCCAGCGGCACGAAGGACAGTACCTGGGCGGCATTCGCCGAAGTGGCGATACCAAGCGCGGCAACCGCGCCGAGGAGAAGCTTCTTCATAACAGGACCTCGCAAAATTGTTCCGGGGCCATCAGAAGCAAGAAGCAGTCCAATCACGGAATTCCGCCATTTTTTTCGAAAAGATCACCGCATTCTGTAAGATATTCCGACAAGAAATCGCTGATTTCCAACGGATCTCGCTCAGACCCCGCATGACCGGCATCGCCAACCCTCAATCATGCCTCTCGTCGCCATGATCATGGCCTTCGAAGCGCTCGGCCTCTTCGTGGATGGCGTGGAGACGCTCTGCGAGCCGGCGGTCGAGTTCGGGCTGATCAGGGTTGAGCGCCACCACGAACCGCCGTCGCAGCCAATCGGACACGTCGCCGCTGCGATGGCCGACGAGATCGCCTGTCGTGTCCAGGCTGTAGGCGGTCTCCATTCCGCGGTAAGTCAGAATCCAGCGAGCATCATCGAACCGCACCGAGGAGATTATATCGGGCACGGACGGATTGATCTGGGTGCCGCGGCCATTGGCCTCCAGCCGATACCGCTCCACCGTCTGATCGGCGATCCGGGTTTCGATGATGTTCGGCTCTACCTGGACGAAGCGGAACGGCACCGGCTTTCCCTGCGCGTCGGGAACGACGAACGGCCTTCCGATCAGCGTGCCGAGCAACCCCGCGTCCCGAGGCGCCGCGTCCGCCGGCCCCGCCGATAGACAGAGGCCGACAAGGGCCAGCAAGAGCAGATGTCCGGCGGACCGGCACGCATGCCAATATATCACCAAAGTTTCGGCCGCTCGGCGCCAAGCCACGCTTGCTGGCTCCCTTCTACCGCGCTCCCTGGCCCGCATCAAAGGCGATCCTGCCATCAACGACAGTCATGGCGACGCCGATCCCAGGCAGTTCGTCCGGGCTGCTGGTCAGCGGATCCTTTGACAGGACGACCATGTCGGCGAGCTTGCCGACCTCGAGGCTGCCCCGGCTCTTTTCGAGCAGACCCGCCTCGGCCGCCCAGATGGTGAACATCTTTATGCCCTCCATCGGCGTGATCGCCTCCTCGGGTTGAACCACGGTGCCGAACTTGGTGTCGCGGCGAACCGCGCGGCTGATCGAGAAAATCGGCGAGGTCGCGAAATTCTGGGTACCAACAGTGTCGACGCCGCCCGCGGGATGCATGCCACGGTCGATGAGCGTGCGTAGCGGGAAGAACTTCACGTCCGGCTCTTTGACGTTGACGTCGGTCAACCGCCACAGGAACGCGACCTGGGGCGACGGAATCACCTTGCCGCGTACCATCCGGTTCAGCCGCTCTTCGGTGCGTGCGGGGTCCTGGACCAGGAAGTGGCCAAAATGCTCGATCCGATGACGCGCATCGGGGCGGGGAAATGCCTTTTGCGCCGCCTCATAGGCGTCGAGGATCATGTCCTGCGCCCGGTCGCCATTGGCGTGGGTCTGGAGCTGCCAGCCGGCCTTGTGCGCGGCCAGAACTTCGCGATTGAGTTCCTCCTGCGAAATGCCGACACCGCCGGTGTTGTTCGGCACCCACGTCGTGCCCGACCCGTTCCAGAACGGCTTGTAGACACCGGCCGTGGTGCCCCACACGCCGTCGACGGGGATCTTGAGTGATCCAAGCTTGATCCAGTCATCGCCAAGTCCGGTCTTGAAGCCGGTCCTCACGAATTGCTGCACATCCTTTTCGCCCCGCACGAAATAGCTCAAGCGCACACGGGTCGGCAGGCGCCCTTCATCCTTCAACTCCTGGTAGGCGCGAACGGTCGGGCCATCGACATGGTCGTAAACGGTGGTGACGCCCTTCTTGAGATAGAAGTCGTCGAGGATGGTGCGCACCCCTTCCTTCATCTCGGCGGCAGTAAGTTCGCGGCGCTTGGGCCACGGTGCGGGCGCGTCGCGAATGATCATGACCTCGCCATCCGGAGTCCGCTCGTAGCGGCCGACACCCTTGGGATCGGGGAAATTCTTGTCCATCCCCATGACCTGGGCGGCCTTGTGGTTGATCAGATGATCATGAACGCTCCACATCAGTTCCACCGGATTGTCGGGGAAGGCGGCGTCCAGCTCCTCGCGGGTCGGCATCAGCTGGTTATAGGTGCCCTGACCGACCAGCCACGCGCCCTTTGGCAGCGCCTTCGCCTTCTCCTTCAGGACCGCGATGATCTCCGCCCCGCTCTTCAGCGGCGGCGCCTGGATATTGATGAACAGCGCCTCGACCCGCGCCATGCCGGCAACGTGCGAATGGGAATCGATGAAGCCCGGCAGCATTGTCTTGCCGCCAAGATCGACCACCCGGGTCCTGGGACCCCGCCAATCGGCCAGCGAGCCCGCATCGCCAAGCGCCGCGATGCGGTTGCCCTGGACGGCGACGGCCCCGACCACTCGCTCCCCTGGATCGACCGTCACCACCTTGCCGTTGACGAACAGCAGATCGGCATAGCCGTGGGCAGGCTGGGCGGATGCGGGGGCCGAAAATGCCGCGCCGACGGCGACAAGCAGCAGAGTGCGCGAGATCATTTGGCGGCCTTTCTCTCATAAGCGATCTTGCCGTCGAGAATCGTCATATCGACGGCGATGTCGGGCAGCCGTTGCGCGCCCACGGTCAAGGGATCGTCGGACAGCATGACCAGGTCGGCGAGCTTGCCGACCTCGACGCTGCCACGGCTCTTTTCCAGGAAGCCGGATTGGGCCGCCCAGATGGTGAACATCTTGATGCCCTCCATCGGCGTGATCGCCTCCTCGGGCTGGGTGACCGTGCCGTATTTGGTGTCGCGCCGCACCGCGCGGCTGATCGAGAAGATCGGCGGCGTCGCGAAATTCTGGGTGCCAATGGTATCGACACCCCCCGCCAGGCGAACCCCATGATCGAGAAGTGTGCGCAACGGAAAGAACTTCACGTCCGGTTCCCGGACATTGACGTCGGTCAACCGCCACAGGAACGCGACCTGCAGCGAGGCGATCACTCCGCCTTTCGCCATGCGGTCCAGCCGCTGTTCGGTTCGCGCCGGATCGAGGGTCAGGAAATGACCGAAATGCTCGATCCGATGACGGGCATCGGGACGGGGGTTGGCTTTCTGCGCCGCTTCATAGGCATCGAGAACCATGTCCTGGCCCCGATCGCCATTGGCGTGAATCTGAAGCTGCCAGCCAGCATCATGCGCTGTCTTGACGAAAGCATTCAGCGCCGCGGGCTCAAAGTTGGTACCGCCCGTGTTGTTGGGGATCCAGGTCGTACCCGACCCCTTCCAGAACGGCTTGTAGACATAGGCCGTGGTGCCCCAGACACCGTCCACCATGGTCTTTATCGCGCCCAGCCCCAACCAGTCGTCGCCAAAGCCCTGAAGCAGACCGGTCGACACCAGATCGTCCAATTGCAGGGGGATCTCACGACCCGGATGGCTGGGGCGCGGCTCCATCAGAACCCGGGTCGGCAGCTGCCCCTCGTCGCGCAGCTCCTGATAGGCACGGAATATCTCGGACGGCGACATGTCATAGACGGTCGTCACGCCCTTCTTGAGATAGAAGTCGTCGAGGATGGTGCGAACACCCGCCTTCATCTCGTCATAGCTCATCGGCTTGCGCACAAAATCGAGATGAACGTCGCGCACGATCATGATGTCGCCATCGGCGGTGCGGTCGAAACTGCCCATGCCGCCGGGGTCGGGCGTATCCTTGCTCAAACCCAGTGCTTCGGCAGCCTTCCGGTTGATCAGATGATCATGGGCGCTCCACATCAGTTCCACCGGATTGTCGGGGAAGGCGGCGTCCAGTTCCTCGCGGGTCGGCATCAGCTGATTGTAGGTGCCCTGGCCGATCAGCCACGCGCCCTTGGGCAGCGCCTTCGCCTTCTCCTTCAGGACCGCGATGATCTCCGCCCCGCTTTTCAGCGGTGGCGCCTGGATGTTGATGAACTGGCTTTCGACCTGGGCCATGCCGGAAACATGGGAATGGCTGTCCACGAAGCCGGGAAGGACCGTCTTCCCGCCAGCGTCGACGACCCGTGTATCCGGGCCCTGCCAGCTCGCGATGTCGGCACGCGATCCGACCGCGACAATGCGGTTGCCGGTCATCGCCACCGCCTCGACCACGCGGTCGGCGGAATCGACGGTGACCACCTTGGCGTTGGTGACGATGAGGTCGGCGACCGGCTGGCCGTCACGGACCTGCGCCGCTCCGGGTGATGCCATGATGCCGACCCCGCCGGCCACGATCCCCAATAGCGCTTTCATAAGATGCCTCACCCTTTCCCAGCTCCGGCGACGCCCTGTTCTTCTCTATCGGTCGGGTTGCCGCGCACTATGGAGACCATCTGGTGGCGGCCCCGCAACCAGAAGTTGAGAAAGACGGTGAGGGTGTTGTTCCCTGATCAACAGCGTCGGTGGCACAAGGCCCGACGTTCAGCGAAACGGGTCGGGTTGCTCGCGGGCCAGCGTCACGACTTTCTTCAAGTCATCGAGGGCGACGGCACCCGGCACCATATAGGGGCCGACGAGCATCGCGGGGGTTCCCGTCAGCCCGAGCATTCCTGCATAGCTGCGGTTGCGGTCGATGGCCTCGTCGATCCTCGGGCCATGGCGCGCAAGATCCGCCTCCAGTCGCGCCCAGTCGACGCCGGCGCGATTAGCCGCGGTGCGGATCGAGGCGGAACTCAGCCGGCCTTCCGTGCGCATCAGGGCTTCGTTGAACGCGCCGTGGCGTCCCTGATAGCGGGCCGCGATCGCCGCGCGGGCAGCTTCGATCGATGCATCCCCGAAGATCGGCCAGTCGCGATAGACCAGCTTTATCTTCCCATCCTGCTGCATCAGGGTTTTGAGCGTCGGGTAGACTTTCCGGCAATAGGGACATTGATAATCCGAAAACAACACGATGGTTACGTCATGGCCACGGGGCACGACGGTCGGAGCCACGGGATCATTCTGCATCGCGGCGCGTAACCGCGCGCCCTCCCTGGCCAGCTGGGCGTCTTCCGCCTTTGCCGCCGATCCCGTCTGCGCCCATCCTTCGCTGCCAGGGTGGACGGCGGCGATGCCGATCACGGCCGCAACGCCGATGATGACGCCAATCAAAGCTCTTTTCATCGAGGATCATTCTCCAGGTCGCGCATCCCGACCAGCAAGGCGGCGCGCGAAATCTCTCCGACATGGGTTTGCCGGATCCGCCAGCCCGCATCGATGAACAAGGTGGTCGGCAACGCCGGAGAACCCGTCGCCCGACCAAGGTCGCCAGTCGGATCCAGCCTTATCATCCGGCTGTCAAGGCGCTGGCTGCGCAGAAAGCCGGCGACCCGGTCAGCGGGCTCGCCTTCGTTAACGAGGAGGATCGGCATCGTCGATGTCGCAGCGACATCGATCAGCATCGGCATTTCGCGGCGGCAGGGTGGACACCAGGTCGCCCACAGGTTGATGACGAACGGCCGTCCTCGCAGGCTGCCCACATCAACGGGACGACCGTCGAGCGTCATCAGCATCAGGGGCGCCGCAAGCGGCCTCGGTGGCTGGCGCAATAATGGCGTCATAGCGCCGTTGATCAGGGTCAACGCGCCAAGCATCGTCAGCAGGCGCGCCGTCTCGCGCCGACGGCCGAGGATGGCAATGATCGCGATGGCCGCACCGAAGATACCGGCCCAAGGAGAAAATCCGCCCTGCCAGACAGCGGCCATCGCCCACGGGTGGGGCGCGTAGGCGGCATGATTCCGAGCGATGAAGCCGATGCGGGCGGCGAGGAGGCCAACGACGACGGCAATCCATATCACCGCCCGCTCCGCGCGCGTGCCCGTCCGGGGCGACAACCTCTCCCCGACCGCCAGGAACAGCCAGATAAGCGCCACGGCGACCAGCCTGTCGCTGGCGACCATCAGTGGTCCGAGGTGAACGATATCAGGCATGGCGCGATGACAATGCTCAGGATGGCAACCGCCGCCCGTCGTCGGGGCCGCTCAGCGGGATCAGCCGGGCAGCAGCCGGACGAAGCCGGCGGCACCCGACGCGACGCCGGCGGCGGGAGGAAGACCAGCGCGAAGCGGCAAGGAGCCCGGTGCTTGACCGGCGCCGAACACCGCCTCGATGCTGCGCACGCATAGTTCGGTCCCGGCATCGGCAAGGCTATAATAGACCTGCTTGGCCTGACGCCGGGACGAGACCATGTCCGCCCGGCGCAGTTCCGCCAGCTGCTGGCTGAGCGCCGGCTGGCCGATGCCCGTGGCCTCGTCGATCTCGCTCACCGACTGTTCCCCGCGTTCAAGCAGCAGGGACAGGATCATCAACCGCAGGGGATGAGCGAAAGTCCTTAGTTTGTCGGCGGCGCCGTCGGCCTGAGCGCGGCTTTGGTGGAGCGCGGTCATGGCGCTCTCCGACAGAACCAGTCGTCGCCATCGGTATCCGGCGTCGCCGGCAACAGGAGCGGCTGACCGGGCTGCCAGCCTTCTGGCGCCAGCCGGTCGCCGCCCTGCGCCACCTGCAGCGCGGCCATCGTTCGTACCAGCTCCTCCACCGAGCGGCCGACGGTCATCGGATAATGCGTGATCGCGCGGATCACTCCATCGGGATCGATGAAGTAGGTCGCCCGCACCGCCGAACTGTCGCGAGCCGCCTCGCCGATCATGCCATAGGCCCGGCCCACCGCCATTGACGGGTCCTCGACCACGGGGAAGCCAACCTCAACCCCGAACAGGTCGCGGATCGCCTTCGTCCAAGCCAGATGCGCATAGAGGCTGTCCACCGAAAGGCCGACGAGGACGCACCCCATCGCCTCGAAACGCGGCTGCGCCTTGGCGAGGGCGACAAACTCCGTCGTGCAAACCGGCGTGAAGTCCGCAGGGTGCGAAAACAGCAGCACCCATTTTCCCCGCAGCGACGACAGGCGCAGCATGCCCTGAGTGGTGCGCGCCTCGAAATCAGGCGCGAGGTCGCCCATGCGCGGCGCGGAGCGGGCGGCGGGGAGAAGATCGGGAATCGTCATGGCGACGGGTCTCTCATCTGAACCGGCTTGACGCAACATAGCCTCATAATTACATAGTTTCATAATTGATAAATTGAAAGGTGTCGCCATGGACAGCAGCATCGATCTCGCATCACGGCAGATCAGCGCGGCGCGCCTCCGGATTCCCCAGATCAAGGCGTTCTTCGACCAGCCGACCTTCACCGCCAGCTATGTGGTCCATGACCCGGAAACCCGGCGCGCGGCGATCATCGACAGCGTGCTCGACTATGATGCGGCGGCCGGGCGGACCAGCTTCACCGCCGCAGACGCGATCATCGCCTATGTCGAGGCCGAGGGACTGACGGTCGAGTGGCTGCTGGAAACCCATGTCCATGCCGATCATCTGTCGGCGGCGCCCTATCTGCGGGGCAGGCTGGGCGGCAAGCTGGCGATAGGCGCAGCGATCCTCACCGTGCAGCAGACGTTCGGCAAGCTGTTCAACGCGGGCACCGACTTCGCGCGCGACGGGTCCCAGTTCGACCGGCTGTTCGAGGATGGCGACCAGTTCAGGATCGGCGGCCTGGACGTGACGGTGCTGCACGTGCCGGGGCACACGCCGGCCGACCTCGCCTATATCATCGGTGATGCCGCCTTCATCGGCGACACGCTGTTCATGCCCGACTATGGCACCGCCCGGGCGGATTTCCCCGGGGGCGACGCGCGAACGCTGTATCGCTCGATCCGCCGCCTGCTGTCGCTGCCGCCGGCGACGCGGCTGTTCCTCTGCCACGACTACAAGGCACCGGGCCGCGACGATTTCCGCTGGGAAACCACGGTCGCCGAAGAGCGGGCAGCCAATGTCCACGTTCATGACGGCGTCGGCGAGGACAGCTTCGTCGCGATGCGCGAAGCCCGTGACGCCACGCTCGACATGCCGCGGCTGATCCTGCCGTCGATCCAGGTCAACATGCGCGCCGGCCACATGCCTGAACCGGAAGACAACGGCGTCCGCTACCTGAAGATTCCGCTGGACGCTCTGTGAGCGCGCTGTTCCCCCATGCCATGCCGGTCATGGGCTGGACCGGTGGGATACTGATCGGGCTGTCGGGCGCGATCATGCTGCTCGGGCTCGGGCGCATCGCGGGGGTCAGCGGTCTCGCGGCCCGCGCCCTTGGCTTCGCCGCCGGCGGAGCGCCCCGCTGGCAAGCGGTCGCCTTCATTCTGGGCCTGCCACTGGGCGCCGCGCTGATTGCAGAGGCGCATCCGGTCGTGACCAGCTTTCCGGATACGCCCGCCAGCCTGATCATCGGGGGACTTCTGGTCGGTTTCGGCACCCGGCTGGGCAGCGGCTGCACCAGCGGCCATGGCGTTTGCGGCCTGTCACGACTTTCGGCACGCTCGATCGTCGCCACCGGCCTGTTCATGGCGGCAGGCATCGCCACCGTCGCCATCGCCCGCATGGCGGGGATCGGCTGAGATGCGGGTGGCCATCGCCCTTGTCGCTGGAACGACCTTCGGCGCGGGCCTCGCCCTCTCCGGCATGGCCGATCCCGCCCGCGTCCGCGCCTTTCTGGATGTGTTCGGGGCCTGGGACCCGACGCTGGCCTTCGTCATGGCAGGCGCGCTGTTGCCGATGGCGATCGCCTGGGGCGTGCAGCGGCGCCTGTCGGCGCCTCTGACAGGAGGGACCTTCGCCCTGCCCGACACCCGCCGGATCGATCCCCCGCTGGCGATCGGCGCGCTGCTGTTCGGCGTCGGCTGGGGCCTGAGCGGCCTCTGCCCGGGACCGGCCATCGCCGACATCGCGCTCGCCCCCGCCGAGGTGCTGCCGTTTCTGGCCGCGATGGGCGTCGGCATGGCTCTTCATCGCCTGTGGGCCGGACAATCCTGACACGGAGACCTGATCGCATGGACAAGATCACCGCCCTTTCCCCCGACCTGTCAACCACCGGTCAAGTCGATCCTGCCGACCTCGAGGCGATCGCAGCGGCCGGTTTCCGGTCCATCCTGTGCAATCGCCCGGACGGCGAAGACCCCGGCCAGCCCACCGCCGCCACTATCGGCGAAGCGGCGCAGGCCCATGGCCTCGTCTTCTCCCACCTGCCCGTCACGTCGGGCGCGATCGCACCGGCGGATGCCCAGGCCATGGCCGACGCGATGTCCCGCCTGCCGAAGCCGATCCTCGCTTATTGTCGCACCGGCAACCGGTCCGCAGCGCTCCATGAAGCGGCTCTGGCCCTCTCCGGCACGGCACCGTCCGCCTATGACGTCGTCGTCATGGGCGGCGGCAGCGCCGGCATCGCCTGCGCGGCCAGCCTTCTGAAACGCCGCCCCGACCTGTCGATCGCCGTCGTCGAGCCGTCGGAGGACCATTATTACCAGCCGGGCTGGACACTGGTCGGCGCCGGCGTCTTCACGCCGGCAACGACACGCCACGCCATGGCCGACGTCATGCCCCGCCAGGTCCGGTGGATCAGGCAGTCGGTGACCGGCTTCACGCCCGATCGCAATCAGGTCCAGTTGGCGGACGGCACCAGCCTCGGCTATCGCACCCTGGTCGTGGCGCCGGGGCTGAAGTTGGACTGGACCGCGATTCCCGGCCTTGCCGAAGCGCTGGGCCAGAACGGCGTCACGTCCAATTATCGCTACGATCTGGCGCCCTATACCCGCGATCTGGCGAAGGGCCTGCGACGGGGGCGGGCGCTGTTCACCCAGCCGCCGATGCCGATCAAGTGCGCGGGGGCGCCGCAGAAGGCGATGTACCTGTCCTGCCATCGCTGGGAAGGCGCCGGATATCTGGGCGATATCGAAGTGGCGTTCCACAACGCCGGCGCGGCGCTGTTCGGCGTCGCCGACTATGTGCCGGCGCTGATGGCCTACATCCAGCGCTATCGCATCGACCTGAGGCTCGGATCGAAGCTGGTCGCCGTCGACGGGCCATCCCGCGTCGCCTGTTTCGAGCGGATGACCGAGGACGGCCCCACACGCGTCGAGGAGCGGTTCGACATGCTCCATGCCGTGCCGTCCCAGGTCGCACCCGACGTCGTCCGAAACAGCGCGCTGGCCGATGCCAGTGGCTTCGTCGCTGTCGATCCGGCAACCTTGCGACATCCCGGCTGGGCCAATGTCTTCGCCCTTGGCGACGTTGCCGCGACCAGCAACGCCAAGACCGCGGCGGCCGCCCGCAAGCAGGCGCCGGTTGTGGCGGTCAATGTGCTGGCGACGCTCGACGGTAGGCCGCTGGCAGCCGGCTATGACGGCTATGGATCATGCCCGCTCACCGTCGAGCGCGGCAGGATCGTCCTCGCCGAATTCGGCTATGGCGGCAAATTGCTGCCGAGCTTTCCCGCCTGGCTGCTCGACGGACAGAAGCCGACCCGCCGCGCCTGGTTCCTGAAGGACCGGATGCTGCCCGCGATCTACTGGCACGGCATGCTGAAGGGTCGCGAATGGTTGGCCCGCCCGATGCCGCTGGAGCAGGCGCAATGACGCTGGAGCCCGTCCAGTATCTGCTCGGACTGGCGTCGGGCGGGCTGGTCGGATTCAGCCTGGGACTGGTCGGCGGCGGTGGATCGATCATCGCCGTGCCGCTGATGGTCTATCTGGTCGGTGTGCCCAGCGTCCATGTCGCGATCGGCACCAGCGCGCTCGCGGTGGCCGCCAATGCTGCCGCCGGCCTCGCCAGTCACGCCCGTCTGCACAACGTCAAATGGCGTTGCGGCGGGATTTTCGCTGCTGCGGGGATCATTGGCGCGTTCGGCGGATCGACGCTCGGCAAGATGGTGGATGGCGACAAGCTGTTGCTGCTGTTCGCGCTGGTCATGCTGGCCGTCGGTGCCCTGATGCTGAAGGGACGCGGCAATCCCGGCAATCCGGGCGCCGAATGCAACCGCGAGAAAGCGCCAAAGGTCGTCGCCTATGGGCTGGGGTCGGGTATGTTCTCGGGCTTCTTCGGCATCGGCGGCGGCTTTCTGATCGTGCCCGGCCTGGTAGCGTCGACGGGAATGCCGATCCTGCTGGCGGTCGGCACGTCGCTGGTCGCGGTGACTGCGTTCGGGCTGACCACCGCCGTCAACTATGCAGCTTCCGGCCTCGTCGACTGGCCACTTGCCGGCCTGTTCGTCACCGGGGGCGTCGCGGGCAGTCTCACCGGCACTGCGCTCGCCCGGCGCCTCGGCGCCCGGACCGGCCGGCTGACGATCGTCTTCGCTGCATTGATCTTCCTCGTCGCGCTCTACATGATCTGGCGCAGCGTCGGCACGCTTCTGGCCGGATAGAACGAAATGGCTCATACCGGATTTCGTGACGCGGCCTGTTGAGGGCTCGCTGAAAGGATTTCGCTGATGTTCGACACGTTCGACGCGCTCCTTCTGGCTCGCATCCAGTTCGCCTTCACCGTCAGCTTCCATTTCATCTTCCCGGCATTCTCGATCGGGCTGGCCAGCTATCTGATGGTGCTGGAAGGGCTGTGGCTGAAGACCGGCAAGGGGGTCTATGCCAACCTCTACCGCTATTGGCTGAAGATCTTCGCCATCGCCTTCGCCATGGGCGTCGTGTCGGGTATCGTCATGTCCTACCAGTTCGGCACCAACTGGTCGGTATTCTCGGACAAGGCGGGGCCGGTGATCGGACCGCTGATGGCCTATGAGGTGCTGACCGCCTTCTTCCTCGAAGCCGGCTTCCTCGGCGTCATGCTGTTCGGCATCAACAAGGTGGGGCCACGGCTGCATTTCGCGGCGACGACGATGGTGGCGGCGGGCACCTTCATCTCCGCCTTCTGGATCCTGTCGGTCAACAGCTGGATGCAGACCCCGACCGGCTATGAGCTTGGCGCCAACGGCCAGTTCCTGCCGGGGCCGAGCTGGGCCGCGATCGTCTTCAATCCGAGCTTTCCCTACCGGCTGGTCCACACCGTCATCGCCGCCTATCTGACCACCGCCTTCGCGGTGGGGGCAGTCGGCGCCTGGCACCTCCTGAAGGACCGTGCCAATCCCGGCGCCCGCAAGATGTTCTCGATGGCGATGTGGATGGCGGCCCTGGTGGCGCCGGTACAGATTTTCGCCGGCGATCTTCATGGCCTCAACACGCTCCAACATCAGCCGGCCAAGGTGATGGCGATGGAGGGCCATTATCAAAGTCATCCTGACGGCGCCCCGCTGATCCTGTTCGGCATTCCCAACAGCGCGGAGCAGCGCATCGACCATGCCATCGAGATTCCCAAAGGCTCGTCGCTGATCCTGAAGCATGACGCCAATGCCCCGCTGGCCGGCCTCGACACTGTGCCCAGGGACGAGCATCCGCCGGTCGGCATCGTGTTCTGGGCCTTCCGGATCATGGTCGGAATCGGCTTCGCGATGCTGGGGATCGGGTTGTGGAGCATCATCGCGCGCCTCCGTGGCCGGCTCTACGACTGGCCCCTGCTGCATCGCGCCGCGCTGGTCATGGGACCATCGGGTTTCGTCGCGGTGATCGCCGGCTGGGTGACGACGGAGGTCGGTCGTCAGCCCTGGACCATTTACGGCCTGCTCCGCACGGCGGACTCGGTCGCGCCGCTCGACGCGCCGGCCGTCGCGGCCTCGCTGGTCGCCTTCATCATCGTCTATTTCGCGGTGTTCGGCGCCGGCACGCTCTATATCCTGAAGCTCATGGGCAAGCCGCCCCAGCGCCACGAGGACGCCATGCCCAGCCACGGGCCGGTGCGCACCGCCGGCATCACGCCGGCGCCCGCCATCGAAGGAGGCCAGCCATGATCGACCTCACCATCGTCTGGGCCGCCATCATCGCCTTTGCCGTCGCCGCCTATGTGGTGATGGACGGCTTCGACCTCGGCATCGGCATGCTGTTTCCCCGCTTTCCGGTCGGCAAGGACCGCGACATGGCGATGAACAGCATCGCCCCGGTCTGGGACGGCAACGAAACCTGGCTGGTGATGGGCGGCGGCGGCCTGCTGGCCGCGTTCCCGCTCGCCTATGCGATCGTCCTGCCGGCGCTCTATGCTCCGCTCATCGCCATGCTGCTGGGACTTGTGTTCAGGGGCGTCGCCTTCGAGTTCCGCTGGCGCGATCCCGCTCATCGGCAGTTGTGGGATGTCGCGTTCTGTGCCGGGTCGATCGTCGCCACGCTGGCGCAGGGGATCGTACTGGGCGCGCTGCTGCAAGGCATAACCGTCGAAGGGCGGGCCTATGCGGGCGGATGGTGGGATTGGCTGACGCCGTTTTCGCTGCTGACGGGGGTCAGCCTGATGATCGGCTATGCGCTGCTCGGCACCTGCTGGCTGGTGTGGAAGACGGAAGGAGAAATCCACGCCCTGGCGCGCCGCCTGGCCCGGCCGCTGGTTCCGGCTTTGCTGGTCGCGATCGGACTCGTCAGCGCCTGGACCCCGTTTCTGGAAGCGCAATATCATCAGCGCTGGTTCCAATGGCCGGGCCTGCTCGCCACTGTGCCGATGCCCCTGCTGGTCGTGGCCATCGGCTATGCCCTGTGGCGTGCGCTGACGGGGGCGCGCGACTGGCTGCCCTTCCTGCTCGCACTGGGCCTGTTCGCGCTGTCGATGATCGGTCTGGCCATCTCGATCTGGCCGGACGTCATTCCGGGCCGGGTGTCGATCTGGGAGGCCGCCGCGCCGGAACGCAGCCAGATTTTCATGCTGATCGGCGCTGGCCTGCTGCTGCCGGTCATCCTCGGCTACACGATCTGGGCTTACTGGGTGTTTCGCGGCAAGGTCGACGAGGCCGGCTATCACTGAGCCAGCGCCCGCACCGCTGTGGAAGCGCCTGGCCTGGTTCGCGGCGATCTGGGCGGCCAGCGTCACCCTGCTCGCGACCGTCGCCTATGGCATCCGGCTGGTGCTGAAATGATGCGGAAAGGCTGGAAAAATTGGCGCGCCCGGAACGATTCGAACGTCCGACCCTCAGATTCGTAGTCTGATGCTCTATCCAGCTGAGCTACGGGCGCGCGGCAGGCGTGGCACATAGAGAAGGTGAACGCGGTGCGCAAGCCCGTTGCCGCCCGCCCCCCGAGCGCATAGGGAAGCCGGATGCGGCTTCGCTCTCTTCCCCTTTTTGCTGCCTGGTTCGCGGTCGCCGCCTGCGCGGGCGGCGACGCCGGCCTCTATCCCAGCCTGGCGCCGCGCCCGGTCGAGCGGGCGCGCGACATGCTGATCACCCCAGCCGACCCAGCGGCGGCTCAAGCGGCCTCGAACCCGGATCACGCGCGGCGGCTGGCCACGCTGACCGAGCAGCTGACAGCGGCCGAGGCAGGCTTCGCCGCGGCGCTCGACACTGCCGGCGCGCCGGTCCAGGCGCAGCCGGGGACGGATGACTGGGCAGCAGCGCTCGTCACGGTCGGCAGGCTGACCGCCGCCGCCGCGCCGACCAGCGATGTGGTGGACGATATCGCCACCCTGGTTCGGGACGCTGAAGCGGCATCACCCAGCGCGGAACGGGAGGCGGCCCAGGCGCTGCTCACCCGCGCCGAGGCGGCCACCGTCCGGCAACAGGCCGAGATCGAGCGACGTCTGACCGCACGCTGAAGCTGGCGCACTTGCGTCCCCCAGCGCTCGATCCCATCTTTCCACAATGGACAGGATCACCAGAACCGAAGCCGAATGGCGCGCGCAGCTGACGCCTGAACAATATCGCGTGCTGCGTGAGGCGGGGACCGAGCGAGCCTGGACCGGCCCTTATCTCGATAATCACGCGCCAGGCACCTATCGCTGTGCCGGATGCGGCGAATCGCTGTTCTCCAGCGACCGCAAATTCGATTCGGGCTCTGGCTGGCCGAGCTTCACCAGCCCTTTGTCAGCCGATTCGGTCGAAGAGCATCGCGATATCAGCCACGGCATGGTCCGTACCGAGGTACGCTGCGCCCGCTGCGCCGGCCATCTGGGCCATGTGTTTCCCGATGGGCCGGGGCCGGAGGGTTTGCGCTATTGCATGAATTCGGTGGCGCTGGACTTTCGGCCGGAAGAAGCGCCGGACGGCGATCGGTAAATCTTCCAGCAAGCTGCGAAATGCTCTAGGCCACGGTCATCGTGGCCAGAACCCGCCGTCCTTCCCCTAAACGACCGAAACCGTCGTCTCCCACCGTCCGCTGGATGATCCGGGCGGTGACGGTTGGCGTCGGCCTGGCGATCGTCGGCTTCATCGCGCTGGCGGTGGCCGTGGCGGTCGCGATGGCGTCGCTGCCCGACTTCGAAGCGCTGAAAGCATCGCCCAACGGCCAGATGGTGCAGGTTCGCGCCCGCGACGGCCGAATCATCGCTTCGCTGGGGCCCAGCTACGGCCAGTGGCTGACTTATGATGAGATACCGCCGGTAATGATCGACGCCATGGTGGCGGTCGAGGACCGGCGCTACCTCAGCCATCCCGGTGTCGACCCGATCGGCCTGGTCCGCGCGGTGACGGTGCGGATGGACCGGGGCCGCTGGGTGCAGGGCGGCTCGACGATCACCCAGCAGCTGGCGCGCAATATCTTCCTCACCAACGTCCGGACCTTCGGCCGCAAGTTCCGCGAAGCGATCCTGGCGCTGGCACTGGAACGGCGCTTCTCGAAGCGCCAGATTCTCGAGCTTTATCTCAACCGGGTCTATTTCGGTGGGGGTGCCTATGGCATCGACGCGGCGTCGCGGAAGTTCTTCGGCCATCCCGCCAGCCGCCTGCAGTTGGGCGAGGCGGCGGTGATCGCCGGACTGGTCAAGGCGCCGTCGCGCTACGCACCGTCCGCCGACCCCGAGGCGGCACAGAACCGGGCCCGCATCGTCATCCAAGTGATGCGCGATCAGGAAAGAATCTCCAACGCCGAGGCGGCAGCGATCAATTTCGCGACGCTGAAATTCGTTCCCCAGCCACGCGAGAGCAGCGTCCGCTATTTCACGGACTGGGCGCTGGCCCAGCTCGATATGCTGACCGACGAGACGATCCGCTCGATCGACGTGTGGACCACCCTCGACCTCGGCATGCAGCAGGCGGCCGATGCCGCGATCGACAAGCTGACCCCGGCCGGCGCCCAGGGCGCGCTGGTGGCGATGGACAATGACGGCGCCATCCGCGCCATGGTCGGCGGCCGCGACTATGTGACGTCGATCTACAACCGCGCCACCCAGGCGGTGCGCCAGGCGGGGTCGTCGTTCAAGCTCTTCACCTATCTCGCCGCGATCGAGGACGGCGCCACCCCGGACGATACGGTCGTCGACGAGCCGATCACCATCAACGGCTGGAGCCCGCGCAACAATAACCGCACCTATGCCGGGGAAATGACCATCCGTCAGGCGTTCGCCTATTCGGTCAACACGGTGGCCGTGAAGCTGGGCCAGCGGGTCGGCTTCGACACGGTCGCCGACATGGCGCGCCGGTTCGGCATCACCACGCCGGTCAGCACCGAACCGTCGACCGTGCTGGGCGTGTCGGATGTCCGGCTGATCGACATGACCCGCGCCTATGCCAGCGTCGCCAGCGGCGGCGGCGCCGCGGCGCCCTATGCGATCACCAAGGTGACGACGACAGGCGGCGAGATCCTCTACGAACGCACGCCGGAGGAACCGCGTATCCTGATCGCGCCGTGGGTGGCGGCGTCGATGACCGACCTTCTCCAGGCCGCGGTCGAAACCGGCACTGGCCGCGCCGCCCAGATCGGCCGTCCGCTGGCCGGCAAGACGGGCACGACCAGTTCCAATCGCGACGGCTGGTTCCTGGGTTTCACCGGCACCATGACGACAGGCGTGTGGATGGGCCGAGACGACGCCAAGGCCATTCCCGGCCTGCAGGGCGGCCGTGCGCCGGCAAGCGCCTTTTCCGCCTTCATGCGCCAGGCATTGCAGGGACAGCCGGTAACGCCGCTGAAGGTCGAAATCGCCCGGCCCGAAAACCAGGTCGAGCCGGATGACGAGGCCTATGGCATCATTCCCTATGACGGCAACCAGATGATGGTCGACCCCGACGGCCTGCCACTCGGCGACCCCGGCAGTGGTGAAGGTGGCATGTCGCCGGGCCACTCGCCGGCTCCGCCTGTTGGGGCGGCGGGTCAGGCGACCCCACGGCTGGACGACGACTGGCTGGGCAATGTGTTGGGCGAAAGCGCCAGGACTGCCGCCCCCGCCGCGCCCCCCGCGCGCTAAGGATCAGAGTCCCGCTCCTGCCCGCTGCAGGGTCGGACCATGTGCCGCCAGCCAGGCGCGCGCCTCGCGATCGCGGCCCTCGGCGAGGCGTTGGGCCAGGGCATGGAAAGCGGGCCCGTGATTCATGTGGGCGAGGTGTGCGACCTCATGTGCCACCACCGCCCGCCACACCCAGTCGGGCGCCATCACCAGCCGCCAGCTGAGTCTGATTCGCCCCCGGCCCGAACAGCTGCCCCAACGACTGCGGGGATCGCCAATGGCGACGCCGGCCAGTTCCAGCCCTTCGGCCAGGGCCAGATCGCGCGCCGCCGCGTCGAACAGCATCAGGGCCTGGGCCGCCAGCCAGCGACGGACCCGGCCCGGAACCATCGCTTCAGGTCCGCCAACGCACAGCCGATCGCCGTCGAGCAAGGGCTGGCGGGGAAGACTTGCATGCCACTCGATCACTCGCTGATCGCCTCGAAAGGTAAAGCTGGCACCAGCGGCGAATTCCGTTGCCGGCGTCACGGCGGCGCGGCGCGCCTCGATCCAAGCCCGGTTGTCGGTAATCAGCCTGTCCGCGGTGCTCAGCGCCGCCCGGGGCGGCAGGGTAACGCGGATCGCGCCAGTGCGCGGATCGACCCGCAGCGTCGCCCGGCGCGCACGCGGATGCCGACGAACACTGACCTCGGCGTCGGGCAGGTCAGAGCTCACGATCGATCAGATGATGCTCGAGATCGCCGACCTCGTCTTCCGACACCGTCCAGCCGGACACCGAGTGGCCGGCGCGGCGCACCGAATCGCGATCGCCGGTGATCAGCGGGTGCCAGTCGGGCAGGGGCCTGCCCTCGTCCAGCAGCCGGTAGGCGCAGGTCGATGGCAGCCAGTCCAGCGTCCGGACCAGGCGCGGCGTCAGGCGGACGCATTCGGGCACATAGGCGCGCCGGTTGCGGTAATCGCTGCACAGGCCCGTCCGCCGGTCGAGCAGGCGACAGGCGACGTTGGTGGCCATCAACTCGCCGGTGTCCTCATCCTCCAGCTTGTGGAGGCAGCACTTGCCGCAGCCGTCGCAGAGCGATTCCCACTCCGCCCGGCTCATCCTGTCGAGGGGCGTTGTCTCCCAGAAGCGTGTGGCAGCGCTCATGCCACCCATTTTTCGAGATCGGCGACGATCGACGCCGCATCCTGGTCCTGGCCGATCAGCAGCATGGGCTTGCCGTCGGGGCCGAAGAGATACACGGCGGTGCTGTGGTTCATCAGATAATCCGGGCCCTCGCCCTCCTTCTGCGCGACCACACGATATTCCTTGAGCATCGCCTGAATCTGCGCGTCCGTGCCGGTGAGGCCAATGAAGCGGGGATGGAAATTGGCTACGAACTCGCCCACCACGGCTGCGGTATCGCGAGCGGGATCGACGGTGACGAACACCGGTTGGACCTTTTCGGCCCGTGCCGGGTCTTTGGCCTCGAACGCCGTCATGGCCTTGCCCAGGCGGGCCATGTCAGTCGGGCAGATGTCCGGACAATAGGTGTAGCCGAAATAGACCAGTGCGTAGCGCCCCTTGAGGTCCGCATCGGTGAACGGCCTGTCGTTCTGATCGATCACCGCGAATGGCCCGCCGATCGCCGCCCCGGCAAGCGGCGGCGCCTCTGTCGGGGGCTGGCAGGCCGCCATGAGGAAGGCAAGGGAAAGAACGAGCAGACGGGACATGGAACGGTTCATGGCGTGGTCGGGCCAGTTTTGCTAAGGGAGGACATCCTCCGGTGTGATCCGTATATAGCGAGGCATGATGATGAAGGCGATGCGTTCGGCGATCCTGGCCGGTCTGATGGCAGCAACGATGGCACCAATGCCCGCCGCAGCGCAGTTTTCCGACAGCTATACGTTCCTCAAGGCCGTGCGTGACGGCGATGCCGTCAAGGCCCGCGAACTAATGGACCAGCCGGGCTCCCGCATCGTCGATACCCGTGACGCCCGGAGCGGCGAAAGCGCCCTTCACATCGTCGTCAAACGCCGCGATGTCGGCTGGATCAACTTCATCTCCATGGCCGGGGCCAATCTCAATGTCCGCGACGGCGACGGCAACACGCCGCTCGCCCTTGCCGCGTCACTCGCCTTTACAGAAGGGGTCCAGGTGCTGACCTATCGCAAGGCGAATGTGAATCTGCCCAACAGCCGGGGTGAAACGCCGTTGGTGCTGGCGGTCCATCGCGGCGACCTTGCGACTGTTCGGGCACTGGTCGAGGCGGGAGCGGATCCCTCGATCCGCGACACCATCGCGGGCATGAACGCACGCGACTATGCCGAGCGCGATCGCCGCATGGCGCCAATCCTCAAGATACTGGACAGCGCCAAGCCGAAGGCGGCGGCGCAAGCGATGGGCCCTTCCTGAGGGCGCAACCTCAATCCGGCGCGATCAATCGGTCAGAATCAGAGCGGGGTCGGCCGCGCCCAACAGCCGGCGTGCGGCGCAGCGGGCAAAGCGCAGGGTCTCCGCCTTTCGCCGCGCCGCGGCCAGCGGCACCCAGGCCGCCTCGCGCGCGACGGCCGCTTCATAGCGATCGGCGATGATCAGGCCGGCGCGATCGGGCTGAAACCAGCTGTCGTCGAGCAGGTCGGCCTTAAAGCCCGCCGGCACCGCCCAGTAATAGCGATCGCAGTAATCCAGATAGTCTGGCCATTTGCGATCCCCACGCAGATCGGCGACCGAAATCTTGATTTCGACCAGCGTCAATCGGCCCTGGCCATCAATGGCCAGCACATCGGCGCGCCGACTGTTTCCCAGCGGCACCTCGCACAACGCCATCAGATCGAGATGGAAGAAGAGCCGGCACACCCCACGCGCTACGGCGCGGGCGGCCGGCTCATTCTCGAAACAGTCTGAAGCTACCGAAACCGAGGCCATATTCCGCTTCTAGACGGAACAGGACGAGAACGCCAGATCAGCGATAGAAGATGTGAGCGCCGACTGCCGTCACCTTCTGCTTCAGCGTCCGCCACGACGGCTTGGCGTAATTGGCGTGGAAAAACAGCGCTTCCGGCGCGACTTGCCGGAACGCTCGATCGCGCGCAATGCGGGCGATGGCCACGGCGGTCTGCCACGTCGAAGCGGAACGACGGGGGGTCCGGCTTTCGATGAACGAGAACTGCTTGGGCTGATAGACCACGCCGCAGATCGAATCGGCGAACTGACCCGATCCGACGCGATTCATGATCACCTGCGCAACGGCGAGCTGGCCTTCCAGCGGCTCACCCTTGGATTCGTGATAGACGGCTGTCGCCAGACATTCGAGCTGGCGATCCATTTCCCCACTCCCGTGATGGGATGACACCAGGGCAGCAAGCGATTTGCCGCGGGGTGCCTTGCCGGCGTCACTGGCGAGCGCGGCTTCGGCGCTTCCAGCCGGGACCGGGGTGGAGAAATCATAGGGAAGCTTGACGTCGAGGTCGCGATCAGCGCGCCCTTCCTGTCCCGTCAGCGTGTAGGTGAAATCCGTGGAATCCACCTCCGACACGAACTGCGTATCGAGATTGGCAATATAAACCCCTTCGCTGGCGGCTGGCACCGACGCGGCAAGCAGGGGCAGGGACGCCGCCGCCAATACGGCGGCGCGAGTACGCTTGAACATTCAAGACACCACAAAATGCGGCGACCGGACCTATCAACCGGGTAAGAACGCACCCTTCCGATCCGCCGTCTCACCGCCAGGCCCGGATTACATCCCGGGGAAATCCCTAACGGCTCACAAAGCAATCGCGCGCGCTTCTTCCGCCGCAGCGCGCAAAAGTCAAATCGAGGAGAGGGTTTCGTCGACGAAACGTGTGGCGTCCGCGACGTCCAGTTCAATTAACCATAAATCGGGATCGCGCTGCCGTCGACGCTGAATAAAGGCATTGAAATCAATCTCTTGTGTCATATCCTGGGGAGATATCCGACCCCATCGATACCGACTGTCCATGCCCATTACGGGTTCGAAAGCGACAGGATTTCGCCCTTTTTCGCGCATCACGACCACAATGGCCCCAGCCGTCTCGTCACCCCTGGCCAGCACCACTGGAAAGCCCCCGGCGTCGCGAGCCAACCGAAGCAGGGCGGCAATGCGCATCGCACTGGTGAGGCGGGGGGCGCCCTCCGTCACGGATGACCGCAAATGCGCGCGCCGGCGCCGATATCAATCAGGGATATGTCCAGCTGCGCGCCCCGGCATCCCACGATCAGGCCGCCCACGCGCCCGCCACGCGCTGATTCCAGATGGACGAGCAAACCCTGCGCAACCGGCATCGCCGCCACCACGCGAGCCCAGCGGCGGCCGAGAGCGATAATCCGGCACGGCAGCCGCTCGCTACCCACGACCAGAGCACCCGCCAGGAGGACGCGCCGTTCCGGATCAGACGGTGTCACGTGGCCCCGTCATTGGCGGACAGCAACGCATAGATGGCATCCGCCGACCCCGCCCCACGCAGCCGTGCCAGCAAGCCCTGATCCCTGAGCGTCCGGCTGACCCCTGCCAGAGCCTTCAGATGGGCCATGCCCGATGCGGCCGGCGACAGCATCATGACGACGATGTCCACTGGCAGGTTGTCGACGGCGCCATAATCCAATGGCTCCGCCAAGCGCGCGAAGACGCCGATGCTGCGATCCAGATCGTCAAGCTTGCCGTGCGGAATCGCAATCCCGCCACCAAAGCCGGTCGAGCCCAGCCGTTCGCGCACGGTCAACACCTCAACCACCCTGGCGGGTGTTACATCGACCAATGGCGCGGCACGCTCAGCCAGAGCGGCGAACAATTGCTTCTTATTGCGAACCGAAAGGTCGATGAGGATCGAATCGGGTGCCAGCAGGTCGTGAAAGCTCGTCATAGTCGTTCGTCATGCTACCCGAAGGACGGGCCGTGATGCCCCGGGACCCGACCCGACTCCGGTCCCGGGACAGGCCATATCAGTTCTGGCGGGGTTCGACCCAACCGATATTTCCATCCTCGCGCCGATAGATCATGTTGAAGGCGCCGGTCATGCTGTTGCGGAACATCAACGCAGTGGTGTTTCTGAGATCCAGCATCATCACAGCGTCGGACACGCTGGAATCAGGGATGTCGACCCGCGTTTCGGCCACGATCATCGGATTGTCGGAGGGTTCCTCCTCCTCCTGGGAAGATTGGAAGACGGTGTAACCAGCACCGTCCAGCTCCGGGAGCGGTAGCGACATCGCAGCGGCCGGACTGTGCCGGTCTTTCAGCCGGCTCATATAGCGCCGGAGCTGCTTCTCAACCTTCGCCGCCGCCTCGTCGAAGGCCAGATGCGCGCTCGACGGCGAACTGCCGGAGCCCTTCAGCACCAGACCTTGCATCACATGGGCGACGATATCGCAGACGAACCCATTGTCGTGCGGCCCCTTGGCAAACGTCGTTTGAGCCCTGATGGCGCGGGAAAAATATTTGTCCGCGATGCCGTTCAGTCGCTCCTCGACATGGACCTTGAGCGCGGCACCGACGTCAACCCGATGTCCCGATACGCGGATGTCCATTGCAAGTTTCTCCTGAACTGAGAGGGCCAGTCGGCCCTGGATGAAAAGCTCGTCAGCCGGCGCCAATGACCCGAGACCATAGAGGGTCGGTGAGCCGGGCAACGAAGGCGGCATGCCGCGCGAGTTCCTCCTCGCTCGCGCTATGAGCCCGCGGCGTGCGGGCGATACGAGAGACAACCCCGACCGGCGCTGCAACGTTCCCGGCGTCCCCGGCATCAGCGGGGTCCGCCATGAGTTCCAGGCCGATCTGACGGCCGCCGGTCAGTTCCACATAGACCTGGGCCAGAAGCTCCGCGTCGAGCAGCGCGCCGTGCTTGACGCGCGCCGTCCGGTCGACACCATAGCGGGTGCAGAGCGCATCGAGCGAATGCTTGGCACCGGGATGGCGCGTCCGCGCCAGCGCCAGTGTATCGATCGCCCGCGCGACGGTGTAGGCGGGACGGCCGCACAGCTCCAGTTCCCGGTCGAGGAAAGCGATGTCGAAAGTGGCATTGTGGGCAACGATCGGTGCATCGCCGATGAAGCCGATCAGCTCATCGACGATCTCGGCGAACCGCGGCTTGTCGGCGAGGAAGGCTTCGCTCAGCCCGTGTACGGCTTCCGCCTCGACGGGCATGGTCCGGTCCGGGTTCAGATAGGCGTGAAAGCTGTTGCCGCTGGGCACCCGACCGATCAGCTCGATGCACCCGACCTCGACGATGCGGTGGCCACTGGCCGGATCAATCCCTGTCGTTTCGGTGTCGAGGACGATCTCGCGCATGGCGCCACTATCGGCCCACGCGCCCTCGCAAGCAAGCGATCAGATGGCGAATCTGGCGGTGTGTTGCGGCCCGGCCGCCGCCATTGTCGATGATGTGATCGGCCCGGGCACGCTTTTGTGCATCGGGCAGCTGAAGACGCAGAATGGCTTTGAACCGGGCCATGGTCATGCCGGGCCGCGCCAGTACGCGTTGCCGTTGCCGCCAGGCCGGCGCAGTGACAACGACGATATCATCGACCTGACGCCAGCCGCCGCTCTCGAACAGCAAAGGAATGTCGAGGACGACCAGCCGATGCGCGCGATGGCGGCGGACAAAGGCCCGCCGCGCATCGGCCACCGCCGGATGAACCAGCCGCTCCAGCGCGCGCCGTTCCAGAGGATCGCCGAATATCCGCGCCCCTAACCGCCTGCGATCGACGCCGTCCGGCCCGGTGGTACCGGGAAAGCGTCGTTCGATAGCTGCCACCAATGCGCCGCCCGGTCCTTGCAGCCGGTGCACCTCGGCATCGGCATCGAACACCGGGACCCCCTGGTCGCGAAACAGGCTCGCTACAGTCGATTTACCCATACCGATCGACCCCGTCAGGCCCAGGATCAGCGTCATGCGGTCAAGAGCGCCCTCAACGCCGCGTCATCGCCGCGTGGCGGCACGGCGCCATAGAAGTGACGGAAGGCGACCGCCGCCTGGCCGATCAGCATCGACAGCCCGTCGATCGTCCGGTGGCTACGACCGCGCGCCGCGACCAGCAGCGGCGTATCTAGCGGCGCATAGACAATATCGTAGACGACAACCGTGGGCGCCACCCGGTCGAGGCGGATCTCGAGCGGCGGCGCGCCGGTCATGCCGAGGACCGTGGTGTTGACGATGAGATCGATCCGCGATCCATCTGCCGGAAAGTCGAGATCCGCGAGCGCCGCCAACGGCATCGCTCCACTGCCCCGGCCACCCAGCTCGGTTGCCAGCGCTTCGGCTTTGTTGACATCACGATTGGCGATGTCGACGCGAAAGCCCGCTGACGCCAGGGCATGGACTACTGCCCGCGCCGCGCCGCCCGCACCGATCACCACCCCCCGTCCGGCACGATCACCGATGTCACCCAATGGCTCCAGGAAGCCGGGCGCATCGCTGTTGTAGCCGACGAGGCGATCGTCCTCGACGACGACGGTGTTGACGGCCCCGATCGTCGCCGCCGCTGGATCGATCCGGTCGAGCAGGGGGATCACCGCCTGCTTGTGGGGTACCGTGACATTGACTCCGGTCAAGCCAAATAGAGGCAGGGCCGCGATGGCCTGATCGAGCCGTTCAGGCGCGACGGCAAACCGTCCATAGTCCCCGTCGAGACCTAATCGCTCCAGCCAGAAGCGATGAATGAGCGGCGATTTGGAATGGGCGACCGGCCACCCGATCACGCCGGCGCTGCCGGCAAAGGCACGGTTCATGACATCAGCACTCCCCTGACCCTGAGATAGTCGAGCAAAGGCAGCAACGGCAGTCCGAGGACGGTGAAATGGCTGCCCTCGATCCGGCTGAACAGCTGTGCCCCCCGGCCTTCCACCTTATAGCCGCCAACACAGCCGCCGATCCCCGGCCACTCCGTATCCAGATAGGCCTCGATAAAAGCGTCGGTCAGGGACCGGATGTCGAGACGGGCTTCCTCCACCACCCGCCAGACGGGGCGGCCCTGCTCTGCGATCACCGCCGCCGAGAGCAGCTTGTGTGTGCAGCCGGCGAGACCCCGCAGTTGGCGCGCGGCATCGTCGCGGCTCACCGGCTTGTCGAGCATTCGCCCATCCGCTGTCACCAGAACCTGATCGGCACCCAGCACGAGGACGCCGGCGGCGGGCAGGCGTGTCGACAGCTTCACCGCCTTCAGCTCGGCGAGCGCGTCGGCAAGGGCACGCGGTGCGGCATCCGCCATCGATGCCTTGACAGCATCCTCGTCCACCATCGGCGCCAGCGCTTCATAGGGGACGCCGACCGCATCCAGCATCGCACGGCGTGCCGCGCTGGTCGACGCGAGGACCAGTCTGGTCATACCGGTTCACCCCGGCCGCCGCGCCGTTCCTGTACCAGATTGATCACTGCCGCCGCCGTTTCCTCGATCGATCGACGGGTGACGTCGATCACCGGCCAGCCATGATCGGCGAAGAGCCGCCGGGCGAAGGACAGCTCGTCCGAAACCGAATCCGGATCGACATAGGCCGTGCCTGGCTGCTGGTTCAGCGACAGCAGACGATTGCGGCGAATCTGGACCAGCCGCTCGGGGCTGGTCGTCAGCCCGACCACCACCGGATTGACCAGCGCGTAGAGCGACGCGGGCGGCGGGGATTCCGGGACCATCGGGATATTGGCGACCTTGTAACCGCGATTGGCGAGGTAAATCGAGGTTGGCGTTTTCGACGACCGCGATACGCCGGCCAGAACGATGTCCGCTTCCTCCCAATCCTCGAACGCCAGCCCGTCGTCGTGGGCGATGGTGAACTGGATCGCCGCGACGCGGGCGAAATAGGCTTCGTCCAGCCTGTGCTGGCGTCCGGGCCGCGCCTGTGCCTCCTGCCCCAAAAGCTTTGACAAGGCATCCATCACGGGATCGAGCGCCGAGACGAACGGCAGGCCCAGCGTATGGGCGCGGGTTTCCAGCTTTCGCCTCACCGCGCCATTGACCAGCGTATAAAGGATCAGACCAGGCCGTTCGCCGATTTCGTGAAGGACGCGTTCCAGATGGCCTTCGGACCGCACCATCGGCCAGAAATGCTTGATCGCCTCGACCCCGTCGAATTGGGAGAGACCAGCCTTGGCGATCGATTCCAGCGTTTCACCGGTCGAATCCGAAACGAGGTGGATGTGCAGTCGCGTCATCGCCCGCCCGCTCATGTGGAAAACTCTGGTGGCGAGCGCTAGCGGAACCCGGTGGACAGAAACAAGCATCGGATTCGCCCCGATGCTCACCCACTCTCACATGTGAGTCGCCCACAGGGGGATGGGATATCCGATCATCCTGTGAATCATGGGGACAGGATTGCCGACTCAATCGGTCTATCTCGGGTCGCCGGGAGTCAAGCTGTTGGCAAGTCGGGGCCAGCCGACTAAGCCCCCGATTTCCACTGCCCAACCATCTTCTTCAGCCTTATTTCAATATAAAGAGTGTAACAGGATGCATGATCGGCATGCCGGTTCGGTCGACAAGCCTCTCCTCGCCGTCCTGAAGGGCGAGCGGCGTGATCCCCCGCCGATCTGGCTGATGCGACAGGCTGGGCGCTACCTGCCTGAATATCGCGCGCTCAGGGCCGAAAAAGGCGGTTTCCTGGATCTCGTCTATGATCCGGCGGCAGCGGCCGAGGTCACCTTGCAACCGTTGCGGCGGTTCGCCTTCGACGGATCTATCCTGTTTTCCGATATCCTCGTCATCCCACAGGCGCTGGGGCAGACGCTGTGGTTCGAGACCGGCGAGGGGCCGCGCCTTGCACCACCGCTCGTCGATGGGCTCCTGGATGGGCTTACTGCCGATCCCGGCATCCTGGCGCCGATCTGCGAGACGGTGCGGCTTGTCCGTGCCGGGTTGCCGGCCGGGGCCACCATGCTGGGCTTTGCCGGCAGCCCGTGGACGATCGCCACCTACATGGTCGCGGGCCAGGGCAGTCGCGACCAGAGCGCGGCGCGGCGGTTGGCCTATCGCGATCCCGCCGCCTTCCAGGCGCTGATCGATGCCATCGTCACCCTCAGTATCGATTATCTCGCCGGGCAGGTCGCGGCGGGGGTGGAGGCGGTGCAGCTGTTCGACAGCTGGGCGGGCAGCCTGGCGCCCGACCAGTTCGAACGCTGGGTGATCATCCCCAATGCCGCGATCGTCGCCGGCCTTCGCGCGCGTTGTCCCGGCATACCGATCATCGGCTTTCCAAAGGGGGCAGGCGGGAAGCTGGCCGCCTATGCCGCCGGCACCGGCGTCGACGCCATCGGTCTGGACGAGACGGTCGATCCGGCATGGGCCGACACCGTGCTGCCGTCTGCGCTTCCCGTGCAGGGCAATCTTGATCCGCTGGCGCTGATCGCGGGCGGCGCCGCGCTGGCCGACGCGGTCGTGCGTATCCGCCGCGCCTTTGCCCGCCGGCCCCATATCTTCAATCTCGGCCATGGCATTCAGCAGGATACCCCGATAGACCATGTCGAAGCTCTGCTGAGGCTGGTGCGCGCATGATGGGGTTTCTGGGCAACACCGTGCTGTGGGTGAAGGCGGCCCATATCATCTTCGTCATCTTCTGGATTGCCGGCATGTTCATGCTGCCGCGCTTTCTGGTCTATCAGCATGGCGTCGCGCCGGGATCGGACGAGGACCGGCTGTGGATCGAACGTGAGCGGCGCCTGCGTCACATCATCCTGACTCCGTCGATGATCCTCGTGTGGCTGTTCGGGCTCATGCTGGCCGGCAATCTTGGATTTCAGGGCAGCTGGCTTCACCTGAAGCTGTTGATCGTCTTCGCCTTGAGCGGGTTTCACGGCTATTTGATCGGCCTGACCCGGCAGTTTGCCGCCGGCCGCCGGCCATTGAGCGAGAAACGTCTCAGGATCCTGAACGAGGTGCCCGGGATCGCGGTCGTGCTGGTCGTCATTCTTGCCGTGGTGCGTCCGTTCTGACCGCCGGTTCCTGAGGGTACTTGACGCGCGGGGGGCACGGCTCTATTTCCGAGCCCACGGGATCGTTCGTGCTCCCACCTTCCTATTTTCCGGCCCATCGTCCTCATCCAGTGACCGATTTGCGCCCGAAGTCCACCTCCGATCTTACGGACTGATAGATGCATCTTCTTGATCTTAAAAAGAAATCCCCTGCTGAACTGGTCGCCATGGCCGAGGAACTGGGGGTGGAAGGCGCCTCGACCCTGCGCAAGCAGGACCTGATGTTCTCGATCCTGAAGGAAGTGGCCGAGGGCGGCGAGCAGATCATGGGATCGGGGACGATCGAGGTCCTGCCCGACGGGTTCGGCTTCCTGAGGTCTCCGGAGGCCAACTATCTTGCCGGGCCCGACGACATCTATGTCTCGCCCAACCAGGTCCGCCGTTTCGGCCTGAGGACCGGCGACACCGTGGAAGGCGAAATCCGCGCGCCCAAGGATGGTGAGCGCTATTTCGCCCTGACTCGTCTTGTCTCGATCAATTTCGATGATCCCGATGTGGTTCGCCACCGGGTCAACTTCGACAATCTGACGCCGCTCTATCCCGAGCGGAAGCTGAACCTCGATACGGTCGATCCCACGGTCAAGGACAAGTCGGCGCGCGTCATCGATATCGTCGCCCCGCAGGGCAAGGGCCAGCGCGCGCTGATCGTCGCGCCGCCGCGCGTCGGCAAGACGGTGCTGCTCCAGAACATCGCCAAGGCGATTACCGACAATCATCCGGAAGTGTTCCTGATCGTCCTGCTGATCGACGAGCGGCCGGAGGAAGTCACGGACATGCAGCGCTCGGTGAAGGGTGAGGTGATCTCATCGACCTTCGACGAGCCGGCCCAGCGCCACGTCCAGGTTGCCGAGATGGTGATCGAGAAAGCCAAGCGGCTGGTCGAGCACAAGAAGGATGTCGTCATCCTGCTCGACTCCATCACCCGCCTGGGGCGCGCCTACAACACCGTGGTGCCTTCGTCGGGCAAGGTGCTGACCGGCGGTGTCGACGCCAATGCGCTCCAGCGCCCCAAGCGCTTCTTCGGCGCCGCGCGCAATATCGAGGAGGGTGGTTCGCTGTCGATCATCGCCACCGCACTGATCGACACCGGCAGCCGCATGGATGAAGTGATCTTCGAGGAGTTCAAGGGCACCGGTAATTCCGAGATCATCCTTGACCGCAAGATCGCCGACAAGCGCATCTTCCCGGCGATGGACGTCGGCAAGTCCGGCACCCGCAAGGAAGAGCTGCTGGTCGAAAAGGGCAAGCTCGCGAAAATGTGGGTCCTGCGCCGCATCCTGATGCAGATGGGCACCACCGATGCTATGGAATTCCTGCTCGACAAGATGAAGGATTCCAAGACCAATGAAGATTTCTTCGACTCGATGAACCACTGATCCAGCTGGAGCGTCTGAGTAGCGATGACCGACATGTGGCAGCATATCGTCGCTGATTTTTCCACGCTGTTCGCGGGCGACCCGGCCGCTTGGCTCGCCTTCGGGCAGGTGATCCTGATCGACATCGTGCTGGCCGGCGATAATGCGATCGTGATCGGTGCCCTTGCGGCGGGGCTCACCCCCGATCAGCGCAAGAAGGTGATCCTGATCGGCATCGTCGCGGCGCTGGTGCTGCGGATCGCCTTTGCACTGGTGGTCACCCAGTTGCTCCAGGTCATTGGCCTGGTCTTCGCTGGTGGCGTGCTGCTCCTCTGGGTGGCCTGGAAAATGTATCGCGAGATCGTCGTGGAGGCGCACAGCCCTGGATCGCCTGAGATCGAGGGCGACGAGCGTTCCGGCGTCAGGTCCGCCAAGAGCTTCGCGGGCGCGGCCTGGGCTGTCGCCGTTGCCGACGTCTCGATGAGCCTGGACAATGTCCTCGCGGTGGCGGGCGCGGCGCGCGACCATCCCGGCATTCTCATGGTCGGGCTGGTCATTGCCGTCGCGCTGATGGGCGTCGCCGCCAACTTCATCGCGAAATATATCGAGCGCTACCGGTGGATCGCCTATCTGGGCTTGCTGGTGATCCTCTATGTCGCCGGCAAGATGATCTACGACGGTATTCTCGACCGCGACGTGGGCCTGCTGACACTGTTCTGAAGCACGGCCGGAGACGCGCGGGGGCAGGCAGCCAGTTGCCGCTCTACGGCACCAGAACGGTCGATCCGGTCGTCCTGCGGGCTTCCAACGCGCGGTGGGCATCAGCCGCGTCGGCGAGGGCAAAGCGTTGGCCGATGGCCACCTTGATCTTTGTCGCCGCGATCAGGTCGAACAATCGCGCTGCTGCCGTGCGAAACGTCAGGGCGTCTCCCAACCAGTCGAACAGCCGCGGCCGACCGAGAAACAGCGATCCAGCCTGTGCGAGGGCGAGCGGTGCGACCGGCGGCGTTGGGCCGCTGGCATTGCCGTAGTTGAGGATCAGCCCGCATTTCGCCGTGGAGGCCAGCGCCGCATCCCAGCTCGCCGCGCCGACCCCGTCATAGACGATGTCGACTCCGCAACCAGCGGTGAGGGCGCGGACTTCGGCAGCGAGTTGATCGAAGGGTTGGGAGAGGGCGTGATCGGCGCCCATGGATTGCGCGATCGCGGCTTTTTCGGGCGATCCGGCATGGGCGATGACGGTAACGTCCATTGCCTTCAGCCATTGGACCAGAATCGATCCGACACCGCCGGCCGCAGCCAGCACCAGCGCGCTGCCGCCTGGCTTTGCCTTTCCACAGGGTTCGGCCAGCATCCAGCTGGTCAATCCCTTGAGCAGACTGGCGGCGGCGACGTCGTCGGCAATCGCGTCGGGCAACGGCGCCACCCGATCGGCCTTGGCCAGCACGTGCGTCGCATAGCTGCCGCCCGATGGGAGCAGGTAGGCAACGCGACTGCCGATCCTGAGATCGGTCACGTCGGGGCCGACGGCTTCCACCAGGCCCGCGCCTTCGGTCCCCAGTCCGAACGGGACTGGCAGGGCATAGAGGCCGCTGCGATGATAGGTGTCGATGAAGTTGAGGCCGACGGCCCGGTTGGCGATCCTGACCTCACCCGGACCGGGGCTGAGTGGTCCCAGCGGCGCGCGGACGATCGCGTCGGGGCCGCCCGGCGCCTCGACCACGAGGCGCCAGCCTTCGCTCATAGCAGATGCTCGGCGAAGAAGGCCTCGGTGCGCTGGTCTGCCAGGCGGGCCGCCGTGTCGTTGCGCCGTTTGCCCGATGTCGTCGCGAAGCCATGGTCGACACCCGGATAGTCGAGGATGGTGATGTGGCGGTTGTCGTCGAGCGCGTCATGGACGGCTGCCCGTGCCTCCGGGCCGATCAGGCTGTCGTCTTCCGCGAAGTGGAGCATCACCGGCTTGCCGATGGCGTTGCTTTCGCCCAGCAGTTGATCGATGCCGCCGCCATAATAGGCGACCGAGGCATCCGCATCTGTACGGGTCGCGGCGAGATAGGCCATGCGTCCGCCGAGGCAGAATCCCACCACCCCGACCTTGCCGCCGCCGACCAGATCGCGGACAGCGCGGATCGTCGCCTCGATATCGTGAACACCGAGCTGGGGATCGAACCGATTCATCAGCCCGAACGCCTCGTTCAGCTGTTCCGGAATGTCGGGATCGGTTTCCTTGCGGCGGCCCAGGCGCCAGAACATATCGGGGGCGATCGCCTTGTAACCAAGCTCCGCCCAGCGATCGACCTTGGCCCGAATGCCGGGATTGACGCCGAAGATTTCCTGGATGACGACGATTGCCGCCTTGGCGTCATCCGGTCCGGAGACATAGGCTGCAAAGCTGTCCGTGCCGTCGAGGGTGGCAACGTCAATCCACTTGCTCATTCGATAACTCCTTGAAATTCAAAATCTATAGCCTTCGTGATCGAGCAGCTGGCGCTTGGTGTCCGGGCCATTGCCGCCCGAATAGGCGCCCAGCCTTCCCCCGGCCGCAAGAACCCGATGACAGGGGACGACCACCGGAAACGGATTGCGGGCGCAGGCCTGCCCGATGGCGCGTGGGCCAGATGCCGCGATGCGCGCCAAAGCCCCATAGCTGAGCGCCTCACCATGCGGGATGCCACGGATGGCATCCCGAAGCGCGTTTCCGCGCGGACTGGATGCTGGCGCGAGCGGCAGATCGAAATCGGTCAGGTGGTGGTTGAAATAGGCGCGAAGCTGGGCCAGCGCTTCGCCCAACAGCGGATCGCCCGGATTTTCCGCTTCCACCCGAAGCCAGGCAAGCCTGGTCAGATGACGTGCATTTGTTTCCACGGTCAGCGGACCGATGGGGGTTTCGAGGGTCGTGCGCGCGGGCATCAGCCTGTCTCCTTGGCCAGCGGTCTACCAGCGACTAGTTATGGGCGCAAAGCGGGCAAAAGGAGGCGTGACATGAAGATCAAGCTGGATATCGAATGCACGCCCGAGGAGGCCCGGGCCTTCCTGGGTTTGCCCGACCTAACGCCCGTTCATGACATCTATATCGAGCGGATGCAGTCGCTGGTTCGCGACGGTTTGAAGGGCGAGGACATCGAGAAGATGATGCGTAGCTGGATGCCGTTGATGGAAGGCGGATATGACGCGTGGTCGCGCGCCATGGCGGCCATGACGCGAGGAGTGGACACTGCCAAGCCCTGATTCGGACCGTTCGACCCTGTTCGCGGTGGCCAGCGGTCGGCCTCCGGCCGCGATCGCGGTCGTGCGCATCTCCGGCCCGTTGGCGATCCAGGCGGCGGCCGCGCTCAGTGACGGCGCGTTGCCGCCGCCACGCCGTGCGGCCCTCAGGGCCTTGCATGATCCGGAGTCGGGCGGCCTTCTCGATCGCGCGCTGGTTCTGTTGTTGCCGGGGCCGGGTTCGCCGACCGGCGAAAACGTCGCCGAACTCCACCTCCATGGGGGGCGGGCGACCGTCGATGCGGTCCTGGGTGCACTTGGTCGGCTGCCGGGATTGGCGCCTGCCGGACCTGGCGCTTTCACCCGCCGTGCATTCGACAATAACGTCCTTGATCTGACGCAGGTCGAAGGGCTCGCAGACCTGCTGTCGGCAGAGACAGAGGTCGAGCGGATGCGCGCGCTCGATCATGCTGAAGGAAGCATCAGCGCCCGCGCGGCCCGTTGGCGCGAGGCGTTGCTCACCCTGTCGGCGGAGGTAGAGGCTGATCTCGATTTCTCGGACGAAGCCGATATATCCGCGCTGGATGTCGGGCGTGTGTGGGCGCGTGCAGCCGCGGTCGCCGACGACATGCGAACATTGCTTTATGGACCAAGAACCGATCGTCTCCGCGAAGGCGTCCGGGTGGCGTTTCTTGGTCCACCAAATGTTGGTAAATCAAGCCTTGTCAATTACTTATCTGGCCGTGCGGTAGCGATCGTCACCGATATTCCAGGCACGACGCGAGATATTATCGAAGTGCCGCTGACAATCGAAGGGTTGCCGTTCCTGTTGCTCGATATGGCAGGCGACCGGGATACTGCGGATCCGATCGAGGCCGAGGGTGTGCGCCGCACGCGCGCGGCGGCCGCCGCGGCGGATATCGTGATCGCCTTCCCGGGCGCCGCGATGACCTATGGTCCTCATGTTGTTGCCGTGGCTGCCAAGGCGGATCTGGGAGAATTGGTTTCGGAGCCTGATCGCTTGGCCGTATCTTCGGTGACGGGCGAAGGATGCAACACGTTGCTGCGTCGCTTGCATGACATCGGGCGCGGGCTTATCGACACGGGGGCAGTGGGGCTCGCCAATGCGCGGCAGGTGGATGCCGTAGCAGCTGCGGCTGAAGCGCTCGACCGGATTGAGGGGATCGACGAAAGCGAGCTTGTCGCCGACGAGCTTCGCGAGGCCCTTCACGCCATCGGGCGGCTCACTGGCCAGGTCGATGTGGAAGCGATGCTCGACGTCCTCTTCGGGCGGTTCTGCATCGGGAAATGATTGTTTCACGTGGAACGGGATCGGTGATGAGTCACTTCGATGTGATCGTGATCGGCGGCGGCCATGCCGGCTGTGAAGCGGCTGCCGCTGCTGCGCGGCTCGGCGCGTCGACTGCTTTGTTGACTTTCCGCTCCGCCGATTTGGGCACTATGTCGTGTAATCCGGCCTTTGGCGGCCTCGGAAAAGGGCATTTGATCCGCGAGATCGATGCGCTGGACGGGCTGATGGGCGGTGCTGCCGACGAGGCGGCGATCCATTACCGGCTATTGAATCGCCGCAAGGGCCCTGCCGTTCAAGGGCCGCGGGTGCAGGCGGATCGGCTTCGTTACCGTGCCGCGATCCAACGGCGTATTGGAGCGATCCCCCGTTTGTCAGTCATCGAAGGGGGCGTCGATGCCCTTGTTGTGGATGGGGGGCGTGTTGGCGGCGTGCGGCTGGTTGACGGCCGGACATATCACGCTGATGCGGTTGTCCTGACCACTGGCACTTTTCTCGGTGGTGTTCTGCATGTGGGGCAGCAGCAGCTTCCGGGCGGAAGAATGGGCGCCGCCGCCGCTCACGGTCTCACGGCATCGCTGGAGCAGCTCGGACTGCGAATGACGCGTCTGAAAACCGGGACGCCCCCCCGTCTGGCTGCACATAGCATCGGCTGGAGTCGGCTGGACTGGCAGCCGGGCGATCGGGATCCGGCGTTTCTGTCATCGATGACCAAGCGCGTGGCAGCGCCGCAGATCGCTTGCGCGATTACGCGGACAACCGACCGGACCCACGCTTTGATTCGGGAGGCGCTGGACCGCTCGCCTGTCTACTCGGGCGCGATCAGCGGCCGCGGCCCTCGATATTGCCCCTCTATTGAGGACAAGGTGGTCCGATTCGGAGACCGCGACGGGCATCAGATCTTTCTGGAACCGGAAGGACTGGATAACGGTTTGATCTATCCCAACGGCATCTCGACCTCGTTGCCACAGGATATTCAGACCGCCTTCGTCCGCAGCATACCGGGATTGGAGCGGGCCGAGATTGCGCAGCCTGGCTATGCCGTCGAATATGACCATGTCGATCCCCGCCAACTCGACGCGGGCCTAGCGGTGCGGGGCGTTTCGGGATTGTACTTGGCCGGTCAGATTAACGGCACCACCGGATATGAAGAAGCCGGGGCGCAGGGGCTCATCGCCGGTGCAAACGCAGCTCTTCGGGTTCAGGGCCGGGCGCCGTTCATTCTGGATCGGGCGGACGCCTATATCGGGGTGATGATCGACGATCTGGTTACCCAGGGTGTGACGGAACCCTATCGAATGTTTACCTCTCGCGCAGAATTCCGGCTCCGCCTTCGCGCCGACAATGCGGATCTTCGCCTGACCGCATCGGGTGAAGAGATCGGCCTGGTGGGGCCGGAACGGGCAGCCGCCTTTGCGGAGCGGCGGGACCGGCGGGATCACATATTGGCTCTGCTTGATCGCTCCGTCAGCGCATCCGACCTGGCGAATCGCGGCGTTCCGGTTCGTCCCGATGGCCAGAAGCTGACGCTGTTCGAATGGCTGCGATTTCCGGGTGTGACGCTGGAGAGGCTTGCCGTCGTGATTCCCGAGCTCGGGGCGCTCGATGATGGCGTGCGCGGAGAAATTGAAAGCGATGCGACTTATGCGGCCTACATCGCGCGCCAGGAACGCGATGTCGCTGATCTGCGCCAGCAGGGGCAACTGGAGCTCCGTGATGATATCGATTTTGCTTCAATTCCCGGACTGTCGAAGGAAATGATCGAGCGACTCGCTACGGCCCAGCCTCGTAATATTGGCCAGGCTGCGCGCATACCGGGGGTTACGCCCGCCGCCCTGGCCATATTGCTGAGTCATGTGCGCCGTGCGGCCTGACCTCCGGCTGAGAGGCCAGACTGTTTCACGTGAAACAGCAAAGCAACTGGAAGCCTATGTTCGCCTGCTTGAGGACTGGCAGACGCGAATGAATCTGGTCAGCCCGTCTACTCTGGCCGCCGCGTGGACACGGCATATCGACGATTCGCTGCAGTTGCTGGACTATGTTCCTGCCACCGCGCGTCAATGGATCGACCTCGGATCTGGCGCCGGTTTTCCGGGTCTCGTTGTGGCTGTGGCGGTGCCCGAGATGACCGTGACATTGGTCGAATCGCGCGCCAAGAAATGCGCGTTTCTTGGCGCGGTGGTGGAGGAGCTCGGTCTGGGCCATCGGGTAGCGATAGACAATCGCCGAATAGAGGAGATGCCGGATCGAGCTTTCGATATCATCTCCGCCCGTGCTCTGGCCTCCTTGCCGCAATTGTTTGACTGGGGGCATCGGTTTCAGGCATCCCATTCCTTATGGGTTCTACCCAAGGGGCGCTCGGTCGAGGGTGAGTTGGCGGACGCGCGGCGAGATTATCGTTTCGGCCATGCGCTGAAGCCCAGCCGCACCGATGCCGATGCGCGGATCGTCCTAGCCTGGCAGGTCGAACGGCGACGGGGAAGGAATCGAGCGTGACGCGCATCGCCATCGCCAATCAGAAGGGTGGGGTCGGCAAGACGACGTCGGCGATCAATCTCGCCACGGCCCTGTCCGCTGTTGGGATGTCGGTGCTGTTGGTCGATTTCGA
The DNA here is from genome assembly GCA_037190805.1 of Sphingomonas sanxanigenens. GTDB lineage: Bacteria > Pseudomonadota > Alphaproteobacteria > Sphingomonadales > Sphingomonadaceae > JBBCJR01. The sequence continues at coordinate 39,251 of JBBCJR010000010.1, read as the reverse complement.
TCCGCAGGGTAACGCGTCCACCGGTCTGGGCATTGACCAGAGTCAGCGTCAGCGCTCCAGCTATCACCTGGTGACGGGCGCCGCATCCCTTGCCGATGTGGTGGTGAAGACCAAGCTGCCCCGGCTGCATATCGTTCCCGCCACCGTCGACCTGTCAGGCGCCGAGATTGAGTTGGTGGACGTGGAGGATCGCGCCCACAGATTGGCCAGCGCGCTCGCCAGTCCTGCTGGTGCTGGCTATGACGTGGTGCTGATCGATTGCCCGCCGTCCCTTGGCTTGCTGACGGTGAATGCCCTGGTGGCTGCCGACACCATTCTCGTTCCCCTGCAGTGCGAATTCTTTGCCCTGGAAGGACTAAGTCAGCTGCTGACGACGATCGAACGGGTTCGGGCGCGCTTCAATCCCGACCTTACCGTCCTGGGTGTCGCGCTGACCATGTATGATCGCCGCAACCGCCTGTCAGAACAGGTCGCGCAGGATGTTCGCGCCGTGCTGGGCAATGTCGTGTTCGACACCGTGGTGCCACGCAATGTTCGTTTGTCGGAAGCGCCGAGCCATGGCGTTCCGGCCCTGATCTATGATCATCGCTGCGCCGGCTCGGACGCCTATATGGCTTTGGCCCGGGAACTGATCGGTCGCCTCCGTCCTTCAGCGCGGGCAGCATAAATGTCTGATAATATTGAACAAAGTGAGAAGTCGCGGCGGCCGTCAGCATTGGGGCGGGGATTGTCTTCCCTGTTGGGCGACAGCGTTGCCGGGACCCCCGGCGAACGGGGCGGGGTCCAGACAATCGCTATCGCCGCGATCGTTGCCAATCCGCGTCAGCCGCGTCGCCATTTCGACAACGAGGCACTGGCGGAGCTGACGGAGTCCATCCGTGCGCGCGGTGTCTTGCAGCCGATCCTGATTCGTCCCATCGGGGCGGGGCGTTACGAGATCGTCGCCGGTGAGCGGCGCTGGCGGGCGTCGCAAGCAGCCGGGCGGCATGAAATTCCGGCTCTGGTTCGGGAGCTTGATGACACCCAGGCCTTCGAGATCGCGCTCGTTGAGAATATTCAGCGCGCCGATCTGGACGCGATCGAGGAGGCGGATGGCTATCGGCGGCTGATCGACGAGTTCGGCCATAGCCAGGAAGCGCTGGCCCGTCTGGTGGGCAAGTCGCGCAGCCACGTCGCCAATCTGCTGCGATTGCTGGACCTGCCGCAATCGGTGCGCGATCATGTCGCCGCTGGCCGGCTGTCAATGGGTCATGCGCGGGCGCTGATCACGGCCGCCGATCCGATGGCGCTGGCGGAAACGGTGATCGCCCGTGGACTCTCCGTTCGCCAGACCGAGGCCCTGGCCAGGGCGGCCAGGAAGCCAGCCGGGGCACGCGCATCGCTGACACGCGCGCCGATCGATGCCGACCTGGCCGCGCTGGAACGGCAACTGTCCGATTCGCTGGGTCTCAAGGTCGCTATTCGTCATGATGGCGGCGGCGGCAGCGTGACAGTGAACTATTCCAGCCTCGATCAGCTCGACATGCTCTGCCAGAGATTGTCGGGAGAAGCCTTCTAGAGGCTGCCGGGAAAGTCGACCCTCTGAAATGCCGAGGGACGACGACCAGAAAAGTGGAAGCCGGCCTTAGCCGACGAAACGCACTCCGACGCTGGCGAGCATGGTACCGGCGCTATGCGGATCGTCGTGATCGCAGGTGACGGCATCGGCCATCCGGTCCAGATAGGCGCCGACAATGGCGTTGCCGGGTTCATCGGCCAGCGCCATCTCCAAGCCGTAGCAAAGCTCCGCCAGGACGCCGAAGCCATAGGTTCGCGCGATTCCCTTCAGCGAATGGATGCGGCCCAGAAGCTGAAGCCTGCCAAGCCGGCGCAGATCCAGCTCGATCTCCTGAATCCGCAGATGCAGATCATCGCCGATTTCCTCGCGCTGATCGCGGTTGATGACGATGTCCATGACCCGCCTCACGCTCCCCTTCCATATCTTTTATCATGACACGACCGGATTACGGTGGAGTTAAGCGCGCAGGGCGCTTTGATGACGGGCGGCAACCTTGACTCTGGCGCCTGTGTCGAGCATTGGAGCGGCGTGTGACGGAGCGGCGGCAACGCCGCTCTTTCGCTTTTCCGATTTCAAGGCTTTCAGGAAGGGCAGGGCCATGGCCAAGCCGACGACCATCAAGATCAAGCTCGTAAGCTCGGCTGACACCGGCTTCTTCTATGTTACCAAGAAGAATCCCCGCACCCAGACCGAAAAGCTCAGCTTCCGCAAATATGATCCGATCGCGCGCAAGCACGTGGATTTCAAGGAAGCCAAGATCAAGTAACCGCAGGATCGCCGCGCGCCCGGCGCGGCGATCTAGACGAACCGCTTCACCGTTTCGATGAAGCGGGCGACCGAGATCGGCTTGGTCACATAATCATGCGCGCCTTCTGCCCGGATCCGTTCCTCATCGCCGGCGGAGGCGAAGGCGGTGATGGCGATGACGGGGGTCGTGGCCAGCGCTGGATCGTCCCGCACCGCCCGGATCAAATCAGTGCCGCTGACGTGCGGCAGCTGAATGTCCATGATGATCAGCGCCGGATTGAGCTGCCGCGCGGTTTCGATCGCTTCCCGCCCGTCGCGCAGGCCGTGCGGAACATAGCCATGAGCGGCCAGGAGGTCGCAGAACAATTTCAGGTTAAGCTCATTGTCCTCGACGACGAGGATGGCTTTCGTCATGACCGGTTCGTCCACTATTATGCGATCGAAGCATCTAGATGATCCGGGAAAAATCAACCATTTCCGTCACCAGCAATAGCGAAGCCGCGACGATCGCGCTGCGGGCGATCGGGTGGGCTGTGGCCGATTCGGACCGGGCCAGGCGTCTGCTGTCGCTCACCGGCCTTGAGGTGGAGGCGCTGCGCGACGGGATTGAGCGTCCCTCGGTCCAGGTGGCGGTGCTCAATTTCCTCGCCGATCACGAGCCTGACCTGATCGCCTGCGCGGCGGCGATCGGTGAACCGCCTGCCCGGTTGATGGCTGCACGCCAGGTACTCGGTCAATGAGCCGCCCGCTCCTCATCTGCGATTGTGACGAGGTGCTGCTGCACATGGTGGCGCCCTTTCAGGCTTGGTTGACCGATGATCAGGGCGTCGATTTCGACTTCAACCGGGGCGAGTTCGTCGACTGCTTCCGGCGGCCGTGCGGCGCGGCAATGGACGAGGCGGAAATCTGGCCTTTGCTGGATGGCTTCTTTGCAACCGAGATGCATCGTCAGCCGGTCGTTCCCGGCGCTGCCGAGGCGCTGGGGCGAATCGCGGCCGTCGCCGAAATCGTCATTCTCACCAACGTGGCGGATCATCACGGTGCGCGCCGGACCGTGCAGCTTGCCGGCCATGCCATGCCCTATCGGGTGGCGACCAATCAGGGGCCGAAGGGCCCGGCTGCCAAGCGTATCGCGAACGAACTGGACGCGGGCGCGATCGTGTTCGTCGATGACTTGCCCCAGCATCATGCCTCGGTGGCTCGGCACTTGCCGGATGCATCCCGCCTTCACATGATTGCTGAGCCGGCCATCAGCAGCCGGTTTGGCGCAGCGGCGGCCGCCCATGCCCGCATCGACGACTGGGCGCTCGCCTTGCCATGGATTTTGGACCGTCTGGACAGGGGACAACAGGAATGACGACGACGATCGAGGAACGGCTGAAGGCCCAGGGATTGAAGCTGCCCAAGCCGGCGCTACCAGTGGCGACCTATGTACCGACGGTGGAAATCAATGGGCTGCTGCACGTGTCGGGCCAGCTGCCGTTCGACGAGGCGGGCGACCTCATCACCGGCCGACTCGGCGAGGATCTCGGGGTCGAGCGCGGACAATTCGCCGCCTTGCGCTGCGGCGTCATGGTGCTTGCGCAGGCCCAGGCCGCGCTGGGCAGCCTGGAGCGGGTCGAGCGGATCGTGAAGCTGGGCGTGTTCGTCAATTCCGCGGCCGGCTTCACCGATCAGCCCAAGGTCGCCAACGGCGCTTCGGACCTGATGGTTGCCGTGCTGGGGGATGCCGGCCGGCATGCGCGCAGTGCGGTCGGTGTGCCGACGCTGCCCCTGGGCGCGGCTGTGGAAATCGATGCGGTCATCGCCGTCCGCCCTGCTTGATCGGCAGTTCTTCTCCGCGCCAGCGCCCGCGCGTGGGGCGGCGCTGGTCGCGCGGCCTTATGCGCATCGCGGCTGGCATGGCGAAGGGCGGGTGGAAAACAGCCGCTCCGCCTTCGCCGCCGCAATCGCGGCGGGTGAGGGTATCGAGCTGGACGTCCGCCAAAGCTATGACGCCGACGCCGTCGTCTTTCATGACGCCGCGCTCGACCGGCTGACCGAGGCGTCGGGACCAGTTGCCCGGCTGCCGATACGGCGTCTGGCGGAAATTGCCCTTGGCGACGACGGGGATCGGATACAGTCGCTGGTCCAGGTGCTCGACCAGATCCGGGGGCAGGTGCCGGTGCTGGTCGAAATCAAGGCGAGCCGGCGCCGTCCGCCGGTCGCGCTATGCTATGCCGTGCGTCGCGCGCTGGAAGGCTATGGCGGCATTGTCGGCGTTATGTCCTTCCACCCGGAAGTGCCCCGATGGTTCGCCCGCCACGCGCCGCATCTGCTGCGTGGCCTTGTCATCGGCAGCGCGGCGGAAAGCGGCTGGCGGCGGTGGAGAGGGCATGCCGCCCGGCTATGGTCGCTGTGGCGCGCGCGCGCCCAGTTCCTGGCCGGTGATATCCGCGGATTGCCGCTGCCGCTCGTGCGGCGGGCCCGGCGAGCGGGGGTGCCGGTGCTGGCGTGGACAGTACGGACCGAGGCGGAGCGCGAGCTTGCCGCGGCCGAGGTCGACCAGGTTATTCATGAGCCGGCCCCGACGTCATGAGCGCGCAGGAAGACGGGGTTCAGGTCGTGATCGCCGGGGGTGTCGACCACTTCACGCCGTCTGACTGGAATGCCTGCGCCGGGATAGGGAATCCGTTCCTGGCCCACGCCTTTCTGGCTGCGCTGGAATCGTCGGGAAGCGCTGCCCGGGAAACCGGCTGGCAACCGCTTCACCTTCGTATCGACGGGGCGGGTGGACGCCCCTCCGCGATCCTTCCCGCTTATCTGAAGGGGCACAGCCGGGGCGAATATGTGTTCGACCATGGCTGGGCAGAGGCCTGGGAACGCGCCGGCGGCCGCTATTATCCGAAGCTCCAGATCGCGGTGCCGTTCACGCCAGTGCCGGGTCCCCGCCTGCTGACGCGGGATGCCGCTCTGGCGCCCGCCTTGATCGCCGGGGCCGAAGCGGTGGTGCGTCAGAATGGCCTCAGTTCCGCCCACGCGACGTTCATCGCGCCCGAAGAGGTGCCGCTGTTTCGCGCCGCTGGCTGGCTTTTGAGGCTTGGCCAGCAATTTCACTGGACCGATGAAGACTATGGCGACTTCGAGGGCTTCCTGGCGACTCTGGCCAGCCGCAAGCGCAAGGCGATTCGGAAAGAGCGCGCCATGGCCAATGCCGGGATCACCATTCGTCACCTGCGCGGTGCAGCCATTCAGCCGGCGGACTGGGACGCGATGTGGGCTTTCTATCAGGATACCGGCGTCCGAAAATGGGGTCAGCCCTATCTGAACCGCGCTGCGTTCGACCGCCTCTACCGGACGATGGCCGACCATATCCTGCTGATTCTTGCCGAGCGCGATGGCCGCCGGATCGCCGGGGCGCTCAACTTCATCGGTGAGGACACACTCTACGGCCGCTACTGGGGGTGTTTGGACGAGGTGCCGTTCCTCCATTTCGAGCTGTGCTACTATCAGGCCATCGACTTCGCCCTCGCCCACGGCCTTGCCCGCGTCGAGGCAGGGGCACAGGGCGAGCACAAGCTGGCGCGCGGCTACCGCCCCACACCGACGTGGTCGGCGCATTTCATTCCCGATCCCGGGTTCCGGGCGGCTGTGGCTGATTTCGTCAGTCGTGAAGCTGATGCGATGACGCGCGAGATCGCGCTTCTGGATGATCTGGCACCGTTTCGGCGCGGCCGGGCCGGGGACTGATCCACCGGCCCGGCCGTCGTCAGATCAGGCGACGATCGACATCGGCTTGCGCGGACCCTGTTCCGCCACGATGGCGTCAGCCAGCAGGCGCCGCGCACGCGCCGCGGAAGCGTCGGTTTCCAGATAGACAGGCCGCAGGTCGAAGAAGTCGCGTCCGCCCATATAGGTCTGGCACGCCTGCATCATCGGTTCGTCTTCCTGCAGGAAGGCGTAGTTGACGATCTGCTTGATGCCGGCGTCGATCTGCTCGTTGTCGACCAGCCGGTTGCGCGTCGACACCCAGAAATAGTGGCAGGATGTCTCAGTCTCAGGCGTGATCAGATGCGCATTGCGGGTGATCGAACCTTCCTCCGGCGGCGCATCGACCCCGGTCATCGTCAGTCGATGCCTGAGGTTGCTGGGCAGCAGCCATTCGACCTCGCTGTGGAAATCGCCTTCGTCCTTGGGAAAGAAGAGCCGTTGGCTGGTCGGCGTTTTCACATGGCGCATGATGTAGTGGGATTTCGCGCTGGTGGCGGTGCCGGTGAAAACGCTTTCCCGCTTTGCCTCGCCGGGCGTCAGCGTGTCGGGGTGCAGATAGGGCGCATGGGTCAGGTCGAGGAGGTTATCGATCAGCAGACGGTAATCGATCTTCATGACCAGATGGTCCTGGACCCGCGGGTAATCGGCCCGCTCGGGATCACCGAACAGGTCGATATCCGGAATGAGGGCAGGGTCGGCCGCCGCGGCGTCTCCCATCCATATCCATGCCGCGCCGTGACGCTCGACCAGCGGATAAGCCGGAACGCTCGCCCCCGCAGGGATTTTCTGGCTGCCATGCGGATTGTGGACGCAGGCGCCTGTGCTGTCGAAGCGAAGGCCGTGATAGGGACATTCGATGACGTCCCCGATTCGCTTGCCCTGATGGAGGGGAGCGAAACGGTGGGGGCACATGTCGCCCATGGCGATGACCTTGCCGGTCTCGCCGCGAAACAGAAGCACCGGTTCATCCATAATCCGGCGTGCAATCGGAGTTTCGCCGATCTGCGGGCTCCAGGCCGCACAATACCAAGCGTTCCTGAGATACGTCATACTCGCCCCCTTCCGTTCGCCGCGGCGTCGGCATCGGGACGGCGAGGCCGCCCCATTTGGTAAACAGGTTATTAACCTATTTCGCCGTTGCGATGCCAGAGCGGTGCGTTGGGGGTGCAAGGTTCCATAAACGGTTTGTCGATAAGCCGGAGGTCATGGCAATCCCTCCTCCAGCCTCGGCGTCCGGGCCGGTCGCGCATGCCGGAAAACGGCAGCTCGACCTGCTGCTCGACGACGGACAGCTGTGGTCGCTCGTTATGACCCGGGGTTGCGAACGGTTCATCGGCCGCTATGCCCGGCTTCCGGGGATCAGATCCACCGATGCCTGGCTGTGCTTTCGTGACATTGCCGATGATTCGGCTGGCGATGTCTGCTGACCGTCGCGCTCGCGCGTCTTCCTTAACCCGGTCGAAAGGGCATTCCTCTACCGCGCGTGGGGTGAAGAGCGAGTCTGACAAGAATGCACCGCGGCTGCCGCCGCCTGGAAATGGCCGGGATGCCCTTGCCGAACAGGCAAAGCATGCCCTGGTCGAAACGCTGTTCGCCTCGCCGACGTCGCTGGCAATCGGAGCGATCGCCGGATCGATCATCACGGCCTGCGCTGCGTATGCCATACAAGACACGCTTATGACGCTGCTCGCCATGTGCGTCAGCCTTGTGGGCGCTGCGCGGGTGTGGAGCGCAATCGCTTTCCGTAGGCAGAAGGCGCAGGGTGACGCCGCCCGCCGGTTCAACTGGGATCTGATTTACGAACTGGGCGCCTGGACCTACGCTTTCCTGCTCGGCATCTTCACGTTTTTCGCGCTGATCCGTTCCGACGATCTGCTGCCGCAACTGATGGCGGTGACGCTCAGCACTGGCTATGCCGGTGGTATCGCTGGCCGCAATGCAGGTCGGCCCGCGATCGCGATCGGCCAGTTTTCCCTTGCCGCGTTGCCGCTGTCTGCGGCGTTGTTCTTCTTCCACGATGGTGCGCTGGCGTGGACATTGGCGGCGGTCAACGTCCTGTTCTGCGTCAGCCAGACCGACATCACGCTCAAGACCTATGCCGTCGTCTACGACGCCATCGTGTCGGGACATGAGAAGACCGAGCTGGCGGAGCGCTATGAGGAGCTCGCCCGCACCGACGCCCTGACCGGGCTCGACAATCGTTCCACGCTCAGTCAGCGACTGACCCAGCTGCTCGGCGATCGTCAAAGCCATGAGGGCACGCTGGTGGTGCTGTGGATCGACCTCGATCGGTTCAAGGAAATCAACGACTCACTTGGCCATTCGGCTGGTGATGCGGTGCTGCTGGTAGTGTCGGATCGTCTCAAGGCGTGGCTCGGTCAGCGTGGCTGGCTGGCACGGTTCGGCGGCGACGAGTTTGTCATGCTCTACATGCTGCCGCATGGCGACAGCATCGAGGCCGTGGGTCAGTCCGTGCTGGAAGTGCTGTCGCACCCGTTCAATGTCGATGGTCTCAGCCTCACCGTCACCGCCTCGGTCGGCGCGGCTGTCGACCCGGGTATCGATACGGATACCGACCGGCTGCTCAAGCATGCCGATATGGCGCTCTATCATTCCAAGGCACGGGGGCGGAATGCGTTCTGCGTGTTCGATTCGTCGATGCAGGACAAGCTGCTCGCCCGCCGCGAGATGGAAACCAACCTGCGGATGGCGCTGGAGCGGGACGAACTCGACATCCATTATCAGCCGATCATCGACGTTCAGTCGAATCGCGTGATCGGTTGTGAAGCCCTGCTGCGTTGGACCCACCCGCAGAAGGGCGCGATCAGCCCCTCCGAATTCATTCCCCTGGCCGAGGCGACCGGTCAGATCGCGATGTTGACCGAATATGTGCTCAGCCGCGCCTGCGCGGCGGCGGCAAAGTGGCCATGGGAAATCGTCCTCTCGGTCAATATTTCGCCCGTCTTGCTGAAGCATGCGGACTTTTCAGCGAATCTGCTGTCGGTGCTCTACAAATCGGGGCTTCCCGCTCAACGGCTGGAACTCGAGATTACTGAGACCGCGCTTGTCGAGGACAGCCGGCAGGCCAATTTCATGCTGCGCGAGTTCCAGCGGTTGGGCTTGCGTCTGGCGCTGGACGACTTCGGCACCGGCTTCTCCTCGCTCAGCTATCTGCTCACCTATTCCTTCGACCGCATCAAGATCGACCGCAGCTTCGTCGCCGATATCGGCAAGAGCCGGCAGGCGAGCGCGATCATCCTGTCGATCATCAATCTCGCGCGCACGCTGGGTATCGAGCCCGTGGCGGAAGGCGTCGAATCGGAAGATCAGCTGGATTATGTAAAGAATGCCGGCTGCTCGAGCGTCCAAGGCTATTATTTCGCCAAGCCGATGCCGGAAATGGACGTGTTGGCGTTCATCGAGACTCACCGCCTCGGCGTCGACACCAAGCGCGGCACGGCCAAAGTGGCGCGCGGCGCTTAGCGGCCTCAGCCGCGCCGTCGAGATCGGGGCTTAGGCGCTCGCCAAACGGCTTTGCGCCGCGACCAGGCGGTGCATCAGCTTCAGATGGTTTGAATTGAGCTTGAGGGCGGCATCGGCCCACAGCTCGACCACGCCTTCCAGTTCCGCCAGCGGCAGCGGATTGACCAGACGACTGGCCGCATAGACATTGCGGTGGCTGGGCTGACGGCGCCGATTCTGGGCGATGTAGTTGGCCACGGCCGCCTGACCCTCACCGGGTTCGGCGAGAACGTGGACAAGCCCCATCTCGTACATTTCCTCCGCCGAGTAGATGCGACCTTCCATGATCATCCGCTCGGTTTCGGCAAGGCCGATCTTGCGCGACAGGAAGCAATGCGCGCCCATGCCCGGGAACAGACCGAAGGCTGTTTCAGGCAGGCCGAAACGGGCGCCGCGTTCAGCCACCACGACGTTGAACGCCAGCACCGCCTCGAACCCGCCACCCAGCGCGTCGCCCTGCACCAATGCGATCGTCACCATCGGCAGGTTGAGGCTGTGCATGTTGCGGTAAAGCAGCCGTACGCAGGAGCGGCCATAGTCGACCAGCTTCTCGCGGTCGGCCGCCAGGATGCACGCCGAAAAATGCTCCAGGTCGCCACCAAGATTGAAAATGCCTGGAAACAACGAACCCAGGACGAGATATTTCGGGCAATCCTCGCGCGGTTTGAAAACCCGTTCGATTTCCGCCTGCCACAGGTGGAAATCGCGCAACATGGGCAGATTGAAATTGGGCCGCCCGTTTGGCGTCATGAAGGTCCACAGCGTTTCCGCGTCGCGGTCCCAGCGCACGTCGAGCTGACCGAGATCGAACAAACGCGTGCGGTCGAGTTCACCCAGGCCGATGTTCGGTATCATCACGGATGGCGTCAAGACGTCATCCGAGGTCGCGGCGACCGGCACTGCCCCTGCTCCGTCCACCCCGTTTCCCCCTACGCTACGACGACTTGTTAACCTTAAGACATTGTTAACCCTGTGAACAGGCGGTCCAGCGAAATAATCTTCGCGGGTGCAGCATGAACGAATTCCCTTACGGAATCTGAGAAAACACCACCGTGAAAACCGCCCCTTCCATTGCACTGCCGTTCCGGACGGGGGCCAGGGCGATCACCGAATCGCGCTCATTTCCGCCCTCGACCAGCAGGCTGGTCGCGACTCGTCGCGCCTCCCCGCCGGACATCAGCGCATCGATGGCTTCTCCCATCGCGCGGCGCGCATCGAGCGCAACGAGGTCGGTCAGGCGGACGCCGGGCAGGCGCTCAGCGGTGACACCGATCATTGCTGCCAGTCCCACGGAACTGCCGGTAAGCATGCCCCGCAGGTTGAGCCGCCCCGTGCCGATGCCGGGGAGCAGCGCAAGGGCCTGATCCCGGGCTGCCTCGGCGGCCAGCGCATCGTCAGCCCGCCGCTCGTCCGCGACGTTGCGGAAGAAAGTGGCGACGCCCCCTGGATAGGGACACAGGCGCAGGCGAAGCACGGCCCCTGGATAGAGCGTGGATGGCAGGTCGAGCGTGATGGCTTCGCCGCAGCCGAGGGCGCGGTCGAGATGCGTGATCAGGATGGTATCGGCAAAATCTGGGGCAGCTTCGGTCAGTGTTCGCCCGACGAGGGCTGCCTGCGTCGCGCGCAGATGGGCGGCGGCGACGGGATTGACCATCGTTACCCGGCGTTCGGCATCGAAAGCGATGAAGCCGTCAAGCGTCTGATCGAGAGCCATGGCGAGCAGGCCATCACGGCTGTCGTTGGGGCTGGGCAATCCCAGTCGGGCATAGTCGCGCGCCGACAGGAGGACACTGCGCGTGCGGCCATGGTGGGTGACGAAAACCGGCGCGGTCGCGGCGCGATCCTGCCACAGGCCGAAATTGCGCGACAGGTCGGTCGCGGGAACGGTGGTGGCGGATGAGAGAGTTGGCATCGGTACACCTCGCTGTGATTCGGGTCGGTCCGCGCAAAGCGCGCAGGCTCGTCTGCTGACCGGCATCGCCACGATCGCGAAAGCGCGATTACGAGAGGTTTCCTGTTCCTCCAGATCGGAGGAAAGCACGGAAAATCCGCATTCCGGCGCAAATTTATCAGCTACCGATTGTCAGCCGTCGTCGATCACTCTGGTGTCGTGGACGGGTGGCGGGGCACCGGAATGACTACATCGATATTCGAGCGAATCGACCGATTGCATGGCGATGCCGCAGGCGTCGCGGTGGTCGAATTCGCACTGCTCGCGCCGATGATGCTTCTCATCCTGCTGGGCACGCTGGCTTATGGCGGCTATTTCTGGATGGCGCATTCCGTCCAGCAGCTTGCCAATGACGCGGCGCGCGCCAGCCTGGCCGGGTTGACGCCGGCGGAGCGCCGGGACATCGCCACCGCGACGGTCGCCAGCGGCCTTGCCGGCGTGGCCGATCTGTCACCCGCGCGCGCCCAGGTGACGGTGGAGGAAGCCGGCGATCGGCTGACTGTGCGGGTCAGCTACGATACAGCCGGCACGCCGTTCCTGAGCCTGGGCTTCGTGCCGTTGCCCGATTCGACGATCCGTCGCCGCGCAGCGGTCGTGCTCGGGGGATGGTGATGATGCGGCTTCGCTGCAACCTTCCTCGCGCACTGGCGCGTGACCGGCGGGGCGGGATGACCGTCCTGGCGGCGGGCGGCATGACCATGCTGATGGGATGTCTCGCCTTCGCCGTCGATCTGGGCAGCGTCTATCTCGACGAGCGGCGCCTGCAGGGCATTGCCGATGCCGCTGCACTGGCAGCCGCCGCCGACCTCGGCCAACCGCAGGCGGCTGCGGATCGCGCGCTGGCTATCGCCGACAGTCCGACGGCGCTGGCCGCGACCGTCACCACGGGCAATTATCGCGCTGATCCGGCGGTCGCCGTCGATCGCCGCTTCACCCCGTCGGCAGCCACCCCCGACGCGGCGCGGGTCGTGGTGACCAGCCAGACGCCTTTGTTCTTCGGGCGCTGGCTGACCGGTCGGCCCAACGTCTCCATTCGCCGCACCGCCACTGCTGCGCGCGCGAATCTTGCCGCTTTCTCGATCGGCAGCCGCTTGGCGGCACTCGACGGCGGTGTCGCCAATGCGCTGCTGTCCGCGTTGGTCGGCGGCCGGGTCAGCCTGACGGTGATGGACTATAATGGTCTGGTCGGCGCCGATATCGACCTGTTTTCCTTCGCCGACGCGCTGAAGACGGAGTTGGGCGTGACGGCTGGCGGGTTCGACCAGGTGATGCGGGGCGATGTCGCTCTGCCCGCGGCGTTGCGGGCCGTGGCCCGGGCACTGGAGCAGGCTGGCCGGGCAAGTGAAGGCGCGGCGGTTCGCCTCGTCGCCGCCAACGCCGTCAGCGCGACGGTGCCGCTGGGGCGGCTGATCGACCTTGGCCCTTATGGTCGCGCGCAGCGACCGGGCGGTCCGGCCGACATCAAGGTCGCTGCCTTCGACCTGGTGCGCGCGATGGCTGAGGTCGCTGGCGGCGAGCGTCAGCTCCGCCTGGACCTTGTTGGGGGGGTACCCGGCCTTGCCGCGACCCGTTTGTGGGTGGCGATCGGCGATCGTCCGGCCGGCTCGCCATGGCTGTCCGTGACCGCGGAGGGCCAGCCCGTGATTAGGACGGCCCAGACGCGGATTTATGTGGAAACAGATGTCGCTGCCAATCCCGCCCTCCGTGCGCTGGGCATAGGCGGAATTTCCCTGCCGCTGCTGGTCGAGCTGGCAGGAGCGGAGGCCAGACTGTCGGATATCCGCTGCCCGCGGCCTGCCGAGGCGACGGTGACGCTGCAGGCTCGGCCCAGCGTGGGAGAGGCGGTGATCGCCGACGTCGACCGCGACCGGCTGGACGATTTTCGAACCCCCCTGGCGCGCGGCAAGGCAGTTCTTGCCTCTGCCTTGCTGGTCAGCGTGCGCGGCCAGGCCCGCGTGGCGCTGGGCGGCACGACCTGGCAGCCGGTGAGCTTCTCCGCCACCGACATCGCTGAGCGCAAGGTTCGAAAAGTGGCGACCGGCGACATCGCGACCAGCCTTGCCGGCTCGTTGATTCGCGATATCGACCTGGAGGTCCGGACGCTCGGCCTTGGCATCAATGTCGGGGTCGTCACTGGATTGGTGGGAGGGCTATTGGCCCCGGTGGCGGGCCCACTGGATGGCGTCATCAACAGTCTGACCGGCCTCCTCGGCGTGCGACTTGGCGAAGCGGATCTCAGGGTCAACGGTGTAAGATGCGGCCAGCCGGCGCTGGTCGCCTAGCCTTCGCGCCCGCACACCGCTAAGGGCGGGATATTCCTCGTCCAGACAGCAATGGGCCGCGCCATGAAATTCTTCGTCGACACCGCCGATACCAAAGACATCGCCGATCTTGCCGCCAGCGGTCTGGTCGACGGCGTCACCACCAATCCGTCGCTGATCCACAAATCCGGGCGCAATTTTCTGGAGGTGGTGAAGGAGATCGCCGGCCTGGTTCCCGGTCCGGTATCGGCCGAAGTCGTCGCCACCGACTATGCCGACATGATGCGCGAGGCCGAGGTGGTCCGGAAGCTGGCTGACAATATCGCGGTGAAGCTCCCCCTTACCCTCGAGGGGTTGAAGGCATGCAAATCGCTGACCGACGACGGGACCATGGTCAACGTCACGCTCTGCTTTTCCGCCACTCAGGCGCTGCTGGCGGCGAAGGCGGGGGCGACCTTCATTTCTCCCTTCGTCGGCCGTCATGACGATGTCGGGTTCGACGGCATGCAGCTGATCAGCGACATTCGCCTGATCTATGACAATTACGATTACGAGACGGAAATCCTCGTCGCCAGTGTCCGTCATCCGGTCCATATCCTGGAATCGGCGCGGATCGGCGCCGACGTCATCACCGCGCCGCCGGCAGTGCTGCGCCAACTGGTCAAGCATCCCCTGACCGACAACGGCCTCACCGCCTTCCTCGCCGACTGGGCGAAAACCGGGCAGACGATCGCCTGAACACAAGGGGCGGCCGAATGCGGAGGCGTCGTTAACCGCGTTCGGGCCATCGCTCCTTAACTTCGCGCGAGTAGAGTATGCGCCATGGCAACGATCATCGATTTTCGTGACACCGCCCTGATCCAGCTGAGGGATCGGGTCGCCGCCCTGGACGAGGCCAACGCCGATCTGCTCGCCTATGCGCGCGGACATTCGGGGGCCGTGGCCCAGATTCACGCTGCGGCGCTGGCGGCGCTGGACGCGGAAAGCCTGGAGCATCTGATCCATGTCGTCTGCGACGTGTGGGCCGACCTCCTCGGTCTCGACGCAGTGACGTTGGCGCTGGTTGCCGGCGAGACGGCGGTGCGCGCCGCCGCGGCCGGGATGCAGACGGTCGATGCGACGGAAATCGCCCCCGCTTTGGCTGAACCGCGCCTGGTTCTGCGCGGGGTCGAACAGGGCAGCGCCGTCTTCGGTCCGGCGGCCGGGTTGATCCGGTCGGAAGCGCTGGTCCGCCTCAGCCTGCCGTCGCCGCTGCCCGAGGGAGTCCTGGCGCTGGGGAGCCGGGTGCCGCATGCCTTCGAGACCGCCCATGGCGGCGAGCTGCTGGTCTTCCTTGGCGGCATCGTTTCGCGCATGATCGGCCGGTGGCTCACCAACTGACAGGCAGGCCGGCGTGACCGATCCGGCGGCGCCCTCGCCGGTGCATCCGGCCGCCGCTCTGGTTGCCGACTGGAGCGCGGACATGGCGCGCGATCGGCGATCGCTCCACAGTATCCGCGCCTATGTCGCCACGGCCCATCGGTTCATTGCCTTTCTCGGCCATCATGCGGGTGGTGCCGTCGATGCAGCGACCCTGACGGCGCTCCAGCCAGCGGACATTCGCGCCTATCTGGCCAGCCGCCGCGCCGCTGGCCTCGGCAATGCCTCCACCGCGCGCGAACTGTCGGCGATCCGCGCCTTTTTCAGCTGGGCCAGGGGGCGGGGCCATGATCTGTCCGAAGCCGCGACCGGCCTCAAGGGGCCACGCCAGTCCCGTCGCGTGCCGCGCCCGCTATCGCCAGCCGACGCTCGCGACCTTGCCGACCAGATGGCCGAGGACGGCGCGGAAGCGTGGATCGCGGCGCGGGATTATGCCGTGTTGTTGATGCTCTATGGCGCGGGCCTGCGGATTGCCGAAGCCTTGTCGCTTGACGGCGGCGTGCTGCCGATCGGCGATCGGCTGCGGGTCACGGGAAAGCGCGGCAAGACCCGGATCGTACCGATTATTCCCCCGGTGCTGGCGGCCCTTCAAGTCCATCTCGACCTCAATCCATGGCCGGTCGGCGTCGGCGAGCCGCTGTTCCGGGGTGTTCGCGGGGGACCGCTGTCCGCCGACGTCGTGCGCCGCGCGGTGCGCCGGGCGCGGGTTGCGCTGGGCCTGCCTGACAGCGCGACGCCTCATGCCCTGCGCCACAGCTTCGCCACCCATTTGCTGGCGCGCGGCGCCGACCTGCGACAGCTGCAGGACCTGCTCGGCCATGCCAGCCTGACCTCGACCCAGGTCTATACGGCGGTCGATGCCGCGCATCTGCTGGACGTTTACCGCACCGCCCATCCCAGGGCGTGAAGCGGCGTCGGCTCAGGCGCGGCTCGGCTTCCAGGTGGCGACCCGCCACAGATAGCCCGCGACCAGCACGACGATGATCGCGGTCGAGACCGGGCCGATATATTCGTCGACCTCGCCATAGCGGCTGCCCAACTGATAGCCGGCGCTGGCGAGCAATGTCGTCCAGCCCGCGGTGCCGATCGTCGACCAGAACAGGAAGCGGCGGATGCTCATCTTCAGGAAACCGGCCGGGACGGAGACCAGCGAGCGTACCGTCGGCAGCATCCGGCCGATGCAGACGAAAGCCGAGCCGAACTGGCGGAACCAGCGTTCCGAGCGCTGAATCTCTGCCCAGTCCATGGTCAGCCAGCGGCCGAAGCGGTCGATGAACGGCCGCAGCCGCTCCAACCCGATGGCACGGGCGAGGAGATACCAGAAGAAGTTGCCGAACATCGCTCCCGTCGTCCCGGCGGCGATGACGCCCCACAGGCTCATCGTGCCGCGCGATGCTTCCAGCCCGGCCAGCGACATGATGATCTCGGACGGGATCGGCGGGAACACGGTTTCCAGAAACATCAGAAAGCCGACGCCGAGATAGGAGGCGTCGCGCAGCAGATCGATCATCCAGTCGCTCATCGGGCGGCGACTTTCGCTTCGATCGCATCCCAGATCAGACCGGGCGTATCGCTGCCGTTGAAGGCGTCGATCGACACGATGCCGGTTGGTGAGGTGACGTTGATCTCGGTCAGATAGCCGGCGATGACGTCGATGCCGACGAACAGCAGTCCGCGACGGGCAAGCTCTGGCCCAAGGGCGTCGCAGATCTCCTGCTCGCGCGCCGTCAGCGCCGTCGCCTCCGCCCGGCCGCCGGCGGCGAGATTGGAGCGGATCTCGCCGTCACGCGGCAGGCGGTTGACCGCGCCGGCGACCTTGCCGTCGACAAGGACGATGCGTTTGTCGCCCTCGCGCACGTCGGGAAGAAAGCGCTGGACCATGAACGGTTCGCGCCACACCTGGCCGAACAGCTCGGTCAGCGCGGCGAGGTTGGCGTCGCCGCGCGCGACATGAAACACCGCGGTGCCGGCATTGCCGTAGAGCGGCTTCACCACCACCTCGCCATGTTCGGCATGAAAGGCGCGGGCGACGTCGAGGCTGCGGGTGATGATGGTCGGCGGCATGAACCGCGCGAAGTCGAGGACGAACAGCTTTTCCGGCGCGTTGCGGACGGCGGCGGGGTCGTTCACCACCAGCGTCTCGCCGGCGATCCGCTCCAGCAGGTGAGTGGCGGTGATATAGGCGAGGTCGAAGGGCGGGTCCTGACGCATCAACACCACGTCGACGTCGCGGCCGAGGTCCAGCATCACCGGCTCGCCGGCCGTGAAATGATCGCCGGCGACGCGCCGTACCGTCACCGGCCGCGCCGGGGCGATCACCCGATCGCCGGTGTAGCTGAGGTCGCCCGCCTCATAATGCCACAGCCGGTGGCCGCGTGCCTCGGCGCCCAGCATGACCGCGAAGGTCGAATCGCCGGCGATGTTGATGCCGGCCAGCGGGTCCATCTGGACGGCGACCTTCAGGCTCATGGAATACTGACCTCCGTTCGAGTCGAGGCTTGGGGATTAGGCAAGCGGGACCAGCTTGTCATCCATGCCAGAGATTCGGCCAGTGGCTGGGCAGGCGGCCGGGCGTCACCAGCACTGCGTCGATCGAGATGCTGTCGCCCGGCCGTGCATGGCGCGGGGCCAGCGCCTCCGCGGCCGCGACGACCCGTGCCAGGCTGCGCCTGTCGACGGCCCAGGCGGCGAGGTCGCGGCTTTGCCGATGCTTCACCTCGACGAAGGCGAGCGTGCGGCCGCGCCGGGCGATGATATCGACCTCGCCGCGCGCGCAGCGCGCCCGGCGGGCGAGGATGCGATAGCCCTTCAGCCGCAGCCACCATGCGGCCAGCGTTTCCGCGCGCCGGCCCGCCGCCTCGCGCTCCGATCGGCTCCTCACCGTGCGTCCCCGACGTTGCCGTGACACGGGACGGCGATATACAGGCCGGTGGGGGCGACAGACATAAGGACGAACACATGGCAGACGCGGTGCGCCTCGAACAAGACCGGAACAGCGACCGAACGGGGCGGGACGGCATTCGGCGGCGCGGTTTTCTGGTTACCGGGCTGCTGACGCTGGCCCTGGCCGCCTGCGCCCAGCCCACGACCCGGCCGTCGGGTCCCACCACCACGGCCCCACCGCCACCGCCGCCACCGCCGCCCGTCGCCGAGCAGCCGCATCGCGTCGCCGTGCTGGTGCCGACGACCGGCGCCAACGCCAACCTCGGTCAGTCGATCGCCAATGCGGCCAATCTCGCCCTGCTCGATTCGGGCAGTCAGCGTATCCGGCTGACCGTCTATAACACCGCGACCGGCGCGGCCGCGGCGGCGCAGAAGGCGATCGCCGATGGCAACCGGTTGTTCCTGGGCCCGCTGCTGGCGCCCGATGTGCGCGCGGTGACGCCGGCCGCGCGGCAGGCCGGGGTGCCGATCCTTGCCTTTTCAAACGATGTCTCGCTGGCTGGCGGCGGCACCTGGGTGCTCGGTTTCCAGCCGTCCCAATCGGTCGAACGGGTCGTGGCCTATGCGAAGGAACGCGGCGTCGACCGGCTGGGGGCGATGATTCCGACCGGCGCCTATGGCGAACGGGTGTCGCGCTCGCTGGTCGACGCGGCTCGCGGCGCCGGCGTTACCGTGTCGGCACTGGTGACCTATAATCGCGACGCCAAATCGGTGCAGGAAGCGATCCGCAAACTGGGCGGCGGCGCCGTGGCCCCCGGTGGCGCCCCGCGCCCCGCGCCGTTCGAGGCACTGTTGATCGCCGATACGGGCCGGCTGGTGGTGACGACCGCGCCGCTGCTGGCGCGCGCAGGGCTTGGCGGAGTCCGGTTGCTCGGCACCGAATTGTGGAACACCGAGCCGGGCCTTGCTCAGGTTTCACGCCTCAATGGCGCCTGGTTCGCGTCGGTGCCCGACGCCACCTTTCGCCAGCTTGAGACGCGCTATCGCGAGCGCTTCGGCAGCCGGCCCTACCGCCTTGCCAGCCTGGGCTATGACAGTGTGCTGCTGATCAACCGCATCGGTGCGCGCTGGGCGACCGGACAGGCCTTTCCGACCGGCGCTTTGCTGGGGGCTGACGGCTTTGGCGGCATCGACGGCATCTTCCGGTTCAAGACCGACGGCACGGTGGAACGGTCGCTGGAGGTGCAGCAGATCGGCCCCGGTGGTTTTTCCACCGTCGCGCCGGCCGCGCGCAGTTTCGGCCGCTGATCGGGCGGCGAGAGCCGCTTACCGCGCGATATCGGCGATCAACTGATTCAGCACCAGCATTCCGGCCGGGGTGGCTCTGAGGCGGGCGGGGTCGGGATCGAGCAGACCGAGATCGCGATAGCGGGTGACAGCCGCGTCATCCACCGCGTCGGTCAAAGGCCGGCCGGTGTTGCGGTGGAAGCGGGCGGGGTCGATCCCGGCGTCGATCCGCATGCCCATCAGCAGCGCCTCGTTCATTCGCGCCTGGGGGGACAACGCTGTGTCTTCCACCAGACCATGACCGTGGGCGGCGACGGCGGCCAGCCAGTTTTCTGGCTTGCGATGACGCTGCGTCGCTTGGTTGAGACGGCGGCCATGGGCGCCGGGGCCGATGCCGGCATAGTCGGCATAATGCCAGTAAGCGAGGTTGTGGCGACTCTCCTCGCCCGGCCGGGCATGGTTGGACACCTCATAGGCGGGCAGTCCGCTGGCGGTGGCAACGGAGCGGGTCAGCTCGAACAGGTCGGCGGCATCGTCGGCATCGGGGACATTGAGCCTGCCCTCCCGAGCGAGGGTGGCGAAGCGCGTCCCCGGTTCGATCGTCAGCTGATACAGGGACAAATGCCCGGTGCCGAAGGCCAGGGCGCGAGACAGTTCCGCCGTCCAATCGCTCAGTGACTGACCGGGGCGGGCGTAGATGAGATCGAAGGATACGCGGGCGAAGTTGTCTTGCGCGACTTCGAGAGCCACCAGCCCTTCGGCCAGATCATGGGCGCGACCGAGAAACCGAAGGGCCGCGTCGTCCAGGGCCTGGAGACCCAGTGACACGCGATTGACCCCCGCCAGCGCGAAGTCGGCGAAGCGAGCCGCCTCGACGCTCGACGGGTTCGCTTCCAGCGTGATCTCGATATCGCCGGCGGCCGGCCAGTGGTCGAGCGCGGCCTCGATGATCGCCGCCGCCGTCGCGGGCGGCATCAGCGAAGGGGTGCCACCGCCGAAGAAGATCGATCCGAGCCTGCGGCCCGGCAGCAGTGCCGCCTCGTGCGCAAGGTCGGCGAGCAGCGCGGTCCGCCAGGCCGCCTGATCCACCTCCGCACGGACATGGCTGTTGAAATCGCAATAGGGGCATTTGGAGACGCAGAACGGCCAGTGGACATACAGCGCCAGGGGGTCGGCGATGGCGGCGGTCACGGCGGTGCCCCTCAGGGCAGCACTTCGGCGATCAGCTTGGCGAAGGCATCGGCCCGGTGGCTGATCGCATGCTTGGCGTCGGGCTCCATCTCCCCGAAGCTCTGGCCATGGTCCAAGGGTACGAACATCGGATCGTAGCCGAAACCCTGGTCCCCACGCGGGGGCCAGATCAGCGTGCCGTCGACCCGGCCCTCGACGCTGACCATTTCCCCGTCCGGCCAGGCAAGGGCGAGGGCGCAGACGAAATGGGCGTCGCGTCCCGCATCTGGTCCGATGCGCTGGAGATGCTTTTCGACCAGCGTCATCGCATGCATGAAATCGCGGTCCGGACCGGCCCAGCGGGCGGAGAAGATACCCGGCTCGCCATTCAGGGCATCGACCGACAGGCCCGAATCGTCGGCCAGCGCCGGCAACCCGCTGAGGTCGGCGGCGGCGCGCGCCTTCAGTTCGGCATTGGCGACGAAGCTGGTGCCGGTTTCCTCGGGTTCCGGCAGGCCCAGCGCGGCGGCGGACACCGGGTCGATCCCGTAAGGGCCGAGCAGGGCGGCGATCTCGCGCACCTTGCCGGCATTATGGCTGGCGATCACCAGCCGGCCGGGATCGAGGCGGCGCGTCACCGGCCGGCGGCCCGCAACTGCGCGGCGAAAATGGTATCGCAGCCGATCCGGGCGAGGCGCAGCAGGCGCAGCAGCTCTTCCTCGGCGAAAGCAGCGCCTTCGGCGGTCGCCTGCACCTCGACTAGCGCGCCGGTGCTGGTCATGACGAAATTACCATCGGTGCCGGCCGACGAATCCTCTTCATAGTCGAGGTCGAGGATCGGTGTGCCGTCGTGGATGCCGCATGACACCGCCGCGACCTGCGCAGTGATCGGATCGCTGGCGAGCGCGCCGGCGGCGATCAGCTTATCGACCGCCAGGCGTAGCGCTACCCAAGCGCCGGAAATGGCGGCGGTGCGGGTGCCGCCATCGGCCTGGATGACGTCGCAGTCGAGGGTGATCTGCCGTTCGCCGAGCGCCGTGAGGTCGACCACCGCGCGTAGCGAGCGGCCGATCAGGCGCTGGATTTCCTGGGTGCGGCCGGACTGCTTGCCCTTGGCGGCCTCGCGATTCCCGCGTGTGTGGGTGGCGCGAGGCAGCATGCCATATTCGGCCGTTACCCAGCCCTGACCCTTGCCGCGCAGAAAGGGTGGCACCCGTTCCTCGACAGAGGCGGTGCAAAGCACATGGGTCTGGCCGAATTTTATGAGGCAGCTGCCCTCGGCATGGGCGGAAAAGCCGGGCAGCATCTCGATCGCCCGCATCTGGTCGGGCGTCCGGCCGGAATGTCGCATCTGGGAAAACCTGTGATTAGGGGTTGTCTGAAGTCGGTGCGCCTGCGCCACCTGCGCCTGCGCCCATGCCGCCGACCCGGCCGATATTGCCGAAGATATCCTCCAGCAGCGACTTGTCGCGGCCCAGCGTCGGCGTCTTGTCCTTGACCATGTTGAGCGCCACGGCCTGCTCCAGTCCGCGCTTCTCGACCGCGGCGACGTTGCCGACATCATCGAACCGGACGACCAGCATGTTCTGGGCCGTCGCGCTGGGGCGGGTGAAACCGTATTGGCGCATGTCGCGCGAGATATAATACCAGCTCTTGTCGTCGAATTCAGACGTGAAGGTCGGGCGGCCCAGCGTCTTCGCCACCGAATCGCGGTTGTCGACGCCCGGCTGAACCGATTCGACCAGCTGGTTGTCGGCCAGATAGCCTTGGTGGTCGCGCATGCGGGCGCAGCCCGAGGCGCCCGCCAGCACCATCGCCAAACCGGCAATGGCCAACGCCCGCCGGGACGTGACGCGAACGAGTTCATTCATGCCGCAACTGCACCTTTCCTTCGGGCGGTCGTGCCCGCCGGAGGGGCGATCCGCCATTGCAACGCCGCCCCCTCTCCTCAATATGCCGCAATCGCCCTGCTTCGCAAGCATGGGCATGAATTCGAAGGAGTGGCGACGTGGGTTTCTGGCAGCGATGGTTCGGACAAGATGATCGACGCCGGCTCACGCCGCTCTATCGCGCGATCATCACCGAAGCCCGCGATCCGGCATGGTATCGCGACGGTGCCGTCCCCGACACGCTTGACGGGCGCTTCGATATGGTGGCGCTGGTGATGGCGCTGGTCCTCGACCGCCTGCACATGGTTGACGACAGCGGACGGGTGGACAGCGTCGCGCTGACCGAGGTCTTCATCGACGACATGGACGGCCAGCTGCGCGAAATCGGCATCGGCGACCTCGTGGTCGGCAAGCAGGTCGGCAAGATGATGGGCATGCTGGGCGGCCGCATCGGCGCCTATCGCGATGCTTTGGCAGCCGGCGACGAACCCGCGCTGGAGGAGGCGTTGGTCCGTAACCTCTATCGTGGCGCCCGGCCGGCCGACGCCGCGCTGGCCTTCGCCGCTGCGCGGATGCGGACGCTGGCGACCGGCGTGGCCGCCGCGCCGCGCGACCGCCTGCTGGCGGGAAGCCTGCGGGCATGACGGCGCCGGAATTCTCCCGCCCGCTGCGGCTGGACGCCATCGGCGATGGCGCCGGCAGCCGCGCCGTCGCCGCCGATGCGGTCGAACGCGCGGCGCTTGCGATCCGCTTCGACCTTGCCGCGGTGGATCGTCTCGAGGGGTGTTTCGAGGTGCGGCGGGATGCCGGCGGGGTGCGTGTCACCGGAAAGATCACCGGGCATGTCACCCAACGCTGCGTGGTCTCCGGGGCACCGCTGCCCGCGAATGTGGACGAAGCGGTGGAGCTGCTGTTCGTGCGCTCGAGCGGCAGCGATGCGGCTGGCGACACCGAAGAGGTCGAACTGGGAACGAGCGATCTCGACGTCCTGCCGCTGGAGGGCGAGGCGATTGATCTGGGTGAGATTGCCGCGGAAACGCTAGCCCTGGCGCTACCCTCTTTCCCCCGTGCCGCCGATGCCGACCTTGCCGATGAGCGCCGCTTGCTGACCAGCGAGGACGAGGCAGTGGAAGCGACCCGTGCGGCCGCAAACCCGTTCGCGGCCCTGAAGGACCGGAGATAGGCGTGCCTGCCGATCCGGTTGAGCGGGATTGCGGTTTCTAGACCAGCGCCCCGGTCAGCAGCTTGGGCAGGTCGCCCGACTCGCCGCGTGCTTCGGTCATGAACGCGCGTTTGAGGGGTGGCAGCCGTTCGACGGCGGCCAGGCCGGCGGCACGCAGCCGCGACATCCCGCGACCCCTGAGGCCGAACAGCCGGTTGAGAATGTCGGTCGATCCGGCCACCATCATATTATCCAGCGCCCGCCAGCGCTGATAGCGCGCGAGGAGCTGGGCGTCGCCGGGATCGAGGCCGAGGCGGACGCCGTCGACCAGCACCTCGGTCAGCGCGGCGACATCCCGCAAGCCCATATTGAGACCCTGGCCGGCGATCGGGTGAATGCCATGGGCGGCATCGCCCAGCAGCGCCAGCCGCTGGTCGATGATCCGGACCGACTGGTGAAATCCCAGCGGATATGACCAGACCGGGCCTGCGGGTGTCACGGCGCCCAGCAGGCCGCCAAGCCGCTTTTCGATCTCCGCTCCCAGCGCGCGGGGCGGCAGGGCGGCCGTGGCCGGTCCCTCCGCCTCCCCCACCGACCAGACGATCGCCGAACGATGCTGGCCATCGGCGTCATCGGGCAGAGGCAGCACCGCGAACGGGCCGGTCGGATAGAAAATCTCATAGGCCGTGTTGTTGTGCGGTATGGCGTGGTGGATCGTCGAAACGATCGCGGTCTGGCGATAGTGCCAGCGGGCGATGCGGATGCCCGCCGCCTCGCGCGTCGGAGACCGCCGCCCCTCTGCCGCGACCAGCAGCGGCGCGGTCAGCACCGTGCCGTCCTCCAGCGTCGCGGTGACGCGGTGCGCGTCGCGGACCATGGAGGCCGCCCGCGCGGGGGCATGGATGGCGATGTGGGGCGCCGCCCTTGCCGCCTCGATCAGCGCCCGGCGCACGGCGCGATTCTCGTACATCACGCCCAGCGGGCCCTCCGCCGGATCGGTGGCGAAATCGAGCAGGCCGCGCCCCAGCCCTTCCGAGACATGGATGGTGTAGATAGGGCAGCCCTGACCCTCCAGCCGAGCGCCGACGCCGATCGCGTCCAGCATGCGGCACGAGGCGCTGGCGATCGCCGACGCCCGCCCGTCATGGGCGGGCGCGATGGTGCGGTCGAGATCGGCGGTGTCGATAACGGCGCTGGCGAGGCCATGGGCGTCGAGCGCGAGGGCAAGGGTCAGGCCGTTCAGCCCCCCTCCCAGGATGATGACGTCGAGATCCTGCATGACGGCCCTTCTACCTGATCGGGTGCCGCAATCCAGTCGCGCCTTTTCGCCACAGTCGCGCTATAGGATAGGAACGAAAGGCGGGCGGTAGGGAGAGACAGACGGGATGGCGCGCATCGAACGGCCCCGCCGGGCCGACTCTCTGCTGGTCCGCGCGGGCGACGTGGCGACCCTGGGCGGCGTCATGGCGCTGGGCGCCGCGCTATGCCTGCTGGGGGTTGCGCTGTTCGTGGCGCTGGTCACCTACAATCAGGGCGACCCGTCGCTGAACACCGCGACCGGTGCGGTCGCGACCAACTGGATGGGCGTGGCGGGCGCCTGGATCGCGGACCTGCTCTACCAGCTGTTCGGCGCCGCAGCGCTGCTGCTTCCGCCGATGCCGATCGCGACCGGTATCGCCCTGATCCGGGGCCAGCCGCGCCGCCATCCCGGCTGGCGGCTGTTCGAGCTTCTGCTCGCCCTGACATTGGCGGCATTTGGGTTGGGGCTCGCCGTGCCGGGGTCGACGCCGCTGCTGCCGGCCGGCTGGGGCGGCATCGCTGGCTGGGGTGGTGGGTCGGGCGCGATTACGCTGGCCGCGCTGGCGGGTCCCGAATGGGCATTCTGGGTGCGGGCGGCGCTGGTCTCCGTCTTTCTCGCCGGCGCGATGACCTTGTGGCTAAGGGCGCTGGGCATCGCGCTTGCCGACGTTCGTGCCGCCTTCGGCGGTCTCCGGGATGCCTTCGCCACCGGTGAACCCGATGGGCTGGACGCCGAAGAGGATGACGTCGCGACCGCCGACCCGCCGGCGCCGCGCGCTCTGACCCGTCGTGCCGCGCCCGCGATCGTCGAGCCGCCGCAGAATCGGGTCGCGCCGCCCCCGGCGCCCGCTGCTGCGGGCAAACGCAGCGCGCGCGAGCGACAGAGCGCGCTCGACCTTGGCGACAGCTACAGCCTGCCGACGCTCGACTTGCTGACGCCGCCGCCGGCCAAGACGACGGTCAAGATCGATACCGCCGGGCTGGAGCAGAATGCTCGCCTGCTCGAGTCGGTGCTCGAGGATTTCGGGGTACGCGGCCAGATCGTCGAGGTTCGGCCCGGCCCCGTTGTCACCATGTACGAGCTTGAGCCGGCCGCCGGCATCAAGTCGAGCCGGGTCATCGGCCTGGCCGATGATATCGCCCGGTCGATGAGCGCCATGTCGGCCCGTGTCGCGGTGGTGCCGGGCCGCAACGTCATTGGCATCGAGTTGCCCAACCAGAAGCGCGAATCGGTGAGTCTCAGCGAGCTGATCTCCTCCGACGAGTTCGAGGAGCGCGGCCGGTCGCTGCCATTGGTTCTGGGCAAGAACATCGCCGGGGAGGCGGTGATCACCGACCTGGCACCGATGCCCCACCTGCTGATCGCGGGCACCACCGGTTCGGGTAAGTCGGTCGGCCTCAACTGCATGATCCTGTCGCTGCTCTACCGGCTGACGCCCGAGCAGTGCAAAATGATCATGATCGACCCGAAGATGCTGGAGCTGTCGATCTATGACGGCATCCCGCATCTGCTCTCTCCCGTCGTCACCGAACCGCAGAAGGCCGTCCGGGCGCTGAAATGGGCCGTCGAGCAGATGGAGGAGCGCTATCGGATGATGGCGTCGGTGGGCGTGCGGGCGCTCTCCAGCTTCAACGCCAAGGTGCGGGAGGCCAAGGCCAAGGGCCAGCAACTCGGCCGCCGCGTCCAGACCGGGTGGGACGCCGGTTCGGGCCAGCCCATCTATGAGGAGGAAACGCACGATTATGAGCCGCTGCCGCTGATCGTGGTCGTCGTTGACGAGCTGGCCGACCTGATGATGACGGCCGGCAAGGAGGTCGAGTTCCTGATCCAGCGTCTCGCCCAGAAGGCGCGGGCGGCCGGCATCCATCTGATCATGGCGACCCAGCGGCCATCGGTCGACGTCATCACTGGCGTCATCAAGGCCAACCTGCCGACCCGGATCAGCTTTCAGGTCACGTCCAAGATCGATTCGCGCACCATCCTTGGCGACCAGGGCGCGGAGCAGCTGCTGGGCAAGGGCGACATGCTGTTCATGCCCAACGGCAAGCAGATCGCCCGCGTCCATGGCCCGTTCGTGTCGGACGACGAAGTGCTGGCGATCGCCGAGCATTGGCGCTCGCAAGGCGCACCCGAATATATCTCGTCCGTGACCGAGGAGCCTGAGGACCAGGGCGCCTTCGGCTTCGACGGCGCGCCGGACGAGGACGATCCAGAAACCCAGCTCTATCGCCGCGCCATCCAGGTGGTGGCGGACAGCCGCAAGGCGTCGACCAGCTATGTACAGCGCCAGCTGCGTATCGGGTACAACAGTGCCGCGCGCCTCATCGAGCGGATGGAGAAGGAGGGCCTCGTCTCCTCCGCCGACCATGTCGGGCGGCGCGAGGTGCTGATCGACCCCGAGGGGCATCCACTATGATGCCATCTCGTGTAATGGGTGCCGGTTCACGGCCTATTCAATGGCCGGGTGCTAATCCGGCGCCAGAGCTAACAATGGTCGGAGACAGGATTTCGTGACCCGCACCCTCGCCGCCCTTCTCGTCCTCGGCCTGCCCGTCGCGCTCGCCGGAGCCGTGCCTGCCGCCGTTGCGCAGACCGATGCCGCGCCCCAGCTGTCGGCGGTTTCTGCGCATCTGAAGGCGTTGGGCACGATGACCGCCGACTTCACCCAATCCTCCGCCAACGGCCAGGTGCTGACCGGCAAGCTGACGATGGCGCGGCCGGGGCGCATCCGCTTCCAGTATCAGGAAGGGGTGCCGATGCTGGTCGTCTCCGACGGCAAGGCGCTGACCTTCATCGACTACAAGGTGCGGCAGGTGTCCCGCTGGCCGATCAAGTCGACCCCCTTGGGCGTGTTGCTGGATCCCGAACGCGACCCGGCGAAGTTCGCGAAGGTGCTGCCGCAATCCACCGCCGACCGCATTCTTGTTGAAGCGCGCGATCCCAAGCATCCCGAATATGGCGTCATCACCATGGCCCTGTCCCGCCGTTCAGGCGCGCCTGCCGGGCTGGTGCTGGACGGGTGGACGGTGGTCGATTCACAGAATGCGCGGACGACGGTGACGCTGACCAATCAGCGATTCGGCGTCGCGGTCGAAAAGGATGCGTTCCAGTTCCAGGATCCGCGCCGGCGGGCTTCTGGGGCCCGGGGTTGAGCCTATCCGCGACGGGGCGTGACGCCGGATCGACGAACTGAAAACCCTCGTTCATCCTGGCGACAGCCCCGCTGGCGTAAGCATGGTTCTTGCGGGCCGGTAACGGTTCGACCCTGGGATTTTCCCCCTGTTGCTCAGGGCGGACCAGGCCCGTTGCGTTAACGCGCACAAATCGGCCCTCGCTCCATGCCCCCGGAGCGGGGGCTTCGATTTATTTGGGGTGCCCCGCTTGCACGGGCGGGTGCAGTGTCGGACCAACGCCATACCTTTGCGCCCGCCGCGCGTGACGGTTAGAAGCGCCGGCCATGACCCAGTCGTTCAAGATCGCTTCGTGGAACATCAACTCCGTACGGGCACGGCTGGACATCGTCCAGCGCCTGCTGACCGAGGAAGCACCCGATATCCTGTGCCTGCAGGAGACGAAGGTCGTGAACGCGCAGTTCCCGGCCGATATATTCCGGCGCCTGGGCTATGTGCACCAGATCCATCATGGTCAGCCGATGCATCACGGCGTCGCCATCCTGTCGAAGCTGCCGCTGATCGAGGAGGCCAGCCACGATTGGCAGGACAATGGCGAGGCGCGGCATATCGGCGTCCGGCTGCCCGGCGGGATCAGGCTGGAAAATGTCTATGTGCCGGCGGGCGGGGATATTCCCGACCCGCTGCTCAACCCGAAATTCGGGCAGAAGCTGGCGTTCGTCGAGCGCATGACCCGCTGGTCGGAACGCTTGAGCGGCCCCACCATCCTGGTCGGCGACTTCAACATCGCTCCGCTGGAATGCGACGTCTGGAGCCACAAGCAGCTGCTCGACGTCGTTAGCCACACGCCGATCGAGGTCGAAGCGCTGACCCGCCTTCAGGACAGCCACCGCTGGGTCGATGTCGGTCGGCGCTTCGTGCCGCCGCCGGGCCGGCTTTATACGTGGTGGAGCTACCGCGCGCGCGACTGGGCGGCATCGGATCGCGGCCGCCGTCTCGACCATGTCTGGGCCAGTCCCGACCTCGCCGCCACGGCCACCGCGCACCGGGTTCTGGAGCCGTGCCGGAGCTGGCTGCGGCCGTCCGATCATGTGCCGCTGATCACCGAGTTCTCGCTTTGACCGACGACGCGCTCGTCGCGGTCGAACGGGCGCTGGATACGCTCAGGCGCGGACGGGCCGTTACCATTGTCGAGGGCGACGAACGGTTGCGCGTGCTGGCGATCGAGCTGGCGGAAGCGGATACCCTTGCCGCGTTCGATGCAGACGGTTCGGCCGATCTGTTGATCAGCGGCGAGCGGGCGGCGGTGCTGAAGCTGGGCAACCAGATCGGCGCTGCCATCCCCGGCCCCGTGCGGATCGCCCGGGCGCCGTGGATCGACCTTGCCGCCGCGACGGCCGTCGCCGATCCGGTGCTCGATCTGGCGACGCCGCTGAAAGGCCCCTTTGCGACCCTGCCGGTCGTCGGCGCGGCGGCGGATGCGGCGCTGACGCTGGCCAAGATCGCGGGCCTGCTCCCTGCCTTGTTCGTGCGCGAGGGCGATGGCGGCGATCCGGTCGTATCCCCCACTGCCATCGCGGCTTATCGCAGCAGCGACCGGCTGCGCATCGTCGCGCGGGCGCGGCTTCCGGTGGCGGCGTTCGCGGGCGCCGAGATCGTCGCCTTTCGAGGTGTGCCCGAACAGGGCGAGCATATCGCCCTGCTGCTTGGCCCACAGGACGGGCCGGCGCCGCTCGTCCGTCTGCACAGCGAGTGCCTGACGGGCGATGTGCTCGGCTCGCTCAAATGCGATTGCGGCTCGCAGCTTCATGCCGCCGAGGCGAGGATCGCCAAGCAAGGCGGCATCCTCCTCTATCTGCGTCAGGAGGGGCGTGGCATCGGTCTGCTCAACAAGCTGCGGGCCTATGCGCTTCAGGATCAGGGCTTCGACACCGTCGATGCCAATCTGCGCCTGGGCTTCGCAACCGACGAGCGTGATTTCGCCATTGCGGCGCGGATGCTGGCGCTGCTTGGCAAGACTCGCGTCCGCCTGCTCAGCAACAACCCGGCAAAGGTGGCGGGGTTGGAGGCGGCCGGCATCGCGGTGGTGGAGCGGCTGCCGCTCGTCCTGCCGCCCAATCCCCACAATGCTGACTATCTCGCCACCAAGCGCGATCGCACGGGACATATATTGTGATCCTCCGCGTCGATAGCAGGGCCGGCATTCTCAACGTCGGTGGCACTGACCTGCCTTGCCTGATCGGTCGCAGCGGCGTGGTGGCCGCCGCCGACAAGCGGGAGGGGGACGGCGCCACGCCCATTGGCGAATGGCCGCTGCTTGCCGTGCTGCTGCGCCCTGATCGGGTCGCGCCGCCTGCCGGGCTGAGATTGCCATGGCGCTGGCTGCGCCAGACCGATGGCTGGTCGGACGATCCGGCCGATCCCGCCTATAACCGGCCGATCCGTCACCCTCACCCGTTCTCGGCCGAACGGATGTGGCGCGACGATGGGCTTTACGATGTGGTCGTCATCCTCGGCCACAATGATGCGCCGCCCGTGCCGGGGGCGGGCAGCGCCATCTTCCTCCATTGCGCCGAAGGCCGCCCGACCGAAGGCTGCGTCGCCATCGCCCGGTCGGACCTGCTGGCGCTGCTGCCGCTGTTCGGACCGGGCGACAGGCTGGAGATCGGCTGAGGCCCGTCAGACCCGTTCGCGGGTGGCGGTGAAACGCACGTCCGGATTGCGGCTGGCCACATAGTTCAGCTCCCACGCATCGCGGGCGAGGAACACCGGCGCCCCGTCGCGGTCGCGGGCCATGGCGGGGCGGTTCTGGCTGATGAACGCCTCCAGGGTCGAGGGATTGTCGGCGGCGATCCAGCGCGCGGTTTCCCATGGGCTCGGTTCGAACCCGGCTGCCACCTTATATTCGGCCTCCAGGCGACTGATCAGCACCTCCAGCTGAAGCTGGCCGACGACGCCGACGATCCACTGCGAACCGATTTCGGGGTGGAAGACCTGCGTCACCCCCTCCTCGGCCATGTCGTTGAGGGCGTTCCTGAGCTGTTTGGTCTTGGTCGGATCGGCGAGCTTGATGCGGCGCAGGATTTCCGGCGCGAAATTGGGCAGGCCGGTAAAGCGGACATCGGCCCTTTCCGACAGGGTGTCGCCGACCCGCAGCGTGCCGTGATTGGGGATGCCGATGATGTCGCCCGGAAAGGCTTCGTCCGCGACCTCGCGGGTCTGGGCGAAGAACAGGATCGGCGAATGGACCGCGATCGGTTTGCCATGACCGCTGGGCGTCAGCTTCATACCCCGGCGGAACGTGCCGGAGCACAGGCGCATGAAGGCGATGCGGTCGCGGTGCTGCGGGTCCATGTTCGCCTGGACCTTGAATACGAAGCCGGTGACGTCGGGCCGGTCGGGTGACACCGGTGCCGGCTCGGCCGGTTGCGGGCGTGGCGGCGGGGCGTGGCGACCGATCGCGTCGATCAGCTCGGCGACTCCGAACTCCTTCAGCGCCGAGCCGAAATAAACCGGGGTCAGGTCCCCGTGACGATAGGCTTCGACGTCGAATGCGGCATAGCCGGCCTCGGCCAGTTCGACCTCGTCGGACAGGCGGGCAATGCCGTCGGCCGACAGGGTGGCGGCCAGCGCCGGATCGGCGAAGCCGGAAAACTCCGCCGTCTTGCCCAGGAAGGCGCGGCTGTCGCCTTCGGGCAGGCTGAGCCGTCGGGCCTGGATGTCCCACACCCCCTCGAAGGTGCCGCCCATGCCGACCGGCCAGCTCATCGGCGCGACGTCGAGGGCGAGCGCGTCAGCAACCTCGTCGAGCAGCTCGAACGGTTCGCGCCCCTCCCGGTCGACCTTGTTGATGAAGGTTATGATCGGCACCGAGCGCAGGCGGCAGACCTCGAACAGCTTGCGGGTCTGGGCCTCGATGCCGCGCGCGGCATCGATCACCATCACCGCCGAATCGACCGCGGTCAGCGTCCGGTAGGTGTCCTCGGAGAAATCCTCGTGGCCCGGCGTGTCGAGGAGGTTGAAGGTGATACCCTCGCGCTCGAACGTCATCACCGAGGAGGTGACGGAAATGCCGCGCTGCTGCTCGATCTTCATCCAGTCCGAGCGGGCGCGGCGGTTGGCGCCGCGCGCCTTGACCTCGCCGGCGGCATGGATGGCGCCGCCGAACAGCAGCAGCTTTTCCGTCAGCGTGGTCTTGCCGGCGTCGGGGTGGGAAATGATCGCGAAGGTGCGGCGCTCGGGGCGGGTCAAGGGATGATCCTGAAAACGGGGAACAGCCGGCCTTGGGTCGATCCGGCAACAGAGGAATGCCCCTAGCAGGCTCAATCAGGCTTTTCGATAGCCCAGGCACAGGCCATAGCGACGGGCCATGACCTATGACGCCATCATTCTCGGTGCCGGTGCCGCCGGGCTGATGTGCGCTGCCACCGCCGGTCAGCGCGGGCGGCGGGTGCTGCTGCTCGACCATGCCGATCAGGTGGGGAAGAAAATCCTGATCTCGGGCGGCGGGCGCTGCAATTTCACGAATCTCGGCACGGCGGCCGATCGTTTCCTGTCTGCCAATCCGCATTTCGCCCGGTCGGCGCTGGACCGCTATACCCCGGCCGACTTCCTGGCGCTGGTCGAGGCGCATGGCATCGCCTGGCACGAAAAGACGCTGGGCCAACTGTTCTGTGACGGCTCGGCCCGCGCCATCGTCCAGATGCTGGAGGCTGAATGCGCCAAGGGCGGGGTCGATATCCGCGTCGGTCACCGCCTCACCGCCGTTGCGAAGGCGGACGAATTCCGTGTCGACACCGATCGTGGCAGCTTCGCCGCACCGACGCTGGTCATCGCTACCGGGGGCCCGTCGATCCCGAAAGTGGGGGCGACCGGCATCGCCTATGACCTCGCCCGCCAGTTCAGGCTCAAAGTGATCGAGCCGCGTCCGGCGCTGGTGCCGTTGACTCTGGGTGGGGACGAGCTGATGTTCCGCGATCTTTCCGGCATCGCGACGCCGGTTGTGGCGTCGGCCGGCCGCATAGCGTTCGCGGAGGCCGCGCTGTTCACGCATCGCGGCCTATCGGGACCGGCCATCCTCCAGATTTCCTCCTATTGGCGTCACGGCCAGCCGATCAACCTCGACCTTCTGCCGGGTGCGGATGCTTCGCGTCTGCTGCTAGCCGGCAAGCGGGAGCGGCCGAAGGTGGAGCTGAAGGCGCTGTTGTCGGGCGTCCTTCCGGCCCGGCTGGCGATGGCGGTGGCCGAGCGGCTGGCGCTCGTCGGTCCGGTGGGGGGGATGGCCGACCGCATGCTGGGCGCTGCCGGCGAGCGGCTCAACCGCTGGGTGTTCCACCCCACCGGGACCGAGGGCTTCGCCAAGGCCGAGGTGACAGTGGGCGGTGTCGACACGGCGGGCTTGTCGCAAAGGACACTCGCCGCGCCGTCCGTTCCAGGCCTGTTCGTGATCGGCGAGGCAGTGGACGTCACCGGCTGGTTGGGCGGTTATAATTTTCAATGGGCATGGGCGAGTGGCTGGAGCGCCGGACAGGTGCTATAGGCGCCGCAAATCCACATTCGGTCGCCCATATGCAAAGTGGCTCCGTGCCACGGAAAGTCCTGTTTCATGCCATTTTCTTCCCTGCCCGGCGCCATAGCGGCTGCCTTGGCCGATCGCGGCTACGAGGCCCCGACCTCCGTTCAGGCCGAAGTGGTGGCCGCTCCGGCCGACCGCGACCTGATCGTTTCGGCCCGCACCGGCTCGGGCAAGACGGTCGCTTATGGCCTTGCCATCGCTCATGACTTGATTGGCGAAGCCGATCGCATGCCCCGAGCGGGCGCACCGCTGGCGCTGGTCATCGCCCCGACGCGCGAGCTGGCGCTGCAGGTCCAGCGCGAGCTGGCGTGGCTCTACGCCAAGGCTGGAGCCCGGATCGCGTCCTGCGTCGGCGGCATGGATATCCGGCGGGAGCAGCGGGCACTGGCGCAGGGCGCCCACATCGTCGTCGGTACGCCGGGGCGGCTGCGCGACCATCTCGAGCGTGGCTCGCTGGCGACCGAGGCGATGCGCGCCGTCATCCTCGACGAGGCCGACGAGATGCTGGACTTGGGCTTCCGCGACGAGCTGGAAGAAATTCTCGACATGCTGCCGCCAGAGCGGCGGACGCTGATGTTCTCGGCAACGATGCCCAAGCCCATTGCAGCGATGGCGAAACGTTATCAGAAGGACGCGCTGCGCATCACGACTGCGGGCGAGAATCAGCCGCATGGTGATATCGACTATCGCGCCATTCCGGTCGCGCCGGCGGATATCGAGAACGCGGTCGTCAACATCCTGCGCTATTATGAGGTCGAAGGGGCGATGGTGTTCTGCGCCACGCGCGAGAATGTCCGCCACCTTCACGCCAGCCTGCAGGAGCGCGGCTTCGCGGCCGTCGCCCTGTCGGGCGAGCTGAGCCAGTCCGAGCGCAATCGCGCCCTGCAGGCGCTGCGTGACCGGCGGGCGCGGGTGTGCATCGCCACCGATGTCGCAGCGCGGGGCATCGACCTGCCCAATCTGGGCCTTGTCATCCACGCGGAACTGCCGAACGATCCCGAAACGCTCCAGCACCGTTCGGGCCGCACGGGGCGGGCGGGCCGCAAGGGCACGTGCGTGCTGATCGTGCCTTATCCCCGCAAGCGCCGGACCCAGGCTCTTTTGCGCGCCGCCAATGTCGATGCGCGCTGGATGTCGCCCCCCAGCCTCGATGAAATCCGCGAGCGGGATCGGGAGCGGATGTTGGAGGCGATCATTCCCGACGATCTGGGTGAGGAGGATCGCGCCGCCGGCCGCGCCTTGCTCGCCGCGCACAGCGCCGAGGATATCGCCGCCGCCTTCGTCCGCGCCCATCGGGCCGATCTGCCGGCGCCGGAAGAATTGCTCGATGCGGGACCGGATGGTCCCGCGCCGCAGCCGCGCGGACCCCGGCCAGGCTTCGAAGGGGCGGCCTGGTTCCGGATGGATGTCGGTCGGGCGCAGAATGCCGATCCCCGCTGGCTGCTGCCGCTGCTGTGCCGGCGTGGCCACATCACCAAGGGGGACATCGGCGCGATCCGCATCTTCGATCGCGAGACCCGGTTCGAGGTGGCGGGCGCCGCCGCCGGTCGCTTCGCGGCCGCGCTCAAGCGCACGGCGGGCGATAGCGACGATGTCCGCATCGAGCCCGCCAACGACATTCCGCCGCCCGCCGGCGACGAACGCCGCAGCGGCGCTCCCAAGCGCTATCAGCCGAAGCGCTATAAACCGCGCCGTGCCTGATGCCGTGATCCGTATTCTCGTCGATGGCGATGCTTGCCCGGTGAAGGACGAGATCTATCGCGTCGCCCTTCGCCACGGCGTTCAGGTCACGGTCGTCGCCAATGCGTGGATGCGTCTGCCCGACAATCCGCTGATCGGCAGGATGGTGGTGAGCGACGGCTTCGACGCGGCCGACGACTGGATCGCGGGAGAGGCTGGACCCGGCGCCGTGGTGGTGACCGCCGATATCCTGCTCGCCGACCGCTGTCTGAAGGCCGGGGCTATGGTCATTGGCCCCACTGGCCGGCCGTTCGATGCCGGGTCGATCGGCAATGCGATCGCGTCCCGCGCCCTGATGGCGGATTTGCGCGCGATGGGCGCGGTCACGGGCGGTCCGCCAGCGTTCAGCCGTACCGATCGCTCACGCTTCCTATCCGCGCTCGATACCGCGCTAGTCCGGTTGCGACGCGGCGGGTGACGGGCGCAGGCCCGCCGTCCGGGTTCCCTTGCCCTGATCAGATCGCGGGGGCTGGCGGTGGCGGAGCGGGCTCGATGGGCACGACCCGTTCCGTGCTGTCGGGCGCCGGAGCGAGCAGGGCGACAGTCTCCAGCGCATCCAGCGCTTCGCGCGCGGCGACATAGCGGCGCGCGCGTTCGCCCCAGTTCTGGCCGATCCCGCGAACCGGCGCTGGCAGGCGATTGAGCTGGTCGAGCGCACCGGCGACGTCGCCCAGTTCCAGCCGGGCTTCCGCAAAGTCGATCCGTTCGGCGACACTGGTCGGCTGATCGCCGGTGCGGCGAACCACGAACAATGAACCGAGTTCGGTACGGATGGTCGTCCAGAGGCCGGCCGTGCCGTCGCGGTCGCCCTCGCGCAGGGCGGGAGCGAGGCGCGTGAAATCGCTGGTCAGCTGCGGCAGGGTGACGGGCTGCTGCGCGGCGGTGATCAGGGTGGTTACGGCCCGTGGCTGGCTGCCGCCGAAGCGGTCGCGCAGCATCCCTTCGATCACGCCCAGCGGCCGGCCCGTTTCGATGGCCCGCCGTGCCGCCAGCGCCAGCAGCATGCCTTCGGCCCGATCGGCATTGGCGAGCGCCGCGCCGCTCTGCCGGTCGAGCGTGTCCATGCGGCGGGTGAGGGCGTCGATCCGTTGATTCATGGCGGTTTGCGCTTCGATGCTGCCGGGCGCTGGCGGCGTATTCGCCCGCGTTTCGCTATGTTCCAGACGTTGGCGCAACTGGGCCAGTTCCGCCGCCTGCGCCTGGACACGTTCGGCAGGTGTCGGGGTGGCTGGTGGTTGGACGGCTTCACCCGGCGTTCCGACCAGTCGCGACATCGCTGCCTCGCGCAGCGCTGGACTGGTCGCGAGGGCAACGCCCAGCAAACCCACGACCAGCACGAGCAACCACGGCAGCAGGCTGCGACCCGCCGGCTGCGGTGGGGAGTCCATGGAATTGTCGGTCATGCGAAAATCTCCCCGATGTCGCGATTGTCGCATGGCAGACCCGCCGCCGCCAAGAGTGATGCGTCGTCGGGCCAGCGGGCGACCGCCACGGAGCGCCAGCCATCGCCGGCGGCGCTGGCGACGGCCGGACTGAAAGCGGCAATGTCGATGCCGGCCCGGTCCAGTCCTGCAGCTTCCGCCAGCACCGCGAACAGCCGGGCGGCGCGAGGGGAGTGGAGCAGGGCCGCGGCGCCGTTCCGGAGCGCCTCGACGGCGGCCGGGGGCATCCGATCGACTGCCTCCACGGCATAGACGATGCGCCGTGTGACCCGGATGCCGTCATGTTCGGCGGCGCGGTGCTCGCGCCCTGACAGATGCAGGACTTCCCTCACGCCCCGTGCGTCCGCATCGGCGAGCAGCGCCTCGGCGTTGGGGCCCGCGGTGATGACGGTGGTGAACCCCGCCGCCCGCGCCGCCGATGCCGTCGCCTCGCCGACAACATGGCAGGGGCGGTTGGTCAGGGCCTCCAGCGCCGGGCCCGCCAGCCGTGCGGCAGCCGCGCTGGTCAGCATCACGGCGGCGGGAATCGTCGCCGGCGGTGTCCAGGGCAGGGCGCGGTAGTCGAACAGCGGCGTCACCACGGCGCCTCCGCCCATCGCTGCCACGCGCCCGGCGGTAACGCTTGCCCCCGGTTCGGGCCGCAGGATCAGAAACGTCCTCAGGACGCTGACCCCATGAACAGCGCCTTCAGTGCCGGGCTGGCGCGGTTCAGCAGCGTTCGCGCCAATTGTGCGGCGGCGCTTTCGGCGTCCTTCGGCAGGGTGCGGATCGTGGCGTCATGACGTTCCCTGCCATCCGGGCTCAATATCTCCGCGTCGAGGCGCAGGCGGCCATCGGTCTCGAATCGCGCATGGGCGGCGATCGGTGACCGGCAGGTGCCGTCAAGGGCGGCCAGCAGCGCGCGCTCCATCCGTATGGCCTGATGCGTCGGCTGATGGTCGATGGCGGCGACCAGCGCGATGACCTTGTGGTCGCCGGCGCGGGTATCGATGCCGATCGCGCCCTGGGCCGGCGCCGGCAGCATCTCGTCGAGGTCGATCGCGGCGCCCAGTGCGGATTCGCCCAGTCGGTCGAGACCGGCTGCGGCCAGCAGCATCGCATCGGCCTCGCCATCCTCCAGTCGCTGCAGCCGGCGTGCGACATTGCCGCGGAAGCTGACGATGCCCAGGTCTGGCCGGCGGGCCAGCAGCTGGGCGCCGCGCCGGGGGGAAGAGGTACCGATCCGTGCCCCCTGG
Organism: Sphingomonas sanxanigenens; assembly: GCA_037190805.1. GTDB lineage: Bacteria > Pseudomonadota > Alphaproteobacteria > Sphingomonadales > Sphingomonadaceae > JBBCJR01. The sequence continues at coordinate 1,229 of JBBCJR010000010.1, read as the reverse complement.
GGCAGGGCCGCAAGGCTGTCGGCGCCGATCAGCCGGTCGCGCGGGTCGGCGCGGGGCAGCATGGCGGCGATGCCGACCCCATCGGGGCGAAAGGTTTCGACGTCCTTCATCGAATGGACGGCGATGTCGATGCGGCGATCCTCGAGCGCCCGGTCCAGTTCCTTCGTCCACAGGGCCTTGCCGCCGACTTCGGCCAGTGGCCGGTCGAGGATGATGTCGCCCACCGTCTTGACCGGCAAAATGGCCACAGCGCCCTCGGCCCAGCCATGGGCGCGGATCAGGGTGTCGGCCACCATGCGGGCCTGAACGAGGGCAAGCGGCGAGCCGCGTGTGCCAAGGGTAAGGTGAACTGTCATTGCGCGGCTTGTGCTAGCGCCGTGGGCGGTGGCAGGGAAGCCGGGACATGACCTTGATCCTCGGCCTCGAATCCAGTTGCGACGAAACCGCCGCTGCCCTCGTCACGGCGGATCGGCGCATCCTCGCGCACAAACTGCTGGGCCAGGAGGCCGCCCATCGTCCGTTCGGCGGTGTCGTACCCGAAATCGCGGCCCGCGCCCATGTCGAGGCGCTGGCGCCTCTGGTCGAGGCGGCACTGAAAGAGGCGGGGGTCGCGCTCGCCGATGTCGATGCCGTCGCTGCCACTGCCGGACCGGGATTGATCGGTGGGGTGATGGTTGGCCTGGTCACCGGCAAGGCGCTGGCGCTGGCAGCGGGGAAACCGCTCATTGCCGTCAATCATCTTGAGGGTCATGCGCTCAGCCCGCGTCTGGCCGACCCGACGCTGAGCTTTCCCTATCTGCTGCTGCTGGTTTCGGGCGGCCATTGCCAACTCCTGCTGGTCGAGGATGTGGGGCGCTATCGCCGGCTGGCGACGACGATCGACGATGCCGCCGGTGAAGCGTTCGACAAGGTGGCCAAGATCCTGAAGCTCGGCTTCCCCGGCGGTCCGGCGGTCGAGCGCGCGGCGCGCGGGGGTGATCCCGGCGCGGTGCCGCTGCCGCGCCCGCTGGTGGGATCGGGCGAGCCGCATTTCTCGTTTGCGGGCCTGAAAAGCGCGGTGCTGCGGGCCGCCGACGGCCGTCATGACGTCGCTGACCTTGCCGCATCTTTTCAGCAGGCGGTGGTCGATTGTCTGATCGACCGGACGCGTCGCGCGCTGTCGAAGATCGAGGGGCGTGGCGTGGCGGCGCTGGTCGTTGCCGGGGGAGTCGCCGCGAATGGCGCCATTC
>JBBCJR010000009.1:0-94092 GCA_037190805.1 Sphingomonas sanxanigenens | reverse complement strand
TAATCAACGGCGGCGGCCGGACACCCGGCCGCCGCCTTTTTTAATCACGGGAGCCGAACGGCTTGCCCAACCAATCCCATCGGGTCCGGCTGTCTGGCCCGCTATTGCAGCGCGACGCCGGTCAGGCGGGTGCTGAGGTCGATCAGGCGCTTCTGGGCGGCGGGGTCGTTCGGTTGCGGATCGCGGGGCGGGACCGGCTTGCCGTCGACATAGAAGGCGCCCGGCTCAAGCGTCGGGGCGTTGATCAGCGACATGACATGGTCGCGGCCTTGATCGACGCTGGTCATCGGGTCCCGACCCGCCTTGCGAACCATGGTGGTGTTCATCAGCGTCGCCGGGTGCAGCGAGATCATGGTGATGCCCTGCTTGGCGAAAGACGGGGCGAGGGCGACGGTCATGGTCACCTGCGCCAGCTTGCTCTGTCCGTAGCCGCGCAGATAGGCTTCGGGCTTTTCCAGCATGACGTCGTCGAAATCGATCGGGTTGGCACCGATCGAGGAGATGTTGACGATGCGTGAGGGCGCGGCCGCCGCGAGGTTCGGACGCAGTTTGTTCACCAGCACCCAACCAGCCAGATAGTTTACGGCGAACTGCAACTCGTGCCCGTCGGCGCTGGTGCCCCGTGGACGCCCTGTCAGCGACAGGCCGGCATTGTTCACCAGCAGATCGAGCTTGGGATAATCCCTGGCGATCCGATCGGCGAAGGCGCGCACCGCATCCAGCGAGGCGAAGTCGGCGGCGTAGAAGGATGCCGAGCCCTTGCCCGACTTCGTGATTTCCTCGACCAGCGCCTGCCCGCGCTCGGCATTGCGGCCGTGGACAATGACATGTGCGCCCTGGGCAGCGAGGGACCGGGCGATGGCCTGCCCCAGGCCGTCGGTTGAACCGGTGACGAGCACGGTCTTGCCGGCATAGGAGAGCGGCTGGGCCGCGACTGGAGCGCCCAGAGTGGCAATCAGCATCGTCAGTGTGGCAAGCAGTGTCGAAAGCAGGGCACGCATGGCTTCACTCCCTCTGGACCAGGGACGAACCATAGGTTGGCGTGGGGCGGAAGACAATTTGCGCCCGTCGTCGCTGTGAAGGGTGTCCGAGGCGGTGGGAACGTCCTACCAATATGTGAAAGCGCCGGATCGGCGATTGCCGAAGGGTCGACAAAAGGGAGGGGATGGCATGCGATCGGTTTTCGTCACGCTGGTGCTGGCTGCGGTGCCGATCGCGGCGCAGGCTCAGGAGGATGCCCATCACCGGGCGCTGGCGGCAGGGTATAAAAGTGCCTTCGTCTGCAGCGGCGTGTTCAACGCCGGACGAACGCTGGAGGAGATCGCGGCCGACGATCTGGAGGGTATCTACACCCAGTATCAGGACACGGTCCGCGGCCTGCCGGTCGACATCGATCGGGAAAGGCGCATCGTCAGCGTCGCCTTCGATGACCGTCTGCCACCGCGGATCGCTGCCTGGCGCCCCGGCCTGGGATGTACCCAGCTGCCGATCGGCGCGGGCGCCGATGCGATCGCCACCTTGCCGAAGCTGACGGTGGCGCGGCCCACCGACACGGATGGTCGACGCTGGCCCGATGGCGATGCCGGCGCTGCGGCAAAGACGCCGACGGCTCTGGCGCGGACGGTCGGCAGGGTGTTCGAGGGCCAGCCCTATGGCGAGCGGACGAAGACGACGGCGGTGGTGATCGTCAAGGACGGCCGGATCGTCGCCGAGCAATATCGGCCCGGATATGATCTCCACACGCCGCAGCGGACCTGGTCGGTCGCCAAGAGCATCACTGCGACCGTCGTCGGTCGCGCCGTGGAAAAGGGGCTGGTGCGCGTCGACCAGCCGGCCAATATTCCCGAATGGCGTCAGCCGGGCGATCCCCGCGCGGCGATCACGCTCGCCCAGCTTCTGCATATGAACAGCGGGCTGTGGACCAACGGTCCCGGCAGTCGCACCGACGAGGTCTATATCGGGGGCGGCTCGGTCACCCAGTGGGCGACGCAGATGCCGCTGGAGGCGGCGCCGGGCACGCGTTACCGCTATGCCAATAACGATACCCTGCTGGCCGCCAGAAGCGTGCGCGCGGCGCTGGGCGACGGTCAGGCGGCAGTCGATTTTCCCTATGCGGAGCTGTTCTGGCGGATCGGCATGACCCGGACCACGGCGGAAACCGACTGGCAGGGCAATTTCGTGCTTTCCAGCCAGATCTGGACGACCGCGCGCGATCTCGCCCGTCTGGGGCTGCTGTACATGAACGACGGCGTCTGGAACGGCGAGCGGCTGCTGCCGGAAGGCTGGTCGCGCTTTGTCGCCACGCCCGGTGCTGTCCAGCCGCAAGGGGTGGGTTATGGTGCCTTCTTCTGGCTTTACGGGCCGAAGCAGGGCTTGCCCGAGGGCAGCTACATGATGGACGGCAATCGCGGCCAATATGTCCTAATCATTCCGTCAAAGCGCGTTGTTGTTGTCCGTCGCGGCTTCGATCCTGACGGCATCGATGCGTTCGACATCACCCGCTTCGGGCGTGACGTCCTCGCCGCCCTTGAATGATGAGCCATCAATAGGCCGGTACTGACTGCATGGCCGATGCTGGCGCGCTCCGTCTGGGCGGCCGGGGTTGTGCGAGGTCTGGCCGGCGATCCCGGAACAGCGACCAAATGGAAGACGGATGATCAATCTCGTTGAGACCAGCATAGCCAGCCTTCGTATGGCGTTGGACACCGGCCAGGTGAGCGCGGTTGCGCTTGCCCAGGCCTATCTGGCCCGGATCGATGCCTATGATGCGCCGGACACCGACACCGCCCTCAACGCGGTGGTGGTGCGAAACCCGGAGGCGATCGCCGAGGCTGAAGCATCGGATGCTCGTCGGGCCACCGGCCGGACGCTCAGCCCTCTCGATGGCATCCCCTATACGGCAAAGGACAGCTACCTGGTGGCGGGTCTGACGGCCGCCGCCGGCAGTCCCGCTTTCAGGGAACTGGTCGCCCGCCGCGATGCCTTCACGATCGAGCGGCTGCGCGCGGCCGGCGCCGTCTGCCTCGGCAAGACCAACATGCCGCCGATGGCGAACGGGGGAATGCAGCGCGGTGCCTATGGCCGCGCTGAAAGTCCTTACAGCGCGGACTGGCTGACCGCGCCCTACGCCTCGGGGTCCTCCAGCGGCGCTGGCACCGCGACGGCCGCCAGCTTCGCCGCCTTTGGTCTGGCCGAGGAAACATGGTCCAGCGGCCGGGGTCCGGCGTCGAACAACGGTCTGTGCGCCTATACGCCGTCGCGTGGCGTGATCTCGGTGCGTGGGAACTGGCCGCTAACGCCGACGATGGATGTCGTCGTCCCCTATGCCCGCACCATGGCGGACCTGCTGGAAGTGCTCGACGTCATTGTCGCCGATGATCCGGATACGCGCGGGGATCTCTGGCGGGCGCAGCCGTGGATCGCGGTTCCGGCTGCGGGCACGGTGCGGCCTCGTTCCTATCCGGCGTTGGCGAAGGGCTCGGGCGTGCTCGCCGGTCTGCGGCTGGGCATCCCCAAAATGTATATCAACGCCGATCCCGACGCCGGCACCGGCGTCCGCCCCGGCATCGGTGGTCCCGCAGGTGAACGGATCGAAACCCGCGCTTCGGTGATCCACCTGTGGGATGCGGCGCGGCAGGACTTAGAGGCTGCGGGCGCCGAGGTGGTCGACGTCGATTTCCCGGTCATCTCCAATTATGAGGGTGACCGCCCCGGTTGCCCGACCATCTTTTCGCGCGGCCTCGTCGCCCCCGATTTTCTCGAGCGGGAACTGTGGGATCTGACGGCTTGGGCGTTCGACGATTTCCTCCAGGCGAATGGCGATCCGGCGATCAATCGTCTGGCCGATGTCGACGGGCCGAACATTTACCCGCATGATCCGGGGGCTCTTCCCAACCGCGAGGGCGATCTGGTGGCGGCAATGGAGCGCTATGTCGCGATTGCCCGCCAAGGCGTCACCCCCTGGCAGGATATTCCGGGCATCGAGCAGGGGCTGCATGGATTGGAGCGGACGCGCAAGATCGATTTCGAGGACTGGATGGACCGGCTTGGGCTCGACGCGGTGGTCTTTCCCGCCGTCGCCGACATTGGGCCGGCAAACGCGGACAGGGATCGGGTTTCGGCGGACCTTGCCTGGCGTAACGGTGTCTGGGTCGCCAACGGCAACCTCGCCATCCGGCACTTCGGTATTCCGACCGTCACCGTACCGATGGGCATGATGGATGATATCCTGATGCCCGTGGGCCTCACCTTTGCCGGACGCGCCTATGCGGACAATGTCTTGCTGAGCCTCGCCTCCGCTTTTGAGGCCATCCGCGGCCGCCGCGTTGCGCCGTCGCGCACCCCGGAGTTGCAGGGATAATCAGTTAGAACAGACCGATTGGGCGTTCTTGCCCAGGAATCCGGGGCGAACGTTTGTCCGTCAAAAGTCGGTGCTTCCAGCGCACCACGCGATACATCAATTGCGCCTTGTTCAAAGACCTAATAGCCTGGACCTTCCACTAAAGAGTGTGTTTGGGCTTATGGCCCTGAATTTTAGCGGGCAGATAAGCTGAAAAGGTACGAAATAGATCGTTTTCAGCCGCCCAGTTTCATGGAAGGGGGAAGGATGTCGCGATCCGCTATCATAACGCTGTCAATCGCAGCCTTGATGTCTACTACCGCATGTGGGCAATCGAAATCAGCTGATGTTATATATCATAATGCTCGTGTGATCACAATTGATCCGCAATTTGGCGTTGCTCAGGCGGTCGCCATCGCGGACGGCAAGATTTTGGCGGTCGGCACCGATGCCGACATCCGCAAGCTGGCGGGGTCATCGACGAAACAGGTCGACCTTGGCGGCAAGACGCTGATGCCCGGCTTTTACGACAATCACATCCACCTGGGCACACCGCTGCAACCGTGGAAATTCGGTGGCATGATCGATGAGGTGCCCGAGTGGCTGCGCGGCGCGGATACGCTGCCGAAGCTGCAGGCCGCGCTGGCGGAACAGGTTGCGAAAACGCCGAAGGGCGAATGGATCGTCGGCGAGATTCCACGCGAGGAATGGCCGAACAACGCGCTTCCCGACCGCTATGACCTCGACAAGGTGTCTCCCGACCATCCGGTGTCGATCGCGCGCGGTCCGCACACGCTGATCGTCAATTCCAAAGCGCTCCAGCTTGCCGGGGTCACCCGCGACACCAAGCCTGATGGGGGCGAGATCGTCCATGATGCCAAGGGCGAGCCGACCGGAAAGATCCTGGAATCGGCCCGCCGTGTGATCACGCGTGTGATCCCTGCTGAAAAGACGGAGGGCAATGACCCCGAAAAGCAGCTTGCCAACTGGCACCGCCTGCTCAACCAGCTCGTCGGACTTGGCGTCACCAGCGTCAACGTGGCCGGGGTGCGTCCTAATGGGTTGAAGCAGGTGCAGGCGCTTTATGACCGGTGGGGTGACGAGTTGCCCCGCATGACGGTGCAGCTGCGTCTCAGCCCCGGCTATGATACCCATGACGATCCCGAGGAGGGCGTGAAGGAATCGATCGCCGAAATCGACGCGATCGGCGATCGCAGCAAGGTGTTCAATCATCCCAAGCTCAAAATGGGCGCGGTCAAGATGAGCATCGACGGCGGCCTCAGCGCACCGATCTTCTGGTCGACAAAACCATATGAAAATCGCCCCGGCTTTTACGGAGAGCAGCGGATTCCGGATTCGGCCTTCTATCGGGTGGCCAAGCACGCCCATGATCGGGGCTGGCAGGTCGGCATCCACACCATGGGCGATGCCGCAGTGGTCATGGTGACCAATGAGCTGGAGAAAATCCTGAAAGAGAATCCGCGCGCGGATCACCGGCATTATCTGCACCATGTCGCTGTGCTGCCGCCGGAAGATACGGTGAAAAAGATGGGCGCGCTCAACATCAACGTCGCCAGTCAGCCGGGCTTCCTGCTCGCCCTGGGGTCCTATGCCGACGAAGCGCTGGAGCCTGAACGGGAAGCGACGCAGCAACCTTCGCGGTCGTTGCTCAAACACGGGGTTCGCGTGTCCTATGGCTCCGATGCTGGTCCCTACGGCCCGATGGCAGGAATTTTCGCGGCGGTGACGCGGATCGGCTGGAACGGCGTCGTTCATGGCAAGGACGAAGGGGTGACGGTCAAGGAAGCCCTGACCATGCACACGATGGAGCCGGCCTACTTCACGTTCGACGAAAAGGCTCAGGGCTCGCTCGAACCCGGCAAGGTCGCCGATCTGGTGGTGCTGGATGCCGATCCGATGGCCGTTACGCCTGAGAGGCTTCAGGACATCAAGGTCGAGCGCACCATCATCGGTGGGCGCGAAGTGTACACGCGGCCGGCGACGACCGCCCAACGCTAGGGGCGGCGGCCACTCGGCCGAAAATGGACTGGGTATGAAAAGCAAGGCGGGATGGGGACATCCCGCCAACGAGAAACCGTGTCATCAGGGAGATGAGCCATGAACCTTTTCACGAAGGCGGGTCCCATTATGTGGAAGCGGACCCCCCATATGAGCCGCAGTGGCGTGGTTTCCACTGTCAGCCTGCTGGCTCTGTGTCTGTCGGCAGAGTCTGCTCTCGCTCAGCAGGTGCCATCGCCAAACCAACCCACGGATATCGCCGCGAGCGAGGATATCGTCGTTACCGGTTCGCGCATCGTTCGTGACGGCTATGACGCGCCAACGCCGGTCAGCGTCATCTCCAGCATCGATATCCAGGCGCAGGCGCCGCAGAATCTGGCCGATTTCGTCAACATGATGCCGGCGATCTCGGGCAGCTCGACCCCGGGCACGAGCAGCAACTCGATCAGCGCAGGCACGGCGGGCATCAATGCGCTGAATCTGCGTTCGCTGGGTACCAGCCGCACTCTAGTGCTGCTCGACGGCCAGCGTTCGGTCGCGTCGGCGGCCACGGGCGTGGTGGACATCAACACCTTTCCCCAGGACCTGGTCGAGCGGGTCGAGGTTGTGACCGGTGGCGCCTCGGCGGCTTATGGGTCGGACGCGGTTGGCGGCGTCGTCAACTTCATCCTCAACAAGAATTTCAAGGGCCTGAAACTGGGGGCTGAATATGGCGTCACCACCTATGGCGACGGCAACAACTACCGATTGTCGGGGACGGCGGGTTTCGGCCTGCTGGATGACAAGCTGAGGATTCTGGTCAACGCCGAATATTTCAAGATGCCGGGCATCCATACAGTGGATCGCGACTGGAATCGCGACCGCTATTTCTACCAGATTGAAAATCCGGCCTATGCACCCGGCAACGGTCAGCCTGAACGCTACATCGGTACGGGGATCGGGCCATCAACGCTGACACCAGGCGGCCTGATCACGCGCGGCCCGCTGCGCGGCACCTATTTCGGCCCGATCGACCCCGCCACGGGGCGCGCGACCACTGGCACCCTCACCTATGGGGACGTCAAGGGGCCGTGGATGATCGGTGGCGACTATCAATATACCGCCAGCAATTATCTGGGCACGACGTCACTACAGCCAGCCGAGGAGCGAGCGGGCATATTCACGCGCGTAACCTATGAAGTAACCCCCGATATCGAGGTTTACGGCCAGTTTTCGTACAATCGCTCCGAAGGCCTGAATATCTATATTCAGACGCCCAACGCCGACAATGTGACCATTCAGCGTGACAATGCCTTCCTGCCCGACTCCGTCAGGGCCGACATGGTCCGGTTGGGGCTGCAGTCGATCACGATGGGCACCACGAACTACGGCATCCCGCCGGGCGGCGCAAACATGACCCGCCGGGTGTTCCGTTATGTCGGCGGTATCAACGGCAAGCTCGACCTGTTCGGCAGGGATTGGAGCTGGAACGCCTATTATCAAAAGGGTGTCGCCAAGGCGCACGAACAGACGGTCGGCGTTTGGCTCAATTCCCGCGTCGCCGCCGCGACCGACTCCGTGTTCGCGCCCGCCGGCAATGCGGCCGGCATTCCTGAGGGCAAGATCGTCTGCCGGTCGACCTTGTCCAATCCGACCAATGGCTGTGTGCCGCTGAACCGGATCGGCATGGGCGGCGTCACCCAGGAGGCGATCGACTATATCTTCACCGACGAGCAGCCCTATCGCAACCAGAAACTGACCCAGGACGTGGCGGCGCTGACGTTCAGCGGTGAAATATTCGACTTGCCGGCCGGTTCGGTCGCCATCGCTTTCGGTGGTGAGTGGCGCCGGGAAAAGGTCGATGGCTTCGTGAAGCCTGAATATAATTCGGGCTGGCTCTACGGAAACTATCTGGTCAATCGCGGCCAGTACACGGTGAAGGAAGGTTTCCTCGAAATCGCGGCACCGCTGTTCGAGGGATTTGAGGTCAACGCGGCCGGCCGCTACACCGATTACAGTACTTCTGGCTCGGTTCAGACATGGAAGGTCGGGGCAACTTATTCCCCCATCCCGGACGTCAAGTTCCGCGGTACGCTGAGCCGCGATATTCGCGCGCCCAATCTCGACGAGTTGTTCGCGGCGGGCACGGCGCGCAGCAACTCCGTCAACATCAACGGGGTATCGATGCCGTTTGTGCTGAACGCGACCGGCAATCCCAATCTGAAGCCCGAGGTCGCCAAAAGCTGGAGCATCGGCACGGTGTTGTCGCCCAGCTTCATTCCCCGTCTGAACCTGTCCGTCGACTATTATGACATCAAGGTCGAGGATGCGATCGGTTCGCTCCATCAGCAGGAGGTGGCCGACCTCTGCTATCTCCAGGGCGTGCAGGAACAGTGCAACAATCTGATCTTCGAAACCGTGAACGGCGAGCAGGTGTTGCGCACGATCAGGGTTTCGCCGATCAACTTCGCAACGCAGAAGGCAAGAGGCCTCGACTTCGAGGCGAGCTACCAGTTGCCGCTCGATACGATATTTTCGAGCGCGGACGGCAACCTGGTTCTGCGTGGCCTGGCGACCCATTATATCGAAAACCGCACCGACCGCGGCTTCGGCTTTCCGGTCGATACGGCGGGGACGAACAACAGCTTTCGGGGCGGTCCGCCGAGCTGGACCTATCGCATGTCGGCGCTTTTCCAGCTCAATCCGTTCAGCTTCGGTCTGATCGGTCGCGGGATCAGCGGCGGCAAATATGACAACGCCTTCATCGAGTGCGAAAGTAACTGCCCCGCTTCGACGCCCGAGCGCATCACGATCAACAACAACCGGATTCCAGGGGCTTTCTACCTCGACACCACGATCGGCTACACGTTCGACACTGGCCTTGGGGATGGCACCGGGGAGCTGCAGTTCGCGATCCGCAACCTCTTCAACACCAACCCGGTGCCGGTCGCGAATGGACCGGCGGGCCAGAATGTGGTTCCCAATCCACAGGCGTCCCGGACCTTCTACGACCTGCTCGGCCGCACCTTCCGCGTCGCGGCCCGGTTCAAATTCTAGCGTGGATGGGGCGGCAGAGATGCCGCCCCATCAAATCGAATCTTCGCTCAGCGCAGTTTAGCGATCGTCAGCCCATCGAGCTTGGCGCGATCCTTCACCGACTCCTCGCTGCGCGTCAGGGCTTTTGCGATCGCTTTCAGCGGCATACCCTTCTTTGCCAGCGTGTGGAGCTTTTGGATCTCATCGGGTCGCCAAGGCTGGCGATGTCTTTCGAAGCGTTCGGCCATTCGGGTTCTTTAGCTCAGCGCAACGTAACCGACCATGGGCCGCTATTCATTATTCAATGGCCATCTCGTTGCATTTGCTTCCGGTTGGCGCAGAGAAGAGTGACAAGTCGCTACTTTCTACCATCATCGGCTTTGAGCCATGATCGTTGATTCAGCTGCCGTTGCGGCTGGCAAGAAAGGGAACGACGTGGGCCCGTCGCCGGGCTCTCCGAGCGTAATGCTCGGAGCCAAACGCTCGATCAGTTCTTGCTGGCGCGTAGTGACCTCAGCAAGTGGCGCTCATTGGAATGGCGGAGACGGAGTCTCAGTCCGCCGATTCCAGCGTTGTCTATGATGTTCCAAAAGTCATTAAACAGAAGGGCTTATATTATTCCCTTGACCAAAGCCGTCTTTCAAATTCCAATGGGTTCCAAAACTAAATGTGGGATAGAATGTGGGGTGTCAGGGTAGTGAAGACAAAAGGCGCGCATAAGGAAAAGCGGCTTTCTGCGGCCTTCGTGCGCTCTGTAACGGCTCCTGGTGCCTACCCAGATGGCCAGTGCCTCTACCTGAGGGTTGACCCCAGCGGGGCCAAGCGTTGGTTCCAGCGCCTCACCATCAACGGATCACGTCGGGACATAGGCTTGGGGTCAGCCAGCCTGGTCAGCCTCGCTGAGGCAAGGGACGTAGCGCTTGAGAACCGTCGTTTAGCTAAACAAGGTCATGACCCGTTGACGGCGCGTCGTGCGGAAAAGGAAATCCCCACCTTCGAGGGTGCGGCACGGGTGGTGCATGACATGCGGTCAGGCAGTTGGCGTAGCGGCAAACATGCTGACCAATGGCTAAATACCCTTGAAGGTCATGCTTTCCCTGTGCTTGGACGCAAACGGGTGGATAAGATTTCACGGGCGGACGTGCTGCAGACCCTGACCCCCATATGGAATGACAAGCCCGAAACAGCGCGACGGGTGAAGCAACGTATAAGCACTGTGATGGATTGGGTCATCGCCAAGGGGTGGCGCGGTGATAACCCTGTTGTTGCCTTGAAAACGGTCCTTCCCAAACAGGATCGTTCTAACAAGCGTCACCACAAAGCCTTGCCCTATGATGAGGTGCAAGCCAGCCTAGCCACCATACAGGGTAGCAATGCCAGCCCTGTGACCAAGCTAGCCTTTGAGTTTCTGGTTCTCACGGCCACCCGTTCCAACGAAACGCGATTGGCACGATGGTCAGAAATCGACTTAGCCAAAGCGGAATGGGTGATCCCAGGCGAACGTATGAAAGCGAAGCAGCCCCATAGGGTTCCTTTGACCAGGCGCTGCTTACAAATCCTAGAGGACGTCAAAGATTATCAGATTGAAAGGTCAGACTTCATATTCCCAACCCCTCGTGGGAAAGTCCTGTCGGATTCCACCTTCTCAAAGCTGTTGAGGGAGCTTGGCATCAATGCTGTTCCCCATGGCTATCGGTCCTCGTTCAGGGATTGGGGTGCGGAGCAAACCCTCCATCAGCGGGAGGTGATGGAAGCAGCTCTTGCCCATGTGATTCGCGACAAAGCAGAGGCGGCCTATGCTCGTTCGACGCTTTTTGAGAAGCGAAGGCACCTCATGGACGATTGGAGCCGATATCTAGGGAATTCATTGAGTTAGATGGATTTCAAATAAATGATTTGCTTCTGTAAAAATAAGGAAGCATATTTAATAATATTTTCGTCTAAAATGACGATTTTATTTGACTGTTCTTCGTATCGATTCGTATTCGATCTCCATCAGCAATGTGGAGGACACGATGAACAAGTTTATGCGACGCAGCGAAGTGGAGAAGATCACGGCTCTTAAGCGCAGCAGTATCTATGCTTATATGTCTCGTGGAGAATTTCCTCGTCCGTTTAAGATTGGTGGACGGTCAGTGGCTTGGAAGTCGGCTGAAATCTCGGCCTGGCTTGAAACGCGGCCTCGTTCTTTTGGCTAAATCCACAAACATTCATAAAGCCGTTTTTCTTGCTCATACAGAATGAAGATGCCCTCAAGGCTCCTTCGCTACCCCAACTGACCTAAAGCCTCTGTATGGGGCTAAAAAAGGCCTTAGCGTTGATGTTAGATAAATATATTGTTTCAATTGGATAATTTTAAACAAAATATCAAATGTTGGAATATAATATTTGTGTGAGCTTTGATAAGTATCAACTAACTTATGTAAATAATGTTATTTCTTACATATAGTATACATTATTCTACAGCTATCATATTTATTTTTTGATGAATTGTTATTGTAAATTTAATAAACTTAATATTAGAAGTTTATTATTTCAAATATCTATAATTGAATTTCATTATCTTATAAACTTATATTAATATATTTAAACATAGCTTATGCCAAGGCGAGGTTTTTGGAAACCATCACCTTAGATAACAAAATCAACATCTTATGAAGATCGCCCCTGAAAGGGGAGCATGTGTTTACGCGCGCGAAATCAGGAATAAGTGAAATTCGAGGACGATCTTAGAGAACGGCAATTACTCGCTTATCGTTTCAATAACGATAGCATCAATGCCTTCCTTGATTGAATAATACACCGCTCCGCGTTCAATTTCAAGCACATCTATATTTTTCATAGACCATTCCATGCCGATCCATACTTCATTGATGAGTTTCTCAAACACCTCATTCGTAAGCCTATCAGGCTTTTTTAGGCAGATATGCGAGTGCCAACGCTTCTCGCCTTGGAATCCATTTTCTAGAGTAGCAAACCCCGGAATCCTACGCTTGGTGCGTTGGTAGGATGCTTTCCCATAGCATTTTTTGGAAAGACGTTTCAGAAATTTGCATAGCTGCGCGCTATAAATTTCGTAATTACCCCAGCACACTCCGCCGTGTGAGTTTGTCATTGCTTGTTTAAATGTGACTGTAATGAAAAAATCTGGGCCGATTATATCATCAAGCCATTTCGCCATTGCATTTTTTATTTTAATTCTATCATAATAATTCATAATTTCTATTTCATTTAGCGCCATTCTTTCGCTGTTGACTTGAAACATCTACGATAAATCTCATGAAAAGTCAACTTAACCTTCCGGAATACCATTCCACATGTGAGGATAGGGGATTTTGGATGCCGGCTGGGAACCGATCGGACTGCATCTCTGGCAGTTTTTCTAGGACTTCGTCTCTGTTCAGCAAGCAGGGATGATCCGCTTCACCATGACGCTTTTAACAGGATTAGATAATCTCGCCTTAATAGCCGCCGACCCGGTTAGGCGCATCGTAAACATTCTAATTAAGGCTTGGGATAACCTCTGCCTTGCAGAGTTCCCTCTGTAAATGAGCGCTGCCATCCTTTCGCTTCGACTATCCGGCCTTGATCGAACTTGAATTCGACCTTTGAGATGCTGTGTTCACGGGTATCGACGAATTCGATCGTCACCGATCTTTCGCCACATCCATCAGATGGCCCGTCTATGTAGTCCCAACCCAAGTATCGAAATTCATCCGCCTTCATCGTAGCGGCTAACGCTTTAGCGCCAGCGACGCCTGCTCCGAGAGGACGCCCTACATCTCCACCACCAAGGCTGAATTCTGCGGAAGGGGCAATGAAACGATCCAGCTGCGCGCTCTTGTCAGGATTAGAAGACGCTGCATTTTCTATGACTCGAAGCGCGCGATGGACGAGCGCTTCATAGACCGTCCTAGCTGTCGTGACTGCTGCAAGGTCACAAGTCTGAGAAGGGCTTGCAGCCGCTGCCGTGGCGAAGATGATTCCCACAATCATCGATGGAGCATTGCCGGTAGTGCTCCACATTGCAAGTAAGCCCACTCAGTTTGATGGAGATGCATAGAGTTTACCCTCCTGAGACAGATCGCTGAGACATAATTTCCCAGGGATTCATGTCTCAATAGGATTGACTCCTGATATTTGAGACGTCACTCAATGTAGGTCTAGAGCCTATTGAGACGGAGTCGATATGTCATTGGTTGGCTATGCCAGGGTCAGCAGCAACGGTCAGTCGTTGGATATCCAGCTTGAGGATTTGAACGCGGCTGGATGTCAGAAGGTGTTTCAGGAGAAGCGCACTGGCACCAGTGTCACGGGACGACATGCCCTGGATGATGCCCTAGGCTATGTGCGGGAAGGTGATACCCTGGTTGTCACCCGTTTGGATCGGCTGGCCCGGTCCTCGGTAGACCTCCACAACATCATTGCCCAGCTGACGACCAAGGGCGTGAAGTTCAAATGCCTTCAACAGGCTGGGGTGGATACGGATAGCGGCATGGGGAAGCTGGTGCTGGCTATCCTGGGCGCTGTGGCTGAGTTTGAGACGGATATCAGGAAGGAACGTCAACGCGAGGGCATTGAGAAGGCCAAGGCCAATGGGGTCTACAAGGGTAGAAAACCTTCCATAGACGTTGCTGCTATCCACCAGCTGCGTGGTGAGGGGATCAGACCCACAGATATTGCCAAGCAGCTGGGGATAGGACGAGCGAGCGTCTACAGGGCGCTATCAGATTGTGCCCCTTCATAAGACCAGAGGCGCTTATTGGGATTCGATGTCCATGATCGTCGGACGCTCAGATGCAACAAAGGACACTCTGTTCTCAGAGCCATTCCTTAGAAATCCTATCGTCAAATCTGATCCGATTTTGACTCTGCTAAGGAATTTTTCAAAATCATTTTGATCTTTGAAGTTCTTATTATTTATAGAATATACTATATCTCCGATTTTTACCCCATTTGCTTTAAGTGGACCATCATCTGTTAGAAACATAACTTCCATACCAAGTGATTTCCTATTTTTAATGCTGATATCGGAAACACCTCTAAATCCAATTCCCAAATAAGCGCGATTGGGAAATTTCGTTCCTGGGATATATTTGGCACCACTATAAGCCATCACGTCGATCAAGAAATTATGCGTATTATCATCGGTGAATGACTGCCTTTGCGTTTGTCCGAAGGCATTTTGCATCTCGAGCCATGCACTCGCTTGCACTCTGAC
The DNA here is from genome assembly GCA_037190805.1 of Sphingomonas sanxanigenens. Classification (GTDB taxonomy): domain Bacteria; phylum Pseudomonadota; class Alphaproteobacteria; order Sphingomonadales; family Sphingomonadaceae; genus JBBCJR01. The sequence continues at coordinate 79,498 of JBBCJR010000009.1, read as the reverse complement.
ATATTTATCGACCTGCACCAGGGTGTAGCGGGCAAAGCGACGTGGTGTTGTGCTGTAATTGCCGCCTAGCAAGGCTTGGGTAATGGACGCCTTCATCACGCCCATTGGGGATTCACATGTCACCTCATTGGGTGTCGATGAGATCACCGCATGTCCCATGTTCATGCAATGGTTAGCGATCTTGGAGCCAGCTTCCGTGGGCACCATGTCCACAAAGAGCATCTCAGGGAAACCGCTAGGGGTTACAGCCTTCCTTGCTGCCCAAGATGGGGATGACAGCGAAAGCGCCCCCACGGCCAACAGCGTTGTCGATATGGTCTTGAAATAGGAAATATGCATCTGCCCCTCCTGAAAAAGGGGCGAACCGGCCAAAGCCGGGTGTTCGTAACCCCGCGCAGGTCGGAGCGCTGCCGCCTTTGGGCAGAGCCTTGGACATGCGCGACAGCCACCCGGCCAGAAAACTCTGACCGGACCTACGGCAAGGGGTTACGACGCCCCACGGATGGGATTGACCAATCCGCATTGCCTAGATGCCAAAAGTGACTTTGGGAGGCAAGTGATGTCACTATCTTGAGCCGGTCAGCAGCGTAGCTGCATTTTCCACCTTGAGGGGGCCATGCCGATCTTTCTTGTAGACAGTAATTTCCTTCGGGAGCCCGCTTTAGCGGCTTATTTCAAAGTGAACCGCTCCAACCAGGTTGCGATCACGCATCATATTCTCGTTGAGGCTCATAAAGAAAAACCTAGGGAGACTATAATTGAGTCATTTAAAATATGTAGAGAATTCCATGATAGAATTTTACTATTAAATGATGTGACCGATTCATATGCTCACCGTCTTGATACTGGAAAAAAAATTAAATCTAGATTGATTGATAGAAGTCAAAGCGGTAGCTTTGCTATTTGGTATGATGACATAGTTTCAGGGGCGAAAGATTCTCTGATTTTGAAGCACCTTGCTCTCAGACAGGAGCAAAGTCGACAGATTATTGAAAATTTTTCTGCTCAAGCTCATGATTTTGAGAAAGCATTTCGAGAAATGCGAAAAGTTTTCACTGCTAACGAATTGAAGGAAATTCGAGCAAGAATTATAAGTAGTAAATCAACTCAAGATAAATTGATAAATTGGATTTACGAACATTCAAAAAATCATTTTAAAATAATGAAGAATCATTTATCGATTAATACTCCATATTATCGAGATGCTCCACATTATTTTTTATTTAGATATGCAATGTGCGTTGTTATGTTTTTTATCAGATGGGTAAAGAATGGAAATCTATCAACCGATACTAATAAGTTGGTTAACCACATTATTGATTTGCATATTGCTGCGCAGGCAACTTATTTCCATGGAGTTCTGACTAATGATCATGTTGTTTCTGATGTCCATAGGCAATCTCGATTATTATTGAATATGATGGGTGCTCATAGATTTACGATGCGTAAAGGGACGTTCGTTAATGGTTAGAATGAAACTGATTATGAATAATGGCGCCAATATTGGAACGGCGACAACATTCCCTGAGATATCTTTTGTTGTATCGCCTAATCTAGCATCATAGAGCAATTGCCGGTCCTGATCTCCCCTGGACATCCGACAGCGGCTCGTATCGCCTAGCATCGCTGATATCACTGTGTGATTGAGTGCCCTGATCACCAGCGTTGGACGGGCCATGTATCTCGTCTCTCGCCGACTCGCTCGCCCCGCCCCATCTGGCTGCGCTTTGCCGAATCAGCCCATTGAGACTCCAGCTACGTCCCAGATGTTCCAAAACAGAATGTGGGATAGAATGTAGGGCTTTTTTCCAAAGGATGGTTTTTATCGTTGTTTTTCAGCTATTTAGGAAGCTTTATGGCGGAGACGGAGGGATTCGAACCCTCGGTACAGTTTCCCGTACGACGCTTTAGCAAAGCGTTGGTTTCAGCCACTCACCCACGTCTCCGAGTGCCGATCGTGCGGGCTATAGCTGGCCGGTTGGCGATGGGCAACGGGGGTTTGCGATTAATGCGTCCCTTGCCGTTTCGGAGGAATGACGCGGTCAGCCGCGACCCACGCTCCAATAGTCGAGCCCGGCCTGGATGGCTTCGGTGGGCGGATAGATGTTGCGCAGGTCGACCAGTACCGGCGTTTTCAACAAGCTGCGGACGCGGTCGAGATCGAGGGCGCGGAACGCGTCCCATTCGGTCACGATGACCAGGGCGTCGGCACCGTCCATCGTCTGATAGGGGCCTTCGACATAGTCGATGTCGTCCAGCACCAGCCGGGCCTGGTCCATGCCTTCGGGATCATAGGCGCGGATGCGGGCGCCGGCGTCCTGTAGCGCCTGGACAACGGCGATTGCCGGGCTGTCGCGCATGTCGTCGGTATTGGGCTTGAAGGTGAGCCCGAGCACGGCCACGGTCTTGCCGCGGGCGTCGCCGCCCATCGCCTGGATGACCTTGCGGCCCATGGCCCGCTTGCGCGCGTCGTTCACCTTCACGACCGCTTCGACGATGCGCTGTGGCGCCTCGAAATCCTCGGCGGTCTTGAGGAGGGCGAGTGTGTCCTTGGGGAAGCAGGAGCCGCCATAGCCCGGCCCGGCATGCAGGAATTTCGATCCGATGCGATTGTCGAGCCCGATCCCGCGGGCGACGTCGTGAACGTCGGCGCCCACCTTCTCGCACAGGTCGGCAATCTCGTTGATGAAGGTGATCTTGGTCGCGAGGAAGGCGTTGGCTGCGTACTTGGTCAGTTCCGCGCCCCGACGGCTCATGACGACCAGCGGGGAGCGCCCGAGATAAAGCGGCCGGTAAAGAGCGGCCATCACTTCGCGGGCGCGCTCGTCATCGGTGCCGATGACGATGCGGTCGGGACGCTTGAAATCGGCGATCGCGGCGCCTTCGCGCAGAAATTCGGGGTTGGAGACGACGGAGACGTCGGCACCGGGGGTGACATCGGCCAGGATGCGCTCGACCTCGTCGCCAGTCCCGACGGGCACTGTCGACTTGGTGACGACAACCGTGTGGCGCTGGCCAAGCGCAGCGCCGATCTCGCGTGCGGCGGCATGCACATAGCTGAGGTCGGCATGGCCATCACCGCGCCGGGAGGGGGTGCCGACGGCAATGAACACGGCTTCCGCATCGCGAACGGCTTCGGCAAGGTCGGTGGTGAAGGACAGACGCCCGGCACGGACGTTGGCGGCGACCAGCTCGGCCAGGCCTGGCTCGTAAATGGGCATCCGTCCGGCGAGCAGGGCATCGATCTTGTCCTGAGCCTTGTCGACGCAAACCACTTCATGGCCGAAATCCGCGAAGCAGGCACCGGACACCAGCCCGACATAGCCCGATCCGATCATCGCAACGCGCATTCATTCGCCTCCCATCGGCTTCGCGCGCCTATGCCCGGCTTCCCGCCAGCTTGTCGAGAGCACGGCTGGCATTGTCGTTCATTGCGAGGCAAGACGTAATCGCGATACGGTAAACGATCAGTCATTCAAGGGAGCCTCGGAATATGCCAACCAGCCGAGTGTCGGGCGTCACGGCGCTACTGTTCGTCCTGCTGCCGACAGCGGCGATGGCGCAGGAAGCGTCGTCCTCGGATGCGATCTCCGCGGCGAACGCTGATCTGGCGCCGGTGGGCGTGGTCGATCCCAATGCCCTGCCGACCGCGGCCAGCGTGCCGTCGCCCGCCCCGACGGTCTCCACTTCCCCTTCCATGCCTGCCACGTCTGCCGCTTCTGGCGGAACGGCTGCAGCGCTGCCGGCCACCAACACCACCACCTATGCCCAGAAGGATGTGCTGACCGAGGCGGAGAATGTCTTCGGCCGGGGCGCGGAAGGGCTGGCGAAGATGATCGAGGGGCTGTTCAAGGAGAATGGCGAGCCGAACGGCTATATCGTCGGGCGGGAGGCGGGCGGCGCGATCGCCGTTGGCCTGCGTTACGGGTCGGGGACGTTGTTCCATCGCGTGGAGGGCCAGCAGCCGATCTACTGGACCGGGCCGTCGGTCGGTTTCGACCTTGGCGCGGATGCGTCGAAGACCTTTACGCTGGTCTATAATCTCCATGACACGCAGGATGTCTTCCATCGGTTTCCGGCGGTGGAGGGCAAGGTCTATGTGATCGGAGGATTCACCGCCACCTATCTCCAGCGCAATGACGTGATGCTGGTGCCGATCAAGCTGGGCGTCGGCTGGCGGCTGGGGGCCAATGTCGGTTATCTCAATTTCACGAAATCTTCACGCATACTACCGTTCTAGATAAGCGACCGGCATCCAAGGAGAGCGAGCCGGTCGAAAGCAGGGGCGATGGCGACGCATGATCTGAGGCGGCTATGGATGGCATCGGCCGGTGACGGTGTCGGTGCGTTGAGTGGTCGTATCGGTTTCATCACCGCGGCGCTTGGTCATAGCGCGGGGCTGAAGCGGCTCACCGGAGCGAGGCCCGACACATTGCTGGGCCGAACGGTCGCCAGGCGACCGGAGGCGCTGTTGTTCGTCAAGGCTCCCTATCTGTGCGCGGATTGGAGTGCGAACGAACGCATCGACCATTTCGTGCATGATGTTGAAGTCATGGAGTCGTTGGGACCGCTGTTCGCCTTCTCGGTCGACGAGCGCATCGAACTTATTCCGCTGCCCTTTGGTGAGGGCTATCATGTCGTGCTGGATAAACCGATTTGGTTTCACCGCGAGGGAACGGCGACGCTCAATCTGTTCCGCGACAATCGACGTCTCTTCTCGCTCTCTTTCGCACTCGAACGTCAGGTCGGCCGGCTGGTGGCTGTGATCGGCGGCTTACAGGGAAGAAACCTGCCTGCTATCCTCGATGAGTATCGCGAGATGACCAAGCTTGCCGAAGGCATGCGGCCGCGCGACCTGCTTATCGAGCTTTTCCGGATGTTGTGCCGGGCGGTGGGTGTCGATGAGATTCATGCCATATCCGACGCCAGCCGTTTCCACCGCAGCGCCTATTTCCGGGCGGCAAAGGGACGTCAGCTGCCGCTCGACTATGATGCGATCTGGGTCGATCGCGGCGGAACACCCATTGATGGGCGTTTCTATCGGCTGCCGTTGGTCCGGCCCCATCGCTGCGAGGCCGATATTCCCCCCAAGAAGCGGTGCATGTACCGGCGGCGGGATGAACTCCTGCGGTCGCTGGAGGCGATGGTCGTGGCGGGTGTCGCGACCGCGCAGCCGGTCTGTCGCCCGGACGCCGAGTAAGCGCGGCCTGCCGCTGGCCCTTTTCGTCAGACAGACTGCCAGATGGTCGTGCGATAGTGCTTTGCGGTGGACAGAATTTGCGGGCGCGCCGGCAGGTCGGTGACAAGTCGCAACCAGCCTGAGGTCGCCAGGACTTCCTCGCACACCGGATTGACGTAGATGATCCGCAGCGGCGTGGTGATGCCGGCCTTCGCGCGGTCTTGCTGTGCCTTTGCCAGCACGCGTTCCATCACTTGCTCGCCAAAGGGATGAAACATGTAAAGCAGCGTCGTGCCCAGCAGCGAATGATCGAGCGCGTTTTCGGCGCGAAAGACGATGTCGCGATCGCGCAGGCGGCTGGATTGCCGATTCTGTTCGGCAATCGCGGCAAGCTCCGGCAGAAGCTCGATGCCGATGGCCCTGCTCGCTCCTAGCCAGCTGGCCGCGAACACTGCGCGTCCCATGCCCGCCCCCAAGTCGGTGAAGACATCGTGGGGGCCGAGTTTGGCGGCGCGCATGAAATGGAACAGGTCACGATAGGGTGTAGGCGAATAATGGAGATACCATTCGGCATCGCCCTGCCGGCCGCTGCCCGGCCGATGTCCGAACGTATGGATGCGCAGCCGCCGGTCCCATAGTTCATCGAGCGGCTGCGTCAGCCGCATGCGGAGAGCGCGGTTACGAAGGGGAAGGGTGTCAGGCATGAGGCGACTTCCTGGCGCAACCGGATGATGGGAGGTTGGCGCCTCCGTTAGAGGAGGCGCGCCGGATCACGCCGCGAGCGAGAAGCGGAGCAGGCGTCCGCGTGTTGGCACCAGGGCCTGCATCGGCGCTCCCATGGCGCGAAGGATGGCGGGATCGTCGGCGTCCATGCCGCCGGTCAAGGCGCCGAATGCGGGCAGGACCACCTTGTTGGGGGTTGTGATGAAGCAGCGGCGGCTGATGTGCCGTCCGCGCAGGACGATCCTCAGCTTGGGATGCCAGTGGCCGGAAATCTCGGGGCGAGGCTCACCCGGAGATGCTTCATGCCTCAGCAACACGCCATCGACCACTGCTTCGGCGGCAACGCGGCCGCCGATGGCCCTCGGCAGGGCGGCGTCATGGTTCCCCGTGATCCAGGTCCAGTCGAGGCGCCCGGCAAGATCGGCCAGCATGGTCCGGGCGGGCGGAGGCAGCCGATCCGGTCCGGCCTGATCGTGAAAGCTGTCGCCAAGGCACCACAGTTCGCGCGCTTGAGTGGAATCGATCAATGCGGCCAGATCGGCCAGCGTCGCCAGCGTGTCGTACGGTGGCAGCATCTGACCGCCGCGAGCAAAGAAGCTGGCCTTTTCCAGGTGAAGATCGGCAACCAGCAGCGCGCGGCGCGCGGGCCAAAACAGTGCGCCTTCGCACAGCGGGACAAAATCGTGATCCGCGAACGAAAAGTGAACCATGGCGCACGCTTATCATTACCGGGCGATGGAGCGAAGGGCATTTTGCGGTGAACCGCTTGTCACTGTAAAACGATCTCAATTGCAATTGAGAATTGTTCTCATTAAATATCATCCTGTCGATCAGGAGATGCGCCATGACGAGCACGAACAGTCCCGAACTTACGCTTGATGAGCTGCTGGCCGATCCCATCGTGCGGCTCGTGATGCGCCGCGATGGCGTTACAGAAGCCGATATCCGACGGGCTATGATCAGCGCCTTCGTAGCCTCTCGCCTGGGCGAGATCGGCTGATCCCTCATTGGCGTTTGCGACAGCGCTGAGGCCCTTCAGTCCTCACGCATCGCAACGTCCGCGAGCGCTTCCGCCTCCATGAGCAGGGCATCCTCGGTTTCGCCCTGGGCAACACGCTCGCGGCCGATCAGGACCAGTACCGGCACGGCGAGGGGGCTGACGCGGGGCAGGTCGACGTGCAGCATCGTGCAGCCCGCGCGGTCCAGCAGGTCGCCGAGGCGGGCGATGTCGGTCATCCGGCCGCGCGCGTCCTCCCATGCCGCGCGCAGCAACAGATGGTCCGGCTCGTAGCGGCGCAGCACGTCGTAGATGAGGTCGGTCGAAAAGGTGACCTGACGGCCGCTCTTGCGCTTGCCGGGGTGTTGCCGCTCGATGAGGCCGCCGATCACCGCCACATCGCGGAAAGCGCGCTTCAAAAGGTGTGATTGCTGGACCCAGTCGACGAATTCATGTTCGAGGATGGTCGGATCGAACAGTGCCGCCGGGTCGGTCACAGGCCTCAGCGAGAAGGTGGCGAGGGCGTAGTCGCTGGCGACGAAGCCCAGTGGCATCAGTCCCGCCGTCTCCATCCGCCGGGTGATCAGCATGCCCAGCGACTGATGCGCGTTCCATCCCTCGAAGCTGTAGGCGACCATATGGTGCCGTCCTTCGTGCGGGAAGGTTTCGACCAGTAGTTGGTCAGGGGCGGGGAGGGCGGAACGGCGCGACTGGATAGCCAGCCAATCGTGGACGTCTTCCGGAAAGCGTGCCCAGTCCTCCGGTGTCGCCAGGAATCGACGGACCCGACCGGCGAGGTTGGTCGACAGCGCCATGCGCGCGCCGCCATAGGTGGGAACCCGCGCCGGCTTGGTCGTGGCGCGGACGATGAGGTCGGTGGTGTCGATCCGCTCTACCTCCAGCGTCAGGCCGGCGAAATGGAATGTGTCGCCCGGACTGAGGGTCGAAGCGAAATACTCCTCCACCGTTCCCAGCTTCCGTCCGTTGCGGAAGCGGACATCGAGCACGGCGGCGTCGACGATCACGCCGGCATTCAGGCGATGCTGAGCCGCGAAGCGCGGATGGCTGACCCGCCATAGCCCGTCGATGCCGCGCGTCAGCCGCCGGAAGCGGTCATAGGCCTTCAGCGCATAGCCCCCGGTTTCGATGAAGCCGAGGACGCGGGTGAAGCTGTCGGCGTCGAGCGTGGAATAGGGGAAGGCGCGGCGCACTTCGGCCAGCAAATCCTCTTCCGCGAAGGGGCTGGCGCAGGCGACACCCATGATATGCTGCGCCAGCACGTCGAGCGCGCCGGGGCGGAACTGGTCGGGGTCGAGTTCGCCGGCCGCGACCGCGTCGAGCGCGGCCTGCGCCTCCAGATACTCGAATCGGTTGCCGGGGACGATCAGCGCCTTCGACGGCTCGTCGAGACGGTGGTTGGCGCGGCCGATGCGCTGGAGCAGCCGTGACGACCCCTTCGGCGCGCCCATCTGGATGACGAGGTCGACGTCGCCCCAGTCGACGCCGAGGTCGAGGCTGGCGGTGGCGACCAGAGCCTTCAGCCGTCCCGCCGCCATCGCCGCCTCAACCTTGCGGCGGGCCTCGAGCGACAGGCTGCCATGGTGGATGCCGATCGGCAGGCTGTCGTCGTTGACCGCCCACAGGTCCTGAAAGATCAGTTCGGCCAGGCTGCGGGTATTGCAGAACACCAGGGTCAGGCGATGGCGGGCGATTTCGGCCATCACCTGCCGCGCCGCATAGCGCCCGCTGTGCCCGGACCACGGGACCCGGTCTTCGGGCAGCAGGATGCGTATGTCGGGTGGAGCGCCGGGATCGCCGATCACCGTCCGTACCCTGTCCGCCGCCCCGGTCGGCGCCAGCCACGCGCGATAGAGGCCCGGGTCGGCAACCGTTGCCGACAGGGCGACGCGGCGGAAACCGGGGGCCAGCGCCTCCAGCCGCGCCATGGCGAGCGTCAACAAGTCGCCGCGCTTGGTTGGGGCGAAGGCGTGGACCTCATCGACAATCAGGGTCTTGAGGCCGGCGAACATCCGGTCGGCGTCCGGATAGGACAGCAGAAGGCTGAGTGATTCCGGTGTCGTCAGCAAAATCTGGGGCGGGCGCGCGCGCTGCCGGGCGCGGCGGTCGGACGGCGTATCGCCCGTGCGCGTCTCGACACGGAGGTCGAGGGCCATCTCCGCGATCGGACCGATCAGGTTGCGCTGAACGTCGGTCGCCAATGCTTTCAACGGCGAGACATAAAGAGTGTGAAGGCCGTCGAAGCCGGGATCGGCAATCAAATCGGCGAGGCTGGGCAGGAAACCAGCCAGCGTCTTGCCGGAGCCGGTCGGCGCGATCAGCAGGGCATGGTCGCCGGCCTGCCCCGCAGCCAGCATCTCCCGTTGATGCCGCCGGGCCTGCCAGCCGCGCTTTGCGAACCAGTGTTCAAGCGGCGGCGGCAGGAGGGCAGGTATCATCATGCTCAACAAGGGAACGGTCGGCGGCGCTTGTCAAATCGTCCGATCAGGACGCGGGATCATCGGCTCGTCGATCCTCCTCGCGATAGAGGTCGCGCGTCGCCTGCTCCGTATGCCGATCTTCCGCAGGCGAGGTGCGGTTTCTTTTCACGGCCCAGATCAGGACCAAAAGCAGCGCCAGCGGACCGCCGACGATCACCAGCCCCCATAGAGCACCGCTCACGGTGTCGGCATCCATCACAAGCTCCTTTCCGTTTATCGACGTGCAAGAACGAACCGCGCGCGCGCATGATCCCGAGGCTTGGATGGCGCGAAGCCGATCGCCATATCCGAAATTGATGACCCGGTCCGGCACCTGGATCGAGCCCCACCCCGAAGGCATCTACGTGCCGGCCGCCGACGCCTGGGTCGACCCGTCGCAACCCAAGGCGCGCGCCCTCGTCACCCACGGTCATGCCGATCATGCCCGTGGCGGCCATGGCGCGGTGCTGGCGACACCGGAGACGCTGGCGATCATGGCCACCCGCTATGGTCCCCAGAATGGCCAGGCGATCGACTATGGCGAGGCGATCCGGCTGGGCGACGTCACCGTCCGGTTCGTGCCCGCCGGGCATGTCCTGGGATCGGCCCAGATCGTCCTCGAACATGGCGGCGAGCGGATCGTGGTCTCGGGCGACTACCAGCGCCGCCCCGATCCCACCTGTGTGCCGTTCGAGCCCGTGCCCTGCGACATTTTCGTCACCGAGGCGACCTTCGGCCTTCCGGTCTTCCGCCATCCGGACACCGGCACCGAGATCGACAAGCTGCTCTCCGTCCTTGCCCATAATCCGGATCGCTGCGTCCTGGTCGGCGCCTATGCACTGGGTAAGGCGCAGCGGGTGATCCGCGAGCTGCGCGATCGCGACTGGCATCGCCCTATCTATATTCACGGCGCTCTTGAACGGCTGTGCGCCCTCTATGTCGAGCATGGCGTCGACCTAGGCGAGTTGCGTCCGGCGACCGGGGTCGACAAGCCGGCGCTGAGGGGTGAGATCGTCATTGCCCCGCCAGGCGCGCTCAACGATCGCTGGAGCCGCCGTCTGCCCGATCCGATAACGGCCATGGCGTCGGGGTGGATGCGCGTTCGTCAGCGGGCGCGGCAGCGCAATGTCGAGTTGCCGCTGATCATTTCCGACCATGCCGACGGGGACGAACTGACCCGGACGCTCACCGAGCTCGCCCCGCGCGAGGTGTGGGTGACGCACGGGCGCGAGGAGGCCCTGGTCCACTGGTGTCACACCCGTCAGATGAAGGCGCGGGCGCTCGATCTCGTCGGCTATGACGATGAGGATGATTGAGCGAACGCGCCTTGTCGATCAGAGCTTGAACAGCACGCCGATCAGATACTGGTCGGGGTCGTAGCTGCCGGCCGTGCTGCGGTGGCGATACTCGGCCCGAAAGCCGGGGCCGATGCCTGGCGCATAGCGCAGGCCGAGGCCATAGATCATGCCGGACCGGCTGCGGGTGATGCTGTCACGCGTTCCTGTGTTCGGATCGTCGAAGCTGTAGCGCACCCGTTCCCCGCCATAGCCGAGGATGCCATAGGCCGCGAACCCGCCCAGCGGCGGGCTGATGCCGACACGGGCGGTCAGGCTGTAGTTGCGGCCCGGATCGGCCCTGAGCTGGTCGATCGCATAGGTGGTGGTGTTGCCGACCGTGGATGCGCCGATCACCGCGTCGTCGGTCTTGCGGCCTGTGCTGGCGCCAAGTCCGACCTCGCCGCCCAGAAAAAGCATCGGGGCCAGCGGCGTTTCCACGCCGATGAACAGCCCATAATCGAGGTTGCGAAAGCGGCTGTCGCCCGGCGTGGCGGCGGTGGGGGCGAGCCGGAACGGGTCGGCGTCGAACCCGCGGCGGCCAAGGCCGGCCTCGCCGCCGACATAGATGCGCGGGATCAGGGGCAACCCCTGCGCGGCGGCGGTCGCGGCGGGCAGCAGCGCGAGAAGTGTGGCGGCGGCGAGGCGGGTGAGGGACATGGCGGCGCACTCCGATCAGAACAGTTTGTCGCTGATTAGGCCAGGGCGGAGTCCGCCGTCCACGCCGCTGCCACAACCTGTCGCGAAGCCGACTCGGTTTGCCGCTTATGAACGACGGGACCGATCACGGAGGTCGCAAAAATTGATTGAACTTGGCGACCCCAAAGCCGTTATGCTTGCGAAACCGATCACCCGAGGAGGATATGATGGCGACCCCGAATGCCGACCTGAAGACGCCCACCGATCTGAAGGACAATCAGCTCAAGGGTGTGGCCACGGCCTTGAACGCAGCGCTCGCCGACAGCTATGCGCTCTATCTCAAGACCAAGAATTTTCACTGGCACGTCTCGGGGCCGCACTTCCGCGACTATCATCTCCTGCTTGATGATCAGGCGGCGCAGATCCTTGGCGTGACTGACGCCATCGCCGAGCGTGTCCGCAAGACCGGAGGGACGACGCTGCGGTCGATCGGCCACATCGCCCGTCTGCAGCGGATCAAGGACAACGACGCCGACTTCGTCTCCGCAGGCGATATGCTGGCCGAACTGCGCGACGACAATCTTGCGCTGGTCGAGGCGTTCCGGACCGTCAAGGACGAGGCGGAGAAAGCCAGCGACAACGCGACGTCGGGGATCGTCGACGAATGGACCGATCAGGCCGAAGAGCGCGCCTGGTTCCTGTTCGAGGCCAGCCGGAAGGCTTAAAAAAATCGTCGGGCCGGGGTGGATCATGCATCCGTTCCGGCTCTGATCCGTTCAGCAGGCGTTCCGTCCTCTGATCGAAAGGTGCCTGATGCTGAAACTGGCCCTCATCTTCCTGGTCGTCGGCCTCGTGGCCGGCCTGCTGGGGTTCTCCGGTATCGCCGGGGCCGCAGTTGGTATCGCCAAGTTCCTGTTCTTCCTGGCGATCGCGATCTTTCTCGTTCTTCTCATTCTCGGCGTTGTCGCCGGGAAGAAGGTCAAGGACAGCCTATAGTCCCCCTATAGGCGCGCGCGTCCGGCTCTGCTCTGGCGGCCGGACGCGCGATATCTTTTCCTAGAAGCTGACCCGTCCGCTGATCCGGATGTCGCGCCCGGCAAGTGGCGCGAAATCCTTCAGGAAGCTGGCATGGCGGCGGGCGGTGACGTCAAAGATGTTATTGGCCGACAGCACGATGCTTGTGTGCGGATTGTCCCGGAACGGCTGGAAGGACACCGACGCATTGACCATCGTATAGCCGTCGGTCGGCGTCTCGAAGCTGGTGATGCGCTTCTGGTGGTCGACCCATTCGACCTCGGCGCGGGCCTGAACACGGTCGGACTGGGCTTCCACGCCGGCGAGCACGCGCCAGGCCGGGATACGGGGCGCCGGCCCATCGCCGACTACCGTGGCGCGCACATAGTCGGTCAGCGCGTCGGCGACGATCGACCAGTCGCGCAGCATCAGCAAGCGCTTCGATCCTTCGATTTCGAAGCCCCAATAGCGCGCGTCCGCCTGATAATAGGCAAAGCACGGGAATTCGACCTCGATGCTTTCCGCTGCCTCGCAGACCGTCTGCGGCTGCCGGCTTTCGTAAATATAGTCCTTGAACCAGCTGTGATAGGCCGACGTATTGAAGCTGTAGCCGTCCCCGCGTCCGCGCAACGTCGCTTCAATCCCCCAGCTTTTTTCGGTGGTGAAGCCGGGATTGCCCAGCTCATAGGCCTGGGTGCCCGCATGGTTGCCGCGTGCGAACAACTCCTCGGCCGATGGCGCGCGTTCGGCGCGTGATCCGTTGAGGCCGATCCGCCAGCCGTCAGCAACCATTAGGCTGGCGCCCAGCGATCCGGACAGCGCGTCGAAGCTACGACGATAATCGGGATTGTTCAGATCGGCGTCGGCTTCGGCGCGGAGTTTCGAATGCTCGTAGCGCCCGCCGGCTTCGACCTTGGCCACGCCGAGGTCGAACTCCTGCAGCGTGAACAGGCCATATTGCTGGGTCTCGTTGACCGGCAGGAACTTCTCCTCGCCGACGACCCGGAAGTTGCGGATCATCATCTGCCCGCCGACCGCGCCTTTCCAGCCGCCCCGCGCCGCCTGCGCCAGCTCCAGCCGCGCTTCATAGCTGTCATTGTAGAACGTGGTGCCGACGGCCCCGTCTTCCTCCAGTTCCTGATGCTGGTAGTCGGCATAGCCGGCGCGGAACCGGATCGTGTCGATGAGCGCCCCACCGGCATCCACTTCGGCGCGCATGTCGGCGCGGGTCTGCTTGACCGCGAGGCGCACCGCCTCCGCCTCCTCGCCCGGTTCGAGAGCATAGCGGATCGGCACGCCATAGAGGCTGTCATAGCGGCTGACAGAGAGGCCCAGATTGCCCCCTTCCGTGATCAGCGCCGCGCCGCCCGCCACGTCCCAGGTGCGCGCGGCGCTGTTCGGCAGGCGGCCTCTGAGGTTGGCGAGGCCGGCGATCTCGGGGTCATCGCTGGCGGCCGCCTCGGCTCTTTCTGCCGGGGCGAGGATGGCGCCCCCGGTCCGGAGATTGCCGGTCTTGGAATAGCTGCCGTCGATGTGGAGAACCAGCTGCGACCCGATCGCCGCGTCGGCGGCGGCGCCCACGGAACGCTCGCGCGCGGCGCTGCCATAGGTCGCCAGCGCATCGATATGAACCGGCTCGTCCGGCACCCGGCGGGGGATGCGCTTGTCGAGCACATTGACCACGCCGCCGATCGCCGAGGACCCGAACAGCAACGCCGAGGGGCCGCGCAGCACCTCGATCCGTTCAGCGGTCAGCGGGTTGATGACCACGGCATGATCGACCGAGGTGCTGGACACGTCGAAGCTGCCGATGCCGTCGGTCAGGACACGGACGCGATCGCCCTGAAAGCCGCGCAGCACGGGGCGCGATGCGTTGGGACCGAATGACGTCGCCGAAACGCCCGCCTGCCGGCCCAGCGTTTCGCCCAGGCTTGGTCGGATGTCCCGGGTCAGCGCGGTGCCGGTCAGCACCGACACGCCCGACAGCGCACTTGCCCGATCACGCTGATAGGGCGCGGTGACAACGATCTCTTCCGACGGCGGGTTATGATAATCGCCCGGTGCCGACCGGTCGTGGGTCTGTGCCGCCAGCGGCAGCGGCGCCAGCGCCGTGGCGGCGAGCAGCAGCACCTCAAGCCTGGGTTTCGGGGCGGGCATTGATAAGGGCCTTTCAGCACGATCGCGATTGTCCACTTATAGAGGCGTTACAACATATCAAAGACAAAAGACGAAAGGGTTGCCAACAGGCCGTCTTGGGCGTCACTTTCGTCCTTTGCGCGATGCGCCACCTGATCATGGCGCTTCGGGCAAAGACCATGATTGTCATTTTCCCGCTGGGGCAGGATAAAGCCCTGTCAGATGCCAAGGATGCGTCACTGGCGATCGCGGAAGACGATGGCAGGCTGAGGCAAGGGGAGAGCTGTTGGTGAATGGACGGGCAAGGACGAAAGCAGTGCCGCTGGGCGGTCTGCTTGGCTATGCTCTGAAGCGGGCCTCGGCTGCGATGATGTCCGATTTCAGCAGCATACCCCGTATGGCCGGGATCCGCCCGACCCGATTTGCCGCGCTCAAGATGATCGGCGAGCGGCCGGGTTTGACCGCCAGCGAACTGGGCCGTCTGCTCAGCATCCAGCGGGCCAATATGGTGCCGCTGCTCAGCGAGCTGGAGAATAATGGCTGGATCGTCAGGACGGCTGTGCCGGGCGACAGGCGGGCAGCCGCCTTGTCATTGACCAGATCCGGCAAGACGTTGATGCCCAAGCTGGATGCCGCCGTTGCACAGCATGAGGCGCGCTTCACCGCCCTGATGACGGAGGACGAGCTGGATATGCTCCGTGACCTCCTGGACCGCATCCAGAACGCGGACGACATATGACGGATGCACCGCCGGTCCTGGCGGTGTCCGGGCTGGGGGTGAGGTTCACGACGCCGGACGGGCCGGTACAGGCGGTTCGTGATCTGTCTTTTTCGGTCGGGCCGGGCGAGTGCCTGGCGCTGGTCGGCGAGAGCGGATCGGGCAAGAGTCAGAGCTTGCTGGCCATCATGGGGTTGCTCGCGCCGGGCGGCGT
Source organism: Sphingomonas sanxanigenens (assembly GCA_037190805.1). Lineage (GTDB taxonomy): Bacteria > Pseudomonadota > Alphaproteobacteria > Sphingomonadales > Sphingomonadaceae > JBBCJR01. The sequence goes on along the minus strand of JBBCJR010000009.1, from coordinate 64,067 downwards.
TGCCGCAGGATCGGCCCGGCTGAGTGGGCAGGAACTGATCGGCCTGTCCCCGGCGCGACTGGACAGGTTTCGGGGCGCGGCGATGGCGATGATCTTTCAGGATCCGCTGACCGCGCTTACCCCGCATATGCGGATCGGCGAACAAATCGGCGAGGCGCTGGTCGCGCATCGTGGACTGTCCAGGCGGGCGGCCCGTATCGAGGCGGCCCACTGGCTGGACCGGGTCCGCATCGCCGAGGCTGGCCGCCGCCTCGATCAATATCCCCACGAACTGTCGGGCGGTATGCGCCAGCGGGTGATGGTCGCCGCAGCCATGTCGACGGAGCCCACGCTGCTGCTGGCCGACGAGCCCACCACGGCGCTGGACGTCACGGTGCAGGCGGAAATCCTTGACCTGATCGACGACCTTCGTCGGGAAATGGGGACGGCGGTGGTGCTGGTCACGCACGACATGGGGGTCGTCGCGCGGATCGCCGACCGGATGTGCGTGATGCGTGGCGGCGGCGTGGTCGAAAGTGGGTCGGTGACGACAGTGATGGCGCACCCCACGCACGACTATAGCCGCGCGCTGCTGGCGGCGGTGCCTGGGCGGGCGGCGCCAAAGCGTCCGGCGCCGGTGGCGCCCGACGCGCCGCTGCTGGTCGAAGCGCGGGGCCTGACGGTGGATTTCCCCTTCGGCGGCGGCCTGTTCCGCAGCGCGCGCCAATTGCGCGCGGTCGACGGCGTCGACCTGATGCTGCGCGCGGGCGAGACGCTGGGCGTCGTCGGCGAGAGCGGGTCGGGCAAGTCGACGCTGGTGCGTGCGATCCTGCGCCTGCTGCCCGCCTCGGCGGGGGCGGTGACGGTGCTTGGCCGGGATATCGGTGCCCTCGACGCAGAGGAACTGCGCGCCGCGCGCCGTGATCTCCAGATCGTATTCCAGGATCCGCTCGCCAGCCTTGATCCCAGGATGACGGTTGGCCGGTCGATCGCCGAGCCGCTGACCGTCCACCGGCCCGAACTCGACCGTCCGGCGCGCGATGGGCTGGTCGCTGCGGCGATGGTCCGCGTAGGCCTTACCTCAGACCTGGCCAGCCGCTATCCGCACGAACTGTCGGGCGGCCAGAACCAGCGGGTGGGGATTGCCCGGGCGACTATTCTCCAGCCCCGGCTGGTCGTGTGTGACGAGGCGGTGGCGGCGCTCGACCTGTCGATCCGCGCGCAGATCCTCGACCTGCTGCTCGACCTGCAGCGCGAGAGCGGCATGGCGATGCTGTTCATCAGCCATGACCTCGCCGTGGTCCGCGAGATCAGCCACCGGATCATGGTGATGTATCTGGGCCGGGTGGTGGAGGCGGCGCCGGCCTCGCGTTTCCAAGCTGCCGCCCGACATCCCTACACCCGCGCGCTACTGGACGCGGTGCTGACTGCCGATCCGGCGCGCGAGCGCACCCGCGTGCGCACCCGGCTGGAGGGCGAGCCGCCCAGCCCGCTCGACCCGGCGGCCGCATATCGCTTCCTGCAGTCGCGGCGCGACACCGGCCCGCCGCCGGCGCTGGTTGAGGTGGCGCCGGGCCATCTGGTGGCGGAGTTCGACGCCTGATCAGTTGGTTGGATCGGCACCGGCCCGCGCTGCAACCGGATCAGAAGCTGGTGTTCACCGTCAGGCTGAGGATGTGGTTCATTCGGTTGGGGCCGCGCTGACGGACATACTCGTTCATATAGCCCGGCTCGACCATGATCCCGGCCGCCACCGGCAGCGACACGCCGGCGAAGTTGCGTAGCCGGTCGAAGCCGCCGCGCTGGCCCCAGTCGGTGCGGTCGAGGGCGACAAATGCCTCGCTCCACCCGACCGCCGTCATCGGTCCCGACAGCGGTGCGACGAGGCGGAGCTGCTGGCGCAGGCGCCAGCCCGTGTCGCTGGCGCCCTCGACGAAGCGCTGCTCGACCCGTGACCGGCCGGTCAGGGTGGCGCCGTCGTTATCGCCGGCGATGCGGTAGCCGAGCTGCTGCCAGATGCGATGCTCGGAGGTCGCCGCGCGGCCCGAGGGCGTGGTGCGGACATAGGCATAGCCGAGGATGGCGGTGGTGGTCGGCGACAGCTTGAGGCCGACGCCGGGCCGCAACAGGATCTGCCCGCGCCGGCCGATATCGTCCCAGAACCGGGCCTGCCCCTCCAGCCACACCACGCCCCGGGCGCCGGCGGCGATGGTCGCGGTGCTGGCGCCCCATGCCTGTAGGTCATGGTCGGCCGCCCGCGCCGGAACGGCGCCGAGGCCAAGCATCAGCGCGGCGATGGCGGCGGCGGGCGGGGTTTTCATCGGCGGGGTCCTGACAACGTCACGCAACGGGCCTGCTCCCCTATCGCCGCGTTTGGGTTGGAGCAAATCCGGCGAGGCAGACAAAACGCTTGGGGTGCCAGTTCGACATGTTGTCCATGAAGCCGGTGAGGCGGGGGCTGACCACATTGCGGCTGACGTTGGTATAGAGCGGGACGACCCCGACCTCGGCCAGCATCAGCGCTTCGGCCCTGCCGAGCAGGCGGGCGCGGCGGCTCTCGTCGGCCTCGCGTCCGGCGGCGGCGAGCAGGGCGTCGTAGGTAGGACTGGCATAGTCGCCATAGTTCTGCGCCCCCGCCGATCCCTGGAGGATGCCGAGGAAGGTCAGCGGATCGTCGAAATCGGCGATCCAGTTGGCGATCCCGACATCGAAATCACGCGCCCGCATATCGGCGAAGAAAATCTGCCCTTCCACCGGCTCCAGCGACACCTCGGCGCCCACCGCCCGCCAGTCGGCCTGGATGGCGGTAGCGATGACCCGATCGCCCGAATTGGGATATTTCAGCGCCATGCTCAGTGGCCTCGCCGGTCCGAAGCCGGCGCGGGCGAGAAGCGCGCGGGCGACCGCCTGCCGTTTCTCGAATGGCCATGACGTCCACAGCGGCGCCGGCGGCGCGACATGTCCGGCGGTGCCGGGCGGCACGAAGCCGTAGAGCGGCCGCTGGCCCGCCCGCAGCAATTTGTCGGTCATGAAGTCCCGGTCCAGCGCCATCGACAAGGCAAGACGCACCCGGACGTCGGTGAACTCCGGACGCCCGGCGTTGAAGGCGAGATAGTAGATGCCCAGCCACGGCGCGACGCGGACATAATCCGCCATGCCGCCCTTTCCCCGCAGATAGCCGATGCGGTTTGACGCGAAATTGATGCCGAGATCCAGCTCGCCGCTTTTCACGCGTCGTTCGGCCGAGACCGGATCGGGCGTGGGATAATAGCTGACCCGGTCGAAGCAGGTCTTGGCATTGTCCCAGAAATGCGGATTGCGCGTCAGCACCAGCCGGTCCCCCAGCGCCCATGAGACGAGGCGATAGGGGCCGTTCGAAACATAGCGGTCCGGCCGCGTCCAGCCCTCGCCCCACTTGCGGATTGCGTGGCTCGGCACGGGAGAGGCAAGACCATGGGTTAGAAGGCGCGGCAGATAGGGCGCTGGATGGACGAGGCGCAGTTCCAGCCGATCCGGAGCGAGGGCGCGGACACCCAGCGTGTCGGGACGCGCCTTGCCGTTGTTCACGGCCTCCGCGCCGTCGATCAGGTAGAAAAGATAAGCGTAGGCGGACGCGGTCGCGGGGTCCATGAGGCGGCGGAAGGCGGTGACGAAATCCTCGGCCGTCACCGGCGTCCCGTCGGACCAGCGCGCCGGCCGGAGATCGAACGTCCAGACCAGTCCGTCGGCCGAGGTGCGCGATGTGACCGCCATGCCAGGCACGGCATGGCCGGCTGCGTCGAAGGTGAACAGGCCGACCAGGAGGTCATGGAAGATGGTCTGCTCGATGACCAACTGACTGAGCGCGGGATCGAGGGTTTCAGGGTCGGTGCCGTTGCCCGCCTCCAGGCAGAGCTGACCGGCCGGGCAGGGCGCGCGACCGTCGCCCGCCGCACAGCCGGCAAGGAGGGCGAGGGCGGCCAGAACGAGCCAGCGCATCTTCAACGGTCCTTGGGGTCGAGGGCGTCGCGCAGCCCGTCGCCCAGCAGGTTGAAGGCCAGCAGGGTGGCCACCATCGTCAATGCCGGAGCGACCAGAAGCCAGGGGGCCAGCTCCATATCCTGCGCGCCGCCGCTGATCAGCGTGCCGAGCGAGGTCATCGGCTCCTGTACGCCAAGGCCAAGGAAGCTCAGGAAGCTTTCGGCCATGATGATGCCGGGGATGGTGAGCGTGACATAGACGATCACCGGCCCGGCGAGGTTGGGCGCGATGTGGCGGCTGACGATGGCGGTGGGCGTCAGGCCTGCGGCACGCGCCGCCTCGATAAAATCGCGATTCTTCAGCGACAGGGTCTGGCCGCGCACGATCCGCGCCATGGTCAGCCATTCGACCGCGCCGATGGCGAGGAACAGCAGGATGAAATTCTTGCCGAACACCACCATCAGCAGGATGACGAAGAAGATGAACGGCAACGCATAGAGGATGTCGACGACGCGCATCATCGCCTCGTCCACCCGGCCGCCAGCGTAGCCCGCAGTCGCGCCCCAGGCGACGCCGATGATCAGCGACACCAGGCTGGCGACCAGTCCCACCGCCAGCGACACGCGCAAGCCGATCAGCAACCGGGCGAGAAGGTCGCGGCCGAGCGCGTCTGTGCCGAGCAGATGGCCGGCGGTCAGCGGTGGCACCCAGACCTGTTCCTTGTTGATCGCCGCCGGATCGAACGGCAGCAGCCACGGGCCGATGATCGCGGCGAGGATGAGGAGGACAAGTATGACGCCGCCCGCAACGGCGGCGCGGTTGCGCGCCAGCCGGCGGCGCGCGTCCGTCCACAGGCTGCGTCCCGCGCTCACCGGACCAGCCGCTGGCGGGGATCGAGCGCCGCCTGAATGAGGTCGGCGACGAGGTTGAGGGCGAGGATCAGCGCGGCGTAGAGGATGACCACCCCCATCACCACCGTGTAGTCGCGTTGAAGGGCGCTGATGACGAAATAGCGGCCGAGGCCGGGCAGGTTGAAGATCTGCTCGACGACCAGTGATCCTGTCAGCAGCCCGGCAGCCGCGGGTCCCAGATAGGCGACCAGCGGCAGGGCGGCTCCGGGCAAGGCATGGCGGACGACGATCCGCGTCGGTGACAGCCCCTTGGCACGCGCGGTGCGGACATGGGGCATGGCCATGGCCTCGATCATCCCGGCGCGGAGCAAGCGGGCGATGATCGCGATCTGCGGCAGGGCGAGGACGGTGACGGGGAGGATCAGGTTTCTGACTCCACCCCAGCCGGCGACCGGCAGCCAGCCCAGCGTCGATCCGAACAGAAGCACGAGCAGCGGCGCGGTGACGAAGGTCGGGATGCACAGGCCCAACGTCGTCGCCAGCGTCGCCACCCGGTCCGCCCCCCGGTTGTGGCGCAGCGCCGCCCAGATGCCCAGCGGCCCGCCGATCAACAGCGCCAGCGTCAGCGCCGACAGGCCCAGCGTCGCGCTGCGCGGCAGCCCCTCGGCGATCATCGCGGCGACGCTCTTGTCGCGATATTTCAGCGAGGGGCCGAAATCGCCCCGCACCAGGCCGCCCATGTAGCGGACATATTGCTCGCCCAGCGGCCGGTCCATGCCATAGCGGGCCATGATCTGCCGCTCGACTTCGACCGGCAGCTTGCGCCCGGTGTCGAACGGATTGCCGGGCGCCGCCCGCATCAGGAAGAAGGCGGCGGTGGCGACCAGAAACAGGATCGGGATGGCGACCAGCAGCCGCTTGACGATGAGGCCCAGCATCGCCTCGACGGTTCCCCCGCCGCGCAGCCGCTGTCAACGGGAAAGCGGCGGCGTCAGTCGGGCAGGATGACGCGCGCGGCCTGTCGGCGTGGATGATCGGCACCGACCAGCGCGCGAGGGTCGGCGACTTCGACGTCAGCGGGAAGCGTGCGCGGCTCCAGCCCCGCGAGCGAGCGATAGACGATCATCGCCAGCGCCGACGGCAGCACGAACTGGAATCCCAGCATTGGCCCGACGACGCCGAATCCCGCGAGCGACAGCAGCATCCCGATCGCCAGGGGCGTGAGCAGCCCGGCAAGCGCATAGACGAGAGTGCCGGTGCGGCCGCCGGCCTTGAGGGCGGCATGGGCGCCGCGCACGAACAAGGCATAAGGCAGGGTCAGCAGCAGGATGCCGGCCAGCATCCCGTCCCCGGGTGCGAAGCGGACGCCATGAAGAAAATCGTCGCCTGACCAGGACAGGAGGTCGACCATCGCCACCAGCAGCGCGGCGTGCAGCCCCGCTCCCGTCAGAGTCGCCGCGACCAGCGGCAGCAGCGCCGTGCTGACGTCCAGCGGGCCCCTATAATAAGTGGCCCCGCTGGTGCGGATAAGGCCGTCATCGCCCATCGTCGCGGCCGTCAGGGCGGCAGGATCATCACCATCGGCCTCGAACCCCGCATGCCGGCGATAGCCGAAACCGATCAGCGCTCCGATCAGCAGCGGGACGCCGAGCGCCGGGGTGAGCGTGCCGTTCGTTCGCGCCAGCGCCAGCGCATCCGGATTGATGCTGAGCAGGAAGGCCGAGATCGTCGCGACCGCGCCCAATCCCACATACAGGGCGAGATGACGGCGGCCGGCAATGCGGGCGAGGGCGGCGCCGAGCGTGAAGATGCCGCCATGGATAAGGGCGGTGAGGATGATCTGGAGCGTCATCCGGTCCAACGTCCAGTCGCGGGCGATCGGATCTGCCAGCAGGCCGATGCGGTTTTCCGCCAAGGCCATCAATCCGACCAGCAGTCCGCCGGCGGCAATCGCACCAAGGCGTAGGCGAACGAGCGGTTTTGGCGTGTCGATCATCTGCCGACCGCTAGGCGTGATCCTGCTACCGCCCGGTTAATGTCGGACGGCCTTTTCCCCTTCGGCGACATCGCTATAGCGATGGGGAATGACCGATCACGTCCTCGTTTCCACCGAAGGCCGCCTCGGGCGCTTGCGCCTGAATCGGCCGCGCGTGCTGCACGCGATGACGCAGGCGATGTGCGAGGGCATGTCGGCGGCGCTGTCCGACTGGCGGGGCGATCATGGCATCGACGCCGTGCTGATCGACCACAGCGAGGGGCGCGGCTTCTGCGCCGGTGGCGACGTGCGGGCGGCGGCGGACAGCGGCAGGGGTGACGGGGTTGCCGCGCGCGGCTTCTTTCGTGCCGAATATCAGCTCAATCATCAGCTTTTCACCTATGCCAAGCCGGTGGTCGCGATCATGGACGGGGTGACGATGGGTGGCGGCGTCGGCATCGCCGCGCCCGCCCGCTACCGGGTGGCGACCGAAAACACCCTGTTCGCGATGCCTGAAACCGCGATCGGCCTTTACCCCGATGCCGGCGGTGGCTGGCATCTGTCGCGGCTCCCCGGCCGGGTGGGGGAATTCCTGGCGCTGACCGGCGCGCGACTGGACGGGGCGGAGTGCCTGTCGCTGGGTCTGGCCACCCACTATCTGCCGAGCGATGCGCTGCCACGGGTGAAGGCCGCGATCGCCGCCGATCCGCAATCGATCCCGGCGATACTGGACGGCGCGTCGGTGCCGCCGCCGCCCGCCCGGATCGAGCGCAACCGTGGCCTCATCGACCGGCTGTTCGCCGCCGACCGGCTGGAGGATATCCTCGCCGCGCTGGCGGCCGACCCCTCCGACTGGGCGGCGAAGGAACTGGCCACCCTCGCCGCCAAATCGCCGCAGGCGTGCAAGGTCGCGCTCAGGCTGCTGGCCACCAGCCGCGACTTCACCGATTTCGCCGACGAGATGCGGCTGGAATATGCGATCACCGCCCATGTCTGCCAGCGTCACGACTTCATCGAAGGCGTGCGGGCGCTCCTCGTCGACAAGGACAGGACGCCGCGCTGGAACCCGGCGACCCCCGAAGGCGTCACCGATCATATGCTCGACATCATCTTCGCGCCGCTCGCCGATGACGAGGCGTGGCGGCCGCTCGATCGCTAGAGGGGAACAGGGCGATGGCCGATTATGAAACGTTGCTGGTCGAAACGCGAGACCGGGTGACGCTGATCCGTCTCAACCGGCCCAAGGCGCTGAATGCGCTCAATTCGACCGTGATGGCGGAACTGGTCGATGCGCTCGCCGCCTTCGATGCCGATCCGGGGCTGGGCTGCGCGGTCGTCACCGGCGACGACAAGGCGTTCGCGGCCGGCGCCGACATCAAGGAAATGGCGACGCGGGGCTTTGCCGACATGTACGGCCCCGATTTCCTGTCCGGCTGGGACAAGGTGGCGCGAACCCGCAAGCCGTGGATCGCTGCCGTCGCCGGCTTCGCGCTGGGCGGCGGATGCGAGCTGGCGATGATGGCGGATTTCATCATCGCCGCCGACACCGCGCGCTTCGGCCAGCCGGAAGTGAAGCTGGGCATCGCGCCCGGCATGGGCGGGTCGCAGCGGCTGACCCGTGCCGTCGGCAAGGCCAAGGCGATGGACCTGTGCCTGACCGGCCGCATGATGGATGCCGAGGAGGCGGAGCGCGCCGGCCTCGTCGCCCGTATCGTTCCGGCGACTGACCTGCTCGAGGACGCCTTGAAGGCTGCGGCGGCGATCGCCGGCATGGCCCCCCTCGCCGCGCTGGCGGTCAAGGAGATGATCGGCACGGCGCAGGAATCCGGTCTTGCCCAGGGCGTGGCGTTCGAGCGGCGGCTGTTCCAGGGCCTGTTCGGCACCGACGATCAGAAGGAAGGCATGGCCGCCTTCATCGAAAAACGCCCGCCAGTGTGGGAAGGGCGGTGACTGCGCAGCGGCCACCCGGATGGTTGGCCGGGATATGACGGCGACGCCGCTTCTCGCGGGCGTCGAGATGGGCGGGACGAAATGCGTCTGCATTCTCGCGACCGGGCCGGACGACATTCGCGAACAGGTGATGGTGCCGACCACTGACCCCGCGACCACGCTGGCCGGGGTGGAGGCCGTTTTTGATCGCTGGCGCGGCTTCGAGGCGCTGGGCATCGCCAGCTTCGGGCCGCTGAACCTCGATCCTGTCTCCGCCACCTATGGCGCCATTGTCGGGACGCCGAAGCTAGGCTGGTCGGGAACCGATCTCTGGCGCCGGTGGACGGCGCGCTATGGCGTTCCCACCGCCCTCGACACCGATGTGGGCGGCGCGGTGCTGGCCGAGCGGCGCTGGGGTTCCGCACGGGGGCTCGACGATGTCGTCTATATCACGGTCGGCACCGGCGTTGGCGGTGGCCTGATCGTCGGCGGTCGGCCCGTGAGGGGGATGGGCCACGCCGAGATCGGCCATGTCCGCGTCCGTCGCCTGCCCGGTGACGACTGGCCGGGCTGCTGCCCCCTCCACGGCGATTGCGTCGAAGGACTGGCGTCGGGCACCGCGATCAGGGCGCGGACGGGCGGCGGTAGCGACTTGCCCGCCGACCATCCGGTCTGGCTGCGGGTGGCCGACGCGCTGGCCCAGCTGCTTCACGGGCTGGTGCTGACGCTTGCGCCGCGCATCATCCTGATGGGCGGCGGCGTCATCGCCGGGCAGCCGCAGCTGCTGCCGATGATCCGCCAGTCGCTGTGCGCCAGCTTAGTCGGCTATCCGCCATGGCTGGCGATCGGCGCGATCGACGGCTATGTCGCGGCGCCCGGTCTTGGCCGAATGGCGGGACCGCTGGGCGCGATCGCAGTCGCCGCCACGGCGCTATCGGCCGGAACTGGCCCAACCATGGACATTGCCTGATCCGGCGCTCAGAGTTGATGGCCGCTGTTGGCCTACGGCGATGAATGCGTCCTGGCCGAGCTTGCCCGGAGACCTGATGACGAACGCTTTTCCCCACGGCACTGTTCATGAGGCGGGCGAGGATATGCAGGCGGCGCTGCGATCCGATCCGAGGGTCCTGGCGTTATGGGAAAACCTTACCCCGCTTGGTCGAAATGAGTTCATTTGCTGGGTAGAAGACGCGAAGCAGGCGGCGACACGCCAACGTCGTATCCAGCGGACTTGCGAGGAACTGGTGGAGGGAAAGAAGCGACCTTGCTGCTGGTCGGGCTGCATTCACCGCACCGACAAGGCGCCAAGCCGATGGCAGCAGGCAGTGCTGATCGACAAGAATAGATCGAGGCACTGAAACCTGCTTCCGGCCGCCAGTGCTCTCCCTTGCGCGCCGCCGATCTAGACCGCCACGCCGGCCTTGCCGCTGAGGAATGCGTCGCGATGTCTGGAGAATTCGACGACCGGCTGTCCGAGGAGTTCGAGCTGTGCGGCGATGGCGGGGTCGGCGATGTTGCCGGCGGGATCGAGGAGGCCGCCGATGGTATTGACGCCGACGCCCAGCGGGGTCGGCCAGCCGCGCAGGGCATGGATGATCGAGCGCAGCGCGACCAGCGTGGTGCCGGTGGCCTGACAGCCGGAGGCGCAGGCGATGAGGCCGACCGCGCGGCCGTCGAGATAGGGGGCATCGTCGCCGCGCATGTCCTCGACATAGTCGAGGGCGTTCTTGATCAGCCCGGACAGCGAGCCGTGATAGCCGGGCGAGGCGATGATGACGCCGTGGGCGCGCCTCAGCGCGGCGACGATGCGCCGGGCCTCGGGCGTGCGCTCCGGCGCTTCCGGCGAGTACATCGGCAGGATGAGGTCGGGGCCGCCGATCAGCGCGACCTCCGCCCCCGCCGCTTCCGCCGCCGCCAGCGCAAAGCCCAGCGCCCGCTCCGTCGACGAGCCCGCGCGCGTGGTCCCCCCAAGGCCAACGATAAAAGGCTTGAAATGACTCACGGACGGTCGACCTTTCGGCAGGGGAGAAGCGGCCGAGGCTCTATCGGATTTCCCCGCCATTGCCCAGATCAGCTGCCGCTGCGCGCATCAGCGTCAGGTGCGCCTTGCCGTGGCTGCGCTCGACATCGATGACGAAACCTGCCGCAGTTGTGGCTTCACTGGCCTCCGTTTCCAGGCTGATCCAGGCTCCAGGCGCGACCCAGCCCTGCATGTGGAGCCGGGCGAGTGCCGTCACACCGGCCCCCGACCCGTAGGGTGGATCGAGAAGGATGAGGTCGGCGGGGCGACCGGTGGCGGGCAGCGCCTCGACCGGGGTAGAAATGACGTCGGCCCGGTCGCCCGCGCCGAAGGCGGCGATATTGGCTTTGAGCGCGGCAAGGGCGGCAGGGTCGCGCTCGACGAAGCGGCAGCGGGCGGCACCGCGTGACAGCGCCTCCAGCCCCAGTGCGCCCGACCCGGCGAACAGGTCGGCGACCTCCAGCCCCTCGAAGCTGCCCAGGCGGCTGGCGAGCATCGAGAACAGGGCTTCGCGCGCCCGCGCGTTGGTGGGACGGGTGACGTGGCCAGCCGGCGCCACCAGCGGGCGCCCGCGCCATTGACCGGCGATGACCCGCATCGCGGGCGCGGGCTTGTTCCGGCTCATGCCTTCAGTGACTTGCGCAGCTCGGCGACCTTCTGGGTCGGCACTTCGAACAGCTGACCCGCCGGCAACTCCCCTAGCGCCACGGGACCATAAGCGACGCGGATGAGGCGCGACACCTGAAGGCCGAGATGTTCGAGCACGCGCCGCACCTCGCGGTTCTTGCCCTCGGCCAGCTTCATCTCGAGCCAGGCGTTGCGGCCGGTCCGGCGCTCCAGATTGGCGTCGATCGAGCCATAGCGGATGCCGTCGATCTCGATCCCCTCGATCAGGCTTTCCAGCGCGTCTTGTCGAACCTCGCCGAACACGCGGGCGCGATAGATGCGCGCGACCCCTGAGCGCGGCAATTCCAGCGCCCGCTTCAACTCGCCGTCGGTGGTGAGGAGCAGCAGCCCCTCGGTGTTCATGTCCAGCCGCCCGACCGGCACCACGCGCGGCAGATCGTTGGGCAGGCGGTCGTAAATGGTCGGCCGGCCGCGCGGATCGGACGCCGTGGTGAGGAGGCCGGGCGGCTTGTGAAAGGCGAACAGCCGCGCGGCCATTGGAGGCTTCACCGGCTTGCCATCGACGGTGATGCCCTTCAGCGAGGTCAGGATGGTGGCGGGCGTGTCGAGGATGGTGCCGTCGAGGGCGACGCGTCCTTCGGCGATCATCCGTTCCACCTCGCGGCGCGAGGCGACGCCGGCGCGGGCCAGCAGCTTGGCGATGCGCTGGCCGGGGCGGGTGTCGGTCTTGAGGCGACCCTGGGGTTCGCGGCGGGAGGGCGTGGTCATCCGCCCGCCTTGGAACGCCCGGCGGCGCTTGGCAAGCCGGTCAGGCGGCCAAGGCGTCGCGAAAGGCGCGTGGCGACTGCCCGGCATGCCGGGTGAAGAAGCGCGAAAAATAGGCCGGGTCGGCGAAGCCCACCGCATAGCCGACCTCGGCCACCGAGAGGTTGGAATAGAGCAGCAGCCGCTTCGCTTCCAGCAGGGCGCGCGCGTCGAGCATGGCGGCGGGGGCGGTTCCCGCGACGCTGGCGCAGGCGTGGCGGAGAGCAGTGGTGCTGACGCCCAACGCTTTGGCATGCTCGGTGACCGGCTCACGCTGACGGAAGCGCCCCTCGATCCGGTCCCGCAGGCGCGCGACCAGCGCCGCCTGCCGGGCCTGTCCCGCTTCGGGCCGGTGGTCGAGCCGCGACCGGCGCAGAGCCCTCACCATCAGCGACAGCAGCGCGGCTTCCACCGCCGCCCGCTGGCCAGGACCGGCCCAACCCAGCTCGCGGCTCATTTCGCCAATGGCCGCTTCCACGGGCAGGCGATCTTCCGCCAGCAGCTCGACGGCGGCGGCGTGGCGGAACAGCGGCTTCAGGTCGGCGTCGCGGGTCGCGAGGTGGCTGAAATAGTCGTTGGCGATCGTCACCACCCAGCCGCTGGACTCGCCATACCAGGAAAAGCCGTGAATCACGCCCGCCGGCACCAGCAGCAGCGAGGGGGCGTCGAAGCTGACTGTCGTTCCCTCGGCCCGCATTGATCCGCCGCCTTCGGCGATCAGGATGATGTGGTTGAGGTCGCGGTGGACATGCGGGTGGATCGTCCATTCGCTTGGCCGCGAGCGATCGTCCAGGCTTTCGACATGGACGAAGCCTTTGGCGACCGCGTGCTGAGGTTCTCCATAGAGATAGAAGACCGGGACTGGCTCGGGGGCGGCGCAGGGAGGCATCTTGCGTGCGATCACTCTGTTGATTTGTCCAATCATTAGGCTGGCGATGACATGGCGCGCAAGTCCGCCGTCCCCGACTGTCGCGGCAATGACAGGTCGTTCAGGAGAAGTGCGCTGATGAGGACCCAGGTTGCGATCGTCGGCGCCGGCCCTGCTGGTCTGCTGCTTGGTCATTTGCTGCGCGCCGAAGGCTTGGATGTCGTCGTCGTCGAACGGGCGTCGGCGGATTATGTGCTGGGCCGTATCCGTGCTGGCGTTCTGGAGCGCACCACCACGGACCTGATGGACCGGCTGGGCCTCGGCGCGCGCATGCATGCCGAGGGGCTGCCGCATGACGGCTTCAACCTTGCCGATGGCGAGCGGCTGATCCGTATCGATATCGCGGCGCTGACCGGGCGACAGGTGATGGTCTATGGCCAGACCGAACTGACCCGCGACCTGATGGGTGCCGCACCCGAGCGCGGCCTGACGATCATTTACGAGGCCGGCGAGGTCACGCTGCACGACGTCGATGGCGATGCGCCGTGGCTCGGCTATTCCAAGGACGGCGCGGAGCATCGCATCGACGCGCGCTTCATCTGTGGCTGCGACGGTTTCCACGGTCCGTCGCGCAAGGCCATTCCGGCGTCGGTGGCGACGGCCTATGAAAAGGTCTATCCGTTCGGCTGGCTGGGGATCATGGCCGATGTGCCCCCGTGCAATCACGAGTTGATCTACGCCAATCACGAGCACGGTTTCGCGCTCGCTTCGATGCGTTCCGAGACGCGCAGCCGCTACTATATTCAGGTGCCGCTGGACGAGAAGCTGGAGGACTGGCCCGACGATCGGCTGTGGGACGAGCTTGCCGTTCGCCTCGGTCCGGACGCGGCGGCGCACATGACGCGGGGACCTGCGATCGAGAAGTCGATCGCGCCCCTGCGCTCCTTCGTGTTCGAGCCGATGCGTCACGGCAGCCTGTTCCTGGCCGGCGACAGCGCGCATATCGTGCCCCCGACGGGGGCCAAGGGCCTGAACCTCGCGGCATCGGACGTGACCTATCTGTCGGACGCGCTGATCGGCTATTTCCAGCGTGGCGACAATGACGGCATCGGCGACTATTCACGACGCGCGCTGGCCCGGGTGTGGAAGTCCGAACGCTTTTCCTGGCAGTTGACCAAGCTGATGCACCGCTTCCCGGACGGCGACGCCTTCGACCGGCGGATGCAGGTGGCCGACCTCGATTACATCGCCTCCTCGGTTGCCGCGCAGACGTCGATCGCCGAAAATTACGTCGGACTGCCGCTGTGAGGAATGTGTTTAGCCGCCTCTAGCGGTGAATCCGGGTGAGCAATTCGATCAGTCGCTGCACCTCCTTGGGGGTAAAGCGCGATTTCAGCCAGTCTTCATGGTCCTGCACCGCCTGCTTGGCGCGGGCCAGAATCTCCTCCCCGGCAGATTCAAGGAACAGCGCCTGCTTGCGCCCGTCCGCTGCCGACCGGCCGCGACGCAACAGGTGCCGGGCCTGAAGCCGGTTGATCAGCGCCATCGTCGTCGCCCGGTCCATCCTGAGGAGACGCGACAGATCAGTCTGGGCGAGGCCCGGATGGTCGGCCAGTAGCCACAACACCGAAACCTGCTTCTGCGTCAGGTCGAGATCCTGGAATGTCTCGGTGAAATGCCGATAGACGGCGCCGTGAGCGAGCCGGATGTGAAAGCCGAGAATATCGGTCAGCGGTCCGAGGTCGTCGAGATCGCCCGCGCCTGCGTCCGGCGCGGGTGTCGTGAACTCGTCTTCTTGCCGTGTCACCGCTGCCCCCAAGCTGATCGGGGGCTGCTTGGCACGAGCGGCAAGCCAGCGTCAACGAATCCGCGCTTGCCGTCAGGGGCGTTGGAGGCCGGCGAAGTCGTTGATCCAACTGACGGTGCTGTCGAGGCCGCCGAACGGATAGAAGTGCAGGCCGACATCGCCGTGCGTGTCGACCGACAGGCCGTCGAGCAGTGCGGCGATATATTTGTCCGGCCCCGCCGTCTGCATCAGCCTGGTCAGCGACAGCCCGTATTTGCGCAGTACCGAGGTCGAGGCGCCGACGCCGCAACGGGCGGCGAAGCGCATCAGCGTTGTCGCGCTCGCGGGACCTGGCACGCCAAGGCGCACGGGTGCGGCGATCCCGGCGGCGCGCACGGCCGTCAACCAGCGGAGGACCGGCTCTGCATCGAAACCGAACTGGGTGAGGACCGACAGGCTCATGCCCTGATCGGCGACAGCCGCCGCCTTGTCGCGGAGTGCGGCCCACAATTTGGTATCGTCGATCTGGGGGTGGCCTTCCGGATAGCCGCCGATACCGACATGCTCGACTCCGTAACGGGCCAGCAGTCCCGACCGGATGATCGCCAGCGCGTCTTCATAGGGACCCATCGGGGTGTCGGGGTCGCCAGCGACGACGAACAGTTCCCGCGTGGCATCCAGCGCCGCCAGCGCGTCCAGATAGGCCTCCAGCTCCGCCTCGGATCCGATGCGACGGGCGGAGATATGCGGCACCGGCTTGAGGCCACTGTCGATCACGGCGCGAACGGCCGCCAGCCGCTTGGCTGCGTCCTCCTTGGGCAGGAAGGTGATGGAGACGCGGGTTCCCGGCGCCAGCCGCTCGGCGACTGCGGGCAGGCTGGCGGTGTCCCTGGCGGTGATTTCCAGCGACAGCCCGGAAAACAGGCGGTTCGCGTTATAGGCCGGGGACGGCGAGGCGACAGCGATGGCGCTCATGCCCGGTACTCCTCGAATCACGATGGCGTGTGGAGGTAGAAGTGAAGGGCCGGGCGGGACCGGAAGAGGACCCGCCCGGCGCGACGCATCAGTCGCGAGCGGTACGCCAGCCGTCCTGGTAGGTTTCGCGGGCGACCTTGGAATAAGGCACCGGGCTGACCACGGCGCGAACCTCGATCTGCTTGTGGGGTTCGACGGTGGTCTTGGCGGTGCCGCCGTTCGGCTCGCCCCACACGACGCGCAGCTCGGTGCCGACCGGAATCTCGTGGTCGACGGTCGCCAGGCTGAGGGCCGACTTCTCGTTGTAGCTGTAGCCGGTGAACATCGAGACGCCGACGGTGCGGCCGCCGGCATCGACGACCCGGTCGTAGTTCGACGAGGCGTAATTCGCGAGCGGCAGGTCGAAGAACTTGTAGGGCGTCTCGCTGCCGTCGAACAGCGAGGCGTAGATCTTCGCCATGTCCTCGCCGTTCCAGGCCAGCGTCACCTTCTTGCGCTGTTCGGCGGGGTTCAGCGCCTCGAGTGCTTCGCGGCCGTGGAAATCGTGGTCGAACTTGACGAACGGGCCGTAACCCAGATCCCACGGATTAAGGTAATAATCCTCGATCTTGTCGGACACGAAGCTGCCGCCGATGGCGCCGGTGGCTTCGTAGCTGTCGCCGCCCAGCCATTCACGGTAGGCCTTGAGCTTGTCGCCGGTGTAGATGGCGGGCAGCGGCGAGGGGATCCAGCCCGATTCCAGCGTGTTCGACGGATAGGCGCGGCTGCCGCAGGGGACGATGCCGAATTCCTTGCCGGCTTCCAGAATGGCGGCGCGGATTTCGTCCTGCTCGGCATAGGGGCCCCAGATTTCCAGGCCTGGCGCGCCCGACATGCCGTGGCGCAGGGTGCGGACCGTCTTGCCGGCGATTGTCATGGTGCTCATGTTGAAGAACTTGAGCTGCTCGACCGGACCGCCGTTCAGCTTCTCGATGATCGCCCAGGCGTTCGGACCCTGAATCTGGAAGCGCCACGAGATGCGGCTGACCGGCTTGCCCATCGGGCGCGACGGGCTGCGGTCGTCCTTGACGATCTCGACGTCATAGCCGCCGGTCGCGGCATGGAACATCAGCCAGTTCGCGGCCGGCGCGCGGCCGACATACACGAACTCTTCCTCGGCGAGGTAGAAGAGGATGCCGTCGCCGATGACATGGCCATAGGGCGTCGTCGGGACGTACTGCTTGGCCTGGTTGATCTTGAAATTCTTGGTCGAGTTGATCGCGGTGTCGCTGATCAGGCGCAGGGCGTCCTTCCCGCGGATATAGAGGTCGACCATGTGATGGGACTGGTCGAACAGCACAGCCGAATGCTGCCAAGCCCACTGTTCTGACCGCCAGTTGTGAAACTCGGGCGCGACCACAGGATAGACATAGGCGCCGATCTGGGAATTGCGGAGCATGTCCACCGGGTTGCCGGCGTTCTGCAGCACCTGCTCGAGATTCTGGCTCATCTTCCTCTCCATCGATTCTGGACGTGAACGGTGCCGACCGTCTGAGTCGGCAGAAATTAGTAGATAACACATACATTATTTTGTATGTCTCGCAAACAGATTTGAAGAGACTCGCGGCGGGCTGCTTCGGCATCGCCGGGAAGGAGAGGGGCGCCGTGCACACCACCCATATCTTGACGTTGACCTGCGAGGACCGGCCGGGCCTGGT
This sequence comes from Sphingomonas sanxanigenens, assembly GCA_037190805.1. GTDB lineage: Bacteria > Pseudomonadota > Alphaproteobacteria > Sphingomonadales > Sphingomonadaceae > JBBCJR01. The sequence goes on along the minus strand of JBBCJR010000009.1, from coordinate 46,596 downwards.
GGCCGCCGTCGCCGCGTTTCTGGCGGAAAACGGCTGCAATATCCGCAGCTCGCACCAGTTCGACGACCCCGATACGGGGCTGTTCTTCATGCGGGTGCACTATGAGGTGCTGGACCCCGCGCTGGATATCGTGACGCTAAGGGAGCGGTTCGAGCCGGTGGCGGCCGACCTTGGCATGCAGTGGCAACTCAACGAAACCGGCCACCGCACGCGGGTGATGCTGATGGTGTCGAAGTTCGACCATTGCCTGGGCGATCTGCTCTATCGTCACCGCATCGGCGAACTGGACATGGATGTCGTCGGCATCATCTCGAACCATCCGCGCGAGGCGCTGTCGATCTCGCTGATCGACGGCATTTCCTATCATCATCTGCCGGTCACGAGAGACACGAAGTCCGAGCAGGAAGCGCGAATCAAGGCGCTGGTGGAGGAAACGGGTGCCGAGCTGGTGGTACTGGCCCGCTACATGCAGATTCTGTCCGATGATCTGGCGGCGTTTCTGGCTGGCCGCTGCATCAATATCCATCACAGCTTCCTGCCCGGCTTCAAGGGGGCCAAGCCCTATCATCAGGCCCATGGTCGCGGCGTGAAGATGATCGGCGCCACTGCCCACTATGTCACCGCCGACCTTGACGAGGGTCCGATCATCCATCAGGACGTCGAGCCGATCACCCATGCCGACACCCCAGACGATCTGGTCCGCAAGGGCCGCGATATCGAGCGGCGGGTGTTGGCGAGCGCCGTCCAGTTCCATCTGGAAGGCCGGGTGTTCGTCAACGGAAGCAAGACGGTCGTCTTTCAGCATTGAGTGTCGCCACCATGGCCGAGGTGATTGATGGCACGGCGCTCGCCGCCACGGTGATCGATGAGGTCGCCGCGGGTGTCGGGGCATTCCGGGCCGAGACGGGCGCTCGCCCGGCGCTGGCGGTGGTGCTGGTTGGCGACGATGCGGCCAGTCAGGTCTATGTGCGGCGCAAGGTCGCGGCCTGTGGCCGGGCAGGCATCGGTTCGATCGAACATCGCCTCGACGCGGCGACCAGCGAGGCGGCGCTGCTGGAACTGATCGATGCCCTCAATGCCGATCCGGCCATTCACGGTATCCTGGTCCAGTTGCCGCTGCCCAGCCAGATCGACGCGTCGCTCGTTCTCGACCGTATCGATCCGGCCAAGGACGTGGACGGTTTCCATCCGGTCAATGTCGGCCGGTTGTCGATCGGCAGCGAGACTCTGGTGCCGTGCACGCCGCTTGGCTGCATGATGCTGCTCGACACGGTGATCGACGATTATCGTGGGTTGAAGGCGGTGGTGATCGGCAAGTCGAACATCGTCGGCAAGCCCGTCGCCCTGCTGCTCCTAGAGCGCGAGTGCACGGTTACCGTGACGCACATCCTGACCCGCAACCTGCCCGATATCGTTCGCGCGGCGGATATCGTCATCGTTGCCGCCGGCAGCCCTGGCTTGGTGCGAGGTGACTGGGTGAAGCCTGGAGCGGTGGTGGTCGACGTCGGCATCAACCGCGTGTTCGACGAGGCCGGGAAGGGACGTATCGTCGGTGATGCGGTGACAGCCGAACTCGACCATGCCCGTGCCGTGACGCCGGTGCCGGGCGGCGTCGGCCCGATGACCATCGCCTGCCTGATGGCCAACACCCTGTCGGCGGCAAGGACCCTGCACGGGTTGGGTCGGTGACGATGACGACACCTTCGACTACGATGATGGAAGTCCGGGTGGAGGACATCCGTCTTGCCGCCAGGATCGGTGCCTATCCCCATGAGGAAGGTCGCCGGCAGACGTTGCGCGTGGCGGTGCGGCTCGAGGTTTCCCCGGTTACCACCGACAGTCTGTCGGCAACCGTCGACTACAGCCGTATTGTCGGTCATGCCGAGGCGTTGGCGGAACAGCATATCGCCCTCATCGAAACCTTCGCCTCTCGGCTGGCAACCGCTTGCCTCGCCGAAACCGGGGTGCAAAGTGCCGAAGTGGTGGTTGAAAAACCAGGCGCGCTGGCCAATGGCACCGCCAGTGCCCGTGTAACCCGTCGCAGGGATTGAACCTCGACCCGCACTGCACGCGACCTGCCATTCTGGTCTGGCAAGGATGCGATGGTGCCCTTATAGGGGCAAGCGATAACGGTTTCCGGCAACGGACTGGACACCGATCAACGCGGGCGTGGTGAAATTGGTAGACGCGCCGGACTCAAAATCCGGTTCCGCAAGGAGTGTCGGTTCGAGTCCGACCGCCCGCACCACCCAGACTACAATTGGCGAAGCCTGACGGGTGCGCCAGGCATTGCGGAGCAGGAATGACGCAATTGCGCGTCGTTTCCGTAGGGTGCTGTCAGGCCTCTGAGGTCTGAGACCCGGCTTCGGCCAACGTTATCGCGAATATTGCTGAGAATTCTCAGCAGGCCATTTCCCAGACCTCACTGGTGATGCAAGGGGCAGCCCAGAGCCGCACGCTGCTTATCCCATTCGAGCGGCAGGTCGCGGAAGAATAAGGTCGTGGTCGTCAGATCAACCGGCTTTCGCCCGGTCAAGCAGCCTGCGACGATATCCGGTGCGAGATAGGCGATGCGCAGCAGGTCGGCCTGGGACAGGCACCAACCTCACCATCCCCAAGACGTGTCTGCGCCAGACCCAGGTCCCAGTCGATGATCGTCACCCGATCGGCCTCGCAGCTATAGAAGGCGCCGGTCCGACCGCTGCTGGCTCTCGCCGCGTCCATGCTGCCGACGGGGTCGTCCATATGGATCAGCCCGGCATGGCTGAGGATCGAGTGTGCGGTCGCCAGGCTGAACGGCGCGGCGGCGGCCACCTGATAGCGTCCCGGCTCCGCAGCCGGCGTCGCCAGCGCCAGGAGGCGATCGCGGCGCTGCCAGGCGACCAGCGGCTGATCGCCATCAATCGGCCCCTGGGCCAGCCAGAGCCGACGCTGATGCCCGCGCTCGTCGACCGTATCCAGACGGGCAATCGTCTTGCCATCCTTGATCACCCGGCCGACGAGGATTGCGCGCAGTGTCGCCAGGGTGTCGATGATCACCGGGGCATGAAGACTAAAACACCTCTTTGGTTAAAGCGGTGAACAGGTTCTGGACGAGAGGGGAGGGGTCGCCGCGCCAAGCCATGACCAGTTCCATGACGCCCGGATAGTCCGCGATTTCGCGATAGACCACGCCGGGTACTCTGAGGTTGGACAGTGAGGCGGGGACCAAGACCACGCCATTTCCGGATGCGGCCAGGCTGACGGCGGTGAGGAAATCGCGACAGTCGCTTATGGCGGGCATTTCGAAATCGCCGATCCGAGCCAGCTCTGCCACGGCCGTCATCGTTGAAACGCTACGCCTGATATGAGGGACGAGAAAGGTTTCTCGCCACAAGTCGGCGGGGTGGATTGCGCCGGCGTTCGACAGCGAATGGCTGGCGCTCAATGCCAGCAGCATCGGTTCACTGTGGATGAGGCGCGTCGAAACGCCATTGGGCACGACGTCAATGGGTCGGCCCAGACCGATGTCCAGCCGTGCCTCGGCCAGCGCCGAGAATTGAGCAGGGGTGTCCAATGGGGCGACGCTAAGATCGATCAGTGGAAATCGTTCCCGGATCAGGGTCAGGACCGAGGTCAGCACACCGTTCATCGCTGCTGAAAACACATAGCCCAGCCGTGCGGAACCCGCCGCGCCGCGAATGGCGAGTCGCCCGACCCGTTCCGCTCGATCCAGGCGCTCGACGGCTTCCCGCGCTTCATGAAGATAGGTGAGTCCGGCGGGCGTCAGGCTGACCGCAGCCCGACGCCCCCGGTTCAGCAGGCGTCCGCCCAGCACGTCCTCGATGCGCCGGACCTGCCCGCTGAGCAGGGATTGCGCGATGCCGAGGCGTTCCGCCGCCCGACCGAAGTGGAGTTCATCGGCGAGGAGGATGAAGTGGCGAAGCATGCGGATATCAATCGACATATGATCACTCTATATGATCATATGGGAACGAAAATAGCATTGTCCTGACTTTAGCTGCCGCTCAATGTGCGTGGAAGCCGCGCGACGAGATAGGTGGGCGACATGACATTTTCCTGGGAAGATCCGTTTTTGCTGGAGGGCAATGTCGGCAAAGCGTTGGATATCGCTCGTCCCGCGCGCGACATGCACGGCGGCAACGGCGTTTCCGAAGAATATCAAGTCATGCGTCACATGATGAATCTCGAGACAGTAGAAACTTACCAAGGAGCGCATGACATCCACGCGCTCATCCTGGGCCGGGCAATCACCGGAATCGCAGCGCTCTGATTTGGGTGGGGTTTCGGATTTGCTCGAAAGCCCCGGTTGTTTGCGGGAAGAATATAATGGGCGCCTTGGAGGGACATTTCGTACTCGACCTCAGCCGAATTCTGGCAGGGCCCTGGTGCAGTCAGATCCTGGCCGATCTCGGCGCCGAAGTGGTCAAGGTCGAGCGGCCGGGCGCGGGTGACGATACCCGCGCCTGGGGCCCGCCCTGGATGACTGACGAGGAGGGGCAGCAGACCGGCGAGGCGGCCTATTATCAATCTGCCAACCGCGGCAAAAGCTCGATCGCGATCGATATTGCGACGCCCGAGGGGCAGGAACTGATCAGAGCACTGGCAGCGAAGGCAGATGTCCTGATTGAAAATTACAAGCAGGGTACGCTCGACCGTTACGGATTGGGCTATGACGCGCTATCGGAGCTGAATCCTCGCCTAGTCTATTGCTCCATCACAGGATTCGGCCAGACCGGCCCCAGGGCGGCGGAGCCGGGCTACGATTTCATCATCCAGGGCATGGCCGGGCTGATGAGTATCACTGGTGAGCGCGACGACCTGCCGGGCGGGGGGCCGCAGAAGGTGGGCGTCGCCGTAGCCGACCTGATGACGGGTCTATATTCTACTATCGCCATCGAGGCAGCTCTGCTCGCCCGCGAGCGGACCGGCCGCGGCCAGTATATCGACATGGCGCTGCTCGACGTTCAGCTGGCGACCTTAGGAAACCAAAGCCAGAACTATCTGGCGTCGGGCCGGTCGCCCCCGCGCTATGGCAATGCCCACGTCAATGTCGTTCCCTATCGAGTGTTTCGTGCCAGCGATCAGGACTTCATCATCGCGTGCGGCAACGACGTCCAGTTCCGGGCGATGAGCGAGGCGATCGGCCTGCCGGAACTGGCCGATGATCCGCGCTTCATCCGCAATGGCGATCGTATCCTCAACCGGGCGGAGCTCGACGAGATCCTGACGGTCCACTTCGCCAGAGGCGAAGCCGTCGACTGGGTCCGCCGCATCCATCAACGCAAGGTCCCCGTGGGGCTGATCAACGACATCGAGCAGGCGCTCGCCGAGCCACAGACGGCGGCGCGAGACATGGTGGTCAATGTGCCACACACGCTAAATCCGGCGTTTGAGATGGTCGGAAGTCCAATAAAATTATCCGACACGCCGGTGACATACAGTCATGCTGCACCGATTCTGGGTGAACATACCGAACAGATATTAACGCGCTATTTGGATATCAAAGACGAACGCCTCGCGGAACTGAAGGCGAAAGGGGTGGTTCAGCAATGGAAACAAATCTGAGCGGGATAATGCCGCATGCTTTGCTCCGGCTCCCATGTGTCGGCAAGCGTGTCAGCCCTTTGGATATCGAACAGGACGATCGTCAGTTCGTGACCGCTCTTGCCCGCGGTTTGGATATTCTGCACGGCCTCACGACAGAGAAAAGCCTGCTGGGCAATCAGGATCTGGCACGCAAATGCGGCTTACCTAAGCCAACAATTCAGTCGGCTGGCCCATACCCTATCGCGCCTCGGCTATCTGAGGCGGGACGCGAAGTCCGGGAAGTATCAGCTCGACATTGGCGTGCCTCGCCTCGGATCTGCCGCGCGAAAAGCTGGAGGACGATCTCGGACCACGGCTCAAGGCCATGGTCAACACCGTAAAGGCCTCAATAACTTACTCAAGCAGCACTCGGTCAGGATCAAGATGATACGCAATCCCGAGATAGTACAGGCACTCCTCGATACCTTGCGGCGATTTATCCGCGAAGAGCTGATGCCGCGAGAAGTTGAAATCGCTGAAAAGGATGCCATCGGTGCCGACATTATTGCTCAGATGAAAGATCTGGGCTTGTTCGGCATGACTCTGCCAGAGCAGTTCGGCGGTCTGGGCCTGACGATGGAGGAGGAGGTTCTCGTCGCCATCGAGTTGGGCATGACCTCACCTGCCTTCCGATCCTATATCGGTACCAATAACGGCATTGGATCCATGGGGATCGTCCTCGATGGCACCGATGAACAGAAACAGGCCTATCTGCCGAAGCTGGCTCGGGGGGATATTATCGGTTCGTTCTGTCTGACGGAGCCGGACTCCGGATCGGACGCAGCATCATTGACCAGCCGGGCTGAACGCGATGGCGACGATTATATCCTGAACGGCACTAAAAGATTCATCACCAACGCGCCCCACGCCGACATCTTTACCGTTATGGCGCGGACCGATCAGGCCCAGAAGGGAGCCGTCGGCATCAGCGCGTTCATCGTCGAACGGGATTTGCCGGGCGTGACCGTGGGCAAACCCGACAAGAAGATGGGGCAACAGGGAACCCACACCAGCGACGTCATCTTCGACAATGTCCGTGTTCCTGCCTCTCGATTGATTGGTGGCGTCGAGGGACGCGGGTTCAAGACAGCGATGAAGGTGCTGGACAAGGGGCGCCTTCACCTGGCCGCGGTGAGCGTGGGCGCGGCGGAGCGCATGCTGGACGATGCCCTGCGTTATGCGATGGAGCGACGCCAGTTTGGTTCGCCGATCGCCAAATTTCAGCTGATCCAGGCGATGCTCGCAGACAGCAAGGCAGAGATTTACGCCGCGCGATCGATGGTCATGGATGCGGCCCGCAAACGTGATGAAGGCCATGACATCAATCTTGAAGCCTCCTGTGCCAAATTGTTCGCGAGCGAAATGTGTGGCCGTGTCGCAGACCGCTGTGTCCAAATTCATGGGGGCGCTGGATATACAAGCGATTACTCAATCGAGCGCTTCTATCGCGATGTCCGGTTGTTCCGCATTTACGAGGGAACATCACAAATTCAGCAGATATTGATTGCGCGTAACATGATTCGCGAAGCTGAATCATGTTAAATATTTAGGAGATAAAATATTACAGTTGAAGGTCAACGATAACGCAAAAGTGGAGACGGCAATGTCTGCGGTCAGAAAGATGGATGATCCCGAGGCAGATAAGCGATGGATGTTGGTATTCGTCTTCTGCTTTCTTGGTTTCGTTATCGATGGCGCGGACCTGATGCTATTGTCATTCGGGCTGACGCGTATCAGCGAAAGTTTTAATTTATCTTCCGTCGAGGCGGGAAGCCTAGGTAGCTTGACGCTGGTGGGAATGGCGATCGGTGGGATTTATGGCGGATGGGCGTGTGATCGCTTTGGAAGGGTGAGGACTGCCAGCTGGGCGATCCTGCTGTTTTCCATCGGCACGGGCGCTCTGGGGCTAGTGCAAAATTACTGGCAGTTCGCGATTATCCGAACCATTTCATCACTCGGTCTGGGCGGTCTTTACGTCGCCTGCAGCATCTTGATGGCCGAATATGTGCCCACCCGATACCGGACCACCGTCTTGGGAGCGCTCCAAAGCGGTTGGTCGGTCGGCTATATCGTTGCAACGCTGTTGGCGGGATGGCTGTTGCCGACCTATGGCTGGCGCTATCTGTTCGGTATTGCCGTCCTGCCGGTGGGATTGGCGTTCCTGATGCAACGCAGCATCGCGGAGCCGCGCATCTGGCAAGAGGCCCGCGCGGCGAGGCTGGCCGCCAGCCAGAGGGGGGGTGGAAAACCACCCGCAGAGAAGGGGGCTTATCGCGCTATCCTGACAGACCCAGCGACGCGAAAGACGTTCAGCTTCTGGTGTCTTACCGCGGGCCTCCTCCAGTTCGGATATTATGGTGTGACCAACTGGTTGCCGTCCTACCTCGAGAAGGAAAAGGGCCTGGCGCTGAGCGCGATGACAGTTTTTCTGATCGGTGGCTATGTTGCAGCGATCCTGGGCAAGATTCTGGCCGGCGCAGCAGCGGACATCGTGGGACGAAAAGCGATTTTCGTGATCGGCGCCGTCGGCACCGCAATCTTCCTCCCACTTGTTGTGCTCAACGAAGATCCCGACTGGATGCTGTGGGGCATGATCGCGTTCGGCTTCGTCTATGGCATGCCTTATGCGGTTAATGGCACCTACATGGCCGAAAGCTTTGCCGCTCGTTATCGGGGTACGGCGGTCGGGGGAGCCTATAATATCGGTCGTGCGGGCGCGGCGATCGCGCCCATCGCGATCGGCTATCTCGCCAGTCAATGGTCGATCGGAATGGGCTTCCTGGTCTTGGGCGGCGCTTATTTCCTTTCGGGCGTCGTGCCCGCGCTGTTCATCCGCGAGAAGCAGTTTGATCCCCAGACCCAGTGACGCGACCGGACGACCAATCAGATTACGGCCGAAGAGGCATGGATGATCGAAGTCAATAAACATGGGAAGGTGCTGGAGATCGTCATCAGCAACCCCCCGGTCAATGCGCTTGGGGCTCCTGTTCGCCAGGGGCTGAGAGCCGCCATCACGGATGCGGCGGCCGATGATGGTGTCGCGGCCCTGATTCTGCGCGGTGCCGGCAAGCTATTTTCGGCCGGTGCCGACATTACTGAATTTGGCAAGCCGATGGTCGAACCCTCGCTCACCGGCCTGCTCAACCTGATTGAAGCCAGCGGCAAGCCGGTGGTCGCCGCCATTCACGGAATGGCGTTGGGCGGTGGTCTGGAACTGGCACTTGCTTGCCATTATCGTGTCGCGACACCCAGCGCCAAACTGGGTTTGCCCGAGGTGAAACTGGGCCTGTTACCTGGAGCAGGTGGCACGCAGCGCCTTCCACGGCTGATCGGCATAGAGCATGCGCTGGAGATGATCATCGGTGGCGAAGCAATTTCGGCAGCCCGCGGCAAAGAATTGGGGGTCATCGACTTACTGGTTGACGACCAGTCGGTGCCTACGGAGGTGCTCGATTTCGCTAAAAGTTTGACGAATGCGCGGCGTACATCCGAGATGTCCGCTAAGGCGGATCCAGGCGCCATAGAGCGATATATGGCCGCTAATGGCCGTAAGATTCGCGATCTGGTTGCGCCGCTGGCCTGCATCGAGGCGCTGAAGTCTGCGACAGAGCTTGATTTCGCCACCGGGCAGCAAAAGGAGCGCGCTCTGTTCGTTGAGTTGATGAACGGAAGCCAGTCGCAGGCGCTGCGTCATGCCTTCTTTGCTGAGCGTGCAGCAGCTAAGGTTGATCGTTTGCCTGTGGATATTCGACCGAGGGCTATCCAGAGGGTCGGTATTGTTGGCGCTGGCACCATGGGCGGCGGCATCGCGATGAATTTCTTGTCGACCGATTTCCAGGTGGTCATCGTCGAAACGAATGCCGAGGCCTTGGAACGTGGCATTGGCACCATACGTAAAAATTATGATGCGCTGTCGGCCAAGGGACGTTTGACGGCCGAGCAGGTCGGGCAGGCAATGGCGCGGATAAGCACGGCGCTGGAGTTAGAAGCGCTCAAGGACTGCGACCTCATTTTAGAAGCAGTCTACGAGAACATGGATGTAAAGAAGGAGATATTTCGGCGTCTCGATCGGATCGCCAAACAGGGCGCGATCCTGGCGTCCAATACCTCTTATCTTGACATCGATCAGATCGCTGCGTCGACATGCCGACCTGGCGATGTACTGGGCCTTCACTTCTTCTCGCCCGCGAACGTGATGCGATTGGTGGAGGTGGTGCGCGGAGCAAAGACGACCCCCGACGTGCTTGCGGCCGGAATGGATATTGCCCGAAAGATTGGCAAGCTGCCCGTCGTATCGAGAGTTTGTTACGGCTTCATCGGAAACCGGATGTTGAGCGCGCGCCAGACAAACGCAACCCGACTGCTATTGGAGGGGGCGACACCGGAGCAGATAGACCGCGTACATGCCGATTTCGGCATGCCTATGGGGCCATTCCAGATGACGGACCTGGCTGGGGTGGACATCGGATGGCATCGCGACTCCAATCGCGTTGAGACGATCCGCGAGGCGCTATGTGCGCAGGAGCGCTGGGGACAGAAGGTAAAAGCCGGATTCTACGACTATGACGATAAACGGCAACGGTCGTCGTCGCCTGTCGTCGCGCGGATTATCGATGAGTTCCGTGACAGCGCTGGGTACATTCCACGAGCGATCGACGGTCAGGAAATCGTCGTGCGAACGCTCTACACGATGGTCAATGAAGGCGCGAAGATTTTGGAGGAAGGCATCGCCCAACGAGCGTCTGACATCGATGTCGTATGGCTGAACGGTTATGGGTGGCCACGTTACACCGGAGGTCCCATGTTTTGGGCCAACCAGATCGGCCTCATGACTATTGTCGAAGCGCTAAGGACCTATCAGGATCGGCTAAGGCCAGATTTTACCTTGTCATCTCTGCTTGTTGATCGGGCCGAGGCGGGCGAACGTCTCGATATATGACCTAATCATTTTGGGGGAAGATTTCTGGAAAGTACTGACGAGTACTGAATCATTTACTGTTATTATACTCGTACCTTTCAAAAATCAAAATCAGCCTTGTAAAGGTTTAACCTGCCTCGAGCTTTCGGAAACGTGCTTCTACCTACAATCTATCCCGTCGCTCGGTAGTCCCCCAAAGGAGATGCAGCCCGTGATCTGCCTCCTGTAGCAGGAATGGCGCAATTGCGCGTCGTTTCCAGAGGGTGTTGTTAGGCCTCTGCGGTCTGAGGCCTGGCTTCTGCCTATGTTGTCGCCAGCATTGCGGAGAATTCTCAGGCTGACTCGTGGTCGGGGTTGAGCAGCAGCTGATGGCAATGATAGCTGTCGGTCTTGGTCAAGATTTGACCTAAACTTGGTTCAGGGATCGAAGATGTTAAGGGCCTCGGGAACCGAAAGCTTGGATTTGACGCGCCCTGCCACGGTGGTGCAGCCGCAGGATGTGGCGATTATCGGCGGCGGTTTCAGCGGCGTGTTGCAGGCGATCAACCTGCTTCGGCATGAAGGTCCGCGCGCGATCCTGATTGAAAGACATGACCATCAGCTGGCGCGGGGCGTGGCGTATAGCGCTGCTCATCTCAGCCACCTTCTTAACGTCCGCGCCGGCAATATGAGCGCCTTTCCCGACGATCCAGATCATTTCGTCCGTTGGCTTGCTGAACATGGCGGGGGCAATGCGGACAGCTTCGTGCCGCGGGGGCTCTACGGTCATTATCTGGCCGACTTGCTGGCCGAGGCTGTCAGAAACGGCAGAGATCGAATTCGGATCGTGCAGGGCGATGCCGTCGATGTGGCCTGGTCTTCCTCTGGCCGGGCGACAATCCAGCTTGCCGGGGGCGGGACAGTGACAGCCGATCGCATCGTGCTTGCGCTGGGCAACCTTCCACCACATGCCCCGCCAGAACTGGATGAAGCAGCGCTCCCGTCAGGCTGCTATGCTCCAGATCCCTGGGCTGGGGACTTGGCAAAAGGTCTCACCCCTGCCGATTCCGTCCTGTTGATCGGGACCGGGCTAACGTCAGTGGACGCGGCGCTGTTGCTGAATGAGCAAGGGTTTACAGGCAAAATCATAGCCTTGTCGCGAAGAGGGCTTGCACCTCGAACCCATGACCCCGCGACCCCGCCACCAGTCGAGCTTACCGATCGTCCCCCGACCGCTCTGCCGGATCTGGTTCGCTCGGTCCGTCGTCGCGCTGAAGGATTGGGCTGGCGGGCTGCGGTCGACGAGCTGCGCCCGATGACCCAGATGATGTGGGCGGCTGCGCCCCAGAAGGTCCGCGAGCGCTTCCTGCGTCATTTGCGTCCCTATTGGGACGTGCATCGCCATCGCTTGGCACCGCAAGTAGCCGCGCGCATCGCTCACATGGTGTCAGATGGGAAGCTTCACTTCGCGGCAGGGAAGATCTGTGGTGCCCGGGCAGTCGGTGCAGCGGCGGAAATCCAGTGGCGAATACGCGGCACAGACACTTTTTACACGGATCGCTTCCGGAGGATTGTCAACTGCACCGGTCCGCAGGGAGACCTGTTGCGTTCCAACGAACCTCTGCTTCGCAATCTGTTGGCTTCAAAGCATATTCGACCCGACAAGCTGCGACTTGGTCTCGACCTCGATTCTCAAGCGCGGGTGATCGACGCATGGGGCCGGCCGCAAGAGGAGTTGCTGGCGATCGGGCCAATGACGCGCAGCGGGCTCTGGGAAATCGTCGCGGTCCCGGATCTGCGGCATCAGACCTGGTCGTTGGCTCGCCGCCTTGCCAACGCCCACTGGGTTACAGGCGAGGGGCTTTGACCATAAGCGCGTCGTGAATAATGTCTGGCGGGCGGTAAAATTGGCCGAAAACCTAGGCTCCTGAAAAGAGGACGATCATGAACCTCAATTTGACCGAAGATCGCCCCACCTTTGTTTCGCATCTCGAATGCTCGTTGACCGGCGAACGTTATGAAGCCGACCGTCTCCATGGTCTGTCGCGTGCCGGGCGGCCATTGCTTGTACGCTATGATCTGGCCGGCATCGGACAGGCGATCTCTCGTGACACGCTCACCGCTCGCGAGACCGATCTCTGGCGCTGGCGCGAACTTCTGCCCGTCAGACGAACCGAGAGTATCGTTTCACTAGGAGAGATCGAAACACCGCTGATCCCTATCCCGCACTCGGGGAGAGGCAATGTTCTGGTCAAGGACGAAGGGCGGCTGCCGACAGGATCGTTTAAGGCGCGGGGCCTGGTAATGGCCGTTGCGATGGCGCGCGAGCTTGGTGTCACGCGTATTGCGATGCCAACCAACGGCAATGCCGGCGCCGCGCTGGCCGCTTATGCGGCCCGCTGCGGCATCGAGACCGTAATTCTCTGTCCGGAAGAGACACCGGAAGTGAATGTGCGTGAGATCGCCCAGCAAGGCGCGCGCGTTTGGCGCGTTAACGGCCAGATCGACGAATGCGGAGCGATTGTCAGCCAAGGCGCGGCCGAAGGTCGCTGGTTCGATTTCTCGACGTTGAAAGAGCCCTATCGGATCGAGGGCAAGAAGACGATGGGGCTGGAGTTGGCCGCGCAGCTGGGGTGGGAGCTGCCCGACGCCATCTTTTATCCGACTGGCGGCGGGACCGGTCTCATCGGGATGTGGAAGGCGTTCGACGAGTTGGAGCGGCTCGGGTGGATCGGTTCCAAACGCCCGCGCATGTATGCGGTACAGGCGTCCGGCTGCGCGCCGATCGTCCGCGCGTTCGATGCAGGTGTTGAACATGCCGAGCGCTGGGAAAATGCCAGCACCGTCGCAGCGGGCATCCGCGTGCCCCGGGCCGTCGGAGACTTTCTGATCCTGCGCGCGGTGCGGGAATCAAAGGGACGCGCGCTGGCGGTCGGCGATCCGGCGATCCTGGCGGCCGTGGATGAATGTGCCCGGCGTGACGGCTTGTTGCTCTGCCCAGAAGGCGGCGCCACCCTTGCCGCATATACGCAGTCGGTCCGCGACGGCATCGTCGACGCGGAAGAGCGGGTGGTGCTCTTCAACTGCGCCACCGGCCTCAAATACCCGATGCCTCCAGCCGACAATTGGCTTGACCGCACCGCTCCTATTGAGCTCGCAACGCTTTAGAGGCCAGCGCGTTTGCGGCGAGTTTCCCAGCCCCTCCGGGCTGCCGCGGACCGATTCTCAGTGCTCTGGCTAGCGCCTTGGGTGCGCCCCTTTGCGCGCGAGGCGGCATGGCTCTCCGCTTTGCCCCGCCCCGAGCCGGATTTGTTGCCTCCACCGGAGTCCTTGTTCACGGTCGCCCATGCACGGCGCTCGGCCTCCTTATGGCTGACGCCACGCTCCTCATAGCCTGCCTCGATATGCGCGGCCTTGCGCTTCTGTTTGTCGGTGTAGCTCGACTTGTCTCCGCGGGGCATGGCGCATCTCCTGAAGCCCCCCACCATCTTCAAACGATCGAGCCGACGACGGTATCCCGCCAGCTGCGGGGGCGCGAGGTGAAAGAGGGACGGAGGCTTGCGGACGGTCCAGGAGCCCAGTCGGTCAGTTCGCCTTCAAGTGCCTGAAATGGCGGATGAGTCAGACATCGTCGCTGCCAACGGGGCCGCCTTCGCCTTCCATCCGGTTGATCGCTTTCACGTCCTTGACGGTGAACTTGAGCCGGACTCCGGCCCCGCCCATGCGGTCCTCCGCAAGGAACACCGCGCCGCCTTCTTCCAGAACCTGACGGAGACGACGTTTTGCATCACTGTCGAGATCATGGCGCCCTGTCTCGAAATCGCTCAGCGACGGTTCGGTGATCCCCGCCCGTCCGGCGACATGGTCGCGCGGCCATTCCACAAGCGCCCGTGCTGCCCGTGCCAGTTTCCCCGTGATCGCCACTCAGCCACTCCTCTTGCTGCCGCGAAAAGGAGGAGGATAGCTGCGCCAGGCACAGGATGCGACAGCGCATTGCCGCCTGCCTCGCAACGCCGATCCGGAAGGCCATGCTTGGCTGAGCTCGAGGGTGTATTCGCGAAATATCCCGGTCTGACGCCGTCAATCGATACGCCGGCCCGCGATCCAGACTTGTTCCAGGCTGCGTGTGTTGCGGATGTCCAGCAGGGGATCTGCCCCCAGGATCAATAGGTCGGCCTCCCGTCCCGGCTGGATCGTGCCGAGCCGGTCGTCAATTCGCAGCACCCGCGCCGCGTCTCCGGTCGCGGCGACGAGCGCCTGCATCGGGGTGAGACCTGCATCGACCATCATTTCCAGCTCAAGATGCTCGAAATAGCCCTGCCAGCGGCCGGTCGGGGCGCCCGTGTCGCTGCCCATGGCGATTGTGACGCCGGCATCGGACAGCAGCTTCAGATTACGCTTGGCCTGGGCAAGCGCCGGCTTGATTGACTGCGCTTCGGGATCGGCACGCACCTTCGCCTGGGTCTCGGGGGTCAGCAGGGCCGCCAGGGGCGCGCGGTAGCTTGCTTCGCGGGTAAAGAAGGGGTCGTCGACAAAGTCGGGCCGCGCTTCATAGACGAACACCGACAGATCACGCGTCAGGGTCGGAATATAGCCCACGCCGCGGCGTTTGATCTCGGCGATCAACGCCGGGTCGGCATCGCGATCCCGGATGCTATGGGCCAGGATGTCGGCGCCGGCGCGGACCAGCCCCATCGTCTCGTCGGCTGTGAACATGTGGGCGGCGAGGCGCAGTCCGTCCGCGTGGGCCTGGTCGATCATGGCGCCATAGACGGCCGGCTGGCGGATGGGAGCGTCGACGGCGCCCTCCAGTCTGATCTTGATAATGTCGACGCGTTGCGCGGCGGTGGCGCTGACAGTGGCCTTTCCGTCGGCGGCGGAGCGTGCGTTCAGCACCGGCCCCGACACGAGCAGCCGGGCCATTCCCCCTTGACCGGGCGCCTGGCGGAGCGCGTCGCGCAGCTTGACGCTTTCCGCCCCGTCGTCGCCGAGGCTCTGGACCGTGGTGACGCCATAGCGGGCGTAGAGGGCCAGCTGATCGCCGAGCTGGGTGGCGGGCGGCACGGTCGATGTCCGGGCGAAGAACAGGTGGCCATGGGCATTGATGATGCCGGGCATGACGACCTTGCCAGCGACGTCGATGCGGGTCGCGTCATCGGGGATGATGATATCCGACTGTCGACCCACGGCCGCGATGCGGCCATTGGTGGCGACGATCACAGTGTTCGCCACTGGCGGCTGGCCGGTGCCGTCGATCAGTGTCGCGCCGATGAAAGCTGTGGTCTCCGCCGTTGCCGTACCAGCCAGAAGAATGGACAGGCAAGCCGCGATCAGTCCCCCGGATATCCGCCTCATATTTGATCTTCCCATCCTGTTTTTTCTGAAGCGCTAGCGGAGCATAAGGTCTGATCGATGGCAAGGAGCCCCGGCAGAACGTCAGGCCGGTCCAGGCTCGCAAGAAGACAGCAATTATCGGCTTGCGTCGTGACATCGGGCGATAGAGGGTGACGGCTAATCGCCGTTCCGAGAGATACGAGAGCGCCAGAGGAATGGCCGGCCGGCGCCTTGATGGGGGATGACATGATCAGGTTGAAATCGCTGCTCCTCGTGACCTTGGGCCTGCCGTCGATGGCGCTGGCACAGCCGGCATCGGTGCCGTCGGCTGTGCGGGCGATCGGTACTGCCTCGCCTTATTCGAATGTGGTCACTGCACCCGGTCGCGCAACGGCGATCAAAAGCGGCCGTGATCTCATCCTGGACCACATGGAAAAGATCGGCATTCCCGGAGCGTCCGTCGCGGTCGCGCTCGATGGTGTGCCGGTGTGGACGGAAGGCTTCGGGCTCGCGGATGTCGAGCAGGGGGTGCCGGTGACGCCCGCCACCCGATTCCGCAGCGGTAGTGTCGCCAAACCGATCACTGCCGTGGCCGGTGCCGTACTCCATGATCGTGGTTTGTTGGACTATGATGCTCCGATCCAAAAATATCTGCCGACCTTTCCGCAGCACAGTCGGCCGATCACCTATCGCATGCTGGCCGGGCACATCGCCGGCTTCCGCCATTACGCGCCCGAGGGCGACGAGTATTTCAATCTCCGCCGGTTCGAGACGATCGATGAGGCCTTCGATCCATCATATTACAGCCCACTGCTGTTCGAGCCGGGCGAAGGTTTTCTTTATTCCAGCTATGGCACCCACCTCCAGGGCATGGTCATCCAGGCGGCGGGCGGCAAGGATTTCCTCACTCTCGTCCACGGACTGGTGTTCGAGCCCCTGGGCATGCTGTCCAGCCAGGGCGATCGCAACGAGTACATCATTCCCCAGCGCACCCGCTATTATGAGCGGACCGGCGGCAAACCGCATTATCGGCTGAGCAAGAGGTCCTGGGGCACGGGCGAGCGCGGCATGCTCAGGAACGCGCCTTATGCCGACAATAGCAACAAGTTTCCGGCCGGTGGCTATATCACCACCCCGACCGATATCGCCCGGTTCGGATCCGCCCTGCTGCAACCCGGTTTCCTGAAGGCCGACACGCTGCGCCAGTTGTTTACCTCGCAGCGCACTCGCGACGGCAAGGAAACCGCCTATGGCATGAACTGGCGGATCAAGACCGACGTCAAGGGGCGGACGATCTATTATCACGGTGGGGAATCGGCAGGCGGCAGCTCGATGGTGGCGATCTTCCCCGGCGAGAAGCTGGTCGTGGCACTTCAGACCAATCTCACCAACTCGACCATCGAGAAGCTGCCGGAACAGATCGGGGCGCTGTTCCTCGATCAGCGCTGAGGTTGGCGGAACCCCGCCCGCTCGTGGCTGAGCAGGCGGGGCGTGGCGGCTCAGTTCAGCGGGGCGACCATTTCGCCGCTGCTTCCAGGAAAGCGGCGGTTTCGCCCGACGCCCGTTCCTCTGCCGGCGGGAAATAGCTGAGCTTGACGACGACCGTGCGCGAGGCCGGGTCGACAAAGACATATTGGCCCTGCAGTCCCAGGGCGGAGTAGGCGCCGGGACCGCCGATCATCCACCATTGATAGCCATAGCCGCCGCGTCCCCGATTGTCGCCGGTGGCCGGGGCAGTCGGCGCCGTGGATTCGCGGACCCAGTCGGCCGACACCACCCGCCGGCCATCGGCGGCGCCGTCATTCAGCATCATCTGGCCAAACCGTCCCCAGTCGCGCAGCGTCGCGTTGAAGCCGGCCCCACTGAATTCCCGGCCGACGCCCGGCGGGCCGTCCATCATGTAGAAGCCGTCGGCTTCGGCGCCCAGCGGTTCCCACAGGCAGCTGGCCGTATAGGACGCGACCGAACGATCGGTCACCCGCTCCACCAGCCAGCCGAGAACGGCGGTGTCGATGGTCTTGTAGGCGAACACCTCGCCCGGGTTGTGGGCGCGCTTCACGGTGCGCGCCATGTCCGCGAAGCGGGCGACGTTCTTGACCAGCGCGTTGATGTGGTTGGTGGCGGCAACGCCGGGATTGGCGAAGTCGTAGCGCTCTTCATAGTCGACGCCAGACCGCATCTGGAGCACCTGACGAACGCTGACGCCGTCATAGGCACTGCCTTTCAATTCCGGCAGATAGCGGACGACGGGATCGTCGACCGATTTGATGTGCCCGTCGGCGACGGCGCAGCCGACCAGTACCGAGGTGACCGATTTGGTCATCGACCAGCCGATGAAGCGAGTCCGCTCGTGGCTGTTGTTACGATAGATTTCGGTGACGATGCGCCCGTCTTTGATGACCAGGAGGGCGTTGGTGTAGGTACGCTCCAGGAAATCGTTGGCGGCATGGGTCTTGCCGTCGAAATCATAGGTGAAATCCATCGCTTTGTCGGCGCGCGGCAGCTGCCACACAGGGCCGGCGCGCGGGACGCTGCGGGTCGGGAACAGCGTGTCCATGCTGCGGAAGGTCAGCGAATTGACGTCCCCGTCCAGCATGTGCCAGCGCAGGATCTGCACAGCGGTCGGGACCGTCGAGGGCTGCCCCCCGGCCAGCACTGCCGGTAATTGCTGCTGGGCGCTGGTGGCGGCGGGAACGAGCGCCGTTCCCAGAGCAAGGGCGGCAGCGGCCAGACCATAAACGCGCATCAATCACATCTCCCTTTGATAGGCATGGTCGGCAGCGGCGCTGCCGTTCCCTCCAAGCTGTTGAAGGGGAAGCCTGGCTGGAATGGCGGGGCTAGGCATCCCCCATTTGAGATAGAGGCGAACCGCTGCGCGTCGCCACGGATCTACACAATCGGCGGATCAATTCGGCCTGACGGTTGGTTCCGGTCTTGGCCAACACCTGCTTCAGCTGAACGCGGGCCGTGCCCAGCGTGATACCGCGCTGATGCGCGAAGTCGGTGACCGACTTGCCACTTGCCAGGGCCGTCGCCAGCCGCGCCTCGGCGGGCGACAGGCGGAACAGCAGGCCGATATCGCCGGGATCGATACAGGGCGTATCGGCTGGCTGCGATAGCAGGATCGCAACCGTCGTCCCGGCCTCCGTCCAGTCGGCGTGGGGCAGGGGCATGATCCTGAAATGCAGTTGCCGGCTACTACCATCGCCCAGAACGCCGGCTGCGGCCGGGCGTACGCCATCGGCCACCGTGCGCACGGCGGCGCGCAGCCGCCGTCCATCCTCGGCCTCTGGGCAGAGCAGACGATCACCGGCAATGCGGAGATGGCCGGAACGCTCCAGAAGCTCCGCCGTCACCGCGCTTGCCCGCAGCAGGGCCATGTCGCCGTCGCAGAGGATCAGCCCGAAGCCGAGCTGGTCGATCGCGCTTTCGAGCGCCGAAGTGCTTGCCGAGGCCGCGGCAAGCCGGGCGTTGAGCCGGGCGGCCTGCTTCAAATGCGGCATCAGGTTGTGCAGAAACGCCTCTTCCGCTTCATCGAGATCGCGGGCGTCGCCGGTTTCGCGATGAAGGATGAGACTGAAATGCCGACGGTCTGCGAGGGGGAAGCTGGCCCAGATGGCATGGCCCAGACCGCTGCGGCCAAGCCTGTCCCTGAGATCATCCATCTGGGTCGGCGCCTTGCTGAAATAGCGTATGTCGCTGCCGACCTCGCTGCAGGCGGCGCGATCGACTGATCGCGTCAGGCGCGGGTTGTCGGGCGTGTTGATGCACCGGTCATGAAGGTTCGCGTGGGCCAGCGAGTAGGTATCGCGCGCATTCCATATCTCGCGCGCCCGTTCGTGCTCGACGTCAAGTAGTTGTACGACCGCGCTACGCATGCCCAGTGCAGCGCACAAAGCGTCCAGAACCGGCGTCCATCGTGCCTCATGCTCCGCTGTGGCATAGAGGTTGACCAGCATGCCGTGATCGACGCTTATCGGCATCCACCCCTCCCTGCAGGGCGATGGCCCCATGCGAGATTGCTATCATAGCAAACAATATTCCGGGGGCCTATACGCAAGACGGCGAAGGGACGCGGGCCGATCAGTCCGCAGCCAATGCCCGCGGCAGCGCCGCTTCAAGCGCGTCCGCAAGATTGCGGACCTTGAGCAGCAAGTGGCGACGCTGGGGATAGATGATCCACACCGGTTCCGGGGCGCTGCCGTAGGACGCGAGCACCGGCCGCAACCGACCGGCCTTGATATGCTGACGTACGTAGAAAGCAGGAAGCTGGCACAGACCCATGCCCGCCAGGGCGGCGTCCACGATCACTCCGCCACTATTGCACCGCCAGCGACCGCGCGGCGTGTAGGAGCGGGGCTGGCCGTCTTCGGCGAAATGCCAGGTCGTGCCGGTCCCGATCAGGCATTGGTGCGCGTCGAGGTCGTCGATGCGGCCGGGAGTGCCGGCCGCATCCAGATAGGCTGGCGCGGCGCAGGTTTCGATCGGGCGGGAAGCGATCTGGCGGCTGACCAGCCTGGCATCGGACACGCGGCCGGTGCGGATACCGATGTCATAGCCCTCGCCGATCAGATCGACGACGCGGTTGGTGAGATCGAGCGAGACCGACAGGCGCGGATGGGCTTTGGCGAAGCGCTGGACAATAGGGGCCACGAACCGTTCGCCAAGCGCGGTCGAGCAGGTCAGGCGCAGCTCGCCCTGCGGTTCGCCGGCGCCGCTGGCCAGTGCCAGCAGTTCGTCGCGCTCCTGGATGATCCGGCGACTCTGCTCGATGAAGGCGCGGCCGGTGTCCGTCAATTCGACCCGCCGCGTGGTGCGATTGAACAACCGTGTGTCCAGCCGCCGCTCGAGCCGCGCGACGGCCCGGCTGACATGTGAAGTGGAGGTGCCAAGCAGCTGGGCGGCGCGCACGAAATTGCCTGCGTCGGCGACGGCGACGGCCTCGTCCAATCCCTCCCAGGCCATCTTCATTATCCCACAATGGAAATGATCTATTGCTGAAAAGGCACTTTATATCTCATCATCTTTAATCGTAGAAGGGGTCGAGGATCGAAAGAGGATCGCCCGATGAAGACCCGTGCCGCCGTCGCCTTCGCCGCCAAGCAGCCGCTGGAAATCGTCGAGGTCGATCTGGAAGGTCCGAAAGCGGGCGAGGTTCTGGTCGAGATCATGGCGACGGGCATCTGCCATACCGACGCCTACACGCTCGACGGGCTGGATTCGGAAGGGCTGTTTCCCTCGATCCTGGGCCATGAGGGTGCGGGCATCGTGCGCGAGGTGGGAGCGGGCGTCACCTCGGTGAAGCCAGGCGATCACGTCATCCCGCTCTACACGCCGGAATGCCGCCAGTGTAAGTCCTGCCTCAGCGGCAAGACCAACCTGTGCACGGCGATCCGTGCGACACAGGGGCAGGGGCTGATGCCCGACGGCACCAGCCGCTTTTCCTACAAGGGGCAGCCGATCTTTCACTATATGGGCTGCTCGACCTTCTCGAATTTCACCGTCCTGCCCGAGATCGCGGTGGCGAAGATCCGTGAGGACGCGCCGTTCGACAAGGCCTGCTATATTGGTTGCGGCGTGACCACCGGGGTCGGCGCCGTGGTCAAGACCGGCAAGGTCGAGCCGGGATCCCGCGTCATCGTCTTTGGTCTGGGCGGCATCGGCCTCAACGTCATTCAGGGTGCTAAGCTGGTCGGCGCGGACCAGATCGTTGGCGTCGACATCAATCCGGCCAAGGAGGAATGGGGTCGCCGCTTCGGTATGACCGACTTCGTCAATCCCGGTATGGTCGATGGCGACCTTGTCCAGCATCTCGTCCAACTCACCGACGGGGGCGCGGATTATACGTTCGACTGCACGGGCAATACCCAGGTGATGCGCACGGCGCTGGAGGCCTGCCATCGCGGCTGGGGCACCTCGATCATCATCGGCGTCGCCGAGGCAGGAAAGGAAATCGCTACCCGGCCGTTCCAGCTGGTCACAGGTCGCAACTGGCGCGGCAGCGCGTTCGGCGGTGCCAAGGGCCGAACCGACGTGCCGAAAATCGTCGACTGGTATATGTCGGGCAAGATCGAGATCGACCCGATGATCACCCATGTTCTCACTCTCGACGAGATCAACAAGGGCTTTGATCTGATGCACGCCGGTGAAAGTATCCGGAGCGTGGTCGTCTATTAAAGGCGCTTCCGCATCCGGCAGACATTTAGAGCGCCGGCTGCCGTGAACGGCGTAAAATTCCTCGGCTCGCATGGATCGAGCTGTTGATCTCGAGTCAACGCCACCGTGGCGCTTTCTCAACTGGTTTCAACGTCCCCCAACCCCGACTGTGACTGGCGCTAAGCGGTGCAGGCTGCCGGAACTGGCCCCGCCGCTCCACGGTCGTCGGATCAAAGGGGATTCCTCATGCGCTATCATTCCGTTCAACATCGTCGTGCCCGGTTTCTGGGTGTATCGGCGCTCGCCGTCATCGCCATCATGCCGGGCATCAGCCACGCCCAGCAGGCTTCCCCAGTCATCACGGAGGCGGATGAAATCATCGTCACCGCCACCCGCCGCGCCGAGGGCGTGTCGAAGGTGCCGATTTCGATCAGTGCCTACAGCCAGGCCAACTTGGATTCGCGCGGTGTCAGGGACATTCGCGATATCGCCAACCAGACCCCTGGCGTCGACATTTCGAGCGGCGCCGCCGGCAGCGGCGGGCAGACCCGCATCACCATCCGCGGTATTGATTCCACCGCGGGTGCCGCGACCTCGGCGGTCTATATCGACGACACGCCGATCCAGGCGCGCAATGCCTCGCTCAACTACAATGGCACCACTATTCCCTACATCTTCGATATCGAGCGGGTGGAAGTGCTGCGCGGACCGCAGGGCACGCTGTTCGGGGCCAGTTCGCAGGGCGGTGCCATCCGCTTCATCACGCCGACGCCTAGCCTTACGGACAGCAGCGCCTACGGCCGCCTGGCGGTGAACACCGTCAAAAATGGTGGTGTCGGGCACGAGATGGGCTTCGCCTTTGGCGGGCCGATCATCGAGGACAAGCTGGGCTTCCGCTTCAGCGCCTATCGCCGCGTCGACAGCGGTTGGATCGACCGGCAGAACTGGCAGGACCCGTCCGACCGCTCGGAGGACGTGAATGGGGTCAAGACCATCGTGCTGCGCGGCTCCGTGCAGTGGAAACCCACCGAATGGTTGTCGTTGGTTCCGAGCATTTATTATCAGGACGTCGAATTCAAGGATCGCGCCTCGCTGTGGACGCGCTGCCCGACGACGTTCAACGCTCCCGCGCCGACAATTGGCGGTGTGCCGCAATCCATCGCGCTGACGCCATGCCCTGAAGGTGTGTCGGACCCTGAGAACGGCAAATTCATCAGCTATGGTTCGGTGAAGGAGCCGAGCCGGGACAAGTTCGTGCTGCCCGCCCTGCGGGTGACGGCGGATGCCGGCCCGGTGGCGCTGACGTCGGTGACATCCTATTTCTCTCGCCACGTCGAGGACACCAACGACGCGACGCAGAACAACGATCGCGTGACCTTTGGCAACGCCTATCTGTTCCCGGTGACGCCGGGCCGCGCCCAGTCGCTCACCTGGCAGAACCCCAATATCTATCAGCGTGCGTTCGTTCAGGAGGTCCGACTGAGCAGCAACGAGGCGGATGCGCCGATCCGCTGGACCGTGGGCGCCTATTATTCGCGCACCAGCGTGCGGTCCGACCTGCCGATCAACGAGCCGCATTTCAATGACCTGTGCGCGGTTCGGAACAGCTATCCAAACCCCGTCATCTGTCGGCAGCTGGTCAACGGCATCGCCCGCTATTACGGCAATGAAAAGACGGTCGAGAAGACCCTGGCCGGTTTCGCCAATATCGACGTCAAGCTGTTCGACCGCCTGACCGCCACGGTCGGTGGCCGCTATTCGCGCGATACGCTGGACTTCGACGTGGTGGAACGCGGGGTATCCTATGTCGGCGGCATCACCGGGGCGTCGGGCCGTCTCAAGGAATCGCCGTTCCTGCCGAAGGTGGCGCTGTCGTTCCAGGCGACGAACAATGCGCTCTATTACGCCAGCTTCTCTCAAGGCTACCGCACTGGCGGGGTCAACAAGGCGCTGCCCGACATCTGCAACGCCGAGGCGGATCAGATGGGCATTGGCGACGCCAATGTTTTCCAGTCGGACAAGACCAACAGCTTCGAGATCGGTACCAAGAACCGCCTGCTGGGTGGCCTGATCCAATATGAACTGAGCGCCTTCCACATCAAATGGAAGAACATCCAGCAGCAGCTGCGTCTGCAGTGCGCGTTCAGCCTGGTCGCCAACACCGCTTCGGCGACCAGCAAGGGCTTTGACGCGAATATCAATGTCCGGCCGATGGATGGTCTCAGCCTGGGTGTCGCTGTCGGCTACGTGAAGGCCACTTACGACAAGACGATCCAGATCGGCACCGCTCCCATCGTGATGAAGGGCCAGACGCTGGGTGCGACGCCGTGGATGCTCAATCTCAACGGCGAATACCAGTTCCCCGTCGGCGCGAACGAGGGTTATGTGCGCGCGCAGTACAATTATCGCGGCGTCGACAAGGGCCTTTACCTGTGGGAGGTTCCCACGGCGACGACCTACGATCCGACCCGGACCGACCCCGCCGCGCTGCAATCTCTGGACCTGCGTGCCGGCTATCGCTTCGGCAACTATGACTTGATGATCTATGCCGAGAATGCGTTGAACAATGTCGACTTTATCTCGGACACTCCGACATATCCGCGCGGGCCGCTATGGCGCGGCACGACCCAGCGGCCGCGGACGATCGGCCTGCAATTGATCGCTCGCTACTGACCGGTTGAAAGGGGCGAGCCTGCAACGCTCGCCCCGCAACCTTAACCGCGCGACCCCACGGCGGGGTCAAAACGGTTCGGCGGCGACTGGCCCGCTTCGAGCGCGGCGAGATTGTCGCGGAAGATGACCACGGTGTTGTGGTTGTAGGTCGCAGGATCGTCGGCCGACATGTGCGGCGTCATCACCAGATTGGGCGTGTGCCACAGGCGATGGTCGGGTGGCACGGGCTCCTCGTTGAAGACATCGAGGATCGCGCCGCCCAGTCGGCCGTCATCGAGCAGGTCGCACAGGGCGTCCTCGTCGATCGCGGCGCCACGGCCGACATTGATGATCCCAGCCGTGGCGGGCAGTAACCCGAGGCGTCGGCGGTCGAACAGGCCGTCGGTATCCGGCGTCGACGGCAGAGCGACCAGAACATGGTCGCTGTCCGGCAAAACGCTGTCGAGATCGTCGAGGCCGACGACGCGCATGCAGTCGGGATGCGGGGCAGGGCGACGGCGAACCCCCGTAACGATCATCCCGAACCGCGCGGCCAGCGCCGCCGCCGCGCCGCCGATGGCGCCCAGGCCGACGATGGTCAGGCGCTTTCCCGCAAGGCCGGTGCCGCTGACCGATAACCAGCGGCGCTCCTGCTGTGCGACGATCAGCGCCGGCATACGATTGACGAACATCAGCAGCGCCATCAGCACATATTCAGCTGCCTTGGCACTGTGCGTGCCGCTGTTGTTCAGCAGCGTGACGCCGTCAGGCACCCAGTCGAACGGCGCCAGCCGCTCTAGGCCGGCCGAGGTGAAGCCGATGACCCGAAGGCGCGGCGCGACGATCGGCAGCAACTCGCGCAAGCCGCTGGTTACGCACAGCAGCGCCTCTGCCTCCGGCGCGGCAGCCTGCCATTCCGCAGGGGTGGTGCCGAAACTGACCACATGTCGATCGTCGTCACTAACCGCATCGCGCCAGACGGCGGAGGTGATGACGTCCAGAAGGTCACGCGGTGGGCTATGAACATGAATCCGCATGGCAAACTGGCTAGGGCGGTGATTGCCCCTGCACAAGCTCCATTGGTGCCGGGCACATCTACCTGGTGATCCTGCATCACCGGGTAGATGTCTCAGATCAACTTCATTTGCCTATACATTGGCTCATATTTCGCCCTGTGAAGTGCGGATGATTTGCATCGCGTTCGAATAAATCAAACAAAATCGATATTTCGGAGGGGGCAATGTTTTCAAAAAGAATATTGGTATTCCGCAGCGTTATACTGCATTCGGTTGTTCTGACGGGGTTGGCATCCCCGGCTTTGGCGCAGGCGGTCGGATCGCAGCCTGGCGGCGCAGACAGCGGTGAGATCGTCGTTACCGCGACAAAGATCGCCACGCCGCTCAGCCGGGTTCCGATCAGCGTCAGCGCCTATAGCCAGGATTCGATGGACGCCCGTTCGATCCGTGAGGTTCGCGGGCTGGTGGCGCAGACGCCGGGTATCGATCTGACCGAGAGCACGGTGTCGGTCGGCGGCTACCGGCTGGCGATCCGCGGCATCGATTCAAATGCGGGCGCAGCCACCACTGCCACCTATATCGACGAAACCCCGATGCAGTCGCGCAACGCCGCGCTCAACTATTCGGGCAATACCTTTCCCCAGATCTTCGACCTTGAGCGGGTCGAGGTGCTGCGTGGACCTCAGGGCACGTTGTTCGGCGCCAGCGCCCAGGGCGGCGCGGTGCGTTTCATCACGCCAACGCCCAGCCTGACCAAGTTCGACGGCTATGCGCGCGGCCTGCTCAGTTTCACCGACCATGGGGGCACCAACTATGACGTCGGCGTCGCCACAGGCGGCCCGCTGATCGAAGACAAGCTGGGCCTCAGGATGAGCTTCAACCGCAAGCGCCTGAGCGGCTATGTCGATCGCGTCAGCTGGCAGAACGCAAACGACAGCGAGAAGGACGAGAACAGCGACGACAGCTGGATTATGCGCGGCTCGCTGTTGTTCCAGCCGGTCGAAGGACTGCAGTTGATGCCGTCCCTCTATTATCAGCTGCGCAAGGTTGGCGGATCCTCCTTCTTCTGGGCGGAGAAGTCGGATTTGGGCGAGCATCGCTTCGTCAACGGTAGCGCTTCGCAGAACAAATATCGCGATCGCTTCGTCCTGCCGTCGCTGAAAGCCGTCGCCGAAATCGGCGGTGTGACACTGACATCGGTCACCGCCTATTATGACCGCAAGGTGCGCGAGGACCGCGACCAGACCAACGGCAATGACCGGCTGGAATATGGTCCGGCACCGCGGGTGATCGGCGGGGTGCCCTTCAATCCTGAATTCCCGGTGCTGCCGGGCTGGGGTGACCTGTTCACGATCATGCATGCCAACACGACGCAGAAGGATTTCACCCAGGAACTGCGGCTGGCCAATAATGATGGCGAGGCTCGGCTGAAATGGCAGGTTGGCCTGTATTATTCGCAGGGTACGCTCAAGAGCAATCCGATGCTGGAGGCGCGGCACCACACCACGCTGTACAAATATGTCACAGGCAATGACATAACGAGCAAGGGCATCGACAATATCGACGGTATCTACAACTATATCGGCGACGAGACGACGAAGGAGCGGTCGATCGCTGCGTTCGTCAACCTCGACTACAAGATCCTCGATACGCTGACTCTCACTCTGGGCGGCCGTGTTTCCAGCGACCGGTTGCGCTTCAATGTGCTCGAACGCGGCCCCGACTATGGATTCGCCGGTCAGGTGGCGGCGCAGGGTGAGCTGAAGACCAAGCCGTTCACGCCAAAGATCGCGCTGTCATGGCAGGCTGATCCGGCCAATCTGCTCTATGCCTCTTATGCGGAAGGCTATCGGACTGGCGGCGTCAACAAGGGCGTCGCGAATACCTGCGCCGGCGATGTCGCCGAGCTTGGCGTCAACGATGTCCGCACCTACCAGCCCGATCGGACCAAGAGCTATGAGGTCGGCGCCAAGAACCGTCTGTTCGACGGCTTGCTGCGGCTGGAGGCAAGCGCCTACATCATCAAGTGGAGCAACATCCAGCAGCAGGTGCGTCCACCCTGCGCATTCAGCCTGGTTATCAACAGCGGCGAGGCGACCAGCAAGGGCTTCGACCTCAACGTCAACCTGGAGCCGGCGGAGGGCCTGACCCTCTCGGCGGCGGTGGGCTACAACAAGGCGACCTATGACAACACGATCCAGATCGACAAGCCGGGCACGGTGCCGATCGTTGTTGACGGGCAGACCCTGGGCTCGACGCCGTGGATGGTGAACACGTCTGCGGAATATCATTTCCCGATCGGCGAGAACGAAGCCTTCGTCCGCGCGCAATATACCTATCGGGCGCCGAACACCGGGCCGTTCAACTGGCAGCTGCCGGCCTACGGCACCCGCACCTATGATCCCACGCGTCCGACCGACGAGGCGATCCATCAGGTCGACATTCGCGCCGGGATCACGGTCAGCCAGATCGACCTGCAATTGTTCGCGGAGAACCTGTTCGATGCCGCGCCTCGGCTCGGCTACGCACCGCCCTATGTGCATCCGGTCTATACATCGGGCATCCACAACATGCGCACCATCCGGCCGCGCACCATCGGGGTGATGGCGACGGCGCGGTTCTGATCGGCGCACGGTCGCCAAGTCAAAAAAGAGAGGGCGGGTCCGGCCGGGCCCGCCCTTTTCTTATCAGGTCATGTCGATGGGCGAGACTTGCCCGATATCAGCTGGCCGAATGCTTTCGGAATATGACCACGGTCTCGCGCGCCGGCTCGTTTCCCGTGGCCCTGCGCAGGGTCATGGTCAGGGTCCGGCCGTCTTCCGATATCGTCGTATTGCCGCCGCCATTGGCGACGCCTGCGGCATTGGTAGTAACGAAATTCTGGGAACGCGGACCGGCGGGCGTCAATGCAATGGTGCCCGCGCTGTTCCCCTTGTCATCGGTCATCGGATAGGCCTTGCCGTCATCCCTGGCCTTGTAGAGGACGACGGCAACGCTGCCGTCAGCGCGCGTCGTGCGATGAATGGACTGCACCATGCCATCGCCCAAATCCTGATAGATGCGGACATCCTGCTTCGGCACTGGCTGGCCCGGCAGGAAGCGCGACTGGGTGAGGTCGAGATGCCATTCGCCGATCTTGGCGGCGCTGTCGGCCAACGCAGGCGCTGTCACCAGTGCCAGCCCCATCAGGGCGGCGGATAGGACAGGAAATCTGAGCATGTTAATCCCCTCCGGCTTTTCCATCATATGGTTCTCTGGAGCGACGAGGCTATCCTGCGCTCCAGGCTGCCGACAGGAGATGCGATTCAACGCAATGGTGATTGCGGATCAACGGCCCGTGATTGGCGGGCTTGTCGACTCCGGCATGCCCGGCGGGCGTCGTGACGTTATTGGGGTGGCGACCCTGCGGTGGAAGTCGCACCGCCACCGGGTTCGTCGAGGCCGTGCTGCTTGGTCAGATAGTCCACGATCAGTGCGCTGCTTTCCGGTGACAGCTCCGCTCCCATCATGATCATGCGATCAACCGTGTCGCGCCATTCCTCCCCCGTCATGCGATGGGCGGTCGCGATATCCAGCGTGTGGCAACCGCCACAGGTGTCCAGGAAGAGTTGCTTGCCAGGCTGCTCGGCAGGCGTCGGGGCAGGCTGCGCGTGCGACGTTGCGGCTAGCGCCAAGGTCGCCGTGACGCTTAGATAAAGCCGGTAAGACATCACGCAACTCCCCATACCGCGTGCCCAACAGAGCATGAGCGGCGTTAACCTCGCATGACCCATCGGCTCAACTGCTGGCGCTACGAGGGCTGGCGATCCTGGCCGACAGGACCGTGGCAAGCAGGCCCGATCCAACGCCGATCAGCAGGCCGGCGCCGATCACCGTCCAGGTCGAGAGGGCGGGAGGCATGCCGGACGCGAAGAAGGTCGTCATGCCGATGAAATAGCAGATGACGCTGCTGATGACCGGCAGATATTGTGCAAGCAACGCAACAAACACGATCACGAACACCCCGACGAGCAGCGCCAGATCGCCGAGACCGGGGCTGCCCCCCGCGATAATCAATGCCCCAACGCTGCCCAGCAGGGCGCCCAGGAGTGAGGAGGCGAAGGTCGGCGCGGCGGTTGCGGCGGACGCGCCCCCGGCCACGAATGCGATCCAGCCGATGAACATGATCCAGACGGGAATCTGAAGCCGGGCGCAGATCACGCTGGATATCGCGGCGATCAGGGCGGTGGCGGCAAGTGCGGATATGTTTCTCATGGTTACGTGCCTCTCCAGCATCGCGCGTCAGTCGTCGTGGCCGGCGGATCATCGCCAGCCACGACATGACCGATCATCAGAACTTGGTGCGCAGTCCGAACGTCACCACTCGTCCGATCGGGTTGGACACGAAATTGTCGTAGCCGGTGGCGACGTTGATGAACGGCGGCGCGCGGTCGAACAGGTTGGTGACGTCGACGAAGGCGCGAACATTTCCAGGCAGGATACCTTCGAAGCTGTAGCCGAGGTTGAGATCGACGGTGGTGTACGACTTGACCTTGTCGCCGCCGCCGGTCGGGGCGCCGCCGCTGGTCGTGATCGGGTTCACCGCGCTGTCGCCCCAGAAGGTGTAGCCGCCGGTATGATTGACGAAGACCGCGCCCGACACCGGTCCGACATCGAAGCCGATATCGCCCCGAAGATCGAGACGCAGCGACGGGAAGGTCGAGTTGAAGCGGTTGCGGTTCAGCACGCTGAACGTCGGGCTGTTGTCACCGACCTGCTGGTCGAAGCGCGTCTTGTATGTGGCGGCGACGCCGCCGCGCAACGTGCCCCAATCGAACCGATGACGATAGCGGACATCGGCATCGATGCCCTCGACCGTCAGGTTGAGCGCGTTCTGGTTGCGGAAGTCGAAGCCGAAATACACCGTTTCCGCCAGCACCGTGCTTTGCGGGCGATAACCCTGGAACGCAGCGATTTCATCGGGAGTGGCGCCGTTCGGATAGATGGTGAGCAGATTGGCGAAGCCGGTCGAATTCAGCGCCAGCGCCGGAATTGGCGAGGTGACGCCGCCCCGGAAATTGTTGTGCCAGAAGGTGAAGCTGGCGGTCAGGCCAGGTGTGGCGACCGGCGCCAGATCAAGACCGATCGACCAGGTCTTGCCTTTCTGGGCCTTGAGGTCCGGGTTCGCGCCATTGATCTGCATGCCGGGGATGGCGGCGGTGCCGAAGGTGCACGTCGTTGTCGCGGTGGCGCAGCCGGGGATCAGCCGGGCATCCGGGTAGCGATCCAGCGGAACCTCGAACTGGCCGCTGCGCGCGCCGAAGTTGGTGTCCAGGCTCATCCCGTCCTGGCCGATCGTGCCGATGGGCGGGGCGACGAACGACCGCGCGATGTTGCCGCGCACCTTCACGCCTTCGACGACCTGCCAGTTCAGGCCGACCTTGGGATTGGTCGTCGATCCGAAGTCGCTGTACTTATCGTAGCGGCCGGAAATATTCAGGTCGAGCGTGCGGATGAACGAGATATCCATGTCTTCGGAGACAATGGGGACCAGCGCTTCGGCGAAAGCCGATTTGACGTCGCGCGAATATTTGAGGTTGAGATAGCGCGATCCGGTCGAGGCGGGTCCGGTATTGAGCGGCTGAGCCAGCTCCGGGCTGGCGCCATATTTCACATATTCACCGCCTACGGCGACCTTCACCTCGCCAGCCGGCAACGAGAACAGGTCACCGTCGACCTTCACGATATACTGCTGGATATCTTGGCGGGCGCGCTGGAAATTGTTGGAATCGGTCAGCTGGGCGAGAACCGCCGCCGAGGTGCGATTGGTCGCCGCCGGGTTGAAGACGTCGAGAGCGTTGGCAGCGGTCAGCGGCACGTTGAGAACGATGGTGTTGGTGCCGATGATCGACGGCTGGGTAAGAACGCCGTTGGTATTTGTCGTGCCGTTGAGCGCCAGCAGGGCGCAGCTGGTGCAGAGCTGGCCGATGTTGGTGATCGAGCTGGTGTTGACGCCCGCCATCACCATCCCGCTCAGGCGCCAGGAGTCGCTCAGGCGATACTGGATATTCCCGGTGGCATAGAATGTTTCCGCCTCGGAATAGGCCTTGGCGCCCGGCCCCAGCAGTTCGTCGGCATTGAACCGGACAAGTCCGCTGGTCGCCGTGACTCCCGTGGGGAAGACATAGAAGGGATTGATCTGGCTGGCATTGGCATTGCCCGGCCCGAACACGCGGGCGGTGACCGAGCCGCGCGAAATATTCTGGACGTTGCGTCGGATCGAATAGACGACATCGGTGCTCAGGGTCAGGCGGTCGCCGAACTCCTGCTCGACCTTCGCCATCATCGCGTGCCGCTTTTCGCTTGGGATCAGGTCGGTGACGCCCGTCTCGTCGCACATGGCGTTCGCCTGGGCGTTCGATACGCCGGGGCTCGTATAGGGCGCCTGATAAATCAGCGAGCTACCCGTGGGCTGGAACGTCGCCGGACCGCAGTTGAAGTTGGAGAAGTTGGTGCCGCCGTCGGGGATATGATTTCGCCGCGTGAACGACCGGTCCCGCTCGGCAAGCGCGTCGCGATCCGAATAATTATAGGCGAAGAAGGCAAAGCCGGTGTCCCAACGCTGGCCGGCGGTGAGGCTGGCATTACGCGTGCGATAGTTCTTGCCGAAGCCGAGCTGGCCGTTGACCTCGATGCCCTCGAAGCGACGACGGGTGACGAAGTTGATGACCCCGGCCACCGCATCCGAACCGTAAATCGACGAGGCGCCGTCCGCCACCACCTCGACCCGCTCGATCGCATTTGGCGGCAGGATATTGGGATCGCCCAGACTGCGGATGACGCCGCTCAAGGGAAAGCGATGACCGTCGATGACGATCAGCGTGCTGTTGCTGGAAACGCCGCCCAGGCCATGAATCGTCGGCGCGTTGGCGCCAGCCGCGTCGAGGCTGCCGAAGGCGCCTTGGCCGGCACTGCCGAGACCAGTGACAGCAGGCACGGTTTTCAGAAGCTGTTGCACAGTCTGAATGCTGGTTTCTTCGATCGCCTCTCGATTGACGCTGATCAGATTCGAGCCAACGGGCGGAGCGCCGCGAATGCTGGATCCGGTCACGATGATATCGCTGATGACGCTGGGATCGGCGGCGGTCTGGTCCGGGCTGTCGGCAGAGCCTGACGCCGTCTGCGCGAACGCGGGATAGGCCATGCCGAGCGCGATCGCCAATACGGCCGACGATTTCAGCCAGTCTCTACGATGATTGATATGCATCTTACCCCTCCCGTTTTGCTTTTTCAAAAGGCAAAGCTTCGCCATTCGGCAAAATCATTGCCGACACAGGTTTTTCAGTTACTTCAAACCAAACGCGACTATTCTATCAGTTCCAATGAATACGTTGTCTCTAGTGACTATTGGCCAATTGTATTTGCCACTCGTCTCAAGATTTCCGGAAGTTGTTTGCCATATTATCTTCATGGTCATCGGATCTATGGCATAGAGAATTGGTTTCGGGGCCTTCGGGCCGTACATGCGGGCGCTGCGTGGCGCATCCGTATCCAGAAGCCAGACGATCGCCTGATCGCTACGACCGCTGATGACAGTCGGGCCGGGATTCTGAAGCACGAAGCTGTCGGCCTTCTGGTCGGTCTGCAAATAGGGTGAACCGTCCCTGGGGCGGACCAGTCGGACCCGGATCAGACTGGACGCCACGCTGACGCGCGTGTCCTCCGGGTCCTTGCTGTTCCCGCTGAAGAACAGGAACTCGTGCCCGGCCTGGTCGCGGAAGTAAGCAGGAGTCGCCCGGTTTTTCGCCCGGTCGAGCATCCCGTCGCTATTCGAATAGGGTGAAAAGATGCTGAGCGGCCCACGCCCGCCGAAATGCGGTTGATCGCCAGGAGGAAGCAGCGAGTGATCGCTGGCCGGATCGGTGCCGCAAGGTTCGCGTTCACGCCCCGGCGTGCTGAAGCTCTGCGCGGCCAGCAGATAGGCGTTACCCTGCTTGCCGCCCAGCGCCAGCAGTTCGTCATGTGCCTTTCGATTGTTCAGCGGCGGGATGATCGCGACGCCGCTGCTGCCCAGATCGATATCGGCGGCGCCGGATTCACAATGGTTGAAGGGTGTGTAGATACCGCTGAGCGTCAGGCCGGTCTGCGCGGCCATCTGGAATTTCAGGACCGACTGGGCGCGGTTGCCGACCGGCGCTGCCTGCGCCTGTCCGCCGCTGGCGCCGGTTACCACGAACACCGCGCCTGATCGATCGATCGCCGGTCCGGTGGAGCCCCAGATGCCGCCGACGGAATCGGACGGGATCGGCGTGGCGCTGTAGGCTGATGCGACGGCAGCCTTTCGTGTGTCGACGGCAACCATCCAGCCGCGCGCCTGACCCAGTGTCACGTACAGATAACGATCGTCGGCGCTGAGATTCAGCGCGCCGCGCTGGATGTAGAAGCGGCCCCGCCTCGCCTCGGGCGCGGGCTGTGGCACCTCGCTGCGATTGCGGTTCAGGCCTGGCTGATCGAGCACCGACTCATGAATGGAGACCGGCCAGCCATCAAGCACCCGGCCTGTCGCCAGCTCGAGTGCATAGACCTGCCAACCGGCCTTGGCGCTGCAACTGGCGACGTAAAGACGCTTGCGCCTCTGGTCGATGATCGGGGTGCTGAGGACGCCCATGGGCCCGCCATCCCACAACAGATCGCACGG
Organism: Sphingomonas sanxanigenens; assembly: GCA_037190805.1. GTDB lineage: Bacteria > Pseudomonadota > Alphaproteobacteria > Sphingomonadales > Sphingomonadaceae > JBBCJR01. The sequence goes on along the minus strand of JBBCJR010000009.1, from coordinate 12,275 downwards.
CGGGTCGAACTGGGTTTTCCACAAAATCGTGCCAGGCGTTGTACCGCGGCCGCCTGCGGCGATCGCATAGACGAACCCGTTGTTGGTCGCGGCGATGACGACTGGAAGTGATTTCCCCCGCGCGGGGCCCGTACCGATCCGCAGGCTGTTGACGTAGAGGGGCGATGCGTAAAGCCGGGCGGGAAACTGACCGCTCGGATCGAGCGGTGGCGATTCCCACAATTTGTCGAACCGGCCGCTGGCTACACTGGCCGGCGTCAGCCGTGTTTCGCCGGAAAACCAGCCCGTGCGTTCCCGGTCGGCAAAGCCGGTCAGGATGTCCTTGGGGGCCGGGGCTGATCCCGCCATGGAGCTGGCGAGCGCACTCGCCGCCAGCCCCAGGGCAATCAGACGAGGGCTGGTTTTCCGCACGATCACTCGCCGATCGCCACACGATCGGCGGAATTGAAGGAAACCAGCAGCACGGCGTCTTCCGAGCCGATATTGCGCGCGTTGTGGAGCTGGCCTTCGGGGATGACGACGGTGTCGCCCGCCTTCATCTCATACTCCTTGTCCCCCACGCGGTGCATGATGTGTCCCTTGAGGACATGCAGAATCTCGTCGCAATTGGGGTGCCAGTGCACCGGGTTTTCCTTGCCGACCGAGATCGTCGCCTGGCCCACGGTCATCGTCGCCGAGTTGCCGAGCGGACGAGACGCAAACCATTCCAGTTTGCCCCAGGTCTGCGGCTCGGGCGTGACTTCGGCGGCGGGCAGTACGACGCGCTGATAATCGGCCGGGTCGGGCATCGACTGGCCAATACGGCGTCCGGCGGGCACGGTGGTGGTCACGCCAGCGGCCGGAACATCGTTCTTCGATGCCCAGAGAACGGCGTTCAGCACCATCTTGCGAACCTGCGGCTGGTCGAGGAACGACAATTCGTGCGCGCCGGAAAAGGCGAAGGCCCGGCCGCCATCGGAGCGCTCATAGGCCCAGGCCACCACTCTGTTCGACGCGGGGTCCTCGAACACCGGCTTGTTGTCGCGATGCTGGACATGGACGCGCGCGCTGAGAATCGGCGTAACGCCGGGCGAGGATGTCATGTTGATCGTCGGGTAGAACTCGTCGAGATATTCGAACGATGTCAGACCGCTGGCGATGGGGTGGGATTGTGTGGTGATCGAGATCGGGGCGATCTCGGTCGTCCGGTCCGCCATCCCGATGCGGATACCCCCCAGCCAGTTGGTGTAGGGTACGTCGGCCTTGGCGTCGGGGACAGTGAAGGCCTGATGGAGGGCGATGAGGCCGACGCCGCGCGCCATCAGCCGGTTCAGCCCGGCCTTGACCGCCGGATCCTGAACCGGGCTGATATGGCCCGTCGGCTTGTAGTCCATGCCGAAATAGAGAAGGACGACGCTCGCATCGTCGATCTCCGAGAGATTCTTGGGAAAGCCGGCCGGGTAGGTCTTGATCACCGGCTTCACCTTGGCGAACTCCGGCGACGCCTTGATCAGTCGTTCGATTTTCAGGACGCCGTCCGGGTAATCATGTTCACCCCTTGGATATCCCTGCTTCGCACCGCCGATCAGCACGATCGTCGGGGCAGTTGCCGCAACCGCCGCGCTCGGCGCGAGGACAGCTGCGATGCCGGCCGCAAGCAGCCAGCTGCGACGCGAACGACGGTGCGGGTCGGTCATGATTTTTTCCTCAAGGACAGATTGGTGAACTGGCTGACCTGTTGAGTGATCGCCGTTTCGGCGGGTAGCCGCTCCATCGAGGTGGCGCCGTAGAACCCGTCGACCTCAGGGCATTTGTCGAGCATGAATTCGACGTCCGTGGGCATCGAGATCGGGCCGCCGTGGCATAGGACGATGATGTCCGGCCGTTCCGCGCGCGCCGCCTCAATGATCTCGTTGACGAGTACGGCGGACTGGTCGAGCGACAGGGAGGTCTTGGCGCCGATCTGGCCGCCGGTCGTCAGGCCCATATGGGCGACGATGATGTCGGCGCCGGCGCGCGTCATCTGGCGGGCCTGTTCGACGTCGAAGACATAGGGCGTGGTCAGGAGATCGGCGGCATTGGCCGCAGCGATAAGATCAATCTCCTTGCTGAAGCTCATGCCCGTTTCTTCAAGATTGATCCGGAACGAGCCGTCGATCAGGCCGACGGTGGGGAAGTTCTGGATGCCGGCAAAGCCCATGTCCGCCACTTCGCGCAGGAAGCGGTCGGTCAGCAGGAAGGGGTCGGTGCCGTTCACGCCGGCGAGAACCGGGGTCCGCGACACGATCGTCAGGACTTCCTTGCCCATTTCCAGGACGATCTCATTGGCGTTGCCATAGGCGAGCAGGCCGCTGAGCGACCCGCGGCCCGCCATGCGATAGCGACCGGAATTATAGATGATCAGCAGATCGGCGCCCCCTTGTTCGGCGCACTTGGCGGAAATGCCGGTCCCGGCGCCGCTGCCGACGATCGGTCGGCCGGCCGCGATCTTCTCGCGGAAGCCCGCGATGATTTCCCTGCGATTCCAGTGCATGTACCCTCCCTGAAAACTGGCCATGACCTAGCCGGCGACCTTGCCGAACTCGGTGACGATTGCGTCGGCAAACGCCTTGTCGTTGATGTGATGCGGATAGCGGACGATGCGGCGCGTCGGACCCTGGGACACCTGGCGCTCCAGTTCCTCGAACAGCGCGCGATCGGCCTCCGGGTCGTGAAACGGGCCGCCCGGCTTGTCGATTTCGGACACGCCCCCTTCAGGGATCAACAGCGTGAAGCCGCTGTCGGGGTGAGCGTTCAACTTGCCGGCGATCCAGCGCGCGCAGCTGATATTCTCGTCGATCGTGGTGCGCATCAGCGTGACGCTGCTGTTGTGGATATGCAGCCGGCGGTTGCGGAACCGCTCGGGCACCGTGTCGATGGGGCCGAAGTTGACCATGTCGAGCGCGCCCAGTGACATCACATAAGGCAGGCGGCGTTCGAGGATGGTGTCGAACCGCGCAGGGCCGCAGGCGAAAACGCCGCCTACCACTTCATCCGCGACTTCGGTCGTGGTGATGTCGAGAACGCCGTCCAGAAGATCGCTGCCTGCCAGTTCCTCCATCGCCCGCCCGCCGACGCCGGTGGCATGAAAGACCAGGGTGTCATAGCCGGCGGGCTCCAGCATCTGGCGCACGGCGGTGACACAAGGGGTGGTGACACCGAACATGGTAAGACCGACCGCGGGCTTACTGTCGCTCCGCGCCGCTTCCAGGCGAGCCATGCCGGCGATGGCGGCCGCGGCGTTGCGATAGATCTGGCGCGATACCCGGTTCAGGCCCGCGACGTCGACGACCGAGAACATCATGGTGATGTCGCTGGTGCCAATGTAGTTGCTGGTGTCACCGCTCGCGACTGTGGATACCATCAGCTTGGGAAAACCGATCGGGAGGCCCTGCATCGCGGTCGCGATCATCGCGGTGCCGCCTGTGCCGCCCAGCCCCACCGCGCCCGAACAGCGCCCGCCGCGATAGGCCTCGATCAGGAAGCTGCGCAGCGCGCGGCTCATGGCGGTAACTGCTGCCCCACGCTCCCGAAGCCCCAGAACGGCATTCGCCCCCTCTGGATGAAAGGATGCGACTGTCGATCGGTCGATACCCGGCTCGGCCGTGGGCGGATGCAATGTGCCGACATCGATCAGCACCGCCGAAACGCCTACCTTGCCGAGCATTTCGGCAAGGTAGCTGGCTTCTTCCAGTTTCGTGTCCAACGTGGCCAGCACGTAGACGGGCGCCAGATTGCCCATTTCTCTCCTCTCACGGTTCCCGTCTGTCGCGGGTGATCCAGTTTTTTGGACTATTGATCATGCCTAAGCAGATATCGTGCCAAAGAGATGATCGCCGCGGAATGTCGGATGAATTCCAACATCGCGGCCCAAATCGGGTTGTTACCAGTGTCACATCATGTGAGGATGCTGTTACCTGGGTAACAGAATAAGGTCGACAGATGCATCCGCTGGTTCGTGAACTTGCGCGCGAGGCGCATCAAACGGGCTCCCCGGTTCTCGCTGTTTCCGCTGGCTCCGGTCAGATCGCGCAATATGCGGTGGAGGCGGGGGCCAATGTCCTGCTGGCCTTGAACGCCGGTCTCTATCGCAGCCTCGGCCATGGCTCGCTGGCTTCGCTTCTGGCTTATGGCAATGCCAACGAGCAGACCGAGGAGTTGCTTCGTCGCCATATCCTGCCCAATGCGGGACGCCTGCCAGTGGTGGCGGGCGTGCTGGCCAGCGATCCGACGATCGACGTCGACGCGCGGCTGGATCAGTTGCAGCGGATGGGGGTGCAGGGAATCACCAACTGGCCGACCGTCGGCTTCATCGACGGCAGGATACGGGCTGCGTTCGAGGAGGAGGGGTGTGGCCTTTCGACCGAGATCGACCTGCTGCGTCGCGCCCGGAACCGGGGGCTGGCCACCTTCGCCTTCGTGCTGGATGTCGATGATGCCCGCCGTTTCGCCGGCGAGGGCATCGATGCCTATATCATCAATGCCGGCCTGACGCCGCAGCGCTCCGCGATCGGCGACCGGCGCGACAGACTTCAGGATTCTCTCATCCACATCAATCGGATGGTGTCTGCGCTCGATGCCGCGCCATTCGCGCCGCTTCGCCTCAGCTATGGCGGGCCCTTTACCGACGTCGAGGATTTCGGGACCCTGTTCCGCCAGGCAAAGGTGGATGGCATTGCCGGCGGTTCGGTGTTCGAGCGTCTGCCGGTTCAGGCTATTACCTCCAACTTCGTACGCCGTTGCAAGACCTTGAGGCTGGGCGATACGGATCGGACCGAACCGGGCCGGCGTGAGATGCTGGGTCGCTCCCCTGCATTCCAGCAGATGCTGTCCACGATCGAACGGGTGGCGCCATTCGACGTCAATGTGGTGATCGAAGGCGAAACGGGGGTCGGTAAGGAACTGGCGGCGAGCCTGATCCACGATCTCAGCCCGCGCTCGAAACAACCGTTCATCACGTTGAACTGCGGTGCGATTCCGCCAGGCCTGCTGGAAAGCGAGTTGTTCGGTCACGAGCGGGGTGCATTCACGGGCGCGGACCGTCGGCGGATCGGCAAGTTCGAGCTGGCCAATCGGGGCACCCTGTTGCTGGACGAAATCGCGGACCTCAGTCCCGCTGCCCAGGTGGCGCTGCTTCGCGTGCTGCAACAGCGCGAGGTGGTGCGCGTAGGCGGCGACAATCCGATCCCGCTCAACGTTAGAGTCATCGCGGCGACCAACCGTGCCCTGGCCAGCCTGGTCGAGCAGGGGCTGTTTCGATCGGATCTTTATTACCGCCTCAGCACGGTCACGCTGGAAATCCCGCCGCTACGGGAGCGGCTGGACGATTTGCCGATCCTGACCGGCGCATTCCTGCAGAAGATCGCGGCCGAGCTCTCGATGCCGGCATTGTCGATGGATGAACAGTTCGAGCGCGCGCTCGCCGCGCATGGCTGGCCCGGAAATATCCGCGAACTGCGTCAGGTGATCGCCCGCGCGGCTATTCTGGAGGATGGACCGATCTTGCGCGGCACGCAGTTCGTTCTGTCCAGTCGACTGGCGGCCGGTCAGTGGGAGCGTCCGCAGTCTCGGCATGCGCCCGAAGCGGTGCTCGCGGCGATCCAGCGCGCGAACGGCAACAAGAGCGAAGCCGCCGCCGCGCTCGGGATCAGCCGGAAAACGCTTTATGCCAAGCTGGCCCGGCTGCGACTTGGAGACGGGGCGCTGGCCGGGGAGTGAGGCGTACAGCGCGGCCTGCCGCGCGCAAGCTCAATGCGCGCTGACATGCCTGCGGCACGAGCCGAACGAAAGAGAATCAAGAGCGTCGGCAGACGGTCAATTCACCACAACTGGTCACATTGAAGCCTTCGCCTGCGATGGCGGAATGAACAATCTCGCCGCAATGTTGTCCGTGAATCTCGATGACCAGCGTGTCGACATTGGGAAGCCAAGCTTCGGTTCCGCTCGCGAACAATTCTGCTTCCGCGCCCTCGATATCGATCTTCAACAGGGAAATGCGATCGGCACCGCTCTTCGCGAGCAGGGTTGGAATATCGATTGCCTGAATATCTCCCGCAGCGTCTGCTTCGACCTGGCGGCCCCATTCATCGCCGGGCCTCGTGGTTGAGGCCGTGAGCCGGACTTGGGTGCATGTGGGCCATATGGCGGCGCGGATGCAATTAACGCGGCTGCCGTAGGGAGCGACGTTACGCTCCAGCAACGCAAAATTATCTGGATCGGGCTCAATCGCAATGATGGAGGCATTGGGATGTTGGGAAAGAAAATAGGCTGATGAGAATCCCACGTTCGCGCCGCAGTCGATAATGAGATCGAGATTTCCTACGCTATCCAGGCAGTTATATTCTCTTTCAACAAAAATCTGATCGAAAACATTAAGATCACTGGTTCCCCGCCTGTAGCGCACCGGATAATTTAAATATTTGCTGGTAGCCATAACCAGCGGCTTGCGAGACCACCTCTTGTTCACTTGCCTCCTAAGTAAATGGAACGGGCCCAAGTTTGATACTGCAGCACGATACCACGATAGTTTGGTCATGAATCTCTCTTCGGCATAAGTCGTCTGGCAAGCGACGAAACCATCCGACGATAACATGATTTGATGACCGCGAGATGGCTGCCCAGTAATCAGGATGCCTTGCATAGTGTTTCAGCATTAGCATCGAGCCATACGCTCGCCAAAGTGCCTGCCGACAACCTATCGATCGTTGCGAAGGTAGCATTCAGTCAGGATCGCGTTTTGACACGGCCCCTAGAGGGCGTTTGTCCAGAGGGCGAAATTATGAAGCTTGGGTCCAAGTCGCCGAAAGATTGATTTGGTGAGCCTTGCGTGAGGGCCGCGCGCGCGGAATGACGATAATCGGCTGGTGTTCGGAAACGTCCGTGGGCCGGAAGCTGACGTGCATCTACAGCCAGCTTCGGGACAAGGCCTCCGCAGTCGCATCGATCGCAACCGGCTCAGTCTCTCCCGTAAGAGCATAGGACATGTCTCCGTGCTGCCAATAGGCTACGGATTGCGCACCCTCCCGCACGGCATCCGGCCGGTTTGGCGCGCCCGTGCGCTCGCGAATGGCAAATAATGAGAGCGGCTGGCCAGTCGATGTCTTCAGTGCGACGAGTAGCGCCGGGCCTTTCGGTGTAGGGAAAAGCTGCACGTCGGTGATGTTCCAGTCAGCGGGCAATTTAGGCATGGCGATCTGGGTAGAGGATATGATCTCGTTGGCGTCGAAATCAGGCGTTTCGATCTGCGAGTGCATATTGGCGCGCAGGGCAGCAATTCGATGAGAGTTAACAGCATATCCCACATACTCGGGCGCACGCATCTGCGGGAGCAGGCCGATAAGCATGAGGCCGGCGATGATCGTTGCTGCCAGGCCGGTCAGCGGGCCAGGTCGGCACCATAACGGCTTCGTTGCTAACTTCCTAGGCTTGTCAAAGCCGTGAGCGGGCATCTCGTCGCCCGGCTCAGTCGTCCCGAGGATGAGCTTGAGCGCGCTGGTGGTTCCTAGTTCCGCCATGACCTTTGCGGCCTGGTCCGGATGACGGGACAAATGGGTTTCGACGATGAACTTCCGGCTAGTGTCGAGCTGTCCGCTGACATAGGCTTCGATTTCTCCTGGCAGCGGTTCATCACTTGTCATCCCGCCCCCCTACGACACGTAGTTCCGGTCCGCAGTCTCGTTGCCGCAATGCCGAACGGGCGCGACTAAGCCGTGACATGATCGTGCCGACCGGAACATCCAGAACGTCGGCCGCTTCCTGATAGCTCAGTCCCTCCACGGCGACGAGGTGCAGCACTGCCCGCTGCTGATCGGACAGGACGGAAAAGGCCTGTGCGACTTCATTCAGCCGCGCGATCATTTCCTGCTCCGGGTCGAGACGCGCCAGCAGCGTTTCCGCGAACCTATCGTCGCGGCGTGCTTCGGCGGCCTCCTTGCGTTTCCTGGTCACGAACACATTGTGCACAATCGCCAGCAGCCAGCGCCTTTGCGACCTGCCGGGTTGAAACGTGTCCTGACGTTCGATGGCGCGCAGTAGCGCCTCCTGCACGATATCGTCGGCGTCATGTTCGTTCCGTGCGAGGGAACGAGCATAGCGCCGCATGGCGGCGAGATCACCAGGCAGGGCAAAGGACGAGGGCATGCTATGGTTCACCTTGGCCGGCCAATCCGTTTCGAGGCAGCCTGGCTCGACAGGCTGGACTTTTGAGGACAGTGCCCCCGAACGCGACGAATCGGTTACGGTCATGGTTGTTTACGGCTCGGGATGGCATTTTATTCCCACGACCGTCGGGCGGTCTTAGAATTCCCGGATCAACCGGGCCCCCGCCTTGGGACGCACGGCATCGTGCCGGCCTTTCTCGATGCCAATGCCCAACTGCACATTGGTCATGCTGGATAGTCTTTGATGCCATTGTGGCATGACAAGGATATGACCCTCCCGTCCGCCGAGATAGTTAATCTCGAGGCCGGCGACAGAGTGGTCGGATAGGTCGAAAAACGTCGAATGATTGATGATCGCGCCGTTACGTCCGCTTGCCCTCCTAGCGCTGACGTCCGCAAGCCCGACCATGCTCATCATGCTCCAGCGATCGTTGAAGCGATGCCCAATCATATAGGCGACGGTGCTGCGATAGCTGCGATGAGCGCGATCGTACACTCCGAAATACTGGATGCCGTGGACCAGGCGGCCATCGTTGGACGATCCGAAACTGGCCTGTAGGCCGACCTTGAGCTCGGCAAGACGGCGGCCCTCGAACGGCAACTCAAACTCCACCGCCCATCCATCGGCAAAGGCATATTCCACCTCCGGCGCCCAATGCATCTGCTGGCCATTGCCGGACAGAGGCAGGGTGCCCAGCGTATTGACTTCCAGTTCGCCGCGCTTCGCTCCCAAAGGGCGCATCATGTCGAAGATCATGGGTTCAGGAATGTGAGGATACTCCTGCGCTTGAGCCGGAAAAAATCCCAGGGTGACAAATGATATGACGGACCAGGCGGCCAGATGGCGCCACGCAACATGATGGAGGGGAAGCAAACTATCTCTCCGCTGGCACTGCCCTACATGGGGCCTCCATGGGTTTACGAACCTGGCGCAAAATCCATTCCACGGCGGAAAATGCCGGAGATATTATCTTGGGCGTTTCTGATGCCGTTCGCGTCGACGATATGCGTGAGAGGCCGTCAAGATCGACCAGCTGACGATTGATCCGCTCAGCTCCGAAATCATGCTCGGTGGCGATTGTGGACAGCTACGAATCAACCAGAGTGAGAATAGGCGTAAGCTACTGAAATTATTGATTTGGTGACCCCGGCGTGACTCGAACACGCAACCATTCGCTTAGAAGGCGAATGCTCTATCCAGTTGAGCTACGGGGCCTGCTCCATCGCCATGCGAGGTGTCAGAGGAAGTTGTCCGCATAGGTGCGGATCTTCACCTGCCGCGGCGCAGCCGGAATGACGACATAGTCCACTCCCTCGCGTTCGGCATAGGCGCGGGCGGCATCCAGCGTCGGAAAGTCGAGGAACAGCTGGGCTTTCGTGTCCCCCGATCCGGCCCAGCCGGTGAGCGGGTCTGGACGACGCGGCTCCGCGGGGGCGAACTCCAGCCGCCATTCCCCGCACCGGGCACGGCCGGATTGCATGGCGTTCTTGGTGCGTTGGATGATGCGCGCGGTCATGTTCGTCCAGGTCCGTCAATACTGTCCGCATCGCTTGGCGCGCGCGCGCCGGGGCGTCAAGAGGATCGGCGTGCGTCGGCGCGCTTGGTGCGGGTGGTGGCGACGGCGCTGGCGGGGTCTTCCGGCCACGGATGACGTGGATAACGTCCCCGCATGTCCTTGGCGACATCGCGCCAGCTGCCGCTCCAGAAGCCGGGCAGGTCGCGGGTGGTCTGGATGGGCCGCCCGGCCGGCGACGTGAGGGACAGTATCAGAGGCACCCGGCCGTCCATGACGGTCGGGTGGCGGGCGAGGCCAAATAGTTCCTGGACGCGCACGGTCACGGTCGGACCGCCTTCCGCCCCATAGTCGATCGCATGACTGGTGCCCGCCGGGGTCGAGAGGCGCGGCGGCGCGAGCCGGTCGAGCAAGGATTGCGCCGGCCAGCCGAGGCGGGCGAGGAGCGCGTCGTGAAGCGCGGCGGGCGGGATGGCGTCCAACCGCCGCCGACCGGCCAGCAGGGGCCCTGCCCAGTCAGCGAGGTCGGCGGTCAGAGCGCCGTCGTCGAGCGCCGGCAGGTCGAAGCCGGCAGCACGGGCGGCGGCGGTCCGCTGGCGCAGCGCGATCGCGGCATCGCCCCAGGACAGTTGATCCAGTCCTTCCGCCGCCAGCCCGGCCAACAACGCGTCGGCGATGGTCTCGGCTGGCGTGTCAGGATCGGCGCTGCGCCCGAGGGTGAGGGAGCCCAGCATTCGTCGCCGTTCGGCCGTCACGCCGCCCGTCGCGGCATCGAAGCGGACGTCGCGGCGGAGGTCGATCCGGTCGGCGAACAGTGCTTCGACGGTGACGGCGTCGATCTCGGCCGCCGCAAGAATACGGGCGCCCTGGGCCGCGCCCTGGACTTCGGCCACCGCCAGCCATTCGGCGCGGGCCAGCGGGTCCGCCGGGTCGAGGCGGAAGCCGCGTCCGCCGACGCTGGCATAGTCGCCGCCATCGCCCGTCCGCCGCCGGGCGACCCGTTCCGGATAGGCGAGCGCAATCGCCATGCCCACTGCATCTGCAGGGGGGCTAGCGTCGCTGCCGTTCCCGGCCAGCGCCAACCAACGATCCGCCAGCCGGCGCGCAGCAGTGGCGCGGGGGCCGCGCTCGTCGGCGAAGCGGCGTAGTCGCAGGTCGGCATCGGCACCCGGCCCCCCGAGACCGCGTTCCCCCAGCAGGACCGCGACCTGCGCGGCGGTGGCGCCGATGCCGTGGTCTCGCGCTGCGATCAGCATATGGGCAAGACGCGGCGCGAGCGGCAAGCGGGCGATCGCCTCGCCATGCGCGGTCACCCGCCCATCGGCGTCAATCGCGCCCAGCAGTTTCAGCCTGTCGCGTGCTTCGGCGATGCCGGCGGCGGGAGGTGGGTCGAGCCAGGCCAGCATCGCGGGATCGCCGACACCCCACAATGCAAGGTCGAGGCTGAGGCCTGACAGGTCGGCCTCCGTGATCTCGGGCGGGTCATAGGCGGGCAGGCTGCGGGTCTGGGCCTCGTCCCACAGGCGATAGACGATGCCGGGGGCGGTGCGTCCGGCACGGCCCGCGCGCTGGTCGACGGCGGCGCGGCTGGCGCGTTCGGTGACGAGCCGGGTGACACCGGCACCCCGATCGTAGCGGGGACGGCGGCTGAGACCGGAATCGATAACGATGCGAACGCCGTCGATCGTGATGCTGGTTTCCGCGATCGAGGTGGCGAGCACGACCTTGCGGCGGCCGGTAGATGCCGGTGCGATCGCAGCCCGCTGTCCGGCGGGATCCAGAGTGCCATGCAGGCGGTGGATCTCGGTCCCGGCCGGCACGCGCAGCCGCTCGGCGGTGCGTTCGATCTCGGCAACGCCGGGCAGGAAGATGAGGATGCTGCCGTCCTCCTCTGCCAGCGCGCGGTGGATGGCGGCGGCGGCGGCATCCTCGATCCGTTCGTCGGCGCGTCGGCCAAGATAGTGATGCGTCAGCGGGAAAGCGCGGCCCGCGCTCTCGATCACCGCCGCGCCGGGCATCAGTCGCGCATAGGCCGCGCCATCGAGCGTCGCCGACATGACCAGCAGCCGGAGGTCGGGGCGCAGCGCCTCCTGCGCCTCAAGGGCAAGGGCGAGGCCGAGGTCGCCGTCAAGGCTGCGCTCATGCGCTTCGTCGAACAGCACGGCCGAGACACCGGCAAGCTCCGGGTCGGCGAGGATGCGGCGGGTGAAGATGCCCTCGGTCACCACCTCGACCCGCGTCGCCGCCGACACCTTGCTGTCGAGGCGGGTTCGATAGCCGATCGTCCGGCCGACCGCCTCTCCGGTCATCGCGGCCATCCGTTCCGCGGCGGCGCGCGCTGCGAGGCGGCGGGGCGACAGGAGCAGGATGGTGCCGGTCGCCCACGGCCGGGTCTGCAATGCGGGCGGGACGATGGTGGTCTTGCCGGCCCCCGGTGGCGCGATCAGGACCGCGTTCGATCCAGCATCGAGGTGGGCGATGAGATCGGGAAGGACGGCCTCGACGGGGTAAGACAGGGAGGGTGGTCTTAGAGTCTGGCGACTTCGAGCGGAAGCGTCCCTGGCCCTGACATGCCGGCGGGGGG